>NZ_CP091819.1:1455254-2910508 GCF_019740355.2 Paracrocinitomix mangrovi | reverse complement strand
ATTCTGAACAGTTGGATTTATCTGCTGAATTTAAGCTGAGTGGTGATGCAACAGGAAAAACCGTGATTCTTTATGCCAGAATATGGGATAAAAAAGGTGAAGGAGAAGTAGTTTCAACTACTAAAGTAACAATCTACTAATTTGACTTCGGTACAATAATTGATCATATTTAGGGAAACAAACTGTTGAAAATGAAAAAATTAATTGCCTTTTTTGCTCTTTTCATTGCCTTCACTGGATTTAGTCAGGCCAATACGCTCACCGCTAAAGTTGTGGGTCCACATGCCGGTTCTAAAATAACTTTGATTAAAGCTTATTGCATTGAACGTAATAGATCTGGAGTAAGACCAATGACTAAAAATGCGCAAGGCGACTTTAAAGTTTCACTAAGAACAGGAGCTTGTGCATGCGAATTTAAAGTGCTTTACAATGGTGAGATAATTAAATTTCAAGAGACATTTAACATCAGTTCTGATACTACAATAATTTTTGGTATTCCGGTTGAAAACAATCCTGACCCAACAGGAAAATAAAGTTAGATTATACGACAAATAGAGCACATTTCTTGCTAAATTAGATGTATACATATGCAAGAAATGGAAAAGGCCAATGCTTTTAAACTGCAGTTCATTGGAGGTGCAGGAACTGTAACAGGTTCTAAAACTTTACTGTCCACAAAAGAAAAAAATGTACTCATTGATTGTGGGTTATTTCAAGGACTTAAGGAACTACGAAATTTGAACTGGGAAGATTTTCCGGTAGATCCAAAATCAATTGACAGTATTATATTAACTCATGCCCATTTAGATCATTGTGGCTATATCCCTGTTTTAGTAAAAAATGGATTTAATGGTCCCATTTATTGTACGCCAGCAACGGCAGAATTAACTGAAATCATATTACTGGATAGTGCAAAAATTCAGGAAGAAGACGCCGAAAGAGCCAAAAGTCATCATTACAGCGGACATCTTAATTGTAAGCCTTTATATACTGTAGATGAAGCAAAAAAATGCTTTGGACTTTTCAATACACATGAGTATAATGAATGGGTGTTAATTGATCATCACATTAAATTTAGTTTTCACAATGCCGGTCATATTTTAGGATCTGCAATGATTGAACTAAAAGTGGAGGATAAAGTGATTGTTTTTACCGGAGATATTGGTAGAAAAAAGCCAATGTTATTGTATCCGCCAAGTAAGATCAAAGAAGCAGATTATGTGGTCTTAGAATCCACATATGGAGACCGTACCCATGAAACTGAAAACGTAAAAAGATCTTTAAAAGAAATTATAGACGAAACATACAACAGAGGAGGAATATTGATGATTCCGTCTTTTGCAGTGGAGCGAACTCAAGAATTGATTTATTTGATTTGGCAGTTGAAAGAAGAAAATGAATTGCCAAACATCCCCGTTTATTTAGACTCTCCAATGGGCGTTAAGTCTTCCTTGGTTTTTGACAGATATCCTGAAATTCAAAACTTGCCAAAGTTTGTGGCAGATCATATGTTTGGTGCAGTAAAATACATCAGTGGATATGAGGAATCAAAAGCTGTTGTAGCAGATAGAAAACCTAAAATCATTTTGGCAGGAAGTGGAATGTTAGAGGGAGGAAGAATACTTCATTACCTCAACAATCATGGAGAAAATTCTAAAAATACTTTGCTTTTTGTAGGTTACCAAGCTGTTGGAACAAGAGGTAGAGATTTACAAAACGGAACCAAAATGGTAAAGTTTTTTGGACAATATAGGCCAATTAATTGTGAGATTAGATCTATTTCATCCATGTCGGCGCACGGGGATAGAGAAGAAATGATTGACTGGTTAAAGAACTTCAAAAAGGAACCAACAACCATCTTTTTAAATCATGGTGAACCTCATCAAACCAATGCGTTTAGGGTAATGATTGAAACAGAATTAGGATGGAATGTTGAGATTCCTAAGTTGAACGAAATTATTGAGATTGAGGAGTAATTCAAGTTACTGTTGTACCTGATAATTCCAGCCTTTGGCTTTTTCATAATTCTTCTTTTCAATGTGTAAAATAGCTCCTACATTGCTGGCTATTAGCCCCAAAGATGCACTTGCTAAAGCGACTTTAAGCACCTCAGTATTTTCTTTGGTTAATCCATAAATCAAAAAGCCTGCAGACATTAATCCTAAGCCAGCTCCTGTTTGAATTAGTGTCTTAGAAGCCTTCATTCTTCTAACTGTATTTCCTCTTAGTTCTATAATGTCAGAAATGGCAATGTCATTGCCTTTTACAGATATAGTAGCAGAATCTTTAATGGTAAGAATCCCATCATACGAGTTGCTAGCAGTAAAAACCTTTACAAAGGATGTTTCCATTACAAAACAATTTCTTGTTTTAGTTGAATGAGTGATTAACAAACCCCTATTTTCCTGCGCATTTAAATGAACATTAAATAAAAACAAGAGGAGAAAGAAACAATATTTTATAGGTTTAGTATGCATCCGTAAATGCTAAAATAAAAAATCCCCATCCACCATTATGGTGAATAGGGACTTTAAAATTAAACGTTAGTTTATTTAAATTACTTTTTAGTAATCTTCAAAACTTCTTGCTCTCCATTTTCATTGATTAATCTTACCATATACATTCCTTGAGGAATTGCTGAAATGTCAATTTGAATGTTAGCAGTTTCATTTCCTGCAAATTGTTGTGATAAAATCAATTTACCAGACATATCCATCAATTGCATATCTACCTTTCCTGTAGTGAACTTATCAGAAAACACAATATTTAATTCACCAGCAGTTGGGTTTGGATAAAGTTTAGTAGGTCTTGAATTGAACTCATTTGTTGAAAGTGTCTCATTAATATTTTCATCAGAAGTCAATTCATTAGATTGTTGTTCAGCTGATTTAGTGCAGAAGAACACATGAGAATATGTGAAATACTCATTTCCAGATAATGGATTCTGAGCTTCAAAATGATGATATCTAGTTGTATTACTTCCATAGTTATAAAGCACTACCAAATCTGATAATTTACTTCCCTGTGGCACCAATGCAATTTTTCCATTAATACTAGAAGCAGAATAACCTGAAGTTACCATCCAATAACCTGTATTTCCATTAGGATATGCGAAACTAGATCCAGTTGATTCCCACACATGAGCTCTTGTAGCTCCTCCTCCATAATCGTAAAAAGCACAGATATCGTCATTTTTACCATCTCTATCAAAGTCTCCTGCTACAACACGCTTAGAAATTTTATAAGCATCATATCCATATGGGAAAGTGTACCATCCTGTTCCTCCTTGATAAACAAAACTTGAGTTATTTGACTCCCAAACATGAATACGCGTTTGACCAGATCCATAATCATAAAAAGCCGCGATATCGTTCCATTTTCCATCTCTGTCAAAATCACCAGTTACAACTCTATCTGTAATTTGACCTGCAGTGTAACCATACGTACTCCACCAACCGGTAGAACCCTGATAGCTCGGATTTATACCATATCCACACTTCCATACATGAATACGTGTTTGACCACCTCCGTAATCATAAAAAGCCGCGATATCATAATAAATGTCATTGTCAAATAATCCTGAAACAAACCTTCCATTCACATTATCTGGATTATAGCCAGAAGAACTCCATTCATTTAAATGATAATCAAATCCATATCCACTTCCTGAAGAAGTTCCTCCCCATCTTGTAAAAACATCTATTCTACAAGAAGAAGAACCTGTTTGATATAAAACCGCAATATCATCTCTTACCCCATCTCCATCAAAATCACCTGATACAATTCTATCTTCTACATTAGACAAGTAGTAATTTGAAATTGAACCAACACCTTCATATAATCTTCCGGTAGTATGATCAATAACATCAATATAAACTGTGCTTCCTTCTTGTCTCAAATAGGCCGGACTATCCATACCTCCTGTATTGTCCCAAAACGCCCCATATACCATTTTTGAAGTCGTTTGTGTCAAATCTGTTGTGCAGACCTGTGCTTGTGTCGATAAACCTGCGAGTAGTAAAGCAGTTACCGATAAAAAGTACTTTTTCATCTTTTTTAGTTTTTAGATTTGCCTTAAAACTATATAGAAAATAAGCCTCTATTTTGAGTAACTTTTAGAACGGTAAAATCATTTATAAAAAGGTCATATTTTTTAGTAAATGGTTATCTACGTATAAACACTTAGTCTTTATCTAAAAGTTTTAGATAAATTTTATCCAACCTCTTGTAGCACCGTGATTTTTGAAATAAATCAGAAGATTAATGTTAATATGATTGAATTGAAAATAACTTAACCCTTCACTAATCCAATTCTGGTATCTCCTTCTTCTAAGTCTGCTAAAACACCATCATTGTCATTCAATGATCCAAACTGAATATCTAATGCCAACACTTCAGATTTGATGTAATCCGCATTGTTTTCAATAGCCGATTTTACCACATCATTAGCATCAAAAGTCAATTTGATTCTATCCATCACTTCCAAGCCTGAATCTTTTCTGTAATTCTGGATTCTGTTGACCAATTCACGTGCAATACCTTCAGATTTTAATTCATCTGACAAAGTGATATCCAAGGCAACTGTGATTCTACCTTCAGATGCTACTAACCATCCAGGAATGTCATCAGTAGTGATTTCGAAGTCGTCCATATCTAATTCAATGGCTTCTCCATCCAAATCACCTTTCCATCCATTATTGGCTTCAACATTTGAAATGTCATCTGATCCCCAGCCATTGACCATAGCAGCAATTTGTTTCATTTGCTTGCCGTATTTAGGACCAATAGATTTGAAGTTAGGTTTGATCTTTTTGTTGATCACCCCTTCCGTATCTTCTAACAACTCAATTTCTTTGATATTTACTTCAGATAAAATGATGTCTTTAACATCCTCTAATCTTCTTGCAAAATCTTTATCCAAAATAGGCACCATGATCTTTTGCAATGGCTGACGCACCTTGATTTGCTCACGTTTTCTTAAACTCAATACCATTGAGGATACTTTTTGAGCTATATCCATTTTCTCCTCTAAATCCTCGTCTATTTGTGCCGCATCTGATTTAGGAAAATCCACTAAATGAACAGATTCTGCATTGTGTCTGTTGCAAACTGAATTTAAATCTGTAAACAACTGATCCATATAAAAAGGAGCAATTGGAGATCCTAAAACCGCAACCGTTTCCAAACATTGATACAAAGTTTGATAAGCAGAGATTTTATCTTCAGAGTAATCTCCTTTCCAGAAACGTCTTCTACACAAACGTACATACCAATTAGACAATTCGTCTGAAACAAAGGCTTGAATTAATCTTCCTGCCTTAGTTGGTTCATAATCTTCATAAGCCGCATGAACCTCTTTGATCATGGTATTTAGCTTAGACAAAATCCAACGATCCATTTCAGGACGTTTTGCATAATCTATATCCGCCTCAGCATAACTGAATTCGTCAATGTTAGCATACAATGAAAAGAATGAATAGGTGTTGTATAATGTTCCAAAGAACTTTCTTTGTACTTCTACAATTCCTTCTTCATCAAACTTTAAGTTATCCCAAGGTTGAGCATTGGTGATCATGTACCATCTGGTAGGATCTGCTCCATAGGTTCCCAAAGTTTCAAATGGATCAACGGCATTTCCTAAACGCTTGGACATTTTTTGTCCGTTTTTGTCTAGTACCAATCCGTTAGAGATTACATTTTTGTACGAAACGGTATCAAATACCAAGGCAGCAATAACGTGCTGTGTATAGAACCATCCTCTTGTTTGATCCACACCTTCAGCAATGTAATCTGTAGGAAAAGCAGATGGTCCTTTTGGAGCTGTTCCGTTTTTCCAGGCTTCCACTCCATTGTCAATCAATTCTTTGTTTTCAAATGGATAATGTTGCTGTGCAAATGGCGCCGATCCTGAATCGAACCAAACGTCAATCAAATCTGCTTCACGCTTCATTGGTTGACCCGTTGGTGATACCAAAATCATTTCATCTACATAGTTTTTATGCAAATCAATCTTGGCATAATTCTCTTTTGAATAGTCACCCGGAACAAAGTCTGCCCAAGGATTTTTATCCATTAAACCGGCTGCAACTGCCTTATCTACCTCAGCTTTTAACTGTTCAACAGATGAAATACAGATTTGCTCCGTCTTATCTTCTGAGGTCCAAACAGGAATTGGAATTCCCCAATATCTTGATCTGGATAAGTTCCAGTCGTTTGCAGTTTCTAACCAGTTTCCAAATCTTCCTTCTCCGGTAGATTTTGGTTTCCAGTTGATCTTTTTATTCAACTCAACCAGTTTCTCTCTGTTCTCAGTTACTTTAATAAACCAAGAATCTAAAGGATAATACAATACCGGTTTATCTGTTCTCCAACAATGTGGATAGGAGTGAGTGTATTTTTCAATATTAAAGGCCTTGTTTTCAATCTTTAATTTCAAAGTGATACGTTCATCAACAGAAAGATAGCTTTTCAAATCAGCAATGATGTCTTTCAATAGCTCTCTTTGTTTAGCCAATTCAACTTCTTCTTCTCCTTCTTCTAGATACTCAGCTTTTACATATTCTCCTCCTAAACCAAAAACAGGATCTGCCAATTCTTTTCTGAATCTTCCTTGCAAATCAACTAGTGGAACAGGGTTTCCGTTTTCATCTAAAATCAACATCCCTGGTACTCCGGCTTCTTTGGCTACCTGTGCATCATCCGCACCAAAAGTTGGAGCTGTATGCACGATACCGGTACCATCTTCAGTAGTAACAAAATCACCAGGAATTACTCTAAAAGCTTGATCAGCATTTTCGTAAGGTTGAACGTAATCCAACAATTGCTCATAGTGGATGCCAACAAGATCTGAACCCAAACATTCACCAACAATAGCATAAGGGATTTTTTTATCTCCCTGATTGTAAGACATTGTATTAGCATCCTCAGCTAATTCAAACTTTTTACCAAATTGTTTAGATACTAAATTCTTGGCTAGAATAACTTGAATAGGCTCATGTGTATACTGGTTCCATGTTTGAACCAAAACATACTCGATTTTTGGCCCTACTGTCAAGGCAGTATTTGAAGGCAATGTCCAAGGAGTAGTGGTCCAGGCTAAAATGTATAGTTGATCAATTTTAGCATTCGAAAAAGGAACCGATTCTCCTGCTTTCACCTTAAACTGTGCCACACAAGTGGTGTCTTTTACATCACGATAGCATCCCGGTTGGTTAATTTCATGCGAACTTAAACCTGTTCCGGCTTTTGGTGAATACGGTTGGATAGTGTATCCTTTATACATCAAACCTTTATCATAGATTTGTCCTAACAACCACCAAACAGACTCCATGTATTTAGGATCATAAGTGATGTACGGATCATCCATATCCACCCAATAACCCATTTGAGTCGTTAATTTCTCCCACTCATCAGTGTAACGCATTACTGCCTCACGACAAGCTTTATTATAATCATCAACAGAGATTTTTTTACCGATATCCTCTTTTGTGATGCCTAGTTCTTTTTCCACTTTTAGCTCAACCGGCAAACCATGTGTATCCCAACCGGCTTTACGTTTTACCTGAAAACCTGCTAAGGTTTTATAACGACAAAAAATATCCTTAATGGTTCTTGCCATTACGTGGTGAATCCCAGGTAATCCGTTAGCTGAAGGAGGTCCTTCTGTAAACACAAAAGCAGGATTCCCCTCTTTTTGAGAGATACTTTTTTCAAAGATCTTTTCAGCCTCCCACTTGTCTAAAACCTTTTTTGCTACGTTTGGTAAGTTTAACCCTTTGTATTCTGGATATTTATTTGCCATTTCTTTTTGCTAAAATGAAGCAGCAAAATTAAGGATTTTGTTGGGAAACACTATTAATTGATTCTAATTGAAAAGAAAATTACTTACGTTTGTGTAATCCAAAACTTAAACTATGAAATTTCTTCACTTTCTCTTCATGCTTAGTTCATTTTTGGTAAAATGGCAAATAGTCTCAGATCAAGGAAAATTTCTTGGAAAACATAATTGTTCATTTAATTCAAAAAAAATTAGAATTTCAATATTTTCAAGGAATTATGAGAAGTATTTATTGAAAAAGTTGTTTTGTAATAAATTTCGTCATTTGAAACAATGAAGCGTTTATTATTCTTATTTGTCTTCAATCTTACTCAGCTCACGATTTTTTCTCAAAACACTAATTGGGCAAAAGCTATTGGAAGCAATCAAAGTGATGATAGAATTGGAGGTGTAGATGTTGATAGTCAAGGAAACATATATATATCTGGAAGATTCTCTGGAAACTCTGATTTTGATCCTGGTCCAAACACTTTCAACGTTATTTCAAATGGATTTCATGATGCTTTTTTATTAAAATTGGATCCTCTTGGTAATTTTCTTTGGGTAAAGACTTTTGGCAGTATTTATAATGAATCAAGTAATGGTCTAGAAATTAATCAAAATGATGAAGTAATTATATACGGAGCCTTCTACGGGACGGTTGATTTTGATCCTGGAATAGGCCAAGTTTTAATGACAGCTGGGAGTAATCAAAACGATCCGCCTAATACCTTTATTTTAAAATTTGACACAGATGGAAATTTAATTTGGGCAAGAAACTTTGGCAGTCTAGGTGTATTTGAAAAGACACTAGATATATCAATTAGTCTTACGAATGATATTTATTTAGTAGGACAGTATTGGAATACAGTAGACTTTGATCCAGGTATTGGTGTAAGTAATATGACTTCAGTATTTGAAGAAGACCCGTTCATCTTAAAATTAAATGACTCTGGAAACTTTGTTTGGGCAAAAAGCTATGATGGGTTTAGTGAAGATGATGGATTTGAAGGGGTTTTGGTAGACCATAACTCTAATATTTTTGTGACAGGTTGGTTTAATGACTCTATTGATATTAACCCCGATTTGACGACCCAATGGATTTTAAGTGAAGGTGAAAACTCCTTAACTTTAAAAATTGATTCAGCGGGAAATACTATTTGGGGAAATTGTGCATATGGAGGAGCGAATAATGGAATGAAGGTTGCCATTGATTCTTCTGAAAATATCTACGCTATTGGAAAATATATCGACCAAAACGTAGAAGTATTTGATGGTGTTGATACTTTAACTAGTAGTTTTCATGGATCTTGGGATTTTTATATTCATAAAATGAATGTAAATGGGCAATCAAAATGGCTACATGGTTTTGGCTCAGATTCTGGCAACTTTAGCATTTATGAATTAGGTGATATAGCAATGGATATTGAGATTGTAAATAGCAATATTATAGTTACCGGAGCATTTTCTGGATATCTAGATTTTGATCCGGATTCAATGAACACTCATATTTTAAACGCAGACGCAAATCAACTACTTCATCATGACACATACCTTCTAAATTTGGATACAAGTGGTCATTTCAATTGGGTAAATGCTTATTACAGCGATCATTCCTCTTTTGGGGAAGTAATTGTGCCAATAGATTCTAGCGGTCTTTTAATTGCTGGTGATTTTAATAAATTTTTAGATGCCAATCCGTCTCCTTTGATTTCAGAAATTTTACCGGGTAATTTTTCTAATAATAACGCCAGCATACACCTTATAAATATTTATAACTGCACGGGTATTTTCTCAACTAGTAATATAGACTCTATTGATGTACCAAATTTTTCAGCTTGTTCAGGTGATAGTGTGAGTATAATTATTCATGGAAATTTAAATGACTCAGATTCATGGTTACTATTGGATTCAGACACTAATGCTGTCGTTATCCAAAAAAGTGAATCTGATACAATTTGGATAACCCCCATAGATTCTATGACACTTTATCTGAGTTCAACTGGGGTTTGCGGAGAACCACAATTACTAGTAGGCCCAATAAATATTGCAGTTAACTCAGTCAATACATCAATTTTAAATATAACCAATTGTAGTTCTTATACAGTTCCTTCTGGTGACGAAACATATTTTTCAAGTGGAACCTATACTGACACGTTAATTGGGTCAAACGGTTGTGATAGTTTAATAACTGTTAATTTAAACATTACAAATTCATACTCAAATATCAGTTCTATAGCTTGCTATTCATATACCGTGCCTTCTGGTGATGAAACTTACTTTTTTAGTGGTGTCTACCAGGATACAATTCCAAATTCGTCTGGCTGTGATAGTATCATTACTGTTGACGTTGTAATAAGTCCACATCAAGTCACAACAATTTCAGAAACGGCGTGTAATCATTTTACGGTGCCTTCTGGTGATGAAACTTATTTTACAAGTGGTAATTATGAAGATACTCTTACTAATATATATGGCTGTGATAGTTTATTAGAAATAACATTGGATATCTTAACGCAGTCAGAAAGCTATATTGATACGACCATTTGCGCCGATAATTTCGATTTACCATCTGGTAATTATTCTGTTTCTACAAGTGGATTTTATCAAGATACAATAACTAATACCGCCGGATGTGACAGTATTATAAATATCAATCTGGTTTTGCATAGTATCGATACAGCTGTAGATATTATCGAAGATACCTTAATGGCAAATTTTATTGCAAATTCCTATCAATGGATAGAATGTAAGGATAGCACAGTTCTATCCGGTGCAACTGATCAATTTTATTTACCTATACAAAACGGTAATTATGCTGTAGTTTTATACTATGAAGGATGTGTTGATACCTCTGAATGTATAGCTTTTCAAGGACTCGGAGAAAATGAAATAAATCAATATCAGGTTAAAGTATTCCCAAATCCAACTTTTGGAAACTTTGTTGTAGAACTGGTAGATTTTCAAAAAATAAATCGAATAGAAGTTTTGAATACTCTAGGAACCTTAATATTAAGAGAGGACAACATTAACAATACCAATTATTTTGAACTTCAACTGTCATCAGGAATATATTTCATTGACGTTGTCACCAATTCTTCCAAAAATTTAAGGTTAAAATTACTCGTTTTGTAAAAGGTATTTTATCAGATTTTCACAAACTTTTGGCTGTAGCTATCACCAATTTGGAGGATGTAGATACCTGAATTAAAATTATCCATTGGATAATTATAGTTAGCATTTTGGATTAAAAAACTCCCTATTAATTTGCCGTCAATACCATATAATTTAGCCTTTAAATTGGCAGCATTTTGCACACTGAGAGCAGCTAAAGCAGGCAAGTATTTAATAGATATTGATTCTTCCAACTTTGGTAAATCAAGTGTTTCACAAGTAGATGGATTGTCATAAGTTAGCGTATAGTCATTTCCAAGAGAATCTGTGAAATTCCCAGTAAAAAAACATAAATCACAACTGGCCTCAAATAAATGCGCCCATGGGAAAAAGAATCCGTGTAAACTTCCTAAACCTTCAATCCATGTGTCGTGTTCATTTGATCCATTAAACAGATGGAGTGTTTTTCTAGGAACTCCAAGTATATTGGTGGTGTCTATTGAGCCAACAATGTGAGTCCCATATGTCCCAATATATGCTGTGTCACCCACATTTAAATTAAAATCATACAATTTTTTAGTAATAGTATCAGATGGTCCAGGAGGAGAAACAAAAACATTAAGTCCTCCTTGAATTCCCCAAATTGCTTTGAAAAACACACGACCAGAATCTATATATATCCCTCCATAATCACAGTAATACCAGCTGGTGTCGTTATGGAAAATAAAGGCAGAATCAGAAAGTTCAACACTGTATTCGCCCCAAAAACTATCTGGATATCCATAGGAGGTTTTCATTGACCAAACACCTCCTTTGTTGGGAAACCAAATGTCGTTTTGAGCTAAACTCAGAAATGAGAAAAGTGAAAAAATTATTATGAGCAACTTTTTCATATGATTTGGCTTTATGTTTAATATCCGAAATTTTTTAACACGTTGAATATCTTCCGTTTAGCGAATTAATATTTCACAAACTGTTGGCTGTAGCTATCACCAATTTGGAGGATGTAGATGCCTGAATTAAAATTATCCATGGAATAATTATAGTTAGCATTTTGGATTAAAAAACTCCCTATTAATTTGCCATCTATACCATATAATTTAGCCGTTAAATTGGCAGCATTTTGCACACTGAGAGTAGCTAAAGCAGGCAAGTATTTAATAGATATTGATTCTTCCAAGTTTGGTAAATCAAGTGTTTCACAAGTAGATGGATTGTCATAAGTTAGCGTAACTGTGTCCTGGTTTACAGTGTCAATAAAAGTTCCTATAAAAGAGCACATAATTTGACCGGATTCAAAAGTTGATTTGAAAGGCCTCATTAAACCTTGCATACTACCCAAACCTTGAACAATAGTATCATTGTTACTTAAAAACCAAGCATTTTTAGTTACTCCCAGTACGTTAGCAGTGCCAATGCTTTCAACTGTTATTGGCCATCCCTGATCAAAATAGGCAGTATCATCCACTAGCATATTGAAATCATACAAAACATGTTCTAGGGTATCTTGATAATCCGAATCTAACAACCAATTTGGACCATAATGATTTCTAAAAATCACCTTCCCTGAATCACTTCTAATCAAACCTGAAGTTCCATTGATATTTGCATAATTCCATGTATTTCCGTCTACGTCTAATTCAGTATTATAAATTTCATAGCTTCCATTAGAATATATCTTGCCACTTAAAGACCAGCCGTCATATACCCAAAATTTCATTCCCCAATAACCTCCTGCATTTGGCAAAAGAGTATCAAAAACTTGACTAAATGAATTAATGGAAATTAATAGAATAAAAAGTAGAATAAGCTTTTTCATGATGTTGGGTTTTCAGTAAATATCATAAAAAATTGCAAGAAGTTGAAATTCAATGATTAAAACACTACCAATTAGTTTGCATCAATAAACTAAAAATTAGCAGTTGAATTCGTCTGCTAATCTAAAAATGATATCCAAACCTTATTGCTCCCCAGATATTTGTATTTATCTCCAAACTACTTACATACGCAACTTCTCCAGCAAAAGTGAATCCTTTCTTTCCCAAATATTGAATCCCAACAGGTGCATAAAGCATACTGAATGTATTTTTTTCACCAGAAATGACCAGATTGTGATTGTATGCATACATTGCCCCGAGATATGGCGCCCAATACCAAGATTTATCTTTCTTTCCGAAAAAGAATTTTCCTCCTCCATATACCCCAATCATACCTCCTCCAACTTCAATATTAATATTATGTGTGATTGAATAATTAAAATTGATACTGGTAATTTGTGTTGGTCCTAAAAAGCTTGCTTCTATACCAATTTTTCTTTGTTTTCGAATATTTTCAGTTACCTCTTGAGGGTATCCAACGAATGCATTGAAAAGGACAAGCAAACAAAACACTTTTATTAAATTCTTGAAATCCATTTTGTTGATTTTCAATTGAATTTCGACAATTCTCTATTCAATTGAACAGAGAATTCACGGGGGTTCAAAAATCATTTGTGAACTGACAATAAAAATTTGTAAACCAAAAACCACAGAATTGAGTTTACACCAATATTGGGGGAATAACGAGAAGTTGAAATTCAGCTATTAACTTATCTACTAATTTTATGTTTTTCAAAAAGCAAAAAATGTTCATAGCCATTTATTCATTTACAGTTGTTCCGGGAAAAGAAGCTGAATTCAAAGAAGCCTGGGTCGAACTTACCAAGTTGATTTATCAATTCGAAAACAGCTTAGGATCTAGATTACATCACGAAAAAGATGAAGTATACATTGCTTATGCTCAATGGCGCTCAAAAGAACAATGGGCAAATTCAGGAGGCAACTTGCCGGAAGAAGCTAATCAATGGCGGCAACAAATGAAAGCTGCTTGCAGCGAAATTAAAACGGTTTACGAGTTAGAAGTAGTAGATGATTTACTCGCCTCAAACGTTTAGTAAAAGTTTTTGGTCTAATTTTTGTTATCTTTGTGTCAGTTGAGATGAACTGAGATGCGATCATCTTTACGGTTAAACATAAGAGGGTTTTTACATAAGTAAATCCCCTAGGCGAATCACTCTCCCTTCCCCCTTACTTTCGGGAGAATCTAATTCAATTCCCACATAGAACTTGAGCATTCAAGTTCTATGGTTGGGCCTCAAATATTATTTCTTGATAAACAAATATGATTCTGTTTTGTCGTAAATACTCAACTTGATCGTATAAGTATCATTCGGAAAGAATCTCATATCCAATTTGAATTCCTTCTCTTTGTGATGCTCGGTCCAAATAACTTCTCCGTCATCTGAAATGATTTGCACCATTACTGCATGTGCCTGCTCCTCTATTTGGATTGAAATTTCATCTTTGGCGTGATCAGTATAAACATTCACTTTGTCAATCTCATTACTCCAACTTAATATTGGGAACAATAGCAAAAAAAGAATTGTTAATCTCATGATTTCCTGGTTTGTTGTTGCCCTAGCTTACGGCCAAAAAATCAATAGGTTACTCAAATCAAATCTTTCTCCTTTTTAAACGTTCTATATTTTGTAACTTAATGGTATGAAGTATCACAACATATTTGGACTTTTATTTTTATCAATTACACTTTTTTTAGGTGGATGTAAAAAGCCTAAAAGTGATGAAATTCTTATTGAGATAGATAATCTTAGACCCTTACAAAACTCATTTTATTACAGCATTTGGTTAATGTCTGGTAATGATAACACCAAAGCAGGGAGCTTTCAAGTAAATACTAACGGATCACTGACTTCAAACAAATTTAATTTAGACCCAACCATCATTAAAAGTGCATCATCTGTTGGATGTTCTATTGAAGCAAACCAAAGTGTTACTTCCCCCTCGTCAACTTTTATGTTAGCAGGAACTTTTGATGGTGCAGAAGCTGTTTTGACTGTTGCCGATAATTCAGCACTGAACAATAATTTTTCTTCAGCTGAGGGTATTTATATAACTGCTACCGTAACAAATGCTGTAGGTACAACTCATGAATACAGTGGTATTTGGTGGGTTACTGACATTAATGGAACTGCCCCAGGATTGACCATCCCTACTTTGCCTAATGGTTTTATTTATGAAGCCTGGATAAAAATTAATGATACTTACGTTTCTACCGGAAGATTTTCTCAGGCCAGTGGGCCAGATATGTTGTCATTATATGGTGACACACTGAATCCTTCTTTTAATTATCCGGGAGAAGATTTACTTCAAAATGCCCCTGCGGGACTTACTTTTCCGATCAATTTAAAATTCAAGGAATTATTTGTATCCGTAGAATATATTGATAATGTCAGGGATCAACCCTTTTTAACAGTTCTGTACACCTCCATTCCGGGTGATGCAGATTTCAATGCGCCTTATGCAATGGATAATGTAAGTGATTATCTTCCAACAATTACAGTTAAAAGGAGAAAGTAAACTTATTTGACAGCCTCTCTCTTATAGAATTTAAACCCTCCTTTTTGGTCTATTTTTTTGATGTGGGGGATTGTATCCAATTCTACATGCTGCACTTTAGTGATGAAATAGGTATCATAATCAATATCACCATACTTCAAAAACGGTCTTACCTCAGCTTCTAAAGGAGTATATAATGTAGGCTTACCATCAAATACTTCATCTCTTATTTTTGTAAAGGCGTTAGGATGTTGAGGTTGCTGGAAATAAAAATATTGGGCATAACTTTTAAATCCAACACAGGCTACATATACTTCTTGGCCTTTAATCTCTTCCATGAAATCAATCATTGGACCCTGAGAATGGGCTTCAATTTTTCGCACTACAAAAACTGTGGTCAAACTCAAAGTAACAGTAAATAAAAGCGCATTCCATTGCAATCCCTTTAGCAATTGGTCCTTTCTCCAGTAAAGGATCAATAACACAACTCCCACAATATAAAAGACCACAATGATGGGTTCGAAACCTGACCAAACAACATCCGGATTTTTGAATCCTTCTACCGCAAAAGGATCTTTCATTTTATCTAAAAAGTGATGTCTGAAAACAGCAAATAATGGCAATCCAACAAAAATTGCAGTAAAAATCACAGCAAAAAACAGATAGATAATTCTAACGTACTTCTTGAGCTCTTTCCAGTTGAATTTTTCAATTACTGTTGCCGCCAAAAATGAAAGTGGCAAATAGGTCATTGACGAGTAGTGAATGATCTTTGTTTCAACAATAGAAAACAGGATAAGAACCACCCAAAACAAAATCGTCCACCAACGTTCCAAATCAGTTTCTCTTTTTCTTTTAATCAGTGAAGGGATGGCAAAAATAGAAAGCGGAAAAGTTCCAATTAAAACCACCACAAAATGATAATAAAAAGGTTGTGAGTGCCCTGCAACCGGTCTGCTAAATAAGTCAATTTGATACTCAATGAATTCAATTAAGAACCATGGTCCATTCTTTACCATTTCAAATCCAAACCACAAAAAAGAAACCATTACAACCATTAAAGCAAAGATTCCTATTTGCTTAAAACTCGGAAAAACCTTGAATTTTTTAAGCGCTATAAATATGATAAAGGTCAACAGCACCAATAAAAATCCAACAGGACCTTTAGTTAAAACCGCCAATCCACAAAACAATCCAGCTAAAAGTGCATGTTTTTGTTTTTTATCTGCCACCATTAAACCTTTAAACAGATAATAGGATGATAGGAAAATAAAGAGATTAAATACAGGGTCAATAATGCCCGAACGAAAATACATTTGAGGTAAAAAACTGCACATATACAGATACCCCCAGATCAAACCAAAGCGTTGATTCTTTTCTTTTTTACCTATGAAATAAAGTACAGCAATCGTTATAATTCCAGCAATAGCATTGGGAAATCTGGCTGCAAATTCATTGATTCCAAATAAGTGCATTGATCCCGCCTGTAGCCAAAAAAACAAAGGCGGTTTTTCCCAAAAAGGTGTGAAATTGACCTGTACTTTAAAGTAGTCACCAGTTACCATCATTTCTCTGGCAGACTCTGCAAAATTGATTTCGTCCCAATCAAAAAGATGTACAATTCCCAGTGTAGGAACAAACGCTACAACAGCTAAAATGATAAGGATTCTAAAGTCTTTTGACTCGCTTATTTCTTTGAAAAAGGTGCGCATTAAAGCTTCTTAAAGATCTTTGCTTTCATGCCTAATTTAGAGAAAAAATATTGCATGGAAACCTTCATAACTCCCAATCCATAAACAGAACTTCGTTTAAAATTGATGGATGAAGCTTCTTCAAAATACTTGGTTGGGCATGTGATTTCAGCTACCTCATTTCCCTTGTACAGGATTTGCGCTAAAAATTGATTGTCAAATACAAAGTCTTCTGAGTTTTCATTGTAAGGTATTTCTTCCAACACCTTTCTTGAGTATGCACGATAACCTGTATGATATTCTGACAATTTTTGACCCATCATTACATTTTGAAAGAGGGTTAAAAATCTGTTGGCAATCCATTTATATCTTGGCATTCCTCCTTTTAAAGCTCCTTTTCCAAGAATTCTTGAAGCAATTACTACCGGGTAAACATCATTGGCTATCAAAGAAACCATGGGAGTTATCAACTGCGGAGTATATTGATAATCAGGATGCACCATGATGATGATATCCGCTCCGATCTCTAATGCTTTGTTATAACAAGACTTTTGATTTCCGCCGTATCCACGGTTTTGCTCGTGTTGAACAATGTGTTGAATTCCTAGTCTTTTGGCTACCTCAACGGTGTCGTCCGAGCTTCTGTCATCCGTTAAAATAACGTCATCCACAACATCCATTGGAATTTCATTATATGTTTTTTCCAATGTTTTACCTGCATTATATGCTGGCATGATGACTGCTACTTTTTTTCCGTTGATCATTTGAAGTCCTCCAGATTTTGGGGACAAAGATATTATTTCAAAATAATTGATTCACTAATTAGAAGCGTCTTCTTTCTTTTTATAAGGTCTAACAATAAGTCTTAAACCATTATTAAAGCGGATATAGTTCCATACCCAATTAATGAAAACAATTACCCTGTTTCTAAATCCTACAAGCAACATAAGGTGCACAAACATCCAGGTTAACCAAGCAAATGTTCCGCCCAGTTTGCTGTTTTTTAAATCAACAACAGCAAGGTTTCTACCCACTGTTGCCATGCTCCCCTTGTCTTTATATTTGAAAGGATGAATTTTTTTCTTGCGTGCCTTTCTATTAAACTGTTTGGCCAAATATGCTCCAGCCTGCATTGCAACTGCCCCTAACATAGGTAAGCCATTCTGAAAATCTTTGGTTTCCAAATATGCAGCATCACCCAAAACATAAACATCTTCATTGTTGGTTAACTGCAAATATTCATTCACCTTTAATCTATTTCCTCTGGCCCTCAAGTCATCTCCAAATCCATCAGGGTGATCAGCCGCAACTCCTGCAGCCCAAATAAGGGTATCCGTTTTAAATTCCTTGCCACTCTTAGTTTTTACCAGATTGTTATCATAGCTTTCTACAATCATATCTGTGTAAATGTTGACACCCAATTTTTTCAAATAATTGTATGCTCTTTCAGAAGATTGCTTACTCATAGCAGCTAAAACCCTTGGTGCCGCTTCTATCAGGTGAATCTCCATTTGTCTAAAATCCAGATCAGGAAAATCCTTTGGTAAAATTCTATTGCGCAATTCTGCAATGGCTCCGGCTAATTCCACACCAGTTGGTCCGGCACCTACAATTACCACATTCATCAATTCCAGTCTTTTATCAAGATCATTGATGTTTAATGCGTTCTCAAAATTCTGCAACATCTTACTTCGCAAATTCAAAGCTTCAGTAAGGGTTTTCATTGGCATTGCGTTTTCTTCTACAGAGTCAATTCCAAAGTAATTGTTGGTGGCTCCGGTTGCAACTATCAAATAATCATATTTCAGCTCACCCATGGAAGTGGAAACGATTTTCTCTTGTGTTTTCACTTGATTCACTTCAGTTAATCGGAAGTACATGTTCTTCTTTTTTCGAAGTGTTTTTCTAACGGGATAGGCAATAGAATCTGGTTCTAATCCTGCCGTGGCAACTTGATAAAGTAATGGCTGAAAAGTGTGATAATTGTTTTTGTCAATTAAGACGAGTTGATAGAATCGAGTATCGATTTGTCTGGCTAATTTTAGTCCGGCAAACCCCGCTCCAATCACCACAACCCGTGGTAAATCTATATCGGGAATGTTCATCTAAAATGCTTTGTAACAAAGTTATCATTTATGTTGAAGCCATTCCAAAAAATGAACCTAATTATTAAAGCATTGGATAAAAAGCATCTTCAATATGCTCTATTTCTTTTTGTTTTTCATTTAAAACAATAATGACCAGATCAAACCTACAATCCTTATCAATTTCATTTTCCTTGATATATTGATCAGCAGCTTTAATGAGAAATCTCTGCTTTGACAAGGAGAGAATTTCATTTGGATCGGTAAGATAACTGCTCTGCCTGGTCTTTACTTCTGTTACAACAAGCATATTTCCCCACTCAGATATTATATCTATTTCCATTTTTTGAAAACGATAATTTCTACTGAGAATTGTGTGTCCTTTATTGACTAAAAAATCCACTGCTAATTCTTCACCAGCTACTCCTAAATCATTGTGATCTGCCATTGGTAACTAATTTAGTTTTATTTTTGTCAAAACGTAACAATTTTGGGAGGAATCCTTATAAACAATAGATGTTAGGACGTAAGGTATATTTAATGATGCTTTTTATTGGCTTGTCTTTTATAGGATATAGCCAACGTTATTCGTACAAGAAAAAGTTTGGTAATCAACAAAATGCCATGTACTTGTACTGGGGATATAATAGATCAATCTATACAAAAAGTAACATCAATTTTTACAGCCCTACCTACAATTTTACTCTGATGAACGCAGCTGCAAAGGACAATCCTTGCAATGATGCCGGAACCTATTTTAATCCTTCAAAGTTTACTGTTCCTCAATTTAGTGTACGTATAGGTTGGTACTACAAACACCGTTGGGATTTTTCTTTAGGATACGATCACTTCAAATACGTAATGAGAGATTGGCAACACCTTTATGTTAATGGTGTTATTGAAGGTACAACCAATAGCTCGTTGAATGGTGTTTATACAGATAGTGATGGAAAAATATTGATTAAACCGGATGACCTTCATTATGAAAATTCGAACGGTTTAAATTACATTTCACTCCAACTTAATAATACTGCACCACTTTATAAGACCAACAATAAAAAATTTGTGATTCACAGAAGATTTGGTGGTGGGTTTGGGCCGGTTATTACACAAACAGATTTTAATTGGGACGGAGAAATTTATCATTCAACACTGAAATTTGCAGGATACGGTATTTCACTAAATGGTGGTGTAAGATTTGATTTTTGGAATAGATTTTTTGTCTTGAATAACTTCTCAACCGGCTTTATACATCTACCTAAAAATGCTACTATTCAACGTCAGGAGCATTATGCAAGACATAAGTTTATGTATGCTTCCTGGGAAATTGCAGTTGGTGTACTTTGGTACGTGCGTACTAAAAACGGTTGTGATACTTGTCCAGATTGGCATTAATAGATTCAAGAGTCAGGAATCTAGAAAACCTACATTTTCTCAATATCCTTCATCAAAATCTTCTTAGTAATTTTGCATCATGCAATTTATAGACACACACACCCATTTATTTGTTGAGCAGTTTGAGGAAGACAGAAATCAAGTTGTAGAAAAAGCACTTTCAGAAGGTGTGAATCAGATGTTGCTACCTAATATTGATCTAGAATCAATAGATGCCATGCACAATTTAGCCGAATCCTTTCCCGGTAAGTGCATTCCTATGATGGGATTACACCCTTGCTCTGTTACTCAAGATTGGGAACAACAAATGGCAGTGATCAAGGATCATTTATTCCAAAATAAATATTGTGCTGTTGGAGAAATTGGAGTGGATCTTTATTGGGATCAATCGACAAAGGAATTTCAGCAAAAAGCATTTGCACAACAAATTGAATGGGCCAAAGAGTTAAAGCTTCCTATTGTGATTCATGTTAGAGATGCATTTGATGAAACATTTGAAATAGTTGATGCTTTAAATGATGATAATTTAAGTGGTGTTTTTCATTGTTTTACAGGAACAATTGAGCAAGCTCATCATATTCTAAACTATGGTGGATTTAAATTGGGAATTGGAGGAGTACTCACATTTAAAAACAGTGGATTAGATCAAGTGATAGAACAAATCGATTTAGAACATTTGGTTTTAGAGACAGATTCTCCTTACCTGGCTCCCACTCCTTTTAGAGGTAAACGCAATGAATCTTCATACATCACCTATGTGGCATCCAAACTAGCAGAAGTTAAAAATGTGGGAATTGAAAAAGTGGCCGAGATCACTACTCAAAACGCACAATCGCTTTTTGGGCTTTAAACATCATCTTAATCAATCACCAATACCACACAGTCAATTAGGGCAGAGTAAATACTTACTTCTGTTATACATTTGCAATTAGTCGTTCGGGAAATTCATGGACAAAGTCTGCAAGGACAATTGAAATGATTATTTTCGTGAATGCTTCAACAAAGAAGTAAGTCAAAACGAACGATTAAATGAAAAACCCAAAGGTCCTAATTATTTACACTGGCGGAACCATTGGTATGATCAATGATCCTGAAACCGGTGCGCTTAAACCGTTTGATTTTGAATCGTTGTATGGCAACATTCCTGAATTAAAACAGTTTGACTACGAATTAGATACTTTTTCGGTTGAAGAGCCCATAGACTCTTCAGATATGAATCCTCAAAAGTGGGGAGACGTAGCAAAAACGATCTTTGACAATTATGCTGATTACAACGGATTTGTTGTGCTTCATGGAACAGACACCATGGCTTTTACAACCTCTGCATTAAGTTTTATGTTGCAGGGATTAAAAAAGCCGGTAGTTTTTACAGGATCACAATTGCCAATTGGACAAATTCGAACAGACGGGAAGGAAAATTTAATCACAGCCATTGAAATTGCCGGTATGGTAAATATGAGTGGTCGTTCAGTGATTCAACAAGTAGCATTGTACTTTGAATTTCAGTTATACAGTGGAAATAGAGTTAGTAAAATAAGCACCTTTAATTTTGAGGCGTTTAAAAGCTACAACTATCCATTGTTAGCGGAAGCAGGAACCAATATTCGCATCAATCAAAATGCGCTTTACAGGTCAGAGTTTAATGAGCTTGAGCTTTTCACAGATTTTAACCCTAACGTTGCCCTTATTAAGTTGTTTCCGGGAATGGAAGTAGAACATTACAAATCCATTTTTGACATAAACGAGGTAGAAGGAATCATTTTAGAGACATTTGGAAATGGGAACAGTTTTACCAATCCAACATTTGAAAAAATGATTGCAGATTACATGACAGCAGGAGGTATTGTTTTAAACATTACCCAATGTGCACAGGGAAATGTGGTGCTAGGATTATACCAATCTTCTGCTCATTTTAGAAGGCTTTCTGTTATCAGTGGAAGAGACATTACCACTGAAGCTGCGGTGACTAAAATGATGTATGTATTAGGAAAATACAAGGATCAGGAAGAACGCATTCAAATGCTGAATAAAAACATCTGCGGAGAAGTAACAATTTAATAAGATAGCAAAGGGTTGAAAAATACCCCTGTAATTAGCATAAGTTAGAAAATTTTGTACTTTAGCAATCGCATTTTCGGGCTACTAAACCAAAAATCATTAAAACCCCGAAAACGCAAGGAACTTTAAAATAAATTATAGAAAAATGAAAAAAGTATTGGCATTAATCGCTATTGCAGGTTTTATAACCTTTGGAGTGTCTACAAATGCTGTAGCTCAAACTCCAGATGAAACAGAGGATACAACTCAGGTAGTTGAGGATACTACAGCTACACAAGACGTTACCCCTCCACCAGCTGATCTAACAGATGACGGAAAAGCTGCAGAAGGTGATGACGATCAGGGAGGATTCTCAATCACTACTCAATTAAAAACTAGATTTATTGAGGGTGGACCTTTATTTATGGGTATTGTATTGCTTTGTTTGATTCTAGGATTGGCATTGATCATTGAAAGAATCGTTTACTTGAACTTAGCAACTACTAACACTAAGAAATTGGTTCAGGATGTTGAAGATGCTTTAGCTTCAGGAGGAATTGAAGCTGCTAAAGAAGTATGTAGAAACACAAGAGGACCTGTTGCTTCAATTTTCTATCAAGGTTTAGATAGATCTGACGAAGGAATTGACCACGTAGAAAAAGCAGTTGTTGCTTACGGTGGTGTACAAATGGGATTAATGGAAAAAGGAATGTCTTGGATTGGGTTATTCATTGCTTTGGCACCAATGCTAGGGTTTATGGGAACTGTAATCGGGATGATTCAGGCATTTGATGATATCGCAAACGCAGGAACAATTTCTGCTGAGGTTGTTGCGGTAGGTATTAAAGTAGCCTTATTAACAACAGTATTCGGATTGATCGTTGCGATTATCCTACAAATATTTTACAATTACTTGTTGGCGAAAATTGATAGCCTTGTTAATGACATGGAAGATGCTTCAATCTCATTGATTGATGTATTGATCAAGCATGACGCAGCTTCAAGACCGCAATAATTGTATCCCTACTAATAAACGCATAAACGAAAAACTATGAGCGAGAAAGTAGTCGGATTAATAAGAACTATAGGAGTTATCATCCTATTTGTTATCGGGGTTGTATTGATCGTAGGAGCAATGCAAACAGAAATTGACCCTGAAACAAATTTACCGGTGAATGACCCTGTGGCAGTATCAAATTCTGCCAACTATTCTGTGATTTTGGTCTATATGGGATTGGGAGCTATTGCAATCTTTTCTATCTGGAGCATTATTCAAAACCCTAAGAGATTTATTCGCCCTGCAATTGGGATTGCAATTTTTGGAGTTTTAGCTTTGATTTCATACGGAATCGCATCAGACGAGATGATTCCTGCTTTATTGAAAACTGAAGAATCAGCTGCAAATGCAACACCAGAAGCATTAAAATGGGGTGGTGCCGGAATTAAAGGTACTTTCATTTTAGTGGGTATTGCTATCGTATTGATCTTGATTGGTACGGTAATGAATATGAAGAAATACTTCTCTAATTAATTGAATTAATAAAGAATAATTATGGCAAAAAGAGAGTTACAAGAAATCAATGCGGGATCAATGGCGGACATTGCCTTCTTGCTTTTGATTTTCTTCCTGGTAACTACAACCATGGAAGTGGATGCCGGTATTGCACGTACGTTGCCATTGAAGAGAGATGAAACAATTAAATATCCACCTGTAGAAATTAATGACAGAGATATTTTGTATATCAAGGCAAATTCAAATGATCAATTGTTGGTTGAGGACAAATTGACTGAAATTGAGGATTTAGAGGAAATTGTAATGGATTTTTATACGGCAAATGAGAGAACCGAAACGGATAAAACTATGCCAAAATATTCAACCGTTGATATTCCTACTTGCCAGCAAAAAATAGCTGAATTTCAAAAAGCAGTGGAAGAAAATCCAAAAGATACTTATTTAAATAATGAGTTGGAAAGTTGGAAAACTAAATTGAAGTTGTGTCAAGAATTGCCTGGAAATTCATACCGTGAGTTATTTAAACTTGCTGTAATTAAATTGGAAAATCAGGCACGTACCTCTTATGGTTTGTACATTCAAATTCAAAACGTATTGAAAAAAGTTGTCAATGAATTGAGAGCTAAAAAATGCGAAGAGATTTGGAATAGAGACTACTATGCATTGAGAGAGGATGATCCAAAAGATCAAGACTTGATTATGAAGTTAAGAGTTTTGGTTCCGGAGAGAATTGTAGAAGCTAAAATTGAAAAGTAATCTATTATGGGAAAGTTTAATAAAGGAGGAAAAAAGGATGTACCTGGAGTAAATACTTCAGCACTACCTGATATCATCTTCATGCTATTGTTCTTTTTCATGGTAGCTACTACAATGAAAGAGGTAGAATATCAGGTTGAAATTAAAAAACCTAAAGCTACTCAAGCTGAAGAATTAGAGGACAAGGATAATGTTGATTTCATTTACATTGGATTTCCACTAGATAAGGAAATGGGTTCTGAACCACGTATCCAATTAGATGATCAATTGATTTCTGACGTAAACGTTGTTAGTGACTGGAAACAAGGAAAAACACGTGAAGGTAAACGTCCTTTTGACATTGTTACTTCGCTTAAAGTTCACAAAGATGTTGGTATGAGAATCGTATCAGATGTGAAAGAGGAGTTGACTAGTATCAATGCTATTAAGATCAATTACTCAGCTGATAAAGAAGCTAAAAAATAATATTGAAAGCCAATCGGCATTTTAATTTTAAAGTTCGATCCCTTCTCATTTTTGAGAGGGGATTTTTTTATATCCATTCAGGAAAGTAAAATGCCACAACCAGATTTAAGGCATTGAATAAAAAATGCGCCAATATGTTATACCTGATGTCTTTGGTATAAACATAAATGTATCCTAAAACCAGTCCCATAAAAATCATAGGTAACAAATTCCATGGCTGTACGTGAATAGCCGCAAATATTAATGAAGACACAATAACACCAAAGTGCATTTTATTACTCACTAACCATAACTTTTTCAATAAAAGACCTCTAAATAATAACTCTTCTACTATTGCAGGTACCAATCCATAAATTATAAGCGCAAATGGAAAAAGCTCAGGTTTTTCAACATTGAACCATACTGCATACTTCTCCTTTTGTTCTATAGCCATTTCATAAAACATAGAAGTTGGATATTGATCCATCAACCACAAATTGGCCCTTGATAAAGGCTCTACAACTACAAAGGCCAAAATAAAGACACCGAGCACCTTTAATAGATTCTTACTATTGAATTTTGTCCAATCAAACTCTTGTTTAAAGGTTTTTCCAATAATCTTAAGAAAGGCTAATACGCCTAATAAAAACATGGCAAGTTGAGTACAAAAAACAATTATATACATGTATTTTGGTTGATTCAGATCAGCTGTTGCTACATCACTCCCAGCTATGGCAGTAATACCAATAGAGGCCAATATTTGTGCAAAATAACTTGAAACTAATACTAGTAATAATAGAATAAAGATTTGAGAGCTTACGGGAATTTGAGGCTTCATTACTGCAATACAATTTTTCTTTCAGAATCTAATTTAACCAATATAAACAGGAGTAAAGAAAAGGTAAGTACTTGCGATCCTCCATAACTAAATAATGGCAAAGGAATTCCAATTACGGGTGCTAAACCAATAGCCATTCCAACATTAATCATAAAATGGTAAAAGAAGATTCCCGCAACACTGTATGCAAATATCCGGGTAAATTTGGATCGTTGTCGTTCAGCAATAGACACTAGTTTAATTAATAAAATAGTGTACAACAAGACAAGAAAAAAGGAACCAATAAATCCTCTTTCTTCAGACCAGGTACAAAAAATAAAGTCTGTAGACTGCATAGGAACGTGCCCTTGCTGTGCATTTGCTAAAGTGGCTTGCTTATATCCTTTCCCCGCAAATCCACCTGAACCAATTGCCGCTTTAGCTCTATTGATGTTATACCCTTCACCATTGGGATCCTCAATTTTACCCAGCACCAAATCAATTCTTGTCTTTTGATGATCCTGTAAAAAGGTAGAATATCCCCATTCAATAAAATTGACAAATAAAATAGCCACCACCAAACTTCCGACTAAAGCTCTGTACAATGGTGGTCTGTTTCTCTTTAAAACAAAGTATTTAATAATGAAGAAAAAGGTCAATCCCATCAATAAGAGAGACACCACTATTCCTGTTTTACCGGACATTTTAATCTTTAATCCCGGCAGCATATAAGTTGAATCTGCCACAATTAAAGTAATTACTGCAATGATCACCGCAATTACCATGAATAAAAGAATATTCCCGGCATATCCTTCTCTATATAACACCAATATAAAAGAGGTGAATATGATAAAGGTTCCCATATCCGGCTGCAACAAAACTAATATTGCCGGAATACCCAGTATCACTAATGTTTTCCAATGTGTATTAAAAAGATCTGCAAAATAGCTTACGCTTATACTCGGTTTTTGTCTTGCTTTTAATGCCGGCATACTAGCCAAATGTGCTGAAAGAGCCAAAGCTGCCCCTAACTTACCAAGCTCAGAGGGTTGTATACCAAATGAACCAAAACCAAACCAGGACTTGGCTCCATTTATAGGTTCAGTGAACAATACAGCCACTAGCATAAACACAATAACACCATACACCCAATAGGCAGATTTTCTGATGAACGACCCATCCAAAAACATGATAATTACCCCCAAAAACAAAGAAACTCCGGCCCACATTATCTGCTTTCCGTGCTCTGTTCCCAAATTAAACAAACCGGGTTTTTCAGGATCATATACAGCAGAATAGATATTGGAAACGCTCAATCCAATAATCACAAAATAGATCAACACAATTGTCCAATCTACATCTGCCCATATTTTCTCACTTTTTCCTCTCACTATCTATTCTTCTTGTAATTCATGATTTCTATTGGCATCAAATCTGCCTCAAGAATTCTCTGTTCTTTCGCTTTGTCTTTAATCTCTCCTGTAATATATTTTTCTATCAACAAACTGGCAATTGGTGCCGCCCATGTTCCTCCAAAACCTGAGTTTTCAATGTAAACTGAGATGGCAATTTTGGGATTATTTCTAGGTGCAAAAGCAATAAATATTGAGTGATCTTTTAACTGTCTTCTTTTACCACCATACACTTTAAAGTTCTCTGCCGTTCCTGTCTTACCGCAGATGTCTAAACTATCTACCCTTGCTCTACTTGCAGTACCTCCGGCTTCATGAACAACACGCCACATTCCGTCTATTACCGGTCCAAAATACTTTGGCTCAACCTTAGAATCTTGTCTTTGTCTGTAAATTTCAGGAATATCACCATCTTCAATTTCTTTGATAAAATGCGGATAATAAAAATGCCCTCTATTTGCCATTACACAGGCTACATTTGCCAATTCCAAAGGAGTCAACTCAACTTCTCCCTGTCCAATTGAATTTGAATAAATTGTACTAAATGCCCAGGCGTATTCACCATAAGGTCTGGATTTAGAAGGGAATTCATTATTGTAAAAGTCTGTATTTGGGATACGACCTGAGGTTACTGCCGGGAAGTCAACATTTAAACCTTTGTCCAATCCAAAACTGTATAAATAATCTGCCCAAATATCTAAACCATAGGCCGCATCTTTAAAATGACTCTTGTATTTTCCTTGTTGGATAATCTTTCTGGTTAAATAATAGAAATAGGGGTTGCAAGACATTTTAACTCCGTCTGAAACTCCTCTTGCTGTTGGGTGATTATGACAACCTACCAGATCTTTTGTACATGGGAATGAAGCCGTTGAATCAATCACTCCTTCTTGCATGGCAATAAGTGCCATCAACAATTTGAATGTAGATCCAGGGTTATATCTTGCTTGAGTGGCTCTGTTATAAAGTGGTTTTAAAGTATCCTCTGTAAGTTCTCCCCAGTTTTTTCCTAATCTTCTACCTACCAGCAAATTTGGGTCATAAGAAGGCGAAGAAATCATGGTTAAAATTTCACCGGTAGCCGGCTCAATTGCCACTATAGCACCTCTCTTATTTTGCATTAATTTTTCTCCGTACTCTTGCAAATCGCCGTCAATGGTTAAAGTGATGTTTTTTCCTTGTTCTGCCAGTGTATCATAGTTTCCATCTTCATATCTACCGGTTTCTAATCCAATGGCATCTTGCAAATAGTATTTAACTCCTTTTTTACCTCTTAGTAGTTCCTCATAACTCTTTTCTATTCCACTTTTACCAATGATATCTCCTGATGCGTAATATGGATCTCTTTTAATGTCATTGGAATCAACTTCTGCCATGTAACCCAAAACATGAGCGGCAACAGGACGTGGATAAATACGCAAAGTTCTTTCCACCTCATAAAAGCCTGGATACTTGTATAACTCCGGAGCTATATCTGCAAACTCATCAGGTGGAATTTGTTTTACCAAATCTGACGGCTTTCGCATTGAATAATCTCTTGCCTTATTCATTTGCTCAGTATACTCTTCTAAAGAAATATCTAACAACTTGGCAAATGAAACACTGTCCGGATTATCAGTTTGACCAGGAATTACACGAATGTCATAATAGACTTCGTTTGAAATTAGTTTTTTGTTGTTTCGGTCATAAACAATTCCCCTTGCAGGATAAGTGACAACCTTGTTTTCAGAAATTTGTGCCGCTCTTTCTTTCCATTTATCATCCACAACCTGCATGAAAAACAAGCGAACGATAAAAATGATCGGAATCAAAGTAAAAATCAATGCAATTACATATTTTCTATTGTCAATGTTGTTCATGACTTGGTTGGCTTATAGAAAATATACTGGAATAAAATAATGAGTCCAAGTGAGAATAGCAATGAAAAGAATGTTTTACCTAAAATGAGGAAGAACAAATCCAATCTGAATATTTCTACTGAGAAAATCCATAAGTGATG
Source organism: Paracrocinitomix mangrovi (assembly GCF_019740355.2). Lineage (GTDB taxonomy): Bacteria > Bacteroidota > Bacteroidia > Flavobacteriales_D > Crocinitomicaceae > Paracrocinitomix > Paracrocinitomix mangrovi. The sequence continues at coordinate 2,881,036 of NZ_CP091819.1, read as the reverse complement.
GATAAGTAGCATTACAGATGTATACAACAAATACCAAGGTAATCCCATATCTGGAATAGTTGGTAAAAGTGAATTTTCGTATCCTTCTTTTGGTTGGATATAATTTAATAAGGTTGGTCTTACATATCCTAATAAAATTCCAGCAGATGCATGTAAACCAAAAGTATTACTAAAAGCGTCAACACTTAATCCTAAAAGCAATCCCACCAACATTGATAAAATTGCATTCATGTTAAATGGCAACATCAAAATCATTAAAGGATAGATCATTGGAACAAAGTATTCATTAAGTTGAATATTGTTGACCACTAATCCCTGGATAAGGACTATGAGCACAAAAATCAATATGTACTTTAATAAACTATTGTTCATTTTGCTCATTAAACAAGTCGCCTTCTAGTTCGTCTTGTTCTTTTTTAAATAGATTTTTAACTACGTATACGTGATAAATGGCACTGAATTTTACCGCCAATTTTACATTGACGTTAATGGTAGGTTTACCATCCACCGCAAATATTTCATTTACATAACCCACTACTTGATTTTCAGGGAAGATTCCTTTATTACCCCAGGTAACTACAGTATCTCCTTCGCTAATGTCTATGTCGTGTGTAACACCGTTTAATTGCACAATTTCATTGTCTTTTCCGTCCCATTTTAATAGCCAATGTTCATTATTCCTTCTCAATTTAACAGCAACATTGATGTTTTCAGACAACAACGTTTTTACAATTGAATAGTGAGCAGAGGCATCTGTAACGAAACCGATTGTTCCATTTTTTGAAACTACACCCATTCCTTCTTCTACCCCATTTTTGGTTCCTTTATTGAGGGTAAAGTAATTGTCTCTTTTATTGTCAGATGCATTGATTACTTGCGCTTCAATGTATTGATACTGTTGCTCGTAAAGGGTATCATTAACGTAATAAAGTTTGTCTTGAAGCTTGTAGAAACTTTCAGGCAATAAAGCCCTTAGTTGAGCATTTTCAGCAGCCAAACTATCATTGGCATCACTGAGGCTAAAATGCTTAGTGATATTGTGCTTTTTTTCAACGAACCAACCCACTACTCCATTAGAGGTGTTGATCATTTGAGCTTTGTGAAAATTTTTGGAATTGAAGAAAAAAGTCAATACGAATACCTGCAACAATAAAAAGATGATAAAATCTCTAAATTTCTTTAAAAATTGTAGCAGTCTTCGCATTTAAATTCATCTTTCTAAATTAACATTAACGCATTAAGAACTGGAATCTATCGATATTCTTTAATGCGATACTCGTTCCACGAGCAACAGCTCTTAGTGGATCTTCTGCAATGTGCACAGGAAGTTTTGTTTTCATTGAGATACGTTTATCCAACCCTCTCAACATTGAACCACCTCCGGCTAAATAAATTCCGGTTTTATAAATATCTGCAGATAATTCCGGTGGAGTCATCTCCAGTGCACTTAAAATCGCCTCTTCAATTTTTGAAACCGATTTGTCAAGTGCATGCGCAATTTCAGAATAAGTAATTTGAATCTCTTTCGGAATTCCGGTCATCAAATCACGACCACGAACCGCATATGGTTCTGGTTTAATATCATCATCAAGTTCTGTTAAGGCAGAACCTACTTTAATTTTAATTTGTTCAGCTGTTCTTTCTCCTACCAGGATGTTGTGCTGACGTCTCATGTATTCTTCAATATCACTTGTGAAGTCATCTCCCGCAACACGGATAGATTTATCACACACAATACCTCCTAGCGCAATTACGGCAATCTCAGAAGTTCCTCCTCCTATATCAATGATCATGTTACCCATTGGCTCTTCAACATCAATACCGATACCGATAGCTGCTGCCATTGGCTCGTGAATCAAATATACTTCTTTGGCTCCTGCATGTTCAGCAGAGTCACGTACCGCACGTTTCTCAACCTCTGTAATACCTGAAGGAATACAAATCACCATTTTTAATGATGGATTAATGATTTTTGGTCCTTTGTTGATCATCTTAATCAAACCTCTAATCATTTGCTCTGCCGACTCAAAGTCTGCAATCACACCATCTTTCAAAGGCCTAATTGTCTCAATCAACTTATGCGTCTTTCCGTGCATTTGTTGAGCAGTTTTGCCAATGGCTACCACTTTTCCACTCTGAATGTCTTTGGCTACAATAGAAGGTTCATCAACAACCACTTTGTCATTCATGATGATCAAAGTATTGGCTGTTCCCAAATCAATTGCAATCTCCTGTGATAAAAAATCAAATAATCCCATCTCGGTTTTCTTTCGGGTAAATAATGCGGACCGCTTTGTCTATAATTACAAATGCTGATTTCGGCCCATTCCTTCTATTTTACTCTATTCTTTCAATTTAGTTACTGTTGAGCCTAAATTTTATACTCAACTGTCTCATTATTAATGTTTAAAATGTCTATTTCCGGTAAACACCATGCTCATTCCGTGCTCATTGCAATAGTTGATTGACAACTCATCTTTTATTGAACCTCCCGGTTGAATCACAGCTTTAATTCCTGCATTATCTGCAATTTCCACACAATCAGGAAAAGGGAAAAATGCATCTGAAGCCATCACCGCTCCATTCAAGTCAAAATTGAATGATTGTGCTTTGTGAATAGCTTGTCTTAATGCATCAACTCTAGACGTTTGACCAGTTCCGCTTGCCAATAATTGACCATTTTTGGCTAACACAATTGTGTTTGATTTAGTGTGTTTCACTAATCTATTAGCAAACTCCAGATCTTTAATTTCTTGTTCTGTTGGTTTAGCAGTTGTTTTTAATTCAAAATTTTCTGCTTTATCAGAAATCAAATCTTTGTCTTGTTCTAAAACTCCGTTCAAAATTGTACGGAATTGTTTTTTAGGAAGTGCAATTGGTTTTTGTACCAAAATCACTCTATTTTTTTTGCTTTTTAACGTTTCCAAAGCAGCTTCATCATAAGCCGGAGCAATTACAACTTCACAAAACAAATCATCTATCAATTTTGCAGTTGCCGCATCAATTTTAGTGTTTGAAATTAAAATCCCACCAAATGCTGAAACAGGATCTCCTGCCAATGCGTCAATGTATGCTTGTTCAATTGAATCTCTTGTAGCAAAACCACAAGCGTTGTTATGTTTCAAAATAGCAAATGAAGGTTTATCATTTTTGAAATCCTCCATCAAATTCACTGCTGCATCAACGTCCAATAAGTTGTTGTATGATAACTCTTTGCCGTGAAGCTTTTCAAACATAGCATCTAAATCACCATAAAAAACTCCTTTTTGATGAGGGTTCTCTCCGTATCTCAAAACTTGAGATTGTGATATACTTTGTTTAAAAACTTCTTTTTTTCCTTGATTGAAATACTTGTAAATTTCAGTATCGTAATGAGAAGAAACGTCAAATGCAGCCATTGCAAAATCTTTTCTATCTGCTTCAGATGTTTCAGCACCATTTCTAGTTAAACAATCCAATAAAGGTTGGTACTGTTCTTTGGAAGGAACAATAACAACATCTGCATAATTCTTAGCTGCTGCTCTAATCAAAGATATTCCCCCAATATCAATTTTTTCAATGATTTCTTGATGCGAAGCCCCTGAAGCTACAGTATCTTCAAAAGGATATAAATCCACAATTACAAGATCAATTTCTGGAATTTCGTACTCTGCAATTTGCAACTGATCTCCTTCATTAGATCTCCTGTTCAAAATTCCTCCAAAAACTTTGGGATGTAAAGTTTTAACTCGTCCCCCTAAAATTGAGGGATATGAAGTTAAATCCTCTACTCTTTCAACATGAATTCCCAGGTCTTCAATATAAGTTTGTGTACCACCTGTAGAGTAGATAGTTACCCCCAATTCATTAAGTTTCTTGGCAATCGCATCTAATCCCTGTTTATCGAAAACAGATATTAAAGCGTTTTTAATCGTTTTGTAATCGGACATCTGATTTATTTGAAATTGTAATGCGCACTGCAAAATTAGGATATTAAGGTGATTTGACCCTCATAAAATCCGAATAAATTAACCACAAAGAAATAATCGTTGTCATTTAGTAATTATTCGTACACTAATTGATAGATACAAATGCCCTTTTCGTTGAGTTAAGCAGCCCTTTTGCAGATATTTTAAAATATAAGGGAAGTATGCACGTCTTAGTAGATACCAAAGCAAATAAAAATGCAACTATCACAACAAATAACAGTGTCTGATATCATTCTGAAAGAGGGAAATAAGTTATTCAACTTTATCCGTAAAAGAGTGAATTCAAAACTAGATGCTGAAGATATACTACAGGATGTCTATTTCCAATTGGCAAAAATATCACATGACATTAACTCAATTGAGCGAATGAGTGCATGGTTATTTCAAATTGCCAGAAATAAGATTACTGATAATTATAGAAAAAAGAAGAGTTTAAGTTTTTCTGATCTGGATAGAGCCGGAGACGCAGAAGAAGGTACCATGTTTTTTCAAGACTTCATTACAGATGAAGGGGATTTACAAGACGATTTATTGACCAGAGATAATGTATGGCAAGAACTAGAAGAAGCTTTAGAAGAATTGCCGCAAGAACAAAGAGAAGTTTTTGAATTACATGAATTTCAAGGAATGTCTTTTAAAGAAATTAGTGAGAAAACAGGTGTACAGGTAAATACATTGTTATCTCGAAAACGATACGCCACCATCTTTTTGAGAAAAAAATTAGACCATTTATACCAGGAAATACTGGATAAATAAAGCAAGAGTTTGGAAAGGGAACAATAGCCAATGATTTAATCTAAAACACCTTTCCATATCCACAACAAGTGGCAATTTAAGGTTAGTAGGTTTAACTAAGAGGTCGGGGATTCATTTTCTCGACCTCTTTTTTGTAATGATTTTGTAATTTCGCCTAAAACTTGGACCATATGAAATATGCATTACCCTTTTTAGCAGCAGTTTTCTTCCTTTCATGCAAAGGTGGAGAAGAGAATGGTGAAGAGCAAACAACAGATACTGATTCAACAATTGAGGTAAATACTCAATCAGAAGAAATAGAAGAAAATCAGGAACAAGTTGAACGCAAAAGTCCAAGACAAGACAACTCTTACGCTTTTAACGGTATTACAGTTAAAGTAAATTACGGTTCACCCAGAGTTAAAAACAGAGTAATTTGGGGAGATTTAGTCCCTTTTAATGAAGTTTGGAGAGCAGGTGCAGATGAAGTTACGGCAGTAACTTTTGATCAAACCGTAAAAATTGATGGTAAAAAAGTAAATGCTGACACTTACGGCCTTTTTATTATTCCAAGACAAACCGGAAATTGGACAGTTATCTTTAACGAAGAATGGAGCCAGGAAGAGCACGGTGTTTGGGGTGCTTTCAATTACAAAGAAAATAAGGATGTGATCCGCTTTGAGGTAAGCCCTCTTGATCTTGACGATTCAGTTGAAAACATGACGTTTAGAATGGAAGGCAATCTATTTATCTTTGAATGGGATAGAAAGCGTTTCGAATTTCCAATAGAAAAAGCCTAAATCTACTTGTTAGAATTTACTGATTTTTATCATCTTATCCAACTTTTTAGCTACCGCTGAAGTGTTGGCAGTCAAATTGCAGTATATTAGTTTTACTATATCATGAGAAGGCTTTTATTTATACTGTTAATCTTTACAAGCACCTTAGGTCTTAGTCAAAAATATGCCTTCAAACATTATTCTTTAGAGGATGGCCTTGCGCGTTCAAGTGTGTATGATATTATTGAAGACAATCATGGCTTTTTGTGGATAGGAACAGAAGGAGGAGGAGTTTCAAAGTTTGATGGATATGATTTTAAAACATACACCAGAAAAAACGGATTGCCCTCACATGACATTCGTGCAATTTTTCAAGATAGATTAGGAACTTTTTGGTTTGGTACACCAGAAGGGTTGTGTTATTACGACAGCAATGAATTTATCACCCTAGATACAACCAATGGCCTTGATGACAATCATGTTCGTTCAATTTCTCAGGATGAAAAAGGAAATATCTGGGTAGCAACAGATAAAGGAGTCACAATAATTGACCCAAAAACTAAATGGGTATCACAAGAGCGAAAAGAAAAATTTAATTTACCTCACACATCCATCAGACATGTATTGCACCAGGATGGCAAAACCTACTTGTCAACTGATGAGGGTTTGGTTATTTATAAAGGAGAATCAATTACAGTTTACACTACCCACGAAGGTCTTTCAGACGACCGTATTTTGAGAACTATAGTAGATCACAATGGCATCATTTGGGCAGGAACAGCATCCGGTTTAAATAAAATTGACGGTGAACACATAACAAAATGGAATGTTGATGAAGGAATGCCTCATGGCAGAGTGATGGATTTGATAGAGGGTCCTGACAATAACATTTGGGTAGGAACACCAGCAGGAATTTGCGTGTTTAATGGGGATCAATTTAAAGTAATCCGAGCTGAAAATGGCCTTTCAAGTGAACGCATTCGTTGCTTAAGTGAAGACACTTTTGGCAATATTTGGATAGGGACATCTTTTGGTGGGATAATGAAGTTTAACCCTGAAGATTTTGTGCAATTCACCAAATCAGAAGGACTTGGGTCTGAACAGGTATTTTCAGTAGAACAAGGAATGAACGGGGAAATTCTGGTAGGGACATTTAGCGGATTAACCATCATTGATAAAGTAGAAAACAATGAACCGCACTTGACTAATATTGATCTTCAAACGGATTATTGGAACAAGACGGTCTCATCAATACAACAATTTTCAGAGGATGGATATTTAATGGGAACTAATAAAGGTGTTTGCGTTCTAAAAAACAAGAAGATCAGCTACATTGGCACGGAACAAGGTTTATTAAATGAACGTGTCAATGTAATTAAGTTGGTTGATAATGTCTGCTGGGTGGGGACTCAAGAAGGATTAGGCAAAATCAAAATAACTCCAAACGGATATTCGGTAGAATTCTTTGAGGCCCATAAAGGAATTTCAGGTCGTGATGTAAAATGCATTGAAGTTGATCAAAAAGGAAGAGTATGGGTGGGATATTCAGGAGGTTTTATTGACATATTTGAGGGAAATAAAATCACTTCTCCACAACTCCCTGAAAACCTTATAGAAATATCTTGTATTGCATTTGACAATAATGGGAAGTTATGGTTAGGCACTAACGGTTTTGGACTATATTATGGTGATTATGACGAAGCAAATCAAAAACTGAACATTGAAAATCTAATCAATGAAGAACTAGAAAATTCTACGGCTGTTTATTCCCTACTTGCAGTGGAATCTGAAGTGTGGGCAGGATTTGAAAATGGATTGTATGTTATCAAAGCAACATCAGATACAACATTCAATACACATTATTACGGAGAAGATCGAGGGTTTCTTGGAATGCAAAATAATCCAAATGCCAGTTTGCGAGACAAAGCTGGTAGATTATGGTTTGGAACCGTAAGTGGCCTATTTTTATTAGAATCAAAAGAAATAAGTGACTTTTCTTCCGGAACTCCTTCAATAAAGTATCTCCGCTCTATTAAAGTGATGGGAGAACGAGTTAACTGGCACACATCAGATTGGTGTACAGGAGTTACAGGAAACCACCATTTACCTGCCAATTTAAAGCTTCCTTATAGTGAAAACTCAATAGGGTTTGAATTTGGAGCCATCAATTATATCCTTCCGGAGAAAATACTTTACACATGGAAGCTTGAAAACTTTGATGAAAATTGGAGTGAACCATCCACCATGAAATTTGCATCCTACACTAACCTTCATCCGGGAGAATATACTTTTAGGTTGAGGTCTTCTGATGAATTTGGAGCAATAACAGAAGATGAATTAAGCTTTAGTTTTCAAATTGATAAACCATTTTGGATGAGATGGTGGTTTAGAATAATTGCCGCAATTGGAATTTTGTTCAGCTTATTTGTAATTGTACGATTCAGAACCAGAAAACTAATAAAACAAAAGCAGGCATTAGAATCAGTTGTAAAAGAAAGAACCAAAGAAATCAGTACACAAGCAGATGAACTTAAACTGAAAAACGAAGAAATAAAAGATTCTATCGTTTATGCCAAAAGAATCCAAACAGCCATCTTACCTACACAAGATTTGATTAACAGTTCTATTAATCTTGAACACTTTGTACTGTACAGACCAAAGGATATTGTATCCGGTGATTTTTACTGGTTAGAAGAAACTCAAGATACCGTTTTAATGGCGGTAGCAGATTGTACAGGACATGGAGTTCCCGGAGCAATGGTTTCAGTAATCTGCAACAATGCGCTTAACAGAGCAGTTAGAGAGTTTGAGTTAAGCATTCCGGGAGAGATATTAAATAAAACAAGAGAACTTGTTATTGCTGAATTTGAAAAATCTCATGAAGATGTAAAGGACGGGATGGATATTGCTATGATCTCCTTAGTTAAGGCTAATGATGGTAAAGTGAGAATCAAGTATGCAGGTGCCAATAATCCACTTTGGATCCTGAAAAAGGAAAGCAACGAAATAGAAGAAATCAAAGCCAACAAACAACCAATTGGACAATTTCATGACATGAAAGAGTTTGATACACATGCATTAGAAGTTTCTCCAGGTGATCTTATCTATTTCTTTTCAGATGGATATGCAGATCAGTTTGGCGGTGACAAAGGCAAAAAATTCAAAGCCAAATCACTTAAAATGTTGTTGTTACAGATGCGTAATCAGCCAATGGCAGAGCAATCCGAAATACTAGAAAAAAGAATTGAAGAATGGAGAGGAAATCTAGAACAAGTAGATGACATCTGCGTAGTTGGAATCAGAATTTAATTCCTATTTACACATTTATAGAATCACTTTCCACAACATAAGGAGTAATTGGCAATGAGTCTAATCTTGCCTTAATTGGTTCAATAAACTCCAAATACTTAGGCAAAATAGAATCAGGCATTGGAACAGAAGGAGGGAATTTCTCTGCCCTATGATTTACTTGTTTCCCGTTTTTCCAGAATCTATAACATACATGCGGTCCGGTAGCCAAGCCTGTTGAACCAACATATCCAATAACTTGACCTTGTCTTACGCGTACTCCTTTTTTAATTCCGGGAGCAAATCCTGACATGTGTAGGTACTGAGTGGAATACACCTCATCATGATAAATTTTTACATAATTTCCATTTCCACCGGTATAAGAAGCTGCTATTACCGTTCCATCTGCAGTAGCCATAATTGGTGTTCCGTGTGGAGCTGCGTAATCAGTTCCCAAATGTGATTTCCATCTTTTTTGAACCGGATGAAAGCGTTTCATTGTAAAACCTGAGCTTATTCTTGAATATTTTACCGGAGCCATCAAGAAAGGTCTTTTCATCTCCTTACCTTTTTCATCAAAGAATCCCACTTTATTGCTATCCGCATTTACTACATATTTGAACCCATAGTACTCTAATCCTTGATGTCTGAACCAGGCATATTTAATTTCACCTACTGAAAACGGTTTACCCTCCACAGATTTTTCAGTATAAATGGCTTTGAATTCATCACCTGGATGTAAGCGGAAAAAGTCAATTGTCCAGGCAAAAACGCCGGCTATATGCTCAGCCATTTCACCAGTCATATTGATGTCTTTTAATTGCTGATCCAAGGCAAATGTCAGGTTTGAATTCTTGATAATCTCACCTGAAATCATCTTTTCTTCAATTGACCATTCTTTTTCTCTCTTTTCTACAATAATTGAATCTGTTGTAAAATCAAAAACCACATACTCTACTATACTTTTAGGATAAATACAGTACAATAATTTTTTGGCAGTGTCCTCTCTATCACACAACATCAGGTAATCTTTTCCTTCCTTAATGTATCGCAATCCAACTGAAGAATCAGCCGCCATTTCTGCTGCAATGTTAATTTGATATTGAGTGAGGCCATACCCTTGAAACATATGACTCATAGTCCAGCCCGGTTGAACAGTATCTCTTTCTACCACGAAAGAATCCAGATTGAATCCGTATTCAATTACCGGCTCAGGAATCACTATTTCCTCAACAGCTTCTTCACTTTCTGTGTTTTTCTTACTTCCGCAAGCCGCCATAAAAATGGCCAGCACAACTATACTAAAATTGAAAAGGTTTCTCATTATTCAGGGTATTGACACAAAATTAATGTGTTAAACCCTTTAAAAATGTTAAAAGTCCAAAGCTTTATTAAGAGTGTACTGTTAGCTATTGATTGATAGATATAAAATAGCATGTATCAGTTTATTAAGCTGTTGCAATTGACTTTATTTTAGATTAAATTGTCCCCATGAAGTTTCATTTAACCCTCTTTTTAACTGCTATTTGCATGGCTGGTTTTTCTCAGAATTACCAATCCGTGCGATCAACTGATGTCCATTATTTTATGGCTTATGACAACGATAATGACTATGACCCTATTTTGGCAATAGCTTGTGATTCAGTTGATTTTGTTAGCGGAGACAGTATTTTATATCCATTTAAAGCGTTGCAGAATAATTATTCAGATACCACTGGAAATTGCTATTTAAAATTGCAGGGTAGTTGGATAGGAGAAAAAATAATTGTCCAACCAAACGGTGTTAATGTATTTTTTAATCAAGATCTGGATAGTATTTTTATCCATACTCTAGATACACTTGGACAAGTTTCATTGATGATGGAAGATCAACTTGGGTTTCAATATCTAACCACAGTAACTGATATTTCTGAAGTCAATTTTTTAGGTTATACAGACACGGTTAAAACCTTTTCCATTACATCCGACAATACAGCTTTCAATCTCTCTCCAGCCGAAATAAAACTGAGTAAAAATCACGGTGTATATGCTATGATGGCCATGTTCTCTTTCCCTGTAGCATACAATTCTGTCTCAGTTGAAGATCAGTATGAACTGGTAGGGCAAGATTTTCCGACAATTGGAATAACTAAACCTACTAATCAGGAATTGTTTGACATTGAAATTGGTGATATAATTAATTATACCACGCATTCCGGCAGTATACCTTATACAGAAATTTACCATGAAAAAAAGATTCTGGATAAAACAGTTAATGGAACAACTGCAACTTATACAATAGAGTATAAACAGGCCAATTATTTCTCAGGTTACATAGATATGCCTTCCACTTATAGTTGGTCAAGCGATACCGTTACAGAATCGTATGACATCAGCAACGTTTATTACACCAATCAGTTACCCGGACAAACAGTAAGTACTTTAACTTTTAATGATCCTGAAAGTACATTGCTGGTTTATTATTCAGGGAATTGTGGTTATAAAATTACCAGTAAATCAGAGGCTGTGGCTTCTGATAGCTCAGGTTTTTGTTTTCACTCCTGGCATATTCCAACTGTCACTTCAACAGCAATTTCAGGTGCATTAGATTATTATGGTTCTTGTTATGACGTTCAATCAGGAGGTTGCAATACTTCAACATCATTGAATTTTAAATACAATTCAGGAGTAGCATGTGGCACCCAATTCTTTGTTTCAACTGAAACATTAAAACCAATTGCATTCAAAGTATTTCCAAATCCGTCTAAAGATTACATCACCATTGAGTCAAATGGTGAGTGGACCCATTTTGTACTTTTTAATGCAAACGGAATGAATGTGCTGGAAGGAGTTAAAACCTCTGAAATTGATATTTCTATTTTACCGGCAGGGATGTACTTTTTACAGATTGAATCTGCCAATAATGAGATTATTCGTGAAAAAATTGTGAAGTACTAAAGTTTGTCTTTCAACTTTTCTTCAGTATTGATTGTTTCAGCAAATACTTCTTCTACCCAACGTTTTCCCCATTCTTCCATTTCTTTCTCTGACCACAATTCAGGATAGAAAATACGTCTTTGGAATCTAGGAGGAAGATACTTTTGCCAATTTGTTCCTCCTGTACCTTTGCTTTCACCCTTTGTTGCCAAGTAATGAACTGCAGTACGGTAATGAACCAATGGCCAGTTGATATTAACATTTACATCCAGTTCTCTCAACTCCTTAATCAATTCAGTATTTGCCTGATCAACATCAGAAAGTGATTTGTATTTTTTCCACAAGTTCATAGGTTGATAAACATCCGCGAAGTCATGAAATTCATCCAGATACTTCTCTTCAAAATCTCTCAAAGTCAATGTTTTTTCACCTGTTTCTTCCACAATTGCTCCTTCTCTCCAATAGATGTTGTCTAATTGTTCATGGATATCTGCATCCCACAACTGCTTGCGCTTGTTTTCATGAACCAAATATTTCAAATCTGTACAGCTGATTTCAATTTTACGATATGATGCTGTTTGGAATCCACTTGCAGATAATAAGGACATTCTGAACTTGGTAAATTGTTCTTTTTCCATTCCCAGACGCATAATATCAAATGATCTGGTTAAAGCATTAAAATACATATTGCAACGCTTTAATCTTTCAATGAAAAAATCGGCTTTTAACTCTTTGTTCCAGCCTAAATCTTGACCTATATCTGATATGATTTTACCGTTTCGGCATATTTGATCTAACTCATGTTGTATCAAATAAAAATACAACTCAGTTATTTGGTGATAAACGATAAAAATCTTCTCATCCGGAAAATCTGTTTTTGGTTTCTGTAAACTTAAAAGTGCATCCACTTCAATATAATCCCAATAAGCTAAAGGATTTGCAAAAATTAATCCATCTAAATAAGAATCAAGATCCTGACCAATGGCAGCATATTTCTCTTTTAGCAATTTTAGACGTTCTAGTGTAGATTCAGAAAGTTCCATACTCCAAAAATTTGGACCTAAGTTAAGTAAAACTGTGTTTTGAATTATGACAAAAGTCAATGAGCGTTGGTTTACAGATAAATCCGATATGGAATAAACAATGGTTTTACTTACATTTACTTAAATCTATTATGGTTTCTATGAAATTAATTTCTCTACTACTAATGCTTAACCTGTCATATTTTGGAATGGCACAAAAGCAAGCAATTGGACTTTCTATTGTTTTTAACGAATCTATACTACCGCAAGATCGCGCGGCTGATTTGGATCATATAAAAGGCCTTCAACCTCATGACAGCAATTTATACTTAAAGGGTTTTGAAGTACAATTATCACTATTTGAAGATGGCAACAACATTGATGCTATTTACGAAGAAGTAAAAGCAATTCCTTCTGTAGATTTTGTTTCTTTTTTGTACAGATCTGAAGAAGATGCTTATGCGGCAGATTTACCTGAAGTTTTTGTAAAAACGGAACATGATTTAAGTACTTCAGAAATTGAAGAATTGAAGAGTTTTTCTTCAGCTGTTAGGGTGATTCCTTATAAAGGCCTGGATAAAGTTTATCGCATTCAATATGACAAAAACTGCACACATAAAGAAAGAGCCTTAGTGAGAGCTTTAAACGCAAGCGGTAAATATGAAATTGTAAGTCAGAACACTTTGCACTCGGTTCGTGCTACTACAAACGATCCTTATTACAATTATCAATGGGCCATTTCAAATGACGGTTCGGCCAATCAGTTTAACGGGGATGCCGGAGCAGATATGAATGTAGATACTGCCTGGAGTTATACTATGGGACAGGATTACATTGAAATTGCGGTTTTAGATTCAGGTGTAGATACCAATCATGTTGATTTGGTAAATAATCTCTTGCCGGGATTTGATGCTACTGGAGGCGGAAGCAATGGATACCCAAATACAACCTATTCAAATGATGGACATGGTACATGTTGCGCCGGAATAATCGCTGCAGAAGCAAATAACAGTATTGGCGTTTCGGGAGTTGCGCCCAATTGCAAAATTAGGCCGGTTAAAATCTTTTACTACATCAATATCGGATCAGGTCCAATTCCTTTTGCTTCAGCATCAGCAGGTATGGACGGAATAATTTGGGCTGTGGATACTGCAAATGCTGATGTTTTAAGCAATTCATGGGGATTGAGAAATTCAGATATCAGCACATTAGGAGTTGATACAGCAATGAGTAATATGGTAGTGAGTCAAAAAATTGCAAGCGGAAGATATGGAAAAGGTGTGCCAATGTTGTTTTCATCAGGAAATGACGCAGACAATTATTCAATTTGGCCGGCAAGTCATCCAAAAACAATTTCAGTTGGTGCTTCAACCATGTGTGATGAATTGAAAACCACAAACGATTGTTCTCCTGAAAACTGGTGGGGAAGTAATTATGGATTAAATCTAGACGTAACAGCACCCGGAGTTAAAGTGTTAGCAACTGACATGAGTGGTTCAATGGGATTTAACGGATTTACAGATAATGATTACGCCTGGTTTAATGGTACTTCTGCAGCTTGTCCAAACGCAGCCGGAGTGATGGCCTTGATCTTGTCTTATGATTCAACTTTAACTGTAGAAGAAGCAAGAAATGTAATTTCAATAACTGCCGATAAAGTTGGAGGGTACAGTTATGACAGCTGGAGCACCTATGGATATTGGTCAACTCAAATGGGTTATGGAAGAGTAAATGCTTTGAGTGCCATGCAGTATATGAATACGGCTGTAGGATTGGATGAATCAGCCACAAATACTGCTAAAATTATTTACGGAAATGATGAAACCATGCTTTACTGTCCAAATTTAAATTCAAGAATCAATATCTATGATTTAAATGGTAGATTGGTTAAAGCTGTTCAAACTACATCAGATTTAACAGATCTCAGCCAAAGTGAAAGTGGTATTTATTTGATAGAGGTATTGAATAATAATGGGGAACGAGAAGTGTTGAAGATGTTCCAAAAATAAAAAGTCCTCTCAACAAAGTTGAAAGGACTGCATTCCACATTTGTGGAAACTACTAAACCATAAAGCGTTTAATTTTATTTTACAATGGCCATTGGGTTGGCTAAGCCTTCCCAGCCTACAAGGTGCATTTTAATTGAACCCACTTGTATTTTTGCTTTGGCCATGATAGGAATTTTATTTCCGTCGTCTGTAATCCAAACCTCAACAGCATCTTCTGAGCTAAAAACTCTTCCTTGCTCAACAACAGGTTCAAATTTGTGACATCTGTATTTTCCTTTTCTTGTTCTGATCACTTCTTTTCCTAGATACTTGATTTTAGTAGGAAACAATTCTTCATCTAAAAAGATATCAACTTCATATTCCTGACCTTTTTTTGCATTTGAAAAATCGATTGTTCTGGCATAATAAAAAGCTGAAATCATGTCCTGAACACGATCCGGAACTTTATGTTTTTTCCCTTTTTCGGTTTCTACTATGTTCTTGTGTTGAAAGAAGGTATAATCTTGATTGATTTTAAACCCACCTTCATCTACACGTCTTTTAAACACCCAGGGAACCATTGCCTGAGCATCCATGTATGATTCATATAAGTCATCTACTTTATAAAACCATTCAAAAGCTGAAATGGTACGACCTCTTCCAATCATCCTCCACAACTTTCTGCCGTTGATGGTTCTTTTAGTTTCAACTACCTGTAAAGTTGCTTCACCGGCATCAAATACACCATAAGTTAATCTGTAGGTTAATTTTTCACCTGGTTTAAATGCTGAATGTTTAATGTTGATTAGTTTGTTGTCTTCCTGTGTTTGTTCTGTAAATTGACATTCATCAAATTTGTGAGCTTTCGCTCCTAGAGTCAGGCTCAGTGCTGCGAAAGCGAATGCATATTTTTTCATTTGAATAATTTTTTATGGTTTACATTTTACTAGGATCAAAATCAGTGCCAAAATGCAGCTGAGGCGTTGTTAAATACAGTTTAATCAACCGTTATAGACAGTGAGGAATAATGTGGAAGAAAAATTTGCTTTAACAAAGAAAACTCCGTACATTTAAGCACAGAGTAAGTAGTTTTTTTCATTTCAAAAGTTGATGAGTCCCGATATTCCAATCGGGACTTATCTATTTTTTAAAACCCGCATTAAGAGCTTTCTCTACTACACGGATATCTATTTCTAAAGGTTGGGTTGGTTTATTATTTTTTTCAGAAACAATTATAGTAACCTCATTTCCAATAGGTTGCCAACGTCCCGGATGAATAGGTCTCATGTCTGTATATAATCCTATAGCATGAACACCACAAGCCGCAGAAATATGAAGAGGCCCGGTACTTGCAGCCACCAAATGATCCACATGAGAAATAAATGCAACTAACTCTTCTAGAGACATTTGACCTGATAGATCTACAATATTATCTTGTTTCGGAATTAAATGGCTGAACTCCTCCGATTCATTTTTTGTGCCTGTAAAAAATATTTGAAATTTATCTGCATCCAGCTGAGTAGCTAATGACATATATTGTTCTAATGGCCATTCTCTTGCACTTCCCTGTGATTTTGGGTGAAAAATAACCTTCTGCTTGTCTAGGTTCAATAAATCCTTAAAATGCTTTGGTAAATCAGGAATCTTTGTAAATCCTAAAAAAGAAGCTAACTCTTTTAAACTGTACTCTTTTTTAATCCCTAATGGTTCTAGCAACTTAGTGTTTAATTGTGCCTCATGTAAATCAGATCTCTTTCTGGTGAAATTGACCCTCTTATTACATGTTAAAATATGATATGACCTGTGTGATGTTCCAATTCTAATAGGAACTTCTGCTTTTTTTGCTAATCTGGCCAATTCTTTTCTTGGAAAAACATGGATGAAACAATCAACATTATGAGCTACCAACCATTTAATCTGATCATTATAAGACCATCTTTCAATCACATCCCATTCCCAGATTTCATCTACATATTCACTGCAAGCCACAATTGATCTCGTATATGATTTGATCAACATTACAATCGTTGCTTCTGGGTACTTTTTTTTAAGAATTCCGGCTAAAGGAAGGGTTAAAACGACATCACCAATACTATCGGTTCTGCTGATCACAATTTTTTGCAGTTGCTTAGTTGCCATTTTCCTTATTCAATCTAATGAGTTCTTTATATTTCAAAATGTTAGAAGCGGCCGAAATTTGGGCAATTTTAAACCCTTTCCAACCATCCAAAATTCCCAGCTTCAAAATGTACATGGTTACAAATCTACCGAAGGCAGAAATATAAGGTTTCATCAGACCTACTTTTTTTCCGGAAGCATGCAATTTTTGCGCTGTTAAAATTGAGTACTTATCTGCTCTGCTTCTATGTTCAGTATAAGTGTAATACGAATAATGTAACAGATGTCCCTTCAATTTGTTCTCAACTAAGTTTTCTGTAAAATTCAATTCTTCATGCACAAACTCGCCTTCCCAACTGGTTTTACTTTTTGGAAAAATTCGAATCTTAAAATCCGGATACCAACTTGAGTGTTTAATCCAACTACCGCAATAATTGGTTAATCTGTTCATTATATATACCCCTTTGAAACCTCTTTCTTTAGCCTCTAAAACGGCTTGTTGCAAAGTTTCATCTAAGGCTTCATCAGCATCCAGAGAAAGAATCCATTCGTGAGTTGATAAGCTATTTGCCAGGTTTTTTGTTTTAGCGTAACCATGCCATTGCTCCTGAACAAATCTCACTCCTTTATCCTTACATATTTCGGCTGTTTTATCAGTGGAGAAACTGTCTAACACAATAATTTCATCTGCCACTTTCATAACAGAATCTATGGCACGTCCAATATTGCGTTCCTCGTTTAAGGTGATAATTACAACAGATAACTGATCCACAAAACAAAATTATAGAATCATTTTAACGGAAGATGCATCAACTTATTAAGTTATAAGCAAAAAACTGTTGGCTAATAATACTCGTCAGAAAAATACTTTTTGATTGAAATGTTTTTGAATGTGGCGGATTCAGTAGTATAAGCATTCCAATAATAGATAATCACCTCAGATTTGTACTCCTCTAAAGGCTCAAATAACAGTTCCATGTACACCCACTTATCTTGCTGAACAAATTCTGAGAAGTAAAATGGAACAGGTATCTCTTCATTATTTAAATTTTTAAAAGTGATGATTCCTCTTGTCTCCATTATTTCATCTGCCGTTAACATCTCAAATGAAAAAATCAATTTATGCCCAACTTTAATTTCACCAATGTTTCCTTTTAAACTTTCCGAAAAAGGCATCTCTGCATTTACCTTTAATTCCTCATTGAAACTTAACTCATCCTCGCTTTTAATCCAATGCTCTTTTGGATATACCCTGGCTCGCTTTTCAAATACTAAAAAATTGTCCCAATACTGTTCTTTGGTGGCAGAACCAAACTGGATAATTCCTTGTTTGATTTGCCAGGCTTGCGCTACATTTAGAAAGATCAACAATGCCGAAAGGCTTAAAAAAGCATACTTCATCCATTTGACATCTGCAATTTTAGTAAGGATTGTGGCCAACAAAAAAGCAAGTAGCACATAATGATCTATCATCACTCTTTGCGACATTCCGGCTCCATAATACCAACACCACCAGGAACTGAAAATATAGATGCTCACCAAATAAAATCCTACCATTAACCCTGCTTTTTTTGGATCTGTTTTGAAGATTAATCCCAATCCAATTAAAATGACAATTAGGGCAAAAGGCGTATAGGTAAACCAACCTTTAGTATAAGAGAAAATGAAATCCAAATAAAATGGATTGCTGAAATCAAATCCTTCTTCTCCATAAGAGTAAACAATCCAATGTCCTGTTTGAATTTTCCAGAGAACAAAAGGAATTAACAAAATGGGCAAAACAAAAAGTGTGATTTTCCACCATTTTTTGCTAAAAACCGACCGAAAAACGTCTAAATAGAAGCTTTTTTGATTAAAAAAGATCAATATTAAGCCGAAAACCAAAATATTGGTTGGTCTGGTAATTCCAATTAAGGCTAGCAACACTAAAGCGATAATTAACCACTTCATTT
This sequence comes from Paracrocinitomix mangrovi, assembly GCF_019740355.2. Classification (GTDB taxonomy): domain Bacteria; phylum Bacteroidota; class Bacteroidia; order Flavobacteriales_D; family Crocinitomicaceae; genus Paracrocinitomix; species Paracrocinitomix mangrovi. The sequence continues at coordinate 2,862,270 of NZ_CP091819.1, read as the reverse complement.
GTTTCTGCTCCTTCCAAATAGCAATGGATAAGAGCATTCCATTAATCATGAAAAAATTGTGAATGTGTGTTACCGATTGATCGAAAACTGTGTAAAAGAACAAATTTGTGCTAATTCCAATCAAAATTGTAGTAAAAAGTGCAATTTTTGGCTCAAAATTGAGTTTTTCGAGGAATTTTTTAAGAAAAATGAGTCCAAATAGAAAATAAAACCAATGCCCAATATCAAACCAAAATTGATAAATAGTAGAGTAGCCATCCGCCTCTAATCCAAAAGTAATAGCTGAGAGATGCGCTAATAGAAAAAATGGTGTGTAAAGCACCGCAACCCCTGGAAATGTCTTGTTTACCTTTTCTCCATCAACATCTTTTACAAAGTCTTTTAATTGACCCGGAGCATAATATTGAGATGCATGTTCCTGAACAAAATTATAGTCAAAATCCTGGTAAATAAAAATCGCCGGTAGATAAGCATAGTAAGCTTGTGCATCACCTACAATTGGACGTTCATAATTGCTTCTGATATCTTTTGAAAACCAATGAAAAGTGAATAAAGCGGCAACAAAAGAAATGAGTATCCAATGATTTTTGATAAACGCTATCATTTCCAGTTTCTTAATGCGTCATCAAAATAGATATTTTTTGCTTCTAATTGGTTTATAAGTGCATCTCTAAATGCAATACGATCTGCTTGTTTTAATACGGTAGCCGGAAAAAACAATACCATATCATCTTTATAAGTTAAGCTAAACAAGTCTTTTTGATGTAGCTCTACCCTTCTTAATCCCTCATAAAAATACATGTTCATTTCACGATCAAAAAAGGCAATAACTTTGCTATTTATTCCTACTCTGAAAGCATCTCCACCTTTCATCATTTTGAATAAATAAACAACGGATTCTAACAACAATAATGGAATTACGATAAGTATAACCAGCATTAAATCAGGCTCAATAAAATACAATCGTAAAAACAATAAGGTAAAACCTATCATGAATAAAATTTCCAATGATGTAAACATGATACCGCGTTTCATTCTGCTTTCAGAAATTTCGGACACAAAATCAAACTGAGAAAATTTCTTCATGTCAGAGATTCCCTGCCATCTTCTTTTAACACGAATCAATCCAACAAAAAACAACAAAAGAGCCAGTGCTGCAAGCGTTTCTCTTTTATAAGGCATTGCTTTTAAATGAAAATTTGAAATAGCCAGGTCAAAGATGATGACCATACTCATTAAAGTAAAAACCGCTAAAATGATGACAGAGAAAACGTTAATTGCTTTATTCATTTTCTATTCTTCTTCGTTTGAAGGATCATTATTCACTTCTTCAGCTACCGTTTCCTCATCTTCGTCTTCAAATATTTCGTTCTCTACTTGTCTAAGTATTGACAATTGAGATTTAAGACCTTCAATTTCTTGTTTGGTATTTTCAATACTTCCCAAAGCAGATTTAAGCAAAGGATTACTTTCATCAGCATTAGCAAAGAATGACATATTGGTTTCTAACTTGGTAAGATCTTCGTTTAATCTTCCAATTTTCTTGCGGATAAATGCTCTTTCTCTGTCAATCATTGATTCAGGATCATCTGAATTTTTGATTGCTTCGATTTTAGATTCAAACAACATTCTTTGTTGATCTTCCTGGTCAATGTCTGTTTTTTCAAACTTAGCATTGATGGCGTCTCGATAAGCTTTTTGAACGCGATTTCTATCTTTTTTAGAAACACTTCCTATTTGACCAAATCTTTGAGCGAAATCCTGTAATGCAGTTTTGTTTTTCTCATCATCCTTCACTACTTTGTACGCTTCAATTTCTTTGATCACTTTTTCTTTGGCGTCCAAATTGTCTTTAAAAGCTTTATCTGTATCAGCAAAATGCTTGTCTTTAGCATCAAAGAATTCATCTATTTGAGCTCTAAACTCTTTCCAAAGTTTGTTCTCATATTTAGGACCGGCAGAACCGGCGTCTTTCCACTTTTTCTGAATCTGAACAATTTGCTTGGTTGTGGAACCCCAATCTGTTGAAGTTTTAATTGATTCAACTTCTTTGATCAGTTTTTCCTTGATGTCTTTTACATCTTCAAATTGATCGTTTCTTCCTCCGTAAAACTCTTTTTTACGCGCAAAGAATTCATTGCAAATCTTTCTGAATTCTTTCCAAACAGCATTGTTTTCCTCTTTAGGTCCGTATCCTACAGATTTCCATTCTTCTTGTAGGCCAATTACAATATCTGTTTGTTTTTTCCAGCCTTTATGAGATGAGATTTCTCTTTCTAAAACCTGTTGCGCTTTTTGGATAATCTCTTTTTTCTTCTCAATATTTTCAGCACGCTCTTCTCTTCTTTCTTTATAAAACTGATGAATCTTTTGGTAAACAGCATTTACTGTATCCCAATACTCATTCTTTATTTTTTCCCAGTCCTCTTGATGCGTACCACCTATATTGTTCCATTCATCTTGAAGTGTGTGAAGTTTTTCTTCCACCTCCTTGATGATCTTAATATCTAATAAAGCCTTCAACTTATCAAGTAAATCTTTCTTCAACGATAAGTTGCGATTCAGATCGTGATCCTTGATGTCTTTATAGATATTGATATTGTATTTGAAGCTCTCAACCAGGTTAGAAAATTCTCTTTGCAATTCCTGTCTTTTCTCTCTGGCAACAGTTCCAGCTTCTTTCCAACTATCTTGAATATCGCGGAAACGTGAAATGGCACGACCGATATTTTCTTCGTTTTGAATCAAATCTGTTAAAGCAGCAATTAGCGCCTTTTTCTTCTCGTAATTAGACTTTTCGCTTTCACGAATTTCGTTTACTTCAACTTTCTTTTTGTCTTTGTAAAGAGAAGTCAATCTTTTGAATTCTTCCAGCTGCTCAAAGATTGGTTTTTCGATATTCTCAGGTTTCTCACCTGCTTCAATTCGTTCCAATTTTTGAACTTCCCAAGCGTGCTCTTCTTCTCGTTGAAGCCTATCAAACTCGCTTACCAACTGGTTAAATTCTTCTAAATCGTCTAGCACTTTTTCTTTGTGTGCCAGTGCATCTAATTGTTCTATTATTTCTGCTTTAGTCTCTGCCATTATTTGAGCAATTACATCACCTGCTCCATATCAAAGTTCACAAGGTTGACAAATTCCATAATTCTATTATAAATCTCGTCTTGAGAAAGATTCATCAATCTCTCTGTTCCAAATTTTTCAACACAAAAAGAAGCCATAGCCGATCCTGCAATTACTGCACTTTTCATATTGTCAAATGAAATATCGCCAGTTCTTGCTAAATATCCAATAAATCCGCCTGCAAATGTGTCACCTGCTCCTGTTGGATCAAATACTTCTTCAAGCGGTAATGCTGGTGCGTAAAAGATTTTTTCACCTTCAAACAACAACGCTCCATGCTCACCTTTTTTAATGATCAGGTATTTAGGACCCATTGCCATAATCACTTTAGCTGCTCTAACCAACGAGTATTCTTTACTCATTTGTCTGGCTTCTTCATCATTGATGATCAATACATCAACTAACTTCAAAGTTTCCATTAAGTCATCCCAAGCAATATCCATCCAGAAATTCATGGTATCCATTGCAATCAACTTAGGTCTGTTTTGTAATCTTTCAATAACAGATTTTTGAACTGCAGGAGCCAGGTTGCCTAACATCAAGAAGTCAGATCCCTGATAGCTATCCGGAACAATTGGGTCAAAGTTTTCCAATACGTTTAATTCAGTTACAAGCGTATCTCTTGAATTCATATCATTGTGATATTTACCCGACCAGAAGAAAGTTTTTTCTCCTTGTTTGATTTGAATTCCTTCAATATCTACTCCTCTGCTTTTAAGATCTGCCAAAGTTTCATTTGGAAAATCGTCTCCAACAACAGAAATGATTTTTTGATCATTTGTAAAATATGATGATGAAAGCGCGATATACGTTCCGGCTCCCCCAATAATCTTGTCTGTTTTACCAAAAGGTGTTTCAATGGCATCAAACGCCACACTTCCTACTGTAATTAAACTCATTTTTCTACTTTAATATTCTTTGCAAATATAGGGTTTTGAAGTAAGCTTACGGCCTTTTTTATAGCTTTAGGAAAAATATGTGTCAGATGCAGATTGATTTTGAAAGCGAGCGATTTATAATGCGCCGAATAACGGAAGATGACGTTCAGGATTTTTTTGAACTTGATTCAGACCCGGAAGTTCATAAATACCTAGGAAACGAACCTGTTAGTAGTTTACATCAATCTGCCAAAATGATCAATGATGTGTTAGCTCAATACGAGAAATTTGGAATAGGCAGATCAGCTATTATTGACCGTGAGACAAATGATTTTATTGGATGGGGAGGAATAAAATACGAGACTTTACCATTTAACAAGATGAACGGTTATCACGACATTGGATATCGTTTAAAGCAAAAATATTGGGGAAATGGTATAGCTACAGAAGTATCCATTGCTGCATTGAAATACGGATTTGAAGAGTTGAAACTTGAGCGGATTTGTGGAGGTGCAGAAGTGGGAAATATTGCTTCCAACAAAATTCTAGAGAAAATTGGATTAACTTTTATCAATCAATTTTACATTGACGATTTACTTCACAATTGGTTTGAGATTGGGGCTGAGGAATGGGAGAAAATAAACTAATCCAATAAAAATTCAATTTCAAATGGTTTCCAGGTCATTTCTCCAGCTTGGACATATCCATACTCACCGTTTATTACATGTCTGCCAGATTTGTCAGGTAGTTTGATATAAAATCCTGTATTGATTTCTTTTCCATGGAATTTAATTGGTGTTTTTTGGCTTAAATCATAAACTCCGTATGCACTAGTGATATAGGCTTCTGAATGTTGTTTATAGATTTGAGTATGTTCAGCAATAATAGCATGTAAAGGACCTGAAGTAGGCCAAACTACATAAACACGGTCATTTAAAAATGACTTAAAGTCTCTTTTCAATTTGTCCAATAATATATTCGAGGCAGTATTTGAAATATTGTGTTTGAAATAATAGTCAAACTCTACATTAAAATTACTGATAAAAGAAGTGTCTTTTGGATTTGCAGAATTGAGGTTTAATGGGCTGGTTTTAACAGTGTAAGTGCTTTTGCCTTGAACATAGTTTCCAAGAATCAAGATTAAACTATCAGCTAGCTCTTTTTTCTCTTGGAAAGAAACCTGTTTTGCTTTTTCAAAATACACCTCACCTAATTCCATTTTAATTAGAATTTTTTCCAGTGGGGCTGATCTTTCAGTCATTTGAAGTAAGTTCAATTTTGTATAAATCTGCTCATTCAACTCATCATCTAATTCCATTGATTCTTTTGAATACTCTTGAAGTAGAAAAGCTTCATATTCCCTATTGTTGAACGGTTCATTATTACATGAAGTCAATATTATAGTTAGCAATATGAAGAGCGATAAATACTTCATTCAATTACCTCGTAATTATATACCAGACTATCTTTAATCATATCATCTTGAATGTGCCAAACGATTACTTGATGTGATCCAATTTCACTTGTTGGTATTTTAATCTGATCTCCATATGTTCTTTCCAACAAACTTTTCCCGTCCACTTCTACAAGTATTTTTGGACGTGATTCCTTGAAAATAACCATTGGCGATATTTCAATATAAATGGATTCTCCCATTGGATATCTGCAGACTGATATATTAGTTTTATAAGACATTTCATGCTCAAAATTCAACTTTGGCCTATCAATTTCATTCTTCAATTGTTTGAGAATTTTTCTTTCCACCAATACTTGTGTGGCAATTGCATCAGCATTTAGTTCAAACGCCTCAATTAAAGTTGGTTTATCCGGGAATTTATTTGCCATTGATTTGAAGTGACTTTCTATAGTGTCAATTGCACTAAAAATAGAATCATAAACAGATTCAAATTCTTGGGTAAAAGAACGCGTGAATACCATTTGTTCTTTTTGTCTTTTTTGAAAAATTTGCTCAGCTTTGTCAATAAAATTGAAAGTTTTATTAATAACAAACTCACCTTCATATTCAACACTTTGTTCTAAATTTTCAATAGCTGATACTTTTAAAGTGTTAATCTCTAACTGAGGTTCTATTTTATTAGTAATTAAAGCATCATTGAGTTTTATTCTAAACCAATTTCTAGTGTCTTTGGATAACTCATACAATTCTGATTCAATTTCAAGCTTGGGAGGCTTTCTACCTGAAGATAAAGCTGCAATTTTTAGTCGGTCCATTTGACTGTAAATAAGATTATTCTCCTCAATAAAAATGGAATTTATCCTATTCACAGCTTCATTTTCATATGCCCGCTGGAGCAATTCTTCATTACTATGACTTGAGCACGAAAAAAGAAAAATGGAGACTATAAAAAACACTCTATTCACAAGCTATAAATGGGTTATTTGTATGAAAGTAACAATTTGATTCCTAATTTTACGATAGATGAACATAGAAGAATTCAGAGAATATTGTTTACAAAAGAAGGGCATCACTGAAGAAACTCCTTTTGGACCGGATGTGCTTGTGTTTAAAGTAATGGGTAAGATGTTTGCCTTGTGCGGTATTGAGGATTTCACCTATATCAACTTAAAATGCGATCCGGATAGGGCCATTGAATTAAGAGAGCAATACAATGCCATTAAGCCGGGTTATCACATGAATAAACAATTGTGGAATTCTGTCTACGTAAATGATGATGTAGCTGATCAAATGGTTTATGAACTTACGGATCATTCATATGATTTGATTGTGGCTTCGCTTACCAAAAAATTACAGAAAGAGTTGGAGGGAATGAATTGATGAACAAGATTGCTTACTACCTCATACCTCTATCAGTTTTCGCAATTGGTTTTTACTTTTTTGCCTGGCCATTAATTAATTCGGCTCAATTATATACCAAAGGAATAACAATTCAATCTGAATGTATTGCCGTTGAATACAAACTGGAAGATGATATGTTTCCTACTGATGAATCAAGTGATCCAGCTTTAAATGTTCATAGAGAAAGTGAGCAATCATATCCCACTTTGCAGTTTAATCTAGATGATGCAAAATATGTAGTTAAAATGAACGAACCTGCAGTAAAAAATAGTGCACAAATAGCAGTAGGTGATAAAATTGAAATTCTTGTTGATCCAAAAAATCCTGAAAACGTGATTTACAAAAATTTGGGTCAATCAATTGTTATGCCGGCAATTATATTTTCTCTGTTCTTATTGGCTACCTTTTTTATCAGTCGTTATATTTATAAAATGTAATGGCAAGAATTGATAAATATCTGTGGGCCGTAAGGCTTTATAAGACAAGGAGTTTGGCTGCAACTGATGTCAAAAATGGCAAAGTAATGGTGAATGGTGAAGAAGTGAAAGCTGCCAAAGAATTGAAGATAGGGGATCATCTGTCTATTAAAAAAAATACAGCCATTTTTGAGTATGAAGTTGTCGATTTATTGGAGAAAAGGGTTGGTGCAAAATTGGTGGAACAATATTTAAGAGATATCACGCCTGAAGAAGAAATTGAGAAATACAAACAGTATCAAGAAGCTCAAAGAGACTACCGCCAATTGGGATATGGCAAACCCACCAAAAAAGACAGACGCAACATTCGTAAGTTTTTAGATGATTGATACTTAAAAAGTATATTTTTATCCAAAATTCGAAACAATGAAAAAACTGGCCTTTCTTTTTATTCCGGCAATTATAATTGCATGTGGTGGAGAATCAAATGAACATGATTCAGATAACACCGATACCATTACTGACACTACTTCCACAGATACATTATCTTTTGAAGATACTTTGACAATTGAAGTTGATCCAAATAGACCAGTTATTGATGTAGAAAAGTTGTTAGCTAAGGCTAAAAAAACGTACGAATTACCCTTGGTTATTGATTCTGCTTTTGTGTCTCAATTTACCGAAGAAGAAGTGCCGGATAAATATAACTTAACGAGAAAAGAAGCTCAGTTTTTGTCTTTTGATATGTTAGCAAATAACTCTACTGAAATGGCTTCTTATGACATTGATAACTTCATCAAAATTGACTCAATCAAAAAAGAGGGAGATTGGGACGAATATCAATCCACATTAGATCTTGGAATGACTAGATATTCGGTAGCTAACGTCATTGGTAAAGTTGAATTGAGCGATATATCACAATTACTATTGTGGACGACTGATTATGCAACTTATGAAGCTTGTCCTTATGGTTACGGAACTTGTGTTTTTGCCACTTTATTTACTAAAAACACTGCTATTAACACGGCTCTAGTTGGTGAATACTCGGGCGGAGGTGATCCACCTGTTTGGGGAGTTACTAAAATAGAAGGTGAAATTACTGCAGATAAAATCACTCTGACTGGCCTTACTCAATTCGGAGATGAAGATTATGAGACTGGAGAAGAGACAATAGAAACTACCGATATCAAAGCTGAAGTTAATATTACTCCTACAGAATTGTCAGCAGGAGAAGAATAGACTTTTCAAAATTTTATTGGGAGCATGAGGCAGAAGCTGATCTATATATTGAGCTGTTTAGCACTGATTGGGTGTTCTGTTTCTAGTACAAGTAAAATCTGGAAAATTGAATGGGATCAACAAAAGTTGGCCCAGAAACAACTTTTTCTGGATCAAAATTCCAAAGTCAAAAACGAAAATAACCGGCCCAATGTCATCCTTATTATGGCGGATGATTTAGGAAAATACGAAGTTTCAGCTTACGGAGCCGAGCATATTTCAACACCCAATATTGACCAAATTGGAGAGGAAGGTGTGCTATTTAATGATGCTTACGTAACTGCTCCTATTTGTGCTCCTTCAAGGGCTGCAATATTAACCGGTCAATACCAACAGAGATATGGTTTTGAAACCCAACCAATGGATTTTTATCCTTCCAATTTTATTGAATACAACCGTGGTAAAAAGGCTAAATTTTTAGGTGATTGGAAATTAGTTACTCCTCCATCATACCCTCGTGAATGGGAAATTGCCAAACAAGGAATCCCACAAACTGAAATCAACCTGGCTGAAGTAATGAGTGCTTCTGGGTACCACACCGGCATCATTGGTAAATGGCATTTGGGACAAGGAAAAGAGCAAGTACCAAACAAAAGAGGCTTCACTTACCAATATGGTTTTTACGGTGCTTTCTCTTTATATACTCCTAGTCAAAAAACGCCGGGATATCAAAGCTACATTCAGGATGACATGAGTGCAGAACATCAGTGGAACATGAAAAGGCATGAAACTGCCGCCATTAGAGAAAATGGAAAAGTTGTGAAAGAAGAAGACTATTTGACTTTTGCTATAAGAGATAAAGCTATTGATTTTTTAGAAGAAAATAAAGACACCAACTTTTTTCTTTATGTCCCTTTCAATGCGCCACATGTTCCCTTTCAAGCACCACAGGCCTATTTTGATCAATTTTCACATGTTAAGGACACCAATAAAAGAGTATATCTGGCCATGATTAAAGCATTGGATGATGCCATTGGAGACATCCACAACAAGATTAAAAATCTGGGGCTAGAAGAAAACACCATTATTTATTTTATCTCAGATAATGGAGGAGCTTCTTACACCGGCGCAACAGATAACGGACCCCTTAAAGGAGGGAAAATCACTCATTTTGAAGGGGGAATTAATGTGCCTTTTATGATGAAATGGAAAGGAAAAATTCCGGCCGGAACCAAGTTTGTACATCCGGTTTCCGGAATGGATATCTTCACCACAACAATTAAAAACTGTCATGTAAATTGGCCGGAAAATAGGCCTTTAGATGGTGTAGATTTAATTCCATTTATATTGGGAACTGACAAAACTAAGCCCCACGAAGTACTTTATTGGAGAACAGACCACATTCAAGCCATTCAATCTGAAAAATGGAAATTGATTTTAAGTACGCGCGATAATTGGATGCATTTGTATGATTTGGAAAACGATATTTCAGAAAGATTTGATTTAAAAAGTACACAACCACAACGTTTAGAAAAACTGCAATCATTATTTGAAGAATGGAACAAAGAATTACCTATTAAACCTCTTTGGCCTAGATTAATGGACAGAAAATTCGATATTGATAGTGCCAGCTACTATTTTCCTGCATAAATGAGGTTTTTAGTTGCCATATTATTCCTTACTGCCGGAGCCTTAAGTTGGAGCCAAAGACCGGATTTAAGCATTGGCTTGAATGGATCAAACCGATTTTTGAGCAACAAACAATTGAACTCAACATTCTTATCTCCGGGAGTTAATATGCAAATGGAGGTTTCAAAAAGATCATTGCTCATTGGTTTACAAAATGGATATTGGATTACGTTTGATCAGGCTGATCTCAACAACTATAAAAACCAACATCATGTAAATGTAGATGTTGTCACAGGAGTGATTTTTATTCGAAAACCAAAGTTTAAGTTAGGCCTAAAGCCAATTGTCTCCAATGTATTTTCATTGACCAACCAATCAAGTTTGAACCAACAAAACCTTTTTACCAGATATGCCTTGCAATTTGTGCCCGAATTGAATTTAAAATATAAGTTGGTTGAAGCCGGCCTTACTTATTCTCTACCTTTGGTAGGCACCTCACTTTCAGGTCCTGGAATTAAACTGGGTATTATGATCTAAGCATCTCCAAAACCCCAACGTAACTTAAGTCACAAAATTAGCGAGGTGATTTTTATATTTTGGCGAGATAACAGCTCACCAATGTCAAAATCTCTTGTCAAATACCTATACAGGGTAATTTGCTTAGCCTTTTTATATCTGAGCTATCCTTCTCATGCCCAGCAAAAAACATTCGATACGCAAGTTCATACATGGTGGAGCAACAAAACAATTGTCGAACTGAATAAAAATTGGTCCATCCTCAATGAATTACATTTTCGCCGTTCAAATGTGATTATGGATTGGCAACAATTTATTGTAAGACCATCCATTCACTATTCTACAAAAATGAATCTTAATCCAGGATTGGGATACACCTACGTTTTAAACTTTCCTTATCTGGAAAATTCAAAACCAATTAATGTTCCTGAACACAATGTTTGGCAAGAACTAGTTTGGGTACTTGGCAAAAAGAAGTTTCAATTTTCCCAACGATTGAGAATTGAAGAGAGATTCATTGGGATGCCAACTGAAATAGCAGACAATGAATTTGTTATAACTGATTACAATTTCAGTCAAAGGCTTCGCTATAAATTTGGTGTATCTATACAAATGAAAAAACACGAAAAGCTTTTTCTAAAGACTTTTGACGAAGTGTTTTTTGACTTTGGGAATAATTCATCACCTGCAGGAATTAGCCAAAACCGAGTATATGTTGGAATGAGCTGGAAGTTCATAGATAAATGCAGATTGGCCTTTGGGGTACTGGATCAATTAATTATTAGAAATCCGGGCAATCTTTATGAAAACAACATCACCACAGAGGTGTCTTTAATCTGCAAGATTGGCCACAAAAAAGAATGATGATTTAGTAATTCCAGGTATAATATGTTGGTTTAAGCCTGATGACGTATCTAAATCCAACTGTACTAAATGAGGAGTCAGGATGTTGGAATGTCTTGGCGTGAATTCCGGCAACATTAACACCGTAAACATTTTCATACCTTTCATCAAACCAATTAGATCCCAATATTAACTTTCCTTCCTGATCATTTTGTCTGATTTTTCTGTAATCAATATTTCGTTGATCTTCACAATACTCTACACTAACCAGGCAATTATAATTCAGATAAGCTTCTGCTAATTCCTGATAATTGGATTTAAAATCTTCATCCATCCATTCTGAAACATTGTTAGATAAAAAATCAACATTGTTGATTAGGTGATTTTGATACGCCCTCATCTTCATCAATTCTTCAATTTTATTATACTTGGCGTGTTTCTCAAATCGCTTTAGCAACAGTTTTAACTGTTTTCTACATTTGGGGTCAGTTTCATCACACGGCATCCATACTTTATTGGTGTAGAAGTTATACAAGCTGTCTTTCTTTTCAATCAATTTTGCTCTTTCCTTATTAACGCCCAAATCCAGATCTGTCAAAATGTGATTGTCTTGAATATTGCTGGCCAAATCGTAGGATTTGCCTTCCATCAAAGCCCATTCATATTCGTAAAGACGAGGTAGGCCCAAAGAAGAATACCTGAAAATTTCAGGATGTTCAAGTCTTAACATTTTCTCTTTCCAATCACAAAATGCCAACGCTTGTTCGTATGAAATTCCTACTACCGGATAATTGTCATAAGCCGGATGCCAAAAATACATATTGGTAAATGCGTCATTCCATTCATGCATATATCCTTTCACCCAAACCAATGTGTCTGGGTAAACCGGAATTGAGTGTTCAAGTATATACCTACCTCTATTTTGAGTTAAATCTTTTCCTTTTGATAATTCAATGGTGTAGTACTTGTACTTAAATTGCTTAACATCTATTTCTCTTCTTTTAAACCAGCGTTCATTTGGATCCAAATAAAACTTTCTCAAACTGTCTTTCAAAAAAGGATATTTTTCAATCATTTTTGGCAAATTAATATCTTGCTTGAATGAATAAATTCCTCTTGAAATAAAAGGATCAAAATCCTCGTACTTTGTATCTCCTCCTTCGTCCATAATTCCATACTTCCTCACCTCATCCGGAATGTCAAGCATAGCCAATCTTTCCATTTTAGGAATTGAATCGCACTTATAAATCTCTTCTCTAAACAAAGAATCCCTTACCCAAAAAACAAACTCACGATATTCATAATTAGTTACTTCGTGGCGTTTGATAAAAAAGGGATTGAAATAATCCATCACAAGCTGTTGGTACTTCTCTTTTCTGACACTTTCTGAAACTTGCGCAAATGAATCCAAAAGAGCATATTTAGCAGCAGAATCTGCCCTGCCAATTCCCCAATTAACATACAACAGATCATTGGGGTCAATATGATACCTCAAGCTATTAGCCTGAATATGAGATTTGTTTTCTACCAGGCCTATTGGCTGAATCAGATGAAGTCCTTTTAACTTTTTAAGTTGTTTTTTGTCAAATTCAAGTAGGGAATCGCTTATCTCATAAACTCCTTCAATGGGATGATAATATCTGCAATAATCATTCTTAGCTCCTAATACATCTACATGGATTCCAATAGATTTTTTCTGAGCAAAACTCACCGCACTATAAACTAGTAAAATTGATAAAAGGATTTTGGGTTTCATGGCATCAATATAACCAATCAATTACAAAAAGTTTCACCTTTTCTTTTTGTGCTGCTTTCTCTTTTCTTGCAACCACTTTGGTACTTCTTTTTGCTGACCTTGATGTTGTCCGGCCGTTAATTTATCGTACAATTCCTGATTGCCAGATCCTAATAATTTGTCTTTTACCCACTGTTTGTTCTCCTTTTTATACCAGAAGAAAAAGCGGTGTTGATCTTTCTTTTCTTTTTCTGTTTTAGGAACAAAAGTTGGTTTCAAGGTATATGGATGAACACCTGCATAATAGATCACAGTAGCTACTGTCATTGGCGTTGGGGTAAAGTCCTGTACTTGCTCCAACTTGAATCCCATGTCCTTGGTTTCTGCAGCCAAGTTTGCCATATCCTCTTCTTTACATCCCGGATGTGATGAAATAAAATAAGGAATTAAAGGCTGATTGAGTCCATGTTTTTTCTGAATGCGATCATAAGCTTCTTTGAACTTGTGAAAGTATTTGAAGGATGGTTTACGCATTACGCGTAAAGTATCGTCTGCAGTATGTTCAGGTGCCACTTTTAACCTTCCAGAGATATGATTAGTAATCAATTCTTCCATATACTCCTCAGCATCATCAGCCTGGAGTTGTTTGTTGTAATCATTCACCAATAAATCATATCTGATTCCTGAACCAACAAATGCTTTTTTCACTTTTGGATGCGCGTCAACCTTTTTGTAAATCTCAGTTAAAGGCTTGTGCGTAGTATCTAAATTAGAGCAAATTACCGGATGAATACATGATGGACTTACACACTTTTCACAAATGCTTTCGTCAATCCCTTTCATCTTGTACATATTGGCAGATGGACCTCCAAGATCTGAGATATACCCTTTAAACTCGGGGTGATTTACCACCTCATCTACCTCCTTTAAAATTGATTTTTCGGATCTGCTGGCAATGAATTTTCCTTGATGAGCAGAAATGGTACAAAAACTACATCCCCCAAAACAACCCCTGTGCATATTGATAGAGAATTTAATCATATCATATGCCGGAATCGCTCCTCTTTTGTTGTATTTAGGATGCGGTAATCTTGTATATGGTAAATCAAACGAAGCATCAATTTCTTTCTCGGTCATGGTTGGGTAAGGCGGATTTATTACCAATCTTTTATCTCCAATTTCTTGCGAAATTCTTCGTGCAATAAGCTTGTTAGATTCTACCTCAACCACTTTGAAATTGGCAGCATACTTCAGTTTGTCTTTCAAACAATCTTCATGTGAAGCAATTGCTACATCTTCCCAGTTTTTGTTTTTTGGTATCTCTTCAGATTTAGCTTGCAAAAATGCAGTTTGCGGTGTGGTTCGCAATGAATCAAACGGCACACCTTTTTTAAGCAGTTGTAAGATTTCTCTTAAAGGCTGCTCTCCCATTCCGTACACCAACATATCAGCACCACTGTCTTCTAAAATAGATGGGAAAAGTTTGTCCGCCCAATAATCATAATGAGTAACTCTTCTTAATGAAGCTTCAATTCCCCCAATAACAACCGGTACATCAGGATATAAATCCTTGAGGATTTTGGAATAAACTGTGGTAGCATAATCCGGTCTAAATCCGGCTTCACCTCCAGGAGTATATGAATCAGTAGATCTTTTTCTTTTAGATGCAGTGTAATGATTCACCATAGAATCCATGCATCCTGAAGTAACTCCAAAAAACAGTTTAGGTTTACCAAATTTTTTAAAGTCTCTCAGATCGTCCTGCCAGTTTGGTTGTGGAATGATACCTACTCTTAAACCCTCACTTTGAACGATACGACCAATCACTGCCGGACCAAATGCCGGATGATCAACATAGGCATCACCAGAAACAATAATCACATCTAGCTCTTCCCAGCCGTGATATTGCAATTCTTTTTTGGTGATTGGGAGCCAATCGGTGAGTGATCGTTTATCTTCCATTTACTTGCAAAGGTACATATAGTAAACTGATCAACAATAAACAAAAACAGCCATTGAAATGGTTTCAAAAACGTTAATGCTCACCTTAAAAAAATAGCTCCACCCTGTTTTAAAAACAAGGTGGAACATTTAGTCATTGCTACACTTTAGTGCAGTTAAAAAGAAAGGTTTACAATGCTTTCTCAAAGATTAAGTTCAAAACTGCTGTAGTGTCATATGACATGATGATGTATTGCGTGCTAGCTGATTCATCTTGTAAGTAAAAATTCCATGAAAAACCATCCGGATCTGTATGAATTGTACTATTCAACTTATAGCAAGGTCCAAAGTATTGCATTTCAACTTTGTCTGAAGCAGACTTTACTATATCTATAGGAAGATCCTGTTTTTGAGGCCAACCTGTACAAACTTCATCTCCACCGTCAAAATAAAATGTCATGTCTCTGTTAAATTCAAGAAAATCGTCTTGATAACATGAACCCATTGCATTCCAAAATGAAGTTCCACTGCTGTTTACATAATCAACCAACTTCCATTTTTCACCGGCCAGATACTGATGATAATTTTCATTGAGTGTAACATCAAAGTTTACAATTTCTCCTTTTTCTACTGTGATTTTTGGGACTGTTTCACTACTTGTAGTGCCAATCCAACTAGAATAATCACCTTTTTCTGCCCAAATCCAATAGTTCCCGGAAGTTACTTTTTCAGTGACATTGATTTTTCCGTTTGCATCTGAAGTAAATGTATAAGCAGGTGAATTTTCTGCTAACCATCCCTCATATGAACCAAAAAGCTTTACTTCTACATTTCCAAGTGCTGCTTGATCTTGATCCATTGTGTTTATATCAAACTCGGTTTCTTTTGAACATGACATCATTAACACAGATGCCATCATTATTATATAAGACTTTTTCATTTCTATTATTTTTTCTTTTTCTGTGCTTTATCGTACTTTTTTAATTGTTTCAAGGCAAAATCTTCAATTTTACTTTCGTATCCTTCCTGAAACTTTTGCAGTAAATCATTGATTGGGAAGTTTTCCTTGAAATAGGCGTATTTTTCACAGCCCGTGCTCATCTTTTTTTCAGACATAGCTGTACCAAGTGAAGTTTGTTCAATAAAACTCATTCCGCCATTGTCCTTCATTTCAATAAACATCAATCTGGACGGAATCCACAAAGCATTTTCTATTTCACTTGTAGTTGTACTAGCAGTAGCTTTATAAGATCCTGAAACGGTAATCAATCCAAAAAACTTTTCGCCTGATTTTGCCCAATCATAGATTTTCATGTCATTCATTTCACTCTTTACAGGAATAGTAGACAAATCACCTAAAGCAAGCTCAGTTAATTTTAGCTGCTTGTTTAACAGGTCCACTATTTTTTGTGAATGAGCCTTGTATTCCTCAGTAAACTCTGAAGTTTCTTTGAATTTGCTCGCTACACAAGGTGATGTAGATCCTGTTGCCGAACCCGGGTCATGTGCGATTGGTGCAAATTGAATGTAAACATTTACTTTTCCCTTGTTTTTAATTTGTTCAATTAGGGTTTCTTTTCCTCCGGCCATGGCAGCAAAAACCATGCACATAGCCAAAGCTGTTGTTATAAATTTTTTCATTTTATTGATTTTTTAAAGATTATTGTGCTGTATACTTTTGAAGAATAGTGTTTCCACCTTGATACAATGTGATATCAATTGTATTTCCTGAGCTGTTGCAATTTAATTGTACAGAAGCTGTAGACCATGTGCCTCCATTAACCGTCAGTTGATACTGTATACTGGATATATCGTGACAAGCGTCAATGTAAAAGTTACCTGTACTGTTTGTTTGATTACCAGAGCAATCATCTGCACCAACATCATGCGTCCAGGTTCCATCTAAATGAAAAGTAATTACATCATCTGCATTGCAAGCAGAAACCGGAGTTGTTGCTCCATTTATCCATAAATCAGTAAGGATATACTCCTTGCTAACCAATTCATAAAAAGAATTAGAAGAATTCTGATTAAGTGTAGGATTTACTTTGTCATCAGTTGTTCCGTTATACACGTACAAAGCACTTGAATAAGGAGACTGGTGAATAGATTGCAGATTATTCTGTCCTGAATTGATATCCTGCACATAAATGAAATAAGTTCCATCACCAAGGGTTGTAAAACCTCCTGCCTGATAATAATTTGAACCTACTGTTCCATTAATGTAATTGTCAAGGGCCAGATCTATTGAGTCTACACAATGAACTTTATCAGCATTGTGTAAATCAGTGTCTAGATCATCAACACTCAAATAAGCATAGGCACGAATCTCCATTCCGGAATTGGAGATGTGATTAGCTCCACAATCAAGAGGCTCAACTCTTGCTTCATAAGATCCAACCTGAATTGAATAATTCTGACTTGATTCTTTTTTGCCGTTGTAACCAGTAACGTATAACGAATACAAGCCTTTTGTTTCAAAATCAACATTAATTGAATGACCAGAATATGTTGGACCCCAACTAGACTGCCAATCAACATGTTCGGCATTAATTCCACACCAGGTATATGTATAAGTACCAGGCAATTCTGGGTTCATGTCGCCATCAACACAAACCTCCACTTTTTTTGAACATGAGCCAAATATCAGACCCATGAGCGCAATTGTAAAAATTGACTTTTTCATTTTTCTTTCTTTTTAGTGACTAACCGACTCATAAATATGAATCAGGTCAAAGGTCTGTATGTTGTTTTGAAGGACTTTCTACTATTTTGTGAGTCAATTGCTTACATTTGTGAACGACTCAAAACAGTTTGTAAATGAAATTTTGTCTACTACTCCTCGCTTTTGCAAGCGTCTCAATTTCATTTAGTCAGTCAACAAAAAGTTATTTAGATAGCTTAAAATTTGAATTGTCTAAAACCGAAGACGAAGAGCAAAAGCTTCAATTACTCTCCCAAATTGGGGAGCATCTGCTATCAACAAAACCTGAAGATGCCTTGCCTTACAGTGAAAAATTAATGTCACTATCCAAACAAAAAGAAAATCACCGTTGGATTACAACTGCATACTTTTTACAAGGTAGAGTTCTTTCAAGATTAGGAAAGATTGAAGAAGCGAACGAAGTTTATTCATCATCTATAGATTTTGAATTAAATGCGAATCCCATTGATCACAAATTGTTGGCATGGGCAGAAGTGAACTATGGTAACTTTTTGAAAAACACAAGTAGATATCAATTGGCAGCTAAACATTTTAAAAACGGCTATGCCTCAGCAGTAATAGCTGAAGATGCAAGTCAGCAAGTTGATTGTTTAGTGAATACAGGTGCAATGTTTATGTATTTGGGTCACAATGATTCGGCACTCAATTATTTTAAACCTGCTAAAATGTTGGCATATGAAACCAAAGATTCGGGATCATTACAAACTATATCCAACAATATGGCCAATTTGTATGAAGGTTTAGGTGAATATGATAAAGCGCTAAAAGAGCTTGAAATTGCTGAATTTTTAGCTGAGGATGATGTTGACCTAGGGTATGTCTACGGAACAAAAGGAAATATTTATTACTACAAGGGGAACATGGATAGTGCAGCTATCAATCTAAGCATATCCATAGATTATTTTAAAAGTGCAAACAGAATAATTGAACAAGGTCAATTACTATTAGCTTTAGGTGAAATACTCGTGTTTAATGAAGACTATGATCGTGCAAAATCAGAATTAAAAAAAGCTGAATCTATCTTTAAAAATGCCGGAAACGATTCTTTTCTAGCCGCTGTATATGTTAACATAGGTGGTTTATTTAAAGAGTCAGGTAATCTTGATTCAAGCTATTATTATTACAAAAAGAGTGAGGAGTTATCTAAAAAAACAGAAAACTGGAATTTTTTAGGAGTTTCTTATCAAAACTTAGCCGTAATTGAAGAAGAAAAAGGAAACTATGCTGCTTCTGCCGAGTTGTTAGAAAAGAGTTTGTTACTCTACCAACAAATCAACGATAAAAGACTTATTGGTGAAGGGCAAGTGGCTTTGGCAAATGCATATATTCAATTAGGGGATTTTACTAAAGCCAAAAATCATATCAATGAAGGTGTAAAGTTTGCAGAAGAAGTAGGAAGTATGAAGCTTCAGATGAAAGCCTATAACAACTACATACAAACCTTTAGCACATTAAATGGAACACCTGAAGTATTTGACTACCACGAAAAGTATATTGAACTTTTGGATAGTTTAAAATCTGAAAAAAATTCAACTGCTGCAGAAGGATTGAGCATAAGATATGAATTAAAAGAAAAAGAAGATTCCATTAAAATTCAAACATTAGAAATTAAAAATCAGCAAGTTGAAAATGAAAACATATCATTGGTAAATGAACAAAGAGGGAGACTATTGCTGATTGCTTTAATTGGTGCAATTGTTTTACTTTCTCTTCTTTCACTTTTGTATATAAATAGGAAGAAATTAAAGGAGAAAAACAAAGAAAATGAACTCTTACTAGGAGAAATTCATCACAGGGTTAAAAACAATCTACAAGTAATTTCCAGTATCCTTAGTTTACACGAGAAATCACTTTCAGACGAAGCCGCTAAAAAGGCCATGTTGGAAGGGAAGGAACGAGTTAAATCAATGGGACTAATTCATAAACTGCTGTACCAAAACGAGAATTATTCAGGAATTGAAATGAAACAATACATTCCTACTCTTGTTGAAGGATTATTAGAATCATTTGGATACAGTAAAGATGAATTTGAATTTAAATCAGATTTAGATCAAATCAAACTAGATGTTGACTCTGCTATTCCAATAGGATTAATAATTAATGAGCTAGTGATTAATGCTCTTAAGTACGCTTATAATAAAAGTAACAAAGGGCAATTGGAAATATCATTAAAAGAAAAAGAAGATGAACTTTTACTTATGGTAAAGGACAATGGTTCAGGAAAAGTAAATGAGGTACAAAATTCAGATTCATTTGGATTTAAATTAGTAAACTCACTTATAAGACAGATTAATGGCGTAACTGAATTATCAGATCAAGGGGGATTAAAATATACTATTCACATTAAAGACTTTAAACTGATCAAATGAAAATATCCATACTCATAGTAGAAGATGAAGTTCTAATTGCCGAAGATATTTCAAGTGATTTAAGTAATGCAGGGTTTCATGTGGCCGGAATTGCAATTTCAGGTCAGGAAGCCATTGAAATGTTCTCAGAATTTAAGCCAGATGTCATTTTAATGGATATTAATATAAAGGGAGATTTAGACGGAATTGAGACGGCAGAAGAAATTCTGAAATCATCAAATGTTCCTATAATTTACATTACTTCAAACACTGGACAACAATATATTAACAGAGCCATTCAAACTAAACCACACGCTTTTTTAACAAAGCCATATAACAAAAAAGATCTGATTGTCTCAATAGAATTGGCTATTAATAACTTCACTGATCATCAATTTTCATCAAATAATAATGTGGATGCAGTGTTTGTCAAAAGCAATGAATTTTATAAAAAAGTTCCCATTGAGGACATCACTCATATTGAAGCAGATGGAAGCTATTGTTTAGTTCATACAAAAGAAAAAAAATACAGCCTTTCTTTTAATTTGAATCACTTTCAAAAAGAAGTTCAGTCCGAAACATTACAAAGAGTTCACAGATCTTTCGTGGTTAACATTAATCATGTTGATGGTTTTGATAAAAGCAGTTTGTTGATCGGTGAAAAAATAATTCCCGTAAGTTCATCTTATAAAGACGTATTGTCAGTATTTAAAAAACTTTAATCAACTTTCAAAAAAGTCATTACTGGTCTAAAACCTACTTTAGGGCTGCCTTGGGTAAATTTTTCCTTGTGGTCAATTCTAATGTCGTATCCACCTGATCTCCAACTTCCACCCTTTGTGAACCCAGTTTCATTCACCATTTCTGCAACATTTCCGCACATATTGTACAATCCAAATTCATTTGGCCAATAAGAATCACCTGTCGCAATAATATAGGTGTCGAGAAAATCAAAATTTTCTTTTCTTAATGAATCTGCTACTACTCTTGGACCATCAGATGTCATAGTAATATTTTGCTCTCCAATGTGAGCAAAATTGGCTTGAAAATCTCCATCACCATTCCTCAAATACGGTCCGGTCCAACTGTAAACATTTTCTTTTTTGCCGGATGATGCGGCATACATCCATTCCTTTTCTGTAGGCAATCTAAAGTTCTGGATTACATCACCATATACAGATTTTAACTGCTGAGTTAGATACTCACAATACATCAACGCTCCTTCTCTTGAAACATTCACCACAGGATAATTTTGGTATGATGGATGGTTGAAATAATACTTATAATAAGGCTCTAAATATCCACCTGTGTTGGTTTTCCATTTTGTAGTATCTGGTAAAGCTTTTTTTAAATCTTCTTCTTTACCATTGGCAATTAAGTGTTTGATGAAGAATAAATATTCTCCATTTGTCACTTCATGTTTTGACATCCAAAATGCGTTGCAAGAGTACGTCTCACCTTCACGCTCTGTAGAGCCGGATGGGATAAAAACATAGTTTTCAGGTCCTTTAAATTTCTTTGTTTTTTGCTTATTGGTAAATGAAAAAGACAGAATTGCCAGTAAAATAAATGGAACTAATTTTTTCATGTTTTAGGTTTTTGAATTGTGATGTTATAACAATGGTAAAAAGTAATGTTACATTTTAATTTCAACTAAATCAAGCTTTTATCAATCTTGGAATGACGTAAATATATCTTCTCTATTCTCTCATTAGTCTAAAGCTTTGTTATTGATGCCTCCCAAAGGAAAAGAATATACTACCTTCGCGCAAAATTTTGGAAGGGATGTTTGAATTAATCAGAAATCATCAAAAAAACTTTAAAAACGAGTTATTCTCGGGATTAACTGTTGCATTGGCATTAGTTCCTGAAGCGGTTGCTTTTGCCTTTGTTGCCGGAGTTGATCCATTAATTGGTTTGTATGGTGCATTTATGATGGGAATCATCACTTCTATTTTTGGAGGTCGTCCAGGAATGATTTCAGGTGCTACAGGTGCTATGGCCGTTGTTATGGTTAGCTTAGTAAAAGAAGGAAATGCACACGGAGATCAAGGTCTACAATACCTTTTTATCACTTTACTTTTTGTAGGTCTATTTCAAATTTTAGCAGGAGTTTTTAAGTTAGGGAAGTTTGTGAGATTGATTCCGCATCCAGTGATGATGGGGTTTGTGAACGGATTGGCGATTGTGATTTTTACAGCTCAGTTTGGTATGTTCAAAGAACCTGTTTTGGACGCTTTGGGACATAAAATTCCATTGGAAGATGGTGTAGGCTTTAAAACACAAATGATTCAGGGTGCAGAGCTATGGACAATGATTGGGTTGGTTGCTCTTACAATGGGAATAATGATTGGTTTACCAAAGCTGACTAAAAAGATTCCTGCAGCTCTTACCGCAATTTTGGTAATTGCAGGAGTTGTTATTTTCAGTGGAATGGAAGTTAGTACTGTCGGATCTTTTATTACGGATGGATTGCCTGATGGTAAAGTTGGTACAATTGAAGGTGGTTTACCCCAATTTCAAACCGGTATATTCTCGGGAATTACATTTGATATAGAATTTTTCAGAACCATCTTACCTTATGCTTTAATATTAGCCGCCATTGGTTTAATTGAATCTTTAATGACACTCAATTTAATTGATGAATTGACACAAACCAGAGGTAACGGAAACAGGGAGTGTATTGCGCAAGGAAGTGCAAATATTGTCAATGGGTTATTTGGTGGAATGGGAGGTTGTGCCATGATTGGACAATCAATTATCAATATCAATTCGGGTGCTAGAGGTAGGTTATCCGGAATTATAGCAGCAGTAACTCTTTTAATGTTCATCTTATTTGCCGGGCCACTAATTGAGCAAGTTCCCATAGCGGCTTTAGTTGGTGTAATGTTTATGGTTGTAATTGGAACATTTGCCTGGTCGAGTTTTAGAATCATGAACAAAATTCCCTTGACAGATGCATTTGTGCTAGTTCTTGTGTCAACCTTAACGGTAATATTTGACCTGGCTATTGCCGTATTTGCAGGGATTATAGTTTCTGCGCTTGTGTTTTCATGGGAAAATGCAAAACGTATACGTGCTAGAAAACACATTAAAGAAGACGGTACAAAAGTGTATGAAATTTGGGGACCTCTATTCTTTGGGTCAGTGCAAACATTTATGTCCAAATTCACAGTAGCTGAAGATCCTGACAAAGTAGAAATTGACTTTATTGAGTCAAGAGTATCTGATCATTCAGGTATTGAGGCGATTTTTAATTTAGTAAAACAGTATCAAGCCGCAGACAAAACCATAGTGTTAAAACACTTAAGTCCAGATTGCGTTCGAATCTTGAAAAAGGCCAGCAAAACCTTCCATTCGGTTATTGAAGAGGATATTGATGATCCTAGATATTATGTGGTTACAGATTTAATTGAAGCTGAAGACTAGAAAAAAGTAGCCACTAACTTCCATTCTTTGGGTTTTATCATTGTATACCCTTCAGGAAAATGCTTTGTATAAATTACATCTCCCGAAACAATATTTATCAAAGAAAATTCTGTTCTCGTATTTACAGAATAGTACAATAAGTAATCTGTTTTCTTTTTTGAATTAATGGCCGTAAAAAATTCATCTTTAGCAAATAGACGATAATCAATATTGTTTTTGTCCAATTTACTTACATCAACAAAATGCACTGTGAACTCTCTGTTTAATATGAGCGTGTTTCCAACAGGATTACCGGACGAATTTCTAATCTCTTCTGCAATTTGCTCATTCAAATCCTGGTTATTGTTGTGAAAACGCTTTTCTTTTATGATGGTTAATCCTCTATTTAAAGCCTTAATAATATACCTGTTAAACAAATACTCTTCATCTTCTTCTAACAATTCAAAAAAACCATTGTAGTACATATAACCCAAAGTTTGATCAAAAGGAACTTGTTTGTCTTTCTTCCACATTACAGCCGGTTGTAAACATAAAATGTGTTGATTTTTGCGGTCCATGACATGCTTTTTTGTTTTTGTTTTTGTGGTAACAAACATGGCTGTCATTTCTTTGTGCGGATGTTTGTACTGTTCAACGAAAGTGTATTCAGAAATGGTCCAGTACTTTTCCATGGCATCAAGCAATGTACTGTCAAACTTTTCATCTCCTGTTTTCATAAAACAAACACCGTTTTTTAGCAAATTTTTGAAGGCTAAATCCTGATGTCCGTAGTTAAATACTTGTGCAGATGAATTCAATGCAAATATTATTGTAAAAACAGCTAGAAAATTTTTAATCATTGGAAATTAGTTTGTTGGATGTTCATTACTTTATTTTCAATACAAAATTGTGCCAAATTCACAGCAGCACAGCTTTTTCAGGTGTTTTAAATATACCTAATATTTGACAAAATCATTGATTCACCGGTGCAAAAGCGAATAATTCCTTGGCATTATCTGCGAACAATTTAACCGCAATAGCCAAAAGAATAATTCCGAACACCTTTTGTAAAATAGCGATACCACCTTCTCCCAATAATTTTTCAATTCTACTGGTAAGTCTCAGCGTAGCATACACCAAAATCATATTCAGAAAAACGGCAACTGCTATATTGATGGCCGCAAACTCTACCCTTAATGAAATCAAAGTTGTCATAGTTCCGGCTCCTGCAATTAAAGGAAATGCCAGCGGTACAATAGAGACAATTTTGTAATTTGTTTGATCATCTTTAAATAACTCTACCCCAAAAATCATTTCTGCCGCAAGTGCAAATAATATCAAAGAACCTGCTACCGCAAAAGCTTTGATATTAACTCCTAGTAACTGCAACAAAAATTCTCCTGCAAATAGGAAAACTAACATTAAAATAAACGCAACAATAGAAGCTTTCAGTGAATGAATTTCTCCAGCTTTTTCTTTGAGTTTTATTATGATTGGAACATTGCCAATAATATCTATTACCGCAAATAAAATTGTAAAAGCCTTCGCTATCTCTATCCAATCAAAATCTTTCATGCCTGTCTTATTATTTTTTCAATAGCTTTTGGATAATAAGCATGTTCCAATTTAAGGACTTTGGCTGCAACATCTTCAGCAGAATCTACCTCATCCAGCTCACATTGATGTTGTTCAATAATTTGTCCCTCATCATAATGCTCGTTGACAAAATGAATCGTCATGCCTGAAATTGTTTCACCTGCAGCAACCACTGCTTTATGCACGTTCATTCCGTACATACCTTTACCTCCAAATTTTGGCAAAAGAGCCGGATGAATATTGACAATTTTATTAGGATAAGCTTGGATCAAATCATCTCCTACCTTTTTAAGATATCCTGCCAAAACAATAAAATCAACGTTCTTTTCTGACAGCATTTTTAATAATTGTCCATTATCAACATCCTCTTTAGTGTGCACATAATAAGGGATGGCATGTGTTTTTGCTCGCTCAACTACAAAAGCGTCAGCTTTGTTTGTTACAATTAGACTAACATCTATATCATCTACCGCATTAAAATGCCTGATAATGGATTCAGCATTTGATCCACCTCCTGAAGCAAAAATTGCTATGTGTGTGTTTTGACTCATCCGCCTTTACAAGATAAAAGTAATTTGCAAAGGTACGTTGTTTAAACCGGAACAAACTAAAATAAATGACTACTTTTAAAGAGAATCAACATTCAAATTATGGCAGGGGTTAAAGAAAATTTTATTCCTTACACAGCACCCGTTTATGAAGATGACGAAATGATTAAACGGTCAAAAGAATTTTATGAGTTTTTAAACACGCGTAGATCTGTAAGAACATATTCAGACAAAGATATTCCGCGTGAAGTAATTGAAAACATTGTAAAAAGTGCAGGAACTGCTCCATCAGGTGCACATAAACAACCTTGGACCTTTTGCATCATAAGAAATGCTGATTTAAAAAAGAAAGTACGTGAATTAGCAGAGGAGGAAGAAAGAAAGAATTACGGAGGAAGAATGAGTGATCGTTGGTTAAAGGATTTGGAACCTTTTGGCACCAATGAAGTGAAAGAGTTTATTGAAGTTGCGCCCTGGGTAATTATTGTGTTTAAAAGATCTTATGATTTTGATGAAGAGGGGAACAAAACGCAAAATTATTATGTCAATGAATCTGTTGGTATTGCCTCAGGAATGCTCATTACCGCTATCCACAATGCAGGTTTGGTCACATTAACACACACACCAAGTCCTATGAATTTTATTTCAGAGGCACTAAAAAGGCCGGATAATGAAAAACCTTTCTTATTATTGCCTATAGGATATCCTGTTAAAGACTGTACTGTGCCTAATCTGAGCAGAAAGAGTTTGGACGACATTGCAATATTTTATGAGTAAATTTTGATTTATTGCTTTTAAGTATTTTCTTTGCAGACTGAATTAAACCTTAAAACAGATTATTATGTCTGATGTAAAATCAAGAGTAATGTCTATTATCGTAGACAAATTAGGTGTAGCTGAAGATGAAGTAACTGCAGAAGCAAGCTTCACAAACGACTTAGGTGCGGATTCTTTGGATACTGTGGAATTGATCATGGAGTTTGAAAAGGAATTTAACATTGCTATTCCTGACGATCAAGCTGAAAAGATCCAAACTGTAGGTGATGCTATCGCTTACATTGAAGGAAACGCTAAGTAATTAGTAATACCTTTTCAAAATTTAGTTTTTAATCTTAAGGTCTATTCATGGATTTAAAAAGAGTTGTTGTAACTGGATTAGGTGCACTAACCCCGATTGGGAATACTGTTGAAGAATATTGGAATTCTTTGAAAAACGGTGTAAGTGGTGCAGCTGCAATTACTTCATTTGATGCAAGTAAGTTTAAAACTCAATTTGCATGTGAGATTAAAAACTTTAATGTTGAAGATCATCTAGATCGAAAACAAACTAGAACACTAGATCTATTTTCTCAGTATGCCATGGTTTCCTCTGCGGAAGCTATGGCAGATGCTGGGATCGATCTGGAAAAAATCGACCTTGACCGTGCAGGGGTCGTATGGGGATCAGGTATTGGAGGGTTATATACTTTCCAGGAAGAAGCCAGATCCTATTTTGCAGGTGATGGTACACCACGTTTTAATCCTTTCTTTATTCCTAAAATGATTGTGGATATTGCCGCTGGGCACATCTCAATTAAATATGGATTTAGAGGACCTAATTACGTGACTGTATCTGCTTGTGCATCATCCAACAACGCTTTGATAGATTCTTTTAATTTAATCCGCCTAGGAAAAGCAGACATTATTATGTCTGGTGGTTCTGAAGCTTGTGTGAACGAGCATGGAATTGGTGGGTTTAATGCGTTAAAAGCCCTATCTACTAGAAATGATGATCCTAAAACTGCTTCTCGTCCTTTTGATAAAGACAGAGAAGGATTTGTATTAGGTGAAGGTTCTGGTGCTATCGTTGTGGAAGAGTTAGAACATGCGAAGGCAAGAGGTGCTAAAATCTACGCCGAAATTGTAGGTAGTGGATTGTCTGCTGATGCTTATCACATTACTGCTCCTCATCCAGAAGGATTAGGTGCTATTAGCGTAATGAAACAAGCGTTAGAAGAAGCTAAAATTGATCCTTCAGCAATTGATTATATCAATGTGCACGGAACATCAACTCCTTTAGGAGATATAGCTGAAACAAAAGCTATTAAAAATGTGTTTGGAGAGCACGCTTATAATCTAAACATCTCTTCTACTAAGTCAATGACAGGGCATTTGTTGGGAGCTGCCGGTGCAATTGAAGCTATCGCATGTATTAAAGCAATACAAAACAATATTGTACCACCAACTATAAATCATTTTACTGATGACCCTGAGATTGACAGTAAACTAAACTTGACATTTAACAAAGCGCAAGAAAGAAATATTGACTACGCTTTGACTAATACGTTTGGTTTTGGAGGTCATAATACCTCTGTCATTTTCAAGTCATACAAGGATTAAATAAATTGTTAAGGCTATTTCTTGGTAAGAAAAGGAGTAAAGGTGACCTTGCTGTTATTTCTTTCATGGTGAAGAAATTTGGTTATCGACCTAAAGATCTGGAGCTTTTTACACGTGCGTTAACTCATAAATCGTACAGCAACACTAAAGATGAGTTAAAAAGCAATGAGCGACTAGAATATTTAGGAGATACTGTTATTGACCTAATCGTAGCAGACTATTTATTTGATAAATTCCCCGATAAAGACGAAGGTTTCCTAACCAAAGTAAAAGCCAAAATAGTCAATCGTAAAATGTTGGCAGCTATTGGTGCAGAAATTGGAATTGCCAAACATATCCGATATAAAACCGGCAGATCCATCAGAATAGCAACAATTGAAGGAAATGCTTTTGAGGCATTGATCGGAGCTATTTATCTTGATTCTAATTTTGAAATCACAAAAAAGGTCTTCAATACCAGAATTATTCGCAATTACATCAACCTCAATGAGGTGCTGGAGCAAGAAATTGACTTTAAAAGTGCATTACTTATTTGGGGCCAGAAAAATAAATTGCAAATCGAATACAGAATCACTGAAGAGGCTTCAAGAGAAAATGACTATTTATATACCTCTGTAGTAGTCATTAATGACAAAAAATGGGGTCTTGGTAAAGGAAAATCTAAAAAGGAAGCAGAACAACAAGCCTCAAATGAAACTTTAGAACTCCTAGGTTTGCAATAAAAAAGAGTGACCTTAATTGATCACTCCTTTAACTATCTAAATTTTAGTTTAACCCAAAATTATTCGATTTTTTTCAATTTTATCTTGAAATTGCCCATCTCTGATCCAGATTGAGCGTACAAATTTGAAATTCTTATTTGCTTTCCTTCACTATCCAAATTGGTTGATGATTTAAAATTGCTTCCTGTATTCTCATCTTTAACTTTATAGAATACTTCAAGATATTGCACCATAGTACAACCATCAGCATCTGTTACCACCAATTTGTGTACACCTGTTTCCAAATCGGTGATTTTTTGACTAGAAATAAGCTCATTGTTTAGCTCATAATCATAGCCTGCTGATTTACCTTGTACTGAAGCAGTTAAATCAACCTCTTTGATGTTTGATGTTTGATCATTTGTTAAAAGGGAAAAAGAAGGGTCGGACATTTCAATTGAGGTAAAGGCAGTATTTCCATTCGCATCTTTGACATGAACAAAATATACGCCTGCACTTAAGTTTTGTGCTTTTTCGGCAAATTGATTTGGAAAAGTGTTCCAATTGTATTCATAGGGGCCTTCACCGCCTTGTGCTTCAACTTGAATTGAACCATTGGATAAACCATTACAACTTGGTTTTAGAACTTCAATAACCTGGATAGTGATATCTGATCCGGCATATGAAAAAAGTGAAAAAATGCCTGATAAGGCAAATAGAGTAATTGCTTTAGCTTTCATAGGACTGAGTTTCTTGCCCGGAAAATTGTGTAGTAATAAAAAAGTAAATTGTTTGTAGTAGTATCCGAACAACGTTATTGACCATAAGTTAAGAAAATAATCAATTGCTGTCAAGTTTTTTATTATGCATGCACATTAAATTGTTGGTGCTGATCAACAAAAAAGGGATATAATTAAGTTTTCATCAATTATATCCCTTTCAAATTTAGTTAGATAAGCCTACTTAAGCAATGTAACGTGCCCGTATCGCTCATGCTCTGTTCCTTGATTGTCGGTGAATTTTACTTTCCATACATAAACTCCGTCACGTACAGACTCACCTTCTAATGTTCCATCCCATGCATCTTCTATTACAGTGGTTTCAAATATCTTTTCTCCCCATCTGTTGAAGATTTGAAATACATAGTTATCTGTTTCAATATTGCTTACAACCGGCTTGAAAGTATTGTTTGCACCATCACCATCCGGTGTAAAAGCATTTGGAACATAAATCAAGTAATTCCCTATTACTTCTACTTCATGCTTCATGGTGTCAATACATCCATTCTCGTCTTCAACAATCTGCATTACATTATAAAATCCTGCAGCATCAAAAACATGAGTTGGTCTTTCATCATTTGAAATGAACTGTCCATCTACATACCATTCCCAATATTGTGTATTCCCATAAGAGATATCTATAAATTCAGTGATTTCATTTTCTAAAGCCGGGTCAGGATTATAATAAAAGTCGGCATCAGGGTTAGGATACACTGTTGTAGCAAATGAAGTATCATACTCAAATGTACATCCATTGCTAAATGTCAAGTAGAGTGTTGCATTTGCCTGTGCAGATAAGGTAAAGTTCAAAGTAGGAGAATCCTCATTGTACTGCTCATTTAGAATTTCCCAGGCTACATTTTGCAAACTATAAACATACTGCTGATCGTAAGTATAATCGAACATTACATCAATAGATTCACAACCCGTTAAACCATAAACATTAGCTTGAGCATAAGGAGGTTCAAACACATTTACTGTAACCACATCTGATTGCTGCTCTCCACAAACATTCTCAATCGTAATGATATAATCTGTGGTTGAAGTAGGAGAAACACTATGAACTCCTAAGCCAGTTAAATCAGGATGATTCCAACTAATAGATGTGATATATGAAGTATCTTGAACAGTTGCTGCCAATTCAGTATTCAATCCATAACAAAGGGTATCAGGACTCGCAAATGCCGTTACATTATTTGGCTGCATCATGATAGGACCAACCGTAACTGAATCAACAACTGAAGGACAGTTCCCAATATTTACCAAAACTATGGCCACCACTGAAGTATCATTGATCGGATAAGTAAAGGTGTTTGAAGTACCTTGTAAATTGTGATCTACAAACCAGTAATAATCGTATTGGTTATTTAAACCATTTGTTTGTACGTAAAAATCAACCTCATCTCCAGGACAAAATCCTTCATCAAATATTACTTCAGCAACTACACTGTCATATTGCACAATATCAATATTGTTGGCAGCTGTACAACCATTAGCATCTGTAAGTTGTAGATTATAATTACCTGCCGGTAATTGTCCTATAAGAGCAGTTGTTTCTCCGGTTTCAACCCAGAAATAGGTATATGGTGCAGTTCCTCCAACACCTTGTCCTAAAGCAACTCCGGCACTATCACCAAAGCAAATATTGTTACCTAACACTTGTATATCAGCTACCAAAGCTTGTGGTTCAACAATTTCAACAGTCATTTGTGCTTGACAATTATTTGCATCAGTAACAGTTACTGTGTAAAAGCCATTTGCTAAACCTGTAGCATGATCAACATTTTGAATTGGCATTGTATTCCAACTAAAATTGTACGGAGCCGTTCCGCCAATAGCTTCGGCTTGCGCTTCACCATTACTGTCACCATTACAAAGTGGTCCCAATACCATAATTGGTTGTACTTCTAATGGAGGCAATTCGTTGATGCTAAAATCAAGCGTATCAACACAACCATTATTGTCAGTAACGGCTACCCAATAATATCCGGCAGATAAATTGACAGCTGTATTTTGATTAGGTGCATTAAATGACCATTCATAATTGAATGGAGCAGTTCCACCATTCATTAATACTTCAAATTGTCCATCATTACCATTTTGGCAACTAACAGGAACGATATTACCGGCAACTGCGGATCCTGTTGGTTGATCAATAATTGTTGCATTTGCCTGATCAGTACACCCGTTTTCATCTTGAACCATCACCTGAATAGGACCAGCTGATAAACCATTGATAAAATCAGTAGTTTGACTACCAGGAGCCCAAATAAAATTGATGTTTCCAATTCCGTTTGTCACATCTGCAAAAGCCGCCCCATTTGAACCGGTACAAGTTTCTTGATTGATAATAACAATGTCTACAAAAAATGAATCTGGTTCAGTGATCTGCGTATTTACAATACTTAAACAGCCATTAGCGTCTGTTACTTCTGCAATGTAATTTCCAGGCGCAAGATTATCCATATATGTATTGTCATTCGGTAATGTTAACCAGTCAATTGCATAAGCAGGTGTACCGCCATTGATATTCACATTAACTGCGCCATCATTTAATCCATGACAACTTACGTTGTTCACTACAACAGGTATAGCCGTTAATTGAGGTGGTTCATTTAGAGAAGCTCCATCATTTAAAACACAACCATTTGCATCAGTTACTTCAAGATGATAATATCCATCTCCAATATTATTTAGTACATCACCAAATTGATTTTGAACAGTCCAGTGATAAGTATATGGAGCTGTTCCACCATTGGCTAATGCTTGAATTGAACCCGTATTGTCTCCATAACAAAGCGGATCATTTTGAACAAATTGAACGTCCAAAGTATTTGGTTGATATACATTAAAAAATTGAGTGTCTGTACAACCAATCGTATTGGTAGCATAAACCCAATAGTTTCCTATTGCAAGATTCTGAATTGAGCTACCCGATTGCATTGTGCTCCAGTCATACGTATACGTTAAATCAGTAGCAGATGCATTGGCCTGACCATCACTTAAACCATTACAACTAATAGAATCTACAGTTAAATTAAAGTTCACAGGATCTTGAATAGTCAATGAGTATGTTATAGTATCGGCACATTCAGTACCTGGTTGAACAATTAAAGTAACATCATAAGTTCCCGGCGCATTGTATGCAAAATTAGGCTCAAATGCATGCGAAGTATCAGCCGGATTAGCAGTTCCAAAATCCCACCATTGATCATTAAAAATACCGGTTGATAGATTATCAAAAGTCACATTTAATCCGTTGCAAACATTAGGAACATCAATCATGGCTTGAATAGGAGGAGGGCAGTTTATAACATTGAACTGAAAATCTCTACTTATCCTTCCAATTAAAACACCGTTTCTGTATTCATCTACCATCACTCCAACCACATATTGGCCAGGAGCCGTAGGAACACCATTAATTAAACCATTGTTGTCTATTGTTAAACCCGGCAATAATCCAGGAGCAGCATCCAATGGATCTGTTGCTCCAAAGCCAGCTTGCCATGTAACAGGTGAAATGTTGATGTTGTTTGGCGGCATTCCAGGTCCGTATGTGATACCACCATTATTTTGACCATCAAAAGGCGTGTAGAAATAATAATCTAAAGAATCTCCGTCGATATCATAGGCCATAAAACTCAAGTCTAATGGTTGCCCGGCACAAACATATACGGGAGGATTGTCTAAGAAATAAGGACTTGAATTCTCTGCAGATGACAAAGTACTGTTGTCAGGAATGTAAGCATAGAATGTTTCCTCTGCATTTAATGGATTGACAATGTTTCCTATCGTACCATTTCTACAACAAATATTGTAGTACAAATGATATCCACCGGCACCAGGAGGAATATTGACGATATCCTGATAAACACCTTCTGAAACACAAATTCCCGGATCAAAAGCACACGCAGGAACAGCAGGATTTAAAGTTGTTACAGAAACCTGAGGTAATACTAAAGAACTGTATCCAGCAGGAACAGATCCATCCCCTCTTCTACATTGTACATTAACATTTCCTGGTAACTGAGCAGTTCCTTGAGAGCAGTCTCTGTAAAGTTTAACAGTAATAAGATAATTGTTGTTTTCTAATTGCGAATAAGTGATTCCGCCTCCAACAACATGTGTTGCATAGGTAGAATTAACACAACAAATCAGTGAAAAAATAAGTATGCTTAAACCAAGTTTAAAGTTGGTTATGATTGCATTTAATCTGTGATTCTTATACAATGGGCTTATAGCGCATACCAGACCATTTGAATAGTTTGAAATTGATTTCATAGGAGTTTGTGTTTTTAAGCGTAGTCATGTGTGATAAAAAATACGTTTGTAAAAAGTTTGACTAAAATTGGTTAACAAATGTTCTATATAAAAGACGGAGGTAAAATATGCACAGTTGTCTATTCATCCGACATTTGATGTCAATTATCGGTATAACGTGTTCAACTATCGATTGATACATTTTGTTATGCATGCATATTAAACCGTTTTAGGAATATCACCCTTTGAAAATTATTTTTTTAAAAAAAAGTTTAGTTTTCTGATATTTAGGACATGAAAAACAGCAAAAATCAACTAGTATTATTGTTTTTTCACCTTTTAATTGGGCTAAGTGCAACAGCTCAGAACTATCGCCCTTTGTTAAAACATTTTAACGAATGGCATGTTGTTACTTGCAACAATGGTTGTACAGAAGATGTTTATTTCACGGACAAAGACACCCTTATAAATGGGGATCATTTTCATGTATTGGATGGATATCATTATATCTCCAGAACATTTTTACTGAGAGAAGACACTAATGATAGGCAGGTTTTTCTGTATAAAATATGGGACGATAAAAACAGTCAGGAGTTTTTGATTTATGATTTTTCGTTAGCAGTTGGTGATTCTGTTGAGATTCACAATCCCATTAGCCCTTTACCTTCAGATCCCGGATATTTTAGATTAGATTCTACTGAATGGATCACATTGGATGATGGTGAAGATTACAAGTTCTTTTATTTAACTGCGCTTAACCCGGGTCAGGCTGGCACAAACAACACCATTTGGGTAGAAGGAATAGGTTCGTTGTCTTTAATTAATACTCCGGGTAGTATGCCCTTGTATGATGGTGCAGGTAATTTGAGCTGTTTTTTCAATCAACTGACTTTACACTATTCAGATACAGACTCTATTCCCAACGGTTGTGTGCAAGTGAATACAGATTTAGGTTTGTTAGATGCTATAGCAGATGAACATTTCAAAATTTACCCCAATCCTGCCAACAAGCAAATTCAAATTGAATTAAACACTACATTAAAACCGAGCTTCATTAAACTGGTAGATTCCAGAGGAAAAATTGTATATCAAAACGACGAAGGTTCAATCGAGCCCATTGATGTTTCTGTACTTGAAAACGGCCTATATTTTGTTCATTTGAAAGGCGAACATTTTAACGAGACAAGGAAAATAATTATCCAACATTAAAACAAAAAACCCGATCCTGTAAAAGAATCGGGTTTCAGTATTTTGTCAAATCTGATTACAATCCAAAAGCAGATTTTACTTTATCTACGTAATCTAATTTTTCCCAAGTGAAAGTTTCTACCTCAACTGTTTTTGATTGACCACCATTAGTAAAAGTCAATTTTTTAGTTTCAGAATTTCTTCCCATGTGACCGTAAGCAGCAGTTTCAGAATAAATTGGATTTCTCAATTTAAGTCTTTGTTCAATAGCAGCAGGACGCATGTCAAAAATCTCAGCAACTTTAGCTGCGATTTCACCATCAGTCATGTCTATGTTTGAAGTTCCGTAAGTTTCAACGAAAATTCCCATTGGTTCAACAACACCAATTGCATAAGAAACTTGCACCAAAACTTCGTCAGCTACACCTGCAGCAACAAGGTTTTTAGCAATGTGTCTTGTAGCATAAGCACCAGATCTATCCACCTTAGAAGGATCTTTTCCTGAGAATGCACCACCACCGTGAGCTCCTTTTCCTCCGTAAGTATCAACGATAATTTTTCTACCTGTTAATCCAGTGTCACCGTGAGGTCCACCAATCACAAATTTTCCTGTAGGATTAATGTGATATTTGATGTCACTGTTGAATAAACCTTGTAAATCAGCAGAAAGTTGACTTTTTACTCTAGGAATCAAGATATTGATAATATCTGATTTAATTTTCGCCAACATCTCCTCATCATTATTGCTAAAATCATCATGTTGAGTAGACACTACGATTGCATCAATTCTTTGAGGAACATTATCGTCTGAATATTCAATAGTTACTTGAGCCTTTGCATCAGGTCTCAAATAAGTAATTTCTTTATTTTCTCTTCTTAAATCAGCCAGCACTTGCAAAATTTTATGCGAAAGGTCTAGCGCCAAAGGCATATAATTTTCAGTTTCTTTGGTAGCATAACCAAACATCATTCCTTGATCTCCTGCTCCTTGCTCCATTGGATCATCTCTATCTACACCTCTGTTAATGTCATCTGATTGCTCATGAATTGCCGAAATAACACCACATGACTTCGCATCAAACTGATATTCAGATTTTGTGTATCCAATTTTAGCAATTGTATTTCTGGCAATTTCTTGTACATCCAAATAAGCAGATGATTTTACTTCTCCTGCAAGCACTACTAACCCAGTAGTTACAAGTGTTTCACAAGCTACTTTTGATTGTGGATCAAAAGCCATGAAATAATCGATTAATGCATCTGAAATTTGATCAGATACTTTGTCAGGATGTCCTTCAGATACTGACTCAGAAGTAAATAAGTATGACATAATAAATGTGTTTCAAAAAATGATAGGGGGCAAAAATAACCAATTTAGCTTAGTAAGGATTATTCTTCATTATTTTTTAACTGAACTTCATATTGTCAATCAATCTTACACTCCCGCAATAAGCAGCAACGCAACATTGTGTAGAACCTTCAAAGCTCGTGGCATTCTCCAAACTATTGCTGTCTACTATTTCAAGATACTCCAGCTTTAGATGCCCTTTTTCAAACTCCTTAATCATGATCTCTTTCAATGATTGCGGGTTTACTTCTTGACCCACTCTAGCTGAACCAAAATTCAAGCAATTTATTATATCCAAAGCTTGCTTTTTTTCTTCTTCACTTAACAGCATATTTCTTGAGCTCATGGCTAAGCCACTTGACTCTCTTTCAATTTCTACCGGCACAATGTCAATGTTGAATTGACGCAATTTCACCAATCGCTTTATCACTGCTAATTGTTGAAAGTCTTTCAAACCAAAAAAAGCCTTGTTTGGCTCAACAATTCTAAAGAATCTTTCAACTACCATTGCCACCCCTTCAAAGTGATTTTTTCTGAATTTACCTTCCATCACTTCATTCAGTCTACCTAAATCAATTTGATAGTCAGTAGGTTTTCCGTTTGGATACATTACCTCTTCAGTTGGCAAAAAAAGTAAATCTACACCTGCTTTTTCAAGTTTTTGACTATCAGCTTCAACTGTTCTGGGATATTTTTCTAAATCTTTTGGGTCATTAAATTGAGTAGGATTAACAAAAATACTTACTACCACAAAATCAGCAGATTCTTTTGCTTTTTCTACTAATCTTAAATGACCTTGATGCAGCGCTCCCATAGTAGGAACAAAGCCTATGGTTGCATCTGAATTACTAGATTTTAAAGCCTGTAGAATGTTCTGAAGAGATGAAATATCTGTTGCTACTTTCATTATTTAGAGGCTCAGAATAGTACAGAGCAACCGACAAATCTATACTTTACGGTTGAATATTCGCCATTTTTTTCGTAATTTTGTAAACAATATTCAGTTAACATACTTTATGGAAAAGAAAAGAGTACTATTTATCTCTCAAGAAATCGCTCCATTTTTATCACAGACAGACATAGCTCAAGTAGCAAGAAAATTACCTCAAGGTATCCAGGAGTCGGGGAAAGAAATTCGTGCCTTCATGCCAAGATTTGGCTGTATTAACGAAAGAAGACACCAATTACACGAAGTGATTAGATTGTCTGGAATGAACCTTATCATTAACGACGTAGACCATCCATTGATCATCAAAGTAGCTTCGGTGCCACAGGCAAAAATCCAAGTATACTTTATTGATAACGAAGACTTTTTTAAAAGAAAGGCTACAGTATGCAATGATAAAGGAGATTATTTTGAGGATAATGACGAAAGAGCAATGTTCTTTGGAAGAGGTGTATTAGAAACTGTAAAAAAATTAGGATGGAAACCGGACATCATTCACTGTCATGGATGGATGACTGCCTTAACTCCATTATACATTAAAAAACTTTACAATAACGATCCTCATTTTGAAGACACAAAAGTTGTTTACTCAATTTATGACGAAGGATTTAACAAAAATTGGGATACTAACTTCCACAATAAGCTTAAATTTGACGGCTTTGATGAAAGTGACATTGAATTGTTGAAAGACACTGACTTTGTTGCTTTGAACAAAATGGCAATTAATGTGTCAGATGGTGTTGTTCAGGGTTCTGAAAACATTCATGACGACTTATTGTCAGAAATTCAAACTACCGGGACACCATTCCTTGAATACTTTTCAGAGGAATCTTGCGTTAAACCAGTAGATGAGTTTTATGATCAAATCATTGAGGAACTAGTTGAAAATTAATGTCAAGAAACAAAATTACAATAATGAGTAAGCGGAGAGTTTTTCAACTTTCCGCTACTTTTTTTATAAGCATAGTGTTAACCCTGTCTTGTAAAAAAGAAGAAACCAACATTGGTAACAATTTACAGGGAGAAGGACTAAACGTCATCAAGTCTGATACATTTACCATTTTGACCTATACAGATACACTTGATTCAATGGCAAGTGATGAAACCTCTGTTAGTTTATTAGGATATTATAATGATCCTGTTTTTGGATCAGTAGATTGCGGAATCGTGTCACAGCTAAGATTATCCTCTTCAAATCCGGCTTTTTCTGCCAATCCCGGAGAAGTTATAGTTGATTCAGTTGTATTAGGATTACAGTACACATCAATTAAATGGTATGCAAATTTAGGTGATCCAATTACAGTTGAAGCATATGAAATTACTGATGATCTAGTAAGGGATGATCAGGACTATTACATTTTTCAAGAACCCAATACAACAGGCAGCAATTTAGTAGTTACGGGTACTGAAGTTATTTACCCTGATGTGTTGTCAGATGTCACCCTTGATAATGGAGATACTTTGTCTGCACATTTACGCATCAACCTTGACCCAACATTATTAGGAGATAAACTTGTGGCTATAAACGAAGCAGGAAACATGACTTCAGATGATGCTTTTGTTAGTGCATTTAAAGGAATTTATGTCAAAGTTAATGGTAGCGGTTTAGCACCAAATCAAGGAAGTGTTTTATACTTTGCATTAGAAAACCCATTGTCTAAGGTTACTTTATATTTCCATACAGTAAGTGACCCTACTTCAAAAGAATACGACTTTAATATCAATAGTTCTGCTGCCAGATATAACCGAATAGAATATAA
Source organism: Paracrocinitomix mangrovi (assembly GCF_019740355.2). GTDB lineage: Bacteria > Bacteroidota > Bacteroidia > Flavobacteriales_D > Crocinitomicaceae > Paracrocinitomix > Paracrocinitomix mangrovi. The sequence goes on along the minus strand of NZ_CP091819.1, from coordinate 2,823,167 downwards.
CCGAACCGGTACATCTGTTTATGATGTATTGGTAGATTCTACTAATGGGCAAAATGAGTTTTATACTCAAGGCGGATCTGCATGGGCCGTAATTCAACTTCCTCATATCAAAGAATTGAACAAAGATTCACTGGGGAATGAGGATAGAAAAATTATCAATAAAGCCCAATTAATTTTACCAATACAAAACTTTGTATCAGATAGTTATGATCCTCCTAAAACATTGTTCATTGCAAGAATTGTAGATAAAAACAATTCTGAATTCACTTTAGACTACAATATTTCCAACTCTTTGAGTTCAAGTACCGTTGCATATAGTGAATCGGCGAAGGAATATAGATTTAATTTGACATTAGAAATACAAGCAATATTAAATGGTGAAATAGAGAATAAAGGTTATCGAATTTACGCTCCAAGTTTCTTTGCTTCATCTATAGAAAGAGTTATTTTTAATGGACCAAATAGCAGTCTAAAAAATAGAGCGCGTTTAGAAATTACTTATACAGATTATTAATTTTCAATCAGCATGTGCGGAATTGTTGGGTATATTGGGGATAAAAAAGCTTATCCTATTTTGATAAAAGGTCTTAGCAGACTTGAGTACAGAGGATATGACAGTGCAGGAATTGCTTTACTGGATGAAGGCGATTTAAAAGTTTATAAAAAGCAGGGGAAAGTTCAACATTTAGTTGATTATGCTGAAAGTCTGTCAACAGAAGGAACGGTTGGGATTGGACATACCAGATGGGCAACGCATGGTTTACCCAATGACACAAATGCTCACCCACATTCAAGTGGCGACAGTAATTTGGTTTTGGTTCATAATGGAATCATTGAAAATTACGACGTAATTAAAAAATCTCTTGCAAAAAGAGGGCACGAGTTTAAAACTGAAACCGATACCGAAGTATTGGTTCATTTGATAGAAGAAATTAAAAACAACAGTGGGGTTTCAATTGAAGAAGCTGTCAGAATGGCTTTGAGAGAAGTTCATGGAGCCTATGCAATAGTTGTTATTTCAAAAGACGATCCGGATAAAATAATTGCTGCCAAAAAAAGTTCACCACTTGTTATTGGATTAGGTGAAGATGAATATTATATCGCATCTGATGCTACTCCAATTGTTGAATACACTAAAAATGTGGTGTATTTAGAGGATGAACAAATTGCCATTGTAGACAGACACAATGGTTTGAGAATTGTCAACATCAGCAATAAAGAAATATCTCCATATGTGCAAGAATTGGAATTGCAAATTGAGGAGTTAGAAAAAGGTGGTTATGACCATTTTATGCTTAAAGAAATCTATGAACAGCCAAGAGCTATTCACGATTCTTTTAGAGGGAGATTAAATGCTTCTGAGGGTTGGATTTCTTTAGGAGGTTTGAAAGATTACGAAGATCAAATTGCCAATTCAGACCGTATTGTAATTGTTGCCTGTGGTACTTCATGGCACGCCGGATTGGTAGGTGAATATTATATTGAAGAATTGGCAAGAATTCCGGTTGAAGTAGAATACGCTTCAGAATTCAGATATAGAAATCCGATCATCAGACAAAATGATGTGGTGATTGCTATTTCTCAATCTGGAGAAACTGCAGATACTTTGGCTGCTTTGAAAATGGCCAAAGAAGAGGGCGCAACTTTATTAGGAATTGTAAATGTTGTAGGTTCTTCCATATCAAGAATTACTGATGCAGGCTCATATACACATGCCGGTCCAGAAATAGGCGTAGCATCCACAAAAGCATTTACCACTCAGGTAACTTTATTGGCTATGATGGCCATAATGATTGGTAAAAAACGCGGAACCATTTCTGACACCAAGTTCCAGAACTTGTTAAATGAAATGGAAGCTTTACCACAAAAAATTGAGAAGCTTCTTGAGAGTAATGACTACATCAGAGAAGTTGCTGAAATCTACAAAGACGCTTCAAATGCTCTTTTCCTTGGAAGAGGAAGTTCATTCCCAATTGCCTTAGAAGGAGCATTAAAGTTGAAAGAAATTTCCTATATCCACGCAGAAGGATATCCGGCGGCAGAAATGAAGCACGGGCCTATTGCACTTATTGATGAGGAAATGCCTGTGTTTGTTATTGCAACCAGTGGACCTAACTACGAAAAAGTTGTAAGTAATATTCAGGAGGTAAAAGCGCGTAAAGGTAAAATCATTGCCATTGTTACCAAAGGAGATACTTCAGTGAAAGAAATTGCTGACCATGCAATTGAAATTCCAGAAACAGATGATATCCTGGTACCAATTTTAGCAACTATACCATTCCAATTGATTTCTTATCACATTGCTGTAATGCGTAACTGTAACGTGGATCAACCTAGAAACCTGGCAAAATCTGTAACAGTAGAATAAGGAAAAACACTTTTTCTGCCTATTTGTCACAATTTTAAGCACGGCCTGGTAATTGCTCATTGCAGACTATGTTTCAGCTTAAAATCACACGCATTTCATTTGGCATAGCCCTTTCATTGGTCGCCCTTATGTGGGCTGTATTTGCAATTGAATATGCGCTTGATTTAGACTGGTACAAATACGGGATTTATCCACGAACTGCAAAGGGACTAATAGGTATTATAACTTCTCCTTTTTTACACAGCACAAGAGATTTTGCGCACATCATTAATAACTCGGTACCTACATTAATTCTAACATGGATGATGTTTTATCATTATAGAACCATTGCAGCACAAGCATTTGTTTTTATTTATTTGTTTACCGGAGCTACCATATGGCTATTTGCACACAATGGCTATCACATTGGAATGAGTGGTGTTATTTACGGGATGACTTCCTTTTTAATCACAAGCGGATTTTTGAGGAGAAACATGCGTGTGGCAGCTGTTTCTTTAGTTGTTGTTTTTCTTTACGGAAGTACAGTATGGGGCATTTTCCCTAATCAACCCGGTGTATCATGGGAAGCTCATGCATTTGGTTTTATTGGAGGGATAATGATTGCTCTTTTCTATAGAAAAAATGGACCTCAACCAAAAAAGTTGATGTATGAAATTGAAGAGGATTTAGGCATTGAACCGGAAGAAGAATACTGGAAAGAAGGCTATCAACCAAAGCAACAAGAAGCTGCCCCTAAAATCATTATCAACTATCAAATTGTTCCAGAAAAACCTAAGGTTGAAACTGAGGAAAGCAATGAAGTGAAAAAGAAAAACTAGAAGTTGTTAAAATCCTGCTTCTCTACATTGGTTTCTACATCATCTTCACTTGCATCATTGATGCCGTCATTATCTTCGTCAATTCTTTTACCTGGCAATTGAGAAAAAATCACATCTGCCACTTTTTGTCCTCTATACCTAATGAGTGCCCATGTCATTATCAAAGAACTTATCATAATAACAAACAACAATATTCCAGGATTAAAATCCTTAATAACAAATGAAGGATGCGCCCCAATAACAAAGAACAATAAAATAGTGATTAACCCTCTAGGCGCCAGGAACAGTTGAGGAACTATATCTGTACGTACAATTAACTTTAACACCAAGAACCTCACTCCAAATAACGCTCCCAAAATTGCCAAACTTACCAGGGTCACATTGAGATTAAAAATGGTATCTAAAGTGATAAACATTCCAAACAAAACAAAGAAAAAGGTTCTGATTACAAATGCCGATTCCAGTGTTAAAATGTGAAAATCATGCATGATAGGCTTTACCTTTTCTTCATTCATGTACTTCTCTAATCTGCCACGGAAAAACAGTTGCGTATTATTTAAAACTAATCCAAATGCTAGAATTATGAGTAGTGATGATAAATGCAGCTTTTTACCTAAGGCGTACATCAACATCAATAATGAAATAATCAAAAACAGCTTTACCTGAGATTTTAATTTTTGGAAAATGTACGTTAGCACATAGGCCAGGATTATAGAAACTACAACCGTCACCAATATGTTAAGTACAATACTCAACGCTATTTCTCCTCCGGTTTCTCCTTCTTCAGCTCCTATTAAAAAGTAAAAGGCCATAATTCCCAGGATGTCAGAAAAAGTACTTTCATATACCATAAACTCTTTCTTCATTCCGGTTAATCCTCCAACAGATGGAATGATAATGGCCGAACTCATAATTGAAAGTGGAACGGCATAAGTTAAACTCTTAAGAAACGTGTCTGCGTTTGGAACCATAAAATATATGATAGCACCAATTGCTGCAGATGAAAGTACCAAAGCTACAAGGGCAACTAGAAAGGAATTGATAATCAATCCCATTTTTTCTTTAGCCAGTTTTAAATCCAAGGCTGCTTCCAACACGATCATTACCAAACCAATGTTTCCAATTATTTCTAGTGTATCCAGGTCGGCATACTCATCTGTATTCCACTTTTCAGGGACAAATTGTTGGATAACTACACCCAGTATAATGAGTAATAAAACAGACGGAATATTCGTCTTTTTTGAAATGATATTGAACAAAAAAGAGATGATTATTATCCCCGAAATTCCTATGATTAAGCTATACGTTTCCAATCTTATCTGTTATAAACCGGGAATGATACATAAAAGGTTGTTCCTACTCCAACTTTCGACTCAAACCAGATACCACCCGACATTGATTCAATAATTTGTTTTGTCATGGCCAAGCCCAAACCTGTACCTTTTGACTTGGTTGTAAAATAAGGTACAAATATACTATCTCTAGCCTCATCATCAATTCCAACTCCATTATCCTCTACACTTACAATAAACTCGTTTTCTTCAGCAATGATTTTAACCTTAATTCTCCCTTCTACTTCCTGCGGAATAGCCTGACTCGCGTTTTTAATTAAATTATTAAACACACGCAACAACAAATCTTTGTCGGCCCAAATCATGGCCTCTTTGCCTGATTGAATATCTAGTTCAACAGTATAATCATCATCTTGATTAAAAACCGCTACCGCATTTTGAACAATTTCAACCAAATTAAGTTCAGCCTCATTTGGTTTTGGCATTTTAGCAAAGTTGGAGAACTCATTTGCAATCTTCGTCAAGGCATCTATTTGCTCAATTAAAGATTTTGAAACCCTGTCTAACTTTTCAGCAGATTCTTCATCTGCTACATTTACTATTCTCTTCAAATGCTGAATAGAAAGCTTCATTGGAGTAAGAGGATTTTTAATTTCATGGGCCACTTGCTTGGCCATTTCTCTCCAGGCACTTTCTCTTTCTGATTTGGCCAAAGCTTCAACAGATTGCTGTAATTCTTCAACCTTGAGATTGTATTCCTTTACCAATTCTCCAACCTCATCAGATCCATCATACTCAATAGGTTTGTATTTGGACCCAAGTTGAACGTGTCTTAAACTTTCCTGAATGTATTTTAATGGACGTGTTAATCTATTTGAAATGGTAATGGTCAAGATGGTTGAAATAGCTAACATCAAAACCATGATATTCATAATGGCCAATAAAAATCCTGAAATCTGATCTTCCAATTCATCTTGTCTTGAAATATACTGCACATTTACATAGGCTAAAAACTCTCCTTTTTGATTAAAGAAAGGTGCATATGCAGATAAATAATTCAAGTTTCCAATGTGTTCTTCATGCACGTATTCACTCTTTTTATCCCAATGAACTTCCCAAAATGCCTGGGCATTCATTTTACGAGATATCAATCCGTTTGAGTAGATTTTAGGTTGTGAGCTTCCTAATAATTCACCAGAAGTATTGTACACATTGATGTCAACAGCAAATACTTTTGAGAATTTCTTAATCAGTAAATACTGTAAGTAAACCGCTAAATCTGATCTCAATTCTGATTCAGGATAAAACTTGTTTTCCAGTTCAGTTTTAACTGAACCTAACTTTTCTTTGATAAATCCTTCATTACTCTGCTTGTACTGCTCTTCCACAAAAGTTCCGGCTCCTATGGCAAAAGCAATGAGTGTAGTTAAAATTAATCCAATAAGTACAACCTGAATTTTGACGTTAAGTTTGATACTTTTAAAGGAGATTCCTGCCCTTAATTGCTGATAACCGAGAGGAATAAGTAACAGTACACCATACATTATCAGCAGATATGAAAAAGAAGTGAAGAGGTATAGTTTGGTTTTTATCTTTTTAGAAATAACCGTTGTAAATCCATCTACCTCCTGGTACACATAATGGTTATATCCATCCATATTGATAAAAGCATTCTTTTTGTTCCAATCATTACCAATAGTTGGATAAGCATATTCTCCTTTTCTTGTCACCAATTTATTGTCCACATATTTGGCTACAGAATACTCCTTTAATCTATGATATGCGTGTGCACCTCCATCTAACAAAAGGGATGGCAAGCCAATATCTTCCGGGAACTTCTTTGACCTCATCTCCGTGAGCATGTATCCATACAAGGTGTCATCTTGTTCACCATAAACCGGATATTTGGCAATGTAGGTAAGCTTATCGGTGTAATCTTTAATAAAATAGATGTTGCGGTTAATAGATGATTGTTGTCCTGAAACGGTAATGATTTCCTCAAACCTATCGTAATCTCGAATCTCATAATTTCCGAGATCAACAATCATTTTTCTATTTGAATTAAATAGGTAAAATGTCAGATCATAGTCATTTTTAAGCCCATTGAAATAAGAGGTTTCAAGATATTCAGAGAATTCGGATTGATCAAAATCTGTGGTAAAGTATGGAAGCAAGAAATGATCCCTACTCATATCTTTTTCAATATCATCATACTCAAACTCAGCAAATAGATCATTGTCTTCTGCTATCATTTGAGCTTCAGCCATTCTTATTTCTCGCTCGTTATTGTCTGAATATCCCTGTAAAATATATGCAGCATAAAAGGAGATAAATGCTACGATACTGATAACATGAACAAACTTGTACTCTTTTTCTTTGAACTCAAACCACAACAAAAATCCACTTAAAATTACCGGCCAAAGTGAGGTTAAAAATGAGTGATCAAAATAAATTAGGTCAATGGTAACATAAGTAGCTGAAGATAGTGTCCATAAAAAGGCTAACCTGTTCCATTCAAACTCGTTTTTCTTTAACTGGATGATAATGTATTGCAACAATTTGAAATAGGCGTAAAAACTGGCTCCAATAATTGCCAGACCTAGGAAAGAGTATAAGCTAAAGTCAAACAAACGCTCCAAATCAAAAGACATTTTTGAGTCGTAAACCAAACTATAGATGATATCATTGATTTTAAAAGCAGCATAAAAACTCATTAAAAAAAGTGGAACTACAAAAAATACCAGTTTTAGCTTTTTATTTCCCTGTTTGAACCAATTTCTTGTCCTTTTTAATAAAAAATGGACTAAAAAGTAAAAAATTGCCACGTTTATGATCAAATCTCCTAGTGAAGGAACAAACTGAGAAGAGGCGAATAATTCGGGATTGAAAAGTTCAAAATTATTCATGAACCCTTCCCATCCAAGTGTAAGCCACAAGTATCTCAATCCAACAACAATAATTGGAAAAACAATCAGTAGAAAAGGCTTTTTGATGAGGAGCTTTTGAAAAGCGTTAATTAAAAGCTGAAGAAGGATAATAAAGGCACAGAGGTATGCAAAGAAGATGAGCAATTCGGTGTTTTCATTTGGAGAAACATCTTCTTTATCTGCCACATAAAAAGCAACTTCTCCATCTACACCCAAAACAGGATATTTGGTTTCTTGAAAAGTTAAGTTGGCCGGAAAATCTTCATCTAGTTCTTTACTGAAATTATTGCTTAAATCCTCATTTTCATAACGGTACTCATTTTTAATCTTAAAGAGGGAAATATATCTGAATGAATCTTTTTCTACTGCGTGACTTTGATAATATCCATTATCAAGATAAAGTACTTCCTCTTGATAAAAGCTTCCATCCGCTCTTTCCGGTATTACAGGATTATTATTGGTCCATAAAATAAGGGAATCATGTCTATAGAGGTAAAACTCAAAATCCGTGTCTGATGCAATTTCTATTGCTTTTTCAAACTTGTCTTTTGTTGATTTAACTTTTTCTGTTTTATCAATGAATTCCTGTGTAATGTCGGTCAATTCCTCACAGGTTTCCAGATAATTGTCCTGAAAATCAGCCACGACACTTTCATCCAAACCGGTTACCAGTTGAAAGTGATGCAAAAACGCACCTATAATCCATAAAAGGAAACCGATAGATGCTCCTAAGATGAATCTTTTTCTGGCGGTACTTTTCATTAACAGATGATTAAATAGCTTAGTTTTTTATGCTAATCAATCCAGATTTTGGTGAATTACAGATGTTAAGATATGAATATTTTCATCAAAGCGATCATTATTTGTAATGACCAAATCAACTTGTTTCATATATGGCTTAACAAAACTTTCAAACGAAGGAATTACATGATTATTCCATTGATAAAGCACATCTTTTTCAGAATAGTTGCGCTCCTTAACATCTCTCATTAACCTTCTCTCTAACTGTAAGTCAGGATCAACTGACAAAAACACTGAATAATTCAATGCAGCTCTTAAAAACTCATAATGCATCACAAAAAGCCCTTCAACAATGAGTAATTTTTTAGGTTCAATAGTTAGGTATTCTTTTTGGTTGGATGGATTATTAAAATTGTAGACTTCCTGTTGAATGGCATTTCCAGCCATTAAATTGTCAAAGTCTTTTTGCATTTGTTCAAGATCTAAAGCAGAAGGCAAATCAAAATTAATGATTCCGTTTTCATCTAATTGCTGCTTGTCTTTTGGCAGATAGTAGTTATCCAAAGAAAAAGTGGAAACATGCTCGCCGAACTCTTTGCGCAGGCCGTCAATAAGCGTAGTTTTACCCACTCCGCTTCCGCCGGTAATTCCGACAACAAACCTGACTTTTTCCATAAGTAGCAATAGTTAGTGCTGCAAAAATAACAATATAAAATTGGTTGCAAAACCTAAAATGAGCAAGAAAGCCTGATCAATTAAATTATATACATTTACAGCAAAACAACAGCCATGCAACTATCTGCTTTAGATTGGGGAATTATCATTTCATTTTTTATAATCACACTATTGATTGGTGTTGCTGTAACTAAAAAAGCCGGAAAAAATTCAAGCGAGTTCTTTTTATCCGGAAGAAATATGCCCTGGTGGTTATTGGGTGTATCAATGGTGGCCACAACTTTTGCGGCGGACACTCCAAATCTTGTAGCCGGAATTGTTAGACAAGATGGTGTTTCAGGTAACTGGGTTTGGTGGGCATTTCTTTTAACAGGAATGTTAACCGTGTTTGTTTATGCCAGATTATGGAGAAGATTGGGAATTTCTACAGATTTAGAGTATTACGAAATCAGATATCAGGGAAAAGCAGCGGGTTTTCTAAGAGGGTTTAGAGCGGTTTACTTAGGTGTATTCTTCAACATTGTTATTATGGCTACCGTTTGTTTAGCGGGAATTAAAATAGGAGAAACAATGTTAGGCCTGGTGTGGTGGAAAACATTGGGGATAACAGGGATTATTACCATTTTATATTCAATGTTAGGAGGATTAAGAGGTGTTATTTTCACAGATTTTTTCCAATTCATTGTTGCTATGATCGGCTCAATTTGGGCTGCTTATTACATTGTTAACTTACCTGAAGTTGGCGGCATGTCCGGACTCTTATCAAATGAGCTTGTACAATCTAAATTAGACTTTGTTCCTTCACAATCTTCAAATGAACAGCTTTGGTTAATGGCTTTTGTTATCCCTCTAGCAGTTCAATGGTGGAGTGTGTGGTATCCTGGTGCTGAACCTGGAGGCGGAGGATACATAGCGCAAAGAATGCTTTCTGCTAAAGATGAAAAACATGCAACAAAGGCCACTTTATTTTTCAATTTTGCTCATTATGCTTTGCGCCCGTGGCCATGGATTTTAATAGGTTTAGCATCATTGGTTATATTTCCTGATATTGCATCATTACAGGCCGAATATCCGGATATGAATCCCGATTTAGTAAAACATGATTTGGCTTATCCTGCAATGCTTACTTATTTACCGGCAGGTCTTCTGGGACTTGTACTTGCGTCTTTGATCTCTGCTTTTATGTCAACTATTTCTACCCATCTTAATTGGGGATCATCTTATGTGGTTAATGATTTATACAAAAGATTCATCAAGCCAGATGCAACAGAAAAACAGTTAGTAATGGTTGGAAGACTATCTACTGTTTTAATGATGGTTTTTGCTATTGCACTAGCTCCAATATTAGAAGAAGCCAAAATGGCGTTTGATCTAATTTTAACCATAGGTGCGGGAACCGGATTGTTATTTATTCTAAGATGGTTTTGGAAGGACATTAATCCATACAGTGAAATTACCGCAATGACTGTTAGCTTTCTTGTAGCCATGTTTTTCTTTACTGCAGAAAAAAATGAACTAATGGAAATTGACGCAGTTACCAAACTGCTAAGTGGAATTCTAATTACCACTGTAGCCTGGGTTGCAGTTACATTTATCACCAAAAACAATAAGCACCTAAATCCTGAATTTGAAAAAAGAGCATTTGCGGATGAAGGCAAATTTAAAAACATGGGGTATAAAGTACTGAGCATGGTATTAGGAACAATCACCATTTATTCAGCACTCTTTTGCACCGGGAAATTTATACTGGGAGATACTACTCAAGCGCTTTACTTTTTCATTGTATTTGCGGTAACCAGTGTCAGCCTTTATTTCTGTTGGAAGAAGATCTTTAAGTAAGTATTATTACCAAACTTCTTTTTTTCGTAATTTGGGGCCACTAAAATGCTGATTTGACTCACCTTTTAAAAAATAGCATTGCATCTTTCAGATTCCTAATTCTGGTTGTTTTCATTTCAACCTCAGCAATAGTTTTTGGACAAAGTGAAATTAAAGAAATCAATCTTGATTTTGAAATTTCTTTTTCTCTAGTTGAGGATGTTTCAAGCATTTCTGAATCTCATAATTTACCGTATGGTGAGGGAGAAGAAGAAAATGAAACTGACAATAATAACCTGGAGGATGAAGAAGAAGACGAAGAAGATTCAGACAGTCATGATGAGGGTCTTCTTACTTTTATTTCTCTTCAAAATTCACTTGGAAATTCCTGTTCTCAGCATAAACAGCTAAAATTCGGTTCGGGTGATTCCAAAACCGTTATTCCAATCTACATCCGTTTTTGTAGTTTAAAAATTCCTTCATAGTATCACATTTCCCTTATGGAGATTTTGGCTTCAACGACTGAAGTCAGATTATTTTCAAGTGTTCTACACTTTTTAAAATCATTGCGTGATACAACAAAAAATTCAGACATACTATTCTAATATTATCAAAGTGAAACTTAATCACTTTGTTACAATTTTATTGTTGTTTCCTGCAATGGGATTTAGTCAAAAAATTGACACACTGCAACCAAAAACCTTTAAACCTGTTGTCGTTACTTCATATAGAAATCATCAAATTGAAGAAACCAGTTTAAACATCAGTAAAATTGATGTGGACAGCATGGGTCTTTTAGGGTCATATAATTTAACAGAAGCCATTGCATCTGAACCTGGCGTTGAAGTTTTATCCAGTGGAAATGGAATTTCAAAACCAATCATTAGGGGTTTAAGTGGTAATCGTGTTCTCGTATTAATGTCCGGTTTAAAGTTTGACAACCAACAATGGCAAGAAGAACATGGTTTGGGATTAAGTAGTATGGGACTCAGCTCAGTTGAAGTCATCAAAGGACCAATGAGCATCCTGTATGGATCTGAAGCCATGGGCGGCGTTATTAATTTAATTGAAGAGCTTCCTGCTCCACTTAATCATTCTGTTTTTGATGTGTCCACAGGAATTAATACAAATTCATTGGGTGGAAAATTGCAGCTTGGATACAAAACTAACAATGGAAAAAACTGGTGGAGAATTAGGGCAGGAATTGATAATTACGCAGATTATACAGATGGCAACAATCAACGAATTGTAAATAGCAGATTTGACGGCTATTATCTTAAAACAGATTATGGTTTTAAGAAAAATAACTGGGTTTCTAATAATCATTACATGAGCTCTTTCAACCGTTTTGGTTTCATTTTTCAAGATGCCTATTCATTTATTGAGGAAGATGAACGCTGGAGCAGAAGTATGGATGTTAATCCTGCTCATCTGGTATTGCTTAACATTCTATCATCTGAAAACACCATTTATCTAGATGAAAAATCCAACTTATCTGTAAATGTTGGTATACAGTCAAATGAAAGAATGGAAAATGAAGGTGGAGGAGCAATTAGTTTAAACATGCACTTATTTACTTTTCAATATCTTGTAAAATACACCAAGCAAGTCTCTGAAAAAAGCAACTTAATCTTCTCTTCTTTAGGGTCTTTTGAGAACAACACCAATTTTGGAGCTCGTAAAATAGTTCCGGATGCCAATATGCAAGAAGCCAACATTTCAGCTGTAGTTGAAACAAAATTTAATAATGGCTTGTCGCTTGAAAATGGATGGGGAATAGGCGAAAAGTACATACAAACCAAAACCACTAAAAACATTAATGATGATACTAAAGAGTTGTATCCATTCAGGAAAATTGCTCCTTACTACAACTTTTTAAGTGGATTATCATACCATTCAAAATCCTTTTCTGTTAAACTAAATGCAGCAACCGGAAGCCGTGCACCTAACCTGGCAGAATTATCATCTGATGGTTTGCATGAAGGAATCTTTACTTATGAAATTGGTGATCCGACACTTAAAAACGAATACCTGTTTTCAGGAAATACCTTGTTTTCAGTTCAGAACAAGTGGTTTAAACTATCAGCCAGCCCTTTTTACAATTACATTTTAGATTACATCTATTTAGCACCAACTACTGAACAATGGTTTGGGTTCCCGGTTTATAGATTCAAACAAAAAGACACCAAACAGTACGGATTTGAAGCCGGAGTTTCAATTACTCCGGTAAAATGGCTTCAATTCAAGGCGACTTATACCGGAATGGAAAGCAGAGCAAATAACGGAGAGTTTACACCTTATATTCCGGCGCAAAAAGCTGTAGCTTCTGTAAACTATACTACAGAATTAAAGGATGATCAACAGCTAAAAGCTTTTGTAGAATGTGAATACTTTGCTGACCAATATCATTTGGCAACTGAAGAAATTGGAACTCCTCAGTATTATCTTTTTAATGCGGCCATTATCTATTCTTTGAAGAAAGATCATTTCACACTAGACTTAGGTTTAAGTGGGAAAAATTTGTTGAACGAATCATATTACAATCACCTTTCAAGATTTAAATCATTAGGACTTTTAAATCAAGGAAGAAGCATCATGTTAAACGCCAAAATAAGCTGGATTAAGAAAAAGTAAATTGACATTTAAAATTCGCAACATATGGTTTCTGGTGATTTTATTAATCACAATCAGCACTACACATAGTAATGCCAGAGAAATGTTTGTCGCAGTTAAACATAAAAATGTCATCCATCAAACTTTTGTCTTTCACAGCATGACAGAAATTCATTGGGTGAAATACATGAAGGAGTTTGAGTTTCAAGGTGTGCTATATGACATCACTGAAATGGAAAATGTCAATGGACAACTAATAGTTGAATCTATAAAGGATATCCGTGAAACAAATTTAAGAAACCATCCAAACGCAGAACCTACAAGAAATTTCGAGGTAAAAATTCACCCTGAGAATTATGCATTATTGGAAATAAAATCTTTGCTCAAATTAAAAAAGAAAAAACAAAGTATTTATAACAGAGACCCTTTATACATATCCGTATCAAAAGACATTAAAAGACCACCACCTTAGTGCCCTTCATTTCAGCAAAAACTAAACCTGGCTTAATTATTAAAGACAATTTAAATTTTAAAACACTGAAATGAAAACAATATTTAAAACAGTAGCACTAAGTGCATTAATGATGACAGCTTTTAATTCATGCGAAAAAGATGAAGGAGAATTACCGGAAATTATGTTTAAAACCGGTGGAACTTATACATCTGCTGATGCAACTCTACCGGGAGGTACAGCTGTAACAATTGGAATTGAAGCTGAAAAAACTGAAGGAAAAGATGTTTTGAAAAAATTCGACATCTCAGAATCAGTTGACGGTGGTGCCAATACGTCTATATATAATGTTGATCTAGACGCAAGTCAAGAAGACATGTATGATTATGACTTCAACACTACCATGGACACAGTTAGTGGACAAACAAACAAGTATACATTTACTGTTACCAACAGAGACGGTTTAACCAATCAGGTTGCACTTACTTTGACAGTACAGTAATACTTTTCTCAAAAAAAATCGGGCTCACTCAAAAGAGAGGGCCCGATTTAATTTAATAATCGATCTTAACTAATTAAACCTCCAAAAGTTCTTTATCAATTACTTCTTTTAAAGCATTTTTTGGTAAAGCACCCGCCTGCATCATTGGTTGTTTTTCCTTAGGAATAAACAATATTGAAGGGATACTTCTGATTCTGAAAATTGCTGCTAATTCTTGCTCAACTTCAGTATCTACTTTATATATCGTAATCTGATCTTTATATTCTTCTGATAATTCTTCCAAAACCGGAGCTACCATTTTACAAGGTCCACACCAGTCTGCATAAAAGTCAATGATGGCTGGCTTATCTCCTTTAAAGCTCCACTCATTGCTAGTAGTGTAATCAAATATTTCGTCACGGAACTTTGCCGCTGTTAAATTTACTGTTGCCATTTCATTAATTTTAGTACAAATGTATATATACTATAGTCGTTCTTTTGTGATTTGAATTACATAGGATCATTAATTTAGAACGCTATACCTAAAACAATTGTGAAGAAAATCCTGGACATAACAGATTTGAAAATCATATTATTGATTTTGATGTTTGCTATTTTCATTTATGTGGAAGCAGGAGACATTCAGAACTATTCAACCCTTCCAAAATGGATATGTTTAGCAGCTCTCTTGATAACTCCACTTCTGCTATTGAAAAATGAATATCAAGTCAACCCAATTTTACAAATCACAGTTTTAGTTCTACTTCTTTTCATTGGGCTTAATTCACTCAGATCAAATAATCCCTGGGATGGCGTTTTAGTACTAATACCGCCACTACTAAGTATTGTCTCAACCACTATAATCCTACAACTTGAACTGCTCAAAAGTGGCTGGCAGATAATAGCAATCATATTGATTGTCCTACTTACTCCACTTGTCGTGTATACACTCTATGATATTCTGAATGATATTATTCAAGGCGTATATAGCCACAAAAGCACATATCAATACCGTTATTCATTCGGGCACCGAAACCAATTTGCTCAATTTTTGACTATTAGCATTCCCTTTATTATTTCACTCTGGTCAAAAAGTTATTGGAAAAATATCTTTACCGGAATCATTGTGTTGCTTTTTCTAGCATTGATCCTCTTACTCCAAAACCGAACAGCATACCTTATAGCTTTTGGAATTTATCCCATGCTTCTTTTCATTTTTTGGACATTAAAAGTGAAAAACAAAAAATTAAAAATCACTCTTTTATTGTTGCCCTTTTTAGCCATTTCTTCCTTTTTTATTGTCGCAAAATCCGGAAACAACAAAATTTCTTATCTGTTAGAAACCAATTATGGAAGCGGAAATGAACGACTCAGAATTTGGAAGAACTCAATTGACATCTGGCAGGAAAGTCCAATTATTGGTCAGGGAACTGCAGATTGGAAAATTCAAATATTAAATTCTCCTCTTAGATTCACACAGGCTGAGCAAAGTGAAGTCTATTATCAAAGAGCACACAACGAGTTTGTCCATATTTTAACCGAACAAGGAGTAGTTGGTTTGATTTTGCTGTTATTTATTTTCGGATTTATCCTCTTGAAAATCATCAAATGGAAACAAGATGTGTTTTTCAAATTTGTCAGCTTGTCTATCTTCTTTTGCTTTTCAGCAATTGCCTTTTTCTCATTTCCTTTTGAACGAATTGAATTAACCACCTTGTTCATTTTAGGAATTATCCCGGCAATATCTATAAAAAGGCTCAAAGCTGTTGGAAATGTTTATTTATGGATTTTAAAATCAACCTGGTTTATACTATTGATTCTGGTAGCTTGGATAAGTATTTATCGTTACCAAAATGAGCAACATTTAATTAAATATCAACTCAACGGAAAGATCACTGAAATTGAAAAAATTAACACTGATTTCTACACTATAGATGCCACTTCAACCCCTATTAGTTGGTACAAGGGTAATTACTATTATGGCGCACAAAATTTTGAAATGGCATTGCAACTTTATCTGGATGCTGAAAAGAGAAATCCATATCATGTACATGTATTAAACAATATTGGTTCAACTTACTACATCATGGGAGAAATGGAACAAGCAGAAACATATTTTGATAAAGCCATTAAAATAAATCCACTTTTTTCAGATGCACTTATAAATAAAGCGGCGGTCTTGTATAACAAAGGAGAGATCGATCCGGCTTTGCTAGAAATTTTAAAAGTGTTACCAGAATGGGAACCACCTCATTACAAAAGTATTTTGATTCCTATTCTGAAAGCTAAGTGTTATTGGCTTATGGAACTGCATGATGACCCTCCTTTTGAAGCGTTTTTGGAAAGTGCATTACAAAGCGAAGAACTATTGTATCAGATATCCATTATGGCTAGAAAAAGTAGTAGAAGTTACGAAGATGAGCTCAGAAAGTATTGTGCTGATGTATACTTAGCCGGATAATTGTTTGATTCAAGGAATTTTATCCGTAATTTGGCCTGAATTTATATCCAAAATATGAAAAAGTTAATTTTAGTGTCATCAGCCGTATTGTTAGGGTTAAGCACATTTGCTCAAAGCATTTCTTCAGTTTCTCCCAATTCTGCTAATACAGGAACATGGTCTTTACCGGTTTCAATAAGCGGAACCAACACCAATTTTACAGCTGCTACTTCAACTGTAGTCAAAGTGACTCAAAACTCGCAACAATTAGAGGTTTTAAATGTAAATAATGTTACCTCTACAACCGTTGATTTTGACGTAAGAATTTCAAACCTTTCTCCTTTAGGAAACTATAATGTTGAGGTTTATGATAGCAATGTTGGAGACATGGTTACATTGAACAATGGGTTTTATGTTGGACCAAATACTGCTCCTCCTGCACTGATGTCAACTGCGCCTGAAACAGGAGCAATCAACCAAATTTTACCGGTAACGATAACAACGGAAAACACACATTTTTCGCAGGCAACTGACAACACTATTTACCTGACACAAGGAACCTTCACTATTTTACCCGTAGGTAACTCTGTTCAGGTATTGAATGATAACCATATCAAAGCGCTTTTTGATTTTAGTAATCCAAACATTTCTATTGGCAATGTTTTGAGCTCACACTGTGGAAACTCATTTGATGGATATTTCTCTGACAACTTAACAATTACTGTAACTCCTATTACTTCTATAAACGGAACCATCATTTATGGAGGGGTTTATAACGGAGTTGTGGAGCTTTATCAAAAAAATACAAACGTTACGCCAAATACTTATTCTTTGATTGCCACTGCAGCAGTTAACAGTAGCAATCAATATGACTTTACTGTGGCAGCTGAAGCAACTTATTTGTTACGTTCAGTTCCAATTAACATGAGTGATGTTGTGGCAACTTACTATACAGATGTAATAGACTGGATCAATGCAACTGAAGTAAATACTGCCTTGTCAAGTACTAATACTGCAGATATCACTCCTTTCCAAAGCATCAATTTAAGTGGCGGAACTACAGTTAATGGTACTTTAGGATATGGACCAAACGGCTTTACGAAAGCTCCTATTGTATTTGCAGAAGGAGTTGAGGTGTTCTTAAGAGATGTTGACAACAATACCTATGCGCAATCTACTACTGATGCGAATGGGTTCTTTGAATTTGCATATGTTCCACTTGGAAATTATGACATTGTGATTGATCTTCCTGGATACAATCAAGTATCTACCTACACATTTAGCGTTACTCAAAGCGGTCAAATGTTAGAAGATTTAGATTTCCTAATTGACAATGACGAGATTTTTAAGTCAGGTTTTATGTCTGTTAAAGATTATGACTATACAGAAATCAACATTTTCCCTAATCCAACTAATGGATTATTCTTTGTTGAGTTACCTGAGTTTTTAAATCAAGTTGAATTAAACATATTCAATCAACAAGGTCAATTAGTTTACACAGATAATAATGCTAACAATACAACTACTTTCTTTGAGGTAGATCTTTCTGAATTAACAAGCGGAATGTATATTGGAAGATTAACTAGTGGAACCAAAGTAATTGACTTTAAAGTTAGTTTGAAGTAGTACAATTCTATCATTCTCTTTTCCGGCTTATCCATTGTGCTTTTTTGCACAGTAAAAAATGAATGTGGTCATCAGTTTTTTAACTGAAGAATCCTAACTTTGCGTCTTTTGAAAATTAAGTGTTGACGCACAATGAAAAGAACTGAAATCAAACAACTATTAGCCGAAGAGAAAATTGGCGCAGAAGTAAATGTTAAAGGATGGGTAAAAGCCTTTAGATCTAATAGATTTATTCAGATCAATGATGGTTCTACTATCAAGAATATTCAAGCGGTTGTAGATTTTGAAAAAATAGACGAGTCTGTCCTTTCAAAAGTATCTACTGCTGCTGCTGTAAGTGTCACAGGAAATGTTGTTGCCTCTCAAGGGAGTGGTCAGTCAATAGAAATTGAAGTATCTGCTATTGAAGTTTTAGGAGAAGCAAATCCGGATGAAGTAAGTAAAACGGTAATGCAACCTAAAAAACATTCAATGGAGTTTTTGAGAGAACAGGCTCATTTGAGATTTAGAACGAACACTTTTGGTGCTGTTTTCAGAATCAGACATGCTGTAGCATATGCCATTCACAAATACTTCAATGACAATGGATATTACTATATCCATACTCCTATTGTAACTGGTTCAGATGCTGAGGGTGCAGGAGAAATGTTCCGTGTATCAACCTTAGACCCAAAAAACCCACCATTGAAAGATGACGGTTCTGTTAATTGGGAAGAAGACTTTTTTGGTAAAGAAACTAACCTTACTGTTTCTGGTCAATTAGAAGCTGAATTGGCTGCCTTGGCATTGAGCAAGGTTTATACTTTTGGTCCGACATTTAGAGCGGAAAACTCTAACACTGCAAGACACCTTGCAGAATTTTGGATGATTGAGCCGGAAGTTGCTTTTGCAGACATTGTTGACAATATGGATTTAGCAGAAGATTTTCTTACTTATGTAGTGAAGTACATAATGGAAAACAATGCTGATGATTTGGAATTCTTAAATGAAAGAGAAGTTAAAGAAGACAGCACTAAACCTCAGGCTGAAAGAAATGAAATGCCTTTAATTGAGCGTTTAAAATTTGTGGTTGAAAATAACTTTGAAAGAATTACATATACAGAGGCCATCAACATATTGCTGAACTCAAAGCCTTACAAAAAGAACAAATTCAAATTCCCGGTTGAATGGGGATCTGATTTACAATCTGAGCACGAGCGATTTTTAGTTGAAAAACACTTTAACAAGCCTGTTATAATCACGGATTATCCCGCTTCTTTTAAAGCATTTTATATGCGATTAAATGAGAAGAAAGATGGTGTTCCGGGTGATACGGTTGCTGCAATGGATATTTTATTCCCAGGAATTGGAGAAATCATTGGAGGTTCACAAAGAGAAGAACGTTATGATGTTTTGAAACAAAAAATTGCTGAATTCAATATCCCTGAAGAAGAATTGTGGTGGTATTTAGAAACCAGAAAATTTGGAACAGTTCCGCATGCAGGATTTGGGTTAGGGTTTGAAAGAATGGTAATGTTTGTTACAGGAATGACCAATATTAGAGACGTTATTCCATTCCCTAGAACTCCGAAAAAAGCTGAATTCTAAAAATATCAGGCTGATGAAAAAAGTGTATTATTTGCATACCTGCTCTACTTGCCAACGCATATTAAAAGAATGGGATTTAGACAATTCTTTTGAGTTGCAGGATATCAAAACAGACAGAATGACTCCTCAGCAAGTTGATGAAATGATCAAACTTGCGGGATCTGCAGAAGTACTTTTTTCTAAAAGAGCTATGAAGTATAAATCAATGGGGCTGGCAGATAAAAACCTCAGTGAAAAAGATATCCGTCAATTGATTATTGATGAGTATACTTTTTTAAAGCGTCCTGTTATGATTTATAATGATCAAATTTTTATTGGAAATGCTGCTAAAACAGTAGCTGCAGCTAAAGAAGCTGTATCAAACAGCTAAAATGCGAGGACACTTTCAGTTTCATCTTGCACTATTTGTTGTACAATTAATGTACGGAATCAACTATGTAGTGGCAAAAGGATTAATGAACAATGTGGTTGGGCCAAACGGTTTTATTTTGATTCGAGGTTTAGGAGCTGTTGCTCTTTTTTGGCTTGTTTTATCCTTTAAATATGAAAAAGTCAACAAAAAAGACTTGGGTAGGTTGGCTATTTGTGGTTTGTTTGGTGTAGCTGTGAATCAAACATTGTTCTTTAACGGGTTAATGCGTACTTCTCCAATAAATGCACCTATTATTATGACCACAACGCCAATCCTGGTGTTGATTTTATCTGCCATTGTACTCAAAGAAAAGGTGAAGTTTTTACAGGTTTTAGGTGTATTGATTGGTGCAATTGGTTCTATCTTTTTTATCCTACAAAACTCAGCAGATGGCTTTGCATCCGGAGAAGGAGATATATTGATTTTACTAAATGCTACTTCATATGCTTTTTATTTGGTTTTAGTAAAACCACTAATGTCAAAGTATAGGCCAATAACCGTAATAACCTGGGTATTTACCTTTGGATTAATCTATGTGTTGATTTGGGCGCCAAGTAGCAAAGAAGTGGCCGAAGTAAATTGGTCAGCTTTGAGCTCCTCTGAGTTATTTGCTATACTTTTTGTAGTGGTAGGAGTAACCTTTGTCCCTTATTTGTTAAATGTTTTTGCCATGAAACAACTAAGTCCGGCAATTGCTGCTGTTTACATCTATTTACAACCCATTTTATCCACCTTATTCGTAATTCTATTCTCACTTTGGGGATTACAAGATTATACCGGAGATCTAAGTGCATCCAAGATAATTTGTGCTTTCTTGGTTTTTATTGGTGTCTATTTGGTAATTCGTCCGCAAGACTTGCAAAGATTATTCAAGACGAAAAAAGCTTAGCGCTTCATATTGAATTCCATAATGTAAACAAGACCCTTTGTTGAATTGTCTATAGTCAATTTTGCATCAATTTGATCACAGAGAATTTTAATTAAAGAAACACCTATCCCATTGGTCGTAACATCCTGGTCTATCCCTTTACCATTGTCTCCTGCAATCAATTTATACTGATCTCCTTTTTGGGTCAATTTGATATAAAAATTACCCTCCTCATCAAAGGCGTGTTTAAAGGAATTGAATGCAATTTCATTAATGATTAATCCCAGCGGAATAGCTACATCCGGATCAAACTTTACTTCATCAACATCTATGTTAACATCAAAAGTGAATTTAGATTTCGTAGGGTCAAAAAATTGGTAAAGTGACCTTATCAATTTTGACATGTATTTTTCAATGTTTACAGAAGATAAATTCTTGCTACCATAAATCATTTCTTGCACTCGTGCCATAGTGTTTACACGGGCAATACTTGTATCAAACTCCTTTCTAAGTTTAGGGTCTTTTATGTTTTCTTTTTGAAGATTTAACAAGCTTGAAATCACCTGTAGGTTATTCTTTACTCGGTGATGAACCTCCTGCAATAACACTTCCTTTTGCTTTAAAGAATCTCTTAATTGATCTTCGTTGTATTTACGTTCAAAAAATACCGGCACTTCATATTCCACATCTTTTCGGTTAGAATCTTCTTTTTTAAGATATTCATAGATTCGATTAGGTGGCGCCATAATAAACGTACAGTTCTCAGCACCTTGTGCCTCACATTCAATTTCAATTGCCGTAAGGGGTATTCCAAAACTTTCTTCACACCAACCCGAAGAATAACCACTATTCATAGTACATACCGGTATTTCAGATTTTTTACCCGCCTTTATCCAGGACTGCGCTTCAAATGAATTGTGGTGATGGTATTTTAAATAAAAGTTTTCATTAGGTACGGGGTTACATTCCGGTAAAATTTCCACATTGGCCCAACCGGTAAACGCAAAGTGAACCGGACCGGCAGAGAGCCTTTCAATTGGTTCTTTCAACTTCATTTTCTTGTGAAAATCTTTGGCGTCTTCTCTACCGAGTACATGGGCAATGTCAAATAAAAAATTGTTCCCAATTTGTGTAGCTTCTTCTTTGGTTTTATTGCTATATAATTCTTTAAATACGTCTAAAAATTCGTAGGATAAAGCTGCACTTCTAACTAGAATGTATCGTTCACCACTAATCTTGATTTCACCATTTTCAGCAATGCTTTCACTGTCGCTAAAATACTTTCTAACGTTCTGCTCGGCTTTTAAAAAAATTTCTTGGAAGGCTTGAGGGGTAGTTACCGTTTGAGTAATATTACTGAAATTAAGTTGTTGGCGTAATTTTTCATTCTCTTGTTTTAGGGCAAGCAATTCCTCCTTTAACTTGTTGATTTCTTTATCTTTGCTCATCCTATTGTTCCTCAATACTACCTACGTAAATTTGCGAAAAATTCAGCAAAAAACCACGCATTTAAACGAGCTTAAACAAAAGTTCGTCTAAAAAGAACCTAATTTTAGCTTGTAATATTGGTTATAGTAGCCTTTTTTATGATTAATTTTATGCTTCCTATTCAATTATTATGGTGAATCAGTTTAATACAATAGCGCTAGATAAAGAAATGAGCAAAAGTGTAGTTCGTCACTTATCGGACAATGTTTTTGAAGTTGAGAAAGATGGAAATGTAGAAGTCTTTGAAGTATTAAATGTTGATTTGGCTACCAAAGAATTGACTGTACGTCACCGTCACCGCGTTTATGACATTGCCTTTAAAAATGAATTAGACCTTGTGTTGGACAAAATGGGTATAAAACGATCTGTAGACAACCTAAACACTGACATTAAGGCTCCAATGCCAGGTAAAGTGTTAGATGTGGCTGTTAAAGCTGGAGACAAAGTTGCTAAGGGCGACACCATTTTGATCTTAGAAGCTATGAAAATGGAAAATGTCCTTAAAGCTGAAAACGATTGCAGTATTAAAAAAGTAAATGTTGTTTCGTCTGACAACGTTGAAAAAAATCAAGTACTTGTTGAATTGGATGTTGTTTAAGACTGACTTGTCTTAATGTCATAAATTCTTCTTACCGCCTTAATAAAGTAAGTGAATATTGGATGAGGTAAATCTGATGTTGAAAGCACTTGTGGGCAAAACATGGTAAATACCATAAAATCGTGCTTTCTGGATTTTAATATTTCCGGATCAAAATATTGATTTCGCGCACCAATTTCAAAGTCTTCACTTAATAAGTCTGAGTATTGAGGTAAAATTGAAAATCTTGATGAACTATATTCAATATTTCCTTTGTTGAAGTACAACTTTTCAAACTCATCTGACATTTTATCCAGCTGAACACCTGTAAACTGGTTACCATCAATTAAGTTATCCGAAATGATTTTTTCTTGGGCTAAATCAAATCCTCTTTTTGAGAAATAAGTTTCTACCAAGCTTTTAAAACTATCTCCTGTCCCCAGCACCGGAACATTTTTCTCCAATAATTTTGAGATAATAGAATTGAAATAAAATGGTTGTCTGTATGGACCCGGAGCAATTAAAATTCCGTCATAACTATCATAGAATGTTTCGTTCTGTTCACAACATTCTTTCTCGTTTATCCAATAAAAGTTTAGGGGTTGGTCAAGCACCTCTTCTGCATGCTGAAGAGCTTGATTTGTCGCATTGTGCGAATTGTAGGCGAAATTGTAATCTCCGATTATGGCGATTCTTAGTACTTCATCCATTTCTTGTGTCCAAGTTACACCAATTTAATAAAAAAAAGGGAGACTCCACAAGAACCTCCCTTTTATTCAATGTTTTATCTATATGTTATTCTCTTCTAAATGCTGACTTAATGTGCACATTTGAAAAGCAAATAGTACTGTCTAATGTATAATCAGAGTTCATTAAATGTCCGTTTAATACAGCATCAAACTCCATATATTCTCCAGTTGTATCAGAATCATACGTAAACAAGTTGTAAGTGAAGTTACTTAAACAAACTTGTCCTGTATCACTTACCCAAACCGCTCCATTTGAATCTGTCCATCTCACAATAACTCCATCAGCTGCAACATCTGGTGCATAAGTTGGTTGTGTATTTCCGTTGAAATAAGCTTGCCACTCTGTTGAAGTTGGATTATTTGACCCATCATCATCCCAATAAAGAGATCTCATTTCAACTTCCCATCCCTGGTTCATTCCACTATTCAAAATTTGAGTTTGATATTGAGCGTTTGATTGAGTTCCAGTATTAATGGTTTTTGTCGAAGAATAAGTACAAGTGTCAGAATAAGTGAAAGTGCTGTCACCATTTTGAGTTGTAATTGTTCCTTCACATAAACATGCTAGGTCAACAATAGGAACCGGTGGTGGAATTACTTCATGATCTGTACAAGAAGCAAGTAATAAAGCTCCTGCAAATGTTCCGGCGATTAAGGTCTTTTTCATCCGATTTAGTTTTGATGTCTTTCTAAAACAACTTTCTACCCTTATTTGTTACAACCTAGATGTTATTCACAAAACAAGAGAGTTGTTAACGGTAAAGATATGCAATTTAATCTAAATACGGAATTTACAATGTAAGGGTTGTTAATTTCCCAACTTTTTTAGACAAAGACAGCTATTTAACCTACCTTTCTAATTGTTTTTGCTCCTAACTGAATATCTAGTTCTTTAATCGGCATGAACTTTTGCTTGCCTACTGATGCCACTTCGGCTTGCAGGCATTCTTCTTTTTCAAAAATTGATTTTACTAAGCCTTTCAGGGTTATGTATCCCAATTTAAACTGTCCATATTTTACCTCGTATCTTGGATCACCTATAACATTGCTTCCAGCGGGAACTAAATCTAATACGCTTCCAACCGCAATGTGATGATAGATATAAATCATATCATGATTCATTAATTCTTCCACTTTGATAATTGTTTTCAAAGTAAAATCTTCTGATATCCCTAATTGTCTTATTAATCTATTCATTATGCTCTGATTTTTAATATTCTTTGATTAAAGCTGAACTCATCTAAAGTGACCAATTCCCCAAATACATTTTCAAACTTGTAGTCGATTACCTCCACTCCATTGTCCAATTCAAAATGAATAACATTTTCAACCTTGAATTCATATCCTAAGGCTGAGATTTTGGCAATAATGCGATTCAAATCTGAATGCGTCATTTGAATTTTTATCTCAGATACGTTGCTGCCATTGTTAACTTCACAAGTAGCGGTAACCGTCTCATCTCCTAATTCATAAGTTACTTCCTTAACTTTAAGTTGCTGATAAACTGTAAATGTTGCGCTCATATCATTTAATTTTGATACAATATTCGCGGGGCAGATCGTAAACCATTTACGTTCTAAAAAATCGTTGATAAATTCTTCACAATAAGCACGGCTTTCGTGATTAATCTTGTTAATTTCGTCATTACTAAAGCCGAGCATTCATGAAAAACATATTGGTAATCGGAGCAGGTCTTTCTGCCTCTTCAATGTTGAGATACTTCACTCAAAATGCTGAAAAAGAAGATTGGTACATTAAAGTAGTTGATCAAAATGCAGATTTAGCAAAAGCTAAAGTTGCGGGATGTGATCGCGCAGAAGGGTTTTCTATTGACGCTTTAAACCCGGCAGAAAGACAACCGCTTATTGAATGGGCTCATTTAGTTATCTCTATGCTGCCCGCCAGATTTCACACTGAAGTAGCAGAAGATTGTATAAAGTATAAAACTAACCTCATTACACCTTCCTACATATCTAAAGAAATGGTGGCACTAAATGAGGCTGCCGAAGAAGCAGGAATCCTGATCATGAATGAAATAGGTGTTGATCCGGGAATTGATCACATGTCTGCCAAAAAAATTCTTGATGAAATCGAAGAAAAAGGTGGTAAAATGCACATTTTCGAATCGTTTACAGGTGGATTAATTGCCCCTGAAAGTGACGATAATCCATGGAATTACAAATTTACCTGGAACCCAAGAAACGTTGTTTTAGCAGGGCAAGGAAGTGCTGCAAAATTCATTCAAGAAGGTCAATACAAGTACATCCCTTACAATAAACTGTTTAGAAGAACAGAAATTATCAACATTGAAGGATATGGCGAATTTGAAGGGTATGCTAATCGAGATTCTTTAAAATATCGATCAAAATACGGATTAGATGATATCCCAACCATTTACAGAGGAACATTCAGAAGAAAAGGTTTTTCAAAGGCCTGGGATTGTTTTGTACAATTGGGAGCAACTGATGACACCTACATCTTGGAAGGTAGTAAGGATATGACCAAAAGAGATTTTATTAATGCTTTTCTGCCATACAACCTACATGATTCAGTTGAACTAAAACTAAGGTATTATCTAAAAATAGACATGGATGATATCGTTTGGGACAAATTGGTTTGGCTAGGGATTTTCGAAAAAGAAAAAATGGGTTTTACAGAAGACGTAACTCCTGCTTATTTCCTACAAAAGATCTTAGAAGAAAAATGGGCATTAGGTTCAGACGATAAAGACATGATCGTCATGTGGCATAAATTTGTTTACAAGATGGACGGAGAATTTAAAGAAATCAATTCTCATATGGTGTCTATTGGTGAAGACCGAACCTACACAGCCATGAGTAATACAGTAGGGTTGCCATGCGCAATTTGTGCTAAAATGATCTTGAATGGTACCATCCAAATGAAAGGTGTTCAATTACCGATTCACAAAGAAATCTATGATCCAATTTTAGACGAATTGGAAACTTATGATATTAAGTTTACAGAGAAAGAAATAAATCCTCCGGTAATGTATTTAGAACCGGCAAGATTATAGGTTTACACGCTTAAGGCAACCACCTCTTTTACTTCCTGAATACTAGATTTTAGCAATTGCTCTATCCCGCCTTTTAAAGTAGCTGTGGATGAAGGACAACCTGAACATGAACCTTTCATTTCAACCGTCACCACACCATCTTCAAATCCCACATAATCAATTGCCCCACCGTCATTTTCAACAGCCGGCTTAACATATTCATTCAACAATCCTATGATAACTTCATCAAATTCTGAAGGAGCAAATTCCTTTTTTACAGCTACTGCTTCTTCTTTAGATCCGCCGCCTTGAGGCATCATTACTAAAATGTCCTTTCCTTGTGCTATCCATTCTTTGATAAATTCTCGTAATTCCATTACGATAAAATCCCAGTCAACATTATCAGTTTTGGTAACGGTAACAAAGTTACCGGCAATAAAAACATTGTCTACAAATGGAAACTCAAAAAGCGCCTCAGCTAACGGAGAATAACCTTTTGCTTCTTGCATGCTTCCAAATTCAACACTTGCATCATCCATTAACAAATGTTTATTGGCCACGAATTTCATGGTCAAAGGATTTGGTGTCATTTCAGCATACATTGTAACTGGTACTCTTTTCTCTTCCATCTTTCAAATATTTTGTACAAAATTAAGTCATTTTATTATCCGCACTGATGAAACTGGCATAGAATTCGTTAATTTAAACTTATGAAAAGACGCAATTTCATCAAGCATTCTGCCAGCATTGCACTGGGAACTCCTTTAGTCGTAGGAAGCCTCTCATCATTTCAAGAAACTATTAAAGAACCCAGTATTAAACCAAAAGCACTTTATAAAAATGATCTTATCGGAATTACAGGTCCTGCCGGATCTATTTGGAACAAAGCACATATAGATAAGATTGTTGGGATATTAAAAAACTTGGGATATCGCACAAAATTAGGGCAAACATTATACGAACAAGACGGATTTTTAGCCGGGAATGATGAAATGCGTGCAAAGGAACTAATGGAGATGTTTGAAGATACTAACATCAAAGGAATTTTAACCATGAGAGGAGGTTGGGGTTGTGCCAGAATTTTAGACATGTTGGATTATGAAGTAATTGCAAAAAATCCAAAAGTAATAATGGGTTTTAGTGATATCACTTCACTTGTAAATGCCATTTATACAAAAACAGGATTAGTTACATATCACGGGCCATGCGGATACTCATCTTGGGATGATTTTACAACGGACGAAGTAATTAAGAATGTTGTTTTAGGAGAGCCTTTTACAATGAAAAATCCTGATGATAATAAAGACGATCTTAAAACATGGACAGGAGGTAAAGCAAGCGGCAAACTGGTGGGAGGAAACCTAACGGTTATTTCATCCATGGTCGGAACTTCATATGAACCCAATTGGAACAACAAAATCTTGTTTTTGGAAGAAATTAAAGAGGAACCCTATCGTGTAGATAGAATGTTATGGCAGTTAAAACAAGCAGGCGTTTATAAGCAAATCAGTGGTCTTGTTATCGGATCTTTTAGAAAATGTACTCCTGAAGAACCGGACAAGTCTTTTACTCTGGAAGAAATTTTTGCTCAGCACTTTACAAATGCCCCATTTCCTGTATATCAAGGAGCCAGTTTTGGACATATTCAACCTAAATTTACTTTGCCAATAGGAATTAAGGTTGAAATGGATGCGGACAATTTTACGATCAAAACTTTAGAGAAAACTGTTATTAGTTGACACACTATGTTGAGCATTGTTTCGTTTTTGATATTTTTAAGCGCTCAATGACCTCAACATGCTGAATAAAAAAGGTCTTCCTGAAATTATCACCTTTGCGATCTCTTTTCTGATCCTATTTGCATTTTATCATGAGGTTTTAATGCATCCCAACGACTATCTTTTTAGTGCTTGGGGAGATGGGGTGAAAAATTATTACTCCTACATGTATCATGCGGAGTACGACTCTGGATTCTGGGATTTTTCTGGCATGAATTATCCGTATTATGAGCATATGGTCTATACAGATGGCCATCCACTTTTATCTTACTTGATTGGGTTGTTCGGTTTAACTGCTTATGGTGTTGGGATATTAAACCTATTGATGCTACTTTCTTACCCTGTTTGCTCAGTTATTCTTTATAAAATCTTAAACCATTACAAGGTAGAAAAATGGTGGTCAATTTTGGCAGCTGTTTCCATCACTTTTTTATCTCCACAAATTTTTAGATTAACCGGTCATTTTTCTCTTTCGTACGTATTTGCAGTACCCGGCATGTGGTACATCTTGATTAAAGCGAGTCAATCAAATAAGTTGAAATGGTTATTCATTGGATTCACATATTTGCTGGTTTTCTTTTTTACACACCCTTATTTGGGAATGATCTTGGTGACTTTTGGCGCAGCATTTTGGATAGTAAGAAGTGTGATCTTGAAACAATGGAAATGGAACTTAATTAAGTTCCTGATAATTGGTATTGCCCCCGTGGTTATTTTCCAGTTGTTGGTTTTTTTGACAGACACTCATTTAGATAGAACAGGACAACCTCAGGGGTTTTATGACTATTACGCAAAATGGAGTTCGGTACTTGTTCCACATCATGGACCGGTTTTCTTTATTTCGGATAAAATACACTTTAAAATCCCTCATTGGGAAACAATGGCATACGTAGGTTTTGGAACAATCATCTTCTTTTTGATTATTTTGACATATACGATTAAAAACAGATCCAGTATTCCGTTTAAAAAATACCTCAAGAACGAACTTACCGTTTTTGTTATAGCCGCCTGGTTAGTATTGGTTTTTTCATTCTGCTTCCCCCTTCGTTTTTCATTCATGCACTGGTTGGCTGACAGCATTTCTCCCTTGAAACAATTCAGGGTTTTAGGAAGGTTTACGTGGGTGTTTTTTTATGTGGCCACAGTAGGAAGTGTAGTGCTGTATTATAGATTTCAGTTGCAAAACAAGAAGAAAATTTGGACCGCACTGTTTGTATTTTTAATGTTGTTGCAATTATCAGAAGGACTTTTTGCGCATAAAGAAGTAAGTGGATATGTATCGCAAGCACCTAATTCATTTAAAAAAGAAACCCTTAGTCCTAAACTTCAGGAACTAATAAGTTTTGTTGACGAATCAGATTATGATGCATTTATGATTTTGCCATTCCAACACATGTCTTCTGAAAACATAATGTTGCTTGGAACTGAAGGATCTAACTTTGATTCATTTATGTTGAGCTATCATTGTAGTAAGCCAACCCTTAATTGCAGCTCTTCAAGAATGTCGATTTCAGAAGCGATAAAATTCAATAATTTCTTTAGCCCTGAATACATTGAAAAGGAGTTGATTAATGACTTTCCAAAAGATGATAAAATATTAATTATTAAAAGAAAAGAAGCATGTACAGAAGGTGAGATGAGACTCTTGTTTACATCAAAAGAAGTTTTCAATAATGACGAATACGTTGCATTGGAATTTCAACCAGAAAAATACAATTCTGATTATTACTTTAATCAAATAGTAGAAAAGGAAAAAACGGCTGTATATGATGTAGGTGAAGGTTTTAAAAGTGACACTACAGATGTATGGTTTTTCTACAAATCATGGGATGATGATAAGGGTGAATCTCTTGGAGGTGAGGGCGCATGGCATTCACAGAAAGAAAAATTAAATCCTTTGCACGAGTTTTTTAAAGAAGATGGATTGGAAGAAGGTTCTTACACTGTTTCATTTTGGTATTATTTAGGAGTAGATGCCCCTACAATGGCGGGAATAATTGATCAGGATTTTGGCGGTGAAGAAGAAAGCATCTGGGCCAGCACTTTTGATGTTAAACTCTCCACACTTATCGTAGATAAATGGTGCAGGGTAAATTTAAACTTTGAATGGACCGACAATACAGATAAAGTATTAATCTACTTGCAAGGTAGCGGAAACCACACTCCATTTTATGTGGATGAATTATTGGTTTACAAAACTGACGGGCCTCCACTTTTTAGAAGAGAAAAAAGAAAAGGAATTGAATATATCATTTACAACAATGAATGGATTAAGGCCGATTCATTTTCTAAATAAGACACGAAGAAAATTGCCAAATTCTCTTATCAATACTTTCAGGTTTACTTTTGAAAACACAATGTTTGGCTTCAAATGAACCGTAACCAAACCAATTTTCTTTTTCCTTTTAGCTGCTAATTTGATGAATTCTAAATCAAACAAAAACCTATCTATTTTAGTGTCTAAAAATACTTTAGCGCCATTTTGATCATATCCCTTTAATCCACATTGTGAGTCATCTGTTGGCAATCTTAAAAAAGTTTTAAGAACCCATCTTAAAGTCTTTGAAACAACTTTTCTGAACCAAGGTGTATTTTCGTAATAGTCTTTACCTCTATGCCCTAAAACTACCTCATTGCCATTTAACAACTCTCGGGCAACAGCTACAACACTTTTTTCTTCGTAAGGAAAATCAATGTCTGTATAAACTATAATATCTGAATGGGCTTTTGCAACTCCTTGCCTTAAGGCGTATCCTTTACCTCTATTTTCAGAATAGCTGACAAATTCTACTTCTTGAACTGCAGCTTTAATTTTGTTTTGATCTTCGGCGGTGAAATTCTTATTGGAACCATCATTTACAATGATCAGTCCTAAACTGTTTATTTCATTGGTTAATTCACGTCCAATTATGTCCATACTCTTTACAACTTGCTCGGCCCATCCTTCAGGAGGATTGAAACAAGGTAAAACAATAGACAAACTAGGCTTAGATTCCATGAACGCCAAAAGTAACGAAAATCAATTGTAGATTATTGTTTGAATATACTTCCAGCATCAGAAACGGCTAAACTCGCTTCTTTACCAAAAATAATTGCTCTGTTATCATTGATATGGCCTGCCGGGAAGTTGAAACATACAGGATAGTCGTATTCTTCTACAGCCTCTCTGATCACTTCATCTACTGTTTTTCCAAAAGGAATTTCAGAATCTTTTACATTGGTCATTCCACCCACTAAAAGCCCTGCCAGCCCTTTTAACACCTTGGCCTTTTTAAGCTGATGCATCATTCTATCAACGGAGTAAATTGCTTCTCCAATATCTTCAATAAACAAAATTTTCCCTTTCGTGTTAAGCTCGTCATCTGTTCCTAATAAAGAACATAAAATAGACAAGTTTCCACCAACAATTTTCTCCTCAATCATACCGCTTCTGTTCAATGAATGAGCGGGAACATGATAGCTGTTTGTCTGATTAGTGATGACTTTCAAAAGTGAGTCAAGTGCTTCATCAGTATTCTCTTCAAAATTTAAAGGTGCTGTACAGTGTACAGATTCATAACCCATTCTGTTTAATCTGTTGTGCAAAACAGTAATGTCAGAATACCCCAAAACTTTTTTAGGGTATCTTAGAAATTGACGAAAATCTAGTTGATCAATAATTCGTACCGTTCCATAACCCCCTCTTGAACAAAGAATAACATCTACTGTTTCATCATCTAAAGCATCTTGCAAATCATGCAATCTCTCTTCATCTGTTCCTGAAAAGTAGTTATGTTGTCCTTTTGCGTGGGCAGACACTTCAACCGTAAAGCCTTTACTACGTAAAAATCCTTCTGCAAAATCAATGCGCTTTGCATCAATATGCTTTGCTGGCGAAACTATTTTAATTTTCATCTTGTTTCAAAGATAGCTGGAATTAAGATTCAATATAGAAACAAACCTTATCTTTGCTGAACTTTTTAGCACAAAATGTCAGAAAATAAATACACTATTACAGCCGCTCTTCCGTATGCCAACGGGCCTTTGCATTTAGGTCATGTTGCCGGAGTTTATTTACCTGCAGATATTTTTGTTAGATACCTGCGAATGACTGAACAAGATGTAGTTTTTGTTTGCGGTTCTGATGAACATGGTGCGGCCATTACATTAAGAGCTAAAAAAGAAGGCACAACACCAAAAGCTATCGTTGATAAATACCACCAAATCAACTCCACTGCTTTTAATGATTTTGATATATCATTTGATATTTATTCAAGAACATCTAATGAAATTCATCATAAAACTGCTTCTGATTACTTCAAAAAGTTGAATGATAAAGGAAGCTTTATTGAGCAAACTACTGAACAGTATTATGATGAAGAATTCAAGCAATTTTTAGCTGACAGATACATCACAGGTACTTGCCCAAATTGCCAAAACGAAAATGCTTATGGTGATCAATGTGAAAAATGCGGATCTACCTTAAGTCCAACAGAATTGATTAACCCTGTTTCTACTTTAAGTGGAAAAACACCTGTTTTAAAACAAACTTCTCATTGGTTTTTGCCATTGGACAAACATGAAGATTGGCTAAGAAGTTGGATTAAAGACGGAGTGCTTGATGGCAAACAGCATCATAATCCTAAAGATTGGAGAAATCAAGTAGTAGGACAGTGCATGAGTTGGATTGATGGCGGATTGAAGCCAAGAGCAATGACACGCGATTTGGATTGGGGTGTTCCAGTACCTGTTGAAGGAGCCGAAGGCAAGGTGCTTTACGTTTGGTTAGATGCTCCTATTGGGTACATTTCTGCTACTAAAGAATGGGCACAACAAAACGGTAAAAACTGGGAAGATTACTGGACAGGTGATCGCAAACTAGTTCACTTTATTGGTAAAGACAACATTGTTTTTCACGCGATTATTTTCCCTGTGTTACTTAAAGAACATGGTGATTTTGTGTTGCCGGATAATGTACCTGCTTATGAGTTTTTGAACCTGGAAGGAGATAAATTCTCTACTTCAAGAAACTGGGCTGTTTGGTTGCATGAATACATTGCAGAAAATCCAACAAAAATTGACGAATTAAAATACGTTTTAACAGCCATTGCTCCTGAAAGCAAAGATAGTGAGTTTACGTGGAAAGAATTCCAGGCTAGAATCAACAACGAATTGGCAGATATTCTTGGAAACTTCGTTAACCGCGCGGTTGTTTTAACCCACAAATATTTTGAAGGTAAGGTTCCTGCTTTAGGAAACACTACTGATACAGATAAAGAAGTTATCGCCGAAATGGAAAAATTTCCTGCAAAAATTGGCGAACTGATTATGAAATACAAATTGAGAGAAGCGCAGGCAGAAGCAATCAATTTGGCAAGATTAGGAAACAAATATCTGGCAGATACAGAACCTTGGAAATTGGCCAAAACAGATATGGAAAGAGTAAAGACAATTATGAATGTTGCTTTACAAATTACTGCCAACCTTTCTATCGTTTTTGCTCCATTTTTACCTAAAAAGGCTCAAAAAATTGGTGAATTTGTCAATTTTGACTCAAAAAATTGGGGTTTTGCAGGAAAATCAGATTTGTTGCCAGAAGGTCATCAATTGAACAAAGCATCCATTTTAATTGAAAAAATAGATGATGCTTTTGTTGATCTACAAGTTGAAAAATTAAAAGAAAGTTCAGCCATGAATAACAGTAATTTTCCACCTCAAAAAGAAGAAGTTGCATTTGACGATTTTATGAAGATGGATATTCGTGTAGGTGAGATTATTGCGGCTGAAAGAGTACCAAAAGCAGACAAGTTGTTGAAACTTACTGTAGATACAGGTTTGGATAAAAGAACAGTAGTTTCTGGAATAGCAGAACACTACCAGCCTGAAGATATTGTAGGAACCAAAGTAAGCATCTTGATGAATTTGGCTCCAAGAAAAATTCGTGGAGTTGAAAGTCAGGGAATGATTTTAATGGCCGAAAATGAAAATGGAGAATTGAGTTTCATCTCTCCTGAAAAGGCCTTTAATGCGGGTGGTGAAATTAGATGATTCGAGAAGAATTATACAAAAAGGGCATTCAAGAAAATCTTTACAAACTATTTCTTTCAGAAGATTTTGGAGGAAGAAATGAATCCATTGTCAGTGGTACAGAATTAATTAAATCTCTTGCATACACAGATGGGGATTTAGGTTGGTCTGTTGCCATTGGAACAGGTGGAAATTATTTCAGTGCATATATGTTAAGCCAAACTGCTGAGCGTGTTTTTGCACCAAAAAACTCCTTGATAGCAGGGTCCGGGGCATCTACCGGTAAAGCAATTAAAGCAGACGGGGGTTGGCAAATATCGGGACATTGGAAATATTGTAGCGGAGGTAAAAACGCAACAACTTTTACATTCAATGCTATTAGAGAAGATAACGGATCTGTTTTAACCTTTTGTGTTCCTGCTGAGAAAGTAAAAGTTCATGACGTCTGGAACGCTTTGGGAATGAGAAATACAGACACCCATGATGTTTCTTTAACGGATGTTTTTGTCCCTGATGAAGATGTTTTTAGTCTTGAAAAACCAGTATCTATAAATCATCCAGCTCAAGGTATGTCCTTTTTATTGTTTGCCGAAATGTGTTTTATTGGCGTGGTTGAAGGTCTACATGCCAGATTGATTGATCTTGCCAAAAATGTAATTGCCAACTTACATGAAAGTGATATGGTTTTGGATGAAGACAGAATGCAAAAACTGTCAGATAATATTTTCAATAACGAGCAAGCAGCAAAAATTCGTTGGAATGAAATAATGGATTTGGGTACTCAATTCTGGAATGAACATCTTGCGGGAAATGCAACTGCAGAAACAGAAATGAACTTGAGCAAAGCCATCAGACTTCACAATGCTAAATGTAGGGAAGAAAGCAATCTGTTATTTGGAAAACTGGGAATGACAGCATTGGACATGGACAACCCTATCAATATTTGTTATCGAGATTTTTTAACAGCATCCCAACATTCCGTTTTGAGAATCAAGGGGTAAACAACTTTTCTTTTCATTTGTTAAGAATTATGCGAAGTAACCTACAATATTTGTTCGCCTGATTCGAAATGAGTAATATAGCTTCGTTAAAATTATAGGATGAAACACACTAGCTTAATCATATTTGTTTTCTTGCTTTTCAACGCCTTTGGATATTCTGAAGAACAAGTTGAATTGGCACAAAATGAGGTAACAATTAAAGGAACTTTACTTTCTTCTGATGATCCATCAGTTGCTCAACCATTGGTTATATTAATAGCCGGTTCAGGACCCACAGACAGAAATGGGAACAACCCTCAAATGAAAAACAACTCCTTAAAAATGTTGGCCGAATCATTAGCTTCTAGTGGTTACGGAGTATTGAGATATGACAAAAGAGGAATTGCAGAGAGTAAAATAGAAGACTTAGATCCTTCCAAACTTTCTTTTGACAGCTTTATAGAAGATGCAGTAGGTTGGAGCAATAAGTATGCAGCTGATGTTCGCTTTAATCAAATTATTTTGGCAGGACACAGTCAAGGATCTTTGGTGGCGCTTTGTGCAGCAAATCAGTGCGAAAATGTTGATGGTGTTATTTCTTTGGCTGGAGCAGGAGAGCCCATTCACAACATTCTAAAATGGCAATTGAGTAGAACATTAAAACCAGAACAACAAGGCTTAGTAGGTGCCTATTTAGATACACTTGCAGGTGGAGACACCCTGACTACAACTCCAGGAGTATTAGCCGAATTATTTCATCCATCAGTACAACCGTTTTTAATTTCATGGATGAAATATGATCCCGCTAAGCAAGCAGCAAAACTGAAAGTACCCTTGTTAATAATCAATGGAACAACAGATATTCAAGTGACTGTAGAACAAGCTGAGAAATTGCAAGCAGCACAAAAAGATGCTAAATATGCTATCATCAGCAATATGAATCACATATTAAAGTTCACCAAAGAGGAGAACATGATGGCTCAACTTGAACTTTATTCTGATCCGGATTTACCACTTCATAAAAAACTGACTAAAACAATCACCACGTGGTTGAAGCAATTCAATAAGTGAGAAAATATACTCCATATTGCTACAGTTTGACAAACTACCAGCGCATCAACACCCTTGAGGTAATGGTGGGAAACGTTGGTGTTGGAGGTGATAATCCACTTCGTTTACAATCAATGACAACAACAGATACTTTGGATACTAAAGCATCTGTTGAACAAGCCATTGAGATGATCAAAGCCGGATGTGAAATTGTTCGATTTACTGCACCATCCATTAAAGAGGCCGAGAATCTTTCAGCTATCAAACAAGAATTGGTGGATTTAGGATATAATCAGCCCTTGGTGGCAGATATACATTTCACGCCTAATGCAGCCGAAATTGCTGCTAAATATGTTGAAAAAGTTCGAGTAAATCCTGGTAACTACGCAGACAAGAAGAAGTTTGAAGTTCACGAATATACGGATGAGGCTTATGATGCCATTTTGCAACAATTAAAAGAGAAATTTTCACCTCTTGTCATCTTGTGCAAAGAATTGGGAAGATCAATGCGTATCGGAACCAATCACGGTTCTTTATCTGACCGAATCATGAGCAAATATGGGGATACACCCTTAGGAATGGTGGAATCTGCATTGGAGTTTGTAGATATTTGTGAAGATCATGAGTACTATGACATTATCATTTCAATGAAGTCAAGTAACCCACAAGTAATGGTGCAAGCCTACAGATTATTAATGTCTCGAATGCTTGACAGAGGAAGAGTATATCCTTTGCATTTAGGCGTTACTGAGGCCGGAGAAGGTGAAGATGGACGAATAAAATCAGCCGTTGGTATTGGAACGTTGTTAGAGGACGGTTTGGGAGATACAATTCGTGTTTCATTAACTGAGGCTCCCGAAGCCGAAATTCCGGTTGCTAGAATGTTAGCTGATCGCTATTCCAATAGAGATATCAACGTTCCTGAAATTGATTTTGAACTTCCTTACAATCCTTTTGAATACACCAAGAGAAAGACCAGAACAGTTCAAAATATTGGGGACCACAATTTTCCGGTGGTGGTTGCAGATTTAAGTCACCTCAACGAAATTAAACCCGCACACCTTTTTGCATACGGTTATGTTTATCATGTCAATGAAGATAAATGGACCATTAAAGAGCAGGCTGTAGATTACATCTATACAGGAAACATTATACCCGATTTTGAGCTTCCGGGAACTTTATCTGTCATTTGTAATTCATCAAAATGGACCGAAAAAAATCAAGTTTATCCTTTACACAGTTCAGACAATTACGAAAATAATTCCAACAAGTCTGAATCCATTAATTTTATTGAGGTAAACGCACTTGAATTAGATAAAATAGATCGTTTAACAAACGTTTTGAATAATGATAAGACAGCCGTTTTATTCGTACATGCTAAAGCCAAGAACAGCATTTTTGGGATGCGTAGATTTTTTATAGAATTAATGCATTTAGGAATAGACATTCCTGTAATCATGAATTACCATTATCGACAAATTGATGAGGAACAATTCAGGTTATTTGCGGCTACTGATTTTGGGGCACACCTCATTGATGGCAAAGGGGATGGATTGATGATTTCTGCGCAACATGTTGCATCTCCTCAAATGATTACCTCAACAGCTTTTGGAATTTTACAGGCTACCAGAACACGCATATCCAAAACAGAGTACATCTCTTGCCCTTCATGTGGACGAACTTTATTTGATTTACAAGAAACAACTGCTAAAATTCGAAACAAAACCAAGCATCTTAAAGGGCTTAAAATTGGCATTATGGGATGCATTGTAAACGGACCAGGAGAAATGGCAGATGCAGATTATGGATATGTAGGATCCGGAAAAGGAAAAATCAATCTCTACAAAGAAAAAGAAGTAGTTAAAAGAAATATTCCTGAAGCAGATGCTTTAGAAGAGCTTATTGATTTGATCAAGTCGGACGGAGAGTGGATTGATCCTTAATCCACATTTTGTAATCTACAGGTTCTAATTATACTCAGCACAGCCTAGAGTAATTATGAACTTATTCTCCATATTTTCAAAGGCATCTACTTCACCTTTTACATTAATGGATGCTCCAATTTCTAATTTTTGATCATTCATGGGTGCCCAAAACTCTACAGAAAAAGTTTTATCATCTACTTCATAAGAAGCATATTGCAAATGATATTCTTCTTCTTCCGCTAAAACCTCAGAAACTTTTAATTCAGTTAGAGCAATGGATTTACCCCCGAACGCTTGTCCCAAGTATTTAAAATTAGGATCAGAAGTTCTCTTTTGATCTTTAAAAGCATCTAGTACGGAAGAAATTTTTTTTGTAGCATCTTTTTTTTCATTGTAACATGATTTACTTTTAATCAAGGAAGGCGCGTCACTTTTAATAAAAAAAGAAGAAGCCAAAAAATAAATGGCTGGAAAAATCAATAAAACAAAGTTCTTTTTCATAAAATATTAATTGGTGTTAATGATATTTAAAAGTATGAAAAAAACCTGTTTAATCTCTTAAATAGACAAAATCAGGATTATAAAAACATTAACTTTATAAGATTATAAAACTATTACGCTATGAGGATTTTCCTTTGTATTTTGCTTGTCACATTAACATTTACAACAAATGCTCAAATAAAAATGACCTTGCTAAATGGAAAGACAGAGGAAGGTATAGAATTAAAGTTAAAATATAAGGGAGGAGTAAATGGAAATTACTCTGGTGGTATATTTACATTAATTAAAGCCAATGGAAATAAAATAAAGCTGGCGTTTTCTGATGTAAAAAATTATTACGTAAATAAATGGAAATATGAACTAAAACCTGAATTTGCAGAATTTTATAGTGATGAAAACAAAGAAGTAACTAAGCCAGGAACTCAAGTGCCATATCTGAAATATTTATGTTATAACGATTATATATTGTATCATAGATCATCTCCAATAAAATCAATTGCTCAAAAAGATTTACCTTTTCCAGCTTTACCCCCAACCCATCCGAATAATCAACTTTACCTCAGTCCCGACAATCTTAAAAATTATGGTGTATGGTACCTTTTTAAAGGAGATAAGTGTCAGTATAAAATAAATAGTGGATCTGAAAACAGTGTGTTAAAAATCTATTTTAAAACATGTGAGGCTGTAAAAAATGCACTTATTGAAAAAAAGAATGGTGCCAAGAAGAAAATTTCCGTGTGGGATTTGGATATGGAAGAAAAGAATGATTCTGGGTGTAAATGTAATTAAACCAAGCATCTTAAAGGGCTTGAAATTGGCATTATGGGATGCATTGTAAACGGACCTGGAGAAATGGCAGATGCAGATTCCGGATATGTAGGATCCGGAAAAGGAAAAATCAATCTCTACAGAGAAAAAGAAGTAGTTAAAAGAAATATTCCTGAAGCAGATGCTTTAGAAGAGCTTATTGATTTGATCAAATCTGATGGAGAGTGGATTGATCCTTAATCCACCATGGTCTTTAAAATATCTAAAGAGCTCACTATCCCTATAACTTTTCCTTCTTCCATAACCACCAGGTGATGAACATTGTGTTTTACCATAACAGCTGCAGCATCTACCACTCTGTTATTACGCAATACCACATGCACCATTTTTGTCATGATGTCATTGACTTTTTTATCATCAAAATGAGTAGCTGCCAAATCACTTACACTTATTATTCCTGCAATCTCACCATCTTCCCTTAATACCGGAACGGCATTCACATCTTTTCTGGTGATTAAATCTCTTGCATGTTTAACCAATGTATCTTCCCTGGTAACCACAACAGGGGTTGACATAATTTCTTCAACTCTCATAATTAATCTTTATCAAAATAAAGGTAGCATTACTATTTCTACTTATTTTGACAATTGTCATTTACTGCTCAAATTTTGATCAGCTAATAATTTCAAAACAGAGAAAAAATGAACTTAACTCCCTTTCATGTTGCTATTCCGGTTAGAAATTTAAAAGAAGCTTATGATTTTTATATCAAGTGTTTTAATTGTGATACGGGTAGAACATCCGATCATTGGATTGATTTGAATTTTTACGGTCACCAATTTGTGTTGCATTTGAAAGAAGGAATGCAAATAGAGAATCATCACAATGCTGTAGACGGCAAAGCAGTTCCTGTTCCGCATTATGGAGTTGTTTTAGATTGGGATGTTTGGCAACAATTAGCGGACCACCTTAAATCACTGCAAATTGAATTTGTAATTGAACCTTATATCAGATTTGAAGGACAAGTAGGAGAACAGGCTACAATGTTTCTACTGGATCCATCCGGAAACGCATTGGAATTCAAATCATTTAAGAATATCGATCAGTTATTTGCCAAGTAAGACTACCCTTTTTTTCTGTTTTTCCAAACGGATCTTAAGAGTACAAGGGACAAAAGAACTGTACCAATAAGCCAATTGTCTTCTTTGGCCAAATAATAAAACATCAAACTGGCCAGAATCCCCAGCACCAACATGAATTGCTGGCCTACGGCATATAACTTTTGCGTATCGTTTTTAATCTCCAATTCCAACTCACCATTGTTGGCTTTAGCTAAAAATGTATTGAGTTGAGACGGTAAAGCCAATAAGGTTTTGAACTGTTTTTTAATAGCATCCATCAACATTGATTTGATACTATCATAAGACATCATTTTAGACTTTAAATAAGGTTTAATTACCTCAACCGGATCAAGTTCCGGAGCAATTTGAGATGAGATTCCACCTACCAAAATCAAAGTTCTGTTCAACAACACCCAGTCTTTTGGTACCTGAATAGTTTTGGTTAATTCTGAAATACTCAACTCTTTCAAAAGCGCTTCAATGCTTGATCCTTTAATGTCTTCCACTTTTAAATCTGTCATTTTAAACCCACTGATCTCCATTTCATTGGTCAGGAATTTATTAAAAGCTTCCACTATTTTCTTAGCCACTTTCCTGGCGTCT
This sequence comes from Paracrocinitomix mangrovi, assembly GCF_019740355.2. Taxonomy (GTDB): domain Bacteria; phylum Bacteroidota; class Bacteroidia; order Flavobacteriales_D; family Crocinitomicaceae; genus Paracrocinitomix; species Paracrocinitomix mangrovi. The sequence continues at coordinate 2,781,491 of NZ_CP091819.1, read as the reverse complement.
GAAGTTTCGCCAATAAAGCCCATTCTCTGCAGAGAAGTTAAAACTTTGTCATAATCCTGGCTCAAAGCAGCTTGCAATAGTAAAGGAATCTCCTTGCGCATTTTCTCACTCAGCACGGCCATAGCACCAAAATCGAGCAGAATAATCTCACCCTGCTGATTAACCAACACATTTCCCGGATGCGGATCTGCGTGATAAAACCCATCTTCCAGCACCATTTTACAATACGCTAGAATCAGTTCTCTTGAAATGTCCTCACCGTCTAAATTCCAATTGTTTAGTTGCTCAATGTTTGTGATTTTTACTCCTTCTTCAAATGACGTTACCAGTACTCTATTGGAACATAAATCTTCATGAACATTTGGGACTTTGACACGTGGATTGTCTTTTAAGTTTTCAGCCACAATCTGCATTGAAACGCGTTCTTTACCAAAATCAAGCTCCTCCATAATCATTTTGCGGATTTGCTCATAAACGAAGTCCATTCCGTTTACTTTGATAAAAAAAGAAACACGATTCAACATCTTTTTAATGATGGTCAAATCTGCTTCTGCCAAAGCTTTGATATTTTGATGCTGCACTTTAACAGCTACCACTTCTCCCGACAACAATGTTGCTTTATAAACCTGTCCTATTGATGCAGATGCAATAGGTTTTTCAGGAATTTCTTTGAATATTTGATCAATGGGTTTACCTAAATCTGCCTCCAAAACTTGCTTACAATTTTCAAGTGGACTCTCGGGTGCTTTGTCTTGAAGTGATTCTAGCAACTCACCGTAAGCTTTTGGCAACACATTTGACATGATTGACATGAGCTGACCAAACTTGATGAAAAGTCCTTGCAGTTCCAAAATGCCATTTTTTAAATCTGTAGCATTCTTTAACTCTACCTTATTTAGGCGCTTTTGGTAATATTTTTTTCCAAAGAGTTTTTTACCAATATGCAGTCTTACATACCGCCAAATCATTCGGTTGATCAACCCAATAGCTTTGCGTGTTCTTTTACGGTATGAAAAGCTCGTGCTCATAGTTTACTAGAGACGAATGTAAGCATGAAATTGTTTTAGTGATGGACAATTTTATTCTTTTAACACTTTGAGTATTTGCCTTTGATCGCCTTTAACAACGTTGAGAAAATAAATTCCTGGACTTATTGCGCTCATATCAAATACTACCGAACCCTGTATTTGAGTGAAAGTTGTTTTCATCTTTTTACCATTAAAATCTGTAAGATAAACATCAGAAACCTCATGTAGATTCAAGTTTTTAATGTTCACTGTTTCTTTAGCAGGATTTGGATAAATTTCTAACATTAATTGATCAAATCCTCCTATTGAAAGTTCTTGCAATGGATAATCACAGTCTTCTGCGGATGGGTGATAAAGAGGAAAAGAATCATCTTCAAAACACCTGAATTTAAGGGCATAATATTCTTGAATGACATTAGTGTCACACTCCATGTATATAGGGAATAATTGCGAACTGCCCCAGTTGACGTTCATCTTTCCAAAGCGTTCAACGAATAATCCACTCATAAAATATGATGAACCCTCCAAAGTAGAGAGGGTAACAGTACGATAAGTATTTGTATTAATGACAACTGAACCCGTATCAATTACTTCAACTATAGAAGTGTCGTTACAATAAGAATTACCATTGTGTGTGGTTGATATTATCCATGTATCACCGATATTTGCGCCATAGTTTACATGCACAAAAAATTCACCATTATCTTGGTAAAACACAGTATCTCCGCTTACATAGGTGTAATGTTTTTTAATGGTGTTGGGACCAAGATATACTGTTTGAGAATTTGGCGGAGCTGATAACATAAAGGTATGTTTCTTGTGAACGATCTCCTGACAAAGTTGACCACCCACCATTGTGTCTTGAACATACTCATAGGTAAAATAGCCCCACTCAGCTACTCCAGTATATTCATAATGCCAAATTGCGTTTTGATCAATCCAGGTTTGAGCCTGGGTGTTTATTGTGAACAACAAACAAAAAAAGAGTACTATCCTTTTCATAAATTAAGTTTTAGGTAATGATGAAAGTACTTAATTTTGACCATATTTGCCAACAAATTAACCCTGCGCTTATAATTTGCAGTCTCTTTTTAACTTACTCAATTGAACAAAGCCAAAGTTGAATCACGTATCATTTACACACTGTTAGTAATAACATTGGGGCTTTTGGTTTGGATGTATTTGAGATTGGACAATTCAGTTAACAAAACTGCTCAGGAATTATTAGAAGAAAAAAACTCATTGGTTCGTTCAAAAATTGATGCCTTTTTCAATCCGGTAATTGACAGATTAGAGGGTGAATGGATTAAAGCTAATCAGGGAATGTTTGAAAACAAACCGCAAGACGAATTAGCTAAAGAGTTTTTCTCTATTTGTAAATCTAGTCCTTCTATATCATCTGTTTACGTTTCAGACGAATTAGGAAACCAGTTTTATGCCGGGAGAATAGATGATCCAAAGTACAAGCATTACGAAGGTTGGTTTTCAGCAATGACATTTTTAGGTAATAAAACAGATGTAGGTCCGGATAATAGAATTTGGAACTTCTCTGATGATACGCTTTACCTTGATTCCATGTGGACCAGAACAGACTCAAAATTTGATCCTAGAGAAAGGCCATGGTTTAAGTCAGCCATTAAAACTGATAAAGCCATTTGGACGGCACCTTATATGTTTGTTGCTGCCGGAGTGCCGGGTATTTCACTTTCAAAAAGATTTGAATATCCCGCGGCTAAAAAGCGCATTATTTCAATGGACATTACATTGAAGGATTTATCATTGTTGACAACAAAAATTGATATCAGTGAAAACGGTAAGGCCTTTATTGTTACAGATTCGGGTGAATTTGTGGGGATTCCGAAAATGACAGATAATCATACCGAAAAAGATATGTTGTCATACGCCCTGTCTCATGTAGATACTTTTTACCAAAGTGATGTGGTTAAATCACATCAAATTTGGATTGATCAAAACAAACCCGAACACATTTTTGCTTTTAAAAATGAGGGTAATAGTTACTGGGCCAAATATGCGCCTTATGAAGTTGGGAACTTAACTTTTTATGCCTGCGTTTTAGTTCCTCAAGCAGATTTAATGGGACCCATTAAAAAAAGTAAAAACATGATTCTTTTTGGGATGATTTTTATTGTACTCATCTCCATTGTTATTGTTCAGGCTTATCGATCTAAGAATAAATCAAACGTATTGTTGGCCGAACAGAAACACAAAATTGAAGAGCAAAAACACCTGGTAGAGGAGAAAAATCAAGAGATTATAGATTCAATCAATTATGCCAAAAGAATCCAGTCGGCTATTTTACCACCTGATGAATTGATTCAAAAGAATTTGCCGGACAGCTTCGTGTATTATTTGCCTAAAGACATTGTTGCAGGAGATTTTTATTGGATGAATGAAGCAGATGATCAATTAATGATCGCGGCTGCAGATTGTACAGGCCATGGTGTTCCGGGAGCCCTTGTGTCTGTGGTTTGTAACAATAGTTTAAACAGATCTGTCAACGAGTTTAAAATCACTGAACCCGGAAAAGTTTTAGACAAAACAAGAGAGTTGGTGATTGCTCAATTTGAAAAAAGCAAAGAAGAGGTTAAGGACGGAATGGATATAGCGCTTGTTTCGCTAACACCCAACACGAATTATGAGAATGACTTTGAGAATGAGAATGAAGATAACTCTAATTCACATTCTAATACTCATTCTCATCCTGCTTCTCATTCTCAAACTGCTTCTCATTCTCAAACTGCTTCTCATTCTCTAAAATACGCTGGTGCTCACAATCCACTTTGGGTTATTAGAAAAGGTGGAACTGAGATTGAGGAAATAAAGGCCAACAAACAGCCCATTGGTAAATTTGATCAACCTCAACCTTATATTACACATAATATCAGTTTAAATCCCGGAGATAGTTTCTACATCTTTTCAGACGGTTATATTGATCAGTTTGGGGGTGATAAAGGCAAAAAGTTCAAGTCGGCAAACTTTAAAAAGTTGCTATTGAGCTTACAACACCTAAACATGGAGGAACAAAAGCTTGCCATTGCAGATCAATTTAACAATTGGAAAGGGCATTTTGAGCAATTAGATGATGTTTGCGTGATTGGGGTGAGGGTGTAATTATTCTGCTTCGAACCACGAAGCATACATGCGATAATTCTTCGCTATCCTCATCACCTCACCTTTGAACATTTCAGGAGAAAGATCTTTGACTTTTTTGGCTGGAACACCTGCATAGATAGATCCGCTTTCAACTCTGGTTCCCTCCAATAAAACAGCCCCGGCTGCAATGATACAATTCTCTTCAATGACACAATTGTCCATTACGATTGAGCCCATCCCGATAAGGACATTGTCACCAACAGTGCAACCATGAACAAGTGCATTGTGACCTATTGAAACGTTTTGTCCTAACTTAACTTTTGTTTTTTCATAGGTACAATGAATCACGGCTCCGTCCTGAATGTTAACATTATCGCCCATTTTAATGGAGTTGACGTCTCCGCGAATAACCGCATTGAACCAAACAGAGCAATTCTCTCCCATTTTTACATCACCAACAATAGTTGCATTATCTGCCAACCAACATGTTTTAGGAATTTCAGGCGAAAAGCCTCTACAAGATTTAATCAATGCCATATTATAAATATTAATGTGAACTTTTCAATTGAAATTGAATCCTTAAAATATCATTTTGAGAAAACAACGTCAGGGAAAACTTACTATTCTCTGATTCGAATTCAAAAACTGAGTATTCTTCAGACAAACTACTGCTCTTTGCTTTTTCAGTGAAAAAATTTTTCAAAACATCCGCATTTTGGACCGTTTCCTCTTCAAAGAAGAAAACTTTAAATTGGTTTATCCTTACTTCATCTGATAAAATGACCTCTATTTGTAATGAATCATTCCAAAAATGTCCAACTTGATTAGTCTTTTCTTCATATCCATTATCAGCCAAAAAATGTTGACCGGATTTGAGATCATCACCCAATTTAATCCCATCAAATTGATATTCGGGAAAATCATTAAAATGAACTAATGCGCCTTCTTGCTTTTGTGATTCAGTGTTCTCAGATTCTGAACCACAACCAACAGTAATCACCAATAAAAGAACAGTTAAAATTCTTGTCATTAATCGTTGATGTTTTCTTCTTTCACCAAAGGTTCGTTTCTCAACTTCAAAAATAACTGAATTAGTGCAACAACATCTTTATGGCAATATGCAACAATGCGTTCCAGGTCATTTTCTTCATAATAAACCCTTGCTACATCTGCTCCACTGATATCATCCTTAGGAGTGGGAATATCAAAAATATGGCACAATAAACTCAGAGAAGAGTAATTTTTAAAGTCACCAAACTTCCACAATTCCATGGTGTCCAGATGATTTATTTCCCATGGTTTTTTACCTGCAATGTCCAATGCTAAAGGCAAATTAACTCCATTAATGAGCATTCTTCTGGCGATATACGGAAAATCAAATTCTTTGGCGTTATGACCACACATGATGTGCTGCTGGCCCGAATAATGAGCGTCTAACATCTTAGCAAAGTCCTGCAATAATTGCTTTTCGTCATCCCCGTAATAAGAATGTAATCTGATTTCTTTTCCTGAAGATTTATCCTGCACTATCCCACATGAAATACAAACAATTTTACCGAATTCGGCAAATACACCCGCTTTTTCATAAACCTCATCATTGCTCAAACCATCTCTTTCCTGGATGTATCTGTTCTTATCTAAATACAATTGGGCTGTTTTTTCATCCAAATCACTAAAGTTGTACACCTGTGGCACTGTTTCAATGTCCAGAAAAAGAATATTTTCAATGTTGATTTTTGATAGACGCATAGGACAATTTTTGTCTAACTAATCTACAAAGGTTCATTTAATTTAAAAGGAAAATGTCACAACAGTTGTAAAAAGAAATCAACCGTGATAACTAAATCACCACTCCCTTTTTATTCAATAAAGGAACGTTGATCATGTTTTCATCACAGATGGTTTCCGGTAAAAAGATGAATTTTTTATCGTACATCTGATTGTTTTGAAAAAATGAAACCCAGTATTCATTGTTAAGGCCAAATACCTCTTCAATAATGGGTTCAATTTTGGCAAAATCTTTGGCATCCAAATCTCCAATAAAATGTCTTAGAACAGAGGTGTTGATTTTTTCTCCTGTACTTTGATTTTCACCATACCCCTTAGAAGTTACCAAGGTGTTTTGGATTTGTTTGTTTTGGAGATTAATTAGATATACATTGAAAACCTCTTCTGTTTTTTCGTCATTCCATTCTTTGACAACTGCAACAGAGATGTCTTCAACTTTAGGTATTTCAATATCCTTTTTCATTAGCGGGCACAAAAATAAAACAAGATTATAATTTCTTGTATTCTTCTAACAACCTTTCACCCGTTGCAATGTAAAAAGGCAATTCAGCATAATGGTTTTCAAATGCATCATCCTGCGGAGGTGTATCCACTACATTTCCTTCTGTTCCATTTCCTGCACGAACAATTACTAATTGTTTTGAAGGAATTGAAATGATATATTGGCCAGACATTCCTCTGAAATAAGTTACCTCATATGGCAATCCGGTAAAAATCCAATATTGATAACCATAACAATTATTTGGTTTTCCGTTTGACTTGATCAAAGGTGCAATTGTACACATCTCGTCAACAAAAGACGCACTAACCAATTGTTCTCCATTCCAATTTCCTCGGTTATTGATTAGTTTTCCCAATCTGATGAAATCTCTGGAAGTTGAATAAAAACAGCAATAACCTTTCTCTGTGCTGTTTTCATCACCGGTCAAACTCCACATAGCGTCACTTTCTGCACCCATTGGTTTCCAAAGTTTTTCAGATGCATAATCTGATACTTTTTGTCCGGTTGCTGCTTCCAAAACATACGTTAACACCTGGGTGTCACCACTCTTGTATCTCCAGTTAATTCCTGGTTCTTCTTCAATAGTTCTTCTGTTACACGATAAATCCCTTGCATCAGTGTCGTAATAGAGTTCTGCAACATCACAAAAAGGATGAATATAGCTTTCACTCCAAGACAATCCGGTACACATTGTAAGTAAATGTCTTATCGTAATATTCTTTTTTTCATCCTCAAATTCAGGTAAATAATTGGCAACAGGTTCGTCCAGTGATTTGATTTTACCTTCATCCAAAGCAACACCTATTAAAAGTGAAATCACAGATTTACCCATTGAAAATGAATTAGAAGTGCGACTTCTATCATGTTCATTCCAATACTCTTCATATATCACGGTATCGCCATATGCAACAAGAAAAGAGGCCGGTTCTAAAGACTCAATTCTTTCTCTTTCATCTGAAGTCAGGTCCATTTTGGCCAAATAAGGAGAGTCTTGCCATGGTTGAGCTACACCAGCAGGAATGTCTCTATTATTGAACACATCCTGATCATAAATATGCGGGCGAATATGGCCCCTAAAATAAGTGGCTGAAATTCCCTTGTAGATATAATACCTTCCGGTAAAGATAATTGCCAAGTTTGCTGTCAGCAATAGCACCAGTATCAGAAGCGCAACCCATTTAAGCGTTTTTTTAACTAACCTCATTTTTTAGGCGTTTTTGTAATCAAAGTTGAAAATATTGGCCATGTTTTCTTTTAAAACTTCCTGAACCTGAGTTAAATCTAACCTTTTTCCTAACTCCTTCTCCATAGAAGTTACGGATTTATCTTCTATACCGCAAGGAACTATATGGTTAAAGTAGCTAAGGTCTGTATTCACATTTAAGGCAATACCGTGCATGGTTACCCATCTTGAAGCTTTTACTCCCATTGCGCAGATCTTGCGTTCTTTTGGTGTTCCTCCATCCAGCCAAACACCTGTCAATCCTTCAACACGACCGGCTTTTATACCAAACTCAGCCAGTGTCAGAATCACTGCCTCTTCCAAAAACCGCATGTATTTGTGAATGTCCGTGAAAAAATGATCCAAATCAAAAATTGGATACATCACAATTTGACCCGGACCATGATATGTAATGTCTCCTCCTCTATTGATTTTATAATATTGGGCATTGATGCTTTTTAACATTGCTTCTGCCATCAGTAAATTTTGCTCGTTTCCACTTTTGCCAAGCGTATATACATGAGGATGCTGACAAAAAATCAAATAGTCATTTGTTTGCTGATCAGATTTACCGTCGCGCAATAATATTTTTTGATCAACAGTTTCTTTGAACAAATCTTCCTGAAAGTCCCAGCATTCCTTATAGTCTATTAGACCTTTGTCAATTATTTCTACTTGCGGTGTCATTGTACTACAAAATTAATAATAAACCTTACCGACTAATCGTTTTATGACTTAAGTCACACCCTTTTGTCAAGGATTACGTAATTTTGTTAGAGTTGATGTCGAAAAAGTATCTGTTCATATTGTTTACTGTTGTCTTTTTTATCTCTTGTAGAAAAGATATAAAGCCCATACCAAAAGGAACGACACCTTATACTTTTGAGTATCCGGACATGATAGGAAAATATCTTCCTCCAATTGATGAGCCCAATGACAATGTTACAACAGAAGAAGGAGTAGAACTGGGAAGGTTGTTGTTTTTTGATAAAAGACTTTCTGCAGATAACACGCAATCTTGCGCTAGTTGTCACATGCCGGAACATTCATTTAGTGATACAGGTGCAGTAAGTTATGGAATAGATGGAATTGCTGGAACAAGAAATGCCATGCCAATAATCAATGTTGGATGGATGGAAGATGGCTTATTTTGGGATGGAAGATCTGCAAGTGTTGAAGGACAAGCCCTGGAGCCGGTTCCAAACCCAATTGAAATGCATCAGTCATGGCCCAACACTTTGTCCAAACTTCAGGCAGACCCTTTGTATCCAAGTAAGTTCGAGCAAATATTTGGTTCCTCTGAAATTGACTCAATTATGGTAGTAAAAGCTATAGCTCAGTTTGAAAGAACGTTGATTTCAGGAAATAGCCCGTTTGACAAATTTGTTTACAGCAATTTTGCAACCGGAAGCTCAGGTTGGGCATTGGATAAAGAGCAACTTGCTTATCAAGGATTTGCCATTTTTATGGACGAAACCAAAGGAGATTGTTTTCATTGTCACGGAGATCAGTTTAATCCTCTTTGGACGGATAATATTTATCATAACAACGGATTGGATGCAAACCCTTTGGATCCGGGTCTTGCTGCTGTTACGGGGAATTCAACTGATCATGGGAAATTTAAAACTCCTACCTTAAGAAATCTACTTTTCACTGGGCCGTATATGCATGATGGAAGGTTTACTACCTTGTCACAAGTGGTTCAACACTATAGTTTTGGATTACAAAATTCAGCAACTATTGACCCTTTAATGAAATCTGTAAATGATGGTGGAGTTCAATTAGATCCACAAGAACAAACAGCTTTGTTGTGGTTTCTTTATTCTTTAACGGACAGTTCTTTTGTTACAAATCCTAATTTCCAGGATCCATGGTGATTTGAGATTTTATCTCTTTGCCATTTCGTCTTTAAGGTAAACTATTACTTCTACCTCATCCGAATCAACATTTCTAATCTCTGATAAAAAGTAAGACACCCAATCTGTATGGTGAATCAGGTAAAAAATTTGTTCAATTCTAGAATCTCCAATTGCGCAAATTTCATTGATTGTATCTGTATGTTCACCTATTATTTTTCTAGATATTTCCCAGCGAGCAGTGGTTCTTGGGTGATCGTATTTTGTTGCCAAATAAATTGGAGCAATGATGTTAGAACCTCCTGCCCATCCAACCAATTCGTTATGCGTCATTTCCGGTAAAACATGATCCCAACACAACACTTTGGCATTTTCATTTAGCTGTTGTTTAAATCTTGTAGCAACACCTCCAAACTGAGAATCTGCATAGATTACAGGGATTTTTCCGTCAAGTTGTTTTGCCAGATTTTTGGCTCTTTCTTGCGTAGTAGCCTCATTGCTTTCAATCAATTGATTGACTTTGTTTAAGTCATTTACGTGTTGATCATCAATTAAACCGTATCTATTAAGCAGAAATAACTGTTGGATAATGGAATAAGCCAACATGGCTCTTGGTTGCTCTCCACCTGGTACAATTGCATGATTCCAGCCATTTGATTTGGCCATTTCTGTCAATTTTCCACCTGAAGATACAACACAGATTTCGGCTTTTTTTGCCATTCCTTCTTCAACCGCCGCTATAGTTTCTTCAGTATTTCCTGAGTAAGAAGAAGCTATAATTAAAGTGTTTTCATTTACAAATGCAGGTGTATTATAATCATTTACACATACAAAAGGGATTTTTAGTTCTGCTTTTAACAATTGAGAAACTATTGCGCCTCCAATTCCGGATCCCCCTAAACCACATAATAGTATGTTTGAGAATTCCTTTTTTGTTGGTTTAAAATCTAAAGACTTTCCAATCTCTATTGCTTCTGAAATTTGTTTTGTTTTGGCAGAAATTATTTCTTTCATAGCTGTGATTATGCTACAATACTACGTGAAATAATATGTTTTGGTTTAACAATAAGGTTAAATTTTATCATGCATTGCTAAAATCAGTAGGATAAGGGTTATCTTTGTCACCTGTTTTTATCAAAGAACCGAAGCCTTTAAGGGGTTTAGGTTCATAATAATACACATGAAATGAACATTGAACTTTCAGAACAAGAAATTCAGAGAAGAGAAGCATTAGATCAATTAAGAGCATTAGGCATTGAACCTTATCCTGCGGCATTGTATCCTGTTGACCATAAATCAACAGATATTAAAGCCAATTTTGAAGAAGGTAAAGCAGTAGTAATTGCAGGTAGGTTGATGCAAAAAAATATTCAGGGAAAAGCTTCTTTTGGTAAGATTCAAGATTCTGAAGGACGAATTCAGGTTTATTTTAACCGTGATGAAATGTGTCCTGGAGACGATAAAACTTTATACAATGAAGTTTTCAAAAAATTGTTGGATTTAGGTGATTTTATTGGAATAGAAGGAACTCTTTTTAAAACTCAAAAAGGAGAAATTACTGTACGTGTTAAGCAATTTAGCATGTTGAGTAAATCTTTAAAACCATTGCCTTTACCAAAAACGGATGCTGAAGGAAATGTTCATGACGCTTTTACCAACCCAGAAGCAAGATACAGACAACGATATGCAGATTTGGTTGTAAATCCTCAGGTAAAAGAGGTTTTTATTAAAAGAACCAAATTGTTCAATGCCATGCGTCAATTTTTCAATGACCGTGGATATTTTGAGGTTGAAACACCGGTATTACAACCAATAGCGGGAGGTGCAGCAGCAAGACCTTTTAAAACTCATCACAATGCCCTGGACATTCCATTGTACATGCGAATTGCCAATGAGTTATATTTAAAAAGATTAATTGTTGGTGGATTTGAGGGAGTTTATGAGTTTTCTAAAAACTTCAGAAATGAAGGGATGGATAGAACCCATAATCCTGAATTTACTGCCATGGAAATCTATGTAGCATACAAAGATTATAATTGGATGATGGAGTTCACCGAGCAATTATTAGAACATACTGCTATTGCTGTAAACGGAACAACTGAAGCCACATTTGGTGAACATAAAATTGACTTCAAAGCTCCTTATAAAAGAGTTACCATGCGTCAGTCTATCATTGATTTTACCGGATTTGACATTCAGGGAAAATCAGAAGACGAATTAAGAACTTTCTGTAAATCAAGTGACATTGAGGTTGATGATACCATGGGAAGAGGAAAATTGATAGATGAAATTTTTGGTGAAAAATGTGAAGGAAACTACATCCAACCAACATTCATTATTGACTATCCAAAAGAAATGTCTCCATTGTGTAAAGAGCACAGAGAGGATCCTACTTTAACAGAGCGTTTTGAGTTGATGGTTTGCGGAAAAGAAGTAGCTAATGCTTATTCTGAATTGAACGACCCAATTGATCAAAGAGAAAGATTTGAGGAGCAACTTAAATTGGCAGAAAGAGGAGATGATGAGGCCAGTCAGTTTATTGATTATGACTTTTTAAGAGCTTTGGAATATGGAATGCCTCCTACATCCGGTTTAGGTATTGGGATTGACCGATTAGTAATGTTTTTAACTAACAATCAATCTATCCAAGAAGTGCTATTCTTTCCGCAAATGAAGCCAGAGAAATTTGGTGAGAAAAAACTGGAGTTAGGCGACAATGAAAAAGTGATTTTCGACATCATCAGCAAAGAAAAATCAATGGATTTAAATGCCTTGAAAGAAGCTGCAGGCTTGTCTAACAAACAATGGGACAAGGGCATCAAAGCGCTTGGTAAAATGGGGCTGACCAAAGTAACAAAGACAGACGAAGCTTTGATTGTAGACTTGGTTGAGTAAAAACCTCTTCATAGCATTAGTTTTCATTTTTCGGTATATTTATCATACCCGAAACTTTGAAAATGTTCAAAAGAAAACCTGAAACTAAAAAGTTAGAAGACTTTGAATTGATTGATATCAATTTAATTGAAGATCATCCCTTTGAGTATGGTTATACCTTTAAAAGAAGTAATCGAGTAATTCAAAAGGATTCAGAATTAGCGCTTGATGAAGCGATAAAAGAAAATGTTGGGCATATTGAATATGTGAAAACCAAACCTGATTCAGATTTTATTTTATTTAAAAACATCCCCAAATACAAAACTTATCAAAGCCTGATTAAGTTTAATAAATCTAAAAGGGAACTGATGTCAGGTCTTTTATTATTAGTCATTTATATAGCATTTATTGTTCCAGAATGGGTGCCAGAAAATTCATTTTGGGATCAAGAACACATCATTTACCTTTTGCTACCTCTTGTCTATATAGTAACAGGCACAATCGGTTATTTTAAATATCATCCCAGTAATAATGTAGAATAAAACCCTAGAAAGATCTCTGAAGAAGCTCTTTAGGGTCTCCTTGAGTTGTTTTATTTTCTGCAAAAACAATTACTGAATCTGCCATTTTTAGAATTACATCTTTACGGTGGGTAACCAAAATAATGGTTGTTGAGAAGTTAGATTTTAATGCTTGAATCACCTCAATTATTTCTAAAATACTGTCATCATCTAATGCAGAAAAAGGCTCGTCCAACAACATTAGCTCTGTTTTCATTATCACACCTCTGATAATGGCCACTTTTTGCTGTTGACCTTTAGACAGCTCTCTTGGATATCTGCTAAACATTTTATCAATGCCAAGCTTTTTACACAAGGCTAAAACATCTTCAGCAATTTGATCATCTGCAGCGAATTCAAGGTTTTTGAGAACGGTCATGTTTTCAAACAAATTGTAATCCTGAAAAACCATTCCTACAGGCCTTTGCTTTAATGGTAAATTTTGGTCTTTGTTGAACCAATTATGACCCTTGAAAGTTATTGTTCCTTCATTTGCTTTATCTAAACCTGCTATAATTCTGAGTACAGTTGTTTTTCCAATGCCCGATTTGCCATACAATGCGGTAATTTCGCCAATGTTTGCAGAGGCCTTGAAACGAATTTCTATTTTATTTTTATCGTTTCCTAAACGTTTATAAATATCTATATTAAGCAATATTATGTTTGTTTTTAGAAACCAAATTAAGCACCACAATTAGCACAAAGCTGATACCTAGTAAAATTAGCGCGTATTGATTAGCGGCATCAAAATTGGTGCGATTCATTTCGTCATAAATAGCCACGGAGGCCACTCTTGTTTCTTCCATTTTTCCACCGATCATTAGTACCACACCAAACTCACCAATAGTATGAGCAAAAGTGAGCAAAATAGCTGTCCAAATAGAGCGTTTGACATAAGGGATGTACACCTTGAACAATGCTTTCCAGGCACTTTTTCTTAGCATTTTAACAGATTCAATAGTATTGGCAGGAATCCCTCTAAACCCGGCTATTATTGGGTTTAGCATAAATGGCAAACAAAAAATTACCGATCCCAGCAAAATCCCATTAAAGGTGAAAGCCAATTCAATATTAAAATTGCGGTACAAAAATCCGCCAAAAGCTGAATTTTTACCAAGAAATGTCAAAAAGTAGAAACCAAGAACTGTAGGAGGTAAAACAATTGGCAGCATTAATATACTTTCCACCAACACCTTTCCTTTCCACTTTTTCATGCTTATAAAATAAGCCAATGGAATTCCAATTATTAGAAGAATTAACACCGTAAATAGTGCCAACTTAAAAGTGATATAAAATGGTGTAAAATCCAGCATTAATTCATCTTATAGCCAAAATGTAAAAGTATGTTTTGGCTTTTTTCAGACAAGATAAAACTTTGAAAGGCTTGAGCGCTTTCATTTTGTGTATTTTCTTTCTTAATTACACAGGCACTTTGCTGAATTGGCTGGTAAAGTGAATCCGCAATCAAGAGATGATTAAAATTATTTCCCGGAGTTTTAACAAAGGAATAACTAGTAAAAATGGCATCAACAGCATGGGTTTCATAAAATTGATTCACCTGTCCAACGCTTTCGGCCCACACGATTTTATCATTTATCAGCTCATCTAGTTTTAAACTAGCCAGGGCCTCCATTGCTGCTTTTCCATACGGAGCAACTGAGGAGTCAGGAATTCCTATTTTTTGCACTTCATCTGAAAGTAATACCTCTTCAACACTTCTTATTCTTCCCACATTTTTAATAACCAAAACCAGTTGTCCTTTTGCATAAACTTCAGGTTTTTCGCACAAATTATCATTAAACAACATCATGGGATAAGTATCATCAGCTGCCACAAAAACGTCAAACGGCGCACCCTGATTAATTTGGGTATACAACATACCTGAAGCACCCGAATTTACCTGACACTTAATATTTTGTTCTTGCTCAAAAACCTTGCAAATAGAGTCTATGGCCACTTCCATATTTGCAGCACAGGCAATATTTAATTGGTCTTCTTTACTTTCATCTCCTCCACAAGAAGACAAGAAAACAATTGATATTAAAAATGAAAGCTGTTTGACCATTCTACAAAATTAGCTAATTACTTATTTGTTGATTGCTCTAAGAATAAAATAGAATAGCACAAAGAAGACGTAAAAAGAGGTAGTGATTATGGCCAAAATATATTTCCATTCCATCATCATATCAACATACCAACACACCACTATTATTGGTAATAAAATCAACAACCACATCTTTAAATTCCGCTCGAAGCTTTTGGCCCATTTAAAGTGTTGTTTGCTAATTGATCCCATGATCTAAATATCGGAAAAATCACAAAAACAAAAGGAGGCCATTATTGACCTCCTTTCATCTACTCTCGAATTCGCCTGACAGTGACATCAGATGCGAACCCCTTTGGGTTTAAATTAGCCTCGTTTATTCGTTCAAATATTTTTCATATTTGTTGATGATTCCTAAGCTTCCGGTTTCGTTGTTGAAAAGCAATTTTTTACTATCTTCAGTAAACTTTAAGTTCACTTTTCCTTGAGCAACTGTAGCAATGTTTTCACCATCTTTAAAAGCTGAGAAAGTAACTGTCAACTCATATGTTTCACCTACTTTAAACTCGTCTTTTAATTGGTACAACAATTCAACATAAGCATAATCCCATACGTCAAATCCTCTTTGTTTTTCAATAGTTGAGTGCACCCAAGTACAGAAGTCACCTAGATATCTGTCTTTTCTTGGAATGTTTTTACTGTAAAAACTGCTTTTAGCTCTTAGAGACTCTCTGTCAGTTTTTTTACCTTTCATTTCGTATGAAATGTTGAACCAGGCACCAGGATATGCAATTGCCAATGGTTTGTCCAAGTATGCTCTTAGATACATTTCTTTACCAATTTCTAACTCTTTTTTAAACTTTTTAGGGTCTTCAGTTGGCTTATCAGTATACTGATAGTTGAAAATGTTTAAAACATCAGAGAAAGCGATTTTACCTACGTAGTTTTTGTAAGCTTCATAACCTTCCATCTCTTTCTTTTTCTTTTCGATTGCCTCAGCATTTAACGACATCATGATCATATCCGTCTTAGCTTTAGCCGTTTCTTTGTCATAAACCTCTAACTGAGCAGGGTCCTTAGCAAAAACATTCTCTACTGTTCTTTCCCAGTCAGCTGGAGCTGCACCACCGTTATTAGGAATAGAGTTTTTAACTGTTGTACCAGCAAATACACCTGGCTCTAACTGAATAAGCTCAATATATTTAGATGCTGACAACCATTTATAAAACACAACCTGATTGTTTTTAGTTTTCCAACTTTCTTTTAGTTTAAGGTCAACTTTGTCAGTTTTACTAATGTGCCAGGTTAATTCGTTCACAACGTTTCCGTCTTTTTCTTTTACGAATTCAAAACCAAAATCATTGATTTTTTTAATCATCCCTGACGGTGCTTTTACTTCTTCAGGATCTAAAGAAGTATAGGCTCCAGAAACTCCATACTCATCATTGATTTCATTTAGGTGCGAGTAATCTGCTCCGCCGCCGCCCATTTTGCTTTTTAATTTGTCTTTAAACCCTTGGCCATATACATTGCTTCCTGCAACAATTACGGCTAGAGAAAAAATGCTTAATGCTAACTTTTTCATTTTTCTTAATTCTAATTTATTACCAGTTTATATTTACAAATCCTGTGCTTTCAGTTGTAGTTCCCTTATAACCAGCACTTCCGTTTTGTCCTCTTTTACCTAATGAACCATCTCCGCTTCCAGATCCTCCACCTCTACCGCCGTGGTTATTATCTCTGTACATTAGGTTTGTTCCACTATTTAAAGTGATTGTGATGTCTCCACCATCTCCGCCATCTCCGCCATTACCTCCATCAGCAGATGCAGATCCATTGGCCCCACCATTTCCTCCGCTTCCTCCTGATCCACCAGGATTATTGATGATAAGTGTTGAGAATGGACTTATTTTAAATTTGTGAAGTGTCTTACCTGAATAGGCATCAATGATTTCAACTTTATTGTATGTAACACCTGTACCTGTGTTAGTAAATTCCTGCACATTGATATTCAAAGATTTCCCTTTGTAGCCTCCGCCACCATCTCCTCCATCTCTTCCGCAATCTGAACATGCTAAACCAACTCCTGATCCTGATTTACCATATCCTCCCGGATAATTAATCTCCAAATCCTTGTTATAGGTAAGGTCTTTGCTCAATGTTGTTTTGATAGTTGGATGATACACTGATTGTATTTTCAAGATCACCTTGTCATTTGGAATCAGACTTCCATCTTCCAACACCATTATTTCTTCCTCTGTGTTGGTTGATCCTTCAGCTTCGATTTTAAAATCTGACCATGGAAGTTTACCTCCTAAGTTTGGGGTTTTAAGTACTGTACCGTCTTCTAAAGTGGCTACCACACCATATGTCAATAAAGATCCTAAACCTAAATTATCAGGTGTTTTTACCCATTGACCTTTAATTGATTTTGGTTTTTTGTTTTGAAGTGAGTTAGCCAACCTTTCTTCTTCAGCTAATTGTTGCTTTTGTTCTTTAATCTCCTCTTTTGCACCAGATTGGTTTTTTACTATGTTTTTTACATATTCTTCCAATTCAACTTTATACGGATCTAATTTGCCACTTACAATTTTAGAAGTTGACATAATATATTTTATGTCTGCCGCATTTTTTGAAGTCCACTTATAATAGTAGAGTAAACCATCAATGTATGTTACTCTTAGGTCTTGAAAACCAAAGTATGCCGGGAATGTTGGAATATCCGGTTTGTAGATTTCATCAATAATTCCCGCTCTTTTAACAAGTACCTGATCAATTTTACCTGATGATGCTGTTACTTCAATTGGCCATTTCTTTTTAACTTCTTCAAAGACATATTTGCCATATGATTTCTCCACTACTTTATATACAGAGTATTGTCCTGAAGTAAATTTCTCTGCATAGTGATTTTGATTTTTTTGAGCTACTGCCTGAACTCCTGAAATCAGAAAAAATAGTATTAATAAGTAGTGTTTCATTTCTATTCTTTTCGTTTGTGAGACCAAGAATAAAGATGAATTTTAAGAGTGTCCCGATTTGTTTCAGGAATAGACAATATGTTTCAGGAATGGAAAATTATCTCTACGAAACTATCAGTTCTTCAAACTGTTGCTTCTTATATTTAGACAGCTTTGCTTCTATTCCGTTGCTCAACATTACCGTCAACTTAGACTTAGAATAAAACTCCATAAAGTCACAATTGATGATCCATGATTTGTGAATGCGCACAAAATTATCGTTCAACTCCAGTAAGGTTTCAAAGTGCTTTAAGTTCTTGCTGTAGAGATATTGTTTGTCTTGTGTATGAATAACACTGTAAGATTCATTTGCCTCAATAGCAACCACTTCATTTAGCTCTAAAACCTTTTGACCTCCATTAATGGGAATAATGATTTTTTGAATTGAATCTTTGTTTAGGCTGTCAACCAAAACTTTGTAGTTTTTTGCCAGGTCTCTTGACTTTTCCTTTAGCACAAACTTATCTACTGCCTCTTTTAGCCTTTGAATTTCTACAGGTTTTAACAGGTAATCCAGTGCTGAAACTTCAAAAGCTCTTACTGCATAATGATCGTAAGCAGTTACAAAGATGATTTCAAAGCCTATTTTGTCAAAAAAAGAAGTGATTTCGTAACCCGCATAATTGGGCATTTCAATGTCAAGAAAAACTAGTGAAGGGCAATTTTTTTCAATCGCTTCAACTCCTTGTTCCAAATCTGCACAAAGGGCCACTACTTCAATGTCCGGACAATATTTAGACAACAGACTGTACAGAATATTTCTGGCACTTTCTTCATCATCTACTATTACGGCCTTAAATTTTGACATGGCACAAAATTGAACATTAATTCCATTCACCTTCATTTATTTTTAGGAATGGATGATTCTTTTCAGGAAAAGCTTAAAACTTTCTTTTAAAAGGCAGTTTTAATATAACCCTTGTTCCGCTGGCTTCTTCGTTTTCGAATAAATCCTCAAAATTTACCCCAAACTGACCACCATAAAGTGATTTTAAAATATCTAGCCTTGACCTTATTGACTTTACAGAAAACGAATTGTGTTTGTCTGATTTTCTTTTGTTGATCTCGGCAGATTTTTTTCTTCCAACACCATTGTCTTCAATTACACAAATGATGTTTTCATTGGCAAATGACACTTTTATTTTCAGTTTCTTTTTACCCGATTTGTGCAGTAATCCATGCTTAATGGCATTTTCAACAAAGGGTTGAATGATCATTGGAGGAATTTCTATCCCTTCTGTGTCATCTGACTCAATTTCAAATTCAAAATCATTCTTGAATCGAAGCTGTTCCAACTCCAGGTAAACCTTTAACAACTTTAACTCTTCAGAAACTTCAACAAAATCCAAATCTGAAAACTCCAACACTTTGCGAACCAAAAAGGCAAATTTGCTGATATAATTATAGGCATCATCTCCTTGTTCTCTTAACACCAAATCTTGAATTGAATTCAAAGAATTAAATATAAAATGCGGATTCATTTGAGACTGAATGGCCGTAAGTTTGGAACTGATCAGTTCTCGTTGGTTCTCTGCTAATTTTCTCTGTCTAGCCGTTATTCTAGCATAATAAAGGTAAGTTCCTGTTAAAAACAAAACGGCTATAACAACCCAAAACCACCAGATTCTCCACAATGGATTAGCAATGGTAAAATTATACTCCTGGATTTCACTTCTATTTCCCCTAACCACAGTTCTGTACTTAAACGAGTACTTTCCGGGAGGCAAGGATTTATACACGATTGTATTCTCTTCATACGGGTTTGACTGCCAAAATTCATCTATGCCTTCCAGCATATATTCGTAAACAATCTCCGATTTATATTTAAGGGTTTTGGCAGAAAGCTTAAAGACAAATTTTGATTCATTATAACTAAATCGTTGATGGGTAGTCGGGTTTTTTATTTGGTCATTGACCTCAACCGAAAGAAGCTCAATGTTTGGATAGTCATTTTGGTTTTGGAGCGTATTAAGGTTTATTCTTTGCACCGCATCTGAATGTGAAACATATAAAAAGTCATCCACAACAGCAATGTCAGAAACATTTTGTTTTGTTAGTCCTTCAGGTTTTCCAATCCACAACTTTATTTTTCCTTTACCGGAAACGATACAAACCCCATGATCAGTAGACATGATGAAGTTTGTTTTGTACGGGATTAATTTAGACACATGGTTGGATGATAAACCGGTTTTAGTATCCCATGACTCTACTAATGAATCATTGTAAAACAACAGCACCCCTTTGTTTTGAGTACACACAAAAATGGTGTCGTTTTTACAAAACAGCTGTGTTGTATTGATGTTTTGTCCATTTATGCGGTAATATTCAGGTGAATTTTCATCTCCAATAAGTAATCCCAACGAAGTTCCGGCATAGATTTTTCCTGATTTTTTATTGAATTCAATTGCATTAGTACGCATTTTATATTTGTCTAAAACGCCCGGTTCTTTAGTTAAAATATCTATCCAGCGAACACCCATATTTGATGCTATCAAATAACGCTTATCATCCACTTGCTTAACATCCTTTATAGCGCCAAATGCATAATTGCTGACATTGCCTGTTTTAAGATCAATAAAATGAGGAATGTTGTCATCAACCAGTAATTCATTTCTATCAGGAAAATAGGTCATAAATTCAATGAACTTTGTATTGTTCTTGTAAAACAGGTTCATTTCACCGTTGGGTTTTAGTTCATAAACATTTCCCAATTGACTTCCAATTAACAAGTCTCCATTGGCACCATTTACTATTTTGGTTGGACGATCATTGTGAATAGGAATATGATATGTTGATGCATTAATGTTTGGGATAATTAAAAGTCCATCTCTAAATGTTCCTATGACAATGTTACCCTCATTGTCTCTCATTAAACTGGAAATAAAATAGTTTGAAAGCACCTCCCTATCATTGAATAAAGGACCATCTAAACCTTTTCTAACTTTTGCACCTCCCTTTAAGTTGGCCACCCAAATGTTTTCACCATCAGAATAAATCCGGTTTCTAGCATGAAAATTTCCTTCATCCTGCTCAATGATTTCACCATTCAAATAAAACGTTCTGGCTGTTGTTAAGTCTAGGCCCACTAAATTGTCTTCAATCAAAAAATAGGTCGGCCATATGTTCTTGGGCGCCTCAACCAAAAAAGACAACTCCGTTCCTTCTAATTTGTAAATACAGTCTGCTACATAATCAAAAAGCATTAAAGCTCCTTTATTGTCACTGTAAAGGCCCCCACCAAAGCGAATTTCAGGATAATATGCTGTGTCAAGCAATTGCAGCGAATCTTTTGAATGAATAACAAATAGTCTTCTGGCTAAAACAATAAGTTGGTTTTGATCATTGAATTGAATAGAGATTTCCTCTTTCATCAACGAATCAGGAATTTGAAAATAGAGTTTACAACTGTCATTCTCTACTTTAAATATTTGACCGCTTAGGTTATGACAGTACACATTGTTTTGATCATCAATGCAGACATTAAAAAGAGATCTACTCAACATATTTTCTCCTAATATTTGAAGAAAATCATAGCCATTGTAACGATACAAACCATTGTTTGTGGCCAACCAGTAGTTGTTATTTTGATCCTGATTTACATGATAAATATTTACTCCTGATAGTTTGTCTTTGCCTACATTGAAGAATGCCGGATCCTGACAATTTGCAGTTATTGTAAATATGATTGATATGATGATTAAAACACTTCTCAATTATTTTCTTTTATCTGCAAAAAAAGCTTTAATCATATCTGCTGATTCTTGTGCCATTAAACCTCCTTCAACTATAGTTTTAGGATGATAAAGATTGTCATGTCTACCAGCTCCTCTTTTGTCATCTGTAGCAGCAAAAACAACTTTGTCTATCTGAGACCAATATAAGGCTCCTGCACACATTACGCAAGGTTCAAGCGTTACGTACAAAGTACAGCCCTTTAAATATTTAGCACCTAAAAACTCTGCTGCTGCTGATATTGCTTGTATCTCAGCATGAGCTGTTACATCATTAAATTGTTCTGTAAGATTGTGACCACGACCTATAATTTGGTCTTTCATAACAACCACTGCTCCGACTGGAACTTCATTTTTAGCCAATGCTTCTTCGGCTTCTTTAAAAGCCTGTTTCATGAAAAACTCGTCTGTATAAATCTCAATCATATCTCAACAAAATTATCTATTCCAATCAAACAACTTCATTAACTTTGCGATTCTAATTTTTAAACCATGTATAGAACGCATACTTGTGGAGAGCTTAATGCCTCAAATATAGGTCAAGAAGTAACTTTAGCAGGATGGGTACAAACCATTCGTGACAAAGGAAACTTAATCTGGGTAGACATCCGAGACAGATATGGCATTACTCAAGTTGTTGGAGAAGCAGAGAATGTTGCACCAGAATTGATGCAACAACTTAAATCTTTAGGTAGAGAGTATGTGATTCAAATTACTGGAATAGTAGCAGAAAGACAGTCAAAAAATCCTAATATCTCTACAGGAGAAATTGAAATTAAAGCTGAAAAGGTTACCGTGCTTAATGCAGCAAAAACTCCTCCTTTTACAATTGAAGATGAAACGGATGGTGGAGAAGAGTTGCGTATGAAATATCGCTACCTGGATTTGAGAAGAAATCCGGTAAAAGAAAAATTATTGTTGCGTCACAAAGCTTCAAACGAAACACATAAATATTTGGATTCGGTTGGATTTGTAGAAGTGGAAACACCTTATTTGATTAAATCTACACCTGAAGGAGCACGTGACTTTGTTGTTCCAAGTAGAATGAATCCGGGAGAGTTTTATGCCTTGCCTCAATCTCCACAAACCTTTAAACAATTGTTGATGGTGTCAGGATATGACAGATACTACCAAATTGTAAAGTGTTTTAGAGATGAGGATTTAAGAGCAGATCGTCAGCCGGAATTTACGCAGATTGACTGCGAAATGGCATTTGTTGATCAGGAAGATATCTTAAACACTTTTGAAGGATTGATTAAACATTTGTTTAAAACATGTAGGGGTGTTGAATTCAAGGAAGATTTTCCAAGAATGAGTTATGCAGAGGCTATGGAGCGTTACGGATCTGACAAACCGGATATTCGTTTTGGGATGGAGTTTGTGAATTTGAATGCTGTTGCCCAAGGTAAAGGATTTGGTGTTTTTGATAGCGCGGAATTAGTGGTAGCAATTAATGCTAAAGGAGCCGGAGAATACACTAGAAAACAACTAGATGCATTAGTTGATTGGGTAAAACGTCCTCAAATTGGAGCCAAAGGTTTGATTTATTGTAAATGCAATGAAGACGGAACTTACAAATCATCAGTAGATAAATTCTTTGACCAGGACGCTTTAGCAGAATGGGCAAATGCTTGTGGAGCTGAAAAGGGAGATTTACTATTGGTTTTATCTGGTGATGAACACACGGTAAGATCTCAAATGAACGAATTGCGTTTACACATGGGAACTGAACTTGGTTTGAGAAATCCTGATGAGTTTAAACCACTTTGGGTAACTGATTTTCCTTTATTAGAATGGGATGAAGACACACAAAGGTATCATGCAATGCACCATCCATTTACTTCACCTAAAAAAGAAGATATTGAGTTGTTATCAACAGAACCGGGCAAAGTTAGAGCTAACGCTTATGACTTGGCCATGAATGGTGTTGAGTTAGGTGGTGGTTCAATTAGAATTCACGACAAAGCACTACAAGCTCAAATGTTTAAGTTGCTTGGGTTTACAGATGAAGAGGCTCAAGAGCAATTTGGCTTTTTAATGAATGCATTTGAATTTGGTGCGCCTCCTCACGGTGGAATTGCTTTTGGTTTTGATAGATTAGTTGCGACTATGGGCGGTTCTGAATCTATCAGAGACTATATTGCTTTCCCTAAAAACAATGCCGGTAGAGATGTAATGATTGATTCGCCTTCAGTTTTAAAAACAGAACAGTTAGACGAGTTAAATATTGCTGTAAAAGCATCTGTGGAGTAATATTCACCAACCTTTTTTTTAATAACTTCGTGGTAAATAGTAACCCAAACTAATGCTTATGAAGTTTTTATTTTCATCTTTTTTGTTAATGAGTTTGTCTTGTTTCGGGCAACATTTCTTTCAACCCAACACAAGTTGGCATGAAAAATACGTGTGGCATGGAAATGCAGGACCTGGCCAAGGTTTTTGGTCATATAATGACTGGTATACAGATGTAGTAGGCGATACAATTGTTGGTACCGATACCTTTCAAGTTGTCCAATACGAACGTCATTTTGGTATGCCAGCAAATTATATTACAAATGAGACATGGTATATTCAAAGAGATTCAAATATTGTCTACTATTCTTCCGACTTAATTACAAAAAAAATGTTGTACGACTTTAATATGGAAGTTGGAGACTCTTTGATCAAAGAAGTAAAATTTTCATATGAAGGTAGTGGATATGACACTTTAATAGTTGTACAGGTTGACACCATCAACGTGAATGGTGTTGATAGAAAAAGAATACTTTTTAACGATTTTTCATTTTATGCTTCTCCCGGATTCCCAAACATGTACGGAAAACCAATGGAATGGATAGAAGGTATAGGAGATACAATCTATGGAGTAATTCCATTTGATGCTACTGTAAATTACATAATAGATATTTCAGGTAATCAAAATGTACCTTGCTTTATTGAAAACGGAACAACCATTTTTGGAGACTGTGACCCATTGAGCGTAGCCTCTATTTCAACTTTTGATTGGAAAGTTTATCCAAATCCGGTTAATGAGTTATTAACCGTTGAATCTCCTTTTTCTGGCGAGTTTAAATTATTTGATGCAGAAGGAAGACTAGTTGGCGAATGGATAGTAAGTGCAAAAGATCAAATTAATATCAGCCATTTAAATACTGGGGTATATATTGGTTTATTGCAAGCAAATGGCGTCTCTTCTCGTCAACGGATAATTATTCAATAAATTCTTACAACTCTTAATCTATAAGTTTTAAGAGTTGGCACGTTTTTGGTTAGAGCTGTGTGAACCTATTAAATTCACACAATGAAAAATTTACTTTTTTTACCTCTGCTTTTTAGCTTATTTCTTTTAGGGTCTTGTAAAAAAGATGATTCAGCCGTTAAGATGATTGACGGTCATTGGGACATAGATAAAATGGTCGCTTATATTGATGGTGACACTTTAGATTTAATACAAGGCGGCATTGATGGTAACATGACATTTTACAAGTGTAAATTCAAAAATGGCCGTTATTGTTCAGCAACAAAAGACCTTGTGCAAAATGAAGAACATACAACAGTTTTTCATGATTTTAAAGTAAGTGATGAAGACACACATATTTGGAATCTTTACACAGAAGATGATGAGGGCAACAAAATTTTTAACGGCTACTGGGAAATAGAAGAGGTGGAAGCCAGATATTTAAAAGTTACCGAATACTTTGATGACTTTAAAATGGAAATGGAGTTTAGTAAAGTTAGTTTTTAAGTTGACCTATTCAATTGGCTTATTTGAGCCCTAAAATAATCAAGCCAACTCCGATCAGAATTAATATCGGTCCAATGATAATTCCAAGGTTCTCAAAAAACTGATCCTTGGCATAATCTACTATAAAAAAGACTCCAATTAGAATTGCTACTAAACCAAATGCAATAAGACCTAAAGAAACACCTTCATATTTAGTTTTGTGCTTTATTGGACGAAATGGAGAAATTCTATCTTTTAAGCTTTTCTCTTTATAGTCAATTCGTGATATTTTTCTGATTGAATGTTTAGGATAACTTATGTCATTCGCTTTTGCATGAAAGCAGAATGAAAAAAGGAACAGCATTAATGGGAAATAATATCTATTTAACAACATTGTTTTGGGTTTGTAATACAAGATAAGATTTTTCTTACAGCTGTATATGAAAATGATCATCATGCCTAGTTGCATGACATCCTTGATATCTAATTTTAGCATGGCTTAAGCCCATTCTAATTTTCAAGTGAGGCTCAATAAACACCTTACCTAATTTATCAGATTTTAGTAGCGCCTGCATCAATATTTTGGTGCCTTGGTTTGAGTATTTCAATTCACTATTGATATGACCAAAGGTCATGTATTTTGGAAAATCATATTGCCAAAACCCTTCTTTTTTACAGATATCATTTTGATCAATCTCATGTTCTGTAGCATCTTCATAAACTCCGTATCCACTGAAAGATTTTTGTTTGTTACTTAAGTTCCCATTTGGTGATTCATAAATAAGACTCAGATCTAATTTTTTACCATCATTATGACTCAAATGAGGAAGCAACGGAAAGCCATTCACAAATGGAAAGTTGGCGTCTAAATAGGAGATGTAGACATTTTCGTTTTTTAATTCGCTCTCCACCTCAGCCAAAAGTTCATTCATTTCAGGTCGAACATAATTGCGATTCAACAAGACTGTCATATAATTAGTGGGTCTTATCTTCTCGGTATGGTTTATCTTTTCTCTCCCAAACAAAGGAGCAATAAATGGAATTATTAAAAAGGTAAAAACCAGATAAAGTCCTATAAAAGCGATTGTGGGCTTTAATTTATTTTCCCATTTGATCTTTTTTCTTACCCATAATGACAGTAGATAAATTAATCCTCCAACTTGCGTTAATACTGTCAAAAAGAAAACCAAAAATACTTGCCACAAAATATGTAGCACTTTTAAAGCTATTTTTTGTTTACTTGACATCTTTTTTCTCAGAACTATATTGTAGCAAGGTATCGTTAATAAAAGTTATACTCATTCTACTAAAACTCCTTGGTCCATCAACATGACTGTTAAACAAGATAAATTCTTCCCTGCAATTTCCTTTCTCAGTGACTGACAAGTGACTGCTAAATTGATGGGCATTTAAAAAACTCAAGTAATCCTCAATCAAAAACTTACCTTCGTTTTTAAGGTCGTTGTATTGTTTAAAAGGACTAGTTCCTGAATAAACTGCACTTTTACGAATAAAGCCTGCGATATAATCATTGTCATACCAAGAAGGAGTTATTTTTTTAATCGGGTCGTAATAATATATAGTTACGAGTTTTTCATCTTCATGCCATATTTCCTGATAAATGTACCCCTTGTCAATCTCCTTAATTTCATATTCAGGTCTAACATCAAACGCTAAGTATTCCCAGCTTCCAAAATCTTCAGATGACAATTCAACAGCCAAACTATCCTTGTGAATTTTATAAATTCTATCTCCATTGATGGCGTCTCGAACAATGGTGTTTTTCTTTATCCTTTCCCCTTTGTATATTGAATTACTCAATTGAGTTCTTTCGCAAACAATTTGTGTCTCTGTTGTTGTATCTTCTGGAAACTCAATTACAGATGGCGTCTTATCAATACCTGAATCACATGAATGTATAAACAAACTCAAGACGGCAATTGCTACTATTTTACAACGGCCCTCCATTTATCACTCAATACTTCCTTCTGCACAACTCATGTCTAACCCATAAGTTTCTTCGTTAAAACGCGCTTGTAAAACCTTAAATCTGGAATCAGAAATCCATTCTATTCCTCTAGGTGACCAGGACGCAGTGTCCAATGACAATTTTCCCTTTTCATGCAAACCGTCTGACTCAATATCAAAAACAGTTAGATGATTTTCAGTGAATCCTGCCTCCATATCACTATTGATCATAATCAAATAGTTTTTGCTTGGAGATGCAAAAGGATGACCAACTGATTTTGTGATTCTTCCGTTTATTTTACTGATAATATAGGTTTCGTGATATTCATATCCATAAGCGTTTACTGCCCAATAATCAACCTGATCTAAATTGGCAACATAGCCATAAGAAAAAACCTGATCATAATCTGAATCATCTGTAAATTGAGTAGCCTTCAACACCAATTCTGAACCGTTGTACAATTTAAAGATCATGCTGTCTCCTATTACATAAACACTAGTGTCTTCTTCCATTAAATTCTTTCCATCATTCCAGGGACCTCCAAAATAATCTTTTCCGCACGCAGCATCTTCACTTGACTTAAGTGTAATCTTACCTGTTTTGAATTCATAAACCTCAGTACCATCATCATTCGTGGTTACTGTCAATGAAGTAGTGTCATCTAATTCCACGCTTTCATTTTCAGATGTAGATTGATCATTTGATTGTTCTGTTTCACTTCCGCATGCAGCAAGTAGCAAAAAAACTGCTGCAGATAAAGTCAATAATTTTCTTTCCATTTTCATAGGTTTTTAGATAATCTGTACCTCTTTATGAGCGTTCTGAATAGCAATGCTATCCCACCAATAAATCCAACCAGGTAAGAAGCTGCGTGTGCAAAGCCATCTGCCATAAATAAAATGTGCTTTGATGGTGTGATCCTTTCAACAAAATAAGGATTCAAGATAAGCGTTCCGTTTTTAGTTAAAAAATATCCAACTATCCAGGCGATAATTGCACAAACACCCATCACAATTAGCAACACAAACATTGATTTTCTCATTTGTTTTGCATTCAATTTTGGCCAATTTCCAATTCTAGCGGCAGGGGCTAGAATTATTCCTAACATTAAGCCTACCCACCAGGTTGCCAAAACTCCCCACAACAAAGCCATGGCAATTGGAGATTCAGATTCAATAATAACAGGATGGCCAATAGTAAAGTATTCAACACAAATATAGGCGGTGAACATGTCATGAACTATTCCATAACCAACAGCCAATAATACAGCACTAAATATGATTTTTATAAACTCCATTAATTAGCATTAATATCCTTAGCCAATTGAATAAATATCGGCATAAGTTCTGACACCTTATCATATTGCTTTTTGTTAGAAAGCTCATTTAATAAAGTTGTTTGAATCACCCCTTCTTTTGATTGTTGAATGACAAATCCTCCATGTTTTTGAGCAAAATGTTGAAGTTTTGTAAGGGTATCAGCCTTTAATCCTATTGTTGGAGAAGCTTCATGTTTAATTTCTTTGGGAGAAATCTGAAGTATTAATTTTTGCAAACGCACATTAACAGCTGCTTGAATCAATATAATTGGATAGTGATTTCGCGTTTGAGCACTGCTTCCATATCTTCCTTTGGTTCTACTTGCGCCAATGAAACAACGAACGCCATTTATGGTTCCATTGAGTTCGGGAAAATCTCTTTTAATTTTATTTCCCAAAGACTTGTATTCCAGTCCCAATTCTGACCCTAATTTTTTAAAATATCTGTTTTGCTTATTGTTGAGCCAATACAGATAAAAGAAAAATGGAATCATCACTACAAACACTATTGCAATGAGATAGAATACATTCAACGTCCAATATAAGATGTCACTGAGCATTCGTTCTGGGTTTTGGGGTTAAATATAACAAAGCTGTTATAAAGTAATTTTATTCCCCTCTTTTAACTCCTTCATCACAAATGAACTATTGACATTGCTAACACCTTCAATTTTTGCCAGTTTATTCACCAAAAAATCCCTGTAATCATCCATGTTGTTCTCCACTATTTTCAACATGTAATCATTTCTACCCGACACGTGATGACATTCCACTACTTCATCTAATTCCAGAATTTTTTTCTCAAACTGATCCAAATACTCCTTTTTATGATTAGCTACTGAGACTTCACAAAAAGCCATTAATGGTTTGTTGACAGCTCTTCTGTCAATACTTGCATGAATGCCTTTAATCACTCCTTTTTTTCGCAATTTTTTAATTCGTTCAAACACCGGTGTTACCGTCAAATTCAGTTCGGCAGCTAATTGCTTATGCGTTAAAGAGGCGTCATCTTGTAATAAATTGAGCAACTTTTTATCTATTTCATCTAACATAACAAGAAGATTTTTCCATCTATGGCTAATTTACAGCATTTATATAGAACAATATTCTACAGTTAAACCCAATTTTATTTTTATTTTCTATATATAACTAATATACTGGTATGAAGCATGTCATATCATTAGATTTGATAAAAAACTGTTATGGATTCAAATCACAAATTCTCGCCCGAAAGTTTAATGATGTCTTATGGTTATTCTCCGGAATGGTCAGAAGGCGCTATTAAATGTCCAATTTTCCAAACCTCAACCTTTGTCTTTAAGTCTGCAGAAGAAGGAAAAGCTTTTTTTGAAGTTGCTTATGGGTTAAGAGAAAAAGGAGAGGCTGAAGAGCTTGGTTTAATCTACAGTAGAATTAATAATCCAGATTTAGAGATATTAGAAAACAGGTTAACACTATGGGATGGCGCAGAAGACTGTGCTGTTTTTGAAAGTGGAATGTCGGCTATTTCAACTGTTTTTTTAGAGTTTTTACATCCGGGAGATGTGCTTTTGTTCAGTAATCCGGTATACGGGGGAACAGATCATTTTATCAAACATATTTTAGACAAGTACGGAATAGAAGTTATTGGTTTTTATCCTCATCAGGAAAAAGAGGAAATCATGGAAATGGTTAAACAAAGTGGTAAAGCAGATAAAATTGCCATGGTTTATGTGGAGACTCCGGCCAACCCCACCAATGATATTATTGATATTGAAATGTGTGTTGAATTGGCTAAAGAATATTCAACTGATGAACGCAAAACCTATGTAGCCGTTGACAACACCTACATGGGACCTTTATGGCAACATCCTTTAAAATTTGGTGCAGATTTAGTATTGTATTCAGCTACCAAATACATTGGAGGCCACAGTGATGTTATTGCAGGAGCTTGTTTAGGAAATAAGGAAGTAATTACCCGCATGAAAACAATGCGTACGTTTTTAGGAAACATGGCAGGACCTTGGACAGGCTGGTTATTGATGAGAAGTTTAGAAACTTTAAAAGTAAGAATGGATAAACAAGCTGAAAATGCCAAAGCTGTTGCTGATTTCCTAAGCTTACACCCTAAAATTGAAAAGGTATATTACCTGGGGTATTTAGAAGGTAAAAACAAAGAGATTTTTGATAGACAATGTGAAGGGGCAGGGGCTATGGTTTCTTTTGATGTTGTAGGTGGAGAAAAAGAAGCTTTTAAACTAATCAACAGACTTAAATTAATAAAACTGGCGGTGAGTTTAGGAAGTACTGAATCATTAATTCAACACCCCGGAACAATGACACACGCCGGTGTATCCGAAGAAGACAAAGAAAAATTGAACATTACTCCTTCATTGGTTAGATTGTCAGTAGGTGTTGAAAATCCTGTGGATTTAATTCACGACTTGGAGCAAGCTTTGTCTAAAATGGACGCTTAAAAAGGCAAATTATACCGACCTTTGCATTCAAATTATATTTGGATGAAACAACGTATTATTATTTTCACTCTGATCGTTTTAACGGGCATGACCATTGCGGTGGTAATGAACATGCAACATTATTCAGACGAGCCGGATTCTCCTGTTAACAGAAGTCAAAACAATCGTTTGAAAGTCATAAATCCTTCAGATGTAAATCCAAAATTGGTTGATCCCGAGATTCAGGATGTAACAAAAGATCACACTATTAGTGATTTTTCGTTCCAAAACCAGCTTGGTGATACCATTACAAAAGCCGACGTAGTCGGTAAAATTTTTGTGACTGATTTCTTTTTCACAACCTGTGCGGGAATTTGTCCTAAAATGACCACGCAATTAAAACGTGTTCAGGCAGAATTTAAAAACGACCCTAACTTTTTAATCTTAAGTCATACTGTAAACCCTTCTATTGACACCGTCGAAACAATGAGGGCTTATGCTGAGCGATTTGATGCCGATCCGGAAAAATGGTGGTTTTTAACAGGAAGTAAACATGATTTATACATCATGGCCAGAAAGTCTTATTTAGTAGTTCCTGATGAAGCAGACCCGGACTTTGATCATGGAGGTGAATCTGACTTTTTACACACAGAGAACTTTGCCTTAATTGATCCTGATGGACGCATCAGAGGAATGTACGACGGAACCAATCCCGAAGAGGTAGACGAATTAATCCGTGATGTTTACGATTTGAAAAAAGAGTATGAACTAGATTAAGTTCAGCTTTTTGATCAGCTCATCTTTGAATGATCCTCCAATAGGAATGACTTTTTTGTCATTTTCCAGGTGGAGGTTAGGATATTCAATAGACGCAATTTTATCCAACCTTACTATAAAAGATCTGTGAACACGGATAAAGTTATCCGGCTCCAGTTTAGACGCGATATCTTTCATTGTAGAATGAATAGTGTATCTGCTATCTAAGGTGTTGATAACAACGTAATCTTTTAAGGCCTCTACATAGTAGATGTCAGAGGTTTTTATTTTAACCAAACGGCTTTTAGATTTTACAAAAATAAATCCGTTTGAGTCTTTGTTTTCAATTAAGGAATAGAATAAATCACGTGCTTTAATAACCTCTTTTTCTTTAGAGAATTTATAAAGCGCCATTTCTATTGATGTGTGTAAATCAACTTCTTTAAAAGGTTTGATAATATATCCGTATGGCTCAGTTACCTTCGCTTTTTCTAAGGTTGATTCATCTGCATAAGCAGTCAAATATATAACTGGGATCTGCAATTCTTCTTTTACCTTTTGAGCTGTATCAATACCATTCATATCACCCTTTAACATGATGTCCATTAAGATGATATCTGGCTTTTCAGAAGAGGCTAATTCAAAAGCTTTTTCTCCTGTTGATGCGGCACCAACCACATTGTAGCCTAATTTTTTTAGACTGTGCTGAATATCTTTAGAAACAATGCTTTCGTCTTCAACGACGAGTACGTTGGTTTTAGGCATGATTAAATTGCTTGCTTTTCAAAGATAATTAAAATTTCCGTTCCCTTTTGAGTTTTCAGAAGCAGTTCTCCATCAAGTTGATCGATTAAGGTGTCTACCAAGCTCAATCCTAATGTATCTGTCTCTGAAATATCAAATTCCTCTGGCAAACCTACACCAAAATCTTGAACCCTCATATACACTTTGCCATCTTTTTCAAACACTTCAATGGTGATTTTTCCCGATTGACCCTCTGGATATGCGTATTTTAGGGCGTTTGTGATTAATTCATTGAGAATCAAGCCGCAAGGAATTGCCTGATCTAAGGCCAGGTCTACGTCCTCTATTTTAAGATCCAAATCTGTTTTATCACTATAAACTTCGTAGGTATGAACCAGGTTTTGAACCAGATTTGTGATGTAGTCTTTAAAATTAATAGATGAAAAATCTTTTGTTTGATAAAGACTTTCATGGATAAAAGACATTGATCGAATTCGGTTTTGTGATTCAATAATGATCTGTAATGTTTCTTCATCTTCAATATAAGATGACTGTAAATTAAGAATACTGTTTATCACCTGAAGGTTGTTTTTAACCCTGTGGTGTACTTCTTTTAACAGTACTTCTTTTTCTTTGATTGACTCTATTAGTTTCAGTTCATTTTCAATATCCGCAGTAACATTTCTAGAAATAATAATGGCCTCTTCATCATTGATTTTTGAATACCTGTTTTCGAAATATACTTTCTCAGATCCCTTATCCAAACTAATTGAAAAATTGTGCGTTACCGGCAAATCATTCTCAATCGTCTCTTTTAGATTTTTTTCAATCTCATCCGCTATCTGCTTATCCTTAAAAACATCTGCCACTTTTTTACCTACAATATCAGTTGATCTGGTCAATTGTTTAAAGGCCGCCTTATTCTCTTCACTGGTTGCTCTGTAATCAGTAAACACACCTTCTTTTGTCACTTTAAATAACAAATCTGGCATTGCCAATAAAATAGCGCGGTTATTTTCTTCACTTTCCAGAATTTTTCTTCTGTTGTGAATTTGCTCTGTTATGTCATGTGATATGAAAGATATTTCTTTCACCTCTTCATTTCCTATTTGAATAGGACTCATAAAAGATTCCATCCAAACATAACCTTGCTTCGCTTTAAATTTAGATACCAAGTTAGAAGGTGTACCATTTAATACACTGCTCAATCTATCTGATATTATTTCATAAGCATAATCCTCAATAGGGAAAATTTTCATGAAGTTTTGACCTATTTCTACATCAATATCAAGATAGTTTTTGACCATATTTTTAAAGTTCTGGTTATAGGAAACCAGGTTAAGGTCTTTATCAAGGGAGATGATAAATAAATTAGCCGCACTTTCAAACAAAGCCTTTAATCTAGAGGTAGATTCCAATAAAGAAAGTTGCGTTCTCTTATGCCTGTTAACTTCTTCTTGTAACTGAATATTGGCTTCTTCTGCCATTTCAGCTCTCAGTTTTTGAATATTATATTCCGTTTGAAGCGTGATATCTTGCAGTAAAAACAACACGGCTTTTTCGAAATTATAAATGGTGCTCACCACATTGATGCTAAAGCGCTTCAATTCATCTCCAGTTCCTAAATCTATTTCAGTGTAGGAATTAATATCATTTTCAGCTTCAGCAATTAAATCTCTTATCAGTACGTGTTTTTCTTTTGGGAAGATGTCAAAAAGATTTCTGCTTTTAGAATTCAGCATTTTGTAGTAAAGATCTTCACCTTTTGGATTGACATATACCAACTCGTTTTTACTAAATATCAAAATGCTAGATGGAGATCTATCTACAATATTTTTAAAACTCAACCTACTTTGGAGAATCTCTTTTTCATATTGTTTACGGTCAGATATATCTTTGATAACCATTTGTAGCACTTGCTCATCATCAATCTGAACATATGTGAAAGATATTTCAGCATAAAATGAAGCGCCATCCGGTTTTTTAAATTCCCATTCACGCTCTTCCTTTTTTACTTTTTTAAGTTCTTTAATTACATCTGCCAACTCTTCATCTACAGCAAATCCTTCAAATAGAAATTCATTTAATTGTTTGCCGATTATTTCATCCTCCAACATGCCAAACAAATCTGATCCCATTTGATTAGCATCTACTATATAATTCTCTTTATCTGCTATTACAATAAGTAAAATAGCATTGTTAGACTCTTCAAAAAGCAATCTGTATTTTTCCTCACTGTGTCTTAATGCTAGTGATGTTTCATGTAAATCCGTTACATCTATTACAGTACCAACAATAATATTTTCGTCTCCATTTTCATCCGGTAAAATAGATACGTTATTGTTGAGGATTAAGCTTCTTCCGTCTTTTCGTATTAGGTGAGATGTGTAATTGTTAAGCTCTTTTTTTTCTTTTAAAGACGCTATGTAGTCTAGTCTGTCTTGTTTTGATTGATACAGATCTTGAATCTTTTTATCCTTTAACTCTTCTACAGAATCATATCCTAATATTTTAGCAAATGCAGGATTACAATCCAAAATTTGACCATTCACATGAGTTTTGTAAACACCTGCTAAATTATTTTCAAAAATTTGGCGATATCTTTTTTCTGACTCAATGAGTTTTTGCTCAGCCAGCATTTCGTCAGTTACATCTCTCGTCATTCCAAAAATGGAAACACGATTTCCTTCTTCAAGCTTTTCTACAAACAACTTTTCTTCCATCCAACGCCACTCACCTTTCACATTCTTTCGGTACTTTCTTTCAGCCTTACCACCTGTTATAAATAGCGCCTCTATTTGTTTGTTCACTCTATCAACATCTTCAGGGTGAAAGTCTTTACTTAAGCGTTCAGCCTTTATTAAAGCAATGTATTCATCAATCGTACAACCGTAAACTTCTTTAACTCTAGATGAAACAAAATTCACGTGATGTTTAAATCGCTCAGAAACGTCATAGGTAACATTAAAAACGAAGTAATCAATGTTGTTCAATATTTGAGTTACATTGTCTTTGTGTTCAATAAGTTCTTTTTGAAAATCAAATTGATCTTTTAATGTTCTTACCGTTACGACAAATACCTCTTCATTGAAATATTTGGATAATCTAATAGACATTTCCAGAGGAATAAAATCTGCCGTTTTACTACAAGCACAACTTATCTGAAAAACTGAGGCCCCTGTTTCTAAAGCCTCTTTAAATCCACTATTAAGTGTCTTTTTTCCCGGCTCATTTTCAACTTTATAAACATCACCAAAGCTTAGATTGGTAAAATTTGTTAATCCATTCGCTTTAAGATTTTCCTCTGCAGTGATAGATAATTCAAGAATTTTATGATCCTTGTTAACAACATAAATCTGTTGTTGGGATGAATCAAAAATACTTTTGTAAGAATGCCTGGATGCCTTTAATTGCAAATTAATTTGATGTCTCCATACATTAAAAACACTAATTACAACAGCTGTAGAAACAATCAAAAACCCTAATTGAAGATCAATATTGTTTTTAGCTAACGATACACCTAAAAAAGCTGCAATAGATAAAATATAAAACCACAAAGTTACTTTAGGGTCTATTAAAGAAATTCCTATCAGTGAATAGCAAAGTAAAAGACTCAATTTTTCTTCTGAGGTTCCGGATAAATAGTACCAAACTAGATTTAGAATCATTACACCGGCTAAAAAGGTATAATGAGCGTACTTGAAATTACTTTTAAATAGTTGAAATTTTCCGAGAACAGCCAGTATAATCAACATGAACATTAAATAAATTAATATTGATTGATACATGCTACCCAATTCAATATACTCCAACTGTCCCAACAGTAAAAAACCGGCTACTATGGGAACAAGAATATAAGCCATTGTTTTATATACATTATCAATAGCTATTTCCTTAGTTGAATTATAGAATTTGTTGATCATTCTTCTGGTTCTGCTTCGTTTACCCTACAACCATTAATCTTTTTGATTTCACCATGTTTATAGTGAATGTACTCTATTTGTTCCCCTCTAGTATTAAATTCTCGCCAAACACCATGTTTTAATCCACCAGCATATTTACCATATGACTTTCTCAAACCGTTTTTATGGTAATAAACATGCTTTCCTTTTGGCTCACCCTGAACATATTCTCCTTCAAATGCCAACTTCCCATTTAAATAGTACGATTTCCATAAACCTTCTTTTTCACCTAATGAAAATGAACCTACTTCTTTATGATCACCTACATGATAAAACCAAGGTCCTTCTCTTTTTCCATTAAAATATTCACCTTTAGTTAATTCATTACCTAAAGAGTCATACTCAACCATACTTCCTTGCAACTCTCCTGTTCTATTAAAAAACTCCTCTTTTTTTATTCTTCCATTTTCATAATACCAAACCCATCTACCGCTCAATACATTTTCTTTAAAAGCCCCTTCTTGTTCTTTTTTGCCATTAGGATAATAGTAAACCCAAACCCCATCTTTGATACCATCTTTGTAAGGTCCTTTTGATTTTATGGTTCCGTCATTGTAGTAAGTTGTCCATTCTCCGTCAAAAATCCCTCCTGCTTTCACCATTCCGGAAGACAATAAAGTATCTTTTTGATATATATAACCCTGGATCAAATTACCTTCATCATCATACTCTCTGAATATTCCTGAACGCAGCCCTTTATTTAATCCACCCATTAACTTCACTTTTCCGTTAGGATGATATTCTTTATATAAATCAATAATAACTACACCTCCTGGATCAGAAGCTATTGAATCTCCAATCATTTTGTTGATATTGATAAGTTTTCCGTACTCATCATATTCTTTGAGGGTACCTTCTTTTTTCCCCGACTTGTAATTGGTTTCAGTAGCTATCGTTCCATTTTTATGATAAGTTCTCCACACACCTGTTTTTGAACCATCTTCATCTAATTGATTGAATTTTTCTTTATGCCTTAAATAACCATCTTTATATTCTTCTTCTTCAACAACATGACCTTCTTCATTGTAAACCACACTTAAACCTGATTTTTCACCATTAACATAATTAACCGTTTGCTTTAATTCTCCGGTATCAAAAAACCACTGTTCTTCTCCTTGTTTAATATCATCCACATAATAAGATTCTATTTCAACATTACCTAGAGAATCATATTTGACGGCGCAACCATTTTTTTTGTCATTTTCATAGTTGTAGGTCCATGTTAATAAACCGTTGGTATCATAAAATTTCCACAAGCTGTCCGAGCAACCCTCCTCTTTTTTTCCTATTGATTTTAATTGTCCGTTAGGATGATAACTTTTCCAAATTCCTTCAGGAAGTCCATTCTTAAAATATCCTTCACTTGCTTTTTGACCATCCTTGTAAAAAAAGACATTATATCCGTTCGGATCAACTTCATCTTCTTGAGCAAAAGAATTATTCACCCCTACTATAAATAATAAACAACAACATATTTTTTTTAGAAAAGGAAAGAAGTCTTTATTATTATTAGGGCTGTTCATTTGTTGATAAGTCTTGTTTTTTTCTACTTAGAAATTCATTAAGATGATTTTATTAATATTCTGCTAACAATTATTTATTGAGTTAACCTATTAGAATTGATACATATATAATGGTTATTAACAATTGTAAATTCCTGTTAGATGTGTATTACTTTTCATACTTTAATCGTAAATAACTGTCAAAAAGTCGTCCATAAATTGGCTTGTTTTAAACAGTGAAATACCAAATATAATTCTAGCTGAAATTATTTTTTATTTTTCCTAATTATTAGTCACTGATTTTATCATAATGATTGAACGATTTCTTAACAACTCTTTCCATGCCATTGTTGAAAAGTAATTTTGTTCAAAGTAGCGTGGTTACTAAAGTTAGGAAAAATAGAAGAAAGATGTTAATAATTATAAACAATTCACATTCGCAGCCAAAATCACTTTCCATAAATTTGTAAAAAAGCACAATGAAAAAAATAATTCCAATAGGTTGTGATCATGCTGGTTATTCTTTGAAAATAGCCATTATAGATCACCTTAAAAAAGCAGGTTACGAAATTAAAGACTTTGGAACAGATTCTGAAGAAAGTATTGATTATCCTGATTATGGACATCCGGTTGCAGAAATGGTTGAAAAGGATGAAGATTTAATAGGAATTGTAATCTGTGGAAGTGGTAATGGTATCAACATGACCGTTAACAAACACGCAGGAATTAGATCTGCTTTATGTTGGACAGTTGAGATTGCTGAACTAGCAAGACAACATAATAACGCCAACATCATAGCATTACCAGCAAGATTTATTTCAGTTGAAGATGGTATTGCAATGGTGGATGCTTTTTTAAACACAGAATTTGAAGGTGGAAGACACGCTAAAAGAGTAGCAAAAATACCTTGCTAATATTTTATTCTTTAATAAGGTGATCAATGTAGTCATCCATGCTACTTACAAATTGATCATAATATTTTCCTGTTCCTGGACCACTAAAACCTGTATGTATCTTTCTGATATTTCCTTTTTTGTCTATTACAATAAGAGTAGGAAAAGACATAATATCGTTTAACATAGGAAAAAGTTCAAGTGCACATGGTTTACATGCTCCACCTCCTACTAAAAATTCCCAAGGAAGTTCAAGGTTGCGTTGATATGATTTGACTTTTTCTAATTTTTGATCTAACTCTTTTTGTGTTTCAAAAGTTACCGCAATAATTTCCAGTTGATTTTCATACTTGGCGTAAAGATTTTTTAGATACATACTTTCATCTAAACAATTAGGACACCAGGTTCCCATGATTTGAATAAGTACAACCTTATCTTTTAAATCACTATTAGGGTAAGTATAATTTCCTCCTTTAGTTGAAGGTAAAGTAAAAGCAATGGGTTGTTCACTTGTTACCTGTGTTAATGAATCAGGATGACGTAATTCAAAATTCTCATTTTTAACAGCAAACCATTCTGTTTTATAGTGTTTACCTGAAAGAAATTCACCCCATAATGTATCTTCTTTCATTAAAGCTTTGAATAAAAAGGCATGAGATCCATCAAATGTTGAAAGGTATATACTGTCTTTAACTACAGCACCTTCTAAAAATCTATAATCTCCTGTTTCCGTTAAAAAGGTACCATTTATATGGCTTTGATAGTCTTCATCAATTTTCTTTTGAATACCATATTGGGCACCATTAAATAAACCTACTGCTTTTTCACTTTCCCCTTTATAATCAAAAGTAACTTCCCATTTTCCGTCTAAGTAAAAATTTCCTTCGTTTCTTGGAAACCTATCGGCAAAATTATGCTTGGACCAAAAAGGTAAAAAGTAGTTTCCTTTTTTAGCATGGTTGTACCAATTTCCACTTATGTGAGTTTTGCTGTGAGCTTTCATTCTTAATTCTGAAGCGAAAGCGGGAAATTGAACAAAGATTGAATCACCCTGAAAATCAATATCTTCCAATAAAATTTGCTCATTTCCGTTGATGATATACAGCTGATTTTTTTTGTTTTCTTTTTTAAATTCAAAGATGACAGGTAAAAAATCATGCTCAGAAAGTTGGAACTGAGTATACCATTTGCCGGTTTTAAGTTTAGGAGTCTTGGAAAACACTGGGTTTACAAGGAAAAATATGCTAAATATTAGCAATACATACTTGTTCAATATTCTTCTCAAAGGGTGCGTTTTTTCAGGGTTTTTAACGATAAGTAAAGATAATTAAATTAAAAATATTCAAGGGTGGTGCAACTTTTAAATAGTTACATTAGTCTTGTAATTGAAAGAGTAACTATGACGGATGAGCAGTTAGTGAAAGAATGTGTTTCCGGAAGTCAAAGTGCTCAGAAAAAGTTCTATGATTTATTTGCTAAAAAAATGATGGGTGTTTGCCTTCGTTACACCAACAATTATGAAGAGGCCCAGGATGTTTTACAAGATGGATTCATCAAAGTATTTAATAAACTTCCTGATTTTGAAAGTAAAGGTTCTCTTGAAGGTTGGGTAAGAAGAATAATGGTAAACACTGCATTAGATGCGTATAGAAAAGCGAAAAAATATCAAAAAGATGTTGATGTGGATTCGGTTGGATTTATGTTGGATTCAAAAGATTTTATTGTTGAATCAATCAATGCAGATGACCTGTTAAAAATCATCAGAGCGATTCCTGAGGGTTACCGAGTAGTGTTTAATATGTTCGCTATTGAAGGATATTCTCACAAGGAAATAGCTGAGCAGTTAGGCGTTACTGAAAGTACATCAAAGTCACAATATTCTCGCGCCAAGAAAATGTTGAGAAAGATATTGATAGAAAAGAATTTTGTAGAAGAAAGTGAAAGAGGACATTAACATAGAAGAATTGTTCAAACAAAAGTTTGAAAATTTTGAGGCAAACGTAGATCCTTCTGTTTGGGCAAATGTGTCTCAAAGTATAGGAAGGGGTGCTGCAGGTTCTGGAG
Source organism: Paracrocinitomix mangrovi (assembly GCF_019740355.2). Classification (GTDB taxonomy): domain Bacteria; phylum Bacteroidota; class Bacteroidia; order Flavobacteriales_D; family Crocinitomicaceae; genus Paracrocinitomix; species Paracrocinitomix mangrovi. Next base: position 2,740,391 of record NZ_CP091819.1, on the reverse strand, counting down.
CAGCTGCAGGAGGAATTTCTGCTTTTACTAAAGTGGCTATAATTGTTGGAGCAGCGGCTGTAACAACTTTTAGTGTTTGGTATTTTAATGATACCACAGAGTCAGATCAAATTGTTAATCAACCTAATATTACGGAGAAGATTGACAAAAATACAGTAGTTAATACTGAAGAAAATATTCAACCTACTATAGATAATAGTGCAGAACAATCAAATGTTGTTGAAGAAAATGATCAATTGAATGAAATAAATGTAGAATCAAATGATCATAATGAAAATACTGAAACTTCAATTTCTGTTGATATTAATGAAGGAAATGAAGGGTCTACAACCTTTGATTTTTCACAAGGAACCGGTCAGGGTGTAGGTGGAAATGGTGAAAACACTTTTGGAAATAATGAAGGTGATAAAGAGGTTAAAAATCCAAATGAGGAAAATGAGTCGGGTAAAATTGTGGAAACTGAAAAACCAAAAGTTACTTACAACCCAACATTTAAAGTAAATGGAAACACGGTTAGTTTTGATGCAAATGCAGAAAATCATTCAAGCGTTTCATGGAGATTGGGAGATGGATCAATCAAGGAAGGTGACCAATTAGAATATACATATAAAAAACCTGGTGTGTATACTGTTATGGTTGAGATTAAGGAAGATCAAGACAAGAAAGGAAATTTATATCCTTTAATTGTTGAAATCAAAGGAGTTTCTGAAATCAGTCAAATACCAAACGTAATTACACCTAATGGAGATAATGACAATGATTTCTTCTATATAGAAATGAAAGAAATAGAGGTTTTTAGCATTCAAATCTTTAACAAAGTTGGTAAAGTTATTTTCGAAACTAATGACCCTAACTTCAAATGGTATGGTGAATTGCCTGATGGTTCTAAAGAAGCAGGAAGATACTACTACAACATCAATGCTGTTGGAACTGATGGAAGTATCATACCAAGAACAGGAGAATTTAACGTAATTCTATAACAATTTAAACTAAAAGGATATACTTACTCTAATTTATCCAGGAGGCCCGTAAATTCGGGCCATTTTTTATGGCTGTATTTGCCATTTACCATCTACATATTTGTATTCCGGAACTGCAACATTTTCTGTTCCAAATAATTCACGAGAGTCTTTGATGAAAGCTTTCATTTTTTCATAACTCTCTGAATTATCAAAGAATTCAGCATTGTTTTCATACTGAGCCGCAGGTAATACATAATATTTCTTTTTATTGTCCTCTGTTGGTGTGTAAACCCAGGTTAAAATGTATCCGGCGTCTTTTAAAAATGTTTTATTTCCCTCTTTTTTGAAAGTCATTTTAAACATTGATCCACCATCTGTATATCTTTTTCTCTGATTTGAAACAAAGTTTCCTAATGAGTATACAATTAAAGATTCTTTCCCTTCTTCTGCCTCTTGTTTTTCCCAAACCATTGGTTCTAAAACATGAGGATGAGCACCAATTATAATGTCCGCTCCGTTTTCAAATAGGAACTTACCATTTGATTTTTGGTACTCATTTGGAAGCAGCTGATACTCTGATCCCCAATGCGTAAATACTATTATTTTATCTACGTTTTTAGATTTAGCAACTTCCAGGTCTTTTTTCATCTGCTCCTTATCAATCATATTAACAATAGTTGGAGCAGGAAAAGGAAGTCCGTTAGTTCCGTATGTATAATTTAAAAGTGCAATGCGCATACAATCATTTTCAATGATCAAAGGATAGTTTTTATCTCTTTCTGCCTGATCTTGAAAAGTTCCTGTATGAATAATGTTTAGTGAGTCTAATACTTGAATGGTTCTTTTAATACCATCTCCTCCTCTATCGCAACTATGATTATTAGCTGTAACCAATACATCTAAACCTGCATTTTGACATGCTTTGGCTAGTGCATCCGGTGAACTGAATTGAGGATACCCCTTAAATGGAGGTCCGGCCAAAGTTACTTCCAAGTTTCCAATGGCATAATCAGGTTCTGAAATGATATCTTTTACATATTTAAATACATCATCATAATTATATGATTTTGATTCGGCATCATATGCTGAAGTAATTTGAGGACCATGTCCCATGATGTCACCCAAAAACAACAAACTCAATTCCTGGTTTTTTGTACTATCAGTGTTTTGTGAAAAAACCAGAATTCCGGCAAGTAAGAAAATAGAGGTAAAAAATGCTTTCATAATATATAATGCTTTGGTATTCACATACGAATATCAGGCCAATAGGTTTAAAATTATAGATTTTAGCTGCACTTTAGTGATTTGATTTATTATTTGCGGATGTTTGATTGTAAAGTGAACAGTATTATTTGAGCTGCAAATAATCGTCAACATAAAGCAGCTAATAAAATGAAGCCATTGTTAAGTTATTATAAATAAGATTGGTTTATTTTTGATTTCACATAAGGAATGTTGAAGCATCTATTATTCATATTAACGTTATTGTTTTCTTTTTACGGAAAAAGCCAGGATGAATTGGTGATTAACTTTAATCCTATTGGGGGTGTATATGAAAAACCAACAAAAGTTACCCTGGATGCCGGAAGCGGTGCTAACATTTATTACACACTTGACGGAAGTGTTCCTTCATCAGGAAGTGCTAGATATACAAAACCATTTGAAGTAAATGATGTTGTAATAATTAGAGCTGTCGCTTATAAAGATGGTAAAAGATCTACCGTTCAAACTAACACATATGTTTGTGATAGAAAGTATGATTTACCTGTTGTGTCTTTAGCAACTGAACCGGGCAATTTGTGGGATTTTGAAAGTGGAATTTATGTTGAAGGTTGTTGTGCTGATACAGTTGAGCCGCATTTAGGAGCTAATTATTGGAGAGATTGGGAAAGATCAGCCAATATTGAAATGTATGATGAAGAAGGTAAACTTTGTTTTAATCAAGGAGTTGGGATCAATATTTTTGGAGGATTCAGTAGAATGTTACCAATGAAATCAATTGCTGTTTTTGCCAGAACAAAGTATGGTAATAATAGAATTGAGTATCCTATTTTTCCTGAAAGAGAAATGGATGAGTATAAGAATTTTATACTCAGAAATTCCGGTGGTGATTTTCAACGAACACATTTAAGAGATGCTTTTATGACGCAAATGGCAAAACCTACTGGTGTAGCTATTCAGGCATATCGTCCGGCTGTTTTGTTTATCAACGGTAAATACTGGGGAATTCAAAACTTAAGGGAAAAAATCAATGAGCATTATTTACATGATAATTATGGAGTTGATAAGGACAACGTAGACATTCTCCGTCAAAATGGAGTTAGAAGACATGGTTCTTCAACCAATTATAAAAAGTTGTTGGCGTACTTAAGTTCTCATGATTTGTCAAAAGATGAAAATGTTGAGAAGCTTAAAACTTTTATGGATGTCAATGATTTTATCAGGTATAATATTGCCGAAGTATATTCTGATAATAGAGATGCCGGTGGAAACATAAGATATTGGAGAGAAAGAAATGATTCGGCAAAATGGAGATGGGTTTATTACGATATAGACCAAGGTTTGGGTAATAATGCACCAAGCGGATATAAAAGAAATACATTATTAAAATTTACCTCTATTAATGCGGAAAAATGGCCAGATCCGGCTTGGTCGACCTTCATTATTAGATCATTATTATCAAATAAAAAACTAGAGTATCAATACATTAATACGTTTGCTGATCATCTAAACACAGTTTATCATCCGGATACTGCCAAAAGATTATTTGAAAGTATGATGGCAACGATTGATAGTGAAATGCCATACCACCAAAAACGTTGGGGATCTTCTTATGAGAACTGGCATCACCATTGTAACATTGTAAAGACATTCATTGCAAACAGGCCGCACTATTGTAGAATGCATATTATGCAAAAGTTTGGTTTAGAAGATACTGTTGAAATTTCTTTAGATCATCCCGGTAAAGAATTGTGTGATGTGAAGTTTAGTTCTTTGGACTTGAAGCGTGATTATAAAGGGATTTATTTCAAGAATGTTCCTATTCAAATAGAGGTAAAACTTAAACATGATTATGAATTGGTTGGTTGGGAAGATGATAAGAATGCCGGAGCGATTCGCACCATTGTTCCTAAAGGGAATATGAATTTAGTTCCTATTATTCAACCTAAACCTAAAAGCAAATTTGCTGATAGCCTGGTTTTTTACGAAATAGCCTTTTTCCAGCCTGAGGCAGACACATCCGGAGACTGGATTGAATTGTATAATAATTCTAATAGCACCATTGATTTATCTGGCTGGACATTGACAGAAAGAAGCTATAAAAAAGGATGGAAAGTGCCTGATGGAACTTCTTTGGAACCTAATAGTTTTATAGTATTATCTGAGAACCTTGGGCGTTTTAAAACTCTATATCCCGGAGATTCTTTAAATGTTATTGGTGATTTTGAATTTGGTTTTTCTTCTAATGGAGAGTTAATTAAACTGTACGACAAGGAAGGTTTCATGGTTGATTCACTTAATTATACTAATCTGTTCCCTGATTTGGGAGACACTTTGTTTAGTATTACTATTCCTCATCCTGATTCATCCGTCAACAATTTGAGTTGGCTCAAAGAAAAGCCAACACCATCCTATCACAGTAAAGCCTACCTGGATTACTTGCAAGAAGAGGCAGATAAAAAGTACTGGACCAAGGTTTTATATATAGGTGGCGGAAGCTTTTTTTTTATCTTGGTCGCTGGCATATTATTCTACCGATACTCTAGAAAGAAAAGAGGCTAATTAGCCGTATTTCATAGATTAATTAAGTTTATTCACCGATTTTCATAGTTATCCACAACCTTTTGTTTTAAATTAGCGTAATAAGTTTTAACCATACCTGTTACCAAAAGGATGAAAAGGCTACTATTATTAACATTCTTACTCATAAGTTTGCTGAATGCGAAGGCTACCAGTACAACTGCTTTGTCTTCTGGAGACTGGAATGAACCTGCTCTTTGGTCTAATGGTGTTCCGGGTTGTTTTGATACTATCATTATTCCAGCTAGTATTCAGATTGATGTTACAAGTACAATCGACTTAAATGCTTGTCCTGATTCAATGATAATCTTCTTGTATGGAAGAATTGAATTTCAAAATGGTAAAAAATTAAAATTGCCATGTAATTCTGATATTATGGTATTTCCTGGCGGATCAATGGGAGTTGGTTCAGGTGGGGGATCTTCTACTTATGTAGAGATGTGTTCTACTCAATACTGGAATGCTTCTAGTGGTGATTTAGCAGGTCCTATTTTACTATGTGATGGTGGTTGCCCTCCTTCGCAATTGCCTATTGAATTGGTATCTTTTACTGCTGACATGCGAAGTAATGAACGGGTCGTCGATCTGCATTGGGTGACAAAATCTGAAATTGACAATGATTATTTTACAGTGGAGAGAAGCGCAGACGGAATTAGTTGGGAAGCATTATATAATGTTGATGGTGCTGGTAATTCTTCATATACGATTCATTATTCAGATACGGATAATTTACCGCTATATGGAGTGTCCTATTACAGATTAAAACAAACTGATTTCAATGGTGATTTTTCTTATTCTCCAATTGTATCAGTTCAGGACGAAAATATCAATGAAATTTCTTTGTACCCGAATCCGGTTATTCAAGGAGGTTCAATTGTTATTTATTTACCTGAATCATTCAACAATGTAATAGATTTAAATATATACAGTGCAGATGGTAAAGTTGTTGCTACTGAGTCATTTGACGTTGTAAACAACAATCAAATTATCTATAATGTTCCATCACATGTTGCTGCCGGAACTTATATGATCAAAATTGCTGACGAGAATTTCAGAATAATTGTTCAGTAAATAGCTCATCAATAAAATATTCAATCCTTTCAATCGTCCTTAAATCAACACGCGGATTGATATTTTTGTATATTTAATCCAAATAAAACCTAATTAAAAAAAAATGATAGCAGGAATAGTTATTGGAGCCGTTGTATTAATCTTAATATTATGGTTCGTTTCATTGTACAACACACTTCAGCGTTTGGAGACAAATAGAGAGCAAGCTTTTGCTGATATTGATGTACAACTTAAACAAAGACACGATTTAATTCCTCAATTGGTGGCTACTGTTAAAGGGTATGCTCAACAAGAAGAGAAAGTTTTAACGCAAGTTACTCAAGCCAGAGCCAGAGCTATGTCTGCTGGAACGGTAAATGAAAAGATTGCTGCTGAAGCGGCTTTAGCGGGTGCTATGTCGCAGTTTTCAATGCAAATGGAAGCTTATCCTGATTTGAAATCAAATACCAATTTCTTACAACTTCAAAATGAAATGTCTGATATTGAGAATAAATTGTCAGCTGTAAGAAGATTCTTTAACTCAGCAACCAAAGCGTTGAACGTAAAAACAAAAACCTTCCCAAGTAATATCGTAGCTAGAATGGCTAAGATTAGTGAAGAACCGTTTTTTGATCTTGGAGTTGTTAAAAGAGAAGAATTAGACGAAGCTCCTAAAGTTGAATTCTAAATAAATATTTCCAGTGGCAGCTTACGTAGGTTTAGATAGCCAGATTAGGAGTAATAACACCAAATCTGCATTGATGTTAATTGGTTTTCCAACAGTTATTATCGCTTCTGTTTGGTTGGTTTTCTTTTTAATTAATGAAGGACAATGGGATGGATATGTTCAGGAGAAATTCTTAGTATCTCTTCCTTTCATTATTGGAGCGGTTGGTTTGTGGTTTTTAATCGCATACACCTTTCATTCAAAAATGATTCAATTCGCGGTTCATTCCCGTCCATTAGAAAGAAAAGAAAACATGCGTGTTTACAACCTGGTTGAAAACCTATGTATGTCACAAGGAATGTCAATGCCAAAAGTGTTTATCATTGAAAGTGATGCATTAAATGCTTTTGCCAGTGGTTTGAATGAAAAAACCTATAGTGTTACACTTACAAGAGGTATCATTAATAAACTAAATGATGCAGAACTTGAGGGAGTGATTGCCCATGAGTTGGCACACATCAAAAACAAGGACGTTAAGTTGCTAGTTATTTCTGTCATTTTTGTTGGTATTCTGGCTTTTGTTGTGCAAGTTGCTTTTAGATCTGTTCTTTATGGAGGACATAGAAGGAGCAATAACAACAAACAAGATGGACGTTTAGTGTTAATCATATTGTTGGTTAGTGCAATTGCTTATTTCCTTACCATATTGTTCAGATTTGGATTGTCTCGTAAAAGAGAATACATGGCTGATGCAGCTGCTGCCGAAATGACCAGACGTCCTGATGCTTTGGCTTCTGCACTTAGAAAAATATCTGGCCATTCGACGGTTGATGATGTTCGCAGTGATGACGTAAAAGGAATGTTTATTGAAAACAATCCTAAAGAACAAGGTGCCGCCCTTTCTGGGTTTACAGGACTTTTTGCTACCCATCCTCCTATTGAAAAAAGAATAGCATTTTTAGAGCAAGTGTAGGTTTTTGATGCACTTATTTATTTCTTGAATATATTTGGTCTATCTACTTAAGTAATGGCCGATAAGAAAAACGATAAAAAGAGTTTCTGGACGCGAATAGCTGAAAAAGAACTAAAAAAAATCAATCAGTTTCAAGATGGTGATGATCTTTTCATTTTAAATGAAGAAGAGCAGGCGCAATTGAAATCAATAAAAGTAAATACGCTTATTAAAGCGGCAATTGCCGGAACTTTAGGGGTTTTACTTTTGTACTTACCATATCATTACTTTGGTGAATCACTTTTCCCAGTTCGAACTTTTACAATACCGGATAATCCTATTTACAGTGGGGAAGTTCCTATTGAAGTTGAATTCATGATTTATAGTATTGTATTGGTAATGATAGAGATTTGGTATTTAACTTATATCAATATCAAAGCAGTTGGCGCTATCTCTAATGTATGCGGTCATCCAAATCCTGCAGATGAAAATTATCAGCACAATTTAAATGCACTTATTGCTGTAGGGTTGGAGAAAAAACAAAAGCAATTAGAAGAAATTGGGATCAATCCTTATGAGGGTTTATCTAAGACAGGGGTTGTTATTTTTCAGTTTTTGTTAAGATTAAAAGCTACAGCAAGTAATATTCTATTTAGAATTTTTGTCAAGAAGATTTTAGGAAGATATGCCCTAAGATTTGTGCTTGATATGGCTGGTATTCCGGTGTATGCATTTTGGAACATGTGGGGATCATCAAAGGTTATAAAAGAGTCTAAAATTAGAGTGATGGCACCACCTTTAATTAAAAGAGTTGTAGACATTTTGTACGAAGAAAATAAGGACAATCAGGAGTTTAGAAAGCATATTTATGACAGTTTGCAGCTTATTTCTGAGTCAAAAAGGTCATTTCACTATAACCATTTTTTATTGAGCCTAACCTTATTAAATAAGTTTGAAATTGAAATTCAAGAAGAACCCGAATACAATGAAGACTTTTTAGAAGAAATACCGCAATTATCTGCTCACACTCGGGATGCGATAGAAAAGCTTTACATATTTGGTATCATGATAGATGGTAAGATTTCTTTTAGAGAAATGAGGGCAATTAGATTTTTAATTGAAAAAGGCGCATTAGCTTATACAGAGGATGAAATAATGGCCTGGTCCAAAGATTATGATGAAGGAAGAGGTATTGAAGGTTTTTTCAAAACACTTTAAGCTTGTTTGTATTTCTTTAGTTTCTTTTTTGTTTGCTTAATGGTTTTTTTGATGCTTTTTGATGCAGGATCTTTCTCTAAAGCCTTTTCATAAAATATTAGGGCTTTTTTATAGTTTCCTGTTGATTGATACTCGTTTCCTCTTTTAAGTAGTTCTTGTGTGCTGCTATCGCCTTCTAACAGCTTTTCGTCTTTAATCAAATTGCTTACTTTGTCATAACCCGCTTTGGCATCTTCATCACCCTTTTGTTCACTCATGGCAGCTTTATAAAGGTTTTTAATCACCAACAAACCATTAGTGCAGCATTTTGATGGAGCTTCTTCTACTTCAAAAGGTTGACTTTCATATTCAACCAATAAAGAATCTGCAGTGGTCATCATTCTGGTGTAAGTGCCTTTTTCAATCATTATCCATTGATCATAATTGATGCGGTTTTTTTCTTGGGCAATAGAATTAATTGCCAGAAACAGGCTAGATAAGATTAGTAACTTCTTCATGGGTATTTGCAAAATACAAATTAAACCTTGATACCCAAAACACAAACATCATCCAGTTGTTCTAAATCTCCTTTCCAAACTTCAAATTCTTCACTGATTACCTTTCTTTGCTGTGAGAAACTCATAGAGCTTATATCTGCTAGCTTTTCCCTAAAGGTTTTGTATTTGTATTTTTTACCCTTTGGCCCTCCAAATTGATCAGCATATCCATCAGAGAAGAGATAAATTTGATCTTCTGCTTGTAATTCAAATTCTTCTTGGGTAAATGGTGTTTCTTTTAAAGGTTGATAACCAACAGGTTGTTTGTTTCCTTTTATTTCAATTAATGTTCCTTTTCTTAGAACGTATAGAGGAAGGTTGGCCCCTGCAAAATAAAGTTTGTTATTTTCAATACAACAGAATGCCATATCCATCCCGTCTCTGCGAGACTCAGTTTGAAGGGCTTTTTTTACTTGATTTCTTAATTTATCCAAAATAGCGGCAGGTTCATATAGTTTACCTTCAACTACTATTTCGTTTAGAAATGCGTTACCTAACATACTCATCATTGCACCCGGTACTCCATGTCCTGTGCAGTCTCCTACAGCAATTAGTTTTTTACCATCCTCTGTTTGATATCCCCAATAAAAATCTCCAGAAACTATATCTCTTGGTTGATAAAACACAAATACGTCTTTGAACATGGTGGAGATATAATCTTCACTGGTGTTAATGGCTTTTTGAATAGAGCTGGCATAAACCATAGAATCCATAATATCCTTGTTTTTTGCTTCAACAAGTTCTTTTTGAAATTCCATTGCTTGTTTCTGATGGTGTATGATTTTTTTCTGTTTTTGAGATTCACGGTATTTGATAAATACAAATATCCCCAATGCTAAAACAAGGATTGATGCAGCCATTAAAATCTTGTTCATTTGAGATTGATTTTCAATTTCTTGTTTATCAAGCATTGACTGTTTTTCCTTTAGTGCTAATTCCTTTTGATGTTCTGCTTCTTGTTTCTCCTGATTGTAAATTTTATCCATTTCTAAAATGGCATCTTGATGTTCTTGATTTCGAGCAGAATCCCTGTAAGAATACCACAAAGATTGGTAGTCAACGGCATTCTTATAATCCTTTTTAGCTAAGCTTAAATTAAAGTAAGTCGCATATATATCTTTAAATCTAATGTATGCTTTAACTCCTGCGACCTTCGCAATTTCTAAAGCTTGGGCCAGGTGCTTTTCTGCTTCGTTTAATCGATTATCTCTTATTAATAGTTCGGCTAATGTGCTATGTGCGGATGCTAAGTGACTTATTTCACCTCCATCTTCGCATATTTTTAACCATTTTTCTTGATAATAAATAGCACTGTCGTTTAGATCCAAATTGGCATATGCGCCGGCTATTAGCGTGTACATCAAACCCATCATTTTTTCACTTTCTACCTCTTGATAAATGGTTAAACATTTAAAGTAGTTGTTGAGTGCATCTCTGGTATCTTCAATGCAGATTCCGCCTAAATACAAGCCTTCCGCTTCAATGTGTTTGTAGCCATATTTTTTACCAAACTCAACTTCCTCATTGTAATACTCGCAAGCTTTTTGATCGTCTCCTTGTCTTTTAAAAACAGATCCTATAAAGTGCAATAGGTTACCGTAAGATTCATCATGTATTTCGTTTTTTTCAAATATTTCCTTTGACTTCATGTAATAAACCATGGCTGAATCATAAGAGGCTTCGGAGTAAAAACCTCTTCCAATAGAAGCGTATTGCCAGGCAATAGTTTCTGGTCCTTCTCCTGCTTGAATGTAAAAGTCTTTAGCAGCTTTTTGGGTTCTAATGGCGTTAGGCATATCTTCTTTTTTGCGATATACCTTGGACAATTTTTCAAGGGTTTTGGCTTTGAGCGAAGCACTATCATTCGGAATTAAGCTGATTGCTTTTGTAAATTCAAAAATGGAGGTATCATATGATTTACGGTGATAATACTCTTTGGCTATTTCTATTTGGATATTGATTCTCTTATAAGCATCTTCTGAATAGTCGTAGGCCAAGCGTAAAGAATCTATATTTTCTGAGAAAGCAGGCTTAAATAAGGCAATAAATACCACAAGCAGCAATATGTGTTTGCTGTTGATGATGCGTAGCCAAAATTTGTAAAAGCTCATCATGAATCCCCCTACTTGTCGCTAATATACTGACTTTAAGTTATACGAAAGTTAATCCTTTAAGTTCTGTTAAAGTGATATGTGCCAATTTAGTTTGCCTGTTCTAAGGTCGTATTCGTAGATATGTTCATTGGAAGTAACAAAGCAACAACTGTCTGAAAGTAAAGTACGGTGTATGTATTTTAAGCCAGAAGCGTCACCATCTTTTCTAAAATCCTTTAAAGTTTTAACCCAAAGTTCTTGGCCATATTCGTTGACAAGACTAAGGGACGGATTTGTTTTATCCAAATCTTGCTGGAAATGAATTAGTGCATAATCAGTATCGTGTAAACTATGTTCATTGACAATTTCGCCTTTTAAGTATTCATAAGGGGTGAGTTGATCATCTAGATATAGATCTTGCTTATCACTGGTATTCATTGAACTTCTTAATAAGAAGTGGGAATCATCATTTGGGTATCTATAGTTTTGACTGTCGTACCATTCGAATTTAAGATTGTGCTTGTTCAAAGAATATAAATCTCCTACGGAAGTTTGTATTTTGTAGGATAAATAGTCATAGGTAATTTCATATATCTCTACTTCATTTTCTCCGATAGGAATTGTGTCTTGAAGTTTGGCTAATAGTAGTGTCTTTTGTTTCTTGACATCAAATATGCTTATGCTCTTTATTTTACTGTCTGATTTTTCTTCCAGTATTACGTTATTGCCATATATAATAGGGTTGTAATTGTCTCCTATTAAATCCCAGTAAACGCGTTCATGTTTATTTCTGTCAATCACGTGTAATCTTAAGTTAGGAACACTGCTTTCTAGATTACCATCCTCATCTGTATATTCAGTGTATTTATAATCATAAAGTATTAAATGATCTTTGCGTGATTCAATTAAGCTGAAATAATCTGGGGTTCCGTATCCAAAATAAGAAGGATTAATTATTTGGATCCAAAGTATGTGCAGTACTAGGAGTAAGGTTATTGTCCAGTACCACCATTTGTTATAGAATTGAAACTTTTCTTTTTTCTGTTTTTTGTTTTTTATTCTAGCGTATAATGATGCTGCTATAGCCCATATAAATAGAAGTACATATGCAAATACAAACACAAATCTCCATCCAAAATATGCGTGTAAGAAGTTTTCCATTGCTTTAAAAGTATGAAATAGAGGGGAATAAAAAAACCTTGATGAATTTCACCAAGGTTTTAGAGGTCTCGAGCGGATTCGAACCGCTGTAGATGGTTTTGCAGACCACTGCCTAGCCGCTCGGCCACGAGACCATCTTTTCGAAGGGCAACAAAGATAAATAAAATATGATAATTAAATTCTCTTTGTTGGATATTTATCCTTCTATTATTATTGCAACTTCTTTTACAGTGCCTTCAATAGGCGGACTTAGTTTGCGAACTTTAATTCTAGATTTGATTACATTTCCAAGTTCGTTTTGAAAACGTTTCAAAATCCTGTAACCTACATGTTCTATTAGCTTAGAACGTATGGTCATTTCTTCCATTACAATGCGTCTTATAACTACATAATCAATGGTATCAATTAAATGATCTGTTGCTGCGGATTTTGAAAAATCAGTTTCAATAGCCACATCTACTAGATATTTACCTCCAAGTCTAGATTCTTCTTCCATGCATCCGTGATACGCATACACTTCAATTTCAGTAACTTCAACAATGTTTATCATTAAGCTGTAGTTTTAAGTGCATTTACTTTATCTAATCCTTCTCTCATTCTTTTAAGAACAACTTCTTTTCCTAATACAGCACAAATGTCAAACATAGAGGGCCCCATGCCTTTACCTGTTACCAATAATCTAAATCCCGGACCTACTTTTCCAAAACCATATTCATTTTTTTCTAAATATTGGCTAAATATTGCCTCAATGTTAGCGGTATTCCAATCTGTAATTCCTTCAAATGCGGCTATTAAGTCTTGCATGATTTCAGGAGTATCTTCTTTCCATTTCTTTTGAACTGTTTTTTCATCATATGAACTGATTTCAGTAAAAAAGTAATCTCCTTCCTTTACAATGTCCTGGATAAATGTCGCTCGTTCTTTCATTAGCCCGCAAACAGCTGCTATGTATTCATCTGAGTACGTACCGGTGATGTGCGGTTTTACCATTATAGATAATGATTGATCATCTGTTGATCTTAAATATTGCTGGTTAAACCATTTTGTTTTATCAGGATCAAATCTTGCTCCGGACTTTCCAACTCTTTCTAGACTAAACTTGTCAACCATTTCTTCAAGGCTGAATATTTCTTCGTTGTTACCTGGATTCCATCCTAATAAACTCAACATATTGATAAAGGCTTCCGGAAAATATCCCGACTCTTTGTATCCACTGTAAATTTCTCCTTCTGCTGTTGTCCAGTTTAATGGAAATACCGGAAACCCTAATCTATCACCATCCCTTTTGCTCAATTTTCCATTTCCATCAGGTCTTAAAATTAAAGGTAAATGCGCAAATTGTGGACGATCCCAACCAAAGGCATCATATAGTAATACATGTAATGGAGCTGATGGCAACCATTCTTCACCTCTAATAACATGGGTTATTTTCATGGTGTGGTCATCAACAATGTTAGCTAAATGATAAGTTGGCATACCTGATGGTTTGTACAAAATTTTATCATCAAGATTATTGGTGTTTACAGTTACCCAACCACGAATGATGTCTTCAAATTTGATGTCTTGATTTCTTGGCATCTTCATTCTTATAGAATATGGTTCGCCTGCAGCCAGTCTTTTCTCAACCTCTTCTTTTGAAAGAGAAAGTGAGTTTTTCATGGAAGATCTGGTAATACCGTTGTATTGCCAATTTGGTAATCCCATTTTCTTGGCTTGTTCACGCATATTTTCAAGCTCTTCTGGTGTGTCAAAAGCAATATATGCATGTCCGCTTTCTACTAATTGTTCTGCATAAGGCTTGTAGATGTCTTTTCTTTCTGATTGAATGTAAGGACCAAATTCTCCACCATATCCGGCACCTTCATTGGGTTCAATTCCACACCATTTTAATGAGTCAATGATATATTGTTGAGCACCTTCAACGAATCTTTTTTCATCCGTATCTTCAATTCTCAAAATAAAGTCTCCTCCATGTTTTTTGGCGAATAGATAATTATATAAAGCAGTACGCACGCCTCCCATATGTAGAGGTCCGGTTGGACTAGGTGCAAATCTAACTCTTACTTTTTCTGACATCTTTTTACGTTTATGCTGGTTGATTGTCTATAAAACAGGGGACAAAGATAAGTTAAATACAAGAAATGTTAAATGAATAAACTACTTGTAAGTTTTGTTCGTTATAAATGAACTAAGTTGCATGATAATTGTAGTATAGCTTATATTATCGTATCTTAGTAGGTTACAGTAAATTTCATTAGTTGGGACAGTTTGATAATCTCATATCGCAAATTGAAAAATTCATCTCTAAATATTATAAAAATGAGATGGTTAAGGGCGGGATATTGTTCTTGTCTGTTCTATTGGTTACCTATGGTTTAGTAACAACTTTAGAGTATTTTGGAAGATTTGGCTCTACTACAAGGTTGTCTTTATTGATTGCCTTTGTTGGAATTAACCTTGTTTTATTGTTTAGGTTCTTGTTGATACCTGTTTTAAAACTGAATAAAGTTGGAAGACATCTATCACTAAAACAAGCTTCTTTAATGATAGGCTCTATATTCCCTGAGGTAGGTGATAAAGTATTAAATACACTTCATTTATATGAAAATAAGGAAGATACATCTTTGAATATTGAATTGGTGCAGGCCAGTATTGAACAAAAGTCTGCGCAATTATCTGTTGTTCCGTTCAGTACAGCAATTGATTTAAGTGAGAATAAAAAATACCTTAGGTTTTTGTTACCTATATTTTTCGGTATCCTTTTAATAGGTTTTTTGAACCCAAATATATTTACTGATGGTTCAGAACGCATTGTCAATTTTGATAAAGAGTATGTAGAACCAGCTCCTTTTGAGTTTATTTTGAATAGTGATGAATCTATTAAAGAAGGAGAAGACTATACGCTCCGGGTAAAACTGAAGGGTGAGGAATTACCGGATGAGGTTAAAATTTACTCTAATCTTGGCAATTACAATTTGGTTAAAAAATCTAATGTATTGTTTGAGTATACATTTAATAATCTTAGTGAGGATTTAGTTTTTCATTGTGAAGCAAATGGATTTGAATCTGATAAGTTCAGAGTGGAATCATTGGCTAAACCTATATTAGAGGAATTAACTATAGATGCAATCTATCCTAAACATACAGGTAAAAAGAGCGAATCGTTTCAAAATTCTGGTGACATAACCGTTCCTGAAGGGACTATGTTAAAATGGAGGGTTTCTGCTAGGAACTTAGAAAGTTTAGATGTTTTGTTTAAAGACACTTCCTTCACTTTAAATGGATCCATAGCTAATGGTTATGCTTTTCAAAAGAAGTTTTTTGATTCTGAATCTTACGATTTAGTGTTGAGTTCGCAGGAAGTGAAAGCTGCGGATAGTTTAAGTTATGCTGTAAATATTGTTAAGGATAAGTATCCTACTATTAGTGTTGAAGAAATAATTGATTCTACTAATGAAATGAAGAGGTTCGTAGAAGGAAAGATTTCTGATGATTATGGTTTTAGATCTCTTGCTGTTAAATTAAGTGTGGTTGGAAAGGATACTTCTTATAGTGTTGTAAAACCTTTAAAATTTAATAGTAAATCTACTACACAGTTGTTCTCTTATTATGTGGATTTGTCTCTTTTTAAATTGAAGCCAGGAGAGAGAATTGAGTATTCTTTCACTGTCACTGATAATGATGAAATTAATGGATTCAAGTCTAGTTCAACAGGTAAAAAAGTTTACAATGTTCCTGAGATGGATGAGCTTGATAATGCTTTGTCTGATAAAAATCAAGAGTTGAAGAATGAAATGAGTGATGCTCTAAAGCAATCTTTAGAATTAAAGCAAAAGATTAAAAATATGAAAAGTGATCTTTTGAATAAGGAGTCTACTGATTGGAAGGATAGACAAAGTTTACAGAATCTCCTTGACTTGCAAAAAGATTTGGAGAAGAAGGTAGATAAGTTGAAGACGGATTTTGATAAGAATAAAAATGAGAATGAAAATTTCTTTGAACCAGATGAAGAGTTTTTAGAGAAGCAAGAAATGCTTCAAAAGCTAATGGAAGAGTTGATGGATGATGAAATGAAAGAACTTTTCAAAGAGCTGGAAGAATTGATGGAGGAATTAAATAAAAATAAACTTCTTGAGAATTTAGAGGAGATGGAAATGGAGAGTGAGAACATGGAGGAGAAAATGGATCGTACGTTGGAGCTTTTCAAAAATATGGAGTTAGATCAAAAATTAGAGAATTTGGAAGAGCAGTTGGAGGATCTTAGACAGCAACAAGAAAAGCTAGAAGAACAAACCAAGAACGAAGAAATGTCTAGTGAAGAGCTGAGCAAAAAACAGGAGGAGTTAAATGAAAAGTTTGATGAAATAAAGAAAGATATTGAGGAGATTAAAGAGAAGAATGAAGAGTTAGAAAATCCTAGAGATTTGGATTTTGATCAGGAGATGGAGGATGCCATTGAGCAAGAAATGGATGACGCTAAGGAGAATCTAGATAATCAAAAGAATAGTAAGGCTCAAAAGAATCAACAAAAGGCTTCTGAGATGATGAAGCAAATGAAGGATGATGTTTCTTCTATGCAAATGCAGGCTTCGCAGCAACAACAAGCTGAGGATATGGATGCCTTAAGATATTTGTTAGAAAATGTAGTGGCATTGTCTCATGACCAGGAAGATTTGATGGATGAATATCGAGTGACACAAACTTCTGACCCGTATTATCTTCAATTAAATAGAGATCAGTTGGCTATCGATAAAGCAACAGATATTGTACGTGATTCACTTACGGCCTTAAGTAAAAGAGTGCATCAATTGAGTACATATATTACTGATGAATTGTCTGAGCTTAATTACAATTTAGATAAATCATTAAAACTTTCAGAGGATAGAGAAACGAATAGACTGTTGCAATATCAGCAATATGCAATGACTGATTATAATGATTTAGCATTAATGTTAAGTGAAGTTTTAGATCAAATGCAGCAACAAATGCAACAACAAATGAATATGCCTGGTTCTGGGTCTTGTGATAAACCTGGTGGAATGGGTATGGGTAAGGGCAGTAAGTCGCAAATGAATATGCAGCAAATGAAGGACGCCATGAAGGAGCAGATAGGGAAAATGAAAGGCGGAAAAAATCCTGGTGGTAAGGAAGGTCAAAGTAAAGATGGAGAAGGAATGGGACAAGGTATGGGAGGAAGTATTCCTGGATTATCTACCAAAGAACAAGTTAAAATGGCTGCGCAACAGGCTCAAATTAGAGAAGCTCTTAAACAGTTAAAGGAAGAATTAAATAAGGATGGTTCGGGATTCGGAAATACCTTAAATGATATGATTAAGGACATTGACAAATTAGAGGATGACTTGTTAAATGGAAACGTTGGGTCAGATTATGTAAAGCGTCAAGAAGATATTTTAACTAGATTGTTGGAAAGTGAGAAAGCTATGCGAGAAAGAGGTTATAGTGAGGAAAGAGAGTCAAACGAAGGAAAAAATTTGGAAGAAGGTAACCAAATAAAATTTACAGAGTATAATAGAAAGAAGAACGCCGAAGTGGAGTTTATGCGCTCCCTTCCTTTAGGGCTTCAAGTCTATTATAAGACATTAGTAAATGAATATTTTAACTCTGTAAATAACTAGGTGGATGCACAGTATTGAAATTGGGTCGGATTTAAATAATATACCTGAAGTAGAATCTTTAATTGACAAAGTTTGTGAAGATTTGAAGTTGAATGAAGACTACTATGGTAATATTCTTATAGCTGTAACAGAGGCCGTCAATAATGCTATAATTCATGGCAACAAAAATGTAGAATCAAAATTGGTGAAAGTTTTTGCTGAGGAGAACGGCGGTAATGTAGTGTTTTCTGTTGAGGACGAAGGAGATGGTTTTGACTTTAATAATTTACCCGATCCAACTGCTCCGGAGAATATTGAAAAGCCGGATGGAAGAGGTATTTTTCTTATGAAGAATTTGTCGGATGAGGTGGAGTTTGAATCTAATGGTTCAAAGGTTAATATTTCGTTTACAGTGAATGGATAATATTGAATACAATTTTATAGATGTTGAAATTCCGGACTTTGATCCGGAATTTTTTAATTTATGGATATCCAAAGTTGTTGATTTTTATCAATGGCATTTGGGAGATATAAATTATGTTTTTGTTACAGACGATTATTTGCTTTATATAAATAAGGAGCATTTAGATCACGATTATTATACTGACATAATCACTTTTAATTACAACGAGGAATCTAGTTTGTCAGGCGATATGTTCATTTCTTTGGACAGAGTAAAAGATAATGCAAAAGAATTTGGAAATGGTTCTTTTCATGACGAACTTTGCAGAGTTGTTGTTCATGGTCTTCTACATTTAGGAGGGTTTAATGATAAAAGCAATGAAGATGAGGTTGAGATGAGAAAGCAAGAAGAATTGTGTTTATCTCTTAGATAGTTTCACGTGAAACAGTTTTTAGTTTTATTAAAATGTTTCATGTGAAACATTAAAAAGAATATTGAATGATGTTGCGAAAATATGATGTGATTGTTGTTGGTGGTGGTCACGCCGGATGTGAGGCTGCTTTTTCTGCGGCTAAAATGGGCTCTTCTGTTTTGTTGGTTACAATGAACTTGCAAAACATAGCCCAGATGTCGTGTAACCCTGCTATGGGTGGTGTAGCAAAAGGTCAAATTGTACGAGAGATAGACGCCTTGGGTGGAGGGTCGGGCATGGTCACTGACAAGTCTGCGATTCAATTCAAAATGTTGAATCTGTCAAAGGGACCTGCTATGTGGTCTCCAAGAACTCAAAATGACAGAATGAAATTTGCCGAAGAATGGAGATTGTTGTTAGAGAGAACAGAGAATGTTGATTTTTGGCAGGACATGGTCAATGGTTTGATTGTGGAGGATGGAAAATTAAAAGGAGTTAAAACAACAATGGGTGTGGAAATTTTTTCGGATGCTGTTGTTTTGACGAATGGAACATTTTTAAATGGATTGATTCATTTGGGTGAAAAGAATTTTAAAGGAGGTAGATCTGGTGAAGGAGCTAGTTATGGAATAACGGAGCAATTGGTGGATTTAGGTTTTGAAACTGGAAGAATGAAAACAGGAACTCCTCCAAGAGTAGATGGAAGGTCGTTGGATTATTCAAAAATGGAAGAACAGCCAGGTGATGAAAACCCAAGCAAGTTTTCTTTTTCACGTGAAACATCTGCTTTGGAAAAACAAAGAAGTTGTTATATCACCTATACAAATGATTTGACTCACGAAATTTTAAGATCAGGCTTTGATCGTTCACCTATGTTTAATGGTGCGATTAAAAGTGTGGGTCCAAGATATTGTCCTTCTATTGAGGATAAAATAAATCGATTTGCGGAAAGGAATAGACATCAAATATTTGTTGAGCCCGAAGGATGGAATACGGTTGAAGTTTATGTAAATGGATTTTCCACATCATTACCAGAGGAAGTTCAATATGCAGCCCTTAAAACAATACCTGGTTTTGAAAATGTAAAAATGTTTAGACCGGGTTATGCTATAGAGTACGATTATTTTCCACCAACACAGTTAAAACATTCTTTGGAAACAAAGTTAATAGAGAATCTGTTTTTTGCTGGTCAGATAAATGGAACTACAGGATATGAGGAAGCAGCTTCTCAAGGATTGATGGCTGGAATTAATGCTCATTTAAAGTTGGCTGGTAAAGATCCTTTTGTGCTTTCACGTTCTGATGCATATATCGGAGTTTTGATTGATGATTTAATTACCAAGGGGACAAAAGAGCCTTATCGTATGTTTACTTCAAGAGCAGAATTCAGAATTTTATTGAGGCAAGATAATGCTGATTTAAGGTTGACAGAAAAATCTCATCAAATTGGTTTGGCATCAGATGAACAGTTGGAGGATGTGAGAAATAAAATATCTATCACAAATAAAATAAAGGATGTTTTAAATAAAACCAGTTTATCGCCTGAAGAAATTAATCCTTTGTTAGAAGAAAAGAATTCTGCTTTAATCAAACAAAAGAATAAGGCGAATACATTTTTAATGCGACCTCATATTGCTTTAAGTGATTTAAGAATGGCATCTGAAAACTTGGACAAAAAACTATCTAAAGTTGATGAGGGTAATTTGGACGCATTAATGCAGGCAGAAATTCAAATTAAATATGAAGGTTATATTTCACGTGAACAGGATAATGCATTAAAGTTAAATCGTCTTGAGGAAGTTAAAATTCCGGAACATACAGATTATGATTCCTTATCATCTTTGTCTGCAGAAGCTGTTGAGAAATTGACTAAGATTAAACCTACTACAATTGGACAAGCAAGCAGAATTTCTGGTGTCTCACCTTCTGATGTTTCTGTTTTATTGGTTTATTTGGGGAGATAGAATATAGCACTCATAGACAATATGGATTGTTTTTATTTTAGTATTTGTCCTCAATATAGAGGATGATTCTGCTATTGTATTGTTATAGTTCTATTAGGTAATTTCTTGTCTTAGTGTATGGTTGGAATTTTGTCCGTATAAAGATTTTATGAGTATGTTGGATAGTGTATTTCCATTTTCTGCTAATTATTCTAAATGTTGTATATAAATTGTTGTGTTATTTATATAAGTCAAATTTTCTAGAATGTTTTAAAACATGCTAGATCTGAATGATATTATTTTGTATGTTAATAATACAAAGGCTGGTTTGTTATAATTAGAATTGGCTAAAAATTTGGATAGAACTTTTTTATGTCAAGTTGGTTTTTGACTGTTATGTTTTAAAGTTCTAGTTTTTCTTACTTGAATTTTTTAATATCAATTTTTTTGTGGTATTGTAATGATCTGTTTTTTAAAATGGATGTATTAATTGATCAGATGACTATACTTGTTGGAAATTATGTTCTTTTCTCCTGTTATTTATGTTTTTTAGGTTGCAAAACTAATTTTAAAGCGCTCTAAGCGCTTTTTGTAATTTGGGAATGATACGGGTCAAAAAAACCGAGATCGTTGATTAGAGAGGGTGTTTTTTCAAGACACATTATAGGGCTTAAAGTGTTGGAAATCAAATAAATACTGGATATATCATAAAATATGGCAAAAATTTACGTTTTAGCACGTAATTGATTACGATTTATTACCTTATTTCCATTTCAGGATTTTCAGTTTTTGTAGCTTTTTCTTTTTTAGGAAAAATTGCTCTGTATAATTCTGAAATACTTATTCCACATCCAAAACTGTAAAATGGTCTATTAAATGCTTTTTTTACTTCAACTTCTGTGTTGAATGTTTGTCTGTATCCTCCAGAGATTTTTAAATAGAACCATTTGATTGGATAGAACTTGGTTTGTGTGGCAAGAGTTAAACAAGAAAAAGGCCGTTCATATAGTAAAGGATAGGCTCCTATTGAATCCAGATATGTAGCTTCAATTCTTCCTCCACCTAGATGAACCGGAAAAGACACTTCCCAATATCTGGTCTTGATAAAAACTCTTTCATAATAGAATGATGAATAGCCAAGCTTGAATCTAACATGTGTACTATCAGCTGCGTCTAACTTAGTAACGGGGAAATCGTCTATGATTAAGGGTTTATTTATCCAATAGAAACCTAGACCAAATCTGTGAACACCTTTGTATTCAGCTCCAATTTTTAAGCCTGCCAGTTTAATTTTATGACCATGGAAAAAAGATCTTCTGGCATCTAAACCCAACAAGATTTTCCATTTTTTGTCGCCATACTCTTTAGGAAAGAAAGTTATCTTTTTAAGGCTTGTAGAGTCAATTTTATGGTTTTCTTGAGAATATGTATGGTTAAGGATAAGAAATAGGCCTAAAGCGATAATATATGGCTTTAAAGACTTCATTATTCTTCTAGTTCAATGTTAAAATCAGATGTAAAAATCAACTTACCGTTTTTCTTTTCTTCACTTCCGGGAATTTGAAATCCTTTTATTGAGCCGGTTTTGCTCTTTGATAATAAGTCTGCAAGTTGTTTACTGGTGAGTTTTTTACCCATTATAGTGAATGGAACTACAAAGCTACATCCTTCTTTATAAGCTGAGCATCCATAAGCTGATTTGCCCTTTACCAATGTACCTTCTTTGCATTTTGGACATTGCATTTCATCAATGGAGGTAGATTCCTTTTTTGGTTTTTTAGGTTTGGCCAATGGTATTACTTTGTCTTCTGCCAGTTTCACGTGATTAGTAATATCCACAACCATTTCTATTAGCTCCTTTTTAAACTCATCAACCTGGTATTCTCCCTTTTCAATTTGACGCAATTTAAATTCCCATTGCCCGGTTAGTTCCGGTGATTTTAATAAATCTGATTTAATGGTTTTGATCAGTTCTATGCCTGTAACAGTAGCATGTATGTTTTTCTTTTTCTTTTCAATGTACCGTCTTCTGAAAAGTGTTTCAATAATGTTTGCTCGGGTAGATGGTCGGCCAATGCCATTTTCTTTCATGGCATCTCTAAGTTCTTCATCATCCACATTTTTACCAGCTGTTTCCATGGCCCTCAGCAAGGTTGCTTCGGTGTAATATTTCGGTGGACGGGTTTCTTTTTCTTGTATTTCAGGTTCATGAGGTCCTTTTTCACCTTCTACAAATTCAGGCATGATGTTTTCTTCATTATTGCCTTTGTTATTATCCGTAGTATAAACCTCTCTCCAACCGGCTTCAATAATTTGTTTTCCAGTAGCCTTAAATTCTACTTTTTCAACCATTCCCAGCACAGTTGTATTTGATACAGTACAATCTGGATAAAAGACTGAAATAAATCTTTTGGCTATGGTATTATAGATTTTCTGTTCGTCTGCAGTTATACCTGAAGGTGTAATTCCTGTTGGTATAATTGCATGGTGATCAGTAATTTTTTTATCGTCAAATACCTTTTTTGATTTCCTTATTTCTTTTCCTAAAAGTGGTTCAGTTAGCTTTGAAAAATAAGTTAAACCCTGTAGTATTTTAGGCACTTTTGGGTAAATGTCTTCTGATAAATAGGTAGTATCTACTCTTGGATAGGTTACTAATTTCTTTTCATACAAACTTTGAACTAATTTTAAAGTTAAATCAGCTGAAAAAGCAAATTTATTATTGGCTTCAACTTGCAATGAGGTAAGGTCAAATAATCTAGGAGGCTGTTCTTTACCCTCTTTTTGTTCGTATGATTTTACTTCAAACTCTTTATCCTTAACATATTCTATAGCAGATTTACCTTTTTCTTCAGACTTTAATCTGCCTAGTGTGGCGCTAAAAAGTACTTCTCTATAAACTGTTTTTAATTCCCAGTATTTTTCTGATTTGAAATTGTCAATTTCTAATTGTCGTTCAACAATCATGGCCAATGTTGGTGTTTGAACTCTTCCAATTGAAAGCACCTGTCTTTCCTGACCAAATTTCAGTGTATAAAGTCTAGTGGCATTCATACCAAGTAGCCAATCACCAATAGCCCTAGAACTGCCTGCAGCATAAAGGTTCAAAAAATCTTTACCGTCACGTAAATTTTCAAAACCTTCTTGTATTGCTTCTTCAGTTAAAGAGGATATCCACAGACGCTTAACCGGTTTGTCGTTTTTGGCTTTTAATAACACCCATTGCTGAATCAGTTCTCCCTCCTGGCCGGCATCACCACAGTTTATAACTTCATCACATTTTTCAACCAGTGTTTTAATCGTCCTAAACTGCTTTTGGACGCCTTGATCTTCCATCACTTTGATACTAAATCTTGATGGTATCATTGGAAGAGTGGCCAAATTCCACCATTTCCATATTGAGGTGTAATCGTGAGGTTCCTTTAAGGTACACAAATGTCCAAATGTCCAGGATACCCAATAGCCATTTCCTTCAAAATAGCCATCCTTTTTGGTGTTAGCACCAATTATTGAGGCAATTTCTTTTGCTACACTAGGTTTCTCTGCAATACAAAGTTTCATTTGTTACAATTCAAAATCAGTTTTTACTGTATTTCCAAACTGTGAAAGGATACTTATTTTTTTCGTCTATTTGATGTTCAAAAAGAAGACTTTTATTCCATTTGTTTTCGTCAATTTCAGGAAAATAAGTGTCTCCTTCAAAGGAATGATCTATGCGCGTAATTAACAGTTCTTCAGCTAACTCATTATCCAAGGAATATTTGTATATCTGACCACCACCAATGATGAAGATATCGCGCTCATCATTTTTATATTTTTCAATCGCTTCTTCAATTGAAGTAAATGCTTCACACCCTTCATCTGTAAAATTTGGATCACGTGAAACAACAATGTTTAGTCTATTTGAAAGAGGGCGGTATTTATCCGGAATTGAATTCCAATTTTTTCTACCCATTATTACAATATGTCCTGAAGTGCTTTCAGTAAAAAAACGCATGTCAGCCGGCAAATGCCAGATGAGATCATTGTCTTTACCAATTACATTATTGGCCGCTATTGCAACAATCATTTTAATCATCTTTCTGTAGTTATTAAACGGCTACTATGCCTTTGATATGTGGATGTGGTTCGTAATTAACCAATTCAAAATCTTCAAACGTAAAATCAAAAATGCTCTTGATTTCAGGATTCATTTTCATGACTGGTAATGGTTTAGGATCTCTTGATAATTGTAAATTTACTTGTTCGTAATGATTACTGTATAGATGAACATCTCCAAAAGTATGCACAAAATCTCCGGCTTCTAAACCACAAACCTGGGCTACCATCATTGTCAATAAAGCATAACTAGCAATGTTAAAAGGTACTCCTAGAAATACGTCTGCACTTCTTTGATATAATTGACAAGACAATTTTCCGTCCGCTACATAAAATTGGAAAAAAGCATGACATGGAGGTAGTGCTGCTTTACCGTTGGCAACATTTTCTTCAAAAGAAACTGAAGTATCTGGCATTACCGAAGGATTCCAAGCAGAAACCATTAATCTTCTACTATTTGGATTTTTTTTGATTTGTTCAATTACTTGAGATAATTGGTCTATTCCTTCTCCATTCCAGTTTCTCCATTGAGCACCATAAACTGGTCCTAAATCTCCATTTTCATTTGCCCATTCGTTCCATATTCTTACACCATTATCGTTCAAATATTTAATATTGGTGTCTCCTTTAATGAACCAAAGCAATTCATAAATAATTGATTTAAGGTGTAGTTTTTTAGTGGTAACCATTGGAAATCCCTCGTTAAGGTCAAACCTCATTTGATATCCAAAAACACTTTTAGTACCGGTACCTGTGCGGTCGCCTTTTTCTACACCTTTTTCTTTAATGTGTCTTAATAAATCCAAATACTGCTCCATATCGCCTATTTAACAAGGCTAAAATTACGGATTTACTAAAGATGCGCAGTGTTAAAAACCTGGATACATTTAAACAAAGTAGTAGGTTTTTCAACATAGGTGCTTGCTTATATTAAAATAGATTTTACATTTGTCGCTACCTATAAAACCTTGATAACCATGAAAAAAGCAGTTTTGTTGTTGGCATTTTCTATTGCTACCATCTCATTGGCTAATTCTCTTCCTAAAAAAGCGGTAGGTGAATACTACGCAGAAGTACAGGATTATGAGTTTAAAAAAGAAAACAATAAAAAGATGCGAGCTTCAGGCTTTGACATTGCTCTAATACTTAGAGAATCATCAGTTACTTATCATTGTGGAAAACTTCATTTTGAAGGCACTTATCAATCAATCGTTGCTAACGGTAATGAAATTGACGTGAAGTTGAAAATGGGAACTTCTGTGGAAGTTGCTTTTGATATGAACGTTATGATTGATACTAAAGAAGGATCTATTCTTATTTCAGGAATGGAAAGCGTACCTTCTACTGAATTGTGGCGTTCAGATGTTATTGAGAAAAAGAACAAAGGTGGATTTGGAAGACTTTAATTAGTCTTTGTAATCGTAAGTTTCAAGCTTTTGCTTAATCTCTTCTATGTGCTTTAATTTCTTTGCACGTCTTAATTTTATTGCGCTTTTAGTGAAGTAGGTGTGAGCTTCCAAGAATTTAATTTGGATCTTATCCCATTCTCTGTCACTATTTAATTTACCGTGCTCTCTAAGCTCTCTTCTTAGCAGGTCAGCTATTTCGTGAAAATCATCTCTACCTAAATAATCCAAGTCGGCATCACACATTATTTGTTCTAATAAATTGGTAGGACTTTGTGGAATTTCTGTTGATTTTATAAGGGCGTCAATGATGTTTATTTGATCATCAGTATAACCATATTTAGGAAGTATTTCTCTTGCTAATCTCATTCCTACTGCTTCGTTATGCTCATATTTTTCAATGAATCCTGCGTCATGATAGGTTGCAGCAGATTTTAACAAGAAAAGATCCTCATCCGTAATTCCTTCCATGATGGCTAAACGCTCAACTGCTTTAGTAACATCAATGGTATGATTAATACTGTGATATAATAATTTAGGAGAAAGCTGACTTTCAAGAATTCGCATAATGTGACGCTCAGCCTTCATATAATTGATTGAACTGTATAAATGCAGATCTACAATCTTCCAGAACTTTTTGTTAGGTTTTAATCCTTTTCCTCCTACAGATAACTCTGGCTTGATGCCTTTTACAGAGTACATATCCAACATCCCTTTATGTTTGGTTTGGATTTTACCTCTGTAATTACAGTCAAAGTAAGGAGCTATGTATTCATAAGTGTTTCCCGATACATTTACAATACCAGGTTGGCCATGCATCTCCATTCTTTGAGCCTGGTTTACTGATGCTCCCCAAATGTCATAAGCAAACCTTTTTAATCCAATTACACCGGCAATAACTTCTCCTGTATTAATTCCAATTCTAATTTTCCAGGTGTTTGGATCTTGTTCAGCCCTTATTTCCATGTAATTTTGAATCTCCAAAGCTGCCAGGGTAACTTCAATTGAATTGGATTTATTTCTAATAGGAACTCCTCCGGCACACATGTATGAATCTCCAATGGTTTTAATTTTTTCTAGGTCATATTTTTCAATAATCTCATCAAATTTTGAAAAATATCCATCCAATTGCATTACCAGTTCTTGAGGTTTCATATCCTCTGCAATCTTAGAAAAGCCAACGAAGTCTGTAAACATTACAGAAACGTTTCTATAGTATCTTGCCTTAGATCTCCCCTTATTTTTTAGTTCTTCGGCAGTGCCCTCAGGTAAAATATTTAATAGGAGTTGTTCAACCTTAACTTTTTCCTTTTCAAGCAATTCATTTTGGTGCTCAATTTTGGCGGCTTGAATCTCTGCTTTTTTGGCTTGTTCCTGGATTTTCTTACTTTGTTCTGTAATCTGTCTTGTACGTTTTACAACTTCTATTTCAAGGCGTACTTTTTGACGTCTAATTTTATCTAAACGTCTTCTGTACATTACAAAACCAATGAATGTGATTAATAGAATAGCTAAAATTCTAAACCACCATGTTAACCAAAATGGAGGCGTAATTTTAATGGTTATCTCTGTCGGGCGTGTGCTCCAAATGCCATCTGCACTTTGAGCAAATACCTTTAAATTATAAGATCCCGGAGGTATGTTTAAGAAGTTTACTTTGTATTCATCTTCTAGTATTGTATATTCTTCTTCATGTCCTTCAAGAATGTACTTAAACTTGTTTTTCGCAGGATTTGAAAAGTCGGTAGCTGCGAATTCAAAACTTATGTCATTTTGATTATAGTCCAATTCTAAACTTTGTCTTGAGATGACATTTTTAGCTATCATCTGTTTCTTTTTAGATCCTTTTGGAGATAGTAAAACAGAGGTAATAATTACTTCTGGAGCATTTGGATTTATATTAATTTCTGATGGGTTAAATACGTTATAACCGTTGATTCCTCCAAAGTACAATTGACCCATAGAGCTTTTCATATATGCCCCTGAATTGAACTCATTTGATTGTAAGCCATCTTTTACTCCGTAAGTGCTTATGTGCTCAGAATTAATTTCGAATTTGGATAATCCTTTGTTTGTACTCATCCACAAATTTCCTTCATCATCAGGCAAGATTCCATAAACAACATTGTTTGAAAGGCCATTGGCTTCGTTCCAGCCTGTTGCGTTGTTAGTGTTGAGGTTTAACTTCTTTAATCCTTCTCCGTATGTTCCAAACCATAGAAAACCTGGTTCAGTTTGAAGTATGGTGGTAATTTGACCATTTTCTTCATTGTAATTATTAATTGGATAATGTCGAAACTCTATTTTTCCTTCTTGGTTGGTTACCATATTGTACAGTCCGGAATTGGTAGTAACTATCCATATTTTTTTAGATAGATCCTTATATATGATCTTAACTGCACCATCTCCAATGCAATTATCTGATCCGTCATACTCATAGAATTCGAATTTCTTTGTTTTCTTATCAATGATGGATAATCCGGATCTTGAACCTATCCAAAGCCTATCGGCATCAGCATCAATAATTTGGTAAACTCTTGTGTAAGATGAATGATGATCATCAACAAATTTGATTCTTTCAAAGTTGTAGTTATAATAGTTTTTGTCGGATGTTAGCCTAAATAAACCATCTTCATAACCAAGCCATACTGTTTGTGGGTCTTCTACATAAATGCACAGTAGATAGTGCTGGAAATTGTCCTTTCTGTAAATGTGATAGAACTTATTGTCAGCCTCCTTGAAAATGGTTAAATCTTTCTTGGTTCCTATATAGATATTGTGAGCGGTATCTTCAGCAAATGACCAAACATTGTAATCAATTAAGCCTTGTTCTGGATTGTTGTTTAGAGAAACTGTGGTAAATCCTTGTTTGTATTTATCAAATTTTGAAATTCCCTTTTCAGTTCCTACCCATATTACTCCATTTCTGTCTTCATAAATACAACTTACATTGTTGTCTACAATGGTTGATTTGTTATAGGGGTTTTTAGCATATTGATAAAGATGTGATTTGCCTTCTGCATTGGTTTCATATAGGTATAAACCGTTTTCAGCTGATCCTAACCAAATGTGTTCGTCATTTTCAACATAGATGTATTTTAACTTTACATCATTCAGTAAATTGTTAGGAAGCAAGGGCTGAAGTATTGTCTTGTCTACCACAAAGAAAGGTCCTGTTTCTGTACTTAAAATGACATGTCCATACCTGTTTTCTGTAATGTGATTGATTTGACCCAATGCTCCCAGGTCGACATTCTTAACCTCTGTAAACTCTTCGTATGGCTCTGATGAATAGTAAACTTCTCCATATTTAGTTCCTACCCAAATATTATTGTTTCTATCGCAGTAGAGACTAGAAAAGGCTGAGTTTGAACCAATGGTGGTGATGTTTCTTACTTTTTTGGATCTTACATTGATTACGTTAATTCCATGCTTTTCTGAAAGCGCCCATAATTCTCCATATCCGTCGAAAGTTAAATGGGTGAATATATATCCTTTTAATTCTGGGAAAGTAGTGCGATTAACTTTAGTGATTTCACCTGTTTTGGTATTTAGTTTACCTAAGCCTCTGTTGGTACCAAACCACAAATTTCCACTGTTGTCAGGTAATAAATTGTGGACATAATTATTCGGCAATGAAAGCTGATTGTCTCCTTTGTTTTTAACAACCTGGAAGTTATAACCATCAAATCTGTTAAGGCCGTCTTGAGTAGCTATCCAAATATATCCTGTAGCGTCTTGTTGAATACTGGTCACCTGACTTTGAGATAACCCATCTTCAATTGTATAAGTATCAAACTTAATACTCTTTTGTTGGCCATTACTTAATAGACCAAACTGAAAAATAGAAAGGATAATGAGTAAGCGACGTACGTTCATTAGACTAAATGCGGATTCCTATAACAAGTATATCATCTACTTGTGCATAATCTCCTTGCCAATTAACTATGGTTTTGTTTAATTCTTTTCTCTGCTCATCTGGTGACAATAGATGAACTCTCAATAACTCTTCCCTAAATGTTTTGTAAAGGAATTTTTTTCCTTTGTCACCTCCAAACTGATCTGCATATCCATCACTGAACATGTAGATTTGATCACCTTTTTCCAATTGAAATAGCTGATTGTTGTAATTTTTTGTTCCTGGATCAAAAGACCCTATGGCGAATTTATCTGCAGGTAGGATGATAAATTCTTCGTTTCTGATTATATAGATTGGGTTGTAGGCTCCAGCAAATTCAAGCTGTAATGTTTTGTAATCTATAGAGATTAGAGAAAGATCCATACCATCTCTTACGTCATTGTCTTCTCTTGTTTTGTTAAGAGTTTCTGCAACAAAACTGTTCAATTCATCAATGATGCTTCCCGGTTTATCTGTGTGGTGTTCTCTTACAGCTGCATTCAATCCATTAGCTCCTACTAAACTCATAAACGCTCCTGGCACACCGTGTCCTGTACAGTCAACTGCTGCACAATAAGATTTTCCATTCAATTGATCAAACCAGTAGAAGTCACCTGATACAATGTCTTTAGGTTTAAATAACACAAATGAATTGGGGCAAATGGTTTTTACCTTTTCTTCAGGTGGCAAGATAGAATACTGTAGACGTTTCGCGTATCTAATACTGTCTGTAACGTCTTTGTATAGCTCTTCTAGTTTTTTATTTTGAGATTCAATCTCGTCTTTTTGCTTAACAACTTCCTCAGTACGTTCTTTCACCTTTTGCTCAAGAATACGCTCAGTTTCGGCCAATTCATCCTTCATTTTAAGCAGGGCATGTCCAAGAACGTCTTCATCACTCAAAGGCTCATATGGATAGCTAAAATTACTTTGACCTACTTGATTTGCAAAATCGGTAGTACGTTGTAATCCGTCAACCAGCTCTATCATTGCTTGTGACATATCACCAATTTCATCATTTCTGATAACAATTTTGGTGTCAGGAAAAATACCTTTACCCAATGATAATAATATACTTCTTAATGATCTTACAGGCTTTACAATTGAGTTAGTAGTAAAGGCAGCAATGACCACAGCCAAAATAATTAGTGCTGCTCCTAAAATCCAAAAAATGGTTAGGCTTTGGAATCTCTTTTTCGCCTTTTCAGAAGAGTTTTTCACCAATTCCAAAGCATCTGCTTCTTTGCGCTCTAAACTGTTTTGAAGGGTGAGTAGGTTTTGGTCTATTTTACCCGCTAATACAGGAATATCACCATCTTGCAATACAAAAAATCGTGCTTGTAATGAGAACAAAGGATCGTCATAACTTGCAATGTCTGGTAGCAACATCATCACCTCTTCATAAAAGGCAAAAAGCGTATCAATCTTACCAATTGCATTATTTAACACCAAAACATCATGCTCATCTTTCCAGTTAGCAGAAAGCGCAATGATTTCATCCCTTGTGCTTGGGATGTTTTGCTGCATTAAATTACTCAGTCTGATTTTATCAGGAGTGTCGTTTCTTCCCTGGTGATCAACCCATTGGATGGCCAATAATTTAGATTCATTAACAAGGATTCTAAGTTTGGTTACTTTCTCTTTAGATGGGGTAAGAACCTGTATCAGTTCATTGGAAGTGTTGTCGTTTTCGCGGAAGGTTTTAATACCATTATTAACTGCAAAAAAAGTAGCCCCAAAGACTACTATTATAAACAGAATAAGGACGCCAAATCCCGTCCCTATTTTTTTTCCTATGGTAAATCTAAAACTCATTCATGCATCTTACTCCTCCATCTCCAAATTCTCCAGCATCTTGTTGTACTTAATAAACTTGTCTTTATCTTTTAGGGTTGTGTCGTAAATCCTAACTAAGCTTTCCAGTGCTTCTCTGTCTTTAGGATTTTTGTCAACTCGCTCCAGTAATTTAGGCAAATTCTTTTCATCTAGCAATGTTTGATGTTTCAGATAGTTTTCATTGTCTAACAATCCATAGTAACATCCTGTAATCGCTTCAATAACATCTAATCTGTCAGGTTCAATTTCTCTAGCTCTTAGTAAATAAGGAAGTGCCTTTGAAAAGTAATCCTGCACCTTTGCTTCAATTGCCGGTATTTCTTCAATTGGTGTAAGTGGATCTATGTTTACGGCAATATCGGCACCTTTGTTATAGTAAGTAACACCTAAATTGAAATTCGATTGGAATTGTGTGCTGTCTTTTTCTAACACAATCAAATAACATTCAATTCCTTTATTAATCAATTTTTCTTTTTCTTCACCTTCTTTAATCGAAGCTGTTTTCAAACATTTAGCGCCTAAAGCGTTGTAATATTCAATGTCAGAAGCAGTAAAATCTTGTTGCGCATTAACGTACTTTTTATAGCTGGTAATGTATTTTGAATAAGATTTTTCTGACGCATTTAAATCGTTATTTTCAAGATAAACCACGGCATCATTGTAATATCTGATAATGGTATTGTGCAGTAAGCTTGTAATTTTTTCTTCATACACCTTAGCAGAATCAACATTTCTAGCCTGAACAAAAGATTCAATTGCAATTTCTCTTGGCTCAAGGTTTTCAGGTGTTTCTAATTTTTTATAAATCAAACCTCTTAACTGCCATGTTTGAGAATTAAAACGCTCGTTTGTTATAATGGCTGAATCAATTTGAGTTTGAGCACATTGATAATCCTTTTCCTTATAGCAGTTGTTTGCGGCAATAGTGTACGCCTGACCGTATACCTTGTTGGCTAGCAACAACAGCATCAATAACGATATTTTAATTACGGTCTTCATTTTATTCAACAACTTTGGTTGCCAGATCTAATAATCTATCGGCAATTACAAGTTTGTGCTTTTTTGCATTTGATTTATTAATCTCAAATTTTTGCGAACTACCTTCCACTACAAAATTGATAGCTGCACCTTTACTTAGGTAACCATCTTTTTCTGTAACAAAAAGCGTGCTTTTATTTTTAAACTGAGTTTCTAAGGTTGAAAATGATGAACTTTTGGTAGGTGTAATGTACAAAATGTGTGCATCAGATATTTGAGTAGATGAAGTATAATTTTGAACTACGATTTCCTGGCTACCAATTGCCTTTCCCTCATATTTCATTTTTAAACTTTCATACACCCCTTCTTTTGCTCCATATACACCAATAACAAAATTGCCCTTTCTGTATTCAGAAGGCCAATCAATTAAAGTAGCAAAATTGTATAAATACAAAGCTTTAACGGGAGAACGTGTGTCTCTCATCTGCGTCTGTGACGGCGGGAAAAAAGACCAGCTGCACAAGATCAGACCAATTATTGCTATGTATATTTTTCTACTCAAAAGTTTGAAATATGGATTCCTAAAGTACTAAAAGTATGCCAAAAATTTAAGCTTGTTCATTTGCGATAGAATCAGCCTGGAAATTTTCAAGGTCTCTATCAAACAAATACATGCCTCCCTTGTCGTTTCCTATTAGCTTCAACTTGTCTAAAATAGTACGCGCCAAAGCTTCTTCTTCTAATTGTTCAGAAACATACCACTGCATAAAAGTATGTGTGGTATAATCTTTTTCTTCCAGACAAATAAATACAACTTCGTTAATTGAATTTGTAACCGCCACCTCATGACTTAACAATTGTTCAAAAACTTCTTGCAGTGATTCAAACGAAATGACATCTGATTTCAAAGAAGGAATAATCGCTTTTCCACCACGCTCATTTACGAATTTTACAAGACGCAACATATGTTGTCTTTCTTCATCAGAATGAGCATACAAAAAGCTTGCTACACCATTGTATCCAGCATTCTCTGCCCATGATGCCATTCCTAAATAATGATGTGATGAACTAGCCTCTAATTCTATTTGCTTGTTCAGTACTTCTTCAATTCGTTTATTCATAAATGTTTATGCTTTTTTTGTCTGCAAAGTATAAGCTTACGAAAATACTGAATAGTTGCGGATTTCGAGGGAAATTATTGATATTTTTGGAACAGAAATAGAAATCAATGGGCAAAAACAATAAGAAAGGCAAAACAAAATTGAGCAAAAAGTTACGTGAAGACATCCTAAGTCTTTTTGCCGAAAACCCCAATAAACAGTTAAATTATAAGCAAGTTGCAAGCTTTTTAGAAGTCCATGATGGAGAGATCAGAAAGCTCATCTATACTATTTTAAATACACTAAGTCAGGAAGGCTTATTGAAGGAAGTTCAGAGGGGTAAATTTAAAGCTATGAATATTCCTAAACAGTCAAGTAAGCTGATAGGAGTGTTTGATGCCGGAAGAAGAGGATCAGGTTATGTTATTGTAGAAGGTTTTAACGAAGATATTTTTATTTCTGAGAGGAATACAGGTAGGGCCATGAATGGAGATACCGTTGCTGTTGAATTGACACGAAGCAAGGGGAAAAAACTAGAGGGAAAAATAACTAATGTTATTGAAAGAAAGAACAAATTGATAGTTGGATCATTAGATATCCAGGATCATTTTTCATTCCTTGTTCCTGATGACCCAAAACTTAATGTAGATATTTTCATTTCTGGTTCAGCACTTAAAGGAGCTCAAAATGGGGACAAGGCAATTGCTGAAATTACTGATTGGCCGGATACAGCAAAGAGCCCATTTGGTAAAATAGTTGAAGTACTTGGAAGACCCGAGTCCAATGAAGCTGAAATGAAGGGAATTTTAGCGGCAAATGGAATAAAGTTCACTTTTCCTGATGAGGTGCTGGCAGAAGCAAGCCAAATTTCTATGCAATTACCTGAGGAAGAAATTGCCAATAGAAGAGATTTTAGAGATATTTTAACCATTACTATTGATCCAATTGATGCAAAAGATTTTGATGATGCATTGTCAATAGAATTTCTGGATAAAGAGATGATTAGGGTCGGAGTTCATATTGCGGATGTTGGGCATTATGTGAAGGAGGGATCACAGTTGGATATTGAGGCACTTGAAAGGGGGAATTCTGTTTATTTGGTAGACAGGGTTATTCCAATGTTGCCAGAGCATCTTTCAAATGGTGTTTGTAGTTTGCGTCCGGATGAAGACAAATTTGCCTTTTCGGCAGTTTTTGATCTTGACATGAATGGTGATGTTCATTCACAGTGGTTTGGTAAAACTGTTATTCGCTCCAAAAGAAGGTTTGCCTATGAAGAAGCTCAAGAAATTATTGAGAGTGGAAAAGGAGAGTTATCAAAAGAAATTTTAACGCTTGATACAATAGCCAAAAACCTTAGAGATCGCCGAATGAAAAAAGGTGGTTTAGAAGTTAATACCTCTGAAATCAGATTTCAGTTAGATGAGGCAGGCAAGCCCGTTGAAATATTTAAAAAAGTTCAAAAGGAT
Source organism: Paracrocinitomix mangrovi (assembly GCF_019740355.2). Lineage (GTDB taxonomy): Bacteria > Bacteroidota > Bacteroidia > Flavobacteriales_D > Crocinitomicaceae > Paracrocinitomix > Paracrocinitomix mangrovi. The sequence goes on along the minus strand of NZ_CP091819.1, from coordinate 2,704,793 downwards.
GCCAATAAACTGATTGAAGAATTCATGCTTTTGGCCAATAAAAGTGTAGGGAAATTTGTTGGTGATGTAAAACAAAAACATCCGAGAGAATTGATTTATAGGGTTCACGATAAACCAGACCTTGAAAAAGTGCAGCAATTTGCTGTTTTCGTTTCAAAGTTTGGAAAGGCGTTTTCGTTTAAAAATGAAGATGATATTGCCAAAAACATGAATAAGTTATTTCATGAAATGAGGGATGAGGCGGAGTATAATGTGATTCAATCAATGGCAATAAAATCAATGGCTAAGGCTGTTTATGACACGGAGAACATAGGGCATTACGGTCTGGGGTTTGAATATTATGCTCACTTTACTTCTCCAATTAGGAGGTATGCCGATTTAATGGTGCACAGGGTGCTCTTGAATAAATTAAATGGCACTAAGTCGCGAATAGAGGGTATGCAAAAGACGGCTGAGCATATTTCACAAACTGAAAGAAGAGCTGTTGAAGCCGAAAGAGCTTCTAAAAAGTATTTCCAGGCTGTTTATTTGGAAGATAAAGAGGGTGAAATCTTTGAAGGAATAATCACAGGTTTAACCGATTGGGGAATATATGTAGAATTGCTTGAAAACTTCTGTGAAGGAATGATTTCTCTTAAAAGCTTGAGAGGCGATAGCTATTACTTTGACGAGAATGATTACGTGGTATATGGAAAAAGATCAGGTGATGAATTTAACCTGGGTGAACACCTTAGAGTTAAAATTGCAAAGGTTTCATTAGGAAGAAAACAGATTGACCTAGAGTTGGTTGAATAATTACTTTTTCTTTTTGTGTAAAGATTTGAAAGAGTAGTTATACTGAAGACAATAAATGTGATTCAAGTTGTCTGTATTTCTGTTTTCATGTTCATACATATAAAACACAGTAATTTCATGTCTTTTAGGAAGATCAAAAGTCAAACCTCCTTTAACTCTGTAGGTGTCTAAAACATTACTATTATTTGGTGGTAATGCTATAAATAGTTCTGGTGAGATGAATGGCTGTATCAATTTAAATTCGGGGTGCTCATAATCAAATTTCAAGCTAAAACGCAAGGTGTTCTTTTTGTTTGGAACTACGTCATTTACTGTTTTGAATCGATCAAAAGCATGTTGATACCTGGTTTTTAATCTAGCAGATAAACCAAATTCAGTTTTGTATTTCCATGAGATATCAAAGCATAAACGACTTTCATTGAAGTAATAGCTTCCTTCATTTTTTCTAGAGTATCTATATACGAATCCTGCGTCAAAACCATATTTAAGGTCGTATCCTACACCAAGTTCTGAATAGTATTGAGATAATCTACTAGCATTTTGATCTAATCTAAATTGAGTTTCATATTCAACTTTTAGATCTTTTGTAATACCCAAATCTAATCCAACACCTGTCCAAAACATAGCGTCAGTTTTTTGTCCCACAGCAGAAAACGAAACAAAGAAGAGCAATATAAATGAGAGTTTTTTTATCATTTATAGATTACTAAGTCCTCTAATGTATAAGTTGTTCCCTTTTCTGTAATGTCTACAGTTTGTGAAACGATAGTGTCTCCACTTGCACAAGCATCACAACGTGAATAGGCAAAAACGGTATACTTACCTGGAAGTAGATTGGTAAATTGGTAACTTCCTTCGTAACTAGTGGCGAATTTATCGTCATAAATTTCGTCATCATCACCATACAAAATGTACACATCTCTATCAGCCTCGTAGTATTCAGCCAAAATCTGTCCTAGCACATTGGTTTCAATTTTATAGACTTTACCTTCAATTGTTGAGGTGCCTCCTAGTCCTGGTTCCTTGTTGCAAGCCGTAAGAGCAGCACCTGCTAACAAGATTAAAATCAGTTGTTTCATCCTTTTTCAAAATTAGGAAATGATTTGATAAAATTCTCTTAACATTGGATCATTTCGTTAAATACTTCGTAAAATGTTGAAAAATAGGAGGTTTTCAGTATCTTTAAGCGCATGAAGGTTGGCCTATTTGTTAAATATGCAACCTTTTACCTCAGAAATGTGTTTATTGTGTTATGAAAACGTTACTACTCTGCGTTGGATTGGCTGTGGGTTCAGTCAGTTTTAGTCAAGTGATTATTAATGAATATTCGTGTTCAAATCGCACAGGTCCTATAGACGCTTACGGAGAAAGAGAAGATTGGATAGAGCTTCACAATATTGGTGCTTCGGCATTTGATTTATCCGGCTTTTTTCTATCTGACAATCCAAACAATCTTGCTAAATGGCAAATCCCTGTCGGAGCATCAGTTCCCGCAGGAGGATACATGATGGTTTTTTGTTCAAAAAGGGATGAACTAAATGGAAATGAGTTACACCCAAATTTTGCTTTGACGCAAACAAAAAACGAATGGATTATTTTGTCTTCAAGTGGTGGTGCTATTCAAGACAGTCTTGCCATTGTGAACATGACACAAAAAGATCATTCTTATGGTAGAACAACAGATGGTGCTTTGACATGGAGTCTGTTTTCAAACCCTACTCCTAATGGTGCTAATACAGGAGCCATTAACTATTACACTGCTAAGCCTACTATATCACTAGCTGCCGGATTTTACACTGGTTCACAAAGTGTTACGCTGGCCACAACTGATGGTTCGGCTACTATTTATTATACACTTGATGGGTCTGTGCCTACTACGGGTTCAACTCAATATACTGGAGCTATTAACATAAGTTCTACAGCTGTTTTGAGAGCTAGAGCATTTTCTTCAGATCCAAATACTCCTCCAAGTTTCGTTGAGTCAAATACTTATATTATAGATGATTCACATACGCTTCCTGTATTATCAGTTTACGGTGATCAGGTAAAAGACTTTTTAGAAGATAATGCACCAGGATCTTTCAGTAATAATTTTGATGGAGGTTATGAGTTTTTTGAAACAGATGGTAGCATGGTGAATGAAGGAACCGGTTATTACAACAAGCATGGTAATGATTCATGGGCTTATGATCAAAGAGGTTTTGACCTTGTTGTAAGAGATGAGTATGGGAGTATGAATGCGATTAGACATGATATATTCCCGCACAAAAACAGAGATGAATATCAAAAATTGATAGTAAAAGCTGCCGCAAATGATAATTATCCATTTTCCAATGGAGGTGCCCATATTAGAGATGCTGCTGTACATACCTTATCACAATATGCAGATCTAAGATTGGATGAAAGATCTAGTAGGTTCGGAATTGTTTACGTTAACGGTGAATATTGGGGAGTTTACGACATGCGTGAAAAAGTTGATGACTCTGATTTTACAGATCATTATTACAATCAAGATAAATATGACATTGAATTTTTAAAAACCTGGGGTGGAACATGGGCAGAATATGGTGATCCTGCTATGACTGAATGGAATGATTTGGTGAACTATATTACAACTGGAGATATGACAGATCCGGTTCAATATGCTTATGTGAAATCTAAATACAATACCGGAAGTTTAATAGACTATGTGGTTTTGAATTCATATATAGTTACTTCAGATTGGTTGAATTGGAACACAGCCTGGTGGCATGGACATATTCCTGCCCCAGAAGCGGATAAACAAAAGTGGAGATATACACTTTGGGACAATGATGCCAGTTGGGGTCATTATATCAATTATACAGGTATACCAAACACAAATCCAGATGCTGATCCATGCAACCCGGAATCATTACCGGACCCAGGTGGTCAAGGGCATATTCCTATTTTGAATAAATTGATGGAAAATCCTGAATTTGAGCAAGAGTATATTGCCAGATATGCAGATTTGATGAACACCTATTTTTCGTGTGATTACATGATTCCTTTTATTGATAGCATGGTTGCTGTTGTTGAGCCAGAAATGCCGGATCAAATTGCGAGATGGGGAGGGTCAATGGCTACCTGGCAGCAAAATGTGCAGGACTTAAAAGATTATATCACGCAAAGATGTACTGAAATGGCTGCCGGAATGGTGGGTTGTTATAATTTATCAGGTCCTTATGATATTACTGTTGATGTTGATCCTGTAGGAAGCGGTCAGGTTAAAATAAATTCTATTTATCCACCTTCTTATCCTTTTACAGGACAATATTACGGTGGAATGCTTACTATTTTCAAAGCCAACCCAAATGCTGGATTTGCTTTTGATTATTGGGAATCATATAACCACACTTTCATGGCTCCTGATAGTTTAGTTGATTCATTGAATTTTACAATGGCTGATACTATAATTGGTCATTTTATTGATACTACAACAACCAACCCACCACCACCGCCTCCGGGTGGAGGAGGAAATCCTTTACCAAATCCAACTGGATTTACAGGTGTCCATGTTCCAAATGCTTTTTCACCTAATGCTGATGGAAACAATGATGTTTATTCAATTTATGTTGGATGGGACGTAACAAATTTCCAATTCCAATTATTTGATAGATGGGGTAATGCGGTATTTAAATCTTCAACATATGGAGATGTTTGGGATGGAAGATATAAGAGTAAGCTGGTCAACAATGGAATCTATACCTATGTGTTGATTTACGATTCCTCTGAAACGGGTCATCATGAAGAAACCGGTAACATAACTGTAATAAGGTAAGCTGTGAAAAAGTTATTGTTATCTCTCTTATTGTTACCTGCTGTTTCTTTTGCACAGGATATTCATTTTACGCAACAGCAAAACAATCCAATGTTGATGAATCCTTCTTATACCGGATTTTTTCAGGGATGGGAAAGGATAGGCGTGTCTCATAAAAGTCAATGGGTGAGTGCGGGAACAAAATTTCATACTACCGCGATAGCTATTGATGCTAATTTTTTCAAACCAAAGTTGGGTAATAGAGCTCATATGGGAGCAGGATTAGTGCTTTACAATGATGTAGGAGGAGAAAGTAAGTTCGGAACCAAGCAAATGTTGCTTAATTTCTCTGCTATTGTTCCTGTGGCTGAACAGCACACATTATCAGCAGGTATGCAATTAGGAATGGGGCAAAGAACTGGTAACTTAAGCGCACTTGTTTTTGGAAATCAATGGAATGGTTCTGAATTAGATCCTTCATTGCCCTCTAATGAAAATAATGGTTTAGTATCTTTTGTTTATCCTGATATTGGTTTTGGTGTAAGCTATAGATATGGAAATTCAAAAGTTGGTTTTGCAAGAGATGATGCTACCGATTTTAGAATTGGATTCTCTTATTTTCATATTAATAAACCTAACATCACTTACACTTTTGGTGTTAAAGAACCTTTGTATTCTAAATTTGGTATTAATGCTTATTTCCTTAAAGAAATTTCTGGATCACCATTTGGATTAGAAGCAACTTTTAACCAGTTTTTGCAGGGCCCTCACAGTGAAACAATGATCGGTGCTTTTGCCAGATATAGATTAACTACTGGAGGTAAAACTACTGGTTTGACAAGGGATGCTTATTTAACTGCCGGTTTGTTGGTAAGGATCAATGATGCAGTTGCACCTATGGTTGGCTTACAATGGAAAGGATTTAATTTTGGTATTTCTTATGACGTAACATTGTCAAAACTGGGCCAGGTTGCCAGAGCAGGTGGTCTTGAATTTTCATTGTCCTTTACCAATATGGATTTTGCCTTATTCAAAAGAAGACGTCATTAAGCTGAGGTAATTGTTCTTATTTTTACCTTCTTTCTTTGATCAATGACATCTAAAAAACCAAAGGTAGACCTATCTAAATACAGGAATCATCAACGTAAATTTCCATGGGGATTAATTAGGAAACTCATAATTGCCGTTGTTATAATTGGTTTGGTTTATTACTTTGTTGATATAATAGAGAAAAGAAACGAAGAGCGTTTAAAGCAAGAATATAACAGTAAAGAAATAGAGGTTGAGGTAGAAATTTAATACTGTACTTGAAGTGTTTCTTGATCTGTTCTTACTTCTTCACCTACTCTGATTTCAACGATTACAAAGTACGTTCCAGGGCTAACTTTTACACCAGCATGTGTATGTCCATCCCAGCTCCCATTTAATCCTTCAAATCTGTAAACTAATTCACCTTGACGATTGTAAATATTGCAAGTTAATTCTTCGAAACCCACAGCGTTGATCTTAAAGATATCATTGATACCATCTCCATTTGGCGTGAAAATATTAGGAATTTCAACGACATTTTGCTCACCCCCACCTTGTGAAAAGGCATGAGATGATGCTAAAAATGTAAGTAGTATTAGAGTTTTCACTAGCCTCATTCGAACTTTAATTTACGAATTATTAACAAATTTACCTATTATTTCCCGTTATTTTTCAAGCTCATAGCCGTTTCTTTCTCCTTTATCAAGAGCAGGAAGTCCATATTTCATCCAATTTGGCATTGGAGCATCTTGTAAATAATAGTCAAAAAACTGCCTCATTCTAACGCTTAAATCTCTTCTATTTGGTTGTTTCATCAGGTTGTGTTCATCATTGTTGTAGTTCAACAACCAAACATCTTTATCTAACCTTCTGAGACCCATATAAAGCTCAATTCCCTGGTACCATGGAACTGCGCCATCTCCGTCATTATGCATAATCAACAATGGTGTGGTTACATTGGGCAAATGAAATATAGGAGAGTTCTCTATATATAACTCTGGTTTCTCCCAAATGGTTGCACCAATTCTACTTTGTGAGTGTTCATATTGGAACATTCTAGACAGGCCGCTTCCCCATCTTACACCACCATAGGCTGAGAACATATTACTTACCGGTGCTCCTGCCATTGCAGCTTTATATTTTCCGGTCATTGTAATAAGTTGTGCTGTTTGATATCCTCCCCAGCTTTGTCCTTGAATTCCCATTCTAGTACTGTCAATCCAATTGTATTTTCTAGTTAAATAATCTGTTCCGCTTACTATGCAGTTATAGGCTGACTTTGCAGGATAACCCGGAGTGTATTTAATATCCGGAACAAAAAAGATATAACCATTACTTACATATTCAGTAGGATATACAATTGATGCCGTTGGTTTAGGAGCATAGTAATTGTTGATGTTGTCAGTGTATGTTTCGTAGTAATATGTAATCATAGGGTAGGATTTAGTTGAATCAAAATCCTCTGGTTTGTATAATAAACCTCTCAATTTGGTACTATCATAAGCATACCATTCTACAAACTCCACAGTCCCCCAATTATATTCTTTTTGTTGTGGATTTACTTCAGAAATTTTGGCAAAATTGTCAAAGTCTGTGTTTGTGATTTCTAGATCAGGATAAGTATAAAAATTCATTCTTCTTATCAATACCTGTTCACTTTCTTTTGCTTTATTAAATCCAATAATTTTGTGATTTGTTCTAAGCAACTCTTTCAACCCAAACCCATTTTCAGTTCTATTTAAACTATAAAACAATTCGTCTTTGTTATTTTCATCAAACCCATGAATTATTACTCTATCAGGTGCAAAATAAAGGCTGTCATTTTCTGTACGCCAAATAGAGAATTTGATCTGTTGTTCGCTTCCAATTTTATTAGTCATGCAAAATGATTGCTCAGCTTTGTTTGGATGTAAATACCAAATGTCAAACCCATCACTTACTGCATAGTAATAGTCATCATTAAATTTAGTCCAGCCATAAGTTCTAAAAGGATCTGCAACAGCAGGCTGTCCATTAAGGTCATCTGCGAATTTTAATCCGTTGGCGCTTATTTTTTTCTCTTTTTTGGCTAAAATGTCTTTACTGTACCAGCTAGAATCACTGTGGTTATAATAAACAAAATAATGTCCGCCGGGAGATATAGAACCGCCAAAATACAAGCCTTCCTTTAAAATCTCTTTTCTGCCGCTTGACGTATAAACAATATAATAATCACGTCTCCAAGGATATTCCCATGTGCGCTCTCTTTGATATACCTGGTCATCTGAAGCCAATGCAAATTCTGAGTTTCCTTTTTCTAATGGACTTACATGTTCTAATGATTCACTTTCAAGTTGAACGAATTTTTTTCTTTTAATGTGATACACTGATAAGAAGGAGCTGTTTTGATCTCTTTTAAGACGTTTTAATTGCTCAGGTTGAATTCTGGAGTCATCTCCTGCCCAAATGTCCACATGAGCTTTTTCTGTCTCTAATAAAGTGTCTTTTGGTTCCTCTCTTTGAATTTCGCTAATTCCAAAAAAGATCTTTTCTCCGTTCTCAGAGAAATAGATTTGTCCATTTTGACTTACCGTATATTCTTCCGGCATGTCTTTAGACAATGAGTCTACAATGATGTGAGCGTTGTGTTGACCTTCTTGCCAATATGCCAACGCATAATTTTTAACTTTTCCAGTGTCTAAAGAACTTAGAAAAACTAGCTGTTTTCCGTCTTCGTCAAAGGTTAATTTCTCAATACCAAGGCTATTTTCAATAAGTGTTGTTGTTTCATCTTTTACCAAATCAATAACATGAACAGTTAATGAATCTTTTTCACCTTTAATACTTGATACATAAGCTAGTTTATTTCCATTTTCAGAAAAAGAATAGTCTGTTACTCTGTGAATAACTGAAGTAGTTCCATTTGTAGGGTTGTACACAGTTAATGTAGTTCCTGATGTTTTAGGTGGTTCGTTGCCCTTTTTCTTTTTCTTCTTTTTTTTCTTTTTGCTTGCAGGAACGGGCCTGTTATCTTTAGTAGATAGATATGCAATCCAATCTCCTTCTTTTGCTGCTTTGTATGATTTAATATTCGCCAACTTAATAAGGCTATCATTGGCCATCATATAAATTCCTAAACTGTCATCCGGAAACTGTGATTTTTTGGCTTTTTCTAATTTCAATTTTCTTACCGAATCATGAGCAGGTTGAATTATAAAACATGCAAATTGATCCTTATAATGTAAATGAGTGTTGGTTGCTCTTTGCCATTCTTTGGCTACATCACCACCAGCAGAAAGTATATAAGTGGTTTGATCTCCATCAAGTGGCTTTACTTCATAAGTAATCCATTTTCCAGAGGGAGTTTGTTTGAATGTTGATATTGATTGCCATTCATCATACATTTCAGGCGAAATGGTCTTTTTTTGCGAAATGGCATTGAAGCCAATAAATAGTCCGCATAGCAAGCTGAAAAAACCAGGGTTTAAATTGAATCTAGACATGTACAAATATAATGAAGACTTAAGAAGATTATAACTAAGCTCTTGATTGATTAATCAATACTGATTATTTGTATCTGATTGTCAATGTGGTTTTTAATTCCCAAATCGTAAACCATTGTATATTTTTCACCAAATGGACTGTTGTGGATGTGAGTAAAGTATTTTGGATTATATCCGTATGCCTCTGCAACATCTAATGAAATAGGGGCGCTTCTATAAATTCCGTACAACTTGTGTAATGTTACCCAGTTTTTGTGAAGGATTTTATTGATGTCATTTACCGTCGCCTCTTTCTCTCTGTTTCTTGTATTGTGAAATTTGTTCTTACAAGAAATAGAACAAAACTTTCTATTTGACCTTCCATCAAACTCTTTACGACACGTTAAGCATGTACTCATCACTCTTTTTTATTGATTCCAACAGTTGCTTAAACGTATAAAAAACGAATAGGTTTCGCTAATCATTCAAAGATTTGGGTTTCCCCGCCACCTTGAAATCTATTTTGTAGTAAAAGATTGGTAAAAATCCAAGTTGGTAGCGCTCAGTATAAGGAGGTTGAGCAGGATCATCATTAGGTGTATAAGTTAATCCAAGAATGTTTTTGTGAAAAGTAACATTTACCAAATCAAGCCCAAATTCATGTGTAACCTTCTTAGTGTTCAATGTATAGTTCACCTTTAAATCAAGTCTAAAGTAAGGATCAAATCTTCTTTCATTATAAGCAGAATCTAACCAGACGATTTCTTTTAATGAATCTGTCATCACCTGATTAACATATCCATACCTTTTTCCTCCGGCATAAGTGACTTTCATTCCTAATGCGATTAAGTGTTTGTCGTTTTCACCAAACTTAAACTCTTTTCCCATCAATCCATTTGCAATATAGTTACCATTAAAATCCGTATTTCTTGTTATGCCGTCTGATCCAACATATTTAGAGTCATAAAGTGACAATGTGGTCATGAAGAAGAAATCGTTGTCAAAAAACTTTTGCAATGTAAACTCAATTCCATAGTTATATCCAGTTCCTGTATTCGCCAAACTGTCAGGAAAGAATCTTGCAAAACCACTCCCTTGATTGAGGATAGAAAATGATGATGGTGCAACTGTAACAGGCACGTCGTATAAATATTGATAATAAGCTTCAGTTTTAAACGACATTGATTTTTTTATACGTGTTGAATAACTAATTACCGTATGAATACTTCGTGTAAAACCGAGGTCCATATTGTGATATACCTTATTGCCTCCTATGTTTTTATGAAAAGAATAAATGTATAATGGTTGATGTTGTGAATGCATTCCTGCACCTAATGCAATTGTGTTGTTTTCATTTACAGCAATTTTCAAACCTAATCTAGGCTCTATAGGAGATATAGAATTGCTCATTGTAAAATATTGGCTGTGTAATCCAGTGTTCAAAGTCAATCTATTATTGATCTTATATTTCCACATAACAAAAAGTTGACCTAAAAAGTCTGGATTAGGAGATTGGTAATCCCAACGGTAATAAAAGTTTGAAGTTGAGTCCGAGATATCGTATCTAATAGAGTCTACATTGTTTACCAGATACATGTCCAAATTAAAACCGTATTTAAGCACATGTTTTTTGCCTAATTTATGGTTCATGCTTAAGTAAGCAGATCCTGTGTTGGTAACATATTTGTAGCCCATCATGTCAAATGGATCGGCTAAATAATTCCACTGGTTGGTAGCAGAGTCAAGTGTTCTTAAAATATATAGATGTCTTGTGGTTTGTTGTTGCCACGAATAAGAAATAGTAGTCTTTAAAAAGGTGTTCTTGTTAATTGGGTTTTTATAAGTTACTCCGCCTATTGCCATGGCTGTTCCAAATAACTGATCCCTGTCTTGTTCACCAAAAGCATCTTGAGCCGGTTCTGTTTGATCAGAAATTAAAATTGAAATATTACTAGTTCCACCAACTCCCCAAACAGATAAATTACTGCCTTTTTTGAGAGGGAAATTAAGCTTAAATGCCCCGTCTCCATATAGTGGAACGGCATCTGTACCATACTTAAGACCAATTTTATCAAATAATCCTAAAGTAGAATATCTTCCCATTACGAGATAACTTGCGTTAGATTTTTTAGAAAAAGGTCCTTCAAATAAAGCTTCCGTTCCAAGAAAACCAAATTGACCAGAAAACTCATGAAGTTTGTTGTTACCGTTTCTTAATCGTAAATCAAAAATACCCGCAGTACTATTACCGTATTCTGCAGGAAAAGCACTCATAAAGAAATCAGAATTATCCAAAAATTTATTGTTTAATATTGAAACGGGACCTCCTGTAGATCCAGCAATGGCAAAGTGATTGGGATTTGGAATACTTACTCCTTCAATTCTATAAATAATCCCTAAAGGAGAATTTCCTCTAATAACCAGGTCATTACGGGAGTCATCTGTTCCTTGAGCGCCCGCATAATTGGACATCATTCTAGCCGGATCACCTCTACTTCCTGCATATCTATTAGTTTCTTCTACAGAAAAACTCGTAGCACTAACAGTGGCCATTTCATTTATTACCTCTCCTTTTTTTCTACCTTCTACAACCACTTCTTCACCAACAATAGAAGACTCTTCCAATAAGATATTGACGATACTTTCTTTACCTGAATTAACTATTACAGTGATAGATTTAGTCATATATCCGATAGAAGAAATCTCAAGTGTATGCTTACCTATGGGTACATTAGTAATAGCAAAATTTCCATTTTCATCACAAATTCCACCTAAGACAGGTTCTACATCTGTGACCTTTACTTTGGTGCCTACCAAGGGAAATTTTGATTCGCTGTCAACAACGGTTCCTCTTATGTTTTGAGTCAGGTCTTGACCCCACATTAATTGTGCAGATATAAAAAGGAGTATAAAAGCAGAAAGTTTTTTCATGCTTTAGCGGGTTTTAAAATTGGTTGAATTTATGAAAAAATTTATTCTAATGATGGATCGGTTTCCATTTTAGAATTTGATTTACCGAATTTAACACCTAACATAATCTCATGGGTGCCGGTACTAAAATTCTTAAGTTTGGTAAGCGTAATGTCATATGCATAACCAATTGTAAGCATATCTTTGTACTTATAACCAAGCATTGTTGTCATGGCATCTTGTGTTCTCATTCCAACTCCTAACCAAAGCATATCTTTCCAAATTCCTCTTATGTTAAGATCAAATTTAACCGGTGCAGGTAATCCCAATTTAAATAACATAGTTGGTTCAATAGCCCAATCTTCCCCTATTCTGAATTTGTAGCCACCAGTGAAGTAAAAATGATCTTCCATATAGCTTTCAGAGTTTGTTTGAGTCTCTAAGAAAGATAGTTTATTATGGAACATTTGTCCTAATGAAGCTCCGAAATACCAGTCTTCATGATATAACCAAAATCCAAACTTAGCATCCGGATCAAAAGACTTTAGCAATCCATTTGAAAAGTAAAAATCATTCGGATGATAGGTAGTTACTTTATCCGCATCTAGTATCCATTGATTGAATCCTGCGGATAATCCGAAGGACATAAAAATAGTTTCTGAAAATTGAACGTGATAAGTAAAAGAGGTTTGAAAACCAATTCTACGAGTTGGTCCAACTATGTCAGTGTATACATATCCACCTAAACCTATTTTTTCATCTTTTAAAGGGCCGTGTGCAGATAAGGTAAACGTTCTAGGCGCATCTGTAATTCCTATCCATTGGTATCTGTTCATAGAGGTTCCTTCCCAATATTTGTTAACAGCTGCATACGCCGGATTAAAAGCATAATTGTTGAACATATATTGAGTGAATTGCGGTAATTGCTGTCCGTAAACTGCGCACGCAAACAAAATGATCGGTATGATAATTAATTTCTTCATCTCTCTACGTTTTACCACATTATTGTTATTGGACCTGTAAACGGATCAGGGAAATCCTCATGATCTATTACTATAGTGTAATAGTATGTTCCCGCAGGAAGTCGTTTTCCTTTTCTTGTAGTTCCCCCCCAATCATCTGCATATGTTTCATCTGCAGTGAATAGTATTTCACCCCATCTATTGTAAACATTTATTTCTATGTCAACGCCAGGATACATTTCAATAAAGTCTAAGATCCAGGTATCATTTTTACCGTCTCCATCTGGTGAAATTCCATCAGGAATTACTAGATCTGGTAGCAACAATACGTACATAGAATCTGTTGCATTACAGCCGTTTGCATCTGTAGCGGTTACAAAATACCAGTTAGATGAGGTTGGTTCTATCACATAAGGATTAGCTGCCGTAGTGTCATCTAAGAAGTATGGAGGACTCCAGGTATATGTCAAGTTTGGATCACTAGAAGTAGGATTTCCTCCAATGATGTGTTCTTGTTGTGAGTACATTTCTACATCTGGTCCGGCATCAACTGTATAAGAAGGTAAGACAGTTACTACTATTGTATCTGCATGAGTACATGTCAAATAATTAGCAGTGAAAATGTAAGTAAACGTACCAGCTGAATCTGTTGGTGGTACCATTTCATTAGTAACACTGTATACGTTTGCAAAAGTAGTGTCGTACCATGTTAAAGATGCTAAAGGATCTACGTTTGAGTAACCATACAACGGAATAGAATCACCATAGCAGATTAAAGTATCCATTCCCACAAAAGCCAGCACATTGATAACTGTATCGACAACTGCCGTATCCATGGCAATACAACCATTGGCATCAGTAACTGTTAAATAATAACCCAAAGGCATTAAAGTAGTAATGTCTTCTGTATTTAAAGTATCTGCCATTGTTTGTGAGATCCATTGTGATGTGTAACCAGGCGTTCCTCCTGAAATTGTAATATAAACTTCACCATCAGTTGAATTATAGCAAGTAGCGTCAATAATGCTGTCTTGAACAATAGTAATCGGTGTAGGTTCTGAAACAATTCCAGTTTGAATAATTGAACATCCGTTTGCATCCGTAATAGTAAGATTATAAGTACCATCACACAAGCTGTCTGCATTTACAGTTGTAGATGCCGGTGTATTGTCCCATAAGAAAGTAAATGGTAAAGTTCCTCCAATAGGATTCGCAACTAACTGACCATCACAATCACCATTACAACTTGGATCAGCTGTAAAAAGTGGGTTTAATAAGATTGTATCCGGTTCAGTAACTGTAATTGATTGGAATGATACACACCCTAAATTATCTGTTGTTTGAAGTGTATAATCTCCTTCACACAAGGCTATGATGGCAGGATTAGTTTCTCCAAAAATTGGGAATCCTTGGAAATCTAACCATTGGAACGAATAAGGAGGTGTTCCTCCAACTACACTAGTAGTATCCGCTTGTCCATCACAAAGTGAAGCGCATGAAATATTGTTGCTAGTTACAGTAGCAATTGGTGCATCTGAGTTGCTTAATCCAATTTCAAAATCTTGAGCACATCCAGAAGCGTCTGTAACTGTTACAATATACACTCCTGCACTTAAGTTAGATACTGAAGGGGTTACGGCCAAAGTGTTCCATAAATAGGTGTGAGGTAAAATTCCTCCCGAACTTGTAACTGTAATTGAACCGTCGGCATTTCCACATGAAGGATTTGTGATGGTAGTTTCAATGTCAATTGCATTTGGTTCGTTCATTTCAATTTCCATTGAATAAGTACATCCAACAAAATCTGTAATTGTTACAAAGTATGAACCTGCGCATAGGTTAGACTGTGTACTGGATGTTGATCCATCATGTAACCAATAATATGAATAAGGAGGATTACCACCAATACCACTAACCGTAATTTCTCCATCACACACACCTCCACAACTAATTGCTGTAACGGTTTGGTCTCCCGTTAATCCACCATTGTTAGGTACATCAACTTGTTCCAATACTTGACATCCATTTGCATCTGTGATTTGGGCTTCATACATACTAGAGCATAAACCATTGATTGATGTTCCGGTCATTGAGTTGTTCCAAATAACTGTAGCTGCTCCTGTTCCTCCTGTTACGGTTATATCAATTGCACCATTACAAAGATCACAGTCAGATGCAGTAACATTTGAAGTAACAAGAATTTCTGCAGGATCAAATAATGTTGTGTCATAATAATTGATACAACCTAAAGCATCCGTAATTTGAACAGTCCAATTTCCTGCATATAATCCGGTTGGATCTTCATCTATTAAACCACCAGGGTTCCAGGTGTAGATAAATGGTGCATTTGGTCCACTAACTGTGATTGAAATGTTTCCATCACTTCCACCAAAACAAGTAGGATCATTTACTGCATCCCAGGTAATAGTAGTTACAGGGCTGTCACTAACATTTGCAAGGAATAATTCAGTACATCCAGCTGCATCAGTAACTTCAACAAAGTACGCCCCAGCAGCTATATTTAGAATAGTGTTTGCAGTTTCTCCAGGAAGTAAAACCATTAAGTTATCAAACCATTGATAAGTATATGGTCCGGTTCCACCTGTAGCAAATACAGTTGCAGATCCGGTAGCGCCTCCACAAGTTGAGTTGTTTGTGAAAATGTTTCCAGTAATTTCAGGGTTTTCATCAATTACAACGGTTTGTTGACCTGAAGTACATCCATTAACGTCTATAACTTCAATTGTATAGTTTCCGGCACATAAGTTAGAAACTGAAGATGTTGTTCCGCCTACAATAGGGTTTCCGCCTATGTCTAACCATTCAAAGAAATATCCTGGGAATCCCCCTGCAGGTATTACTTGGGCATCACCGTCACAAACTCCAAAACAGCTTGCGTCATTTGAGTTAATTGTCCAGGTCAATTCTGGTGGCTCTCCAACAGAAACTACTGGAGTTGTGAAATTACAACCGTTGTTGTCCGTAATAACTGCATGATAATCATTAGGGCATAAACTTGATGCTGTATTGCCTGATTGTCCAATTAATAATCCTGTTCCAGAGTTGTACCAGTTAACAATATATGGAGCAAAACCTCCAGATGGATTTACAGTTGCAGTCCCTGTGCAATCTCCAAAACACAAGACATCTGTGCCAGTTATTGGAGAGGTAACTCCAGAAGGCTCAGTTAATGTGATCAACATTGTTGAAATACATCCACCTGCATCTGTAATTTCTATAGTATAGTTTCCAGCACACAACCCACTAATTAAAGAATTGGTTTCACCAGGAATTGGATTTCCTCCACCATCATACCACTGGTAAGTATAACTTCCCCAACCTCCTGATACGGCAACTGAAATGATACCATTACAGCTTCCATTACAAGATGGGTCAGTAACTGATGGATTAATTACAGTAGCAGTTGGTTGATTAATATCCCAACAATAATTTTGAATACATCCATCACTGTCAATAATGTCTACACACCATGTTCCAGGAGATAATCCTGTGGCAGAAGAATTGCCTTGTCCATTACCCGGTACTGGGGACCACGTATACGTAAATCCACCTCCTGATCCACCAGAAGGAGCAAGAATAATACTTCCATTATTAGCGCCATTACAGCTAATTTGATTTACGGTTTCATTCGCCAATATTTGAGTTGGTCCGGTCACAGTTGTTACACCTATTGAAACACATAAAGATCCATTAGTTACTTCTACATAATAATCTCCTGCGCAAAGATTGGATACTGTAGTTCCTGTTTCACCCGTTAATGGAAGTCCACTAGTACCATCATACCATTGATTAGTACAAGGAGGATCACTACAGATATATATCACTTCAACGCCACCGTCACATGATCCAAAACAACTAACGTCTGTAGAATCCATGGTCAAAGTTTCAGCAGAAATATCTGAAATTGCGAACACTTCAACTTCTGAACATCCATTAGCGTCTGTAACTGTGCATGAATAAACCCCAGGGCATAATGAAGTAGCATTGTTAGTTCCTTGTCCTGCACCAGGTACCGGCGACCATAAGAATGTATAAGGTCCAACACCACCAGAAGGGTTTACAGTTGCAGATCCATTACATAATCCACAAGCCGAATTGTTTGCGAATGATGTGGAAACTATTAATTCTGTAGGTTCAGTGATGTTTACAATGGTATCGTAGGTACATCCTGAAGCGTCTGTAATTGTTGCTGTAATTGATCCCGCACATAACCCTGTTGCAGTCGTTCCTGTTTGTAAATCTGACCAGTTAACTGTATATGGAGCAGTACCACCAGATGGAGCAAGTGAAATTTGACCCGTACAATCTCCAAAACAAAGAACATTATTAATTGTAGCATTAGCCACAATTGGTGTTGCATCAATGATAGTGACTGTTACAGTTGTATCACAAGTACCGGCATCTGAAATTGTTAAATTATATGTACCCGCACATAAGTTAGTTGCAGTTGCAGTAGTTTGTACAAGTGGGTCATCCCATAAGAAGGTATAAGGAGGGGTGTTCCCCGCTAATACAGTGGCAGTTGCTGTACCATCACAGCTACCATTACAACTAATGTCAGTTTGTGAAGTAGTAACATTCCAAGGGTTAGTTGGTGAAGTCATATCAAATGGTCCAAATGACTGTGTACAACCATTAAAATCTGTTATTTGTACATTGTAAATTCCTTGGCAAACATTGTTCATAGTATCATTTGTTTGTCCTGGAATATCTGTTAAAAATTCATCTTGCCATTGGTAAAAATAGGGAGCTGTACCTCCACCTGGCACTACATCAAGAACTCCGTCACAATTAGCATAACAATTAACCGGACTAACATTCACTGTTGCTGTAATTGAAGCAGGTTCATTAATAATAACACATGAGCTAGTTTGTGTACAACCATTGGCATCTGTTAAAACAACTTGATATGTTCCAGGTCCTAAATTGTTTGCTATTTGCGTGGTTTGTCCAATGGTAAGTCCGCTAGAACAATCAAACCATTCATATGTAATTGGTGCTTGACCTCCTGAATGAATTACAGAGGCGGTGCCATCATTAGCTCCGAAACAACTAATATCGTTTGAGTTTAAAGCGTCTATTGATAATAAAGTTGGTTCAGAGATATTGGCACTAAAGTTTTCTGAACATCCAGTTTGATCTGTTACTGTAACATCATAAACACCGGTGCAAAGTCCTACCGCGGTAGGAGTTCCTTGTCCACCTCCTGGAATAGGATTCCATGTATAAGTTAATGTTCCAACTCCTCCTGAAGCAGTAATCATAGCTGTTCCATCACAAGCACCATTACATGTAACATTAGTACTTATTATAGAACCTATAATTTCAGGTGGTTCATTAACAATGATTGTGTCTGATGTTACACAACCCGAACCATTGGTTAGCACTGCTAAATACTCACCAGCACATAATCCGGTTGCTGTACTAGGTTGAGATGCAGGAGGACCATCTGTAATCCCAATAGGTAATCCAGTTAGATTGTCATACCAATCAACAGTGTAAGGAGGGTCTAAAAGATTATACGAGATTGTTGCAGTTCCATCACAAACACCGAAACAACTAGCATCAGTTGAATCCATTGAAGTAGTTTCAATTGCTACACTGTTAACATTTACAGGGATATTGGCTGTACATCCTGCGCCGTCTTGCGCAACAACACTGTAAACGGCATCACATAAACCAGTTGCAATTGTAGTTCCCTGACCTGTTCCAGGAGCTGGAGTCCATGTATAAGTAAATGAACCATCTCCACCTGTTGCTAAAACCTCAGCACTACCATCACATACATTGCAGGAAGCATCAGTAATACTAACAACAGATGCGTTAATTTGAGGTAATTCTGAAATCGTCATGGTATCAGACAACATCACGCATAGATTTGCATCTGTAACTTCAACGTAGTAATCACCTGGACAAAGGTTTGTAGCTGATGAAGTTGTCACTCCGATTGTTGTTCCGGTTCCGGCATCAAACCATTCAAAAGTGTAAGGACCCGTTCCGCCTGTTACGTTGACATTGGCTTCACCAGTACATGTTCCAAAACAAGTTGAATTGATCACGTTAGTGTCAATAACCATTACTGGCGGCTCAATAATATTGAATGTGAATGTGGTGTCACACAAATTTTGATCTGAGACAGTAACTGTGTAAGCTCCTGCACACAAATTAATCGCAGTTGGAGTTGATTGGAAAACTGGCGCATCATCCCATGACCATGTATAAGGGCCTGTTCCACCTGAGTTAACAATTGCGGTTGCAGTAGCTATACAATCTCCAAAACAAGAAATATCTGTATGTGAAGTATCAATATCATATTGGGCCGGTTGAGTTAAATTGATTATATCATTGGCAACACAGCCATTATCATCTGTTACAGTTACAGTGTGTGCTCCTACGCAAAGTGAACTAGCGACAAGGGTGGTTAATCCTGATGGAGTCCAAGAAGTATTATATGGAGAAGTTCCTCCGGTAATTACTGCTTGGGCAGAACCGTCGCAACTACCAAAACAACTTATTGGTGAAATAACACTTGCGGTTACATCTAATTGCGTTGGTTCGGTTATGGTGATACAAATGATAGTGTCACAGGCTTGGTTATCAGAAATAGTTACGCACCAGCTTCCGGCTGTAAGCCCTGAAACGCTAGTAGTTCCTTGACCAATTGGAGGTGCTGGTGACCAAATAAATGTATAACCAGCTCCAGATCCCCCACCATTAATAGTTAGGTCAATGGTTCCGTTGGCATCCCCAAAACATTGTAAATTAGTTTGAGCCACAGTTACATCATATTGAGGAGGTGCAACTAAAGTATCTTCTAATTGAAAAGTACAACCATTGCCATCAGTAATATCAACGATATAAATACCTGCACACATTGAAGTTCCGTTTGGAGTTCCTTGACCAATTCCAGGAGCTGGTGTCCAGTTATATGTAAAAGGGCCTGTTCCACCGGTAACATTGATGGTGGCATCTCCGTCACATAAATCATAACAGCTTGGGTCAGTAATAGTCATTGTAGCATCTAAAACAGGTGGTTCAACAACTTCTACTGTATCCGGAGTGGATACACAACCGTTATCATCTGTTACTATAATTTCATAAAAACCAGGGCATAATCCAGATAAGCTATCTGATGCACCAACTCCTAAACCTCCAGGAACTGTTACCCAAGAAAAAGTATAAGGAGCTGTTCCACCGGTAGGGTCTGAATCTGTTGCACCATCACAAACACCAAAACAAGAAACATCATATGATTGTGAATTAACTAAAACTTCTGTAGGCTCGTTTATAGTAATACAACCACTTTCAGCAGTACAACCGCTAGCATCTGTTACTATTACATAGTAGTCTCCAGCACAAAGGTTGTTAGGGTTTTGACTGGTAATACCTGTTGTAGCACCTGGTTTTGGACATGAAAACCACTCATAAGTATAAGGGCCTGTTCCTCCTGCAGGAGTGGCAGAAGCCTGTCCATTACATAAACCAAAGCAGGTAGCATCTGCAACTTGTGCTGCTGAAACAGTAAGAGCAGGTGGTTCTGATATGGTAAAAGTGGTGTCCTGTTGACAACCAACAACATCAAAGATTGAAAGTGTTACAGAACCTGCACAAAATCCAATTCCTGGGTTTGATCCAATTCCACTTCCCGGAACAGGGTTCCAGCTAAAAGTGTACCCTGGTCCGTTTCCACCGGCAGGTGTTACGTCAACCTCTCCATCACAGCCTCCATTACAAGTAGGTTGAGTGATGTTTAAAGTTGCTGTAATCATTGTTGGCTCGATCAAAGTATCGTCTTCATTCAATACACATCCATTTCCGTCTGTAATAGTTACGGTATAAATTCCATCACACATGGCAGATGGTGTGGCTGTTCCTTGACCAGCTCCAGGTGCTGGTGACCAATTGTAAGTATATCCTCCCACACCTCCTGAAGGCGTAGCAATTACTGATCCGTCACATACATTAAAACAAGTAGGATGTGTAGTGGCTAAGTTTACTGTGATTTCTGGTGGCTCAACTACTTCTACTGTATCTGGTGTAGAGTTACAGCCATTAATGTCAGTAACTACTGCCTCATAAAATCCAGCACATAAATTTGAAATACTATCGGTTATACCAATAGAACCTCCTGGTACAGCTGACCATTGGAAAGTATATCCTCCGGCACCACCTGTTGCGTCTACATCAACTGCACCATCACATAAACCGAAACATGAAATGTCATAAGCTTGTGCTTGTGCATCAATTTCTGTAGGTTCAGTTATCGTTATACAGGCACTTTCTGCTGAACAACCCGCACCTCCATTATCTGTTACTATAACATAGTAATCACCGGCGCATAAAGTATTGGGGTTTTGATCTGTTATTCCAGTTGTGGTTCCCGGTTTAGGACAGGTAAACCATTCAAAGGTGTTATTGCCTGCTCCGCCTACAGGAGTTGAACTGGCCTGACCATCACAAACACTAAAACAACTTGCATTGGCTACGTTGAGTGCTGATATTGATAGTATAGGTGGTTCTGTCATTGTAAATGTGGTATCAAATTGACAGCCATCAACATCAAAAACAGATAATGTTATTGAACCGGCAGCAAATCCTATTCCCGGATTTGAACCTTGTCCTGATGTAGGTACAGGGTTCCAAACAAATGTATAACCCGGTCCATTTCCACCAGAAGGAGTGACATCTACTTCACCATTATTATCACCATTACAGATAGGCTCAGTAATGTTTAAAGTTACATCAATCAACGGAGGTCCACCAATTACCAAGGTGGTGTCAAATGTACATCCGTTGTCATCTTCTATATGTAGATCATTGTCTCCTGCACATAGAAATTGAGGAAAACCTGTGTTTTCTGCTGTAGTAGACCAAGTGTAAGTATATGGGTTGGTTCCACCAATACCACTTACAAAACCTTGACCGTCACAAACACCAAAACATGAAACGTCTACTGGTGCTGCAAGTTCTAAATCAGCTGTTAGCGTAGGTGGATTATTAAGAATTTCATTGAAAATACATGTGAAGTAACTTGGTCCTGGTCCGATAATTTGAGATGTATCTCTTACCCTGATAAGTCTTGTTCCCTGACACAAATTAGGGTAAACTGTTTGAGCAGTAAATGGGCTACCGTCAACGCTGTACGAGAATCCTCCCGGAGTACCAAAAGCACTCAATGTTATTTCACCATCACAAACCCCATCACAAGTAACATTTACGCCACCATTGTAATCTAATGAAACCACATCTACCATCATTCCACCACTACCACAGTCAAATGTTTGATCTCTATCAAAATTGGATGAAGAAAACTCTCCTTTTTTACCATTGTCAACATCACTGTCAACTGTTATAAAACTAGCTGATCCACCGGTGTTTACTGATTGACTGAAATCAATTGTTCCATAAGCAAAAACTGTCGATCCTGTAAGATTAAAATTGTACGGATTGGTATTGGCAAAAATGTGTTCTGCCACCAAAGTGTGTCCATTAGAATTTAAGGTTCCACTCACAAATTCCATGTTGTGAGGACGAATAGCTTCTAATTTAGAAAGCATATTCCAGTTTCCATTTTGGAAAGAAATATCACCTATGATATCTGCATTGGCTGCATTAATAGAATGATTCCCTGCACCATCCAGGACAAGCTTATTAATTTCTATTACACAATTTTCAGACACAGCAATGTCTCCCACAACTCTTAGGTCGAATCCAATTCCTAAAATCCCGAATAACTCAGGACTACTGATAGATAAATTGTGGATAGTTACCGAACTGCTTAGGTTAACCTGAGTGTAAGACTGTGTAAAAGATTGAGCATCAAAAATTACATTGTCATTTGGTCCTGGAACTGTCATTGCAGCGTTACCTCCAGAAGAAGTAGACCAATGAGAGGGGTCATCCCAGTTACCGGATCCATTGATCCAATAGAAATTATTCGCAAACGTATTTGACGTAAAAAAGAAAGCAATAAGAACTACAACTGGCTTTAAAAGTCTGTTATGTAGATTTTTCATAGTTTGTAGCAATAAAAGTATCATAGTTCTCGCAGACAAATAGGCTGTTATTAACAACTTATCAACCGTCTGTTTATGATATACGAATTTTCTACTCTAAAGGTTGTATCTATTCAAAGCTTGGGCAACTAGTTGTACTATTGTTCCCATAACTTGAACATGAATTAAAACCACCAGTAATTTCATGGGTATACCACATGTTTCCTGATAGTTTAGATATCACAAAATCAAAAGAGTATCCAATTGATATCCAGTTAAACAATTTTACCCTAATTTGGGTAGTTATAGCATCTGTACGTCTTAATCCGACTCCGAAAGTTAGTTTGTTATCAAGGTCAACTAAGGCGCTCAAATGAAAATCTATTGGTGAGGCTTTGGTCCACATTAGGAAAAAAGAAGGAATAATGGACCATTTTTTTTCAAGGGCAAATTTTCTTCCTCCTGTTAAATATACGTGTCTTTGAAGTTTGGCTTCCTGTCCAATTTCATCTAATCTATTTCCAATTAGATTATGAACTGAAAGACCAACATAAGTTTTTTTGTCACTCAACCACATGCCTGCAATTGCATCCGGGAAAACAATAAATGATTGTGAGGTTCCACCAATTGAAGGGTCTGCCACTTCAGTTGTTAAATCACTTATTTTGTATGCTGAATGCATAAATCCAATTGATGCGCCAAAACTTAAATTCCAATTTCGAGTTATTGGTAAGTGTAAGGCATATGTTGCATGAAGCTTTAGGTTTGAAAAAGGACCAAATACGTCTCTTTTTATTTGTCCGCCAATTCCGTGTTTAGGACCAAAAGCATTTCTTTTTCTTTTGGATGATCTTAAGGGCGCATGAGCATTAATAAAGCCAGTTTGCGGAGCACCATCTATCCCAACCCATTGAAATCTATAGCCCGTTCTGATATCCAGACAATTCTTTGTTCCTGCAATTGCCGGATTAAAGGCAAATTGATTGAACTGATATTGTGTGTAATGCTCAAGTTGTTGAGCAAATCCTTTACTGAAGGCCAGAATTGATATGAGTACTACTAGTTTTTTCATTTTTATCTGATGATGTTTACCTGGCCTTTGAAAATACCGTCATCACCAATTTTTAAATCCACAACATAGAAATAAGTTGAAACCGGAAGTGGTTTTCCTTTGTAAGTGCCATCCCACCATTTATCCGGAGTACTGTATCCTGTTGTGTTAAATACTCTTTGTCCTGACCTGTCATATACGGTAACTTCCATGTTAGGATATTCGCTACTATTTTTTATGACCCATTTATCATTAATATCATCATTATTAGGTGTAAACGCGCTAAAAATTGAAACTACTTCACCAACAAAAACATTCACACTATCTGTTGCTTCACAGCTACCATTAGTTACAGTTAAAAAGTAGGTTGTGGTGTTTTCAGGAAAAGCTGAAGGTTCAAAAACAAATGCATCTGTCAATGTTCCTGCAGGTGTCCAGGTTGGTGCACCATCACCATTTCCTTCAAGAGTTACAAAATCACCTTCAGCAATAAACTTATCCGGTCCTGCATCTGCTGATATTGTAGTTACATCAAAATAAATACTATCTGTAGTATCTCTGTACACACAAAGATTGCCACAATTCATTATGAGTTTTAAATAACCAGATTCTGAAAGGTCAGCTGTATTGAATTCTCCTGTGCTGTTTGACACAAATAAGGAATTGTTGTAGTACCAATCAAAGCTAGCTGTGTCTGAACAGTTAGCTATAATCGTTTCAACTGCAACTACATCTCCCTGGCATAATATAGTATCAAATGCAGAAATAGACGCGGTTGGATACAAAGAATCCATTGCTTCCCCAGAAATGGTAATATCAAAATCACATTCAGCAGAATTCGTTACACCCACACCGGTATTAACTCCGTTCACCATTAAATAATAGGTGGAGTTTGGATTAAGTGCAGCTGCAGGAACAATTGTAAAATCTGTTGATCCCGTAGTACATAATGAATAGGGCACATAATTGTTTTGATCACAAGGAGTAGTTGTAGAATATATCATGGCTTCAATGCTTTGGCCGTATGTAGGATCTGCATTAAAATTCAAGTTACTGAAGCTAATAGTGGCATTTCCACCATTACTATTTGTGGTAAATTTATACCAAACTGTTGCGGACGGAATGGAACAGTATAAATCGTCTTCTGTACTGTTAGTAGTAGCTGCGGTAGTTGTACCACTTAAAACTTGTGCACCACAAAGCCTTTCTGCATCAGAACAACTGTCATTGGCAGGCTGAGCCATGGCAACATTTGCCAAAAAGCTTAAAATAGTGATACTTAAAAGTTTTAGTCGCATATCGCAGTTTCAGGTTTAGACGACAAAGTTAATTCATAAAGATAATCGCTAGGCCATATAAAACCAAGAATTTTGGGATCCAACAAGCAAACAGATTGATAGATAAACAAGTATCTCCGATCAACGTAACAAAATAACCGATTATTGTGTAGGATAAATCTAATTAAACTTAATAGAACAATCTATATCTAAAACAATTTAAGTTGTAAAAATTAAAGTTTTACGCCAATGATGCAAACATCATCTAGTTGCTCTAAATCTCGTTTCCACTCTTTAAAGGTTTTGTCAAGAATTTGCATTTGTTCTTCCATAGATTTTTCTCTAATTTCAAAGAGAAGCTTTTTGAGGGTTTTGTATTTGAACTTTTTGCCTTTTGGTCCTCCAAATTGATCAACATAACCATCTGAGAAGAAATATATTTGATCTCCTTTTGATAACTGTAAAGTATGATTAGTAAAAGGTTTTCTAAAGTCAAAATCACCTATTGGCTGCTTGTCAGCCTTGATTTCTTCAACATCTTCTGCATCCGCTTTTATTACCCATAATGGATTATGAGCTCCGGCGTACTGAACAATGTTTTTTTCAAGATCTATTGAACAAAGTGCACCATCCATTCCGTCTTTAACTTTGTCTTCTCCAGATTCAAAAGTTTCTTTTACCAGGTCAGTAAGCTTATCCAAAATAGCAGCTGGTTGTCGAAGGTTAAATTCTTTTACACATCTGTTTAAACCATTGGCTCCAACAACACTAACCATTGCACCTGGCACACCATGACCAGTGCAGTCTATGGCTCCAATTAACACCTGACCATCAACTTCATTCATCCAATAAAAGTCTCCGGATACAATGTCTTTGGGTTTAAAGTAAACAAAGCTTTCTGGCAGGGCCGTTTTAACTTTTGCAGCTGTCGGAATAATGGCTCTTTGAAGTCTTAAAGCATAGTTGATAGAGTCAACAATTTCTCTGTTTTTTTCTTCAACCATTTCTTTCTGGCTCTGGAGTTCTTTTGTTCTTTCTTCAACTTTTTCTTCAAGGTTCTGCACAAGATCCTTAATACTGTGTTGCATGTGACTGAATGATTTGGAAAGTGTTCCAATTTCATCTCCGGCGCCAACAGGTATTTCTATGTCTAAATTTCCATCTGCAATTTCTTCGGCTTTGGCAGTTAATCTTTTAATTGGCCTTGTTATTTTATTTGATACAAAAAAGGCAGCAAATATGATTGCGAGCAACAATCCCACAAAAACCACAAGGATGTTTTTACGCAGATCATAAACATGTGAAAAAGCTTCGTCTTTATCTATTTCACTCATAATGACCCAATTCATATCTTCTATTTCAAGTGGCTTATATGAAGATAAAACGGCTACACCTCTATAGTCATCAAATATTTCAGTGTCTGTTTTTCCTTCTAAAGCTGAAATAGTTCCCTTGGTTTTAACTGTCTGCAGGCCAACTGTGCTTTCAAAGTTTTTGATTTGCGTTATGGTTGATTCTGGTGTACCAATTTCTGTGACCATTTTAAAATAATTTTCACGGTCTTCTATAAAGAATCTTGATTGGTTACGCAATGTGTAATCTTCAGCTACCAGATAGGTTTCTCCACTTTCTCCTAAACCAACATTTGCCCACTCATGTCTATTGGTCATAATGTCGTTAATCTTTTTTATTGGCATTTGAAAAATCAAAACACCTAATTGCTCATCTCCTTCATAAATTGGTGAAGCAATAAATGAAGCGGGAGCATTATATGAAGGGTGATAGGCTTCAAAATCAACCAATCTAACAAAGTCTTTATTGTTAGATTTTTTAGCTTCCTGATAGGCACGAGCAAGATTAGAATTACTATAAGGACCGTCAATTAAAGAAGTTCCATAATCAACTTCTTTATAAACAGAATAGATGATATGTCCACTTTCATTGTCTACTAAAAAGATATCGTAGAATTCAAATTTCTCTAAATAAGATCTAATTAAAGGGTGATATTTTTTATGGGTCTCGCTATATAAACTACCATCACCTGCATCTTCAAGAAAATGCTTTTCTCCAACTTTATTTTTGTTGCTGGCTATGTATAAATCTTGTAATAAAACTGAAGAAGGATGAGTTGGAAAATGATGTTCTATATCTCCTAAAATTTCAACGTTTTGATTAAGTCTTGGTAAAAACTCATTGTTATAGTAGTCTTCAAGTCTTTTTTCAGATTCACCTTTTTGATGCTCGTTGTAATCAACTTCTTCATAGATAATGTGAAATCCATTTCTGAAGTCTTTCATTGCTTCAATAATAGTGTGGTCTTCAGAGAATGTAATGATTTGATTTCTAATATCCTTAAAATAGTCTTCTATTTGACTGGCCTTCATTTCTCTAACAGCAGTCAATCTATTAAATGATTCTTCTTCCAAAGATTTTTTACCTTTGAAATAAGCCAAAAAACCTATGATTACAATTGAACTAAAGGCGATTACAAAGAACGCCAGCGCCAATTTGATGTTGATATTTAGATCGTTAAACTTTTTGACCATCCCCTTTCCTTCCAAAAAAATTGAATACCAAGATAACCAAATTGGATAAAATCAATAAATTTATTTTGATGGAATTACCTGAATTTGAATACCATGATCTAAATTGTTATTATACCTGGATGGGTGATGATGGAATTATGAGAACAAAGGTTAAATCTGGTGCTAGGATTAAACTTGAGGATGCCAAAGCTAATTCTGAAGTAGTAAACAGCTATCAAGATCATGCCCCGTTTCCACTGATAATTGATACTACGAGTGTCTTGAGCATGTCAAAAGATGCTAGGGATTTTTTAGCCATTAAGAACAGGGAAACTGTTATAAATGGTATGGCAATTATAAGAAATTCGCTTATTGGTAATATGGTGGCAAATTTCTATATCAGATTAAGTAAACCAACAGTGCCGGTTAAGTTATTCAGAAATGAAGAAGATGCTAAAATGTGGTGTGATGGGTTAAAAACAGGTCGTCATGAAGGATAAAGATCCGAGATTGATTGAACTAATGGAGCAATTAGTTGCTTATTCAAATTTAGATTTTGATAGAGAACTAGATGTCCCTGAAGATGATGACGAATTCGGGGCTTTAGTTGTTGGGTTAAAAATGTTAGGCGAAGAACTAAAAGCAAACACCATTTCACTTCAAGAGAAGGAACAATTATTAAAGGAGCTTCATCACCGAGTAAAAAACAATATGCAAATTATTGTTTCAATGCTGAGATTACAGAGTTTTAAGGAGAATGATCCAAAATTTATAAGTCTGGTTCAAGATAGTAAAAGTCGAATTGAGTCAATGGCATTGGTTCATGAAATGCTTTATAGTACTGAGGGTTTTGAATTCACTTCCTTAGCTAAGTATGTTGATTTTTTGCAAAGAAGTATTTTCATGTCTTATGCTCCTCCCAAGCATCAGATTTCGGCTCACATTAGTATTCCGGAAGATATAGTTTTTAATATCGATAACATGATTCCATTGGGGATGATAATTAATGAGCTTTTTATGAATTCGCTTAAACATGCTTTTCCAAAATCCCAGGGTGACATTTGGTTAAACGTTACTTCTTTAACTGATAGCATAAAAATAGAATATGCAGATAATGGAATTGGTTTTCCTAAAGACATTGATCCTCAAAAAGTTGACTCTCTGGGAATGCAATTGATTATTATGTTGTCTGATCAATTAGATGGAAAATTGAATTTTGAAAGTCTTAACAATGAGGATATAAAAGAGGGAGTTAAAATTTCAATTCAGATTGATTATTAATTTCTTATAGCTGAATAAGTTCCTGTACTTATTAAAAAATCCTTGCTGATAAGTTTCCAATAATTTATAACATCTGATGCGAATGTTATTAAAATGAATGCTATATTTGTTATCAGAGTTTTTTCATGGTTTTCTGTAAGTAGAAAAAAACGTTTTTTGAAAGCAGTATGTAATTCCAAAGTAAGTAGTGTACGAGGCCCAACAGACGTTGGGCTTTGTTTTTTTATATCTATAGTATTATGAAGAAGTTAATTGTATTGTTGTCTTGCATGTTTGCCACTTTGTCTTTCTCTCAAACTTTTTACGAAGAATTAAAAAATTCAGTAGAACGAGCAGAAGGAGGTTCTGGTGCAGAGGTGGTTTATTATATTTTTATGTCATCTACTCAAAGTAATACTTATTACGCCAAGAATTTTGACAAAGGAACCTTAGTTGAAAAGGATGGTGTTCCACAATATTTTGAGTTGGAAAAAAAGAAAGGTGATGAAAAAGAAGTTTTAAATATCAATCTTACTTCTGTTCGATATACTGAATTGGAAGCGGGTTATAGAAAAGGAGGATATAAATATATTTTCCGTTTTTACTATTAATGCTTTCTTATGGGTCAAGCTACACTATTTCTGATGAGTGCAACTGTATCCAAAATTGCTAATTGTGTTTTCGACTTTGGCTGTTGCAAGACTATTAGCTTTTATTGAAAATATTCCATTTACACCTTCAAGGTGAAATTTTATTTTATTGATTTTAAAATAGTGTGGCAGTAAATTAAGGAATAGCTGACCTTTTTTTTCACTAGCAATATTGGTTTTGAAAATATATAAGTTCATTTTTTCTTTTCTGTTGTAATCGGATATCATTATAAAATATTTTACAACTGGTCGTTTTTTAACAAAAATTAGATTTGTACTATGTTAGGATTAAAACTAAAAACAGACCCTAAATGGGCGAACATTGCTTCAGGCAATATTCATGAAATTATGACAGATCATGCATGGTGTGAGCAGAAAGCTGCATCCAATGCTATTTCTTTAATTACACTTAATCCTGATAAAATAGATTTGGTAAATCAACTTACTGAAATTGCTATGGAGGAGTTGGAACACTTCAAAATGGTAAAAGATCTCATGCAAGCAAGAGGACTTGAATTAGGTCGAGAAAGAAAAGATGATTATGTAAATCAGTTGTTCAAATTTTGTCGAAAAGGAGGCTCTGCGGAAGAAAGCTTGATAGATAGGCTTTTATTTTCTGCCATGATAGAAGCTCGCAGTTGTGAGCGATTTAAGGTGCTTTCTGAGAATGTAGAGGACAAGCAATTAGCTAGTTTTTATTATGAATTGATGAAATCAGAAGCCGGTCATTATACAACCTTTATTAAGTTGGCGAAAAACTATGCTGATAAAATTGATGTTGACAATAGATGGAAAGAGTGGTTAGATTTTGAGGGTGAATTAATCCAGAATTATGGAAAAAAAGAAACCATTCACGGATAATGAAATCTTTTTTGGAAAAATATGCACGAATTTATACATTTGATTAATCGCTAAATCCCTTGTTAATGAAAAAGTTAGTCTATTCCCTGTTAATCATTCCTGCATTTATTTCTTGTGGTGGTTCTGAGTCTGAAACAGAAAACACAACAACTGAGCAAGACACGACTGTTCAGAATACTGAAAATGTAGAAGAAGTTGAGATTGTTAATTCAATTACTATATCAGAAAATGTAGTTGGTATTTTTGAAATGGGCAAACCTGTGCCAACTAAGTTGCCTGAAGAATTGAAAATGAGGCAATTTATAGAAGAAGAGACAGTTGAAGGGAATACCATAGAACATACTCATAATGTGATATTTAATCAGCTTGAAGATGTGGCTGAATTGATTATGAATCAAGGATCAGATGAAAATCACTTTGATAAAACAATTAAAGAAATTCTTGTGATTTCAAATTATTATGAAACCCAAGAAGGTATCAAAGTTGGTAGCTCAGTTGAAAAATTTAAGGAAGCTTTTGCTGATGCAAAAATATGGTACGATAAAACAAGGGATCAGTATTTCATGGATTCTGAAACTTTAGTTGGAGTGCAGTTTATTTTAGATCCAATGGATATAAAGAAAAAAGCAAAGGGTAGTGCCGACATGCAAGAGTTGTCTTTTTCTGTAGTTCCTGCAGAAGCTGAAGTCAAGAAAATCCGCATGTACTAAGTCTTAAAAGGATTAATTAATTGTTAAATATTCAGCTAATTGAAATTTTAGTTGCTTCGAATACTAAAATGTAGTAATTTAGCCCTAGTTCTTCGTGATCTCCTTGAGAACAGGTATTTAAAATCCTGTATCGAAACCTCGAAGGGCCTAATTCGATTGTATGTTGAATGTTAGATAGAAATATTACTTTAAGTACAGATGCTTGTTCTGAGCATCAGTTTGTTTCTTCTGTTTTTTCTGGAATTATCTCCGTTCATACTCGACTTAGAAGTCTAATTGTTGCCTTATTGGCAATTGATTTGTTGTCTCTATAAGGGCCAACCAAGAATACCTATGCCATATTTTAATTCAAGTTTTAGACTTCATTGTGCTGATATCAGCATTTCATTTTGTAAAACTCTACACAATAAATACACAGCGCTCAAGCCTTGAACGCTACTTACTATGGGAAGGAATGGGGTCTCTTTTTTTAAGGGACCCAAAATTCCCCCTTGTTTATATGCATTTGTTTGGTAATCCTGTTTTGATTTTTTGTTTCATTTTGACAATCTCATTTGGAGAAATGGAATACTAGTTAATTTGCTTTTTCTATTTTTACCCTCCATCAAGAAAAACATCAAAAAATGAACATTGACAAATACACTTTTTCAGTAGCAGATAGATTTATTAAATACGCAAAGATTGATACCGAAGCGGATCCTAATTCAGAAACCTTTCCTTCAAGCATGAAGCAAAAAGATTTGGGTAAAGTTTTGGTTGAGGAATTAAAAGAGTTGGGTATTAATGATGCTGAAATGGATGAATGGGGATATGTTTATGCTACAATTCCGGCGAATACCTCTAAAAATGTTCCTACAATTTGCTTTTGTGCGCATATGGATACTGCTCCTGATTGTTCAGGTAAAGATGTAAAACCAATTTTGCATAAAAATTATGACGGAGCTCCTATCACTTTACCTGATGATAATTCTCAAGTGATTACTACAGAAAAGCACCCTTATTTAAAGGAAAAAATTGGTGATGATATTATTACTGCAAGCGGTTTAACTTTATTGGGCGCGGATGATAAAGCTGGTGTCGCTTGTATAATGGATTTTGCTGCATTTATGATGAAGGATCCTGGATTTGAGCATGGCACAATTAGAATTTTATTTACGCCTGATGAAGAAATAGGAAAAGGGGTAGATCATGTTGACATGGGGAGATTAAATGCTGATTATGGTTATACACTTGATGGTGGTGTTTTAGGGTCAATTGAAGATGAAAGTTTTTCTGCAGATGCGGTTGAGGTAATAATTAATGGTGTTTCTGCGCATCCGGGTTATGCAAAAAATAAAATGGTGAATGCTATTAAGGTGGCAAGTGAGTTTGTTGATGCATTACCAAAAAGTGCCTGGTCTCCTGAAACTACTGAAAAAAGAGAAGGTTTTGTTCATCCTACTTCATTCAATGCAATAATGGAAAAGGCAACAGTAAAATTCATCATAAGAGATCATATTACTGCAAAGCTGAAAGAGTATGAAGACAAATTGGAAGGCAT
The DNA here is from genome assembly GCF_019740355.2 of Paracrocinitomix mangrovi. Lineage (GTDB taxonomy): Bacteria > Bacteroidota > Bacteroidia > Flavobacteriales_D > Crocinitomicaceae > Paracrocinitomix > Paracrocinitomix mangrovi. The sequence continues at coordinate 2,671,968 of NZ_CP091819.1, read as the reverse complement.
TTTAAATAGTGTAGTTGAGAAATATAAAACCCAGGGAGTTACTGCAGAATTTAAAGTAACTGAGCAGTATCGTAATATGAAAGAAGTTATCCAAGAGGTGCCTTTTGTTACAGATAATGCGATTGCAGCAATGGAAAGAGCTGGGGTACAACCAAAACCGGTAATAATTAGAGGTGGTACTGATGGCTCAAGATTGTCTTTTATGGGCTTACCTTGCCCTAACTTGTTTACAGGTGAAATGGGTATTCATTCAAAACACGAGTATGTTAGTGTTCAGGATATGCAGAAAGCCGTAACTACAATGGCTCACCTTATTGCAATTTGGGAAGAAAAAGCATAATTAAAAACGTTTTTTACGCAGCCAAAAACCTAAGGCAAAGCCAGTTGAGTTGAAAATAATGTCATCAATATCGGCCGAGCCTACCTGAAAGAAATATTGAATTAATTCTATAATAATGGGTAGCAAAATTATAGCTGCCCATTTTTTTGTTCCCTTCCAATCCAATTGAAACAAAATGGGAATGGGCAACAGAAATAACAGGTTTCCAAATATCATTAAGCAGATATAAAGGAAATATTCAACACTTACTGTGTCATTAGAATTAAAGAATGGGCTTAATTGTTCGGCCGTTGTTTTGAACGGAATGAGATTAACTTCTGTTAAAGTATTATGCCTAAATGGAGCAAAGAATAGAAGATAAATAAAGAAGAAAACATAAATGATTCCAACAATAAATCTGGTTTTATCATTCAAAGATTTCATTGAATCAAAGAGGTGGAAGTTTTGATTTTTCTAAGTGCATCAATAAGAGCATTCATATCATCTTCAGTATTATATGGTTGATATGAAATGCGCAAAAACTTCCCAGGTCCCATATTGTCAAAAACTGGTATTTCAATTTTATATTGATTGTATAATATTCCTTTTAGCTCTTGAGCATTTGGTGTACGAATAGGAATACTTACAATTTGGCCCAGAAACTCATTTTCTAATGGTGCAATAGGTTTACTGTCTATTTCTTTTGCCACAATTGGATAATAGTTATGCAATATCTTTTTAGCTTCAGCTGTTTTGGTTTCCCAGTCATTTTCCTTAATAAACTGTAGACAAGCTGGTGTAGTTAAAAAAGCTGAAAAATCTCTTGTCCCCTGCATTTGATGATAATCTTGAAACTGCGATTCAGAAGGGAATTGTGCTTCATAACCCCAGCTAATTATTAGGGGATCTATCCATGTTTGATGTTCTTTTTTTACATGTAAAAATGAACTGCCTAAAGGGGACATCATCCATTTATGACAAGCTCCGGTATAGATGTCCGCATTTAATTCTTTAATATCTAAAGGAATATGAGCTGGTACATGGGCGCCGTCAACTATAGTTAATATTCCCAATTCTCTGGCCCTATCACAAATCTCTTTTACCGGAAATATCAAAGCTGTTGCACTTGTAATTTGGGAGATGAAAATCACCTTGGTGTTAGTGGTCAAGCCTTTCCAAAAATGTTGAAGAAAGTCTTCTTTTGATTGAATGGGGATAGGAATTTCTTGCTGAACATATTTGGCTCCTACTTTTCTGCAGTAATAGTTCCAGGTACGATCCATTGCGCCGTACTCATGGTTAGTAGTCAATATTTCATCTCCTTCATTGAGTTTTAAACTTCGGGCAACAATGTTAATGGCCGTTGTTGGATTGGTAACATAAACCAAATCAGTATAGTCACAATTAATGTAATCCGCCAATGCTTTTTTGGAAACTTCCATATGAGCAGGCCCATTTTTTATCATGAACTGAAGCGGTTCTGCAGCCAGCTCTTTTTGAAAGTTCTGATATGTTTCAAAAACAACTTTTGGAACTGCCCCAAAGGAACCATGATTAAGATAATGTATATCTTCTCTAAGTGTAAATATTGACTTCATATTTTATTGCCAAAAATCTTCGCAATCTTCTTTAATAACTTGAAAATTTGTTTTGTCTTGACTGCTTACAAAGTATGGGCATTCAAAACCCATGTTCTCAAATTTGCAATGGTGTTCAGCCTTATCCCATTCAAAATTCACATGATAATCTTTTCCATCTGCATAATGAGATGTAAGGTCAAATGTTCCTTTAATTATAGAGTTGACACCAGTCACTTCTTCGTGTGCTTCAAAATTTGTTAGATCAAATTGTTCGGCATCTTGTCCATACATCATTGTAACTAACCAACTTTCTCCTTTTTGTGCAACCCATTCCATAGATGGTGTGCCCGCGTCACAGTATTCATCAATTACCATGACATTTTCTGACTCTTCTGATGGACTTAATTGGATCCAATTATGTGGAAAATCTTCTATGAAAAACGGTTTGTTCCCATTTACTTCAACATTCTCTTCAACGGTGTTTTCATCTACAATTTCAGTTGATTCCTCTGAAATGTTGCTGCTTTCAGTAGTGGTTTCTGTTGATTCTTCACTACCACATGCAAAGAACAAAAGTCCTATTGACATTATTGTTAGTTTTCTCATAATCATCATATATAATGCAAATTAAGGCTTTGAAAGATATAATTTATTTATCGTTGCTTCAAAAATAAACATGTTTCTAATTTGTATTAATTTTAGATCTGATTGATCAAAATGACAATTCAGTTGTTCTACATAATAAAAACATGAAGAAATTTATTTTACTAATAGCAATTACTATGTCACTAACTTCTTTATCTCAAAAGAGTATTCACGAATTTGAATTTGAAACCCTGGATGGCAAAACAAAATCATTTGCTGATTTCAAAGGGAAAAAAATATTGATTTTTAATGCGGCTTCAGAATGTGGTTATACTCCGCAGTACGAGCAATTACAAGCCTTACATGATCAGTATGGTGATAAAGTTGTTGTGATTGGCTTTCCTGCAAATAACTATGGTGCACAAGAACCCGGAACCAATGATGAAATAGCAGAGTTTTGTAAGAAAAACTACGGAGTTACTTTTACAATGGCGGCTAAGGTCTCAGTTAATGGGGTAGACATTAGTCCAATTTTTAAATGGTTATGTGCTCAAGACAATCCTGATTTTACCGGAGACATTAAATGGAATTTTGAAAAATTCATATTGGATGCAGACGGTAAATTGTTGCGCAGGTATAGAAGTGGCACTGATCCGCTAGATGACGAAATCATAAATGTTATTCGTGCATAATAAATTTATCCAAAAAAATAGGGTTTAACTCAAGGTTGTGAGTATATTTTTGATAAATTTGATGCCCGCCTAATTCAGGTGGTTCTGATTGAAGAAAGGTATTGATATTTTGAGATCAGAAATAATTAATCTATAACGGGGTCAATCCCTTGATAATAAACAAAATAGTATAATAATATAAGATGAAATTTTTAGTTTGTATTTCAAAAGCACCGGATACGACTTCAAAGATTGAGTTCACCGACAATAACACTAAGTTTAATGAGGCGGGAGTTCAATATATTGTCAATCCGTATGATGAGTGGTATGCATTAGTAAGAGCATTAGAATTGAAAGAATCTTTAGGTGGTGATGTTACCACTATTACTGTTGGTGGCGCAGCTGATGACGCTACAATTCGTAAAGCTTTAGCAATTGGAGCAGACAATGCTGTAAGAGTTAATGCTGATCCTAAAGATGCTTATTTTACAGCTTTTCAAATTGCTGAATATGCTAAAGACAAAGGGTTTGACATGATTCTTTGTGGTAAGGAAACAATTAACTACAATGGTTCTCAAGTTGGAGGAATGATTGCTGAGTTATTAAATCTACCATATGTTTCTTTAGCTACTAAACTAGAAATGAATGGGTCAACTGCTACTATTGATAGAGAAATGAAAGGTGGAGTTGAGGTAGTTGAAGTAAACGGACCATTTGTGTTAAGTGCTGCTAAAGGAATGGCTGAACAGAGAATTCCTAATATGAGAGGAATTATGGCTGCAAGAACTAAACCTCTTGAAGTTGTTGAACCAGCTGCATGTGATGATTTAACAAGTTTTGAATCTTATGCATTGCCTGAAGCAAAAGGAGATTGTAAATACATTGATCCGGATAACATGGCCGAATTAGTGAGTTTGTTACACAACGAGGCGAAAGTTATTTAACCCATTTAAAGAAGAAAATATGTCAGTATTAGTATATATAGATACACTTAGCGGTTCAGTTTCAAAAGCCGCAATGGAAGCTGTTTATTACGGAAGTAAAATTGGTAGTACTACAGTATTAACTAACGGAGGAATTGCTGCTGATCAATTAGCTGTTTTAGGTGAATGTGGGGCATCAAAGGTTTTAGTAAATAGAGCTGTTACTGTTGATGATGCATCTCAAGTTTCAAAATTGGTTGTTGCTGCGGTTGAAGCTACCGGAGCAGATACAGTTGTTATGCCTTTAGATTTAACAGGTAGAGCTGTTGCGCCTAGAGTTTCTGCAAGATTAAAAGCTGGTTTAGCTACTGGAGCGGTTGCTTTGCCTGCAGGTGATGGTACAATTAAAGTAAATGTTTTCTCAGGGAAAGCGTTTGGAAATGTATCAGTTAAAACAGCTAAAAAGGTAATTACCTTAACACCTAATTCACTGCAAATTGAAAAAGGAGGAGCTGCTGCTGCTGTAGAAGATTTTAACGCAGAAGTTGGTGGAGCTAGCATTACAGTGAAAGAAGTAAGAAAACAAGAAGGAGATATTTTATTGCCTGAAGCTGAATTAGTGGTTTCTGCAGGTAGAGGATTAAAAGGTCCTGAAAACTGGGGAATCGTTGAAGATTTGGCAAAAGCATTAGGAGCAGCTACAGCTTGTTCAAGACCTGTTGCTGATATCGGTTGGAGACCACATCACGAACACGTTGGTCAAACAGGTGTTGCTATTAGACCTAACCTTTATATTGCTGCCGGAATTTCTGGTGCAATTCAACATTTAGCTGGTGTTAACGGATCTAAAGTGATAGTTGTTATCAACACTGATCCTGAAGCGCCATTCTTTAAAGCTGCTGATTACGGAGTTGTTGGTGATGCATTTGAAGTGTTGCCAAAATTAACAGCCGAAATTGAGAAGTTTAAAGCACAAAATTAGTACATTCGCATACTAGATAAGGATTCCATCATAATCATGGAATCCTTCTTTCTTTCATGGATAAGATTGAATTAAAAATAATAGGCCTATCATATAGCCAGACTCAGTCTGGTGCTTACGCCTTGGTTCTGTCTGAAAAAGATGGAGCTAGAAGATTACCAATAATTATTGGAGGCTTTGAGGCTCAATCAATTGCCATTGAATTAGAAAACATGAAACCATCAAGACCTTTGACACATGATTTGTTCAAATCATTTGCGGAGGCTTTTAAAGTTGCAATCAAAGAAGTTGTAATTTATAATTTGATCGAGGGAGTATTTTATTCCAAATTAATTTGTGATCAAAACGGTGAAGAAGTTGAAATAGACGCAAGAACTTCAGATGCTATTGCTATTGGTATTCGTTGTGATTGTCCGGTTTATACTTTTGAACATATTTTAAGTTCTGCCGGTATTCAGCTAGAAGAAGAAATGGATGAGGTGAAATCAATTGGTGATGAAGATGAAACTGAAGAGCCGAAAGAAGCTGCACCTAAAGCCAGGGGTAACGAATTAAGTGCCCTTACTGAAGAGGAATTGAACCGTATGTTACAAGATGCGCTGGATCAAGAAAATTACGAACGAGCTTCTGAAATTCGTGACGAGCTAAACAAAAGAAACTAATATTGAAAAAACTCCTTCCGATATTATTACTGGGATTGTTGGCTTTGGTCAGTTCTTGTTCGGAAGATAAAGCTGATCCATTAGTAGGTAAATGGATTTCAGAAAACAGTCAAACTGAACATCAAGAGTTTATTATTTTCACTCAAAGTGATGCCGGGTTAAGATTCATTGAATACGGCTGGTACAATGATACCATCAAAGGTGATTGGACAAGACAAGGTGATTCTTTATCTGTGACTTATTTTGAGCCGGCTAGTTTACACGTAGATTCAATTGAGATTACCACAAATGGTGAAGGTGAAACAGATGCACATTATTTTTACAACAATCAAGTTATTGCCAATGACAATGATGGTGAAATTCAAGGAGTAAAAACAACCAGAAATCTTCTTATTTCTTTGAATGAAAGTAATTTATCAATTCCTGTTCAAGGTAAAACATTACAATATGAATTGGAACATAAAGAAAGCAAAAGTCTTTCTTTTGTTTCTGTTTTAAGAGGGTTAATGGGAATGTTATTCCTGATCGCTTTGTCCTATTTGTTCTCATCTGACAAGAAAAACATTAATTGGAATTTAGTAATTAAAGGAACTGCATTACAGATAATTATTGCGCTTTTAGTATTAAAGGTTCCGTTTATTGAAAGAGGATTTTCAGTAGTCAGTGATGGATTTGTATGGTTGATTGAATTTACAGATGATGGAACTGATTTTCTATTTGGGCAAATGGGAATTGGTATTGTTCAGGCACCATTAATCACCTTTGCAATTAAAGTACTACCTACAATAATATTCTTCTCAGCCCTGATGAGTATGTTATATTATATGGGTGTTATTCAAAAGGTAGTATATGCCTTTGCCTGGCTCATGAAAAAATTCATGAAATTATCAGGAGCTGAATCTTTAGCAGCAGCCGGTAATGTTTTTCTTGGTCAAACAGAATCTCCTTTGTTGGTAAAGCCATATTTATTGGGAATGACAAAGTCTGAGTTGATGTGTTTAATGACTGGTGGGATGGCAACAATTGCTGGTGGAGTTTTAGCCGCATATGTGTTTTTCCTGGGTGGTGATGATCCTGTTGAAAGAGCGTTTTTTGCAAAACACCTATTGACGGCATCTATTATTTCTGCTCCGGCTGCGGTAGTGGCTGCAAAAATACTTGTGCCTGAAACAGAAGAAATCAACAAAGATCTTTCAATCAACAAAGAGAAGATTGGCACAAACTTACTTGAGGCCATTGCCAATGGAACTTCAGATGGATTAAAATTGGCAGTGAATGTTGGTGCCATGTTGTTGGTTTTTATCGCCTTAATGGCCTTGGGCAATGGAATTCTTGATTCAATAGGGAACTCAACCAATTTAAATGATGTAATTGCTGCTAATACTCCATATGAAGGATTATCATTCCAGTTTATTTTAGGTTATATAGGTGCACCAATTGTTTGGATGGTTGGTGTAGATGCAACTGATATGGTATTAGTTGGTGAATTACTAGGTCAAAAAACAGTTTTAAATGAATTCATAGCATATCCAAGATTAGGTGAATTAAAACAAAGTGGTCAACTAAGTGAAAAGTCTATTATCATTAGTACTTATATGCTTTGTGGATTTGCAAACTTTGCGTCAATTGGAATTCAAATAGGTGGAATTGGATCATTAATTCCTACCAGAAAAGGATTGCTATCAAAATTAGGTATGAGAGCCTTGCTTGGTGGTACAATCGCCTGCTTAATGACGGCAGCTATAGTTGGAATGCTGTATTAAGTTCTGATACTGGTTTAATCCATTATCCTTTCGCACTATAAAACAAAAAAACCCTCTGACCTGAGCCAAAGGGTTCTTTCTAAGTATATTAAATACAGATTAAGTAAAGATTGTTTGATAAGTATTTGTAGCATCAATCGGATTTACAATTAAAACCGGAATTTGAGCTTCATTAGTTATCATGTACTGCTCATGGTTAGATCCAAATAAGCCTAATAATTGATGCTTTTGTAAATTCATAATAGCAATCAAATCGGCATCAACTTTAACAGCATGTTTCACTACTTCTTTGTCAAATCCTGAAGAATCAGCCAAAGTAGTTGTTACTTCAATTCCTCTTTCATTAAAGAATTTATTTGCAAATACAATGTTTGCCTTTACAGTATGTTTTAAAAACTCATCAGATTCGTCAGGAATGATTACATGTACCCTTGAATCAAAGTATTGAGCAATATTAGCAACCAAAGTAAGTTTTTGTTTTGTTTCTTTATGAAGGTCTAATGGTACTACGATATCATCATATCCATTATCACTGATGTCATGTTGTTGAACAATAACAAAAGGAGCAGGTGAACTAGTAACCACTTTAAGTGCATGGCTTCCCGTAATGTGTTGCCAACCTGTAGCTCCGTGAGTTCCCATAAAAATTAACTCAGCTCCGATTTCAACCGCAAAATCTGCAATATCATCAAAGATATTTCCAACTCTTACGTGGTTTACTGTTTCAACTTCTGGTGCTTTAGAACTTTCTTTTGCTGCATTAACAGATTTTTCAAGTTTTTCCTTGGCATCTTTTATTTCGTCGTTTTTATTTACTACGTGAATGGCGTGTACTTCTGCACCAACGACCTTTGCAGTAACAAGTGCATGATGAATTGCATTATTAGCAACTTCACTAAAGTCATAAGGAACAATTATTTTCTTTTTCATAGTTGAAACGGTTTACTAGTTTATAGTATTTGCAAATCTATCTTTTTTTAGATTTTTGGTGCATTCAATTTAACAATAAAAATGACAATTTAAATAGAATTAACTAGATTTTGTGAAGATGTTAACTTCCTTTTTTGTTGCTTTTTAAGATATGCGTTTAAAAATATTGAAGCCAATATTATGGCAGTTCCAAAATAAAAACCGGTTGACATTTTTTCTTTACTTGTACCGTTCACTACATCTATTAAAAGTACAATCAAAATGGTATAAATAGGCTCCATGTTAACACTCATACTAACTGTAAACGGAGTAACAAATTTCATTACCCATACAGAAAGCATAAAGGCAACTGTTGTGCAGATTAATCCAAGCACCAATAAATAGGTCCAATCAGATCCACTGAGGTTGAATGATGAGATTTCAAGTTTGCCCATACTCAATAAGAATATCCCTGAGGTTAAGAATCCACCCAGCATTTCATATTTTGTTATATGAAAAGAAGAAACTCCGGAAATTAATTTCCCATTTAATACTGTAAATAGTGCTGCTAAAAATGCAGAAAGTAAACCTGCTAAAATTCCTATATAATGTTCCGTTTCAAATCCAAAAATCACCATGATCCCCCCAATTATTGCGAAACTCAAAAACAACTCATTCAGTTGAAATTTTCTTTTGAAAACAATGGGTTCAAGAATGGATGTAAATAAAGTAGCGCTTGACATACATACCACTCCAATTGAAACAGTGCTAACTTTTATCGCATAGAAAAACATAAACCAATGAAGTCCTACAACTCCACCTATTAGGATGAGCTTAAATGCGGTTTGAGGTTGAATTTTAGAAGTTTTAATAAAGAACCCAATCAGAATGAGTGAAATAAATGAGATACCGGTTCTGAAAAAAGTAATAAAATCAGCACTTACAGATATGTAATCACCAAGTATGCCGGTAAATCCAAACACCAATACAACCAGGTGCAGTATAATGTAGTATTTCAATTTTTCACCCATAAAAAAATCCCGGCAAAAATAAGGCCGGGATAAATTTATTCAAAGCTATTTTAAAGAGGATTATTTGATTCCTTCTTTCTTCGTAATTACTTCTTGCAAGACTCCTTCTTGTTGTTTGATCTCTTCTTTTTTCTTTTCCTGATCTTTCTTGCTTTGCTCAATGGCTTTTTCGTTCTCCTCTATTTTCTTTTTATAGTCTTCAATCTCTTCTTCCTTTTTCTTTTGATCTTTTTCAAGATCATCTAGTTCTTTTTTGCGGTCATCAAGATTTTTTTCTTCTTGTTTTTCAATCTCTCCTACATAAATAGTAGCTGTTTTAATGGCCCAAGTTTTCAATTCTTGCTCCATTACTTTATATTGAGACGCATGATCTTTTGAACTTAAGTATGCTCCTCCAAGGTCAACAGCAACTAGTGCTTTTGATCCTTTTTCCCCATTTTCTACAACTGTTCCAAAAACATCAAATGTATTTTCACCCATTTCTTTGTCTTTACAGTCATCTGCCTTCATTACTCCTTTTTTCTCAGAGAAGCTTCCCTTCCAGCTTTTAAACAAGTCTTTCAATTCTTTTTCACACGCTTTAACATCAGCATATGGAATTTCTATTTCAAATCCATTTTTTGCACCGTCAATGTTTACATTGGTTTCTTTTACAGACACTTGTGAGAATGCAGAAAATGTGAATAAACTAAGCGCGAGAGTAAATAATTTTTTCATCTTAATTTGTTTTTTTAGTTGAGCTGGCAAAGGGCCAGACTTAAAAATAAGAATTTATCTGTGATGTGGCAAAATTCGTACCAGATAATACTTAATTTTAACCGTGCTTTTCAAAGATGTAATAGGACATAGTAAAACTAAGCAACACTTAATAAATGAAGTGAAGGCAGATCGTGTAAGTCACGCGCAAATGCTTTTGGGCCCTCCAGGAATTGGTAAATTGCCTTTGGCCATTGCATTCGCTCAATATTTATTGTGTGATAATCCTTCGGCAAAAGATTCTTGTGGTATTTGCCCTAATTGTCAAAAGATGCAATCACTTACCCATCCAGATTTACACTTTGTTTATCCGGTAGTGGTGTCTAAAACTGATAAAATTGCCTCATCTGATGATGCCAGAACAGAATGGAATAAACTATTGACCTCCAGACCTTATTTTGATTTAAATGGATGGATGGAGTACATTGGTTTTGAAGGCAAAAATCCAATTATTGGTGTAGAAGAAAGCCGTGCTATTCTTAAAAAACTTTCACTAAAGTCATTTAGTGGAAAGTATAAAATAATGATAGTTTGGTTGCCAGAGAAAATGAACTCTCAAGCGGCAAATAAGCTGTTAAAAATACTAGAGGAACCGCCTACTAAAACTTTGTTCTTTTTAGTGTGTGACAGTAGTGAAGAAATATTGCCTACTATTATTTCAAGGTGTCAAATTATCAGAATTCCTCAATTAAGTCCTGATGAAATTTCAGCTTATTTAGAGGACAAACACAAATTGGATAAATCTTTAGCGCAAACATTTGCTAATCTATCTCAAGGTAATTTAGTTAATGCCATTAATACAGCTCAGGGAGATGAAGCGCATAATGCATATTTTGACCTTTTTGTAAAATTGATGAGAGCGGCTTATGCGGCTAATCCAAATGAATTAATGGATGTTTCTGATGAAATAGCTGCACTTGATAAAGAGAAGCAAAAGAACTTTGTGCTTTACGGCTTGCATATTTTTAGGGAAAGCTTGATTAAAAACTACCTAAATGGTGAGTTATTGAATCTTAGAGAAGAAGAAGAAAGGTTTTTAGATAAGTTTGCCAGGTTCATCAATAATCAAAACATTACTGAACTCATGACTTCCTTTAATGATGCTTATTATCATATCGAAAGGAATGCTAATGCTAAAATTCTCTTTTCTGATTTAGTAATCAGTCTTACTAAGTTGATTAGAAAGGGCGTGTAACTTTCTTTGTTATTTTAGGTAACATGTATTGTCCGGTGTTATGATAAGATCGTTACTCTTCTATTGTATTCTATTATTGTGTTGGCAGGCTCAAGCACAATTATTGTCTGATGCTGAACTTAGATCACAGAAAAGATATACTTCTTTAATAGAGGCACATAAACATCCTGATGAAGTGATCGTACTTGATTTGTCGAGTAAAGATTTAAAGGATGTGCCACCTGATTTGGATCTTTTTAAAAATCTGCAATACCTTGATTTATCAAAAAATGACTTGATCCGTGTTCCAAACTATCTAACAAAGTTTGAAAAGCTGCAGGTGCTAAAACTAAATGACAATGCATTGGAGGAATTACCGGATGATATTGGTGATTTAACCAATCTACGAGAATTAACACTGCATAAAAACAAATTGGAGATTTTGCCTGAAAGTATAGGAAATCTCAATAAGTTAACCAAGCTGGATTTGTTCGTAAACAGGCTTACTAAATTACCGGAAAGCATTGGAGAATTAACAAACTTACTTGTCATTGATGTTTACTTAAATCAATTAAAATCCTTTCCAAAAAACATTAAAAATCTTTCCAAATTAGAAGTGTTGTATTTGGGTAGTAATCGCTTCAATAAAATACCAAATCAAATCTTTGAATTAAAGAGTTTACAGCGATTAGACATGAGTCAGAATAAAATTAAATCTGTGTCTTCAGATATTTCGAAATTGGAAAACCTCAAGTATCTAATTCTCTTTGAAAATAAGATAGGTTATGTTTCTCAATCCTTAGCTAAGCTTGAAAATCTTGTAGAGATTGATTTGAGCAATAATCGACTTAGAAAGTTTGACATATCATTTGATAAATTAGAAGCCTTGGAGCGTATCAATCTTGATTATAACCGTCTGAAATTGTATCCTGAAAATTCGGTTCAAGCTAATAATTTGAAGGAATTGAAGTTAAGTTCAAATAAAATTAGAGAACTTCCCAATGTTTTTAATAATTACAGTGGTTTGATTCATTTGACACTGGATGAAAATCCAATTACTCATTTACCTGAAAGTTTTTTCAAATTAGATAAATTGGAGTGGCTGGATTTGTCCGGAACTTCGCTTTATGAGTTGCCTGCATATTTAGGAGAATTGTATTCATTAAAATATCTCAATTTAGGAGATTTGGGCTTAACGCCTGAACAACAGGATAAAATCAAAGCTTTTGTTGGATCATCAAAAAAAGTGGAGATAGTATTTTAAGTAAAAAGGTTAAATTTGTTGTTTTAACCAATTAAGGGTAAAATAAACTATGGGATGCACAAGTTGTTCTACAAAGAACGGAGTGCCGAATGGTTGTAAAAGTAACGGTGCCTGTGGCACCGGAGGTTGCGATAAATTAGCGGTATATGATTGGTTGGCAGATGTTGAATTGCCAAACGGAATCAGTGCCTACGATATATTAGAAGTAAGATTTAAAAATTCCAGAAAGGGATTTTATAGAAATCTAAAAGGAGAGAACTTGCATGTTGGTGACGTTGTTGCCGTTGAAGCAAGTCCTGGTTATGATATCGGAGTTGTATCAGTTGTTGGCGAATTAGCCAGAATTCAGGTACGAAAAAAAGCACCCAACTTTAAACCACACGAGGCAAGAAAGATTATAAGAAAGGCTTCTGAACAAGACATTGAAAAATGGAAGGAAGTCAGAGAACTGGAAAAAGAAACCATGTTCAGATCTAGAGAATTAGCTTCTCAATTGGCTTTGGAAATGAAAATTTCTGACGTTGAATTTCAAGGTGATGGAGCTAAGGCAACATTTTATTACACTGCAGAAGATCGTGTAGATTTTAGACAATTAATCAAAGATCTTGCAGATAGTTTTAAGGTGCGAGTGGAGATGAAACAAATTGGTGTTCGTCAAGAAGCTGCTAGATTAGGAGGAATTGGTTCTTGTGGTCGTGAACTTTGTTGTTCAACCTGGTTAACTGATTTTAGATCTGTTTCTACTGCCTCAGCTAGATATCAACAGTTGGCTTTGAATCCTCAAAAATTAGCCGGTCAATGTGGTAAATTGAAGTGTTGTTTAAATTATGAATTAGATGCTTATTTAGAAGCATTGAAGAAATTCCCTTCATCTGATATTAAGTTGCAGACAGAAAAAGGAACTGCTTTTCATATTAAAACGGATGTGTTCAAAGAGCAAATGTGGTACATACAGGAAAATAGAGATTCTGATGTTCCGGGTCAATTTGTACCATTAAGTCCTGAACGCGTTAAAGAGATAATTAGACTCAATAAAGAAGGTAAAAAACCGGCGGATCTAAAAGATTTCATGGTTGATATTGTTGAAGAGGAACCGGATTACACAAATGTAGTAGGTCAAGATAGTTTAAACAGATTTGAGCACGTCTTTAATCGTAAAAAGAAGAAGAAGAAAAAGAAAAACCCGAATCAAGGAAATTCAAACGTTCAAAACAATAACAATAAGCAAGCTGTAAGTTCACAAAAGCCAAAGGGTAAAAATAAACCTCAAGGACAAGGTAAACAACAGAACAAACAAAAACAGGGACAAGGTTCAGGTCAAAATAAACAAAAGCAAACACAAGGTTCAAACCAGAATCAGGGTAAACAAACTCAAAATAAGAAGGGTAATTTCAAAAAGAGAAAACCTAACAACAATAAGAAAAATCAAAACAATAACAACAATGGCGCTAAGAAGGATCAATAGTGTGTTGATGGTAGTTTTTGCTCTTGCATTTATTTCTTGTGAAAGTGATGCGATTTATGAGGAAACAAGAACAATTGCCAACAACGAATGGATGGCCGAGGACGTAAAGTCTTTTGATATTCCAATTGAAGACACCTTAAGCGCACACGATTTGTTTATTGATTTGCGAACTACAACTGATTACGAATATTCTAACCTGTATCTTTTCTTATACAGTGATTATCCAAATGGATATTCATCAAAAGATACACTTGAATTCATTTTAGCAAAGCCTGATGGAGAGTGGTATGGAGAAAATTCTGGTTCTGTTGTAGAATTCAGATTTCTAGTTTCAAGAGGAATTTTTGATAAAAAAGGAGTTTACAATTTTAAGGTAGGTCACGGTATGCGAGACGAACCCCTGAAAAATGTAATGGATGTTGGTTTTAGAGTAGAACTGGCTAATCTTGAAAATTAAAGCAATTCGTCTAACTTTTTATTTTGGTTAAAGTGATTAATGATGTCTTGATTTGAGCCATCAAAATAATTATCCAATAACCAGGTTGCCAAATATTCACGGTATTCTTCACGTGATATTTTAGGAAGATAAATGTATCCTCTTCCTTTCTTTTTATGTTTGATGTATCCCTTTTTTTCAAGGATTCTAACTATAGTGGAAGTGGTGTTGTAGGCAGGTTTTGGAACAGGATAAAAATTGATAATGTCCTGAACAGTTGCTTCCTTTAATCCCCATAGTCGTAACATTACTTGTTCTTCAGCAGGTGTTAATCGTTGCATAGTTATTATTGTAGAGTAGATGTAGTTAGCTGGTAAAGTTCTTTAAATGATTCTCAATAAGCAAGCAATGTTTAAAAATAAACACTTTGGAAGAACATTTGTGAAAAAACAACGAACTGTTAAAATAATTTGAACATTTTTCGCTGCATTACGCTCTGTCTAAAAATGTCTATTCTTTCGTCTAAATTATTCTTTTTAAGCTTTTTATAAAGCAATGTATGTGAATTTTTTAGTTTATAATTCACTTCATCTTGAAAAAGAGGGAAAACCGCAAGTAATTTATACCCTTTAGCACTCAGATCTGCATCTTGGTAAATTTCATGTAAATGTTTGGGTCTACTGACAATAAAATGATTGGTAGCTAATCGTTCGTCAATTTCTTGTGGTGGATTTCCTGCCGGAATTGTATCACCATCACCAAACCATGTGTTATTTTTTTGTGGTAATTGAGCAATTCTGTTCAACCAATGAATGGGCCAATTATTATTCTCTAGATTAAGATATTCAGGTAACCACATATACAATTCAATGTGTTGTAAGTCTGCATTTGCCTCATTTACGTTTTGCTCGTAAACGCTCATTCCGTTAGTAATCAGTAATTGATGCGAATTGTCATTTGCTTTGCACTTATATATATCAATGTTATACTCAGGGTTTTGATGTATAAGTTCAATTTGATAATTGTCTTGAATTATTTGTGGAAGATTATTCATTGGAATCCAAAATTACAACAATAAAAAAACCCTGACTTCAAATTGAAATCAGGGTTGCATATTTTTAATTGAATTTTTATGGTTGAAGAATTACTGTTTCTTCGTTAACCTTTTCTTCTTCAATTTTAATAATTCCTTGACCGTACAGTGAATCTCCACTTCTTACTTCAATGTCCAATACTGTAAATCCAGCTTGACCTAAATTAAAGTGATCAGTGTAATCAAATGTTGCAATTCCATCTGCATCAGACATCAATGTATCATCTATTATAATTGCACCGTGCTCTACGATAGAAGGTGTAGGATATAATCTCACCATAGCTCCTCCAAAAGGCGCACCAGAAGTATCAACTACTCTGATTTTTGCGATAGTGGGAGCTTCTTTTTTACATGAAGTAAAAGTGGTAACACCAAAGATGCTCAATACCATAACTCCTACTCCGATTTTTGCAAATAACTTATTCATTTCTTTTCAAATTGTAAGTATATGAATTACTGTACACCAACAAAAATACGATAATTTTATCAAAAAGGTTCGCATTTTCTAATATAGAGACGTAATCATATACTTGTGCGTTGGCAATAATAGCTAATTAACCACATAAAATGGATTAATTATTATGCTAAAACAATTGAAAGGATGAAAAAGTTACAGGCAACCTAAATAGGTGCTACTACAACGGTTACTTCAGTGGTTTTCTCAGGCTCAACTTTTATTATTCCTTCTCCATATTCATTATTGGGAGCATTAACATTTATATCCAGTAACCTAAATCCTGCCTGACCTAGATTAAAATCATCTGTATAATCATAAATGGCATATCCATCTGCATTGGTGTAAGCAACATCATCTTCTACCACTGGTCCGAGTTGAGGATCGGGGTTTGGAAACAAGATTACTTCTGCATTGCTAACTGGTGCACCATCAGTATTTACAACTAATACTTTGGCAACTGAAGGTTTTTCTCTTCTACAAGCAGATAAATTAAAAATGAAAAGAAAACTGATAATGGCGAAAAGCCCTGATTTGACGAAAGATTTCATAAATAAAGTTTTAATTTTGTATGAATAAAATCTTTGTCTTGGTTGTATTTAAAACAATCTGATAAGACAAATAGTTACAGCCTGATGGATTTAAAACAACTTATTACCGAAATTGAACAAGAAATTGCTGCTGCTGAAATTAAGGGACAGGAACAATTAGAGGCTTTTAGAATAGCTTACTTGGGAAGTAAAAACAAATTGAAAGATTTGTACAAAGAACTCAAGTCTGTTCCCAATGAACTGAAAAAAGAAGTTGGTCAGGCAATTAATGCTTTAAAGACTTTAGCAGAAGATAAATTCAATGAAGCTGCTGAGGCGAACAGTAAAAAATCTTCTGGCAACCTATCAAAATTTGATTTGAGTAGACCGGCAGAGGAAATTGAAATTGGCGCACGTCATCCATTGGCAGTAGTTAGAAATGAGATTATTGAAATATTTTCAAGAATAGGTTTTTCTGTTAGTGAAGGACCAGAGATTGAAGATGATTGGCATAATTTCTCAGCTTTAAACTTTCCGCCTGAACATCCCGCAAGAGACATGCAGGACACTTTTTTCATTCAAAAAGGGGATGATGAAATGGCTTTGCGAACACATACTTCTTCTGTTCAAGTTAGAGTGATGGAAGGAGAAGAACCTCCAATTAGAACTATTTCACCTGGAAGAGTTTATCGTAATGAAGCAATTTCTGCCAGAGCGCATTGCTTTTTCCATCAAGTAGAAGGATTGTATATTGATACGGATGTGTCATTTGCAGATTTAAAGCAAACACTATTGTATTTCGCTAAAGAGATGTTTGGTGAAAAAGCTGAAATCAGATTACGCCCGTCATATTTCCCATTTACTGAGCCATCAGCTGAGGTAGATGTTTCATGTACTATTTGTAATGGAGATGGTTGTAATGTTTGTAAGTATACCGGGTTTTTAGAGATTTTAGGTTGTGGAATGGTAGATCCAAATGTTTTAGAAGCTTGTGGAATTGATTCTAAAAAGTATGCAGGCTTTGCTTTTGGAATGGGAGTAGAAAGAATTGCACAATTAAAATATCGCGTTAACGATTTGAGATTATACTCAGAGAATGATGTGAGATTCCTTGAACAATTTAAATCTGCATATTAATGTTTGGATTATTTAAGAAAGAAGTGTCAAGCGATAAATGGGTAGACTTATCAAGTCAAGAACAGTTAGAAGATTTAATTGAACAATCTAATGAAAAGCCGGTACTGTTATTTAAACACAGTACAAGGTGTGCTACTAGCTTGATGGCTAAGAGAGAATTAGATTCTAACATTGAAATTTTAAAAGATGATGTAATAGCTGTATATTTAGATTTATTGAGACACCGCGATATATCTAATAGAATTGCTGAGGAATTCAACGTTATTCATGAGTCACCACAAGTTTTATTGATTAAAAACGGAAGTTGTATTTACAACGCATCTCATAGTGAAATTAAAACCAATGTCATAAAAAGACAACTATGATTAAAGCTGTTATTATAGATGATATCCCTGAAGCCATTACGGTTTTAAAATCTGATTTAGAAAATTATTGTGTAAACATTGAGGTTGTTGGTAGTGCTGAAGGAGTTGTTAGTGGTGCAAAATTGATTAAGGAGGTACAACCTGATTTAGTGTTTTTGGATATTCAAATGCAAGATGGTTCTGGGTTCGATCTTTTAGAAATCCTTCCTGAAAAGAATTTTAAATTGATATTTACTACTGCTTCTGATGAATATGCTGTAAAGGCATTTAAGTTTTCAGCTGTGGATTACTTGTTAAAGCCAATTGATCCGGATGAATTAATGGATGCTGTAAGTAAGATTGAAAATCAAAACCAGGCGGCAGATCGTATTGATTTGTTAAAGGAAAACTTTAATCAACCCAAGCGTATTGCCCTAAATACGCTAGAAAAGATTCATATCGTTAATGTGAATGAGATTTTAAGATGCGAATCTAATATCAACTATACCATGTTTTATTTTACTGATGACACTAAGTTGTTAGTTACAAAAACTTTAAAGGAGTTTGACAAACTACTTGGAGATCACGGTTTTATTAGGGTTCATCAATCTCATCTTATTAATACAGCATTTATTAAAGAATTCATTAAGTCTGATGGTTACATCATTATGAAAGATGGAACAAAAGTTCCTGTAAGTACCAGAAAAAAGCAGGTTTTGATGGATATGATTGCAAATTTTTAACCCTGATGAACAAACAACAAAAAGGATTTTATCATTGGACCCTTGTCTTTTTCACTTCCTTGCTTTTAACGGCTTGTGCCGGTGAAGAAACAACAGATGAAGATATTGATCACACAGTACCACCCAAAAGAGATGTACAAATTTCATCTCCGCTAAATGGTGATCAGTTTGTAATAGGTGATGAAATTAGCGTTCAGGTAGATGTAAATCATCCAGATTTAATTGATGAACTTGAGTTATGGGTAGCAGACACGCTATATCAAAGTCTTGATTTGACTTCAACAATTGTTAGAATTCCTACCAATAATGCAAGAGTAGGTGATACCAAGATATTTTTAAAATACAAAGACGGTAAGGGTGATGAGCACAGAGATAACAGAAATGTCACTTTGTTTTCAGATATAGTTCCTTCAGTTTGTGATGTAGCTATAGTGAATACTTATCCTCATTTAGTTGGTTCTTACACTCAAGGTTTGGAGTTTTACAAGGGAAAACTTTACGAATCTACCGGAAGAAGAGGCTTAAGTGTTGTTGCCAATGTGGATTTAAAAACCGGAAAACACAATCAATTTGTAGATCTTCCAAAAAACATTTTTGGTGAAGGAATTACCATTATGAATGATACTATTTATAACATTTCTTACACTGCTCAAAGTTGTAGGCTTTTTGATATGAATTTCAATTTGTTAACTGAGTTTACATATGAAGGTGAAGGCTGGGGATTGTGTAATGATGGTCAATACATTATCATGTCAAACGGATCTTCTGATTTAGTTTGGAGAGATCCACGTACTTTTAGAGAGGTAAAGAGATTACAAGTTTTTGACAATCAATCTAATGTTCCTCAATTAAATGAGCTAGAGTTAATTGATGGAGATATTTATGCAAATATTTATACTGACAGCAAAATAGCTCAAATTGACACTGCGTCTGGAAAAGTAAAGAGATATTTAAATTGTGCCTCTTTAGTAAATGCACAACAAGGATACGTGGACTATTTAAACGGTATAGCCTATAATGATGGTAAAATGTACGTAACCGGTAAACTTTGGCCGGCTATGTATGAAATAAAATGTGAGTAATGGGCAAGCTATATGTTATTCCCACTCCCATTGGTAATCTTGAGGACATTACTTATCGAGCTGTTCGGCTTTTAGCTGAGGTAAATGCAGTATTGGCTGAAGATACCAGAACTACCGGAAATCTTTTAAGACATTTTGAAATTAGTAATCAGCTAATCGCATTTCATTTAAATAATGAGCATAAAGTAGTGGATAGAATTCTCTCAGAATTACAGAACGGAATGATTTACGGTCTGGTTTCTGATGCTGGAACCCCTGGAATTTCCGATCCCGGATTTTTGTTGGTTAGGGCTTGTGTAGATGCAGGGATTGAAGTGGAATGTTTACCAGGCGCCACAGCTTTTGTTCCAGCCCTTGTTAATTCAGGTTTCCCTACTGAAAAGTTTGTTTATGAGGGTTTTTTACCACACAAAAAAGGAAGACAAACAAGAATTCAAAAAATTGCGGAAGAAGAAAGAACGGTAGTTTTTTATGAATCTCCGCATAGATTGGTAAAAGCATTAACCCAGCTTCAGGAAGTATTGCAGGAAGGAAGAAGAATTGCAGTATGTCGAGAAATCAGTAAAAAGTTTGAGGAAACCTTAAGAGGAACACCAGAAGAATTAATCACTCATTTTACACAACATCCAGTGAAGGGTGAATTTGTGGTGGTGGTAGAAGCGTATAAATAATGAAAGCGGCAGTACTTGTTAAAGTTGGCAAAGGTGAAGAAGCCTTTGAGATCAGAGATATTTCTAAACCCGTTCCTAAGGAGAATGAGGTACTAATTAAAGTTGAAACTTTCGGTTTAAATTTTGCTGATGTCATGTCTCGTAGAGGCAAGTACAAAGAAGCACCACCTATGCCATCAGTAGTAGGTTATGAAGTGGTTGGAATGGTAGAGGAATCGGCATCAGAAGATTACAAACACCTAGTGGGTAAAAGAGTGGTTGCATTTACCAGATTTGGTGGTTATGCAGAATATGCCGTTACACAAGGTTTGGCATGTGCAGAAATTGGGGACATTAATGCAGGAGAAGCTTGTGCTATTGCTGTTCAATATGCAACAGCTTATTACATGTGCATGGATTCTGTTAGATTGTATGAAGGGGATAAAGTAATGGTTCATGCCGGAGCAGGTGGAGTTGGAACGGCATTAATTCAATTGTGTAAGTTGCAAGGTTGTGAAGTTTTTGCAAATGCCGGTAGTGATGATAAGTTGGATTATATGAAACAGCAAGGAGCAGATCATGTAATGAATTACCGCACGCAGGATTATGCGGTAGAGATTCCTAAAATCATAAAAAAAGAAAGATTGCAAGCTACTTTTAATCCTATTGGAGGAGCTACCTATAAAAAGGATTTTGGATTAATAGGATCAGGAGGCAAAGTAATGTTGTTTGGAGCGTCTGATTTAACCAATAAAAAGTGGGGAGTATTTTCTGCTCTTAATTTTGCACGAAAAATGAGTTTATTGATGCCAATTAGTTTAGTTATGAACTCCAAGTCTATAATGGGTATTAACATGCTTAAAATAGGAGATAATGCACCTAAAATATTATCGCGTTGTATGAAAGAGTGTGTAGCCTTATTAAAAGAGGGAAAAGTAAAACCACACGTGGGTGCCGAATTTCAGTTAGAAGAAATAGGTAAAGCACACGATTTGTTGGAGTCTAGAAAATCAATGGGTAAAATTGTGGTGCATATTAAGTCTTAAACTCGCACTAATTACACTCGCACTCCTATAACACAGACGGACTCGCTTGACCATTCAGCCTGAATGTGCTCGTTCCTGCGCTCGCATTGCGAGCTTTCATCATCAATCCTTCCATTTCATTTCAGGATTAGATTCCGTCATCTGTTATAGTTCGTGCTCATTACACTCGCACTCCTATAACACAGACGTCATCTAGTTGTTCAAACTCACCTTTCCATTTTTCAAATTCAGTTTCAATAAACTTAATCTGATTTTCAATATCCTGATTTTGAACAGACATCAATAATTCTTTAAAGTTGGCGGCCTTCATTTTTTTGCCTTTATCGCCACCAAATTGGTCTGCATATCCATCTGAGAATATAAAAATGGTATCACCTTCCATTAAATCAAAATGGTGAGTGGTATATGGCTGTTGATCCTCAAAAATTCCAATTGGTTGTTTATCCGCTTTGATTTCAATGAATGTAAATCCATCTTGCTCCAAAACTTTACTGCGTTCCGGTAATGTACCTTCCAATTCTGCTATTGTGCTAGTTCCTTTTCTGATTACCCACAATGGATTATTAGCTCCTGCATAATCTAGGCTCTTAATTTTTCCATTGGTTTTGTTCAATTTAATAAGGGCAATGTCCATTCCATCTTTCACTCCTTCATCAGATTTTTGGAACTCTTCAATAACCAATTCTCGCGTTTTATTCAATACTAAAGCCGGGTCGGTAAAACCAAATTCTCTTACAGCTCTGTTTAAGCCGTTGTTACAAATTACGGAAACCATAGCTCCTGGAACTCCATGTCCTGTACAATCCGCGGCAGCTAGTAACACATCATCTCCAACTTCTTCCATCCAATAAAAGTCTCCTGCAACTATATCTTTAGGTTTATAAAGAACGAAACAAGACGGAATCGCTTCATTGATCATTCTTTCAGATGGCATGATCGCATTTTGAATTCGTTTTGCGTACATGATTGAATCTAGAATTTCTTGATTCTTAGTATTTAACACTTCATGTGCTGCCTCTACTTTTTCTTTTTGAGATTCTACTATTTCCTTTTGTTTTCGGATACTTTCTGTTGCAAGCTCTATCTCATTTTCAAGCACTTTTTGCCTTCTTCTTAATTCTAAAGTTCGCCACTTAATGATTCCAAAAACAATTCCTATAATTATTAATAAGAATAAAATACGCGCCCACCAGGCATGCCACCATGGCCTATTAATTTCAAATGAAAAGGAGGTAGTTTCGCTCTCTGTTCCATCTCTTGCAATAGTTTTTAAATGAAAAGTATATTTGCCATAAGACAAGTTTCTGTAATCTGCAGTGTTGTTGTCTCTACTTATATTCCAGTCTTTTTCAAAACCCTCTAAGTAATATTTGAACTGTAAATTGTCCGGATCTTTCCAGTTAATTCCTGAAAATTCAAATGTCAAATGATTGAGTGTGTGTGGTAATTCTAAAGATTTTGGAATATTGTGGTTGTCCTCAGTTCCTGATGTTTGGATACTTGAAATATCGTCAATTACAGCTGAATCACTCTCTTCTAAATTTTTGTAGTCAACAAAATGTCCATTGATGTAAACGGTTTCCAAATAACATTTCGGAGGTGTTTTATCAAAGTTTAAATTGTCTAAATCTCTAATAATTAATCCACCTTCAGATCCCATCATGATTCTATTTTCAGAATCAATGAATATTGAACCTTGAATAAAGTCTATGCTGGTAATACCATTGCTTTTGTCAAATCTTTGAATTTGATAGTCACTTAAATCCCATTGATTATTAACGGATTCATTAGGCACCAAAACTAAAATTCCATGATCCGTTGTTATCCAATAACGGTTTTCTTTGTCTTGAATAAGTGCCATGATGTTTCTGTTCATTAAAGGATGATCAACCCTTTTTAAAACACCATCTTCGTAATAATTCAGTCCTTTTTCAGTACACATCCATATTCTACCATTCTTGTCTTCTGATAGTTGATGAATGATCATACTAAGCATTCCTTCTTTCTTTGTGAGATATTTAATGCTGTCTTTTATTATTACAGCCGCACCTTGTCCTTCAGAAGCAATCCATATTTCATCTTTATCAGTGATTAATAAATCACGGTAATTGGTGATATACAGTCCTTGTGGATAGCTAAAATTGTAAACAGCAGTGTCCGCTACATGAGTAAGAGGATTAAAATTTCCAGCCATCCAAATATCTCCATTGGAGGAGGTGTCTACACATGTTGGGTTGTATGGCCATCCAAATCCATTTCCAAATCTTCCGGCCGTACCGTCACTCTTCACCCTTATAGGACCACCATTTAATCCCATTATCCAAACACTGGTATCCGGCTTTATCATTATATCTCTTGAAACAAAGTGTTGGTTGTATTTTCTTAAACCAGATGTGTCATGAATCATAACACCTTCTTGTGAAGCATAATAATATGTGCCATTGGGAAATTCTTTTACACTGTAAATCAAGTTGTTTTCTAAGCCTGTATATTGATTTAGACTAGTAAATGAGTGTTTTTTAAAATATGAAACTCCTCCATTTTCAGTAGACACCCAAAGTCCACCATGTTGATCTTCGTCCATTGAAACAACATAGCGGCTATTCATCCCTTCTTCTTCTCCAAAGAGGTTTAATTCATTAGTGTTTCTATTCCAACGAAACAATCCTCTTCCATATCCTGCTAACCATAAATTATTTTCTTTGTCTTCATATATGTCTATATTCAAATCAGGTACGGGAGTTCCTTCAATTCTGAAAGTTCTTATTGTGTCGCTATCTAAATGAGCAAAATAACCGCTCCAATGAGAAAAATATGGTTGCCCATTTTTATCCATTGTAATTACATTGATATAGGTAGATCCAGTGCTGGTATGATGATGTGAATGTAAAATGCGAAGCACATTGTTTTCATCAATCACATAACCCGAAGTTCCAAAACCACTGATCCATTTTCTGTTTTGAGGATCAACACATACACTGGTAGTAGGACGGTTAGTAACAACTCCTTGTGCCTGTTGATATTTGTAGAATTTTGTTCCGTCAAAGTGAGCAAACCCTCCAAATTCAATTGTCATCCATAATTCATTGTCATGGTCAAAAGTGATGTGGTTGATCTTTTTTGCAAGTGCAATAGAATCAATAGGATAAATTGTAAAGTTCATTCCGTCATATTTAATAACGCCTGAACTCCTGGTACCAAACCAAATGTTATTGTCTAAGTCCTGTGCTAAACATGTGATGTTAGACTCAGGTAATCCCGCCTTTTCATCATAAGTTTTAATTGATCGTCCATCATATTTTACCAAACCTTTGTCAGTGGCCATCCAAACATATTCATTGGCATCAACCATAATGTCTAATACCATATTACTTGGAAGTCCTTCGTCTTTAGTCAAAGTTCTGATATCGTATTGAGCATTGTCCTTATACCTTGCTGGAAGGAGATGTTGTTGCTGAGGTTCTTTAACAGATACAATTTTTGGCTCGATAAATACTTCGGCTGGAGGCAAATAAAGTGTGTCATTATAATCAGGTACTATTGCAGAATCCAGGTTAAAGTAAGAGGCGTGATGTTCCTTTATATAACCTTCATTTTTACGAAAAGGAATTTCTACTGTTCCATAAGGCCTTCCTTTATGTTCTATAGATATTCTACCATTTTCATGTGCAACACCGTTGTTATCAAATGAAATAAATTCACCTGTTGGTATTGTGTCTCCTGTTTGTTGGTTGATGAATGTGCCATTATATTCCTCTGACAGTGCTGATTGCTCTGCAGATACATCAACTTCAGTTTCTGTTTGACAAGCGGTCAAAAAGACTAAAAAGAATAAAGTTTTGAAAGTTGTTTTCACCTCACCAAAAAATCCAAGTATGTAAATATATCAAATTGAAGGTTAATTGTATATGTAGGGATGTTGATGTTTAGTTATTTATGTTAAAAATAAATCACATTGGCAAGATTGTTGTTTTAGGGTGTGAACTAATCAATATTTTTATATTTAAAGATTAAATAGACGCCTATGAAAAAAATGATACTATTAATGGTGGCCGGAATAAGTACTTTGGCTATGGGTCAAAATGTGACGGAAAATAAGGTTTCCTTCAATTTTATTCAATTGCCATCAAATCCAATTTCGACTGATTATAAGACCTTTAATGTGCTTGTAGAACGTAAGTATGAACAAGCTAATAACGATAGTTTGGTTGCTTATCAAGCAAAAGTTGAACAAGCTACACTTGAATATGAAGCTTTATTAATAGCCTGGAAAGAGCAAGTGAAAAATGCCAAAAAGAACTATTTAACACAAATGGTGACATGGCAAAAAGCGGTAAATGGTGGAAATACTACGGTTGTTCAGCCTAAAGAGCCTATTTATCCGTCTGCACCAATCATGAGAGAAATACCCCAACCACTTTTACATGCAGATGTATTAGATGATCAGGTTTCAAACTCAGTTTCATTAGCCGGTTTTGACAGAGGAGAAGGTGGTGCTACTATCACAGTAGGAATCTTACCTATTTCAAATTATGAAATAAAAATGTCTCAAAAAGGCGAAGGAGCAGCTATAAAATATACATATACAGCAAATTATAAGCTTCCATTAGAATTAAAAGTTGAAGACCCTTCAAGTGGTGTTGTTTTGCAAACTATCATTCTAAACTCTATACGATCTTATACAATTGGAACTTATGCATCTCAATATGAATATGATTTATATGCTTTGGACAATGAAAGTAAAATTTGGACTGATGTAGAGAATAGTGCCAGATCTACTTCTTATTCTCAAATCAATACTTTTATTAATGATAAATGTGGATACCCTGTTAAAACACGTACTTGTGAAATTTACACGGTTAAAAAGCATAAGGATCATCAATACAATGATTTGGTAAATGCTTTCACAGTTGCATCACAAGGTTATCAAATGGTTGGGCAGTCAAGAGACAGAGCAGCAGCAAAAGGTAAAATTAATGAGGCCATTACAATTTGGAAAACTATGTTAAAAGAAAGTAACATGGGTGATAACAAAGCAAGAGTAAATGATAAAGTAACGGCTTTATTATATACTAATTTGGCTGAGGCATACATTTGGTTAAGTGAGTTTGATACTGCAGAAATGTACATTAATCAAGCAATTGGTGCGGGAGTTTTCAAATTTAAAAAAGCTGCCGAAGATTTGCGTGGTTTGTTGAATGAGCGTAAATTAAGATGGAATACCAACTTTTAATAGGTTGACCAAAACAAAGAAAAATAAACTATTAATGATAAAGCTAGTCTTCGGACTGGCTTTATTGTTGTTTATAGGGTGGAAATTAAGCGCATCATTTAGGGATGATGATATTGATTTTTTATCCTTTAATAAAGATGGTGTTGTATTCATTGTGATAGCTGCATTGTTGATGCCAATTAATTGGTTATTTGAATCGGTTAAATGGCATTTACTTTTAAGGCGCATTGAAAGGCAAAGTTTTGGACAGACCTATTTAGATGTTTTGTCCGGAATAAGTACTAGTTTATTAACACCAAACAGAATCGGTAATTTTATTGGTCGTTCAATTCGTTTGCAGAAAGTGAACAGAACCAAAGCAATTGTGTCTACAATTCATTCCAATTTGGCTCAATTTAATGCGAGCATTGTCTTTGGTACTGGTGCACTTATGATCATTGGTTTTGAAGATCCTGCTATTGATGAAAATGCCATTCGCTTTTCCGCAATATTAGTTCTAGTGGCCGGATTTGTACTGTTCTTATATCCCGCAATAATTGATTTTAATCCCTTGTCTAGGTTGTACTCTGAGCAATTAAGATCCGCATTGAATTTTATACAAAATGAGTCGTTAATATTAAAACTTAGTCTTTTCATTATTAGCTCTTTAAGATATATTATATTTTTAGTTCAATTCTACCTTTTATTGGTGGCTTTTAACGCTAATGGTGAAGCGTCAAATTTGATTCCTGCTATTGCATTAGTCTTTTTAATTACATCTATAATTCCTTCATTTTTGTTTGGTAAACTCTTTGTTAGAGAGGCATCAGCCTTATTTGTTTTAGAATCTTATGGAGTGCAAACACCAGTTATTTTAACTTCTGTATTTTTATTGTGGATGATTAATTTGGGTCTGCCTGCTCTTGTCGGGGCTTTACCATTGTTAAAATCTAAGGAATGATGATGCCGCAAGTGTTTTACATTGTCATGACTGTAGCACTATTACAATTATTGCTAGCGGTAATTTTCAGTGGAATTTACCTGGGAAAACATCCACTTAAAAGAGGTAAAATTGAAAAATTGAGTGTTGTTATTCCATTTAAAAATGAGGAGGATCGTATCCATGGTCTAATCGATAGCATTAACAAGGTTATTATTCCCAAATCAATGGAGGTTGAATTCTTTTTTGTTGATGATCATTCTACTGATAATACAGCAGCTTTGTTGACAAAAGATCTATTAAAACCACATAAAATTTTGTTGAATAATGGAAAAGGTAAAAAGGATGCAATTGATACAGCTATAATTAATTCTCAATTTGATTATATCTTATGTTGGGATGCAGACATTAGATTTAATGAATCTTATCTCAACACTGTTTACATGATGGCTGAGGCTGATTGTTGGATTTTGCCTGTACGATTGAAAGCTAATAATTTCATTGCTCGTTTGGGAAGTATTGAGTTTGATTGGATGCAGATTTTAACTTTTATATCAGTTAAATTCAATAAACCTTTATTGAGTAATGGAGCTAATTTTTTGTTTAGAAAAGAGCGTTATTTTCAAGCGAAAGAAATAAGATCAGATTTTAATATCGCCTCAGGGGATGATGTTTTTTTACTAAATGCTTTTAAAGAATTGCATGCAGATATACAAGTAACAAAAGTGCGTTCAATAGAAGTGGAAACAGATGCCCCTGTTGATTTAATCACATTGTTTAATCAAAGGAAAAGGTGGATCAATAAGGTATTCAAAATGAAGAGTGGAATATCTTTATTGTTGGGTCTATTTGTTTCATTGATTGCAATAGTTCCAATTGTTTCAATAGCCCTATCGTTGGTATATGCTGATGTGCTTTTTCTTGTCCCTTTGTTTTGTAAGTATTTAATTGAATACCTTTTTTTAAGGATGTACAATGGAGTTCAAAATGGTTTTTCAGATTTAGGTATTGTGCTAATACATCAACTTTTTTATCCTATTTATTTGTTTGTATTGCTTTTTTACAAACCCCATGATGAACGTTGGGAAGCTTAAAAGATAATCAGTCCTAATACAAATATTATTAATCCGGCTAAGAACAAAATCAAGGTATAAGGTAAAATGTCTTTTGCCTTTAAGCCGGTAATTCCTAACAATGGTAATGCCCAAAAAGGCTGTAGCATATTTGTTAATTGATCTCCATAGGATAGCGCCATTATTGACTTGGAATAAGAAGCACCAAGTTCTTGAGCTGCTGCAATTATAATTGGTCCTTGTACGGCCCATTGTCCTCCTCCTGATGGAACAAAAATGTTTACTATTCCCGCAGAAGCAAATGTGTATAATGGGAAAGTGTTTTCATTGCTCGCATCAACAAAAGCATCTGAAATTTCCATGATTAATCCAGAACCAACCATTAGTCCTAATATTCCGAAATACAAGGGAAACTGAAGTAATATTCCTGTTGCTCCCAGAATGGCATCATTACCGGCTTTAAGAAACCTATGAATGCTGCTGTGCATGATAAGACTTAATCCAAGTAAAGTCAAATTGATGAAGTTTGGTTGTAAAAATTTAAGCGATAGGTAATCTGGCTGAATTACTGCTTTGTGAAATGCATAGAATATGATAAAACCACCAATAGTAAAGGCTAAAATTTTACTGTGATCAAGTTTTTCTGCTCCTGCAACTTCTTCATTGTTATCTTCTTCTTTCGTAAGCTTAGGCAGATTGTGATAGGGTTTATCTTTTCTTCCAATCCAATACATGAGTAAAGGCAATGCAATTAGCAAAACAATCGTGACAACTATATTCATAGGTGAAAAAACTGTTTCAGACATGTCAATTCTGCTGGGAACGGTAGTAAGATCAACATCCATTCCATTGAGTAAAGTTGGAATATTACCTTCGTCAGATGCTTTAATAGGAGCTGATCCTGATATGCCTCCATGCCACACCATTAATCCTGAGTATGCTGCAGCTCCTATTAATGGGTAATTGAGTGGTTTATTGAGTTCATTAAATTTTTCTCCTACTTTTCTTGCTAGAATTGCTCCAAATATTAATCCTAATCCCCAATTAAATAAGCTTACCATTATAGTGCTTATGGTCACAACATATGCAGTTGACTTTGTATCTACACAGGGCTGGATAATATAATTGATGAATTTAGCAACAGGTTTTGATAAAGCAATTATGTGTCCTAAAACAAGCATTAGCATCATCTGAAACGCAAAGTACAGTCCACTTGATGTATTGTTCCATAAACCATTTTCCCAATGTTTTAAAAGGTCAATTGAATAAGTTCCAATGCCAACATTTTCAGGTTTAGTAATTACTAAGGCCAGGATAAAGGTAATTACTGTAAGAATGATGGCTATAGTAAAAGGACTAGGTAATAATTTGGAATATCCCTTTATAAACTTGTCTGAAAAACTCATTTTTTCTTAGTTTTTTTCAAAGTAGCATATTGAAAAGATAAGGTGTTATAAGATTGAACGGCTGGAATTTCATTGCCATTTGCATCTTTTTCTCCTCCTGTCTTTTTAGCTTTCTTTGAAGAAGATAATTCGTATTTAAAACCTTTTTTTGTTTTTATGTATGAGACATGTAAAAAATTCCCTTGTACTTCAAATACACTAACTAACCTGTTGTTTCCAAAGTTCATGTCCAGTTCAATTCCATTTTGTTCGTCAAGTGTGTAATGATTTTGATCTGCTTTTTTAAGTAAATAGCTTCTTTTTTGTTGTTGCTCATCTTGACCATAAGTCAATGTGAAATTGTAAGTGCTGTCACTATTTAATTCTATATCCAATTCCATGTGAAAATTTGCCGTTTTACCGGCTAGATTAACAGAGGTAAGTTCACCTTCAAAATGGCCCATCCAATCCGAAGGTAATTGTGCAAATGACATTAATGATATTACTGTAAAAAATAAGGATGATATTAATTTCATATTAGTTCTTTTGAAGTTCAAGCATGAGTTCAAGGATATGATCTAATTGTGTAATTTGACTTGGTTTTTGTATTTCCATTCTACTTACGTATGAAAACACACCAGATTCGCATTGAAGCGTCCCATTTAAATCGTGTTGATTTTTTGAAAGTAAAGCTTGTTTTTTATAGTCAAGAAAAGCTTTAAATGATGATTCATCAGATGACTTTATTAAAAAGGTTTTATCAAATTGATGATCCTGGAATTCAATGTCTTTAAATCCGAAAATTTTACCCGCTTTTGAGAAGAAAGTTTCCTTTCCAATTTTAAAATCAACCTTAATAGGGGAGTCTGAAAAAATGATTTGGGTATATACTTTTTTACTTTTTCCCTTACCTATTATTTTTTCGTCAATTCTGATTGTTAAATCCCCAACTGAGCCCGTGAGTTGAGGTGTCATGTAAAGAAACTGTGTAGATTGGCCATATTCCAGACCTTTACTCTCTGCAAATGCTTTAAATAATTCGGCTTTGTTTTGATTTCTTCTTCTGGCATACATTATCATAAACATGATAAATACCAGTAAAACAGAAAGTCCTATGAATCCTCCAAGCATAAAGTAAATATATTAAAATACTTTCTGCTTGAAGGACTTTGGTTTACTGTTGCAATTTTAATTCACAGTAGAAGTTCACTTTTACAATATTTCCTACTCCGGTTTCTTCATCCTGACCATAAGCGGTTCTGTCTATTTCAAATGATCCTTGAAATGCCTCAAACTTTGCTGTAGTTTCCCCACCACTGCCAAGGTGTAAAAATGGTACGTCTAAAGATTTGGTA
This sequence comes from Paracrocinitomix mangrovi, assembly GCF_019740355.2. Classification (GTDB taxonomy): domain Bacteria; phylum Bacteroidota; class Bacteroidia; order Flavobacteriales_D; family Crocinitomicaceae; genus Paracrocinitomix; species Paracrocinitomix mangrovi. The sequence goes on along the minus strand of NZ_CP091819.1, from coordinate 2,640,404 downwards.
GTTCCATTAAGCGTCAATTCACCTTTGGCAACATATGAAGTATCGCCCATCTCAACTGATGATGAAATGAAATTGATTTCAGGATATTTTTCTACGTGGAAAAAACCCTCTTCTCTTAAGTGCTCATCTCTTGTACTATTGCCTGTGTTTAGGCTTTCAGTAACAATTTTTACGCTAAGAGTAGATTGTTTAAAATCTTCTGGTACTTCAAAAGTTATTTCAAATTCAGTGAATCCACCTTTTGTAGTTTTTAAACCGTCAGTATGAAACAAAATTTCGGCAACTCCATCTTTGGTGCTGGTGTAATAAGTGCCTAGTAGCGTATCCAAAGAAGGGGATGAGTTTACCTCTTCATTGTTGTAATCTATTGTTTCTTCCAGATTAGATTTTTCAATATTACTTTCATATTCTCCCCAGGGAATTATGAATATGATAGCCACTGCCAATACAACGACAATAACTGTTCCTATGATGATTTTCTTTAACATGATCAAAATATATGTTTAAACAAATATATGATGATTTTCTGTGTTAAAGTGCTAAAAAATTGTTAAAACAATTGGAAACTTAAAACAGGAATAAGTCCAGCCGGGATAACTTAGAATGGTAAGTCGTCGTCTCCTTCAGCTACGAAAGTTTCAGCATTATCAGCTGTTGTAGCAGATTCTCCGGCACCACTTCCTAATGGTTCAACTTTCCATGCATCAAGCGAATTGAAAAATCTTACAGTTCCATCTTTAGGATTGGTCCACTCTCTACCTCTTAGGAAGAATGTAACTTCTACATTATCTCCTACCTTAAAATTGTCCAACATTTCAACTCTGTCCTGAACAGCTTGAAACAAAATTGTTTGAGCATATTGTCCCGAAGCATCCACAACTACAAATTCTCTTTTCTTGAAAGAATCGTTGATTTGTTGAATCTCACTAATTACTTTTAATTCTCCTTTAAGGGTATACATATTATAACTTATTTACAGGTTGGTATTATTATAAAATACAATTAATTATTGAAAGAGAGGAGGGTTTTCCAAGCTTCTTCCAATTTATCTTCATTTAAAAGCTCTTTTGCTTTTTTGTGCAACGCTATTTCTAATGCTGCTTGTTCGTCTTCCAAAGAAACGAATAAATCTGCCAATTCAACTAATTTGTAATCATTGACATCCGTTTCATTGGGTAATTCTTCAATGCCTGCTAATTGGCCCAGGTCATTTCCGGTCAAAATGCTAGAGGACAATATATCCTGTGGTATTTGATCAAATCCAATTCCTTTTGTAACAATTGGTTTGGTGATTTCAAACATAGAATTCTTGTCTGCTCTGCAGTACCAATTACCACCCATTCTGGCGACTAAATCAATTTTTTGTTGATCTATTTTTCCATTATCACCCATTACTTTCTCATCAATATGAATGCGTGTCACTTCACATATGATCAGATTTCCTGCTCCGCCACCATTGCCCAATTCTTTTACCTCAATTACTTTGCATTCAAATTGAACAGGAGATTCTGCCACCCTGAACGGTTTTATGGTATCAGATTCTAATTTGGTAAATCCCGCCTTAATGAATTCATCTACGCCCGATTCGTAAGGAGAACTGGCCAAAGACATTTGATGAACAATGTCATAAGTAACTACGTTGATGACAACTTCAGGAACCTTTTTTACATTCTCATAGGTGTCTTTTGTTGCCCCTGTTCTTCCACTCCTTGCCGGAGAAAAAACCATAATAGGTGGATTGGCAGAAAACACGTTGAAAAAGCTGAAGGGAGCCAAATTAGGAACATCATTTTCGTCAATGGTACTTGCAAATGCAATAGGACGTGGACCAATTGCACCTAACAAATGGCCATGTAATACAGGTATTTCTAATTCTTTAGGATCTAGCGTCAACATAGAAGGCAAAGTTACCTAAAATTTAAGCTTTCCAAAGGGTTGTTAAAAGATTGTAGAAAAGTTAAAATCGGTTAAAATTTCTTTGCACTGTAACTTTTAATTCAAAAATGGGTCCTACTGAAAACAGTAAAAGTTAACACTATGAAAACTTTATTAATAACCACCCTTTTAACCTTTTTTGTTGGAGTGCAAACAGCTCAAGCAAGTAATGATCCCAAACTTAACCAGATTACAAAGATTGTAGCTGAGAAAATACATTATCCAAAAAATGCTATTCAAAATCATGAGGAAGGAACAGTTTATGTTGCCTTCAAAGTGGTTGATGGAAATGTAGAAGCAGAAGTTTTGGAAGGATTATCAGAAGAATTAAATGCTGAAGCTTTGTCTGCTGTAAAAACATTACCAGCTGCAGAATTGCTTAATTTTGAGGATAAAACATACATTCTTCCAATTAAATTTGAATTAAAATAATTTGAAGCTGTAACTTTTTAAATGTAGCTCCGTCCTACAGAAAATTGACGGAAAAAGATGTTAGATTTTCATCCTGATTTTTCAGGTTACCCCATGAAAAGAAATGACAAGAGAAGAGTACAATAAAGCAGTTGAAGACTATGCGGATAACATTTACCGCTTTGTCGTGAAGCATCTGAAAAATACAGATGTTGCTAAAGATGTTGTGCAAGACACTTTTGCCAAAGTATGGGAAAGAAAAGAAAACATCTCTTACGAGAAAGTTAGATCCTACTTGTTCACTACAGCTCATCATACTATGATTGATGTGTTGAGAAAAGAAAAGTTTAAGGATGATGTAGATACAATTGATCGTCATGTTCAACAAAAACCTTCTTTTAATACTGATTTACAGGAGGTGTTGCACGAAGCCCTAGACCAATTGCCTGAAATTCAAAAAACAGTTGTTTTGTTGAGAGATTATGAAGGTTATGCTTATGACGAAATTGGTGAAATCACTGGTCTTAAAGAAAGTCAAGTGAAGGTTTACATCTTTAGAGCAAGAAAGAAATTGAAAGATTATTTAGTAAGTATAGAAGCAGTAATTGACTAATGGAACGCATCAACTTAAATAACTATGAGGCCTTTTTCCTAGATTATTTGGAAGGGAATCTCAATGCTCAGCAAGAGTTTGAGTTGATGGATTTTATTCAAAAACATCCTGAGCTTAAAGAAGAGTTGGACATTGATTTATCGGATTTACAATTAAAGTCAGATGATGAAATCAGTATGTCTAAATCTGCATTGTTGATGGATATTTCTGATGATGAAATTGAAGAGAAAATGATTGCTGCTATAGAAGGACAATTGGATCAAACAGAATTAAAAAAACTGGATCAAACCGTGGCTTCTAAAGGTTTAGATTTGGATTATCTCTACTATCAAAATACTAAGTTAGTTCCAAATTTAAATGAGGTATTTGATAACAAAGATCAGCTTAAGAAAAAGAACGGAATTATCATTCCTATGTTTGTTCGTTATGCTGCAGCAGCAGCTGTGATTGTAATTTTTATTAGTTTATTTCCTTTTGGAAACAATGAAATAAATAATTCAGGTGTAGCAGAACAAAATGATGAGCTTAACACTTTGAATTCGCATGATGGAGTGAATCCAATTGCTCTTAAGTCATTTGGTGTTGATGTAAACGATTCAGCTGTTAGCTCAGAAAATTCATACGGTATTAATGAAAACTTAATTCGCTATGAATCTAATTTATTTGCAGAAGATCAACATGAAAAAGATGCAATAAAAGATACTAGTCTCAAGCAAATTATTCAACCGGATTTGAATGAAGATATAGTGAAAAAAGAGGATGGAATTATTGATCAAAAAGATCCTAATGATCAAAAGAATCCAATTCCTGAAAATATTGAAGACCAAATCATAATTGAAGAAGATGATGTAGCCGTATTTGATCCTGAAACAATTATTGAAGAGCCCATCAAACCAATAACAAGTGTAGCATCTAATATTTTTAACAGAGACATTTATTATCAAAGAGAAAAGGAAACTCAAACCAATAATTATGTGGCTCACCACTTTAAAATTGGTCGCTTTGAATTTGAGCGTAAAAAAGATTAAAAATCTTCATACCCAACTGTAACTTTTGAATCATTAAGTCGTCCCACAAATAACAAGGAAAGAGCGGATTTGTTAGGCCTGCAGTATGTCCTCTCTTCACCACAAAAAATTAAAACAATGAAAAAGATATTTACATTATTAGCAATCATTTCAACTGCCACAATTGGCCTGGCACAGAATGAAAATTCACAAGAAAACAAACCTGATACAACCAGGTTTAATATTGGAAATACAGAGTTTATCATCATTAATAATGATACCATCAGAGTTGATGATGAAGGAACTGACTTTGAAGATCCGGATGAAAAAGAAGGAAAGTCATACAAAGAAAATACTGATCTAGCTTATTGGTCTGGATTTGAAGTAGGAGTGAACATGTTGATGAATAATCAATTCCAACCTGATTTTACAGAAGAGCATTTGAAAATAGATCCGGCAAGTTCATTCACTTATAACTTTAACTTTCTAGAGTATTTTATAAAATTGGGAACACCGCATGTTGGTCTGGTAACCGGTGCAGGATTTACCAATAGCAGATACGGATTAAAGAATCAATATGCTACGCTATACGCCAACTCAGATACTACTTTTGCTTTTTTAGATAGCAGTATCACAGGCGGATATACCAGAAATCAGCTGCGCGTAAGTTATTTTACAGTTCCGTTGTTGTTACAATTCAATACATCTAAGTACAAGAAAAAGAACTTTCATGTTGCCGTTGGTGTAATTGGAGGAGTGCGTTTCAATTCTAAAATGAAATATGAATATGAGACTACTGAGGGAACTGCTAAATCAAAAGTGAAAGGAAGATATAATGTAAACCCTTTTCAGGCATCTTTAACGGCCAGAGTAGGTTTCAGAAATTTCGGAGTGTTTGCCAATTTTGATATGCTGCCTTTATTTGAAAACCAGGCATCCAGAGTTGCAAAACCACTCACATTTGGAGCTTGTTTACACTTCTAGTCAAATAAATAATCTAAACTAAAGTCGCTTATTTTAAGCGGCTTTTTTTATGACATATATTTGGCTTGAATAAGTCTCATTATTTGCTTTCATGTTGGATCTAAATCCATTCCAAAAACCTTTAATGATATCACCAATTGATAATTTTTTGTGTTGATTTTTATATTGCTCACTAAGCATGCTTACGTAGTAGCTGTCAAACTTCATTGGTAATACCTTTTCTACTTCCATTCCGTGCTTTTTCATAAGCGTTTTAATGTCAGCCGGTGCAAAGTGATAAAGATGGATAGGTAAATCATATGCTGCCCAATATTTTTGGTAGTGTTTCGCATCAAAAGATGTTCTATTAGGAACTGCTACATACAAGTATCCATCATCTTTTAATACATTTTTAATTTGGGCCAAATCCTTATTTAAATCATAAACATGTTCCAATACATGCCACATGGTAATACTGTCAAAAGTATTGGCTTCTAAACTATGCAAATCCGTTGCTGGAGAAACATCAACTCCTTTGTCGGCTGCTAATTTACGTGCATCATCAGAGGGTTCTAATCCCTTTACTTTCCAATTTTGGCTTGCAAAAAGTAAAAAGTCACCTGTTCCACATCCAATGTCTAATAGATGCCCTTGTGATTTTCCTCTTGAGCTAAGTTTAAACTTTTGTTTAATTGCCCTTTTTCTTACTATGTGATAAAGCCTTTCAAAAAGACCTTTTTTAGATGAAGTATGTGAAATGTAATTTTCACTTTTATAGTAATCACCTATTTTATCTTCGGTAGGAATGGGATTGGTGAACCAAAATCCGCAAGAAGTACAACTTACTATTGTAAATTCTTCTTGGGTATAACCATAATCTACTCCTTCAAGTGCAGTTGAAAATTCACTTGAATCGCAAACAGGACATTGTGTAATTTGATTCATCATGCTGTAAAAACGTCGTCAAATTTAGGAAAATAATTCGGGCTCAATTTTTTTAAATTCATAACCATCATCTATCAAAGCTTCAATTACTTTGGGTAATTCATTTTGAATCGTCTCAATCGACTTTTGGTTATCGTGGAATACGTAAATGGCTCCTGGATAAGCTAGTTTTTGCATTTTGGAGATAAAAGTATCAGTGCTTAAGTTTTGATCAAAGTCGTACGCCATAATTGACCAAAAAATAATGCGATATCCCTTTTGCTTTAAGGCTTTAAATTGTGACGGTTTAATTTTACCATATGGTGGTCTGAACAATTTTGAATTAATTAATTCAGTTGCTGTTTCAACATCTTTGATATAATCATTAGTGTTGGTCATGGTTCCTTTGATATGGTTCATGGCATGATTGCCAATTGCATGACCTTTATCTAAAATCCTTTGAAATAATTGTGGATAATCTTTTACATTTTCACCCAGGCAAAAAAAGGTGGCTTTGATATTGAATTGGTCTAGTACATCCAACAATAAAGGGGTTGTTTCGGGATGAGGACCGTCATCAAAAGTGAGGTAAATTGTTTTTGCATCAGACGCAAAATCAAAAATGGCCCCTTTGAAAAGTCTCCGGGGCCATTTTGGTATTTTATAAGCCCGGAATTGCATCAGGGCATAAAGAATTGTCGTAGTTGGTCAATCCTAAAGAATTATAAAGCTGTTTGTATGTACAGAAGAATGAATCAAATGTTGCATTTACTCTTGCACTTCCATTTGGTTTAGTTCTTCTTATTGGATTTAATCCTGCTTGTACTTTCATTGTAATGTTGTAGAATCTTTCACCAACAGTTGTTTGGTAAGCTTCATCAGAACTATAAACAGATACTGTTTGATACAATGAGAATACTCCTCTGTATGAATCAAAGAAATCTTGAATCATTGGTAAAGAGAATTCTGGATCTACACTTAAATAATAGTCTATATCCTCTTCAAAAATACCGAACATTTTATCAGCATACATCATTCCGTTTTCTTCATCACCTGCTGCAAAGAATGCCTGAACATATGAAGGAATTACTCTACCAAAAGGTACATTCGCTTCTGGCATTACTTCAAAACTCTTTTGTAACAATGATGTGATTTTAACAGAGTTTGAGTCAATGATAGACTGAGCTTTCGCCATTTCAGCATCAATTTCACCTCTTACAAAATCACCTAGAGGAGTTTTAACCACTTGCTCTGCAGGTCCATCTTGTGCTTTTACTTGCTCAAGCATGCTCACCAACTGAGTAGCTTTGTCAATTTGCTCAACATAGTAATCTGCAAGAACACTGAACTGTACTCGGTAATTGTTGGTCAATCTACGCGTGTAGTAATCAACTAAAATACCTTCTTTGTCCATATTACCCCATTCAAATACTTCCATCAAATTGCTGCGGTAAACAGGCTCGTTAATTTGACCTAATGAATTAGGGTTTCTTCCTTGTGAGATATCAATTGGCACCAATTTGTAAACCAATCCTTCAGAGTAGAAATACTTTTGAAGTCCTAAGTATGTTGTACTGCTTGCTGAACTTGCAAAGTAAATAGGTCTGTCCCAATCAAAATGAGCAACCATATCAAGGATCATCAAATCTGCTTTATAAATTGTTGACTTGTTCAATTTCCATTGAATTTCATCTACAACTTTATCTGCATCCTCTTCGCTAACAATTCCATTTGCTAACACTTTTTCTTTGTCAACATTAACTGTTAAACCTTTTGATGGAAGAATAAACACTCCTTTGTCTTCTAAGTTGTTTTCATCACCTAAATAAGCCATAGCGTAATCTGCAGGTAAATAATCAAATGCATCATTGAACTGAATCAACACATTGTATGCTGATTGTCTAGCATTTTCAGATAAACCGTATTTAGATACTTGTTGACCATTTTCTTCATCAGCATCATATACTAATTTGAAAACAAAGTTTCTGAACTCATAGTAAGTGTTCGTAGAATCAAAACTGTCAAAACTGTTATAGAATTCAGGCAACATTTCAGGAATTTTAGACTGTGCTAAAATTGGCTTCAATGAAGTTACCGCAGTTCTAAATGCGTTTGCAAATAATTCAGGGTTTGATTCAATTTTCTTGTCTGTAATTTTTTTCCATTTTTCAGACATAGTTGAACTACCCATTGTCAATTCATTTGTTCCAAATACATACAAGTAATCTAAATGACCATGTTGTCTATATTGTTCCTCAGTAAATGAAATTGGCAATGCTTCTGAGTCATAAGCTTTACGCGTCATTTGCTCAGTATACCAATCTGTATTTAATAAGCTCAAGTTACATACACGAACTGAAGTTTTGATTCCTTCTACCTCTTGTAAGTACCAAAGAGGGAACGTATCGTTATCTCCATTTGTATAAACAATTGCATTGTCATCACAGCTAATTAAGTAGTTATAAGCTAATGCTCTTGCAGTGTATCTGTCACTTCTGTCGTGATCATCCCATCCTTCAGATCCCATGATTCCTGGAACAGGTAACAATATTAGTGTGGCTAAGATAGCCGCTCCTGCTTCTTTTTTGAGCGTACTTCGCAGGGCAATAAAGACGGAGTAGAGTCCTGCAATTACACCTGTCATATAAAGCATACTCAATGAAGCAGTTTTATCAGTAATTGCAAATACAACACCTAAACCACCTGTGATTCCCACAATATAGGCCAGCTCTTTCCACTGCATATTTTTAAATGCATCAAACAAGGCTAATACTGAAAGACCAATGTAGAAAGCAAAAGCATAGAAGGATGCCGCATAAGCGTAATCTCTCTCCCTTGGTTCGTATGGTTTCTGATTCAGGTAGATAATAATTGCTAAACCTGTCATTAAGAACAACAAGAATATGATCCACCAACTTTTTGTCGCTTTAGTTAGGGTAAAAATAAACCCAATTAAGCCCAAAATAAGTGGCAACATGTAAAACTTGTTATTTGACGGATTTTCTGTGATAAAGGCCGGAGCTTTTGTTTGATCTCCAATGTGGTGTTTATCAATAAAATTAAGACCGGATATCCAGTTACCATCTCTTGGCCCACCATGTCCTTGCTCATCTGATTGTCTACCAGAGAAATTCCACATGAAATATCTCCAATACATCCAATCAACCTGATAATTAAAGAAGTAAGTTAAATTTTCACCCATGGTTGGAACACGAGCTCCTTTGTGACCTGACCAACTTTGATAGCCATTAATGTGCCTGTCTTCAGAACTATACATTCTTGGGAAGAAAGTACTGTGCTCTGAGTCAAATGTTGGTTTTGAATTTTTTCCTGAGAAAGTTTGGTAATATTTTTCCTCTATATCACCATTTACTGTAGCAGCATAAGCTGTTGCTTCACCTTCAGTTTTAAATCCTTTTAATTCTTGTCCACTTTTAGTAGATACAACATATCTTCTTTGATAAACATCATTAAGATCTGCCCATTCTTCTCTTGGATTTGCTTTTGCTGTGAAGTACTGTCCATATAATATAGGCCAGTCACCATATTGCTCACGTTGCAAATAAGCTTGTAAACTTACAAGGTTCTCAGGGTTGTTTTCATCTAAAGGAGTATCGGCATTTGATCTAATTACGATCATGGCAAAACACGAATATCCCACATATAGCATTGCGAGACTGTAGAAGAACTTGTTCATTCCTACTTTGATGTTTCGCTTTAATACATCCTTGTCAATTTTCTTCATCCACATGTGCCATACGATTAATCCTAGCACAATTCCAAGTGCAGAAACAACAATGGCCATTTCCAGATTCTTTTCTGCCGCATAATACACGACAAAGAAAATTCCGATTAGCACTAATCCAATAATGAAACCGAACAACAAGCTACTGCTGTTTAACATACCGCTTAACAGGCACAATGCACTGTAAACAAGTAGCATTGGAGTGTCACTACTAGTGTTTTTGCGGGTAACCATAATTCCTCCTACAATTAAGCCGGAGATAGCCATAAATAAGAAGATAGCTCCAGAGTTAAAAGGAAGTCCTAAATCATTTACAAATCCTAGCTCAACTAATGAGGCTAACTGAATTGTTTTAGGAATAATGATATTTTGAACCAATACCAATACAATCAATCCTATAATACCAGTAACAATAAATCCACCTATTGTAGATTTTTTTACCTTTCTAAAGTAGTATACATAGGCCATTGCCGGAATAGCCAACAAGTTCAATAAATGGACACCGATTGATAATCCAATCATGAAAAAGATGAATATCAACCAACGATCAGGGTTTTTAGTATATCCTTCAGGATCATCTTCTTTTTCTTGCCATTCATTGTCCCATTTTAAAATGGCCCAAACAACAATAGCAGTAAAGAATGATGACATGGCATATACCTCACCCTCAACAGCAGAAAACCAGAATGAATCGGTGAAAGCGTATGCTAATCCACCAATGATACCACTACCTAATATAGCCCAGATATAGCCTGAAGTAAGTTCTTTTTTCTCTTTTGGTTTGTCCTCATCTTCATCTCCACCTCTTTTAAACAAAGAAACTTCTGGATTTAAAACTATCTTCTTTGCAATCATTGTGATTGACCAGAATAAGAATAAGATGGTGAATGCACTACTCAATGCAGACATTCCGTTGATCATCAAGGCAGCATTTTCAGCTGAGGTGAACATGGTAAATAATCTACCAAGCATCATAAATAGTGGAGCTCCCGGAGGGTGACCAACTTCTAATTTATATGCTGTTGTGATATACTCCCCACAATCCCAAAGACTCGTGGTTGGCTCAAGTGTTCCAAAGTAAACAAGGGTAGCGATAGCAAACACGCTCCAACCAATAAGGTTATTCAGTTTTTTGTAATCCATATAGTTTGATTAAGCATCACTTCAAACAGCTAAGTTTTTACGAAGTGAGTTGCGAATTTAAAAATATATTCCGACTGATTTTCCTAAAAAACTGTAAAAGCAATACAGTAGTTGTTTTGAAGGATATTTATTAAGTTTTTTTATGAAAATATTGATGGTTGAAAAAATTTGATATAAATTTGCAGCCCGCCACGCAAAAAAGTATCTTTGTGTCAACGGTAAAAGAGGTTCGCAAAGGCGTTCCTAAAAAAGAAAAAGATTGATTGTCCCATGGTGTAACTGGCAACACGTTTGGTTTTGGTCCAAAAGAGTCTAGGTTCGAGCCCTAGTGGGACAACAGAGAAAGGAGTTAGGAAACTAGCTCCTTTTCTTTTTTTATGTGGTTTAGTTAATAGTATTGGCTATAGAAGATCCAAGGTTCATCACCTTTCCACCAACTTCCAGGAACGAAATTCATCTGATGAGATTCATAATAAAAAGTGTATGGCTTTTTCTTTCCATCTGTTGGTAATAGGTATATTTTTTCATTGCCTAAAGCATTGATCATTTCTTCTCTACTTAGTTCAATTGAATCAGGAAGTTCATGTGGAAATTGTAGCTCATAATGGGTGCCGTAATCATAGTCCATCTCACGAACCAAATACCATTTTCCAGCCAATTCGGGATAATTGATGCCATATTTTTTTATGACATTAAGAATACTATCGTTGAAACTTGTTTTTACATATGTTTCTTTGAAAAAGCCAGGATCTGACCTCATTGGCTTGTAGAAATACAAGGTGTCATTGACCATTTCTGTAGGATAGAAGTACAAACTATCCTGATGTCCTAAATGAATATATCCCGTGTCCAAGAAACAAGGTTGTGGTCTGGAAGCCAATATTGGGTAATTGATTCTATACATAGTATCATTCTCAAATACAAGATCAAATTCGGTATACCCATCCCAGGGACTGTCTTCATGTACCATTGTCATTGGGTCGGGTTCAGGGGCTTTTAATCCAAGAAATGGAACTTCATCTACAATTTCTGTATTATACAATTTCCAATGACCACTAAGGTCTGGCTTGGTCCAGTTTGTTTCATTCTCAGAGTTGCTTGCTTGTGTGCAACTGATTATAAATAGGGTAATTAAAAGATATTGGACCATTTTTATGCTCATATACTAATTACACAAAAATCAAAATTTTATCCAGATTAAGTTTCTAGCTGTAGAAGATTATCTTCAACGCCCAATTATATTTCTCACCTTAAATAACCTGTTTTAAAAGCTATTGAATAAAAAAACCCTCTTAATTAAGAGGGTTTTAAGTTTAGAGTTCATTAAAGGCTTTGGTGTCCCGAATGTTTTTCTGGACGGCTACTGCAGAAAAAAGTGCCAGTGTAAAAGACATGCCATAAAATCCCTTTTCACTCAACAGCAAGTCTGCATGGCGTAATCCAATTACCAACAGCGTTATTGACGCAATAGTAGTAAACCAGCTGATCCCATAGTATATGTCAGTAACAGGTATACCTTCAGCTTTGTCTCTAACACTTTTTTGAACTGATATCACAGAGAAGAGTCCAAATAAAATGATGGTAAAATAATACCCTTTTTCATTCAAAGACATGGCAGCATTCCATAACCCAATATTGTAAGAAATTAATCCTATGCCTAAAGCTGCCCAGGAAGCACCAATAAAAGCCGGGGTTGGTTTAGAGGGGTTATAACTTGGTTTTTTTTCTTTCGCTCTTTCAAAGTTTAAACTTTCAATTTTATCATTTTGATTTTCCATAATTCAAAAAATTTGTTTGGGTCAAAATTGAGGACTTGTTGAAGGAATAGAAAATCAAATTATATAATTATATTACGATATAAATAGTCATAATATTTATATAAGTGCTATAAATAGAGGTAAAAAAAGTAAAAAATAATTACTATATATGAGCCTAACCAGTGATCTGTTAGAAATGTTGTCCGAGACTGATAAAAAAGGATTTGTTTCATACTTAAGTAGACGAAATAAAAGAAAGGATACGAAAAACATTGATCTTTTTAAAAATCTACTGTCTTCAAATCCAAAAAATATGAAAGGACAATTGGGTGCTAATTCATACAATGTTCTTAAGAAGAGAATGACGGATAATTTGCTTGATTATTTGGCTGGGAAGATAATTGAACAAGAATCATCTGATGAGACCAATGTTATTCGAAGTTTAGTTTTAAGTAGAAAATTGTTCGCACATGACAAGGTTCAAACTGCACAAAAAATCCTGAAAAAAGCTGAAGTAGTTGCAGAGAAAATTAATCAGTATTCATTGTTGAACGAGATTTATCAAACGGCCTTACAGTACTCATATAATTTATCTGAAGACGAACACAAATTATTACTTGAGAATTTTGAAGCCAACAGAAATGAGCTTGTAGAGCAAAGCAAATTGAATATGGCTTTTTCAGTGGTTCACCGTGCGTATTTAAAAGTTGAAAAAGAAGGTCAGCCAATTAATTTGGAATCCCTTCTATCAGATGTTTATAAGAGATTTAACATTTCTGAAGATAGAGGTTATAATTTCATGTCACTATATCAATTGGTACAATTGGCAGATCTGTCAGGTGCATCTAGTAAACAATATCATTCTGTGGACATATTCTTTGTTTCAAAATTGGATGAGATTGAGGGAGGGCCATTAGACACTGAAAAGCATTTAATTTATCACATTGATTTATTGTATTTGGTTGCTAATATTTATTTCAGAAAGCATGACTTTGAAAGTAGTTTGTTTTATCTCGAAAAAATGTTGTTTCAAATGAATAGATTCGACAAAAGATTTTACAGAGATCGATTGGTGAAATATACTACGCTAAAGGCGTTGTGTTTAAATTATTTGAGTCAATGGAAACAAGCGTTGTGTTTATTAGATGAATTGATTGATTCAAGTAAATATTCATTTGATGATCTTATGAATCCTGTTTTAGCTAAAATGACAATTCATCTGCAACAATCTAATTTAAATGAGGCAAAGTCACTTATGTCAAAGTTTCCTCATACAGATGGTTGGTATGAAAAAATAATGGGTATTGAGTGGTTGTTGAATAAGAATTTTGCGGAGATTATTTTGCATATTGAATTCAATAATGTTGATTATTTGGAATCAAGAATCAAGTCTCTGAAAAGAAAATTAACGCAAGAAAATGTTTCAAACTTAGATTATAGAATTCGCGTTTTTCTTGATTTGCTGAGTGAAATTAGTGCAAATCCAAATAAGCTAAAGTCTGAGAAATTTAAATTGAAAGTTGCTAATTCAATGGAATGGAAACCAAGAGAAGAAGAAGACATTTTTATGATGAGTTTTTATGCTTGGTTAAAAGCTAAGTTAAGTAATCAAGATATTTATCAAACTACGATTGATTTGTTTTCGAAGTAAATAATTGACATTACTTTTGAAAAAAAGATCTTTATCATCAACATCCAAAGATATCCCCAGGCTTCAGACCCTTCCTTAAAAGGGTGGAATGCAGCAGATGAACTTCTAATTCAAACCTGCCTGGAGTTTGATTCAAATGATGCAAAGCTTGATCAATGTATAATTCTGCATGATTTGTTTGGTTATTTGAGTTGTCATTTGGATAAGTATCATCCTCAATCAATAATCAGTTTTGCTAGTCAGCAATTTGCATTAAACGAGAACAGTAAAGAGAACGGTTGCATTCAAATTCAACAAACAGGTATCTTGGATGAATGGAAAACAACAGCTGTTGCGCTTTTAAAAATCCCAAAATCCATTGAGTTATTCAGACTTTATTTATCGCGTTTATCGCAAAATATAAATGAAAATGGCACTGTTTTATGCGGTTTTATGACGCGAAATTTCACCCCGGCCTGGTTGAAGTTAGCTGAGACCTACTTTGAAAATGTAAGTCAAAGCCGTGCACATAAAAAAGCAAGAGTTCTAATTCTTAAAAATCCAAAACCAAAATCTGACATATTGATTCAAGAATACACGGATGATAAAGGCGTTTTGTGGAAACAGTATTTAGGTGTTTTTTCTGCCGGTAGAATAGATTATGCAAGTCAGTTTTTAATGGAAGAAATTGTTTTGCCTAAAATAGACGTGGCTGTTGATGTTGGTTCAGGTAATGGAGTGTTAGGAAAATTTATTCATGAGCATTATCCTGAATCAGAAGTGCATTTGACAGATGATAATTATTTGGCCGTTGAATCAGGAAAACTGAATGTAAATGCTGAAAATGTTTATCATCATTTTTCCAGGGATCTATCTTTTTTGAAAGACAATTCTTGCGATTTGGTGGTAACTAATCCTCCTTTTCATTTTGAGTATGAAATTAACATGGATGTGGCTTTTCAGATATTTAAGGATGCATTAAGAGTGCTAAAAAATAATGGTGAATTGTGGATTGTTGCCAACAATAACTTGCCATATAAACCTGAACTTTTAAAGTCTTTTTCAAATTGTGAAGTAAAAGCACAAAACAGGCGATTTATAATCTATAAGTGTGTGAAGTGATTTGGAAAAAATGAGCTTACATTGGATCAATGCCACATTACTTTTTATTTTTGCCGAAAAAAATAGTTGAATTTTCTTCGTTTTCTCAGCATATCAATCTTTTTATCCAACGCAATAAGTTTTTGTCAAGATAAGTCAGAAATTAATTTATCTCTGGAAGAAATATCCAGGCAAATTCCAAGTAATCCTGCAGAATCAGTACCAAAATTGTATTCAATAATTGAATCTTCCAAGAATATAAACTTTCAAAATGGAGTATTTATGGGATACAAGTATTTAGGAACCGCGTATTTGTATCAAGGAAAAATGGATAGTGCTTTGAATAATTTTGAAAAGGCTGTCCCATTTGAAAGTGAAGTGGAACCTAAAGAAAGAGCTGCAATCAGAAATAATTTAGCTATTACGCTTCAAAAGTTAGGTCGGTTAGATGATAGTTTTAAGTACTATTCTGAATCTTTGACAATTAGTAAATCGATTAATGATAGTATTGGAATTGCCAGATCATGTTTTAATATAGGAACCTATTACCGAGTAAAAAGTCAGTTCAATTTTGCCATACTTTATTTTGATGAATCCCTAAAAATCTATTCATTATTAAATGAAAAGGCTTCTGTATCGCAAGTATTGAACTCACTTGGTTTAATAAAGAAAACCTTAAAAGATTATAAGAAGGCATTGGATATTTTTCATGAATGTCTTGAGATTAGACTTGAGTTGAATGACAATAAAGGAGTCATGGATGTTGAAAATAATATTGCAGCAACATACATTGATCTTAAAGATTATGAATCGGCATTAATGCACCAGAAGGTGAGTTTACAACTAGCAGAACAATTTAACAGTGTAAGCATGTTGGCAGGTTCGTATACGAATCTGGGGATAATTTATAAGGAACTGGGAGACAGCGAACAAGCACTTCAACATTACGAAAATGCAATAGAACTATTTAATAAAATAGATAACAAACGAGGTTTATTGACTTGTTATACGAATTTGGGTTTGCTTCAAATTGAATTAAATCAATTCAATTTAGCCGAAGCCAATTTGAAAAAGGCCAAAAACATTGCTAATTCTCTTGAATCAATAGAGTCAATAGTAAAGATTGATAGAGGTTTAAGTGATCTTTATTCGAGAACTGGAAAGTGTAAAGAGGCACTTGAAAACTATGTTGAGCTTGATGCTTTGACTGATTCAATTTTCAGTTTAGAATCTGCTAAACAGCTTGCAGATGTTCAGGAAAAATATGAAACGGCCAAAAAAAATGAAGCTATTCAAGCCCTGCAGACTAAATCAGAACTTGATGAACAAAGGCGGGAGATTCAAAAGCAAAAAATTCAATTATTAGTAATCGCATTAATTGCTGTTCTAATGCTAGTTATGTTCCTTTTTGCAAGAATTAGATTCAAGAAAAAATGGCATGAGAAAGAGAAAGAACAAATGATCCTAAAAGAAGCTATTTCAAAGCAAGAGCTGGAAATGAAGAACCGTAAATTAACTGCATTTGCTGCCGAAACGCTTCAAAAGAATAGTTTTATTGATGAACTTAGTGAGCTTTTTGATGAGATTAATGCTGATGCTCAATTATCTGAAGAGCACTTAAACAAATACAAAGAGTTACTCAAAAACAATAAACAAGAAAAGGATAATTGGGAAACTTTCAAGGTCCATTTTGAAAATGTACATCCTGAATTTTTTCAAAGACTACAAATGTCATATCCTAAATTCACACAAAATGATCTAAGGATTTGTGCTTATATCAAAATGGGATTAGTAAATAAAGAAATCGCAAGTTTAATGAACATTGCTCCGGCTAGTGTAAAAATGTCAAAGACAAGAATTAAAAAGAAGATGGATCTAGATGAAAATACTGATCTGACAGATAAAATTTTGCTTATCACGTAGTTTGTAACCCATTTGTAACCCTTGTAAAATTGGATTTCTTTGCCGGTTTCAAAAATTTTGTACCAGACGAATAAAATTTTTGAAACAATGAAGATTTATAAAAAATCAAAACCAAAAACTAGAATTGGAATTTTACTTTTTATTCTTTTAACATCTGGCAATTCTTTTGCCGGATGGAAGGAATACAGTTATCCAAAAGGAAAATTCAGCATTCAATTTCCAACCGAACCTACAATCAAAGAAGATGGTGCTTATACCATGGTAACAAGTGTAAATGGAACTACGGCTTACCAGGTAGTATATTTATCTGAAGATTATGATATCGCGGCTTCAAGTGAAAGAATGTACACTCAATCATTTGGAATGTATGGATCAATTGAAGGAAATGTAGAAGAAATTAGTAGCAATGGACTAAATGGAAGAAAAGCAAAAGTTAAAAATGGAGCTTCTATTTATAATGTAATTGTTTGGCAAACAGCAACCCGCAATTGGACCCTTTGTGTTGGCAAAACAATTGGAAAGGTGTCAGAGGAAACTCAAAATGAATTCTTTTCAACTTTTAAAGTGAACGGAAATCAATCTTCTACCGTCGCAAGTACCACTGCAACAAACAATAGCAATGAAAATGGAACTTTTGATTCCTATGAATATCTAAAGAAAAAAACCTTTCCTTTTATTGCTAATCAGGACGAAATAGGAGACTGGCAATATCCGTCAATTGACAAGTTAATGGATCACATTAAGATTGATTATGTTGATTTGAAAAGCAAAATAGATCAATATGGTGAAAGTGCATTTCAAAATAGTAATGCAGGTAAAAATGCTTTAAAGTATATCAATACTGATCTTCCTACACTTTACCCAATTGTTCCGCAAATAGTTGATAAATATCTGAAAGTATATGAAGATAAGCAGGCAGCTGAAAAAGCGGGTGATGATTTTGCCAAAGGAATGGTGGATGGTGAGCCTCAATTGAAGTTCTTAAAAGTTCTGATTGAATTTACGGATGATTTATATGCAATATCAAAGGATGCTGGGATTAAAGCATCAAATGAAAAAGTACGCGCCAGATATAATAAGGCGGTGAGTGAAGTTGATTTTATTAATTCTACTGTTCATGCTAAAAGATTAGATGAATTAGTGCTTTATTCAGGAAGTCCAAAAATTGGAGAAGAAAAAGAAAGTGATGAACAAAAAGTTCTTGGTTGGGGTAAAGGAGAAACCATGTTTGCCTATTGGCCAAAGAATTTTAAAAGTTCTAAAAATGATGTGAAATTGAAATTCAGAATAGATGGAGGTGCATTTTTCTACCAGGAACTATACTTTGATAATGAAACACGCAAAGAGCAGTTTAAAACAAGGGGTCATTTAAGATTTGATTTTTTCCCTGACCCTGAGCAGCTAGATTACAAGACCCTATATGAATATGACGGACACATTAATTTTCTTTCCTATTTCATTGATCAGTCAAATGGCATGCATAAGCTTGAATTTGCAATAGAGGCAGGAAATTACACTATGGAAAAAACAATAGAAGTGCTAGTGGATGACAATAGTAAAAAGGAGATGGAGAAATTAAAACAAGCCCTGATCCTTAAAAAAATTGAAAGTACTGTTTTGCCTATATGTGAGGATGGATCAGGAATTATTGCCAACAAGGATTACTTTACAACAAATGGCTTTGGAACTTTATTAAAGTACGTTCAAACAGATCCTGTCACTGAGATGAAAGATGGTAAATGGCCTTATCCTGTAATTGGACATTCGTCAGGAGGATGGGGAATCGTGAAGCAATCTGATGGTTCACTTGAGATTATTCGCATTGGAGTAAGTCGAAAGTTAAATGGGCAAAATTGGATGGCGTCGATTTCCCCGCTTCCGTCCAAATATGATATGGTAGGAAACAAAACATATAATTCAGCAATCGGCAATCATGGTTATAAAATGAATGTGGATAATGCCGGCAAATGTTTTTATTGGGAATGGGAGTAGATTCATCAATTATTATTCAGAATGGGAGCTTGGAAACTGGCTCTCATTTTTTTTGGTCTCTAAATTAATGCAACGTCATCTCAAAGTTTATTCTTCTATTTTTGTTTAATCAAAGCCGGAAAACGCATATATCGTCTAATTGCACTCACCGCATTTCTGTGGTATAGTAACAATTCATTTTTACAGCAAAATGATGAGGAAAAAGCTTTTGAGGAAGTAAGTTCCTTGATGAATGAGATTACTGAAACAGGTGATCTTAATGCATCAAGTAGATTGGAATGTCTTCAAATTTATGAAGATGGAATTCAGTTGGTTGATACTTTATCTCCATTGTCTGAAGCACGGGCATATCTCTATTTCAATTATTCAAAGTTTCTACATAAAATTGGAGATGTAGATGAAGCGTTACGCTATGGTTTGCTTGTAAATGAAATAGTAGAAGACCCGGACTACAAAGGTGAAAAATATTATATCTATAATGAGTTAGGCAAAGTTTATATCAAATTAGGAGATCCAGAAAAAGCTGTAGAAATTGAAAAGCATGGGCTTAACCTTAAAATTGAGGAATCAAAAGTTTCAGGTAATCAGGATTATCATTATTTATTCAATGAGCTCGGATTAACATATTTTGGTATTGGGCAGTATGACAGTGCCATTCATTATTATAACAAAGCCATCTATTCTGATTTTCCTTTTAACAACCATTTCAACTTTGTTTTACTTGAAAATAAAGCTGAAGCATTGATAAAAAACGGAGCTATTTCAGAAGCAAGAATTGTAATTGATACTTTAAAGAATCATGCAGGTAGATTTGACCAGCAAAGGAGGAATATCAATTATTATTTACTTGAATCTGAATTGTATTTGGCAAAAGGTAATCTTCAATTATCGGGTAATTATTTAAAGCTTGCATATGACTCTTTGGTTGTTTCAAAGGAGCGGTATGAACACAATATTTGGAGAAGATATCTAAATAATAACAATCATTATTACACGCTTTTGGGTGATCCACATCTTCTGTCTAAAAATGAATTAAAGTTAAGCCAGTTTGAAGATAGTTTAGATGTGATAAAGGAGCGAATGGTGGCACAAAGTAGAAGTGTTCATCTAGATCAAATAATTCAAAATCAACAATTGATAGAAGAACAGCACCTATCTGTTCTGAAGCAGGAAAAATTGGAAAACAAAAATAAATCACTTTTGTTAATTGTTGCTGTTTTAGGAATTCTGGTTCTAATGATCCTGGGTACACTTGTGTATCGTGCCTATAGTTTGAAAAAGAAAATGAATAGGGAACTGAGTAAGGAATTGGGAGATACAATTGACTTAAAGGATGAGCTAAAAGAAACACTGAAGTACAAAGAAGGGGATATTCAAAGTCTGCATCATCATCTTTCTGAAAGTTCTGAACAGGTTCAAAAATTAAAGGAGACGCTAAAAAGAATTAATAACACTACAGACCTAAAAGAAAAAGAAAGAATCCTGATGGATTTTATGATTGATGTGCGTCAAAATATATGGACCCTTGAATCAAATGAAGAGATGTTATCTCAGATTGACCAGATCAATGAGAAGTTTAAAAATAGTTTACTTCAAAAATATCCGGACCTTACAAAAGGTGAGCTGCAATATTGTTGTTTTATAAAAGCCGGTTTGTCAAATGCAGACATAGCAGCCAAGAAAAACACCTCTTTAAATACTGTAAAAACTGCTAAACACAGGTTAAAAAAGAAATTGGAATTGGATAAGTCTGACAGTTTAGAAAATTTTATTTTATCCTGGTAGTGGATTTAAACACTTGTTAATCAGCCCAATATTTTATTGCTTACTTTTTGCTTACCGCGTAAAATTGATTGCGTTAAAAGATCTTTTTATCCTTGGATTATCAAATCGAAATGAATGAAAAGAACAACACTAACAATTTTATCAATAGTGATGATGGCGTCACTGAATTCATGTAAGAAGAAAGGATGTACAGATTCTACTGCAACCAATTTTTCAGAAGAAGCAAAAAAAGATGATGGTTCTTGCACATATATCACAGATGGATATACGGGCACAGCTTCTATCTCTCAAGGACACGCAACAACTTCTGTTGCCAATTTATTTCCTCAGGGTACACGTCCTGCTGGAGTAGGTACAATAACTTCAACTGATGGGGTTTCATGGACGGTTCCAGCCGATAACAATTATCAAGATAATTCATTTCCATGGGCAAGTGATATGCATAATATCTATGTTTCAGGGCATGATTATGCAAATGTTGCTGCGGCTGAAGCTGCATTAGATCCTGCAGATGTGGTAGTAATAGATGCTGCCGGAGAAGTAATGACTGCCTATATCTGGGCAGATAATTATTTTGAAATGTATGTAAACGGCGTTCCTGTCGGTAAAGATCCTGTTCCATTTACAGATTTTAATGCTTGCATTGTTCAGTTTAAAGTTAGTCCTCCTTTTGATTTAGCTATGATGTTAGTTGATTGGGAAGAGAATTTGGGATTAGGTTCAGAAGAACACAGTGGTAATGCTTATCATCCTGGAGATGGGGGATTAGTGGCTGTAATTAAAAATCAATCAGGAAATGTTATCTCTACAACAGATAATACTTGGAAAGCTCAAACTTATTATACGGCTCCGGTTACAGATTTGAGTTGTCTTTCAGAATCTGGAAATTTGAGATTGTCAGACAATTGTTCTACAGCAGATTCAAATGACGGTACATTATATTTTGCGGCGCATTGGCCTTTGCCAACTAATTGGCAAAATGAAGGTTTTGATGATAGTAATTGGCCGGCTGCAACAACTTATTCAAATACAGAAATAGGAGTTTCTAATAAACCATCTTATACAAATTTCACAGATGTTTTTGACAATTCAGGAAATGATGCTCAATTTATTTGGTCAACAAATGTCATACTCGACAATCTTGTATTAGTCAGAAAAACAATTCAATAAACTTTAAACAACTAAAAAATTAATTATGAAAAAATTACCATTGTTATTATTATTTGCCGGAATGTCGGTTTTGTCATCTTGTAAAAAGAAAGGATGTACTGACATCAACGCCTCAAACTACTCTGCAGAAGCTGAAAAAGATGACAAAAGTTGCCAATACGATTTTTATTTAAGAAGTGATGCTATTGATGAAAATGGAGAGTTGATGGCAGATTATAAATGCGAAGATAAAGTAAATGGAATCGAGGCTTCTATTCCATTAAAATGGGGAAATGTTCCTGACGGAACTGGATCTATGGCAATTATAATGCAGCATTTTCCAAATCCAAATGATCAATCACAAGCTAATAGTTATCTGTTGCTTTGGGATATCAGTCCTTCTGTAACTGAAATGCCTCATGGAACTGCTGATGATGGACCTTGGTTTATGGGATCAAATAAAGATGGAGATTACATTTCATATACATCACCATGTTCGCCAGATCCGGGTACACATGCTTATGAAATAATACTTTATGCTTTGTCAGAAACACCGGCATCATTGCCTGCACAAAGCGATATTTCTGTTGATTGGCAAACATTGAAAGATGCAATTGCGACAGTAACAGTGATAGACACAGCAGTTTTAGAATTTAATGACGTAAACTAAGAAATGATGAAATCAATAATATTTATAGTATCAATTTTAATATCCTCGCTTACGTTCGCGCATGGAAGAGGTCATCACAATCATGAAAATGTCGAACTAAAAACGTGGACATTTGATGATGGAACTTCTATAGAAGGTGCGTTTAGTTTAGCGAAAGAGGGAAAAGTATATATTGAAACTGCTAATCATGCAGTAGTGGCGTATCCAACCGAATCTCTAGTTCAGGAAGATGAAGATTTTGTTCAGGCTAAAATTGAAGAAGTTGAAAAACTAAATTCAATGACCTTAACAATAAATAAAAAAGAATCAACTTCTGAGGATACATCTGAATCTTCAGCTTTACCTGTTTGGGTTTATGTTTTATTGGGATTAATTGTTGTATTGCAATTGATGCTGTTGCTGAGAAAATCAGGTAGAAAAAAGCTTACTTTATCTGCTTCAATGCTGGTTTTATTAGGACTAACAGCTACAGTTGCAGCTTGTAAGAAAAAGGGATGTACTGATCCATTAGCAGAAAATTACAGTGAAAAGGCTAAGAAAGATGATGGATCTTGTACTTATCAGTTTACTTACTCTGCAAGTCCAAACGCTAATGTAATCAGTGCAATGGAAGCGGCTTTTGCTCCATATGCTCCGCACGTTTCTTATTCAAATGACGGTACGACGTTTTTTGTTGAGGCTGATGCGATTGCTAATCACGATATGATGAAGGGAATTACAGCATGGATTGATCAATTTCCGATTTATCAAAAAATGAATGGTTCAAATTCATGGCAAATTCCAATTCAACCTGAATATTCTTCAGCTGGATATAACATTGAAGAGCACTTTAGAAAGTATGCTATCGGAGTTGCGGCAAATGGAATTGCTATTTTCAATCCATTTAATGCTACTGGTGAAATATCTGCAGATATAGGTGAGTTGGATGAGTTTGGTGGACATGCCGGAACAGGAGATGATTACCACTATCATTTACCTCCAACTCATTTGGATGGTGGAAGTTCACCAACAATTATTGCCTATGCTTTAGATGGATTCCCTGTTTATGGATCTTTAGAGCCTGATGGAACGCCAATGCAAGATTTGGATCCACTTTATCACGGTCATGAAATTGATGGAAATTTCCATTATCACGGAACAACAACTTACCCATACATGGTAAATACTTTCAGAGGAATGGTTGGAATTGAAAATGCGCAAGACGCACCTTATGATCAAATTACGCCGCAACCATCTACTCAAAATTTCAGAGGTAATCCTTATGGTTTATCAGGAGGAGCATCAAGTACCTTAATTGATTCTTGTGTGGCCAATGGAATGGGTAATGGATATACTTTGTACTATACATTGAATGGTTCAGATAAAAAGATGGTTGAATATCATTGGGTAGCTGGTCCAACAGACACCATTACTTTGAATTTTTATCATGATACACAAGGAACTTTAGATCAAACACAAGTTTGGACTAGATAAGGCTTAATTCAAATACAGTTTAAATTCAAATTTTTAAGGGAGTCATTTGGCTCCCTTTTTTAATGCAAGCCTAGTTTGAATCTTGAAAGAGAGTCGGCCTTTGAGTTTTTATTCCAATAATCAATTTTCATTGATTCCATCAGCACTCCACTTGACTCAAGTTTTTCTTGTGATTCGCAACTTCCACATGGATAAGCTTCTTTCCATTTAAGGATTTTATGAGGAAATTTAGTTTCAAATTGAATTTCAACATCTCTTTCTATTTCAGGATATGACATTGAATAAATAGTGATATCGTCTTCCACTTTTTTTGAGCATTTACATTGATATGGAGTTAATTTTTTATGTGCCAATCTTAAATAGCTGAAAGCTGGAATTATCTTTTGTTCACCCACTGGAAGCTGTTCAGGTCGAACTCTAATCATTGTCCAAATTTCATCTTCCAAAATATTTAATGGTTGATGACTATGGTTTACAGATTCTCCTTCAAAATAGGAGTTGATAGTAACATCAAAGTCCCTGTTACGGATCATTTCCATGTATGTTTGGCCACACCATTCCTGGGTGCTACATGATAATTTTGTGGCATGTTCAATTTTATTGACAGGATAAAATACACTGCTCATTATTGAGTACGGGTAGATACCGGTAACAAAGTTTTTAGTAAAATTCATTTTCAATACAGATACATTGTCATCTCTTTCTTCATCTGCCTTAGTGTTGTATGTTTTTGAAAAAGGTTCGGTAACAAAAATCATTACTGCATTACCTTCTCTAATTTCTCCGTATCGTGCTTGTTTTAATTCATAACTACTTATTTCTGCCTGCCCATCATACCAATATGAATTAAACGACTCAACATTTTCTGGTGAGGTTTGATCATTCTCTGAAGAATTGCAGGATAGTAGAACGGATAGTAATATCCCAAAATAGAAAGAGGTAATTGTCATTTTCATAATAACAATGTTATGGAAATTAGGCAAGTAGAATATTGATTTTGATCAGTTAATTGAATGAATAATGGTTTGATATAAATAAAATCGGCCAGCATTAAGCCGGCCGATTCTCTAACAAAAGCGAATATTACTATTCACAATTTGAGTCCAAATCGAACTCAAAGTTCTCGCTGGTATTAGGATTTGTTCTGCAGTCTTCACAGTTTACATTTATGTTATCTAACATACTTGCACAAGAAGACATTCCAATAAATACAAGTCCCAATAACAGGGTCATTCTTACCTTTTTCATATACTAATTTTTAGGTTATTGATAAATTATAATTGTAGTCCATACTTTAGCTCGCACCGTCCTTTCCTTGTTTTTTCAGCTTTAAACAGCAACCAAGCTGTAAGTGATAATTCACCTATGAGTCCAGGTAGTACAACTATTAATGCTGAGATGTCAGCAAGATTGGCGTAGCCTGGATAAGTGAACTGTAAAATTGTATCTACAATGTATCCAACACCTGCTATAAATAACAATGAAGGAATGGCAGGATATATTTGTCTGGATTTCTTGAGTAAAATTGATAGTAATATCAAGTGAATCCCGAAAAACACTAAGCCAATTAACCAAACATTGTTGAAGTTGTTTAATGAATTTGAAACCTCTTTTACTAGCAATGAGTTGACAACATTGTTGGTAGTGATCAATTCAAGCATATGTACTAATTGGATGAGGGCTGCTCCAAATATTAATGCATTGATCAATCTAAACAAGGCTGTGATTTTTGATAGTCTTGCATCAACATTTTTGAACAATACATACAATACCCAGGTGAGTACTATGTCAAAAACTACCATAAAAATAAAGGCCAATACGGCTGCCATAACTAAAGGCACATGACTTGACAAATTTTGATAAGTAGCAGATGGATCTCCAGCCATTTTTAAATCTTCCAAGACATAGAAATTGGCAAAAATTCCGGTAATGAATATTATTAGATATCCAATTCCTCCTAAAATTGCTGTTTTTCTCATGTTTTATAGTTTTTTAAAGACGAATTTGTAGTTATAAATATTCCCTTGAGAATACAGTCTGTCTATTTTCAAATTGTTTAATTCCAAGGTCATCATGTTTATTAGAATTTCACTTGTCCCTTGAATTTCTAGTATTTCAATTTGAAAGTTTTCAATACTAAAGCTCACCACAACAAAGTTTTCATGATGCGTGTCAAATTCAAATTGACTAAGATCTAGTTGAACTTTTTCAGTGATCTCTTTTTTTAAGGATGGATTAAGGCCTGCAAAACTTATGTTGGCCAAGGCTAATCCAATAGTTAAAATTGCTATTTTCATATTATTAATTTATAGGGTTAAAATTTTAAGGTCATTTACTGTTGAGCAGCTTGCTTTTAAACTGATCTCTTAAGAATGCCATTTGCAGAATAAATGCTGCAATCAATGTTCCTACTATTTTATAGGACAGGTCATTTTCTTCTCCTAGATAAAACACCGTTAATACAATTAGAGTTATCCAGTTCAATGCAAGAAGCGTTAAGATGGTTCTTGCTGAAAATTTTATTTTTAATGCTTTCATTTTATTAAGATTTTATGTTGTTTTTTGATTTAATTATTATGCCACTTTGATGATTACGTTTCCCCTTTTGTGTCCTGCATCAACATACTTGTGCGCATCTTGAATTTGTTCCAAAGTGTAAACTTTGTCAATCACAGTTTTCAATTTGTTATTAGCTAACAAGTCTGTGATTTTTAGCAAATCGCGCATTCTTTGATCTTGTTTGCGTAATCCGGTTGCGGCAAACTTTAGTTTCTTTTTAGAAAATGGATTGATAAAAAGCATGTGCATCAATGTTGGAAATTCCATTACTGGTGTTAGATACACACCTTTTACGCTCAAGTTTTTCTTTGCTTTTCTGAAAGACAATTTTCCTACTGTATCAAAAATTACATCAAACTGCTCTGAGTTGTTTGCTAGCTCATTTTTTGTATAATCCAAAACCTGATCAGCTCCTAGTTCTTTAACCAATGATGAATTTTTGCCACTGCAAACTGCAGTTACTTCTGCTCCAAATTCTTTTGCTAATTGAATTGCTGCTGAACCAATGCTACCAGACGCACCATTGATTAGTACTTTATCTCCGGCTTTGATCGTAACTTGTTCTGTTAAAAATGCAATAGCTGTGCTTCCTCCATCAACAATTCCTGTTGCTTCTTCAGCACTTATGTTTTCAGGTTGATGAACTATCATTTCATTTTCTGACATACAGATATATTCAGCATATGCACCACATTTTAAATCTGTAGCGGCAATTACTTTTTCTCCTACTTGGAAATTGGTTACCTCTGCACCAATTGCTTCTACTATCCCTGCTAGATCAGTTCCCGGAGTCTTTACTTTTGGTTTTGATATTCCTGTAAACAAACGCCCAAAGTATGGTGTGCCTGTTCGCATCATAGTACTTGCTCTGGTGACAGATGTTGCCTGAATTTTGATTAATACTTCATTTGATTTTGGAGTAGGTTTCTCTGTGTTTTTTAATTTAAGTACCTCTGGTCCTCCGTACGCATTTACAATAATTGATTTCATAATATTCGTTTTTGTTATTTGATTTGAGGACAAATCTAGGGCAGCCAAATCGCCAAAACGTTCGGAATCAAAACCATGAGGTTCCGAATTATAATTCAGAACCTTTTTAGAGGATTTATTAAAGAAAAATGGAAGTTATTGAGTGCTAATCCACTCTTTTGGGGACATGCCCGTTGACTTTTTGAAGTAGGTATTAAAAACGGTTTTAGAGTTAAAACCACTGTCGTATGCCAGGCCTAGAATACTAAACTGAGCATTTTCAGGATTAACCGCAAGCTTTTTGAAATGCTCAATTCTATAATTGTTTATGAATTGGTTAAAGTTTTGTTCGTGCATTTCATTGATTAGCCATGACAGTTTGTTAGGATGAATATCAATTTGATTAGCTAAATCCCTTAAGGTTAATCCGGCATCCAAATAAGGTTCGGTTCTTTTAAGGTGACTGACTAATTTCAATCGGTATTCTTCAGCTGAAGAATCGTCTAAAAGGGCTTTTTTCTCAGCTTTTGTAGCTTCCTTTTGTTCTATCTGAAATATTTGGTCAAAGTGTTTTTGATATCTCTTGTCTTGACGTAATACGTCTACAATTGGGTCAGGATAACGCAACATTAACAAGGTAGACTTATTTTCAATAGCCGATTCAACCCACTCAAAAGCTTTGTCTATTTGTCCTGTTGCTGCATACATCATAAATAGATAAGAGTCTGAAGTAAATCCATCTGGTGATTTGGCCTGTTCTTGAAGTAGCGTAAAATATTTATCGGTATTTTCTGAGTCATTCTTGTTGGCATATGCCAACGCAATTGCGCCTGTAATTTCTCCTTCTACCAGTTGAACCTGAATGTCATCAAAATAACGAATCACCTTATCATATTCTCCTAACTTAAGTAAACATAAGGTCATTACAGCATGTGCAGGTATGTTTTTAGGATTAACAGCAATACAAGTTGACAGCTGAGCATAAGCATCTTCAAAATGGCCTGTCATATAATCAAAGTATGCTTTAAAGAATAGTGTTTCTTGATTATGTGGATCAATACTTAATGCAATATCGATATGATTTTTAGCTCCTGTTTTATCTCCCGAAAGCACTAATAGAAATGACATAAGCTGTTGAGCTTCGGCATAATTTGGTTTCTGTTGAATAGTCTTTTCAGCATAATCTAAAGCCTTTGAAAAATCACATTCTGTAAAAAATGCACTATGTCCTTTTTGATAAAAAGCTTCAGGATTTTGAGGGTCTAATTCAAGGGCCTTGTCTATTAATTCATTACACTTTAACCAGGCATCTTGAAAAGACAATGCACCCGTCATTCCTAAAAAACTATAAACATCAGCCAAACCAACAATAGATTCTACGTGCAAAGGATCGAGTGTTAAACTTTTTTCAAAGTATTCTTGCGCAATTTTAGCATCATCCGGATTCCATTTGTTCTTGTAGAATTTGGCCATCAATGAATACTCGTAAGCACTCATGTTTTCGGTTTGCTTTTTTACTAAATGGTCCTGCATTTCAAAGTGACCAAAGTTTTCACGGATTTTATCTGCAATCAAAAGACTTATTTCATCTTGTACCTGAAAGATGTCATCCAATTCTCTGTCCCAGGTTTCAGAAAAAAAGTGAAAATCGTCTTCTGCTTGAATGAGCTGAGCAGTAATTCTTACTTTATTTCCTCCAAAGCGAATACTCCCTTCTAAAATGAGTGTTACACCAAGTTCTTTTGCTATTGAAGGGATAGGATTGTTTTTCCCTTTATAATAAAATGAAGATGTTCGGGAAGTTACTTTTAGATCATGAATTCGTGTTAGTGCATTGATGATTTCTTCTGTGATTCCATCTGCAAAAAATTCACTGTCCTTTCTGTCGCTCATGTTGGCGAAAGGTAAAACGGCGATTGATTTGGATGATTGATCTTTTTGCACTGTATAACAAACTTAGCAAATAGATCATTGAATTAAAATTGAAATTGCTTGATGTTGTGAATTTTGGATTAAAGTGTTGTTTCAATTTGTTGACAATCAATTGATATAAGGTCGTTATTTGAAGAATTTATATCTTGTTCCAAATTTATGAAGCATGCGTAACATCAAGATCATTTTAGTAAGTGCAATTATTCTGACTGCTTGTTCCGGTAATGAAGAAGAATCTGATAGTTCTGAACACAATGAAACACCAATTCAAGAAACAGAAGATTCTACTATTTATACTTCCGGTTTATTGTTAGGAATTGAAGACCATGATCTTGGTAACAGAACGTATTGGATTAAGTTCTCCAACAAAGGAGCTGAAGTAGATTCTATTATGGGTGCTTTTATAACTCCACAAAAAGATGGATTTTACATTGTACAACAAGTTCTTGGTGAAGCTGCTGCTGATTGTGATTATGAAGACTATGATGGAACACAAACAAGTGGACAATGTTCATGGAGTGTGTCTGAACTGTTAGTGACCAAGGTAGATAAGTACGAATCAAATTTTAAGAAATTAAAGGAACGTGTAAAGTCATTGGCAAAGGAATCTGCTTATTGTGGTGAAAGTGGTAGCGATTATGAATTTCCGATATTTATTGGTAATGGTTTTGTTGAGTATACGGTGGGTGGTGAATCAAGCGAGTGTGCTCCGGATGGTCCGGGTGGGGGATTTGATAAGGATACTATTATTCCTATAGGCTCAAAAAGAATTTCTCCATATGCTTCTGACCACATGAACAAAGAGCAAATAGATGAAGCGTATGCTCAATTAAGTAAGTGGTTTGTAAATGACGGTGTGATAGATACTGCATCCTATTCTTATTTCAGCCCTCAAGAAATGTTGGTTTATTTTGATTACCTGAACGGGCGCGTGTCAATGAGTGCACGCAATGTTTATGGTAGAAATTTACAAGATACTTGGGAAGAGACAGTGTTAATCGGAGACGCTTCAGATGAATTACAATCGAATGAGTTTCCTGAGTATGGAAAACAATTAGTAAAGGGTGTAAATGAAGTAAGTAACTATATTATCTCGCCTATTGATAGTACTTATGGTATGTTAACTTACAAAGAAGAAAAAATTAGGTTTAAAACCTATCCTCAAGATGATATCATTCATATCATGAATGTTGGTTGGGCCAGCGTAGTAATGGCTGAATGGTGTAATGCCGCCAATATTGACAAGTGGCAGGAAAAGGTAGATGAAGTAAAAAGTATGGTTAAAGAATAGCGCTGAATTGCTCTAAGGAGCAATGTAATATTCGGTGAGTCTAGATTCATCATAACTACATTGAGTTTGAATCTGCGATATAAAGCCTGTCTGAGTTGAGATCATCCCAATTCCATTTGCAAACTTGGTGTGTTTAACCCAGGTATCCTCACAATTGGTAAAAGGAGAACCATTGTTGTACGAATAATGTAATTCACTATCATATACATTAAAAGTTCCGGCCGGAACAGTCATTTCATACTCAGTTCCATCTGTAATAAAATAGTTATTTACTTCTGTACCTTCTATTATTTCTAATGTGTCTATCCCCTCAATAGTACTATATAGTTTTTGACCATTTTGATTCACTATATAATGAGCTGAATCTCTCCAAAACCAATCATAGCTATTAAAAATGTGAAAATCACCATGGAGATGAGTAAAGGTATTTCCATTGATTAATGTGTCACCAACAACATAAACACAGTCTTTGATAGTGGTGAGTGTCTCATTGCCCAGGCTATCTATTTTAAACCAATCATATTTCCACCAGCTACCTTGAGTAGTGACTAAATCAAATGAAGAAGGTTCATTTGGAGTTTCAATTTTTACTGAAGGATCTTTCCTGCAAGAGAAAATGGTTAGAATTACTAAAACCAAAAGATAAGATGCGTTTTTCATTGTTTGGGTCTTTAGCAGAAAAACGCGAGCAAATAATAAATATTGTTTTGGTAGTTATGTGCTAATCAATTGTTTTAGTGATTTTTTGCATAGCAATCTCCCCACATTCAGGGCATTTAATACTGACTTTGGGCTCACCTTTTGCCTTGTACCGAATTCCACCAATTTCCCAAATATTTGATATTTTACCACAGCTTTTGCAAGTAAAAGTCCACTTTTTAGATTCTTCTTCCATCTGTGAGAATTTTTTCTTAGAGGTGAAGAATCTGGCAACTTTTTGTGATGTACTTAATTTCATTTCTATTTATTTAGGATTAAACATTCACTCCAAACAGGTATCCAACAAATGCGGATAATCCCATTGCAATGGTTCCCCAAAAGGTAATCCTTATGATGGCTTTATTGATTTTTGAACCACCTGTTTTGGCCGCAACGATTCCCAGAATTATTAAAAACACTGTTGCGGATCCATATAGCACATACTCCATCCCTTCAATTGGCACAAATAAAGTAACAAGTAATGGCAGTAATCCTCCCAAACTGAATGCGGCACCAGAAGCTAATGCGGCCTGCATAGGTTTAGCCTGACTAATTTCGTTAATTCCAAGTTCATCCCTAATATGAGTGCCAAGAGCATCTTTTTCAGTTAACTCTTTAGCTACAAGTAAAGCGGTTTCTTTTTTTAAACCTCTCTCTTCATATATGGCCGCCAATCTTTGTAGCTCAATTTCAGGCATTTCTTCCAGTTCTTGTTTTTCCCTTTCAATATCCGCTTTTTCAATATCAGTTTGAGAGCTTACAGAAACGTATTCACCTGCAGCCATTGAAAGTGCGCCGGCTACCAATCCTGCTAATGAAGCTAAGACTACAGGTTCTCTAAAATTACTTGCGGCCGCAACTCCTATGGCCAAACTGGCCGTTGATAAAATACCATCATTGGCACCTAAAACTGCCGCTCGTAGCCAATTACTTCTGTTTATGTAATGCGGAGCTAAATAATCTTCTAATTCATCCTTTTGAGCTTCCATAACTATTTCTTTTTACCAAAATATCTAATTACTGAACTTAATCCTACGTGATACATTCCTTCTTCTAAAACAACTTCATTTTGTTTCAACTCAATTGTTTCAAATCCTGGAAATAATGCTTCAATTTCATCCAGGCTATATAAAAAGTCAGGATGTTTTGGTCCGCCTGCTTTTGGATTTTTGGTGCTATGTTCTAAATGATCTTTGCTAAATCCTTCAAGAATAATGTGTCCTCCCTTCTTAATCAAATCGGCAATTTTATGATGATATTGTCTTTTAATATCTGGTGGGAAATGAGTGTATATTAATGCAATTGCGTCATAACTGTTGGGTGCATACTCAATGTCTTCAAAATCACAAACGGCATAGTTAAATGATGTTCCTTTCGCCTTGGCCCATTCTTCAGCCCTTGTTTTTCCTGCATCACTTTGATCAAATGCATCTACTTGCCAACCAGTACTTGCTGCATAAACTGCATTTCTTCCTTCTCCCTCGCATGGTAATAGCAGTTTGCCCGGTTCCAATTGATCTATAATTGATTTGAAGTAAACATTTGGCTCAGTACCATAAGCAGACTCCTTTTCACTGTACCTTTCGTTCCAAAATTCTTTGTTCATATTGAAGTTGTAATCTTTACTTTAAAGTTAATGACTTTATGAATTAGAATACATTTAGTTACCTAGTAAAAGGCAAATTCTTGATTGTTAGATGCTTTTGTTATTTTTATTGAAAATACCACCATCATGCTCAATTTTTACCAAATAGTTAAAGAGAATCTAAGCTTTAACAGATTTCAGTATGACGATACTGTTTGTCTTGAATATACTTGTCCAATAGAAGCGGATAACATTGGAATTTTTTCAAAGAACGATTATCTGGTGTATGTTCTTAGTGGCAAAAAAACGTATGTGACTCCATCTGGCGAATGGACACTTCAACCGGGACAGGTACTTTATTTAAAAAAAGGGGCAGAAATTATTCATCAGTATTTTGATGATGCTTATTGTATGTTGGCTTTTTTCTTGTCAGATGACCTAATTAAGGATGTATTTAATGAAGAAAAGAATAAACATACTTTGAAAATAAATAAAGATTGTGCTCCATTTGTTGGTAGAGAAGTTCAATCAACAGAGTATTTAGAAGGATTTTTTTATTCAATGCTCAATTATTTTAGAGGAATAGATCGTCCACCTGATAATATTCTATTGTTGAAATTAAAAGAGCTGCTAATTACCTTAATGAATGCAGATGCTAACCTGACTTCATATTTTAGTGAATTGTCCCAAACAGATAAACCGTCAATTCAACACATTATGGAAAACAACTTTTGTTTTAATCTTAAGTTAGAAGAGTTTGCTGAATTATCGCACCGCAGTTTATCTTCTTTTAAAAGAGACTTTCAAAAGATTTATAATGAAAGCCCTGGGAAATGGCTCAAGAATAAACGAGTTGAAAGGGCGGCTAATCTTTTGAAAAATACTGATTTGAGTGTTACTCAGGTAGCATTTGATGCAGGCTTTGAAGATTTGTCTCATTTTAGTAAAGCTTTTAAGAGTATAATAGGTGTAACTCCTACCGATTTTAGATAAAAACATACTTTGGACTTTTTAGCCAAATCTTTGAACTTCCTGACAAAATAATAGGGATTCATGTTCCTGACCTTTGTGATGTAATTAAAAACAGAGGTTATGAACGGAGTAATATATCATACATTTAATCAAAATGCAATTGGTTTTGGAAGTAACACGGCAATTGACAAAATTGAAAATCAAACGCTTCTTCTTTTAGACCATTTTTGCAATGAGTTAGCATTGACTTTTGATGCTTCATCTTTCCCTTATAGTGCAAAGCAATTCGAAGAGGTTTTTAAAAACTTTAACCCATCACCATTGCAATTAGCCAAAATGGTTCTATTGCCTTATGGTAAGTATACCCTTATAAATAATAACCTTCTAAAGGTAGTATTGATTCACTGGGGGTCTGGTAATGAAACAGACGTGCACGGACATCCTTCTGGAGGATGTATGTTTAAAATTTTACATGGAAATGTTGTTGAAAATAGGTTTGAACCCATAGAGGATGGAAAATTAATGTCTTCTAAGTTTTACCAAAAGGGAGATGTTGCCTATCTGGATAATCAACAATGTTTTCATGATGTAAGAAACTCATTTCCCTGGGCTGCATTAAGTCTACATGCTTATACGCCAGGAAATCCAAATAAATAAAAATCAAATAACAATAACTTTTAAAAATTAGAAAAATGGAAAAAAGAAAAATGGTAATCGTAATTACAAACGGATTAGACAATGAAAGATCTTCAGTAGCATGGAGTATTGCAAACGGAGCAATAAATGCAGGATTGGATTTAACAGTATTTTTAGTTAGTTCAGCCGTAGATTGGGTGAGAAAAGGAGCGGCAGATAATGTTCACTTAAATCCTCTTGATCCTACAATGAAAGAAATGATAGATAATGTACTAAAAAGTGGCAGTAGAGTAGGGGTTTGTCCTCCTTGTGCTAAAGTTAGAGGGTATGTTGAAAGTGATTTGTTAGATGGGGTTGAAGTTGTTGGTTCTATGGCTATACATGAACCTGTATTACAAGGCGCAGCGACATTGACATTTTAATTTTAATCGTTCAAAAACAGAAACCGGATAGTTATAAAAGTCCGGTTTTTTTGTTCATTGAATATAGATAGAATCTATAATAGTATAAAAAAATACAATTTTTATTTATAGTTTACTTGAGGTAATTTTACATCAGATTACTATTTAAATGAATGTTGTTATGAAAAGAATTTTATTGATCGCCGTTTCAATGAGCAGCTTATTTTCCTTTGCTCAAGAAATGGCAAGTTCTGAAGCAAAATGTCCTTTTGGTCATGGAAGTACTTCAGTTAATTTGGATGATTCCACTGCTAAGAACATGCATTCTGCTCACAAAATGTTAGAGTCAGATGCACAAACTTTGCAAGAATGGTGGCCAAATAGGTTGGACTTAAGTCCGTTAAGATTGCATGCTCAAAAGTCTGATCCAAATGGTGAGAGTTTTGATTATACGGCTGCTTTTAATAGCCTTGATTATGAAGGTTTGAAAAAAGATATTCGTGAGGTTTTACATACATCACAAGATTGGTGGCCGGCAGATTGGGGACACTATGGAGGATTGTTTATCAGAATGGCCTGGCACAGTGCAGGAACTTACAGAACGGGAGACGGTCGTGGTGGATCAAGAGATGGAATGCAAAGATTTGCGCCTCTAAATAGCTGGCCCGATAATGCTAACCTTGATAAAGCGCGCAGATTGTTATGGCCGGTTAAACAAAAGTATGGTCAAAAAATCTCATGGGCAGATTTGATGGTTCTGGCAGGAAATGTTGCTTTAGAAGACATGGGATTTGAAACAATTGGTTTTGCCGGAGGAAGAGAAGATGTATGGGAGCCAAATTCAAATGTTTATTGGGGGCCAGAGAAGAAATGGTTGGGAGATCAACGTTATAGTGGTGAGAGAGATTTAGAGAATCCGCTAGCTGCAGTTCAAATGGGATTAATTTATGTAAATCCTGAAGGACCAAACGGAAATCCAGATCCTGTATTGGCGGCTCATGATATCAGAGAAACTTTTGGAAGAATGGGAATGAATGATGAAGAAACTGTTGCTTTAATTGCTGGCGGACACACATTAGGTAAAACACATGGTGCCGGACCGGCAGATAAAGTTGGACCTGAACCAGAGGCTGCACCTATTGAAGAACAAGGTTTTGGATGGAAAAATGAATACAAAAGTGGTAAAGGAACAGATGCATTTACTTCTGGATTAGAAGTTATTTGGACGAAAACACCAACTGAATGGAGTCATGGATTTTTCAAAGCGCTATTTGGTCACGAATGGGAGTTGACAAAAAGTCCTGCAGGTGCTCATCAATGGGTTGCAAAAGATGCAGATGCAATGGTGCCGGATCCATTTGATTCAACAAAGTTCCACAAACCAACTATGTTGACTACGGATTTGTCATTGAGATTTGATCCTGAATATGAAAAAATCTCAAGAAGATTTTTAGAAAATCCTGAAGAGTTTGATAAAGCTTTTGCAAAAGCATGGTTTAAATTAACACACCGTGATATGGGTCCTAAATCAGCATACATAGGTCCTGAAATTCCTAAAGAAGAATTCATTTGGCAAGATCCTATTCCGGCTTTGAATCATGATTTGGTAGATGCAAATGACATAGCCAATTTGAAAATAGAAATCAGATCTTCTGGTTTAAGCACTAGTGAATTAGTTGAAACTGCATGGGCTTCTGCATCAACTTACAGACATTCAGATAGAAGAGGAGGAGCAAATGGAGCAAGAATTAGATTGTCACCAATGAAAGATTGGGAAGTAAACAATCCAAAACAATTGGATAAAGTATTGAAGGTTTATGAAAAAATTCAAAAAGACTTCAATGCAAAATCTGGTAAAAAGAAGATCTCAATGGCAGACTTGATTGTTCTTGGAGGAAATGTAGGTGTTGAAGACGCGATTAAAAAAGCTGGCTTTAGTGTTGAAGTTCCTTTTACGCCTGGTAGAATGGATGCCACACAAGAGCAAACAGATATTGAGTCAATTGCATTATTAGAGCCAATGGCGGATGGTTTCAGAAACTATCAAAAGACACAATACACTTTGTCTACTGAGGAATTATTGGTTGATAAAGCTCAATTGCTGAGATTATCAGTTCCTGAAATGACTGTTTTAGTAGGAGGAATGCGTGCTTTAGGTGCTAATTATGACGATTCAAAACATGGGATTTTCACTGACAATCCTGGTACTTTAAACAATGATTATTTTGTAAAACTATTGGATATGAGTAATGCATGGGAGCCGGTGAAGGATCAAAAAGGTATCTACAACGGAAGAGACAGACAAACCGGAGAGATTAAGTATACTGCAACAAGAGCTGATTTAATTTTTGGATCTAATTCTGAATTGAGAGCAATGGCTGAGGTATACGGAAGTGATGATGCAAAAGAGAAATTTGTAAAAGATTTCGTTGCGGCATGGACCAAAGTAATGATGTTAGATAGATTTGATTTAGAATAATCACAATTGTAGGTTAACTGAAAAAGCCCTGATAGTTCGCTATCGGGGCTTATTTTTTTGTATCAACTTTAAGTTCAGGCATACCAACAATTTCAAATGTGGTAGATGCTAATTCAACTTTTCCTGAGCTGTTGTCAATTCCATCTTTAATGCCTTGATAAATTCTTGATTTTGTGCTCATTCTTGATTTGTAATCTACTACATATCTCAAGTTAAATTCAAGCCAGTTATCAGTTAATTTATAAGAGATCATTGGGTCAACTTTAGCATCTTCTATTAGGTACTTTTTTGTAAGTTGTTTCCAGTGAGTTTTAGCAATTTCAGTATAGTTTTTTAATTCTTTTGAAATGACATCATTCAAAATTTTATTCATCTCATTAATGTCTGAAGTGTATTTGATGGGAATATGAACTTCATCCCATAAAAATGGAAAATCAGTAGAATAGTTCTTAACCGTTTGCTTAAATACAAAGGCGTTACTGATTTTGACAATTCGTCCGTTGTAATTGTCGCTTTTTACCCAGTCACCAATTTCCATTAAAGTAGTTTTGGTAAGACCTATATCTATCACGTCCCCTGTTACACCATTGAGTTCTATTCTGTCTCCGGTAGTGTAAATTCTTGAAGAATATATAGATATCCAACCTGCCACTGCCAATATTACTTCTTGAAGAGCAAAAGCCAATCCTGCAGATATTAATCCAATAGCAGTTCCAAGGTTTTCTGAACTTCCTGCGAAAATTATTATGCCAACTATGATGATTAATAAATAAGAAAAGAACCTGCTTATTTTCTTCGCCCTATATCTCATAGCATCATCAGATATGGATCTGGTCATTGCTGTTCTAATCAACCAGAAGAGCGTTAGGATTATGATTGAAATTATTAAAAACTGGGCTCCTTTTAAAAGCAGCACATTTTCATTCAACAAATCAATTTTCTGTAGCAGTGATTTCATTTAGAACCTAATTTACGATAAACCCTTACATAATCATAAATGGCTTTATCAGGGAAAGTTGAGTTTGATGGGTCACCGCTCCAATCATTCATTTCAATACTCAGAATTATATATTCTTTGATGTTGGAAATGGCTTCGTCAGTAAACCATGATTTTTCGCCATCTACATAAAAAGTATATCCCTTGGCATTCCACTCCAGACCAAATGTGTGAAATCCTTTGTCAATTTTTCGGTACCTCGGACTTTTGCCTTTTTGATCATGTCCTTCTCCATAACCACCCCAATGAATGGTATGATGAACTTCATTGTCGCGATATTTTCTTCGATATTCAACTATGTCAATTTCAGCTCCTGATTTAGCAATATCTCCTGCATATTTTGAATATGTTGGTGATTGTAACCAAAATGCAGTGGCTACCCCAACTTGCTTGGAAAATTGAATTCTGCTTTCAAAATACCCATATTTAAAAAGGTGTTTTTTATCGGTACAAATCTGTCCGACATAATACATGGTATCTTCTTTTGTTGCTTCTATCACCAAATGTCCTTCGCCATCCAAATAGCAATTTTCTTTTCTCACTTTTGCATTTCCCCTTAACGCACCCGTTGACCGATAATCCCATTTACTTGTATCTAGTTGTGTTCCTTTAAATTCATCTTGCCAAACAAGTTCATATTCAGATTCAATATGCTCAGGGGTTTGCGCATTTAAAATTGAAGAAAACAAAATGAAAAAAATTGAAAATGATTTATGCATTTTTGTAGCCTTTTTTGGGATGTAATGCAAGTTAGTAAATTATAGCATTCCCAAATTTTTACACCTAAAAGGAAATTAGATAGTTACCTTTTTGGGGTGTGTACATTATTAGGTAAACCCAATTTTATGAGATCAATTTTACTTCTGCTTATTTTTTTGAGTGCCTTTTCTTTTGCTCAGGATATTGAAATCCACGACACTGTTGTGGTTTACGAGCCATTTGATGAAATACCGTCACAAGCAATTTTTAAAGTTCCGGTGAATTTTGATGAATCTAAATTGCTTACTAATATTCCGGATTCAATCAAATCATTGGCAATAGAGAAAATTGATTTAGTATACACTCTCTACAAAACTAATCCTGATTTTGATCAAATTAGATTGAATCACAATCGTATTAATGCATTTAGTAAACAGTTTCCCGGTGCAGATGATCCTTTGATTAGATGGAGAACCGTGGGTCAATCTGATGCCCAAAACAGAGAAGCTGCTCAAAAAATGTTTCATGGTTTTGTAATCTATTACAGACCAACTCCAACAGAAGAAAGTATTGAAAAAGAAATAGCCTGGATGGATGAATTGTTAAATGAAACGGCAGAAGCTAATGTTTCGGTTAATACAGAATTAACAAATGAAGTTAATGAAACCGTAGTTGACAAAAAGGAAAAAGTAATTAAGGCGGAAGATATAAGGGCCACTAGTGCTACGGCATCAATTAGTAGTGATGAAAATGACTCATGGCCAGAGGATTATATTTATGATGTTGGTGGGGTTTGTTATCAAACGCATAAAAGAGATTTATGTGAAGGACCGTTTGAAACTAAAAGAGTAGTGGATAGCTTGACCGATTCACCGGATTTTGCTTGGTACAGATTAGATAATTACAGTCTTGGCAGGACATGTGATAAAATTTACTTTGCTGTGATGCTGGATAGTTGTCCGGGTGTTGCTTTTAAAAGTGTTGATGTATTCAAGGTTGATTCTTCACTAATTAAAGCTAAATGGAATAAGGGACAAGATTACCATGTTGTATCAAGTGTGTTTGAAAGACAACCTAAATGGGAAAATGTGCTAGTAGTGATGGATGTAACAGGTAGTATGTCTCCCTATACAGCCCAAACTATGTCATGGTTAAAATCCACTCAAGACTCAAGTGGGGTAAAAGCTTTTGTGTTTTTTAATGACGGAAATGCAAAATCTGATAACATAAAAAGAGCAGGTAAAGTGGGAGGAATTTACGGAATAGAAAATTCTTCATTCACTGATGTTTATAAAGAAATGAAAGCTACCATGAAAAAAGGTGGTGGAGGGGACAGACCTGAAAACAATGTTGAAGCTTTAATTCAGGGAACCAAAGATTATCCGAATGCAGAAGAAATTATTATGATAGCTGATAATTTGTCATCTCCCAGGGATATGACCTTGATAAAGGATTTAAATAAACCGGTACATATTATTCTGTGTGGTGCCAAGTACAGTGTTAATGAAGATTATCTACAATTAGCATTGGATACGGGCGGGTCTGTTCACACAATTGAAGAGGATTTGGATAGCAGAAATATCCAAGATGGAAAGAAGTTTATAATAGGGGAAGAAACCTTTGTAGTTAAAAAAGGAAAGATGATTAAGTTGGAAAAGTAATTCAATTTTGCAACCGCTAGCCAATAAGAGCGTCTTATACTTACCAAGCCCATGTTATGAGACGTATTTTAACCGTTACCCTAAGCCTCATTATTTCTTGTTTTTCATATGCTCAATCCTGGCAGGATGTCGGGGGAGGAACTAACAATTCTAGTCATGGAATGTTAGTTTGGAATGGAAAACTGGTCAATCTCGGATCTTATAACAATCCATGTAATCGTGTTGCCACATGGGATGGAACTCAATGGGAATGTCTTGATGGTGGAGTTGGAATTGTGGCAAGAGCCGGATGTGTTTGGGAAGGTAAATTGGTCGTTGTTGGTGATTTCTGGAATAATTTTCAACCTTGTCCCGGATGTAATGGAGTTGCTGTTTGGGATGGTGTATCATGGTCTGCATTAGATCAAGGATTTAATAATGACGTTTTAACCTGTACAGTTCACAATGGGGATTTATATATTGGTGGTGATTTTACTCAAGCCAATGGAGTTCCAATTAATCGTGTAGCCAAATGGGACACTAACTCTAATTCATTTGTTTCTGTTGGAAATACAACTGCAATGGACAATGATGTGCGTTGTATGGTTTCTTATGATGGACAATTATGGGTAGGTGGAGATTTCAATAATGTAGATGGTTGTTCACCTTGTGATGGTTTGGTAAAATGGGATGAGACAAATCAAGTTTGGGAAGGTGGAAATAGTGGAGTTGATTTG
Source organism: Paracrocinitomix mangrovi (assembly GCF_019740355.2). Classification (GTDB taxonomy): domain Bacteria; phylum Bacteroidota; class Bacteroidia; order Flavobacteriales_D; family Crocinitomicaceae; genus Paracrocinitomix; species Paracrocinitomix mangrovi. The sequence continues at coordinate 2,598,587 of NZ_CP091819.1, read as the reverse complement.
GTGGGAGGAGTGAATGAGACAGTTAGGGTTTTATTTGTCAATCCCTCTGATGGTGACTTATATATGGGTGGAGAATTCCCTGAATTATGGGATGGTGATGCAATGGCAGAAGATTTTAATATGTCATATGTAGCCAGATATGATGGATCAAATTGGTATCCACTTGGAACTGGTTTAAATGAATATTGTAGGGCTATTCATGACTATAATGGAGATGTTATAATCGGTGGATATTTTACGAATGCGGGAGGTACACCTGCTGAAAAAATTGTTAAATGGAATCCTATTGCCCAAACTTTCACAGCTATGGGAGGTGGATTTGATGGAGTAGGAATTGACGAATATGTTAAATCTGCAATGACCTGGAATGGGATATTTTTTGCAGGTGGTGCTTACACTCAAGCTGAAGGTGGTCCTATGAATTATATCGCTCAATGGTATGAACCTCCAACATCATCTCCTGTGGCCAACATTAACGCATCAACAACACAAATTTGTGTAGGAAGTTGTGTCACTTTTGCCGATCAATCATCCAACTCACCAAATGCTTGGACCTGGACCTTTAACGGTGCAGACGTTACTTCATCTAACAGTCAAAATCCTGGTAATATATGCTATAGCAATCCGGGGTTTTTTACGGTTGATTTGCAGGCATGTAATGGTAATGGTTGTGATCTTACCTCTGTCACAATAGAAGTGGTTGATGTTCCTACAGTTTCAGGAGTTGATCAAAACATTTGTGATGGAAGTTCGGTTACATTAACAGCTACACCTTCTGTTTCGGGAGGAACTTATTTATGGTCGCCGGGAAATGAAACAACATCATCTATAACAGTAAATCCATCTACAACATCATTATATAGTGTAGTTTACACATTAAATGGATGTGCTAGTGCGCAAGAAGATATTACGGTGACAGTAAATCCAGCGCCAACTTTGAGTGTGAACAGTACAACAATTTGTGAAGGAGCTACTGCAACCTTAACTGCAACCCCTTCTGTTGGTGGAGGTACCTACAATTGGGCTCCAAATGGTGAAATAACTTCAACTATTACGGTTTCACCTAGTACAACAACGTCATATCAAGTACAGTATTCTGCAAATGGTTGTCCATCTAATCTGGAAACGGCAGTTGTTACGGTAAATCCATCTTATAATGCTAATGAATCAACCACCGTGTGTGAAGGAAATTCTTATACTTTTCCGGATGGTTCATCACAAGTCATTAATACTACTGTTTCGCATACAAGTAATTTAACTTCTATTGATGGATGTGATTCTATAATTGTAACAACAGTTAACCCACAACAGGTTTATAATGGCACCGAAAGTGTGACGGTTTGTGAAGGATCAACATATGTATATCCTGATGGTTTTAGTGAGCAAATTAATGTTGCATCTTCTCATACTAGTAGTTTAACTTCAACAGCCGGATGTGACTCAATAATTGTTACCAATGTGACTCCTCAGCAGGCATTTAATTCTACTGAAAGTGTTTCAGTTTGCGAGGGTGCTACTCATGTTTATCCGGATGGGTTTAGCGAGCAAATAAATAGTGCTACTTCTCATACCAGCAGTTTAACTTCTATTTCTGGCTGTGATTCAATAATTGTAACCAATGTATCAGTTAACACAATTTACAATGAAACTGAGAATGTTGATGTATGTGAAGGAACAGCTTATATTTTTCCTGATGGAACATCTTCGACAATTACGTCTTCTATGCAGCACAGCAGTTCTTTAAGCTCAATAAATGGATGTGATTCAGTGATTGTGACGAATGTGAATATGTTGCCTGCACCAGTAAATACAGTAACTCAAAATGGAATTACCCTTTCAGCAGATCAAACTGGGGCAGTATATCAATGGTTAGATTGTATTACCGGTATGTCAAACATTACTGGAGAAACGAATCAAACTTATAGTCCAACTTCTAATGGATCATATGCAGTAACTGTAAATCTTAACGGTTGTGAAGCCACTTCAGCATGTGTAGATGTGAGTTCAATCGGGTGGGAAGAAAATGATTTGGCGGTTAATATTTATCCAAATCCGGCAAACAATTTCTTTATTATAAAATTGGAAGGAATTGAAGAGACAGTTTCGTATGAAATGTATGATGCAAGTGGTAGAATTGTGAGGTCAGGTATATTTAATGTTCAAGTAGAAATTGATGTAGAGGATTTAGAAAACGGAGTCTATCATGTACAGCTTAGCGAATTGAAAACGGTTCGTTTAATAAAGATGTAGAAGTTAGTCTACTTTTATTCCAATTACCCTTCGACAGGCTGCGACACCACTTAAGCTTTTGCGACACGCGGTCAGGATAAACTGCTTGAATAGATGTTCGAATTATATTCTCACACCTATTACGCAAACGTCATCTAATTGCTCATAATCACCTTTCCATTCGTAAAAGGCTTTTTGTAATTCAGCTAACTGAATATCCATTGCTAAATGTGCATTTTTCTGAAGTAGATCTTTAAAGTTTTTGCCTTTGAATTTTTTACCTCTATCACCTCCAAACTGATCCGCGTATCCATCTGAAAAAAGATAAAACTGATCACCTTTTTCTAACTGGATTGTATGCGAAGTAAAAGCCTGATCCATTTCAAATTTCCCAATTGGTTGTTTGTCTGCTTTATATTCTATTACTTCATTATTTCTGATCAGCCACAATGGATTGTGTGCTCCACTGTATGTTATTTCTTTTGTTTTTCTGTTATAACTTACCAAAGCGATATCCATTCCGTCACGTACATCCATCTCACTTCTTTCAAAAGTGTTTACTACCAATTCTCTTGTTTTGTCAAGCACTTTGCCTGATTCTACTATCCCGAATTCTCTTACAGTTCTATTTAAAGCTACATGACAAACTACTGAAACCATTGCTCCTGGCACACCATGACCGGTGCAATCAGCTGCTGCAAATAAAACGTGATCTCCTGATAACTCCATCCAATAAAAGTCTCCTGCAACTATATCTTTAGGTAAATACCAAACAAATGAATTCGGAAAACACTCCCTAATGAGTTTATCCGGAGGTAGAATAGCCGTCTGAATTCTTTTCGCATAAGAGATGCTATCAGTAATTTCCTTGTTTTTTTCTTCTACAATTTCTTTCTGATGTCTTAATTCAAGCGTACGTTCGGTGACCGTTTTTTCTAGTTTTTCACGGTCTTTCCTCAACTTATTTGTACGCCATCTGAATATGCCATATACAATGAGTATTAATAATATTCCAACAGATACTTTAAACCAGATTGTTTGCCAAAACGGAGGTTTTATTCTGATTTCAATGGTTCTTTCAATTCCTTTATCTCCCAAAGAATTTATCGCTTGAACATGTAATGTATAATTGCCCGGATTCAATGAACTATAGGTGATTTTTCCGTCTTTGGTATAAGGCGTCCAGTCGGGATCTAAGCCTTCCATTTTAAATCTGTATTTTACTTTTTCAGGGACACTAAAATGGATGGTGTTAAAGTAAAATGTTAAGTGATTTTGATCGTAGTTGAAGTCTAGCTTTTCCGGAAAACCATAGTCATCTAGATTGTCTTTTATTTCATGATTCTTATATTCTAATTGAAGTTCAGAAAATACAAGTTTATCAATGCCTGAAGGCTGATATTCATAATTCATGTCCATTCTGGTGATGCCACCGGAAGTAGCTATGTACATGTAATCATTGTATTCAGCAAATGGGTCATAAGTAGTTTCACTATGAATGAAGCCGTCTGCTTTACTGTATGATTTGATCGACCTATCATTTAAGTGATTGTGAATAATCATTATTCCTTTAGATGTTCCTACCCATAAGTCACCTTTTGAATCTACATTTAACCCCGTCACTTTATTGTCTATTGCTCCATTTTTTGTGTTAATTGAATCAACTACCTTGAGTGCATTATTCTCCAATTTCAGGCCTAAAACTCCTCTGTCATCTGTGCCTGCCCAAACTGTGCCGTTATCGTTTATAATAAACTTACTTATCGTGGTCCCTTCCAGTTTGTCTTGGTTGAAAACGTACACAGAGTCTTTAATTAATATGTTTATTCCATGACCATAAGTACCCATCCAAATGTTCCCTGACAAATCTTCGTTGATTGTAATAATTCGGTTATCTCCATGTTTGATTTTTATGAATTCATCTCCCTTTGGACCTGTTTTAAATACTCCTTTAAAATCTGTACCGGCCCAAAGTGTTCCATCAGTTGTTTCATGAAACCAAAAGGCTGGCGCACCCAATCTTTCTTTGAAGTGATAAAATGATGTTCCATTAAAAATGGACATTCTGTAGTCATCATCATAGCATCCAATTGCCATATTGCCATTTTGCATTTCGTAAAAGGTGACGATCTTTTTGTTGCTAAAAGCTTTATCCCACGGTCCATCTATCCAATTAATATGCAATCCTTCAATTACTCCAACTTTTACTCCATTGTCAGTGCCTATCCACAATCTATTCTTTGAGTCAAATTTTACGGCGTTTACCACAATGCTTGGTAATCCTGCATCTAAATCATAATGAACAAATGGATCTTGTGAAAACTTGATTAATCCTCCTCCAAAACTTCCAAACCACATGTTTGATTCATTATCTTGAATAACGCCCCAATATGAATTTGAAGGCAAGCCATTGTCAATGGAATATTGGTCATAAGTATAGTCCGGATGCAAGCACAACATTCCTTTATCCCAGCTTGACGCCCAGACATTTTTGTTGTTATCAACAAATAGTTTTGTAATAGGAGAGTTAACTTTCTCTGCGAGTGGAACAAGCTTACCATTTTCTATGGTGGAAAGCTGAGGTGCATTCCATTGACCGATAAAAACTTGTCCGTTTTCATTAACACAAATGTCTAATGCGATAACACCTTCAATATTTAATGAATCCCATTGATTATTTTGGAAAGTGTAAAATTTGTTGCCACTATATAAATATAAAAGCTCGTTTTTGTAATCATACTCAATGCATCTGCTATCAGATTTTAGGAAGTGATGTTGGTCATTAGGCAATGAAATTTCGTCATTTTCAAAAAAACAAATTCCCTTATCAGTAGCAATCCAGATTTTACCATTGATATTTTCGACGTCCCAAACTGTTTTGCCAGGCACCCCTTGACTTAAAGAGTAAGTTTTGAGCTGATCATTTTCAATAACGATCAAACCGTCTCTTGTACCGGCAATTATTTGTCCATTATCAGATTCTGTAATGGAAATAACATGTGCATCTAATAAGCCATCTTCTTTAGTCCAGCTCTTGAAGTTTTTACCATCAAATTTTGCGATTCCACCATGTGTACAAATCCATAAATAACCTTTTGAGTCTTGATAGAGATCCTTTATCTGAGATTGTGGCAATCCCTCCTCAATTCCATACTCAACGAAATTAAATTTTTGACCAAAACTAAGTTGGCTGATTAATAAGAGGTATAAACATAAATAGCGCACATACCGAATATAATTAATATGCAGCTATTTACGATAGAATTTAGTTTACTGCTTTTCCTTTTTTGTGTAAGAGCAATAAACGTTGCCCTCATAAGGCGTAAGGTTCCCTATAGTTCCTTTATACACGGCAATGGTAAATCTGGTGTTCGCCATTAGGAAAATTGGAAATTGCATGGATTGTTCAGGATGAGTTGAACTATACAATTTTGGTCCATACAAGTCTTTGTCAATATCCGTTAACACTTTGTCATCAATTGACTTTAAGTAAACATGAACTTCTTCAACGATTTTATTTCCTGAAGTATCTGTCGTTATTCCTGAAGTATAATCAGCTATAAATTGATTAAGAATCCAGTATTGATCTTCTGGAACTTTGAGCGTAGCACGTCCATTATTTAAAGTCATCAACGTTGCTTTTCCAGTTTGATTCTGCTTTCTCAACTTAATGATTTCAGCATCTTTTTCTTTTACTTTTTTATCCCAAAGGATGATATCACTTTTCATCTCTTCTCGGTTCTCGCGTAAAAGTTTGATACTTCTATCTCTGTTTTCTACAATATTTTCCATGTTTTCCAACACAGCTTTTAAACTATCAATAGTTTTTTGCTGTTGTTGAACCTTGTCTTCAAGTTCTTTTTTTGTTTGAGCAAATGAAGTACCAGAAGCCAATATCACTATTGCAATTAATAATTTTTTCATGATCAAATTAGTTTGAACTGTTAGTTACTTCGTATAAAGACATGAATCCGCTACCGTTGAACGCTTTGCAATCACCTGGATTTCCGGTAATCATTACTAAACTAAATTTAGTGCCTTCCGGTAAAGTGATTGGATATGCAATGGATGCTGCTGTATTATCAGATTGAAAAACTTGAGGTCCAAATCTGTTTCCCTGCCAATCCGTTTTAATTTCACCGTTTAAAGTTTTGATGAAAACTCTTACAGGCAAAGTTGATTTTGTACCATCTGCTTCAGTAACAACTTCTCCAATTGAACTTGAAAATATGCTTTGAATTACCCATGTTTTTCCTTGTGGTACCTCAAAGTCTGCTGAAAAATTGTTGAACTGAACCATTTTCGCTTCTTTCTCCTGAGCCATTGTTGTAAAGCCCATCAAAGCGATAAATAATATAAAAAGTCTTTTGCTCATCATTGTTGACACTTTTAGTTTCAATAAAAGTAAACCAAATCTGTGCCAATATTTTTTTTGCCTTTTATACTTATCCTTATTCTATTGTTGATGAGAAAAGAAACATAAAAAAGGTTACCTATTAAAAACTTGAACATAAAGAGAATGTAAAGCAAGATACGATAACTGAGTTTTACCAACTAAAATACCATTTATCGTAAGATTCAACTGCTGTATTAAGCTTTATAATCAGGGCCTCCCAAATGGAAGATTTAAATTAGGGTAAGTTTGTTATTTAAATTGGGAGGTCCTGTTTTTTTATGCTAATTAGATAACTCCATTCTCCACTAAGGCGTCAAAAGACTCAACCATGGTTTCATTAAGTGGTCTGTAATTCAACCCTAATTCTTTAACTGCTTTGGAATTATCTGCAGTGAATTTGTGATTTACGTTTTTTGAAATGTATTTTCTGTCAAGTGCTTTATCCAACATAGGCCCAAAGGTCCAAACTATCCATTTTGGTAAAGCTTTTGCCTTGATAGGATACTTTTTACCATATTTAGCTTGAATAGGCTTAACCATTTCTAACATATCAGTGTTGTGAGCACTAATTATATTTCGTCCATGAGCATCCGCAACAAATCCGGCATTGAAATGAGCTGTAGCCAAATCACGCACATCAATTACACCAAATCCAATTTTAGGAACCCCCATTTTCATGGCACCACTTCCCATTTGCTTTAGTACGCGGATACTTTCTGATGTCGCCATTTTAGGATTCAATGAAGGACCCATTACAAAACTTGGGTTAATTACCACCATATCCCAACGATTTTGCTCTTTGGCAATGCTCCATGCCTCTTTTTCTGCCAATGTTTTAGAATAGGAATATGGTTGATAGTTCAATGAAGCTGTATGATTCCAGGTATCTTCTGTGATTTTTCCTCCAGGTTCATTTTCGGTGTCTACTGCATCTGTATACATGGCCGCACAGCTACTAGTTAACACCACTCGCATAACTGAGGAGGTTTTGTTTGCTTGATTCAATACGTTTTGGGTTCCTTTTACAGCTGGATCAATAAGGTCTTTTTGAGCATCTTTAACATCAAGTACAAATGGTGATGCTGTATGGAAAACCAATTCACAACCTTCCATAGCTTCTGCATAAGAACCTTCTTCTAGCAAATCGGATTTAAAGTATTTAATAGAACCTGGACTTTTTGCAGCTATTTCTTCAAGGTGTGCAATTTTTTCTTTTTTGTCAGGATTTCTAACTGCTGCATGGACAGTGATTCCGTCTTCTAACAATTTTTTTACTAACCATCCGGCAACATATCCTGTTGCTCCTGTCACCAATACGGGTTTAGTTTTATCTATTTGTGTCATTTCTTTTTAGTTGTTTAGTTCTCTATATTTTTGAGGAGTTACCCCAGTTTTTTGTTTAAATAATCGACTGAAATAATGAGGGTAATTGAATCCTAGCTCATAGGCAATTTCACTTACATTATTTGATGATCCCAGCAGGAGGTTTTTAGCTTTTTCAACTACAAAATCATTGATGTGTTCTTTGGTGTTTTTGCCGGTTTCTTTTTTCAACATGTCGCCTAAATAATTGGGAGATAAATTCACTTTATCGGCAAGGTATTTAGTAGTTGGTATTCCTTGATCTATTTGAAAATTTTGCTCAAAGTAAAGTTTGATTTCTTCTTCAATAGTTGTAACAACATCTTTGTGATGGTCAGATCTAGAATGAAATTGTCTCTCATAAAATCTCTGGCAATAGTTTAATAGCAATTCAATGTTCGAAATAAGCAGATTTTGACTGTGGGCATCTATATTTTGTTCAAGTTCAAATTCAATTTTTTTAATACAATCATTCAATATGTCTTCTTCTTTCTTTGAGAGATGTAGGGCTTCGTGTACATCATATGAAAAGAAGTGAAAATTGTCTATGTTCTTTCCTAAAGCTGATTTTCTAATCAAATCCGGGTGAAAGAAAAGTGCCCATCCATTTTTACTCTCACTCTCTGAATTGATAGTAGTAACCTGGCCCGGAGCAAAGAACGAAAGCACTCCTTCTTCAAAGTCGTAAGTGTTTCGTCCATATTGTATGGCACAATTGGCATCTTTCATAAAAATGGAATAGAAACCGGTAGTAAGTTTTACATTTTCAAAACTGTTTGGAATTTTAAAGTCTTGTATGTCTAAGGTGTAAACCAAAGGATGTTTTAACTCCCGAAATCCTGCTAGTTGAACCATTTGACCTATGGTTTCTATTCTCATTATCTCTGACATATAATCAATTAATTTAGAAGCAAATTTAAGTAGTTGATGTTCATTTGAATATCACAAATTTCGGAAAGCATAACACTTTTTACAGATGCAAAAAAAAGAGCCCGGAATCCCGAGCTCTTCTCTTTCAATTATAGTTTTAGTTACTGTAATGTAATTCTTCTGTTGATCTGATATCCATTTTCTCCAATGGCATTTATAATATAAACACCTCTTTCAAAAGTGTTCAAATCAATTTCCATAGAAGTTTCTGCATTGTTTGATGTAGTCATCAACAATTGCCCTACACTGTTGTAGATGTTGATTTGTACATATGAAGACTCAGCAAAATTGATAAATACCTGACCTGCAGTTGGGTTTGGATAAACAACCATATCGTTTAAGTGATATGAGTCAAATCCAACTTGTGAATTAACAGTTACTGTTACCGTTGTAGTACATCCATTAGCATCTGTTGCTGTACAAACGTATGGTCCGGCAACACTTAATCCTGATAAATCTTCAGTAGTTGCACCATTGTCCCAATTATAAGTGTATGGTGCAGTTCCACCAGAAACTGTGATATCAACAGTTCCGTCATTTCCATTAATGATATCAGTGCTTGATCCGTTAGCAGATAATGCTGTAGGCTCTGTCAATGTTTCAGAAACAGTTACTGTACAACCTCCTGCATCTGTTACGGTTAAAGTGTGTGTTCCTGCACTCAAACCAGTTGCATCTTCAACTGTAGCTCCAGATGGAGACCAGCTGTAAGTGAAAGGTGATGATCCACCACTCACATCAACATTAATTGATCCGTCTGAACCTCCATTACATGAAGGGTTTGTAGATCCACTTACTGAAACTGTTGGAGATCCAACAATTGTTACTGTTCCATTTTCAGTTGAAGTACATCCATTAGCATCTGTTACTGTAACAGTAAATGAAGTTGTTTGCGAGAATGTTTCGGTAGCTGCCGTTCCTCCTGAAGTCCATGAGTAGGTATAAGGAGAAGTTCCACCAGTAGCTGCAACCGTTGCATCACCATCATTTTGGCAATCACCATCATTTGTAGATAATGTAGTTGCTAATACAGTTGGTTCTGTAATATTAACTGTGTGAATATCAGTACATCCATTAGCATCAGTTACTGTTAGTACATAAACACCAGCCTGAACTCCAGATAAGTCTTGAGTTGTTGCTCCATTATCCCAACTATATGTGTAAGGGGTTGTTCCGCCAGTTACAGTTACATCTGCAGCACCATCTGAACCACCATTACAACTTACATTAGTTGATGAAGAGGTTGTTCCTAAAGCAGTTGGAGCTGTTAGGGTATAGGTTAATGTTGAGTCACTTCCCGAACAAGATCCACTTTGACTAACGGTAACTGAATAAGTTCCTGCACTTAATCCTGTAACACTTGCTGAAGTTTGTCCACCCGGAGACCATGAATATGAGAATGGTCCAGAACCTCCTGCGTCAACACTTATGGCAATACTTCCATCATTTCCACCGGCACAATTAGGATCCGTTAAAGTTGAACTAATCGTCATAGTACAAGGGTTGTTGTCAATGATAGTAACACAGTAGTCTTCAACTTCTCCCCATGTGAAAGTTCCACATTCAGAAGGTAATGTAGATTGTCCTGTTCCTAAATATGCCAATTGAACTCTCATTCTTGTAGTCCCTGAAGTTGCTGAACCTGGAACTGTAATATTTCCTGTAGCTGGAGTTTGAGTAGCTGACCCTTGGTCATATGCTAATTCTCCTGTTTCAAATGTTCCATTTTGGTTATAATCAATCCAAATTCTAGAATATTCATTGTATAAAGTTCCAGACCAACCCGGAGTTACAGTGATTGGATAAGTCATTGTTTTAGTCAATGTAATACTAGCTCCTGTGTAATCTCCATATCCTTGATCATTCCCTGAATTGTTGGTATAAGTGTCAATAGAGAAATCTTGAATCCATTCATCAACACCATCTGTGGCAGAATTAGCACAGTAAGCTCCGTCAATACAGAATCCACATCCTGTAGTTGTAAAAGTTCCGGTTGCCGTTTGGCTGCTGGTGTCTGTCCCACAAACTGAAATTAGGTAGTATTCGTAATCTGTACATCCTGTTAAACCAGATATGGTATATGGTGCAGTTGGATTACTAACCGTAGTCCATGATCCTGTTCCTGCTTCTTGATAATATAATACAGTTTCATCTGAAGAACCAAAGTCAGTGAAGTTAATTACAACAGTATTGTCAGTAATACCTGTGTGAGAAACAGAAGAAGGTGATAGACAAAGCGTTCCTGAACAAGTCAATGCCATTAATTCATCCAATGTATTTCTTGAATTAAGCCTTCCTCCAGTTACGAATTTTGTAGATAATTGAGATTTTGGATCAGTACCATTAAGTAATGATTGAAGCACTAAATCTGCTGCACCTTGAGGATTAGAAGTTACAATTGACATTAAATTCGTACATGGAATTGAATAGGCTAAACCTATTACACCTGCAGTTAAAGGACAGGCAAATGAAGTTCCTGTAACTGTTCCAGTAGTGTTAGTATTTGCCGTAGTAAGAACATTGATTCCGGGTGCGCCAAATTCAATAGTTTGATCACCGTATCCTCCTGCAGTATTGTCGTTATGATCAGTTCTTCCTACCCCAATCATATATGGACTTGAACATGCTGTTGGCATATCACCTGAAACATCCACGTCAATATTTGAATTTGTAGTTGCACCCACATTTAAAACACCATAATAACCAAGTGTATCATAAAAATTACACCATAATGGATAATTAGAAGGATCAGCATTATCAATTCCCCAAGAAGCAGAAGTAGCTACAACAAAAGCTCCTTGTGTTCCTCCTGAGTTATTCCAAAGCTGACGCATTACCAATGGATATGTGTAGGCGCTAACAACGTTGGCTTGAGTAAGTGATCCACCCATGTTTAGCACCATCAACTTAACATCCCAGTTAGCTCCGGCAACGTTGGTTCCATTGTTTCCTTTTGCGCCAATCATTCCTAAACAGTTGGTTCCATGTCCACCAGTTCCGGTATTGTCATTATTGGTTCCGGTATTCCATCCAAAATAGTCATCTATATAACCATTTCCGTCGTCATCAATACCATTTCCATCAATTTCGTTAGTATTTATCCATCTATTTGGTGCAAGATCTTGATGATCCAGGTTTCCACCACCACCTTCAACCATACAAACAACAATGTCATCATTTGTTGCAGTAAGTCCTCCAGTTGTTATATCCCAGGCTAAGTCTGAGTCAATATCAGCATCTACTGTCCCTCCTGTTTGTCCTGTGTTGTTATGATGCCATTGCGAAGTAATGCTTGGGTCGTTTGGAAGAGTCGAACGCATATCAACATAGTAGTTATAATCAGCAATGCTTACTTCTTTTTGTTCGTAAAGCCAATTTTGAAACTCCCAATGAGCAACTTGAGAATGGTCAAATTCAATTAACCAAACACGCATAGGTGCTGATAATTGCTCAACTATTTTCACTCCATAGTTTACCGGGGCATTTTTAGCAATGTTTCTAATGTTTTGTCCATCTTTTACCTGGACCAGGAATTCTCCTTCAACGTAGGGCTTGTTATCAAAATGCGTTTTTTGCGCATGGGAAATTTGAATACAAACCGTAGCTACGAGAAGTAGCAATAATCGTAGATTCTTCATGATTTTTTCTGAGGTTTAGTTTTTACAGAGGCGTAAGATAGTGATAGATTCACTAAAAAGAAAACTAATTCAGGCTAAATCCTTGGAATGCAAACAAAAAAAGCTGCAGGTTAGTGCAGCTTCAAATTTAGTTTCGAGGAAGTAGTTACTTTCTTATAATTTTCTCGTGCTTGTTGTCAAAGTTAACGTGGTATACACCCTTTTTAAGGTTGGAACAGTCAATTACTGAGTTTTTCCCTTTTTTGACAATGTTACCATAAGCATCATAAATCTCATATTTTGTTTCCGTAGCCAAACCGTCATTTTTGAAATAAATTTCATTCCCATCTTCATAAACCAAAGCTGGCTCAGGTATATCTGCTTCAAATGTCACAGATTTGCTTACGTGTTTTTTACCGGTATTATCTATTTGCGATAAACGAACCATATTTTTTCCAGAATGAGGTAAAAGTTTGAAAACATATTCACTCAATGTAGAATTACCTGAACCATTTATTTCTCCAACAACTACCCATTTGTTCCACTTGTATTGTTCAATGTAATATGGAAGTTCTCCTGATTCTCCTGTGGTTTCCCAGCTAAGGGTACCGTCTGAAGTACATGAAATTTCTTCTAAAACGAATGTGCTTTTTGGCAATAAAACCTCAGGGTTTAACAGTTTAGGTTTACATCCATCTTCGTGCTCAAACAGCACAACAACTTCATCTCCTAACTTAATGTTAAATTCTGTTAGGTCAATTTGAAATGCACTTGCTTGAGGGCTATGCGTAGACACTTCTCCGTTAACAGTTACTTTTGTTACACAAAATCCAAATCCATCTTCAGACTCCGGACTTTGAACGTATAAGTTTTTTCCTTGGTAATGACCTTCAATTGAAGTATTGGATAATCCATTAAAAGAAAATCCTGCAACTACACACATTCCCATCAGCACACTTTTCCAGTTTGTTGCTCTCATAATAGTAGCCTTTGTAATTCGAACGCAAAATTAGAGTGTTTATTGTCTCGTGTCAAGTGTTCAAATCGAAATAATTAAATATTTTGTCTATTAAACGGTTTAGTTTGTCGATTAAAAACAATTATCGGGCCAATTGTAAAAAATGTAACAAATCGTTCTTTAGTTGATATTGAAGATTTTGGTGACAAAAAAACATTATTTTAGTGTCCCGACTTATGAAAGAGACTTCATTCATAAAGCAAAATAAAAAGAAGTGGGCCCGTTTTGAAAAATTGGCAGGCACTAAAAACAATGATCCAGATGAAGTATCCAGCTTGTTTACTGAAATCACGGAAGATTTGTCTTATGCCCGAACTTTTTATCCTAGAAGGTCAGTAAGGGTTTATTTGAATCAGCTGGCCCAAGGAGTGTTTACCAGTTTGTACAAACAAAGGAAACAACCTATTGGAAATATATGGAAGTTTTGGACCGAAACAATTCCATTGCAAGTGTACAGAGCCCGGTATAATTTACTAACGTCTTTCTTATTTTTCTTTTTGGCAATGGTTGTTGGAGCCATTTCACAGGAAATTTATCCTGATTTTTCGAATCTTGTTTTGGGTGATCAGTATGTCAATGACACTATTCATAGAATAGAAGATGGAAATCCAATGGGGATTTATGGTGAAATGGGAGAAACAGGGATGTTTTTACAAATAACCCTGAACAATATTCAAGTTGCTTTTTTAACTTTTGTTCTCGGATTTTTTGCCTCTTTTGGTACTTATGTTTTTTTGCTGAATAACGGAATAATGCTTGGTGCTTTTCAATGGTGGTTTAAAATGAAAGGCCTTTTAGTTACTTCTTTTTTAGCCATATGGATTCACGGAGCTTTTGAAATTTCATCAATTGTTGTTGCAGGTGCTGCAGGATTGACAGTTGGGAATGGAATTTTGTTTCCTGGTTCATATACCAGAGTGCAGTCCATGATTTTTGCTGCCAAACGTGGGCTAACTATCATGTTTTCTTTGGTCCCGTTTTTTATTATTGCCGGGTTTTTAGAAGGATTTGTAACAAGACATTATGCCGGAATGCATGACATGCTGAAATGGGTTATCATCATATTTTCTTTTGCTGTGATGGTGTTTTATTATGTTGTTTTCCCCTTTATAGTTGCTAGAAAACATCCGAATAAAATTGCCGTCAAAGAAGTTCCAAGACATATCCCTGAACGAAAAATTGAATGGCATAAAATCAGAAAAGTTGGAGAAGTATTCACGGATACTTTTTTCAAGTTCATGAAACACTTTGGACAATTTAGTAGAATCTTTTTTGTGTTGATATTTCCTGCTTGTATTGGAATCTCTATTTATGTGCACAACGTTGATCATTACAACCTTTCATATCAAAATAGTTTTTCAGAATCAATAGCTGTATTGATGGGATTTGGAAGGTATTTTGCCTGGGTTAAGTTTGTGTCGTGGACATTGATATTTAGCTTATTGATATCCTCTACTTATTTCACTTTAAAACACGGAAAGGTTGAGAATTTGATTATTCTTAAAATGTTCAAGTATACATCTTACCGAATATTGTGGGTGTGGATGGCAGTAATGCTTTATTATGGCTTAATCTACCTGGCATTTTATTCTGATAATGAATTTTACAATTTTTTATTGGTTGGTTTGTTCTCCTTGTTAACTCCATTTATTCTAAGGATTCCTGCTATTATATTGCTGCAGAAAAAAGACTTTTTTACGGCTTTAATCAAATCTTTTGAGCTGGGTAAAGGATTGTTTGGTGATGGTATAGGTGTATTTGCATTGTTTTTAGGTTTTGCCTTTGTAACTAGCTTTTTACTGCATAGCCCTATTTTTTCAAACATGGATATTATCTCTTTGGTTGATGAGGTTTTAAAGAATTTTACTATCACCATTTTTGAAAAATATGATGTGTTCATTTCCTTTATCAATTCGATATTTTACATCATGTTCTTCTTCATTTTTATCACACTAATTTTCATAGGATTTGTGTTTGTGAATTACTCATCTATTGAGATTAATACAGCTAAAGGATTGTACAAACGACTAGATCATTTTGGAAAACGCAACAAGCAATTTGAGACAGATGTAGATTATGATTAGAGGATTGCTCATATTGTTATTAATGTCCGCGGGATTTGTTTATGGTCAAGGTGATCATGATGGTAATCGACTTTATGATCATGACTTGGATGAATCAAAATGGGAAGATATTCGCAATGACATAAGATACGAGGGAAGTGAAAATGGAGCAGGAAGACCCTGGACATATGAGAATAGAAGAGACTATGAAAGAGCACGCTCAGAAAGAGGAGGAAATGGTGGTTCAGGATCTGGTGGCGGAAATGGAAACGGATCCGGGTCTGGTTCAAATGGAGGTAGTTATTCTAGTTCGCCTTCAAGTCCAAGCGCAGCTGGTGCTGGCGGTTTAAGTGTATTGGGTTATGTTCTTTTGGGTGTATTTATAGTAGGACTCGCCTTTTTGATATTCTATTTATTCATCAATGCACCAAAAGATGGTAAAAAGGTGGATAGTGAATATGATCTTGATGAAATCAATCCAACTGAGATTCCTTTAACCGAACTACAAAGATTGTTAGGTGAAGCCCTGAGTAAAGGCGATTACAGAGGTGCTGTAAGAATATATTTCATATTTATCATTAGAGACTTGGCCAGTAAAAATTGGATTCAATGGGAAAAAGAGAAAACCAATTTTCACTATTTGCGTGAAATGGCAAATCGTCCTGAATATGATGGTTTCAATAAAACAGTGAGTTATTTTGAGATTATCTGGTATGGAGAAAGAGAATTGGATGAAAATTTGTTTAGGCAAATTCAACCAAACTTTACCCAAATGTTAGACAAATTAGGTGTTGAATAATTGAGTAAGTGGACTAAAATAGGAATCGTTGGGGTTGTAGTAATCGGTTTGATTTTACTGCTTTATTTCTTTGGATTTAATAGATCTAATAATGATAAAGTTGTAATTGATGATTGGAGCATGACCTATAATCCTTCAGATAAAGGTCCGTACGGAACCTATGTGATGAAAGAACTCCTGGATACTGTTGGTTTGTTTGGTAATTTTATTCAAATCACAGATGGTTTAGAAGAGGAGTTAGAGGATGACCCGGATGTAAATGACATTTATTTCTTTATTGGACAAACTAATCACATGGCAGATTCATCTGTTCAATATTTGCTAGAGTTTGTAGAAAAGGGAAACACCGCATTTATTGCTGCAACTAATTTCCCTGAAGAATTGGAATATGAGTTTTTCCTTAATTCATATGAAGTAATGGATGATGAGCCTGCTTATGATTCAATTCAATATCTGAAGTTTTATCATCCTGATTTAAGTGCCAAGCGATATGAGTTCAAATACATTTATCAAAATGAATTGGTTTTAATGGATTGGGAATATTTTGATACCAATAATTTTGATTTGCCTATGAACCAATCCCCGGTTGTGTTGGGCGCAAATACCCTTGATCAACCCAATTATGTGAAAATAAAATACGGAGAAGGATATATCTTTTTAAACTCATTGCCATACTGTTTTACAAATATCTGTATGCTCAAAAGAGATGGGTTTAATTATGCCGAAAGAGTTTTAGAGCATATTCCCCCAGGAAGGGTTCAATGGGATAGATATTGGTTAAGATCTCATAGTTCATACTCTTCAAACGACGGCGGTGGAGGTAGAAGCCGGGAGGAAAGACGAAGAAGTATTTTACAATTTATTACAGACAATCCTCCTATTCTGTGGGCTACTCTATTGTTGATTGCAGGAGCCATTTTATATGCCATCTTCAAGGGAAAAAGAATGCAAAAATTGATTCCGGCTGCTGAATTAAAACAAAACACCTCATTAGAATACATTAATACTTTGTCATCATTATACATGCAGCAAGGATCGCACAGCAAATTAATAGCTTTAAAAGAAAAGACTTTCTTGAATTTTATTGCGGAAAGATATTACATGATTACCCATAAGCCGGATGAAAAATTTATCGGTAAACTGGCTGTAAAATCTCAAATAGATAAAGAGACAATAGGTAACATTTTTGAATTGTTTGATCAATTGGAAGGAAGAACACAGGTTTCTGATGATCAGTTAATTGAACTACATAAACGAATCGAATACTTTTATAAAAATTGTAGATAATGGAAGAACAAAATGATATTAACCCGGAAGAGGAAAGAAACGAGCTTTCGCAGCAAAATGAAGGTCAGGACCAAAATGAGGCTGCTGCATCAGAAGTTCAATCAACAACCTCTTCAGCATCTTCTTCTTATGCACAAGAAGCAAGTCAAATGTTTGGAAGCGGCTTGAATCTTGGATTTATCAATGAGAAGGTAGTAAAGACGAGGGAAGAAATCGGTAAGTATGTAATTGGCCAAAAGGATATGGTAGATCTATTGATGATTGCCATTTTTGCTAATGGACACGTGCTGTTAGAAGGTGTGCCGGGAGTTGCAAAAACTTTGACCGCTAAAGTATTAGCTAAAACATTGGATGTTGATTTTGCTAGGATTCAGTTTACTCCGGATTTGATGCCTTCAGATGTTATCGGTACTTCTGTATATAACCTTCAAAATTCTGAGTTTAGCTTTAAAAAGGGGCCTGTATTTTCAAACATTGTCTTGATAGATGAGATTAACAGAGCACCGGCAAAAACTCAAGCAGCATTGTTTGAAGTTATGGAGGAGAGACAAATCTCATATGACGGTGAGTTGTACAAAATGGATTTTCCTTTTTTGGTTTTAGCAACTCAAAACCCTGTTGAGCAAGAAGGAACATATAATTTACCTGAGGCACAGTTGGATAGATTCTTATTCAAGATTAAAATTGATTATCCATCATTGATGGAAGAAGAAGCTATTTTGCATAGGTATAAATCAAATATTAAGTCGCCTGAATTGGATGATATCAAAGCTGTTTTTACGCCAAAAGATTTGAATGAAATTCAAAGTATTCTTGAGAAAGTAAGGGTTGAAAATCAGTTGCTAAGATACATTGCAGAGATTACTGACAAAACTAGAAATCATGCAAAATTGTACCTGGGTGGATCTCCAAGGGCTTCATTGTCAATGTTAAAATCTGCCAAAGCTTTTGCAGCTATCAGAGGACGTGACTTTGTAATTCCGGATGATGTACAGTTTGTTGCCAATCATGTACTTAACCACAGGTTAATTATGACTCCTGAAGCAGAAATGGAAGGAATTACCATTGAAGAAATAATCCAGGAAATTGTAGCTGAAGTTGAAGTACCGAGATAGACGATAAATGAGATTTCTCTACAACATATTTTACAAGCGTCTCTATTTGACATATGAGTTTTTCATTGTCTTATTAGGGATTGCCGTGTTGTTTGTTTTCGGATTTATCATTCCGGCATTTTTCTTAATTGCTCAAGCTTGTCTTGCACTGTTTTTGGCAATTACTTTATTGGAATTTGTGATTTTGCAATTCGTCAAAAAGCCAATTGCGGGAACAAGAGACGTGATGAATCCATTATCTGTGGGTGATGATAATCGCGTTACAATTCGGATTAAAAACAGATATAATTTTAAAGTAAGGATAATTGTTTATGACAATCCTCCTTACCAATTGCAATTAAGAGATCTAAAGTTTAAAGCCACGTTGGCTTCCGGGGACAGTAAACAATTTGAATACTTTATTCATCCTACTGATAGGGGTGAATATCATTTTGGTGATGTTTATGTTTATTGCAGTACTTTGCTCCATCTTGTCCAGCGAAAGGCAGTTGTAAAGAAAACACAAAAGATTCCTGCCTATCCTTCTATTATACAAATGAAAAAGTATGAGTTAAAGGTGTTTGCAAAAACTGCTGTTACAGGTATTAAAAAGATTAGACGATTAGGTCATAATAATGAGTTTGAGCAAATAAAAAATTACGTTCAGGGAGATGATATCAGAACGGTTAACTGGAAGGCAACATCTCGTATGAATTCCTTAATGGTGAACCAATATCAGGATGAACGTGAGCAACAGGTATATGCTATAATTGATAAAAGTAGAAGTATGCGTATGCCTTTTAATGATCTTACTTTATTGGATTATGCGATAAATTCAACTTTGGCATTTTCCAATGTTTGCATGAGAAAGGGTGACAAAGCGGGATTGATTACTTTTTCTGATAAGTTGGGTACAAAGTTAGCTGCAGATAGATCTAAAAACCAGCTGAGTAGGATAATGGAGGCACTCTATCATCAACGCACCAGATTTTTAGAAGCTAATTTTGAAATGCTATATCACGGTATCCGAAACCATATCAAAGGTCGTTCTTTGATTATGCTTTATACCAATATTGAATCTGAGTATTCTTTGAAAAGAATTTTGCCTTTGTTAAGAAGAATCAATCAACTGCATGTTTTGGTGGTTATATTCTTTGAAAACACAGAGGTATCTAAAACCGCACAAATAGAACCTAAACATGTACGAGATATCTATTTAAAAACCTTTGCTGAAAAGTATGCTATGGATAAGAAGAAAGTGGCGCTTGAGCTCAGAAAAAATGGAATCCAAACTGTTCTTACTACTCCTGAGGATTTGACAATTGACTCTATCAATAAATACCTTGAGTTAAAAGCAAGAGGTGTTATCTAATTTGCGATTATCGCAAAACACTATTCTGCAAGGCGTTATTTAATTACTAAAAGCAAAGCTTCCACTCTAATTTTGTTGTAACTACAAAACATTGAGTGATGCGTTTTATTAATTATTTATCGATTCTATTAGTGTCTTTTTTAATTGTTTCTTGCGGGAATTATCAAGGATTTAATAGGCAGAAATATACCAACTTCAAAAAGCTAAAACCAGTTTATAATGAAGGGCGAACAGATGAAGCTCAACAATCATTTAGCAAAGAAATTCAGCCTAAAGAGATTGTTGATACTGTTGTAGTTGAGAGTCAACCAGATTTTGAAGCTGAGAAGATTAAAACCGCAATTCAGGACGGTAAAAAGGTTTTTGTAAAAGCCAACGGCAAATATTACAGAATAGATAATCCGGTTTATGATGAAGTTTATAAAGCAGTTATAGGATCTTCAGTAGAAGTGTCCAAAGAAGATCTATCGGGTGGCAGAATTGTTATTTCTGCCAAAGAAGTTAAAAAGGAGTTTCAATTAGCTTATGTTTATCGGATAGACATTCTGAGTGTTATGTCAGATAAAGTTGTGGCTGCACAAGACAATAATCATTCTAATAGTCAACAAGTAGTAAGGGGTAATTCTCCTTCAAAAAACAGAATTCAAGAGACTGAAGTAAATTTTTTAAAATCTCATTACGGTCGTAAAACAAGATCAAGTGGTTTTGTGGCTTTAGCTGGAATTGGTACGGCATTGTTTGGTATTTTATTATTAAGTGCAGCCGGTTTTGGTTTATCAATAGTCTTGTTTTTGCTGGGCTACCTCATTACTGTTATTTCTTTGATGTGTATGGTGGTGTATGCGAGAAAATATAAGCTTTCGGCTGTACGTAAGAACCACATTCCTTTTGAGGGAGGTAAAAACTATGCCATATTAGGTTGGATTGGCCTTGTGTTCTTGTCAATATTGATGCTTTTTTTACCCCTAATCATTACCGGGATATTGGTAGCTGTTCAATAATTAAGGATATTTTTCTTTATAGAAAGTTTTATATAAATCAATATCTCCATCTTTCATAAGGCGTTGAAAGTTGGTAGAGTTGATCAAGAAAAAGTCAGCTTTTTCAGCAAGATTACCAATGCTTGTTTTGGCCGGAGTTGATTCAAAGGCCAATTTGTACTGATGTGCATTATCTTGTTTATCAAATGAGCGCACTAACAATACTTGTTTTCCACCAATTTCGGTGGTGATGATTTTTAATCTGGAGCTTTTGAAAAAGTCCTGATTAAAATTAGAAAGTTGAGTTTTTGGTTTATTGATATTCCCTAAATCTTCAGGATAAATTAAAACAAAATAATGCTCAAGTTCTTCATCATAAACATAGGCCGTTGCATTTTGATTTTCGTTTTGATTGGTATTATTGCTAGTGTTTATTGTTAATCCTTTATCCAGTTTGTCTAACATCTCTTTGGCTTGTTTTCCCTCTTCACTTTCAGGAGACATAGCATAGAGTTTTTCCAAAGTACCTCTAATAGCCTCTGCATTTCCCGGACTACTATTGCTTACTGCATACGCCTTTAACAAGTAATATTTGTTTAGAAACTGATTAGTTGTGTCATTTTCTATTATCCTATTGCACTGCAGTATTACACTTGAATATCTATGTAATCTGTAATCTTCAAGTGTTTTTCCGTAAGCGTTCAAATCTGCTTTATCTTTTTCTGCCTTTTTGTTAAAATAATCAGGATCTTGAATCATTAGTGCTACTTCACTGTTGGCATAATTGTTCAGTATTTCTTCTTTATATCTGTTGGCTTCGCTAGATCCTTTTTTATTGTAGATCAAGTATAATTGATATAGCGCAGGAAGTACTTTTGGATGTTCTACCTTTCTGTCAACACATTTTTTAAAGTATGTTATAGCTTCTCCTTCTTGTTTTAACTGCTCTTTATATATGATTCCAAGCATGTATAATGCATTCATTAATCTGTCATTGGATGCAGTCATGGCAGAATCAGATAAAGGAATATTAGCACGTAGTTGCTCTATTGCCAGTGAATCAGTGTCTATGTTTGATAAATTTTCCAGGGAATCGACGACCTCAGGATCATTCACATCAAGTGAAGAAAAGCTGGTTTTATTAGAACGTCTCCAATCATCTTCATCCTCTCTTTGACCCCAAAGTGCTCTAAAATCATTAAATCCGGATGAGGACACTTTTTGATTATAGAAATACCATTTTGAACCACTTCCTGTATTCGTTGTAGCGCTTTTAATTCTTCTTTGTTGTTCTTTTAATCTTTGTTCTTCTTCTTCTTTACGCTTTTGTTCGGCAGCTTTCATGTCTTTTAATTGCTGCGCTAAATACTTATCTAATTCCTCCGGCGACATTTGAGCTTTTTGTTGCACACTGTCTTCAAATACATACGTTTCGTAATTCACTACTAAATCAGACAATCCTTCTGCCTTACCTTTAATTTGTTCGTATGTTTCATATTCTTCTGGCAATACTTGAACGCAACTGTCATAGTATTTCTGAGCTTTTAAATAATCCTGGTCCTTAAAGTAAATATCACCAAGCGCCAAGTAACTCATTCCTTTTTGGCGGTTGTTGTTAATTGAATAGAAGGCAGATAATGAATAATTTTCCATTGCCAATTCTTTGTTGCCAGATTTCATTTCAATGTCAGCAAGGGCGTAGTATATCTGGTCTTTGTATTCATCATTTTTTGGATCCTTCAACATCTTTTTTAACTCATCTCTTATCTCTTGTCCTCCACTTGGTAATGACAATGCTTTATAGATTTGAGCCTGGAATCGCATTACATAGGGTGCGCTTGATTTTACTACTTTATTAAAGTAGAAAGATGCCTGTTCACCGTTTCCTGTTTTTTTATACAATTGAGCCAATACGAAGGTGTATCTTGCTTTAGTTTTTTTCTTCTTGGTGAATTTGATAGCCTCTTCTACATGCGGAATAGCTTTGATGTAATTTTTCTGAGCCATGTAATATTCAGCCATTACAACATTGTAGTCATCTGTAAGCTTTTTACCAGGGAAAGGAGCCGGTTTTTTTGTTTTGTTTTTCTTATCTAATTTGGCTTGTTGTTTTGCTTTTTTCTTTGCGTATCCAGATAACTTTTCTTTCTCTTTTGGTTCTGCTGCAGATTCCATATCTCTTTCAACTTGCGCTAAAATTCGTTTAGCTTCAGGATATCTACCTTGAGCTATGTAAGTTCTGGCCAACCAAATACGGGCTTCATGAACTCTTTCTTGATCAACATATAAAGGTGATTCTTGAATGAAACTAAAAATCTCTTCAGCATCTGCATAGTCTCTTTTGGTGTAATGAATAACACCTATAACAAACCAGTTATCATCAATCCATCTACAGTGTTCTTCTCCTTTATTTCTGGTTGCAGAACTTGGCATACTGTGTCTCTGTATCACAACTTCGCAACGACTAAACGCATCTTCGTATGGTTCTCTGATCTTAGCTACATCCTCTTCAGAAGGGAAAACATCTAATGGTAAAATGTTATGGTAATCTTCGTTTAATGTATTGCGATAGCTATCTAACGCCTCTGCCATTATCTCTTTGGCATTGAAATAACCATTATATTTGGCAGTCATGTTGTGATAGCCAATATTCAAAGCAGCATCTTTCTCAGTTGAGCATGAGACAAGTATCAACCCCAAAATGGAGAAGTATTTTATCAATGTATGTTTTTGCCTACTAAACATGAATTTTGCTGCCGATTGTATTAACTGCAAAAGCACAAAATTATTTTATTTCTTCAATAAGAAGTTTATTAATGGCAGCAATTAATTCAGATTGGTTTTCCCACATACCCATATGACCACAATTTGGAATGGTAATCACAGAGGGTTGATGTGCGATTTTTGATAGTTCACTTTCCATCAAGCTTATAGGTATAATAGGGTCTGAATCTCCCTGTATTATGTAAACACTTCCTCTGTCAACTAATTTATAGGCAGGTTTTCTGTCTCTCATTCCAGCAGTTGCTGCAGCAATTTCATCCGGCGGAATTTTTTTTGCTTTTTCAATTAGTGATTGTATAGTTTCACTACATTTTTCCTTGTTTGGTTCAGCAAAAAGTGCAGGAATAGCTTCTGTTATGAAATGCGCAGATTTAGTTTTTACCAATTCAATTACCCTGTTTCTATCCTTCTTTTTTTCTAACGGATCTTCCCAAAAATTGGAATGCAATAGAATGACGTGACAGGCCATGTTTCTTAATAATTCAAGGGCAACATATCCTCCCATTGAATGTCCAATTACTACAGGATTAAAAAATTTGAATTTCAGTAATACATTGAAAACTTCGTCCGCCATTTCCGTCATGGAGCAGTTTTTACCATTAAATCGGCTTTTGCCATGACACGGTAAATCAAAGGTAATTACACAATATCCCGCTTGTTCAAAATGAGGTTTTAGTCCATCCCAAATAGAGGCATCTTCCAAAAAGCCATGAAGAAAAACCAAAGGCTTTCCCTGTCCACTTATGTTGTAATGCAAGGAGATAAAACAACAAATTAAGCGTGAACATTTGCGTTCATCAATTCTTCAATTTCTTCAGCTTCAATCGGAATATTGGCCATTAGGTTGATTGGATTTCCGGATTTTTGCACCACCAAATCATCTTCTAAACGAATCCCTAAATTTTCTTCCGGAATGTAAATACCAGGTTCACATGTAAACACCATATTGGCTTTAATTGGCTCTGTCCATGAACCTACATCATGTGTGTCTAGTCCAATAAAATGTGAAGTTCCATGCATAAAGTACTTTTTATATGTCGGCCAGTCTGGATCTTGATTTTTGATGTCGGTTTGATCTATCAGTCCTAATCCAAGTAATTCTGATTCCATCAATTTTCCAACTTCCTTGTGATATTCATGTAACCAGGTTCCTTCTACTAGCATTTTTTGAGCTTCATTTTTCACACGCAAAACAGCATTGTAAACAGCTTTTTGTCTTTCAGTAAATTTACCACTTACCGGAACGCATCTAGTTAAGTCAGAAGCATAGTTCGCGTATTCTGCACCAAAATCCATTAAAATTACATCCCCGTCCTTACATTCCTGATTGTTTTCAATGTAATGTAATACACAGGCGTTTTTACCTGATGCTATTATGGGTGTATATGCAAAGCCTTTTGATCGGTTTCTTAAAAACTCATGCATCAATTCAGCTTCAATTTCATATTCCATGACACCCGGCTTAATGAAATTCAAAATTCTTCTTACACCTTTTTCAGTGATGTTACAAGCATTTTGCATTAAGTCTATCTCTGTATTTTCCTTTACGGCACGGATACTGTGCATTATTGGAGCTGCTTTCTTGTAAGTATGAGCGGGATATTCGTTTTGTAATCGTTTTATAAACCTGTCTTCTCTTGTCTCAACTTCTGTGTTGGCCCTTGTATGCTCATTTGTATTGATATATACGTTTTCTGCTTGAGCCATCAAAGCTTTCATTATCGTATCCATTTGCTCTAACCAAAAAACAGTTTTGATTCCCGAAGTTTCAAATGCCGCATCTTTGGTCAATTTTTCTCCTTCCCAAATGGCAATTAATTCACTGGTTTCCTTTAAGAATAGAATTTCTCTGTGTTTTTCATCAAAAGCATCCGGAAATATTACAAGTACACTTTCTTCCTGATCAACTCCTGACAAATAGAATATATCTCTATGCTGTTGAAATGGCATTGTGCTATCCGCACTAATCGGATAAATGTCATTTGAATTGAATATAGCTAAAGATTTTGGAGCAAGTTGCTGAACAAATTTCTTTCTATTTGCAATAAATAAGTTGCGATCTATTTTATCGTATTTCATACACTAATGTATTTAGAGTCAAGTAAAAACGGGCTTTTTCAGTAAGAGTCGAATTATAAAATTATCACTTTTAACTGAACTGCTGTTACTAGGGCACTAAAAATTATTGATAAATAGAGTAGAAATGCGCTTTTTTAAAGATTTGTAACTATCTTTGCGCTCTTATTTGAAGAACCAAAAAACAAATTCATCAGGTAATGTCAGCAGGAACAAAAATATTTGCAGGAAGAGCAACTCAAGAATTGGCAACAAAAATTGCTATGGAATTCGGTGTTGAGCTTGGAAATGTTATTGTAACTGAATTTTCAGATGGTGAGTTTTCTCCATCTTTTGAAGAGACGGTTAGAGGTCAAGATGTATTCTTGATTCAATCTACAATGCCTCCAACGGAAAATTTGTTTGAATTGTGTTTGATGATTGATGCTGCTAAAAGAGCATCTGCAAATTCTGTTGTAGCGGTTATTCCATATTTCGGTTTTGCCCGTCAAGACAGAAAGGATAAACCAAGAGTAGCTATTGGTTCTAAAATGGTGGCAAGTTTCCTTGAATCTGCAGGTGCAGATAGAATTATGACCATGGATTTACATGCTGATCAAATTCAAGGTTTCTTTGAAATCCCAGTTGATCATTTATATGCATCAACTATTTTCTTGCCATACATTAAAGAAATTGATACCGGAAATCTTATTATAGCTGCCCCTGATGCAGGAGGTGCTAAAAGAGCTAATTCATATTCTAAAAAATTGGATTTAGGGTTAGCAATGTGTCATAAACAAAGAAAAGTAGCCAATGAGGTTGCAGAGATGACTGTTATTGGAGATGTGAGTGGAAAAGACGTTATTCTTGTTGATGATATGGTTGATACAGCTGGAACTTTGACCAAGGCTGCTGAATTGTTCATGGAAAACGGAGCAAAATCTGTTAGAGCAATTTGTACACATGCTGTATTAAGTGGTCCGGCTTATGAAAGAATTGAAAATTCTGTTTTAACTGAATTAGTTGTTACAGATTCTATTCCTCTCAAACGTGAGAGTGATAAAATTAAAGTATTATCAGTTGCTAGTTTATATGCAGCTGTAATTAGAAGCTTAATTAAACACGAGTCAATAAGTACTCATTTTTAGTAAACCGGCTTTGGCTCCAAAGGATTAACCAAAGCACAAAATGTAAATAATGAAAGAAGTATCATTGAGCGGTTCTCTTAGAGAGAACGTAGGGAAAAAGGATGCTACTGCCATAAGAAATGCTGAGCGTGTGCCTGCAGTTATTTATGGTGGAAAAGAGCAAATCCACTTTAGTGTTAAACACACTGATCTAGAAAAATTGGTTTATACGCCAAATGTGTATATTATCAATGTTGAATTAGATGGTAAAAATTACAAAACCATCATTCAAGATCTTCAACAAGATCCTATCACAGACATCATGATTCACGCAGATTTTATTGAATTATCAGATGATAAGAAAGTAAAAGTGAACGTGCCTGTTAAATTAGAAGGACGTGCCATTGGTGTAATGAACGGGGGTAAAATGAGACAAATTTTCAGAAAATTGAAAGTTTATGCTGTTCCTGGTGAATTACCTGATGAAATCGTAATTGACGTTTCTAAATTGAGAATCGGTCAAGCAATTAGAGTTAGAGACTTAAACAATGGTTTAGAGATCTTAAACCCTGCTTCAGCTGTTATCTGTTCAATCAAAACTGCTCGTGGAGCTGTTGCTGATGAAGAAGAAGAAGAAGGAGGAGAAGAAGCTGCTGCTGAAGGTGCAGAAGAAGCTGCTCCAGCTGAAGAATCTGCGGAATAAGAATCACAGATATTTAATTTTACTGAAAGGTTGTTACATTCGTAATGACCTTTCTTTTTTTATATGAAGTACCTTATAGTTGGACTCGGAAATCCGGGCGCGAAATACGAAGAAACTAGACACAATATCGGTTTTAAGGTATTGGATCATTTTTTAAAAGATATTGAGGATCCTTGGGCAGTTGATAAACAAGGAATGATTGCTAAAATTAAATTCAAAGGAAGAACTTTAGTAATGCTAAAGCCTTCAACATTCATGAATTTAAGTGGAAAAGCAGTCAACTACTGGATGGTCAAAGAAAAGATTCCAATTGAAAACATTTTAGTGATCACAGATGATATTGCGCTTCCTTTTGGCAAATTACGCATGAAAGGTAAGGGAAGTGATGGTGGCCATAATGGTTTAAAGGATATCATAGCAACTTTAAATTCTGCCAATTTTGCGCGTCTTCGTTTTGGAGTTGGTAATGAATTTTCAAAAGGAAGACAGGTGGATTATGTTTTAGGAGAATGGAGTGATGAAGAAAGAAAAACTATTGAGGAAAGAATGGATATCTGTGGTGAGTTTATAAAAGGATTTGCTACAATTGGATTGCAACAAACTATGAATAACTGGAACAATAAGTAAAAGTGAATGTTGACAGATTATTTATCAAATTAGGTTATAATCTCAATGATATAACAAGGCTTTCTGGTGGTGATATCAATGCCGTTTTTAAGGCCGGTTCATCAGTTTACAAAGTTAATTTCGCCGAACATTATCCAAAGATGTTTCAAAAAGAAGCAAATGGTTTGCAATTGCTTTCAAAGGCGATTAAAGTTCCCAATGTTTTAAGATATGATGTGTTTGAAGATCTCCAGTTCATTGAGCTTGAGTATTTGGTGGAGGATTCAAAGACTGGAGAATTTTGGGAATCATTTGGAATGCAATTAGCGGCACTTCACAAAATTTCAAATGAGCAATTTGGTTTGGATGAATCAAATTATATTGGTTCACTTGTACAAAACAATGAATGGGAAAGTTCATGGAGTGAATTTTACATCAATTCAAGATTGCATCCTATGATTGAAATGGCGGTCAACAGTGGAGAGATTGACTATGTTGAAGCTAAAGTCATTGATAAATTCTATTTGAGATTGGATGAAATATTCCCCATTGAGGAACCTGCATTAGTTCACGGAGACCTATGGGGAGGAAATTATTTATGTGCTAATGGTAATCAACCTTTTTTAATTGATCCGGCCGTTTATTATGGTCACCGGGAAATGGATATTGCCATGATGCATCTTTTTGGTGGATTTGAGAGTTCAATTTATGAGCATTATAACAATGTATATCCTTTAGAAAAGGGTTGGAATAAAAGAATTGAGTTTGGCCAGCTTTATCCTTTGTTGGTACATGTTAATTTGTTTGGGCGCAGTTACTGGGGGCGAGTAGAACAAACTTTAAAACAATTTAAATAATGAGAATATTAGTAACAACTCTTTTAATTCTATTGAGCAGTATAGTATTTGCGCAAACAGATGTAAGTGACTGCATGGATAATATTAAAGTGCCTAAATCCTTCACACCAAATGGAGATGGTGCAAATGACGTTTTAAAGATTGAATTTCCGTGCCCAGCTAAGAAATTTGAGTTTCAAGTGCTGAATCGTTGGGGTCAAGTAATTTACAGTTCTAAAAATCCGGCTTTTGAGTGGGATGGAAAAGATGCCAATAATAACAATTTGGAATTGGGTGTATATCACTGGCGTATCATATTTAAATACCAAAAAACATCATATACTAAGGAAGGACAGTTTACACTGATAAGATAATCGATTAAAATTTCCTCGTCTTCACCACAGCAAACCGTTCTTTCATTTTTAAGAATTGCTTTTCAAAAATTTCAAAGCTAAAAACGGACACAACAATTACTACAATTGGATAAATTAACCAGAAAAGAAACCAATTGTAAACTTCATATTTCATAAAAAACTTATCAATTAACACTAGCAGTAAAATGTTGTGAAACAGGTAAATACCGTAACTTATTTTTCCTAAGTAGGATATTTTTCTGAACAGCCAGTTGCCTTTACCTTCAGCTTCATTTAATACGAAGTACATAACCGGAATTCCGTAAAGGAGCATTATTACATATTTCTGGAAAACGCCACTGTAAAGTGTAGTAAAATCTTTAGTTGGCACCATCATTAAGAAAACCACAAGTGATAATATAATTAAATAAATGATGCCTTTAGGAACTTTAAATTGTATGGGATTTGAAGAATGAATTAATCCAATTAAACCTCCAATTATCAGTGTATCCATTCTGCTTAGGGTATTCAAATAAATATGCCAACTCATATTAGGCATATCGTGAATGTAGATTCTGAAACCTATACTTACAAGAACAAGTGATATTAAAATGTATTTGAGGTATTTTAAAGGCAAAAAGGCAATAATCAAGGGCCAAATAATGTAGAATTGTTCTTCAATGGCTAAGGACCAAAAATGAGCGAAAGGAAAGGTCCAGCTTTCATTTTGAATGATATCAAAGTTTCCGATAAATAATGCGTTTGCCAAATAGTCCGGCTCTTGAGATAATTGAAGCCAAGACACCAAAAATGGAGCGATTAGGATGGCTGCATAATACAAAGGCCAAATTCTTAAACTTCTTCTAAGGTAAAATTTGCCAACATGTATTTTGCCATTAATTTTTCGCTCTTGAAGTAGTATATAAGTGATAAGGAATCCTGATATAAAAAAGAATATTTCTACGCCAATTTCCAGGTTATTGGCAAAGGTTTCCAAATAAATAAAATTGCCAGAAAACAGTTCTGCTGTGTATTCTGCTGAATATCTAAATTGTACAAAATAAGCTTTCCACGCTCCAAAAGCATGACCAATTAAAACAAGGATTGCAGCAATGAAACGGATAATGTCCAGATTCTTAAAAAAGATCCGTTCTTTTTTCACAATTATCCAATTCTGCGGATATCAGCTCCCAGGTTATTCAGTCTAACGTCGATATTTTCATACCCTCTATCTATTTGCTCAATGTTGTAAATAGTAGATTTTCCTTCAGCTGATAAGGCAGCAATTAAAAGAGATACTCCTGCTCTAATATCAGGAGATGTCATTGTTGTTCCTCTTAACTTGTGTTCGTGATTCATTCCAATAACCGCAGCCCTGTGTGGATCACACAAAATGATCTGAGCTCCCATATCAATCAACTTATCTACAAAGAATAATCTTGATTCAAACATTTTTTGATGAATCAATACAGATCCTTTTGCCTGAGTGGCAGTTACTAAAACAATACTCAATAAGTCTGGTGTAAATCCCGGCCATGGAGCATCTGAAACAGTTAAAATTGATCCGTCAATGAATGTATCAATTTTGTAAGATTTTTGCTTTGGAATGAATAGATCATCACCATCCAGCTCAATTTGAATACCAAGCTTTCTGAATACATCCGGCATAATTCCCAAATCAGGATAGCTTACATCTTTGATGCGAATTTCAGATTTGGTCATAGCTGCTAAACCAATGAATGATCCAATTTCAATCATATCCGGTAAGATTCTATGGAAACATCCATTTAGACTCTTCACTCCTTTAATTGTCAACATGTTTGAACCAATGCCTGAAATTTTAGCACCCATTTTGTTCAACATCTTACACAACTGTTGTAAATAAGGCTCGCAAGCAGCATTGTAGATGATAGTTTCACCTTTAGCAAGTACAGCTGTCATCACAATGTTTGCAGTTCCGGTAACAGAAGCTTCATCAAGGTGAATGTATGTTCCGGCTAATTTTTTTCCTTCAACAGTATAGAAGTATGTTTTAGGATCGTAATGGAATTCTGCACCTAATTTGGCAAATCCTTCAAAGTGCGTATCTAATCTTCTTCTTCCTATTTTGTCACCTCCCGGTTTTGGCATATAAGCTTTACCAAATCTGGCTAAGAGTGGACCAACTATCATAATTGATCCTCTCAATGAAGAAGCTCTTTCTGTAAAATCTTCAGATAGTAAGTATTTAAGATCTACGTCCTTAGCTTTGAAAGAATAAGTACCCTTTTCAACTTTTTCAACCTTTACTCCCATTGCTTGTAAAAGGTTGATGAGTTTGTTGACATCAACAATGTCAGGTATATTGGAGATGGTAACTTTTTCAGGTGTCAATAATACTGCGCATAATACTTGTAGTGCTTCGTTTTTTGCACCTTGCGGAACCAAGTCTCCTTTTAAAGAATTGCCTCCGTGAATTTCAAAAGCTCCCATTTATTGATGTCTTTTTCGGTTTTTATTTCGGTTTTTGTTCTTATTGTTGTTTCTACTTCCGCCCTTGTTGTTGTTTGATTTTTTAAGACCTTGTGCCTTAAGGATATCATTTGTTCCGGGAAGAAATGAAGTGTCAAACAATTGGATTTTACCATCAGATAATTTGGCCAAATGATCAATAATAACTTCATCTTCAACAGAAGTATCATTGAATGACAGATAAAATCTTTTCATTAAAACAGCAATGTACTTTTCCAATGCATCACGTTCATCCCCTTTTGGCATTTCAATTGCCTTGTCTATCATTTTTTCTACGGTTTTGCCATAGTGTCCTATCTTGATTTTACTTTGAGGATAGTCAACTTTATTAGGTTTGCCACTCAGCTTTTCCTTTTCAGGAATTGGATATGGCGAATCAACATCTAATTGAAAATCAGACATGATAAACAAGTGTGTCCAAAGTTTTGGTTTGTATTCCTCTACATCTCTCAAATGTGGATTCAATTCTCCCATTACTTTGATAATGGCGTTTGCAACTTTGTTGCGTTCTTCTTTAGTAGGAAGTGATACTGCGTAATCGACCATTTTTTGAACATTTCTTCCGTATTCCGGAATCTGCATTTTAGGTCTATCTGTATTGTAAATTAGTGCTGAGTTATTTTGCATAGATCTCAAAAATAATGTTTTTGTTTGAGAATTTGGGGTCTAATCCTATTTGATCTGTTTTAATGCTTCAGATACTGTCGAAACTGGCATTTGACAACTCTTGTTTACACAAACAAAAATAGTCGTCTCATCCAAAAATTTACCATCTAATAATGGCAACTTTCCCTTCTCTCCTCCCATAAATGTTGCATTGGGAATATAATGTGTTTGGAACTCTTGCATTTTATTTTTCCAGTTATTTCCGGTAATCGCAATTTCATAATAGGAATTAGTCATCTTAGATAAAAGAATTCCCCAGTTTGAATATCCCGCTCCGTAAGTTTGAATTTGGTTGTAAACATTGGCCATCATTTGTTGGGCGTGATTTAGCATTTCTTCATCATAATAATATGTACCAATATCAAATAGGTTATTGGCCATTACCGAGTTTGAAGCTGGAATTACATTGTCAGATAATTCCATTTTTCTTGCTACTAACTGAGAACCTTCATTGGATGTAAAGAAATACATTCCACTTTTATCGTCTTTAAAATGTTTATCTGTTAGCGCCAAAAGGACCTTACTTTTATCTAAATAATCCTCATCAAATGTTACTTCATAAAACTTTACGTACATCTGAATTGCAAAAGCATAATCTTCTAAAAACCCTTCAATTTTACTGTTCTTTTCTTTGTAAGTGTGCCACAGTTTACCGTCTTTTCTCATTTGATATTTTTCAAACCAATCAAGATTTGCAAGGGCAGCTGCTAAAAATGAATCATCATTAAAAGCTAAATAGGCATCCAAATAAGCTGTTGTCATTAAACAGTTCCAAGATGTCAATGATTTATCATCCAATCCTGGGCGCTCTCTTTTAGATCTTTCAGTTAATAATCGCTGGTTGATTTGATCAATTTTTTTATTTAATTCATCTGTGCTGAGATCAAATTCACTTGCTACGGTTTCGTCATTTTTAATTCGGTGCAAAATGTATTTACCTTCCCACTGTGCAGCAATGGACAAATTGTAATATGATTTCAAAATCTCGTGATCCTCTCCGGCAATTTCTTTCAATTCATCCTTTCCCCACACATAGAATTTGCCTTCTTCTCCTTCTGAATCTGCGTCTAAAGCAGAATAAAATGCGCCTTCTTTTGTAGTCATTTCTCTTTTAACCCAATCAAGTGTTTCATAAACAACTTCTTTGTATAAAGGATTTTTGGTGCGTTGATATGCATGAGCGTATAAACTCACTAGTTGAGCATTGTCATACAACATCTTTTCAAAGTGAGGAATTTTCCAATTTAAATCGGTAGCATATCTGGCAAACCCTCCGCCAATTTGGTCATAAATTCCACCGTATGCCAGTTGGGTTAGCGTTAAATCTACATGAGTCATTACGCTATCATTGCCTGTAAGATGTGCGTACTGCATCAGAAATTCATAGTTGTTAGGAAGCGGAAACTTTGGTGCTCTGTTTGCGCCACCTTTTACATTGTCAAAGCTAATGGCCCATTTGGAAACCATTTCATCCAACCTATCCGCAGAAAATATTTTGTTTTCTTCTTTAACATCAATTAGATCATATTGTTGAATGCCTTCAGTTAGTTTCCCGGCATAATCAAGTACTTCTTTTTTATTGTTTTGATATGAAGCATGTAATTGATTTAATACGTCAACCCATTTGTTTTTTGGAAAGTAAGTTCCTCCATATATTGGTCTTCCATCAGGTAAAGTAAAACAATTTAATGGCCATCCACCCTGTCCTGTCATTAATTGAACTGCATTCATGTATACCTGATCAACATCCGGTCTTTCTTCTCTGTCTACTTTGATGCAAATAAATTTTTCATTCATTATTTGAGCAACTGCGGTATCTTCAAAGCTTTCATGTTCCATTACGTGACACCAGTGACAAGATGAATATCCAATAGAAACCAACACAAGTTTATCTTCTTTTTCAGCAGTTAAAAATGCTTCGTCACTCCAGGGAACCCAGTTCACCGGATTGTGCGCATGTTGTAATAGATAAGGGCTGCTTTCGTTGATAAGTGCATTTGTGTAAACCGGATCTTTTTCTTTCACTTTGTTATTGTTTTGACTTGAGGCGCAAGACGCATTGAACAATATGATCAAGCAACACGATATGATTTTTCTTGCGGTCATTCGAATTTTTATACCATTGATGTAGTTAATCAACCTACTATTGTAAATATAGCTATCTTTCAACTTTAATTATTGCATAGTACCAGTCTATAAAGATCATGCCAATGAAAAAGAGTCTAATTCTAGCCTTGTGTTTGTCTTCCTTTTCTGTGTTTTCACAGGGATATTTTCAACAAGAAGTCAACTATAAAATTGATGTTAAATTAAACGATAAAGATCATACATTATCGGCATTTGAAGAGTTTGAATACATCAATAATTCAACTACAGCGCTTGATAAAATTTACATTCATTTATGGCCAAATGGATATAAAAACAATGAAACTGCTTTGGCAAAACAACTGTACGATCAAGGTAATACTGTTATGCAGTTTGCTGAAGAAAAAGACTTAGGTTGGATTGATTCGTTAAACTTCAAAATAGATGGTAATGATGCTAAATGGGAGTTGGATCCTGAAAATATTGATATAGCCATACTACATTTAAATTCAGTTTTAAAGCCCGGTGAAAGCATAAAAGTATCTACTCCGTTTAAGGTTAAATTACCTTCGGGAAGCATTTCCAGATTAGGTCACATTGAAGAGTCGTATCAGATTACGCAGTGGTATCCTAAACCTGCAGTATTTGATAAAGATGGGTGGCATGCAATGCCTTATTTAACTCAAGGTGAGTTTTACTCAGAATATGGTTCGTTTGATGTTTCAATAACGCTTCCTAAAAACTATGTAGTAGGTGCTACAGGTGATTTACAAACAGAAAGTGAATTGGCATTTTTGGAAGAAAAAGTGGCTGCAACTCAAGCGCATTTTGAATCAGAAACATTTTCGGCTGAAGCAAGATTTCCGGATTCAGACAAAGAGTTTAAAACTGTAAGATTTACCCAATCAAATGTACATGACTTTGCCTGGTTCGCAGATAAGAGATTTGAAGTATTAAAAGGCGAAGTTGAATTGCCGCATTCAAAAAGAAAAGTTACCACTTGGGCCATGTTTGTGCCTTATCATAATAATCTTTGGAAGGATGCTATTGAATATATCAATGACGGAACTTATTACTATTCAAAATGGAATGGTGATTATCCATACAACAATGTTACAGCTATAGACGGTACAATCTCAGCCGGTGGAGGAATGGAGTATCCAAATATTACAGTAATTGGAAATGCCGGATCTGCAATGGAATTGGAGGTTGTAATAGTACATGAGGTGGGTCACAACTGGTTTTATGGTCAATTAGGTTCAAATGAAAGAGATCATGCCTGGATGGATGAAGGGCTGAATACGCATAATGAAATAAGATATATTCAAACTAAGTATCCTAACAACCAGCGTATGTCAGAGATGATGATGGGAATGGCTGAAACGTTTCACTTTGAGCATTTGTCTCATCATGATATGAATAAAATTACTTACCAAACTGTTGCAGCTTATGGAGTTGATCAACCAATTGAATTGCCCTCAGCTGATTATGCACCGGTTAATTATGGGGCAATTGTTTATGCAAAAACAGGTCTTGAATTTACCTATTTAAGAGATTATTTAGGAGATGAAGAGTTTGACAAAGGAATGCAGCTTTACTATAAAAATTGGGAGTTTAAGCATCCTCAACCTAATGATATGAGAGCTGCTTTGGAAGAATCCTCAGGTAAAAACTTGGCATGGATGTTTGATGAAATTATTCCTACAACAAAGCAAATTGATTATAAAATTGCTGGAGTAAAAGCAGAAGATGGAGGTTTTAAGGTAAAAGTAAAAAATGCAGGTCAAGTTGATTGTCCGGTAAGGGTAGATGCATACAGATATGGAAAGCTGACCAATACTGTTTGGTTGGAGCCTGGAGGAGAGGATGAAGTATTTTTTAAGGGAAATACATTTGATGAGTTTATCATTGATGCAGGTGAAAATATGCCTGATGTCAATAGAAACAATAATTACTGGAAGAAAAAAGGTTTGTTTGCCAAAGCAGAACCTTTAAAAATGGAATTTTTGTTAGGTGATAATGAAGGTAGAAGTAACAATGCCTGGTATACCCCGGTAATTGGAGGAAACAAGTATGACGTAATTATGTTGGGAGTTTTGTTTCACAATCAAACCATCCCTAAAAACAGATTGGAATACACAATCTCTCCTTTGTTTTCAGTTGGGAGATTAAATGTTGCAGGTTTTGCAGATTTAAACTATACCTGGACACCTCCCAAAAACTTTAAGGCAGTTACCCTTGGTTTAACAGGTAAAACTTTCGGTATGGGAATTCAAAATCCTGTTGCTGATTCTACAAAGGGACCAAGAGGAACCTATTATGTAGCGCATCCATATTTAAAATTGGCAATTGGTAAACCGGCCGCAAGAAAGCATTATAAACAAAACCTTACGCTTAAAGGAGCTTATGTTTATGAAGACGGTGGAGCTAACTTCCAGAGTACAATTTATGGTGGATATGTTGAATACGACTTTGACTTTAAAAAGCGAATTCACAGCTTTAATGCAAATACTAGAGTAGACTATGTAGATTACAATTATGATGTGGGAGCCATTAATGTTCCGGGACAGTTAATGAACGGTCAAGTGGCTGTGAAGTACGGAATTCAATATTGGCCTAAAAAGAAAAAGTCTGTTGAGTTAAGAGGATATTTTGGTCAAAACTTTATGTATAACGGAACAGAGAACAATAGATTCGGAATGTCATTGGCAGGGCAATCAGGTACGCAAGATGTGTTTTATGAATGGTGGATGATGGGAAGAAATGAGTCTTCAGGATTTTATGGCAACCAAAGAATTGAGAATCAAGGTGGGTTTAAAACAGTTTCTGATTCGTTAACTACCACTTCAATGTTGTTTGGTACCAACCTAATTTTTGAAATACCTTATTTACCTGTAGTGTTGTATGCAGATTTTGGTATGCTGGATAGAAATGGGACCATGATAACTGCTTACGATTTTGGTGCAGGAATCAGATTTAGTGATGTGTTTGGAGTTTATTTTCCAATAGTTGAATCAAGCAACATGTACAGTACGGCAACAAAATATTGGAACCGTATTAGGTTGACTATAAACATGAACGGATTACGTCCGGCAGAAATTATAAGGAAAGTCTTGTAATAGACTTATCTCATTTTCTTGTTGGCTACTTTTTTGCCTTTGTTCATTTGAGCCATGCGCAATTGGTTGGCTGAAGTAGCTCTTCCCATTTGCTTTTTCATGGATTTGATATATTCTGAAAGCATACCTTTTGAATCTAATTTTTTAGCCTCATTTAAAAGGTTTTCAGCTTCTTTTCTTCTTCCAGTTTGCATGCATACAGCTGCAATGTTGATTTTAGCCATTGCCTGATCATGATCTCTTTTTAAACCAAGGCTAAGAGCTTTTCTTAACATTTGTTCAGTAGTAGACATTTTAGCGTTTTGCTGAGAAGCAAGAGCCATCAAATAATAGTAATATGCTTTTTGTCTTTTAACCAAAAATCTAGGGTCAATTTTACTCAGGTATTTTTGCCCCTTTTCCATGTTTTGTTGTCTCAAATGGAGTGTGGCTAAAATGATATTTTGGTTTCTGAATAAGAATAATCCGAAGAATACAGATACCAATACCATGAATGATCCCCAAACATAAGATCCGTCACCAAAAAGGTAAACAGTGAAACCAAGAGAACCAAGGGTCAATAATACTTTAATAATAAATCCAAACATGAATAATAATTTAGTTAATGGTCGCTATACATTTTAATTCAATCGCTATTGGTGTAGGTAAGCTGTTAATTTCAACAGTTGTTCTGCAAGGTTGGTTGTCTTTAAAGTACTCTGCGTAAACTTTGTTGTAGGTATGAAAATCTCTTTTCATGTTTACTAAGAATACAGTGACATCTACCAAATTGTCCCATGATGAACCTGAAGCTTCTAAAACAGCTCTAACGTTGTCAAATACTGATCTGCATTGCGCTTCAAAATCAAATGCTTTAAAATTTCCGTTGAGGTCCAATTCTAATCCCGGAACAGCAGAGTCATTGGCATCAGAGCCTGCTACTCTAGGTCCAACTCCTGAAAGAAACAATAAATTACCCACTTTTCTGGCGTGTGGGTAAAGTCCAACCGGTTTAGGTGCTCCTGAAGCGCTTATCTTATCTGACATAGCATATTTTTTTGCAAATATAATGATTTGGATTTGTATTAATTATCATTTTCAAAGCTGCATAAATTCTATCTTTGTGATATGTCAACACAACTAAAAATTCATTTAGCGATTGGTTTTTTAGCATTTATAACTGCTGCAATATCAGGATATTTTGGGGTAAGTATCAACAATGCCAATGAAAATGTAAATATTCAGTACTTAAATGAATTTGATGATATTCACTATTACGATATAGTAAACGTTCCTAAATTAACTTTTACGGCTGCGGTTGTCACCTTACCGTTAATGATGGCAATATTGGTTCTTGAGCTTCTTTCTATCAAAAAGGCTTCGATTAAAAAGACCAGGAACATGGCTATGGGTTTGAGTGTTGCTGCCCTAATTGTGTTAGTGGTAGATTTTCTTACTTTGATGAATCCAGAGAATTATGATTTTTCTAAATGGGGTTATTTATGGATCGCCATGTCATTCTTTATTCTGGTTGGAAACATGTTGTCATTTGTAATGCTAAGATTTGGTAGAAATCAATAAGCATTAACAAAAAATTAACTTTTAAACCCCTTCTAAGTAACAGTAAATCAATTAATTAAAAATTTGGCACAACGATTGCAATTTGCTTTGTATTGTTTAACTAAATTTTTTAATTATGATCGCAAAAAAATCCAAAAAAGCGAATTTAGAACGCAAGCGATTTGCGTTTTTTCAAATCGGACTGCTTTTATCTGGTGCAATGTGCCTGGTGGCATTTGAATACACTTCAGGTGTATCAGAAGAAAGAGTTGTTGTTTTTGATGAAGGACCAAGTATTACTTATATAGATCCTATTGATGAAGATCTGTATAACCAAAAAGAACAGCCTAAGCAAGAACAACAAAAGGCGCAAGCAGTTAATTTAGAAAATGTTGTTGAGGGCTCACGAAATCCTAATGAAGGAGCAGTAGTGGTAACAGACCCTGATATTACATTTGATCCAAATGACTTAACAGGTATCGGGCCAATTGATCCGGGACAACTTATAGAGCCAACTGGTGGCATTGTTGATGTTCCAGATTTTGAGCCTGAATTCATTGGTGGTTTGGAAGCAATGAGCAAATGGTTACAAAAAGAAATAGATTATCCTCAGGACATGATAGACATGGGGTTGTCAGATTTGGTTTATGTACAGTTTGTCGTAAACGAAGACGGATCTATTTCAAACGTTGAGGTAGTAAAATCACAATATGAAGCTTTTGCAAAAGAGGGTAAAAGAGTGGTTAAAAAAATGCCGAAATGGAAACCGGGTGAACAAGCTGGAAAACCGGTGAGAGTTAGATTTACTTTACCGATCAACTTTCAATTACCTAAATAAAATCTTATAATTAAATTGATGGGCCATCTCGTTAAGGGGTGGCCTTTTTTATGCGGTAATCATTTCTTTGTCATACTGAGTATTGAGCCAAAATATTGCATCTTCTTCATTGCTCATCACAGTCACTTTATCTTCTGATCTGGCAAACCTAACATAGGAATGAATTAATAATTCTTCTGCAAAATTATTTACCAATAATACCTCGGCTATTCTAAGTTTTTTGATTGTTTTATTGTACGTAACGTACTTTCTTGCCTCATCTGTAAATTGTAAGTTCTCAGCCCTCATGTCTACGAGACAAACGTATTTTTCTTTACCGAATAATTTTTCTCTGATTCCGGTGATTTCTTTCTGATCACCTATGCTAATTACTTCCTTTTTAGTGTAAGTAATTTTTAAAATATTGCCTATTCTCTCTACCGTACCGGCAGAAAATGTTTGGGTTTCACTCATGATAAGCAAAGTTATAAATTAGGAATTAAAAAATTAGTTCCTCAGTATTAAATTTTATTAAAGTGTAGTATCTATTTATTGCATTTGATACTGCTCAGAAGATCTTTTACCTTCACCATTGTCATAAACAGCAGGGCATCCTTTTTTAGGGAATAACCAGGCAAATTTTATAGTAAAAATGGTAGGTTGATATCTACTTTGAAACCAGGTATGACCCGGATTAAAACCATTCCATTGAACGGCTGTTAGAATTGGTGTTTGAACTGTTGGAACAATGAAAAACCCGTCCCTTACTTTAATTCCAAAACCTAACGCATAGTGCAATTGTACAACCAGTGGATTTTGATTGTTGTATCCTCCCGGAGGTGCATAATCAGGATCTTCATTTCCACCATAGATTCTGTAATCTAAATTTGCGCCAATTGAATTGTCAATAAAATTATACTTGTTGATTTGCCAAACGTTGTGAATAGCTGCTCTGGCAAATACATTTCCAAAATTGAATTGACCTCTGGACGTGGTTCCTCCTATTTCTAATTTTTCTTGGCCACCAAAATGTTTAACTCCAACTCCCCAGTCAAAGTAATGGACTATTTTTTTGTAATTTTTGAAAAGGTGTTCCATTCCAAATTCCAAATAGTACCCCGGAAGTCCGCTAGGAGTTAATTCGTAGGTTCCATCAGAAGGTTCGTTGGGTGAATTTCCAATCATGTATGTCAATCCCGGATCAACGTGTATACCAATTGGTCTGTAAGAACTGGCATGATAGCTCCATATGGCATCTCCCCAATTTTTCTTTTCAGAAAAAGGGTTGTCATTTTTATTCTTTCTACCACGTTTTTCTATGTCAGAAATGATTTGGCTATAGGAAACTGTAGTTGCCAGTACAAGCGCGCAAAGGAACAATAATCTTTTCATCTTACAGGTTTAAATAAGGCCGGTTAGCTTAACAAGTTACGAAATTTTACGCTTCAAGTAAACGAAGGATCTCATTCTCAACTTCTTTACTATCCCAAACTTGTTCAATATCCGGACGATCCATTACTTTTTTCATGATGGCGTCTTGCTTCACTCCGGCATTCCAGGCTTCTGAATAACGGATTGAAGAAAACGATACCTGACTGTATAACGGCATCCACTTGTCTGGGTACAGTTTGCTAAACCTGGCTTCAATTTTCTTTTGCAATAAAAAGGTTTTATCTCCTACATAATCCCTCATCACCAAATAATTTTGAACAGACAAATCTTGAACAGCATCACCATCTGGTTTTCTGTTAGTTTGATATTCTGCAAAAACTTTAGGCCAATCTTCCTTGTGTTTTTGCATCAAATTCCACAATACTGTGCAATCTTCAAACCCAGCATTCATGCCTTGCCCGTAAAAAGGAACTGTGGCATGTGCAGCATCTCCCATCAAAGCAACTTTACCATGCGTCCAGGGATAACATCTAATTATAGCCAAAGAAGACAGTGGATGATCGTGCCAGCTTTGAATTAATTCTGGAAACATTTCATAAAAATCAGGGAAAGTAGCTTTGAAAAATCTATCTACATCTGCATCAGTTTTTAGGGCTTCAAAGGAATTTTCACCTTCAAAAGGCATAAACAAAGTGCAAGTAAATGATCCATCATCATTGGCCAAAGCAATCAACATAAATCTGCCTCTTGGCCAAATATGTAAAGCGTTTTTATCCAATTTATAAGATCCGTCTGGATTGGCTGGAAGTAATAATTCCTTATATCCATCATCTATATAATCTTGTGAATAATCAAATCTGTCTAATTTTTGCAGTCCATTGTATCTAATGGCAGAAAAGGCACCATCTGCTCCAAATATTACGTCTGCTTTATCTTTAACAGTTTCACCAGTTTCTTTATTTTCTAGATATACAATGCCGTTTTCTAAATCTACATCTATGCAAGAGTGGTTGTAAAAGATTTGGGCATTTCCATGCTCTTCAGCAATGTCCATCATTTTAGCATTTAAATCACCTCTTGAAACAGAGAAAATAGCTTGATCTTCTTTTCCGTATGGTTGAAAAGTTTGCTCTCCTTCCAAACTGTGCATCATTCTGCCATACATAGGAATTGCAATTGGTTCAATCTCTACGTCTACACCTACTTCTTTTAACGCTTTCCATCCTCTGGTAGAAAGTGCAAGATTGATAGATTTACCAGCTGAGATTTCTGCTTTTCTAATATCAGATCTCTTTTCGTAGATTTTAACATTATAACCGGCTTTTGCTAGATATACTGCCCATAACGAGCCAACTAAACCGGCTCCAACTATAATTGCATTTTTTTCCATTAACGGTTGTTTTTCCAATTTTGAAATTTAGATTCAGCAAAGATATTTTGTCTTCTCTGTTTGGTTTTTTTGCTGAATACGGCACTTATCCTCCATAGCACAATTCCAGCCACCAAAATAACAAATACCTGTGCCATTAAGTTTACCATGGGCTTCATTTCTGTCGCCTGTCCTGATAAATAGTGTGCAAAAAATTGCGGATCATATGAAGGTTCCATAACCTATTCTTCTATTGCCTTTTCAAGGCGTTCACCAAATTTATAAATATCAACAAATGAATTATAAAGAGGAACAGGTGCAATTCTAATTACATTGGGTTCTCTCCAATCTGCAATTACACCTTGTTTTGTGAGTGAGTCAAACATGGCCTTTCCTTTACCATGGGCCAATATTGAAAGTTGAGCTCCTCTTTCCTTTTGATTTCTTGGTGTGATGATTTCAAATTCGCATAAATGCCCTTTTCTGGCAGATATGTCGTCAATTATTTCTTCTAAATATGCCGTTAATTGATCGCTTTTAGCTCTCAATTTTTCCATACCTACTTCGTCAAAAATGTCTAGTGATGCTAAATGAGCGGCCATTCCTAAAATAGGAGCGTTGCTCAATTGCCAACCTTCTGCTCCTTTCATTGGAACAAAACCGGGTTCCATCAAAAATCTAGTGTCTTTGTCGTAACCCCACCATCCTGCAAATCTCGGTAATTCTGGTTTATATTCATGTTTTTGATGAACAAACATACCCGATACTCCACCCGGACTTGAGTTTAAATATTTGTACGAACACCAAGCAGCAAAATCTACTCCCCAATCATGAAGTTTTAAAATCACATTTCCGGCTGCATGGGCTAAATCAAATCCAACTACTGCACCAGCTTTGTGACCAGCAGCTGTAATTTTTTCAAGGTCAAATAATTGTCCAGTATAGTAGTTTACACCTCCAAACATTACAAGTGCAACAGAGTCAGCATTTTCCTCAATGGCTTTGTAAATGTCCTCCTCGTTAATTGTGTGTTCACCTTCTCTTGGTGCAATTTCTACAATGGCGTCTTTAGGATCAAAACCGTGAAATTTTACTTGAGATTCTAAAGCGTATTGATCTGATGGAAAAGCTTTTGCCTCACAGATTATTTTAAATCTTTCCTTTGTAGGGCGGTAAAAACTTACCATTAATAAATGCAGGTTAGTAGTTAAACTATGTGTAACAACTACTTCTGAATCTAAGGCACCTACAATTTTTGCAATTTTAGGAGTTAGAAATTCATGATAGGCAAACCATGGTTTCTTAGCATCAAAATGCCCTTCCACACCATATTTGGCCCAATCATCTAATTCTTGTTGTAAATAATCTTTAACTGATTTTGGCTGAAGTCCCAATGAATTTCCAGTAAAGTAAACACTGTCTTCTCCATTGATTTGAGGGATGTAAAACTTTTCGCGATAATGAGCTAGAGGATCTTGTTGATCCAAATTCTCCGCATATTGAATAGAATTTTTTTGCGCTATCATGGTCATTTTATCACAATTGTTGGAATGATGTGCAATTTACATCCCTATTCCATCTTGATTCTTATTAAATTTGTGCCCCAATCTTTATC
Organism: Paracrocinitomix mangrovi; assembly: GCF_019740355.2. Classification (GTDB taxonomy): domain Bacteria; phylum Bacteroidota; class Bacteroidia; order Flavobacteriales_D; family Crocinitomicaceae; genus Paracrocinitomix; species Paracrocinitomix mangrovi. Next base: position 2,553,863 of record NZ_CP091819.1, on the reverse strand, counting down.
GAGGCATTTTTTGAGCTGACCACAAAGATACGAACTATCAAATAAACGGTATGATCAACAGACAAAATTCTGAACAACTCTTTAATAAAGCTAAAAACTTATTTCCCGGTGGAGTAAATTCTCCAGTTAGGGCATTTAAATCTGTAGATGGGGTTCCATTGTTCATCAAAAAAGGTGATGGATGTAGAATATGGGACGAAGATGATAATGAGTTTATCGATTTTTGTTGTAGTTGGGGTCCGCTTATTTTAGGACATAACAATCCTAAAGTTCGTACCAAAATTGAAGAAACTTTGCAAAATGGAACTTCATTTGGTGCGCCTACAAAATTAGAAAATGAACTGGGTGATTTAATTTTAAGTAATAACCGTTTCATTGATAAAATCAGATTTGTAAGCAGTGGAACAGAAGCTGTGATGTCAGGGATTAGATTAGCGAGGGGTTTCACGGGGAGAGATAAAATTATCAAGTTTGATGGTTGTTACCATGGTCATGCAGATTCACTTTTAGTTAAGGCAGGTTCAGGATTAGCAACTTTTGGTACCTCATCAAGTGCCGGTGTTCCTGAGTCATTTTCAAAAGAAACAATTGTTTTACCATTGAATGATGAAGCGGCCGTGAATGAGGCTATCTCAAAATATAAAGATGAGATTGCTTGCATTATCATTGAACCAATTCCTGCAAATAATGGATTGTTGATTCAAACGAAGGAGTATCTACAATTTTTGAGAAAAGTATGTACTGAAAATGGCATTTTGTTGTTTTTTGATGAGGTGATTTCTGGATTTAGAGTGGCATTTTCCGGAGCAGCAGAGTTGTATGATATTCAACCGGATATTATCAGCTATGGTAAAATTATTGGTGGAGGATTACCTGTTGGGGCTTATGGAGCTTCAAATGAAATCATGAATCATATCAGCCCAATGGGAAATGTATATCAAGCAGGAACCTTATCCGGAAATCCTGTAGCAATGGCGGCCGGAATCGCACAATTATCAGAATGTTTAAAAAACGATTTCTACACAGATCAAGAAGCTAGAACACAAGCTTTTGTGGGAAAAATCAATGCTCATGCGGCTGTTAAAGGATATACTTTTGAAATGTTTTCAATTGGATCTATATTTTGGTTGGCCTTTTCTGATAGCGAGGCAATTAGAAGTGCAGCTGAAATTAGAGCTGAATCTATGGAAGATTTCAAAAAACTATACGCCATTTTGTTAGACAAAGGAATTTATCTTGGTCCTTCTGGATATGAAGTTGGATTTGTTTCTGCTGCTCACACGGTTGAGGTTTTAGATCAAGTTGCCGCAGATTTTTGTGACGCACTAGACACCTTGTTTCAGGGTTAATAGTTGCAATCCAAACAGATAAACCTCAAATTGCTTATATTAGAACCGGAAGTGAAGCTAAATGAGGTGGTTATATCTAATATTAGTTTTTTACGCTGCGTCTGCGCATAGTCAGGATGTTCAATTGACCGTTCAAACCGGTCATGCAGGAATGATTAATGAAGTCATCTTTACTCCGGATGATAAAAGAGTAATTACGGCGGGTGCAGATCATAAAATAGTTATTTGGGATCTGCTGACTTCCAAACAATTTGGAGTATTACTGGCACATTCTAAGCCTGTTACTGGAATTTCAATATCTCAAGACGGTAAAAACCTATACTCTGTATCTCATGATTCTACTTTAATAGTATGGAATCTTTTGGGCGAGTCTATTCAAAAGAAAATTAAGTTTGATTATCCACTTGGAACAGTATTGTTAGATCATACAAATAACCGCTTGATTGTTGGTGGTGAAAAACTGTCTTTTGTTGATTTGAAAGATTATGCAGTTGAGGAGCTTGATTTTGAAGCAAAAGAACTTTACACGGCAATAGGTATTTCTGAAAATGCAGAATTAATAGCTTTTGGTGGGGCCAATGAATATTTCATGTATCTCATTAACATCAAGGAAAAAAAGCTGATAAGAAAATTTGTTAGTGCCGCAGAAGACATTGATTTTGAAAAAAATGAAAAGTTGTTTTTCTCGACCAATGATGGTCGTGTTGTAGAATACACCATAGCAAGTCGTAAAAGAAAATCTGCTTCAACAGACTGGATGCTTAATTCCATAAATGCAGTAGAATTTAATAAGGATAAAGTGTTTTTGGCTGATAATGCCGGAAACGTGCAAATTGTTAATAGAAAAAGAAAGTGGAAGAGTTTGGGTAAATACAAAATGCAGCATGGTAAAATCAAAGACATTACGCTTTCAAATAACGGTAAACTTCTTGCTACATGTGGCCAAAACAGCACTGTAGTTATTTGGGAATTAGAAACAAATAAGGTAACAAAATCGCTAAAAGGAAGAGTACAGCAAATCAATGATATTGCATTTACAAAAGACGGTTCAACAATTGTAATTGCCTTCAATAATGGAAGTGTTAGAAAAACTAATCTGATTTCAAATACGACCATTGTCAATATCATGCGGCCTAAATCACAAATTCTGTCAAATTTCAGTAGGTATGCAATTGAAAATATAGAAGAAGTTGGAGCAGACACAATAGTTTTTAATACGCTTTACACTATTAATTCTCTCGTTCATGAAGGTGCTTTTGATAAAGTTGAAGAGTATAAACTGTATTGGTATGCTAAAGAAAACTTGTTGGAATTGGACAAGGTTAAAAACCAATCAGAGAAAATTGATCAGTACATCAAGGATCTGAAAAAAGAGATTTATCACAATGAGTTTTATTTCGTAGATAAAACACAGCTAATTACTGAAAATGACAGTATCCAGGTTCGTGCAGAAGTTAAAGGAGATGTGCTTTTTATCACAGATTTAAAGACCAATAAAGTTATTCATCAACTTAAAACCGGCCATTCAGATTTGGTCACTTCTGTTGCAATCAACCCGGTGTACAATTATGTAGCAACTGCAAGTTGGGATGGGATGATTCGCTTTTGGGATATTTCAACAGGTGATTTACTAACTGTTTATGGAGCTTTCGGTGATGGTCAATTCGTTTATCTGGACAAATCAGGGTTTTATTTTGCTTCAAAGAATGCATTGGAATATATTGGATTCAAACTCAATAATCGACTTTATTCATTTGATCAATTTGATTTGAAATACAATCGACCGGATATTGTTGCTAAATCACTTCCTTATTTTGATGATCAATATGTCATGGCATATTATGCGGCTTATTTGAAAAGATTAAAAAAGCTTGGAATCAATGAAGAAGATATTGATATGATGCAGGAACTTCCTGATATGATTGTAAATAGGGAACTTATCAGAACCAAAAAATCTGAATCACTTGATTTGGAGATAAATTGTCAGGACTTTAATCATGAATTAGATAGATTGCATATTAGAGTAAATGGGGTTCCTGAATTTGGCAGGTTTGGTAAAAAATTGTCCGGCAATACGTATGAAGGTAAACATAACATCAAGTTAAATCCCGGAACAAATACTATTCAAATTTATGCCACGAATGAACATGGCGTTTCTTCCTATAAACAAACTATTGAAATTGAATCTCATCAGAAAAAAGCCAAATCTCAGATGTATTTAATTGCCTTGGGAGTTTCAAAATACCAGCAAGAAAAATACAATTTGAAGTATGCAGAAAAGGATGCACATGACATTGTCAATTTGTTTCGATTAGAGAAGATTTTGGATTTGCAATACATACAAACAAAGCTGTTGACAGATGATGAAGTAACGCTTGAAAACGTTCAGGCATTAAAAGATTTTGCAGGGCAATCAGGTGAAAATGATGTTTTGATATTTTTTGCTGCCGGACATGGGGTGTTGGATGCAAAGCTTGACTATTACTACGCTTCGCATGATATGGATTTTACCAATCCTTCAGAAAAGGGAATTCCTTATGAATTATTTGAAGAGATCATGGATGCATCTAAATCAAGAAAAAAAGTGATGTTTTTAGATGCCTGTCATTCCGGAGAAATTGATAAAGATGAGGTAATTCAAAATGTAATTGAAACAGATGATCATGAAGAAATTATTTTTAGATCAGGTGACTTAACAGTTGAAAACAAATACGATATCAACAGTTTTGAACTGTCACAATCTTTATTTGCGGATATGCGATTAAATAACGGTTCAACGGTTATTTCTTCGGCAGGAGGAGCAGAATTTGCGATTGAAGGTGATGAGTGGAACAATGGTGTGTTTACTTATAGCTTGTTGAAAGGATTGAGACAAAAAGAGGCAGATTTGAATGGAGATAGAGTGATCATGCTTTCTGAACTGCAAAAATACATTTATAAGGAAGTTGTGAAGATGTCAGAAGGGAAGCAAAATCCAACTTCAAGGGTAGAAAATCTCAACAATGATTTTAGAATAATGTAATATGAAAAAACTCCTACTTTTCTCCTTTTTGTATCTAGCATTTGTCGGTTTTTCTCAAAACAGAATTGACTTTGGGGTAGAAGCACAGATCAATCAAAATCGTGTTAAAAAATGGGATATTGGAGCAGTTTATACAGATGATGGTAAAAGCCTTTCTGTATTAGATATCTATGGAGATACAATGGATGTATATTTCAATGAGTTTTCAATGGAAAACAATTTTGAGATTCCCATTTATTTCAGAATTAATAGACGCAGACATTTCTTTGATTTTAAATTATCCAACAGCTTTAACACCCTTAAAATGGATGGTATTGCCAACTATAATGAAAGCTTTTATACGCAATATTATGGTTCCTATAGCGATTTTGAAGCCCAGGCAATTGCTGACGGTTTTACAAATGTGGATACGGCCGACTATAACAACTACATAGAAACTGCAAAGCAGAATTTTGAATCCAATATTTCTTACACACAAAGATTTCAGTTGTTGGCTTTGACAGTTAATTATGGTTATCGATTTTTACCACATAAAAGTATCAAACCATTCTTGTCTACAGGATTTACTTTTAAAGGTAAGTACCGAAAAGAGAGTTATGATTATCTGGATTTTTCAAACCGATTTATTAGGGATGAAAGCGCTATCAATCATGCAATAAATGATTTTGCAGAGTTTTCGTCTTATTGGAATTTCGTTGCTGGTGTTGAATTGTATCGCTTTAGATTGTCTGCCTATTTTCAAACGGGTTTTCAATTTTCATTTCCGGTATCTCCGTATGACAACTCTAAAATTGTATACCTAAATGATTATACAGCATTTGACCAATTGTACTCATTTGGATTCAACGTTGGGGTTGACTTGTTCAGACAAGATTTTGGAAATAAAATCCATCTGGATGATGTCACTAAAATTGGACAGGAGGTTTCTAATATTAAAAGAACCAAGGATAAATTTGATTTGGGAATAAGATTTAATAGAAGAGGCTTTAATGATTTATCTACTTTTTATGGAGATTCTACTCAATTTTTAAGTGTGATGAAAATTGATTCAGGACTGGTTGAAAGTGGAGGAAATATCTACCAGGGCAGAAACGTGGAAATGATTCAGTTTGGAGATATTAAAAGAATCGGATGGTCAAGTCAATTTGATATTTATGGTTCCTATTATTTCGGAAAAAGATGGTTGTTAGAGATGTCTATTGGATATTCATCATTAAAATGTGATATTGAAACAACTGAACTAACTGCAACTATTGCAACAGATACCGCCGGCAACAATTTCTATGTCAATACTGCCTCATCTCCTAGATTGCTGGCAGGCGCTTATAGAAAAGGATTTAATTTATTCCATTTTGAACCTACTTTAGGCTTTAAGTTTATCAACCGTGATATTTTTGATATGAGATTGCTTGTAGGTGTTGGTTTAACAGCAATGGCACACAAGTTTCAAGGATTTGTTAATCAACCTCCCGGAATCAACGAAACATCTTTGACTATGGATGTTGAAGAGGCTTATTATTTCACAGAATTTAGTGATCACATTTTAACTTATTCAGATGGTCCAATAAATGTTGATTTATCTAATTCACCTGATGAGGTAACTTCTAAGTTTAGTCCTGATAAAAACATGTCCAATTGGCAATCTCCTGACAAAATTAAATTCCATTATGGAACTTTTAAACTAGGTTTAGTAGCTACAATTGATCGATTCTCTTTGGGTATGTCTACTGTAACTTCCCTTTCTTATATGGATGGTTTTATGCTAAGAGACTTCACCACCATATTTTTCTCTGTAGGATATAAAGTATGGTCAAGGTAATAAAACCATACCTATAGGCAAAAGTAGTAGTGTACCGTCCATGAAGAAAGAATAAAAAAGTTCGTTTCTCTTTTTTTTACTCAAGGCTATAATTACTGTTGTCATTATTATCGATACCAACAATCCTGTGCTATCAAAGTCGGGGTATTCCATGAGAATTAAACTAAGTAGTACAGCGATAATCGCTACAATTTTAGACCAAAAAACACCTATCATTTGAGGAATCGTATGTTTTTCATTATCATCATGATCAATATCTCTAATGTCAAACGGAATGGTAATCCCAAGTATAAACAAAAAGTAACCAGTGCAAATCAGCCAGCCATTAAAGTCCAACGTTTGTGATTCTACAGCCGGAATAATACAACAACTTATGGCCCAAACTACTGATATGAGGTAAATTTTAATCCCCGGAATATCTCTAAGGTTGCTGGAGAATTTCCCCAGTTTAAATTTAAAGGCATACAAGAACGAAATCAACCCAGAAAAAATTAAAAGTAATAGTGAAATCCAACTAATATTGATGCAAAAAACAACACTTCCAATTCCACCTACTACCATTAAGGAAGCTGCCAGGTTTTTGTTGTTTTGCATCCATATCATTCTAGCTCCCTGGATGTTTTCATTGTAAACTAATTTCAAATAACGTTGAAAATTGTAGGTGATTAATGTTGAAGAGAATACAAATAAAGTCAGTATCCAATCAATGTCAATTGATCTTAGTTGATAATAAAGAATACAGAAAGATGATGCGCCAAGACTGATCCACAAATTGGAGTAAACTATGAATGATATGACACTTTTAAGCATGTGCTATTGGACGGCATAATATACAATCATACCTGAAATAATTCCCGATACTCCTCCAACAAGTGCACCCAACATTCTTTTTTGTTTGGCAATTCTGTGATAACCGCGATAATAGTTTTCATTGTTAATATACTCAGTGTGAATCATCTTTTTTTGTCTCAACTTGAATGTGGGAAAAGACCATGAAACAGATAAAACAACCGGGACAAAAAATGGGAATACAGAAGGTTTACTTTTAAAAAATCCGGGTTCTTTTTGTGTAATTAAAGTGGTATCGTATGCTGATTTTTTAGTTAGATAGGTATCCCATAATGAAGATGCAAAACCAATTCCTACTCCTGTCCAAAAAGGCACATGTGGCTTAAATGTTTTTCTTGCATCATAACTTCCAATTGTTACATCTTTGGTTTCTTTCACACTTAAAAAATCGCCTAAACTTTCATTTGGTTGGTAAAGCACGGTGTCTTTGCCGTCTTTTGTATAAGAGTAAATTCTATAGGTTCCAAAGTAATCATATCGATTATTGTTCTTTTTTCCCAGGTTGGTTGACATTTTCAATACCGATTCACCATTTATGTTGGTGATGCCTTCAATTTTTCCTTTATACGATTTACCGTTTAACAGTAATAAAGAATCTTGGCCGCTTTGAGCCAATCCATTAACGCTCAAAAACAATAGTAAGATATAGAAGGTAACTTTCATACTTAACAAATGTAGGGCTAATTGCCTAAATAAACCTATTTAAGGTGGGTATCAGTGTTATAAAATTATCTAATCTAAATAACATTCACTGAAAATCTAACAATTCAATAAAGAATGTTAATTTGGCCAATCTTATATGGTATCAATCTGTGTATATTTGTATACCTCAAAATTTAGCGCTTAAATGATATTTGAAGACAGACACATAGGAACAAGTTCAGCAGAGAAAGCTGAAATGTTGAAAGCAGTGGGAGTGAAGGATATTGATGAGTTAGTAAACCTAACCATTCCTTCACAAATTAGATTGAAGCAGGCTTTGAATTTGGCTCCGGCTATGACAGAGCATGAGTACCTTGATCACATCCAAAGTGTTGGATCAAAAAACAAGGTTTACAACAACTTTATCGGACAAGGATATTACGGGACACTTGTGCCTCCTGTGAATCTGAGAAATATTTTCGAAAATCCGGGATGGTATACGGCTTACACGCCTTATCAAGCAGAAATTTCGCAAGGAAGATTAGAAGCTTTGTTGAATTTCCAAACTATGGTAATGGAGTTGACGGCAATGGAAATGGCCAATGCTTCATTATTGGATGAAGGAACTGCGGCGGCTGAAGCAATGATCATGTTCTATAATGCAAGAAGCAGAGATCAAAAGAAAAATGATGTAAAAAAGTTTTTCGTTTCTAGTTCTTGTTTTGCTCAAACAATTGATGTAATTGAAGGTAGAGCAAAAAATATGGACATTGAATTAGTAGTTGATGCTCCAGAGAACTTTGTTCCTTCTGCAGAATATTTTGGTGCTATTGTTCAGTTCCCAGATAAGTTCGGGAAAGTTGAAAGTCTAGGTGATTTTATTGCTAAATCACATCAACATGAAGTTAAAGTCGGTGTTGCAGCTGATTTAATGAGCTTAGTTGTATTAGAAGCTCCTGGTCAGGTTGGTGCAGATGCGGTTTTTGGAAACACACAAAGATTTGGTGTGCCAATGGGATTTGGAGGTCCTCATGCAGCATATTTCGCAACTAAAGAAGAATATAAAAGAAACCTTCCGGGAAGAATCATTGGAATCTCTGTTGATGCAGATGGAAACTATGCATTGAGAATGGCGCTTCAAACACGTGAACAACACATTAAAAGAGATAAAGCAACATCAAATATTTGTACGGCTCAGGCTTTGTTAGCTGTAATGGCCGGAATGTATGTTGTTTACCACGGGCCAAAAGCTTTGAAAGAAATTTCAGTAGATATCCATCAAAAGGCAATTTATGTTGAAAAGAAATTGTCAGAAATGGGATTGGTTTCACTGAATGGACAATATTATGATACAGTGCATTTTGAATTACCTGCAGGTAGAACTGTAGAGCAAATGCAACAAAAATCATCAGATTACGAATTGAATATCAATTATTTTGATGGTTCATTTTCTATTTCATTTGATGAATCACACACAAAGGCTCAAATACACAACTTGTTGAGTTTCTTTGCTGATGTAACAGGTAAATCTGCTCCATCTTTGGATGCTGTTAATTGGTCTGGAGAAAAATGTCCATTACCATCAGCATTACACAGATCTGATAAGATTTTACAACATGACGTTTTCAATACACATCATTCTGAAACTAAGATGATGAGGTATTTAAAAAGCTTGGAGAACAAAGATTTGTCACTTGTACATTCAATGATTTCTTTGGGTTCATGTACCATGAAATTGAATGCAGCTGCAGAATTAATGCCTTTGTCATGGCCTGAATTTTCAAATATTCATCCATTTGCTCCTAAAGATCAATGGACTGGATATCAAGAAATAATGGATGGATTGTCAGCAGATTTATGTGAAATTACCGGTTTTGCCGGAATGTCTTTACAGCCAAACTCGGGTGCTCAAGGAGAGTATGCAGGTTTAATGGTGATTAAAGCTTATCATGAAGCTAATGGTGATCATCACAGAGATATTTGCTTGATTCCTTCTTCTGCACACGGTACAAACCCTGCTTCTGCTGTAATGGCCGGAATGAAAGTAGTGGTAACTGCTTGTGACGAAAATGGAAACATTGATGTGGAAGACCTAAAAGCAAAAGCTGTTGAACATAAAGATAATTTAGCCGCATTGATGGTAACTTATCCGTCAACTCATGGAGTTTATGAAGAAGCCATTATGGAGATTACTTCAATTATTCATGACAATGGTGGTCAGGTTTATATGGATGGTGCCAACATGAATGCTCAGGTAGGATTAACTAATCCGGGTAACATTGGGGCAGATGTTTGTCATTTGAACTTGCATAAAACATTCGCCATTCCTCATGGAGGTGGTGGACCTGGAATGGGACCAATCGGTGTGGCTAAACACCTAGTTCCTTTCCTACCAGGAAGTCCTATGGTAGATGGTATTGGTGGAGATAAAGCAATCAATGCTATTTCAGCTGCTCCTTATGGTAGTGGTTTGATCCTTTTAATTTCATATGCTTACATTAAAATGTTGGGTGCCCATGGATTAAAAGCAGCTACTGAGAATGCTATCCTTAACGCCAACTATTTAAGAGTTAAGTTAAAAGATCATTTTCCAATATTATATACCGGAACAAACGGAACAGTTGCGCATGAAATGATTGTTGATTGTCGTGATTTCAAAAGAACTGCAGGTGTTGAAGTTGCAGATATTGCTAAGCGATTGATTGACTATAATTTCCATGCTCCTACAGTGTCTTTCCCTGTTGCCGGAACTTTGATGATTGAACCAACTGAAAGTGAAGATAAAGCTGAATTGGATCGTTTCATTGAAGCTTTGATTTCAATTAGAAATGAAATTACAGAGATTGAAACTCAAGGTTTAGACCAGGAAAATAATGTATTGAAAAATTCACCTCATACGGCATTGGTTGTAACTGCTAATGATTGGAATTATAGCTATTCAAGAGAAAAAGCTGCTTATCCATTAGCTTACCTGAAATCCAATAAATACTGGGTTCCGGTACGTAGAGTTGACAATGCACATGGTGACAGAAACCTTATTTGTAGCTGTACACCAATAGAGGCATATTTAGAAACCGTTTAAATACTCGTCTGATAGACTGATATAAGATTTCAACCTTAGGTGCTAGAATATTAGGCACCTAAGGTTTAATTTTTTAAATTTACCGTTCACAAAATTATAAGATCACAATTATGAAAAAAATCTACGTTTTATTAGGAGCAGTTTTGGCTTCGGGAGCGTCTTTTTCTCAGTTGAATACTCAATACCACTTTTCAGCTGACAGTAAGCACACTCCTTATAGTATCACTACTATTGAAAATAGAGATGCTATTTATCAGGGAGGGGATAGAACTACGTATTATACAGAGGATTTTGACGCAATGTCAGACCTTAATACTACTTGGATCGCTGCAGTGCAAACTGGTGGAGTTGGTTTCGCATTAACTTCTACTGGACACGCAAATGATGCAGGTTCTTCATTCTTTATTCCCGCTTTATTATCATCTACTCCAACTCAATGGGTTGTTTTAGATTCAGATTCAGACGGTTCATCAGGAACTGATGAAAATGCTACTTTAACTTCACCCGTAATCAATGCTTCAGGTGCTGGAGGAGGACCATTGAAATTAGAATTTGAACAATTCTTTGCTGAGTGGGAGCAAGGTGCAAACTTTGATACTTTATATGTTGGTGTTTCTGATGATGGAGGAGCAACTTGGAGTGAAATAGTTATTGAAGATGGTGTTGGTAGAGAAGGAAGACCTAATCCACAATTAGTTTCTATCAATATTACTCCTTATGTTACTAACCAGGCTAACATTCAAGTAAGATTCAGATGGAAAGGAAACTGGGCTTACGGATGGCAAATTGACAACGTATCTGTTTTAGATTTACCGGATAACGATTTGATCGTTCAGGATGTATTCAGAGGAGATTTAATCAACTCTATCATGTATTCAAGAATTCCGGATGAGCAAACTGTTCCTTTCGTATTAGGAGCTGACATCAAAAATATTGGTTTCGCAGATCAAACTAACGTTGGTTTTGAGTGGGAAATTTTTGATGGTTCAATGACTTCAATTGGTTCTGGAACAACTTCAGCTAATATTGCTTCTTTGAGCAATGGTCAAAACGATACTGTTTGGGTAACAACTACAGTTACTCCAACTGCTATTGGAAACTATACAATCAACTTTAAAGCTATTGCTGATCAAACTGAATTACCGGCTGATACTACTAACAACTGGGAAATCGATCAGGAATTTCATTTAACTGATTATGAATATGGAGCAGATTACGGAACGCCAACTTCTGCTTTCTATAACTGGGCTAACAATAACAACGGTGCCGCTTCAGTAGGTAACGTTTTCTTGGTTCAAGCTGGTGGTGTTGTTGGAGCAATGAGAGCTGAATTGGATAACAATGCTATTGTAGCAGATAAAATCATTTACTATGTATTGTATATCTACAATTCAGGAACTGGTGAGTATGATTATTTAGCGCAAACTTCTGATTATACAACAACTTCTGCTGATGAAGGAAACTTTGTAGACTTGTTCTTTACAAACCCTGTTACAGTTAATGCTGGAGATCAATTATTAGGAGTTGCTGCTCACTACGGTGGAACTGAAACTGCTGGATGGGAAATGTCTGGTAGAGTTGCTCAAGGTGCTGTATTAGGTACAGATGAAACTCAGCAATTTGTTAACTTGATCGATCCTTCTGCTCCTGCAGTTAGATTGTTAATGCAAGATTATACTGGATTAGAAGAAGATATGACAGAAGATAAATTCTCTGTTTATCCAAATCCTGCTAATGATTTCATCAATGTTTCAATTTCATTAACTGAGTCAGAAAATACTACTATCAATGTATTAGACATCTCAGGAAAAGTTATTGCTACTAGAAACTTAGGAAATATCCAAGGAGATAAAAACATTACAATCTCAATGAGAGACTTCGCAACTGGTGTTTATTTCGTAGAAATGATCAACGAAAACCACAGAGAAGTTAAGAAGATTGTTAAGAAATAAATCTCAATCTTATTTAAAGATGAAGGCCCATGCTCTAAGAGTATGGGCTTTTTTTATTGTGGATTATTTTGTTGTTGCCTCAAGGTAACTCTAGTATTTACAGAATCTAACGCAGTTTCGTAAATAAAGAACAAAGTAGGTACATCACAAGCATAGTACTCATAACTACTTCTAAATTGTTCTGAAGATATTTGATGATCTTCAAAAACGAAAGTAGAAGCTGAATCAAGGGCTTCTTTGTACATATTAGGTCTTTGATACATCCTTTGATAATGTGATTCTAAGATCTGTAGATCAATTATTACAGGTATTATCTGATCTAATGGCAACAAGTTATCCGGACGTTGGATAGGTACATTTGTAGATTCGCCTGAACCACAAGCCAACATCAAAGAAGATAATATGATTAGCGACTGTTTTTTCACTAAGATGTGAACGTAAGGCGAAGACCTGTATTGCCTTCTACAATTGATCCATTTTGATAAACGATATTTCCATTCACGAAAGTGGTATCTATGCTGTGATCAAAAACAACACCCTCAAAAGGAGACCATCCACATTTGTATAGAATGTTAGACTTATTTACTCCGTATTGTTTGTTAGGATCCACCACAACTAAATCTGCAAAGTACCCTTCTCTAATGTAACCTCTGTCTACTATATTAAAACAGTCTGCTACAGCATGAGACATTTTTTCTACCGCTTTCTCTACAGTAATTTTACCTTCTTTGGCTTTTTGTAAAATAGCTAAAACGGCATGCTGTACTAAAGGTCCACCTGAAGGAGCGTTAAAGTAATTGTTGTGTTTTTCTTCTATTGTATGCGGAGCGTGATCAGTTGCCAATACATCTATTCTGTTGTCGTTTACTGCTTCCCAAATACTGTCTCTATCGTGAGCAGTTTTAACAGCTGGATTCCATTTGATAAAAGTTCCTTTTTCTTCATAATCTGCATCTGTAAACCACAAATGATGAACACAGGCTTCTGCAGTTATTTTCTTTTCTTTCAAAGGAGTTGTAGCATCAAATAGATCTAATTCTTTTGCCGTTGAAATGTGCAAAATGTGTAATCTGGTTCCGTGATGTTTAGCCAATCTTACAGCCATTGATGATGACAAATAACAAGCTTCTGCACTTCTGATTATTGGATGATATTTAATAGGCACATCTTCTCCATATTGTTCTTTGAACTTGGCCATATTGGCGCGAACAGTTGCTTCATCCTCACAGTGTGTTGCAATTAACATATCACATTTTGAAAAGATGTTGTCCAATGTTTGTTCATTATCCACCAGCATGTTTCCGGTTGATGAACCCATAAATACTTTTACACCACAAACATTCTTTCTGTCAGTTTTAAGTACCTCCTCAATGTTATCATTGGTGGCTCCCATGAAAAAAGAATAGTTAGCAATGGCAGATTTTGAAGCAATGTCATATTTATCCTGCAACAACTCTTGAGTTACGGCATTTGGCTTGGTATTGGGCATTTCCATAAAGGATGTGATTCCTCCTGCAACAGCAGCTCTGCTTTCTGTATAAATATTTGCTTTATGAGTCAAACCTGGTTCTCTAAAATGTACCTGATCATCTATCATTCCTGGAATTAACCATTTCCCATTCAGATCGATTACGGTTGCCGTATCATCAGAAATATTAGATGCAATCTTTTCTATTCTGTCATTATTGATTAATAAATCAGATTCAAATCTTTTGCCCTCATTAATGATTGTAGCGTTTTTTAGAAGTGTTTTGCCCATTTGCCTAGAAATTATTTACAAAAGTACAAAGAACTGCTCAGAAAGGATTGTGATATGGCTAGTAAGATTGAATTATAAATCCAGTCTACGCATTTTCCAAACACCAAAAATGGCTTCTTTGAAAATACCGGTGCTCATTTTGGATTGTCCAAATTCTCTATCAATAAATGTAATGGGAACTTCAACTATCTTAAATCCGTGTTTTTTAGCGGCATATTTCATGCAGATTTGAAAAGCATATCCCTTAAATTGAACTGCATCAAAATTAATAGCCTCAAGAACTGATCTGTGATAACATTTGAAGCCTGCCGTTGTATCTTTGATACCTATCCACAAAATCATGCGGACATAAATAGATGCAAAATAAGAAAGCATCAATCTTCCTAATGGCCAATTTGATACTTTACCCCCTTTGGTATATCTTGATCCAATTGACATGTCTGCTCCTTTTTTGCAAGCATCTAATAATCTTACTAGGTCATCAGGATTATGTGAAAAATCGCAGTCCATTTCAAAAAGGTAATCATACCCTTTAGCTAATCCCCAATTAAAACCATGGATATAAGCTGTTCCTAGTCCAAGTTTACCTTCTCGCTCTTCAATGTGCAATTTTTCTGGAAACTCAGTTTGAAGATTTTTGACAATATCTGCAGTACCATCAGGTGAACCGTCATCAACAATTAAAATATGGAATACCTCCGGCAAAGAGAATACTTTTCGGATCATTTTCTCCACATTCTCCTTCTCGTTATAAGTTGGTATGATGACTAGATTTTTCATCTAAATTCAAAGATGCGCTAAGATATATTTATTTTGCCAAAATCTTTTAGTCATTGATAGCATTGTTTATCGTTTTAACGAAATTTAAGTTGATTACTTGCGTTATTTCTGCACAAACAGATGATTAAACTCTGTAATTTTGCAGTAGCAGAATGAAAATTAAATTATTCATATTTCTACTAACCGTGAGTATCGGTTCTAATGCGCAAGATTATCAAAATGTGCAATTGCAAGATGTTTGGAATGATACCAACATCACACTGGCAGTTGAAGAAGCACGGTATTCTGACGTTTGGGGATTTAATTACAATGGGCAAAATTATTGCGCCATTGGATCTTCTGAGGGCGTTGAAGTATTAATGGTAACAGATGATGAATTAGTGCGGGTAGACAGAAAAGCGGGCGCGTTTCAAGGTTATACTGTGGTTCATAGGGATTATAAAACCTATAAAAATTACTTGTACGCAGTAGGAGATGAAGGTACTGCTACCTTACAAATTTTTGACATTTCTTATTTGCCTGATTCTATCTCAAAAGTATATGATAGCAATAGTTTGTTTGGGATATGCCACAATATCTACATTGATACTGTAAAAGCAAAATTGTACGCATCAGGAACCAATGGTATGGGAATGAAAGTTTTTGATATTTCAGATCCTATTAATCCTGTTTTAACACATGACTTTAACAATGTAAACTATGTACATGATTGTTATGTAAGAAACGATACAGCCTATTTAAATTGTGGTTTTGACGGTTTACAGATTTATAATTTCGCAGGTGCTGTTCCCATTCAGTTAGGAGTGCTTGATTTTTACGCCAATCAAGGATATAATCACAGTGGTTGGCTCTCAAAGGATGGAAAAAATTATGTCTTTATTGATGAAACAGAAGGCACAAAAATCAAACTGTGTGAGGTTAATGACCTTTCTATTATTCAGGTAAACGAAACCTTTGGAACAAGTGATTATTTGGATTATGTTCCGCACAATGTTATACTCCTGAATAAATTGGCTTTTGTGGCTTATTACAATGAAGGTTTTAGGGTGTATGATATCAGTAGATCGCCGATTAAAGAAATAGCTTATTACGATACATTTGATCAAGAAACGGCTTATAAATTTAATGGAGCTTGGGGTGTATACGTTTTTGAAAACAGTAATCAGGTGGTAATTTTAGATCGCCAAAATGGTGCGCATTTATTTAGTTTCCCTATTGATATCATGGAGTCTAACAGTTCAGGTGTTGTTCAAACTAACATCCCTTTAATTGATGAAAACAGCATTATTTTAGCACGTGATTACTTCAATGAAGGTAAAATCAAATTCAGCATCTTTGATTTGAGAGGAGCGGCAGTTTTGCACCAGGAAGACTATTTAAATTGGGTAAATGTTCCATTAAATCTTCGCGCAGGAGTTTATTATTTCGGTATCTACAATGAAGATGCTGAACTACTAGAGTCTGGTAAGTTTGCTGTTGTCAGATAATCAAAAAGCAGCTGTTCATAACTATCTCACAAATCCCCAAAACATGGCGATTTTCTTCTGAATTTTGTTTTGAGTTAGTGTTATTATGAAGAAGATCGTTTACATAACTTTTGTGTCATTGTTGGCTGTAGCTTGTGTTCCTGCAAAGAAATACAAGGAATTAGAAGCTAAATACAACAAGTGTCAGGAAGATCAAGCTAGTTACAAATCTCAATCTATTGAATACGGTAACAGGCTAAAGGAAGTGGAAGTTGAATTATCTACTTTAAAAGATGCTTATGAGCAATTGACTTCTGATACTACTAAAATGATGAACGACTATCGAATGCTGCAAACGGAGTATGATAGAAAAGTTCAATCATGCTCTGATCTGGAAAAACGCTATGAAAAAATGATGGCTTCAGGATCTCAAGACATGCAAAAGTTGGTGGGAGATTTAGAAGACACAAGAGTAGAACTTCAGAAAAAAGAAGACAGACTTAATAAATTGGAACAAGATTTAATTGCGCGTGAAAAAGCTATTAAGGCTAAAGAAGAAAGAATAGAGGAATTAGAGAAAGTAATTAAAATGCAAGAGAAGATTGTAGCTGATCTAAAAGCTAAAATCACCGAAGCATTGAGAGGTTTTGCCGATAAGGGAATTACTGTAGTTGAAAAGGATGGAAAAATCTATGTTTCAATGGAAGCCAAATTACTTTTCCCTTCAGGTAGTACAGTAGTAAATAATGAAGGAAAAGGAGTATTGATAGATTTGGCTAAAGTATTACAAGATCAAACTGAACTGGACATTATTGTAGAAGGTCATACAGATTCGGACCCAATGAAAAGTAGTGCACATCCAAAGAATAACTGGGAATTATCAGTATTAAGATCAACAGCAGTAGTGGAGATTATGTTAGGTAACAGTCATATGGATCCTGCAAAAATTACTGCAGCAGGTAGATCTGAGTTTCATCCGGTTGATCCTGATGATAAAGCAAAAAACAGAAGAATTGAAATCATTATCTCACCGGATTTAAAACCATTGTTTGATTTGATTTCTCAAAGCAGCGAATAATCTACAACAACAAACCAAATACCTTGACCCTCGAGCTAACCACTTGAGGGTTTTTTTATTTTACTTTAATTCCAAAGAAAAGTATTTCCAATTGAGATAGTAAAGTTAATTCTGACTTGTTCCGTTTAGAGTGAGCATATACAACCGCATCTATTGTTTTTAAAAAGTCAGTTTTTATATCATCAGTAAATAAGTTTTTATGTTGATGATAATACTGTTTAAAGTCTTGTATCAAATCCGCAGAAGAGGAATTGTTTTCAACCAGATCCTTTATTTCGTTAATCATCAATTGTTCCGCATATTCACCGAAATTTTTTTGACTTAATTGATGGATGATTGATAGTGATGCTTTTTTCTCATCCCTAGAAAAATCGCCATCTATTTGACCTGCAGTGTAAAGCATACGAGCCAACTGTTGAATGAAATCAATGTCTTCTGGAAAACTCATGAAATGAAAATACGATTATTCATTCAAATTAAAGCAAGTAATTTTTTGTCTTACTTCAAATATTTACTTGTTCATTTTCTTCTATCAACACTTCTTTAGTATGTACCAGTAATCTGTCTATATAGATTAATATAACAGTAGTAAGTGGCAGTGCTATTAAAGTTCCTAAAACGGTGCCAAACAAATGGCTCCATAATGCAAAAGAAAGAATCATAATGGCCGGATTTAATCCATTGTAATCCTTCATGATTTTAGGCGTAAAAAGTAATTCTTCCAGTACAGAAACAACAACAAAAACACCTGCTATACTACCCAGGTATACAAAAAATCCCGTTCCTGTTTCCATTGACAATACCCAGCACCCTAAAGATATTGGAATCAAAGCCAAATAATGAAAATGTGGTATATAACATAAAATAGCTGCAATACATGCTATTATAATCCCACCCGGCAGGTCAACTATCAAAAAGGTGATTAAGAACACGGCAAAACAAATCACTACCACTTCAGTTCTTTTTCCAAAATAGTTGAGAAAAATGCGCTTGAAATCACTTATGAAATCTTTGATAAACTGCATTTTCTTTAAATTGCCATCAAAGTACTTTTGGTATTTTTCTTCAAAATAATTGAAGGTGTAAATAATGTAAAGGAAGTAAATGATGGATCCCAGAAAAATAGCCATCCAATTGAGGTTCACCACCTCCTTAACTTCTTCTGGACTGTTATCTGATGATCCTATAAAAGAACTGATTCCTGAAAGTGCGGTTTGTAAATTGTCTAAAGCTGTGGCCTGTAATGAATCAGATTCATTTTCAATTGTATGGATTCCTTCTTGAACTTGATCTGTGTTATAAATCTGCTGAAGAAAGGATCTGATTTCTGCATTGGTTTCATCTATTTGCTCGTGATGGTCATCTGCAAATGTTACAAAGGCACCATTCAGTCTTTGAATGTCTTTGACAATCTCGTTACCAAAAATGTATAAAACAGAGGTAAATACGGCAAAGGTCAAAACGAGTAAGCTGGTTACGGCTAAATTTCTATTTGGTATCAACCTTTGTACTTTTTTAACTAAAGGATTCAAGATTGCCGCCAGCATTAAACCTATCACAAATGGCAATAAAATAGATCCTAACAAATAGAATAATAGCAGCATAACGGCTATAAAACCAAATGAGTAGAGATATATTTTACTGTTTTTCATTCCTTGCTAATCTAAAAAAAATCCCACCGCATTGGGTGGGATTTTAATTTATTGTTTGATGAATTTAATTCGTTCAGTGCTCTGATCTGAGCTAATCTCCAGTATATATAAGCCCTTAGCGTAATCGTTGACATTTAAAACAATTCCGTTAGATACGTTTTGGTTAACATACAATATTGAACCATTTGAATTGTATATTATTAGGGTGCTATTTTCCTTGATGTTTTGAACGGTCAAATTGCCTTTTGTAGGATTTGGATAAACTAAAAGTGTAGCAACATTTTCTTCAAACCCAATTGAAGGATAAGGTCCATCAAAAGGAGCATAGAAATCAAAATCTTGACCGCAAGGTGTTGTGTTGTCAATAAAATAAGCTCGAGATGAATCTACGTTTTCATCCAGTATTTCATGACTGCTTAACCCACTTGAATTTTTTACTCCTGACACATAGGCAATATCAAAAAATAATGTGTCTTGCATGTCAAATGAAATTGGTCCTACAGATCCAATAATTCTTCTGTCTCCTGCCGGATTGCTTTCACCTACTTCTGACCAATCTCCACCCGGGTCTGTGCCGCTAGTCCCCCCAAACAAAGTGTCGTCTCCTCCAGGAAAGAAATAATCACTTTCAATTCCGGAACTATTGTGGCCTGTTCCTCCATAAGTAACATGAGTTCCATCTTTCCAAATTGAATACAAATAACTAAAATAGTCAGATACTGTGCTGGGATCTCCTGTAACGCCTCCACCTGCATTGAAGTACATAGAATTAGTCATTCCCATTCTTTCATTATCTTCAATTCCGTCACCAAATCCAATTCCATTTACACTTTCTAGAGCTCCTATGCCATATGGATTATCAAAGCCATCTGCCATCATATTTGCACCTAAAATAACATAGGACTGATGGATAGAATCAAACTGAGTATACCATGAATAGGTCATCCCTCTTGAAGGATCTGTTCCTACATAATTGGCAAATACTTGTGCAACATCAAAGTCATTGTAATGACCAATAACAGTAGAATCATAGTCATTAGCTGATAAATTAATTATCTCATAATAAGTAAACAATGTGTTTTGCAAGGCAGAGTCACCAGTACATTGAAATCCATACTGATATTCTGAAATCTGCACATTCATTCTGTCGGTAGATAAAATACAATTGTTGGCAGTATCAGTATTAAAGTCATTGTAAATTGAAAGTGCACAGTAATCTCCTTTTATCAATGGATATTCACCTTCATGAGGCTCATAAACTCCATTGCTGTTTATATCCTTATACCTGGCCAAATTTGCCAATTGTCCTTTGCTTACATCACCATGTGCTGGCCAATTAAGAATCACTTCTGGAATTTTATAAGAAGCATCTCCTGTTTGAAAAGCTAAAATATGTGCATCAATTTGTTGTTTGTCGATTATCCAAACCCTGTCCCATTTATCTCTTTCTGTTTGTACATAATCTGTTTGATTTGTGACAGGGCCGGCGGCATAAACCTCGTAGTAATTTTGAGAAGAGGAATGAATTTGACCCATTTGATCAACACCACATATATGCAATACTGATCTATAAATGGCATCAGTACCATTCACTAAATAACCATTGATTCCGTTGTAAGTGTCTTGAAAATTGCTACCACATGAAGAAATAACGGCTTCAATATTATTGTTTTCAAGTTTCATATGCGGAGAAGCAATATTTAATTCTGGCGTTGAGTTTTCTTCATATTTAATAAATGTCAATCCTTCATGATCTTCCTGACAATCATTCACTATATCAGCTTCTATTCCAGAGGAAAATATGTTTGAAGCGGTTATATCAATTTCACACAATTTTGTTTCTTCAATAGAAAATTCTTGTTGAATTCCTGAACTATTGATTTTAATAATTGCACTATTAGTAGTGTTCACTCCAGCCCAAGGTCCACGGCAAGACACTAGATAATCCCCATTTTGATCAAGGGCAATATCTGAATACTGATAAGGAGCCATAGGATCGAATGAGAAGTCAGTTATGGCGGATCCGGTATTTGAAATAGTTTTAACAATAACCGGATTGTCAGCTGGAACAGATGGTGTAGTCGTTGTGTTCAAAACCATTTCATAGTTATTTCCATTGATAGCAAAGTCAGCCAAATCTGCGTTAGGAGAATAAATACTAAAACTATCAATAGCTACTCCTACATTGTTTAACTTAAAAAACCTAATAGAATCCGCTCTATTGAAGGCAATGACGTTGTTATCTCCGTCATTTTCTGTCCAAAACATTCTAAAATCTTGTGTTGCTCCATCTGAAGAAGCTCCGGTAACAACATTGTTAGCAACAGTCATGGTTACGGGATCAATTAAATATGTGAGTACGGTATTACTTCCGTTTAACTGTGCAGCAAAAATGAGTTTATCATTATCAGTAACTGACATTTCTGATTTTCTTCTGTAAAAACCGTTGGCGGTTGTAATATCAAGTTCATCTACGTAATTACCACTCATATCAAACTTTAAAATTTTGATTGAATTGGCAGAAGGAGATGTAGACAAAAGATGACCGGTATATAAATAGGAGCCTACAATTTTGATATCAAAAAAACCGCTTAAAGCCGATATGTATAAAGCCGGAAAATCATGTTTAGTTGACCATAGTGTTTTTCCATTTTCACTTAGTTTAGTAATGGTGACAAAAGTGTTTGTAGCGTTTTGTTTTTGAGTAGACACATAAAACTCATTATTAGTGAGGTCTTTTTCAATGTATGCACCACTTATGGCGGATGTTCCTGTATAGTTAAATCCTTTTGAAATACTCGATTGACTCAACGAAAGAAATGGAATAAATAGAAGCAGTAATTGGGTTAAATGTTTCATAATTAAAATTTTGCTTAAAAGTATAAACTTTTAACATGTAGCAAAAAAAATCCCACCGCATTGGGTGGGATTTGATATTTTATGTGAATTGGATTAGGCTTTTTTCAATCCTAATTCAATTAGTCTTTCTGTTAGGAATTCACCTGCTGTCATATCTTCATACAACTTAGGATTTTCATCTGAGATACAAGTGTCTAAACATGTCAAATCCATATCTGATCTTGGGTGCAAGAAAAACGGAGTAGAGTATCTTGGTGTTAACCATGACTCTTCTCTTGGTGTGATAACTCTGTGTTGAGTTGATCTCAATCTATCGTTTGTTAATCTCGCTAACATGTCTCCAATGTTAATCACAATCTCATCATCTGCAGGGCTTACCGGAATCCATTCACCATCTAAAGTTTGTGCTTCTAGTCCATCAGCAGATCCACCCATTAACAGTGTAATTAAGTTGATATCACCATGAGCAGCAGCTCTAACAGCTCCGGCAGGAATTTGCGATTTGTCTTTTACAGGATAGTAATGCAACAATCTTAAAATGCTATTCCCATTGTGGATTTTATCGTCAAAATAAGTCTCAGGTAAATCTAGATACAGTGCAGTTGAACGCAGTAAATTTCTACCTGTTTGCTCAAATGTTTGATATACTTTTTGAGTAACTGCTTCAAATTCAGCAATTACATCAGGAAAGATATTGTCTGGATATTCACTTTTAATTGGATCACCATCTGTAACAGTTTGACCAATGTGATAAAATTCTTTTATATCAGGAACAGATTGGCCTTTTGCACTTTCTTTATTTTTTGAAATGTACCCTCTTTGTCCATGATTTGCTTCATCTTCATATTGCTTCTTTACATCATCAGGTAATGCAAAGAAAGCTTTTGAAACTTCAAATAATTTGGCTTTAAGTTCTTCACTTACTCCATGGTTTTTAACAATGGCAAAACCCATGTTAGAGAATGAATCTCCAAACTCTTGAATAAAACGAGCTCTTTTTTCCGGATCACCTGAAGTGTAATCATGGTAATCAACTACGGCAATTTTGTTTTTATCCATAATTAAGCGATTTTAAGCTGCGCCATTTTTGAACCTGCAAATTTGGACTCAGCATATTCTAATGTAATTCTAAGTTCAGTAGTGTCTTTTTTAGATGGTAATTCAAACATGGCATCATTTAGAATCGCTTCGCAAATTGATCTTAAACCTCTTGCTCCAAGTTTGTATTCCAACGCTTTTTCAACAATAAAGTCAAAAACATCTGCATCAAATTTAAGGTCGATATTATCTAAATTGAATAGTTGAATATACTGCTTGATCAATGCGTTTTTTGGTTCTGTTAAGATGCGCTTTAAAGCTTTTTCATCTAATGGATCCAAATAAGTCAACACAGGCATTCTACCAATTAATTCAGGAATCAATCCAAATTCTTTGATGTCAGAAGGTATAACGTATTGTAGTAAGTTTTCAGTGTCAGTTTTTTCATCTTTTGATGAGAATCCTATCACGTTAGTGTTAAGCCTACGTGCTATGAGTTTTTCGATTCCATCAAAGGCTCCTCCGGCAATGAATAAGATGTTTTTGGTATTTACTTTGATCATTTTTTGCTCAGGGTGCTTTCTACCTCCTTGTGGTGGAACGTTAACTTCTGTCCCCTCCAACAATTTTAACATGGCTTGCTGCACGCCTTCGCCCGATACATCTCTTGTAATACTAGGATTGTCAGATTTTCTGGCAATTTTATCTATCTCATCAATGAACACGATTCCCTTTTCAGCAGCTTCTACATTGTAATCTGCAGCTTGAAGTAATCTTGATAAAATTGATTCAACATCTTCTCCTACATATCCCGCTTCTGTTAAAACAGTAGCATCAGCAATACAAAAAGGCACGTTCAATGAACGAGCAATGGTCTTAGCCAAAAGCGTTTTACCGGTTCCGGTTCTTCCCACCAAAATCACGTTAGATTTATCAATTTCAAAATCACTTTGATTATCCACTAAAGACAATCTTTTGTAGTGATTGTAAACAGATACAGCCAACACTTTTTTAGCGTCATCCTGACCAATTACATACTCATCCAGTTCTTCTTTGATCTGTTGTGGAGTAAGTAATCTAAAATCGTGATTTACCTGTTGCGCGTGATCGTGCTTTTTTTGCTCTTCGATAATACCATGAGCTTGTTCAATACAATTAGCACATATATGACCGGTTAAACCAGCTATTAAAATGCCGGTATCAACCTTTGCTCTCCCACAAAATGAACAACTGATATTTTCGTCTTTACCCATCTTATTTTTGTCTACTCAAAACTTCATCAACCATACCGTATTCTTTTGCTTCTTCAGCAATCATCCAGTAATCTCTATCACTATCTTGGTAAACTTTATCGTAATCATTTTCTGAGTGCTTTGCAATGATTTCGTAAAGCTCTTTTTTCAACTTTAAAATCTCTCTAGCTGTAATTTCAATGTCAGACGCTTGTCCTTGAGCTCCACCTAAAGGTTGGTGAATCATTACTCTTGAGTGAGGCAATGCAGCTCTTTTTCCTTTTGCTCCAGCACACAATAATACCGCTCCCATTGAAGCTGCCATACCTGTACAAATTGTTGCTACGTCAGGAGAGATAAATTGCATAGTATCATAAATTCCTAATCCCGCATATACACTACCTCCTGGTGAGTTCATGTAAATCTGTATGTCTTTTTTAGGATCTGTTGATTCCAAAAACAACAACTGTGCTGTTATGATATTTGCTACTTGATCATCAATTCCTGTCCCTAAAAAGATGATTCTGTCCATCATCAATCTTGAGAAAACGTCCATTGCCTGAACATTTAATTGTCTTTCTTCCAAGATATATGGAGTCATGGATGTGATTGTTGACATGTAACTATCAACTGTATTGCTGCTTATCCCCTGATGTTTTACAGCGTATTTTCTAAATTCGTCTTTATTATACATTGGCTTAAATAAATTGCAAAAAAATAATACCTATAAAGATAGGTATTATTTTAAAGTATAAAGTCCAGAAAATTTATTCTAGATAACTAGTTGCTATAAGCTTGCTCAATAAACTTTTCGTAAGGCAAAGCTTTTTCAGTCAAAGTAACAGCCTCTTTCAAATGAGCCATTATTTTGTTGTTGTACAAGTTATCGTAAATTCTATTTGCTTCTTCTTGATTTGACAACACGTTTTTAGCTTGTCCGTCTAATTGCTCATCATCCGGAGCAGGCATGCCGTATTGAGCGTATTGATTAACCAACAAACTTTTTGTGTAATCAACTGCCTCCTGTGGATCAACCTTAATGTCGTTGTCTTTGATGATTTTATTCTGAATCAACTGCCATTTCAAGCTTTTCTTGTAGTTATCAAAATCAGCTTCAATTTGGTCAGAAGTTATTTCCTCTTTTGCAGATGCTAAAATCCATCTCTTTAAGAATTCTTCAGGTAAATCAACTTTAGTTTTGTCAACTAATTCATCTACCATTTTTTGGTTCAATATACGATCAGAATCGTTGGCAAACATGTTTTTTAAGTCTGCTTCAATTCTCTCTCTCAATTCTTTTTCAGACTTCACATTTCCTTCACCAAATAATTTGTCAAAAAGTTCTTGATTCACATCAGCAGGAATCATTCTTTTGATTTCAGTGATTTTAAAGTCGAATTTAGATTTCAGTCCTGCCGCTTCTTCTTCAGTGATACCCAACATAGAAGCCATGTCTTGTTCACCTTTTGAAACTTTTTTAGGATCAATGTTGATTACATCACCAACCTTTGCACCAATAAATTTCTTTTGAGTGGCTTTATCTTCAACGTATTCCATTGAAATAGTTGAGTTGTTTTTGATTTCACCTTTTACTTCAGTGAACTCACCCATCACCATATCTCTTTCACCAACAGCTTCTTCAGAAACTAGTTTTCCGTATCTTCTGGCAAGGTTCTCAACTTCTTTATCAAGCATGTCCTTGTCTACTTTTACAGTAAGGTGCTCGAATTTATTTTTCTTAGATAATTTAAGATCGAATTCAGGAGTGATTCCAATCTCATATACAAATTCAAACTCAGTTGGATTGTCAAAATCACCTTTTACCTCTTCATCTTCTTTAGGAAGTGGATTTCCTAAAATATTGATGTTATTTGAAGTAATAAAATCATGAAGTGATTGACTCACCGCTTTATTCAATTCTTCTGCTAATACTGCTTTACCGTATTTCTTTTTGATAAGACTTATTGGAGTTTTTCCAGGTCTGAATCCGGGCATGTTTGCCTGTTTACGGTAATCTTTTAAGGTATTTTCTACCTTATCTGCATAGTCTTCAGGAGCAATTTTCACTCTTAAAACTGCATTTAGCGCATCAATTTTTTCCTCAACTACGTTCATACTTTACTTTTTTGAACAATTAAAATTTGCATTACAATCGCAACTTGTGCGAAAAAAAAATGGTCCCCTCCAATCCCGACTCAAATCGGAATGAGATGGGACCACAATGTGCGGGTGGAGGGACTCGAACCCACACACCTCGCGGCACTAGATCCTAAGTCTAGCGTGTCTACCAATTTCACCACACCCGCAATAATATAGATCATTTGCTGATCATTTTTCCCAAACGCTTTTGGGGCTCGCCTAAATATCTGAAACAGTAAAAATTCAGACGGGCGCGCAAATTTAAATAGTTTTTTTGGTTATCGCAATATTTATATCAAGGTTTTCTTGCAGGAAAGATATATGTGTAAGAAACGTGCGGCATTGGAATAGGAGAGAAAAAGCCATCTACTACATATAAAGAACCACCCAATAGCCATTTATTTTTCGGACTTTTTCCAAATCTTACTGAAGCTCCAACTGACATACCAAAAGAATTTTCAATCAAAACTGCTGTAGCATCACAAACCAATGATGAAGAATTTGTGAAAGCATACTGTCCTCCTACATTAATAAAAGGTCCGTGGTGATATGCCATATCTGCTTGAATTGGAATGAACATTTGTGTGTTAGGGTCCCAGGTAAAACCATTGTTCCAGTATTCATGAATAAATACGTAACCTCCTTTTACAGAAAAGTTGTTTATTCTGTCTCCAAATGTTGCAGTAAAAGACATAAATCCTGCACCATCTCTAATTCCTCTTCCTAACCATGTGCCAAATGCCATAGTACCATAACCTGCATCTAAAGACATCCTGAATTCATCTGAAACAGGAAAGCTAAATTTGGTTTTAAGCGCAGCCGGTGCTCCAAAAAATGAGGCTATTGCACTTACAGACCAGTTTTTGGTCAATGGTAGTCCACCTTCTATTCCTACAAAAGTTGTTTTTAAATAAGCTTCTCCCTTTCTCAATGGAAATGCGTTATCTGAATAAATGTTTTTTGTAGAATGATAATTAGCATAAGTTATGGTATCATCCGGATGTACCTCTTTTTTGGTTTTTGGATCAACTTCTATAGGTTCTTCCTTTTCAATTTCTACAACTTCTTCTTTAACAGTATCTACTACCGTTGTTTCCTTAACAACTTCCTCTTCTGCTTCTTCTTTAAAAGGTTTGATTTCCTTAATCAAGTGTTTAGGGATATACATTAAACCTACTTGATCTGATCTCAACAATATTTCTCTGGCATCATCTTTTTCAATAGTTCCAGTGTATGTTGCTCCGTCATTTTTTATAACGGTAACTTTTGGATTCACCTTTGTGGTATCTTCTTGTGAAAAGGCCAATTGGGTTGAGAAAACCAAAGCAATAAGGATCAATATTTTAGATAGTGCTTTCAAAAATTTTCTTTTGTAAAATGCTTAACGCATAAATTTAGATAAACGTATAGTTGATCAAGAATAAATACTTTACTTTTTATAACATTTTAACTTTACTTAAAGTTACTTTTGCCTCATGCACAAGAAAAGATTGGCGATATTAGGATCTACAGGATCCATTGGAACTCAAGCCCTGGAGGTTATTGAGAATTATCCCGATCAATTTGAAGTTTCTGTGCTCACTGCCCATAATAATGCTGATTTATTAATTGAACAAGCACTAAAGTTCAAGCCTAATTGTGTGGTTATTTCTAATGAAGCGCTCTATGAAAAAGTAGAAAGCGTATTGTGGGAAGAAGATATAAAAACCTACACTGGTGCTACTGCATTAGAAGATGTTGTGCAAATGGATGAGGTGGATTTGGTTGTTGCAGGTATTGTTGGATTTGCAGGATTAAAACCTACAATTAAAGCAATTGAAGCAGGTAAAAATATTGCACTAGCCAATAAAGAAACATTGGTTGTTGCTGGAGAAATAATTACCAAATTAGCACGTGAAAAGGGAGTTAATATTTATCCGGTTGACTCAGAACACTCGGCGATTTTTCAATGCATAGTAGGAGAATTTCAAAATCCAATTGAAAAAATTTACCTCACAGCTTCAGGTGGACCTTTTAGAGGATATACTTCTGATATGCTTAAACAGGTAAACAAGGAACAAGCCTTGGCGCATCCTAATTGGCAAATGGGAGATAAAATCACCATTGATTCTGCAACAATGATGAACAAAGGCCTTGAGGTGATTGAAGCTAAATGGCTTTTTGGATTGCATACACAGCAAATAGACGTAATTGTTCACCCTGAATCAATTGTACATTCTTTGGTGCAGTTTAGGGATGGTGCGATAAAAGCCCAAATGGGTTTACCGGATATGAAATTACCTATCTTGTTTGCCATGTCTTACCCAAACAGGTTGGAGACAAATTTTGAAAGATTTAACTTCATGGATTATCCTCAACTAAATTTTGAGAGTCCCAACAAGGAGGTTTTCACCAATTTACAATTGGCCTATGAGGCTTTGGCAAGAGGTGGAAATATTCCGGCTGTTTTAAATGCAGCAAATGAAGCTACTGTTGATGGTTTTTTAACAAACCAAATAGCCTTTCATCAGATAGCTGAAATCAATGAAAAAGTCTGTCAAAAGGTATCTTTTGTACAAAATCCGGGTCTAGATGATTTAGTAAAATCGGATAAAGAAGCTCGCATTTGTGCGCGTGAATTGTTCAATGCTTGATATCTAGCTGATTTTAAGCTATATTTGTTTGCCTTGTAGCTATTTAGCGCTAAACTTTAAGAAATGAAAAAAACATTCGTACTTGTCTTGATGACGTGTTCAGCTATTTATTCTAAAGCCCAGACAATGTGGGCTGAACACGCAGCTGAAGTTTTTTATAATCATTGTACAGAATGCCACAACCCTAATGGGATAGGGCCTATGTCTTTAATGTCTTATGCAGATGCGGTGACATATGCTCCTTTGATTGAATCATATGTGGATGCCGGTATAATGCCACCGTGGACAGCAGATACAGGATATCAGCATTTTTCTCAGGAAAGAGTGTTGTCTGCTCAGGAAAAGCAAATCATTTTAGATTGGATTCAGGATGGTACGCAAATGGGTGATTTAGGTCAAGCACCTCCGCAACCTGTATATAGCAGTGATCAAGTTTTACCCGGAGTACCGGATTTAGTGGTTACCGCTCCTAACTATATGAGTAAAGCAACTTCTTCAGATGATGATTATGTATGTTTTGTGATTCCATCTAATTTATTGCAAAACAGAAAAGTAAAGGCATTTGAAGTAATCCCGGGTAACAGACAAATTGTACACCATTGTCTAGTTTATAGTGATGATACCGGATGGCCGGCAACAGATACTTCTGGAAACTGTGCGGGTCCTGTTTCAAGTACACTTATGGGTGGATATACACCTGGATCTTCTCCGATTATTTTTCCTTCTACGGCTAATTTTTCGGCTGGAATGGAGTTAACTGCCGGAACGGACATTGTTTTGGCAATGCATTATCCTGCGGGAAGTTATGGGGAGTTTGATCAAACTAAAGTGAATTTTTATTTCTATGACGAACCGGTAAATAATTACAGACCTGTTTCTTGCGAACCTATTATTCAAAATTGGTCTTTTTCAATACCGGCAAATAGCTTTGATACTATCACAGTTGCAAGTGGTGCTATTCCAAATGACTATACCATGTTAAGTGTTTTTCCTCACATGCATTTATTAGGTCATTATATTGAATCATGGGGAGTAACATCTGGTAATGATACTTTGAATTTTGTTAGAATTCCTCAGTGGGATTTTGATTGGCAAGATTTTTATTGGTTTGAGCACATGCAACATATTCCTGCCGGAACAAACATTTTTGGAAAAGGGATATGGAACAATACTGTAACTAATCCACATAATCCAAATAGCCCGCCAATTACTGTAGGCGCTGGATTAAATACTTCAGATGAAATGTTCCTGATCTATTATCATTATATGGATTATTGGGCGGGAGATGAAAATATTAATATAGATAGTTTAACTACTGAGTTTTTGAATTTTGGTGGAGAAAATCCGCATCATTCAGATGTAATTGTTTATCCAAATCCATTTGATCAATCCACTACTATTACATATCATCTGAATTCAGCTTCTTTTGTAAGTGTCTACATATATGATATGCAAGGTAGAATTATCAATAAATTGATTAGAGAACAACAAGTTTCGGGAACACATTCTATTAATTGGGATGGTAATGACGGTGAAGGAAAAGAAGTTGGTTCTGGTATGTACGTTTATTCAATGATGATAGATGGTAAATCATACACCGGTAAAATTCTGAAGAGATAAAATGAATCCATATTTAAGAAATACATTGGTTGTTATAGGAGCGCTAATAATTGGCTCGGTGGTTAATATGGGGATTATTTCCATTTCACCATCAATTATTGCTCCACCTGAAGGAGTTGATCCAACAGATATGGATAACATTGCAGCCAATATAGACAAGTATGAGTTTAAGCACTTTTTAATGGTGTTTTTGGCACATGCATTAGGAACTTTGGCGGGTGCGTATTTTGCGGCAAGATTGGTAACAAAAGCTCCAGCTTTTTTTGGATTTCTAATCGGTGTAATTTCCTTAATCGGAGGTATTGCTGCCGCTAAAATGATTCCGGCACCTATGACGTTTATAATTATTGACCTTGTTTTTGCTTATTTGCCATTTGCATTAATTGCTAATGTAATGGCTCGCAAGAAACGAAGTGATTGGTAAAAGAATAAAAAAAGAAAAGGGACATGTTAATGTCCCTTTTTTATTATCGTCTTCTTCCTGCTCGTCCTCTATGAGAGGTTTTTGATCCGGCTTTTACATTTGGAGATTTTCCACCACCATTGCTTGTTTTGTGATGAGGATGATGTGAATGATGATTTTTGTGATGTTTAATTCTAACTGCTGTTCTTCTTTTCTTCACATAGAAGCCATGAGCTTTTGTACATCTTCTGACCTTTACTACATGAAAATGTGCATGATGATGGGCGTGAAATCCGTGATAAACTCCCCATCTGTAAGGTTTCCATGGTCTCCACCATTTTGGATAAATTCCCCATCTGTATGGAGATCTCCATCTTACATAGGTGGGTCCGTATACAAATCTCACACTGGGCCAAAGCCACACATTGACAACTACAACATTTGGCATCATTAGCCTTTTGGTGATAGCCTCATCTTCTTTTGGCTCAACTATGTAATCTGTGCCATAGATTTCTTCATCACCTACTATTTGTATGGTGGCTTGATTATCTCCTGATTTCTCTAATTCGATAACTGCAACATCTTGTGTTTCATCATCTCCTTCACCTAAATCAATTCTCAAAATAAAAGCATGTACATCATCTTCACCTTCGTCGTGAACTTGAATGTAATCTACTTCATCATCCTCATTTAAATCCAGGTTATTAATTTTTTGGTCAGGATCGTTGATAGTTTTTTCGAATGCCTCAATACTTTCTGCATTTTTGAATGCATCTAGTACGGCAAACAGATCAAGGTTATCGCCAATTTCTCCTAATGAATCTTTCTCTTGAGCAAAGGATACAGTTTGCATCCAAAGCATAGTTGCAATTGCAACAGTGAATTTTAAACATTTCATAGCCAATCTTTTAAGTTTTTGTTTTTTGACATACATTTAGCTAAAAGGTTTAATCATTTAGGTTAAAAATATTTTGCCGGTGGAATATTCGATTATCTTAGATTCATAATTAGCGAAATGCCAATTGAAAATAAAATCATAGAAACACGTACAGAAAAAGTGTATTTCAAAAATGGAATCATGTACTGTATTACGAAATCTGTTCCCAAGCATAATTTAGAAGATGCTAAGGAAAATGTGCGCGCTACTATTGAGATATCAGAAGGCACTGATTATCGTTTATTGGTTGACATTAGACAGTCAAATTTTGTAAGTAGAGACGCAAGAAGTTATTACATATCAGACAACAACAAAGGCGTAAAGGTTTGCGCATTTGTTATTGACAATGCTGTAAGTAGGATTATTGGTAATATGTTCATGGGGTTCAATAAACCCTCATTCCCTGTAAAGCTTTTCAGTTCAACTGAGAAAGCAGAAGAATGGTTAAGATCTTTTAATTAGATTACCACATTCACAATTTTACCAGGAACCACAATCACCTTTTTAGGGTCTTTACCTTCTAACCACTTTTGAGATTCTTCAGCTGCTAATACTTCTTTCTCAATATCCTCCTTAGATAAGTTGGTAGGCAATTCAATTTTAAACCTCATTTTACCATTAAAAGATACCGGATAAGCATGTGAAGCTTCTACTAAATAATCCGGATTAAAGCTTGGCCATTTGGCTTTAGTAACACTTTCAGTTTCTCCTAATCTTTGCCACAATTCTTCAGCAATGTGAGGAGCATAAGGTGATAATAAAATCACTAATTCTCTCAATACAGCTTTGTTGTTGCATTTTTGATCAGTTAATTCATTAGTGGCAATCATAAAATTTGAAACAGCTGTGTTGAACGAAAATCTATCCAAATCATCTGTTACTTTTTTGATTGTTTTATGTAGTGTTTTTAAGGCATTTTTATCCGCTTCACCTTCACTAAGGTTGAGGTTGTTATCTGCATCATGGAACAGTCTCCAAAACTTACGTAAAAAGTTGTGTACTCCATTAATACCTTGGGTATCCCATGGTTTTGATTGCTCTAAAGGACCCAGGAACATCTCATAACAACGCATTGTATCCGCTCCAAATTTTTCACAAAGAACATCTGGATTGACTACATTGTGCCAACGCTTTGACATTTTATCTACTTCGTATCCACAACCGAATGTATTGTCCTTATTACGGATAAAAAGTGCATCTTTTAAATAATTGAATCTTGGATCCTTTGCAGCCTCTTCAATATTTAGAATGTCATTTTCTACATATTCAATTCCAACGTGATGAGTAATTATGTTGGGTCCAAATTCAATTTTAGTCTCTTTTGGAATAGAAGAGCTAATTTCTTCTGGATACAATTTCCATATTTCCTCTTCTAAGGTTTCACTATTCAATTCATTCAGTCTTTCAGCCGATATAAACAGTCCATGTTTAACATTAAATTTTCCAAAAATTTCAGCAACTTTGGAACCTACGAAGGAACCGGTTCTGCTTTGGGGAACTATTTGGTAGATTAGACTACTTCTCCCCAAAATCATCCCTTGATTGATCATCTTCTTGAATGGCTCATTAAAAGTAATGTAGCCCATGTCAAATAAGAATTTCGTCCAGAATCTGGCATACAGTAAGTGTCCAGTTGCATGTTCCGAACCACCTATATACAAGTCAACTTGATTCCAGTATTCAGCCTTTTCTTTAGACACAAAAGCCTGCTCGTTATGCGGATCCATGTATCTTAAAAAATACCAGGATGATCCTGCCCAACCAGGCATGGTGTTGTATTCCATGTGATCACCGTCAAACTCAATATCCCATGCTGATTTAGGAGCTCTTGCCAATGGCGGTTCACCATCTTCAGTTGGTAGATATTTATCTACTTCGGGCAATTTTACCGGTAGTTTATCATCCGGAATCAAGTGAGCAATGTCGTTTTTATAATAAACAGGAAATGGCTCTCCCCAATAACGTTGCCTTGAGAATACTGCGTCTCTTAGTCTGTAATTGGTTTGTCCCTTACCAAAGCCTCTTTTTTCAATTTCATCAATGGCAGTTTTGATAGCCTGTTTTGCCGGTAATCCGGATAAGAAATCTGAGTTGGCTATGACTGCAATGTCTTTGTCATCAAATGCTCCTTCAGTGATATCTGCATTTTCAAATATGTTTGGAATCGGTAATTCAAAATGCTTGGCAAAATCCCAGTCTCTTTGATCTCCACAAGGTACCGCCATTACTGCGCCCGTACCATAACCTGCCAAAACGTAATCCGCTATCCAAACAGGAATTTGCGCACCAGTAAATGGATGAATGGCAAATGCTCCGGTAAATTGTCCAGAGATATTTTTTACATCAGACTGTCTGTCTCTTTCAGTTTTTAAACTTGTTTGTTTTCTATAGTCTGCAACTAAATCTGCATACTCGGCAGTTGTAATTTGTTCAACCAATTCATGTTCTGGTGCTAATACCATGAATGAAACACCAAAAATAGTGTCAGGTCTAGTGGTAAATACCTCAATATCCCCTTCATGACCATCTAATTTAAAATGAACTGAAGCTCCAACTGATTTACCAATCCAATTCCTTTGCTGTTCTTTGATTGAATCTGACCATTCAATAGTTTCTAAATCGTTTAATAAACGCTCAGCATAGGCTGTAATACGCATTGACCATTGTTTCATGAGCTTTTGCTCAACAGGATGTCCACCTCTTTCTGAAACGCCGTCTTTTATTTCGTCATTCGCCAATACTGTTCCTAAAGCAGGGCACCAGTTAACCCATGAATCAGCCAAAAAGGTAAGACGATAATTCATCAATACATCTTGCTGTTCTTTTTCAGAAAAAGATTTCCATTCTTCAGCAGAAAAAATATCTTTTTGATCATTAGGAGCATTGACCTTAGCATTACCTTCTTTTTCAAAAATGGAAACTAGTGAGTCAATGTTCTCAGCTTTGTTTGAATCGTTGTTGTACCAGCTATTATAAAGTTGTTTAAAGATCCACTGTGTCCATTTATAGTAGGCTGGATCTGAAGTTCTAACTTCACGATCCCAGTCAAATGAGAATCCTAGTTTATCTAGTTGTTCTCTGTATCTATTAATGTTTTGTTCAGTGGTTAATGCAGGATGCTGTCCCGTTTGGATGGCATATTGCTCAGCAGGCAAACCAAAGGAATCATATCCCATTGGATGCAATACATTGAATCCTTTTAATTTTTTGTATCTGGCATAAATACAAGATGCAATATAACCCAGTGGATGTCCTACATGTAAACCTGCTCCAGAAGGATAAGGAAACATTGATAATCCGTAGTACTTAGGGGTATTTTTATCTTCTACTGCAGCATAAGTTTTATTTTCTGCCCAGTATTTTTGCCATTTTTCCTCAATGGATAAAAAATCGTATTCCATGTAATTTGCCTGAATTTGAAGGGCAAATTTAATAATTAAAACTGCTTGAGATAAAGGCTTTTTTTAGTTATTCGGATATCCTTGTTCCAACCAGCACTTCATTGTTTGTAATTCTGCTGTTGTAAGCGAGTCAATTCCCCATGTATTTGGCATTACAGGCATGGTTTTATCAATGAACAATTCCACTTCCCAAGCACCACTTACTATGAAGTTTTTAATAGATCCATAATTGTCAATCCAGGCATCATGACATCCTGTTCCGGGACCTATGTGAGTTTTGCAAGAAGTTTCGATAATGGGGCGGATGTTATAGTGATAAGAGATGTCAAAGCATTCATCTCCACTCGTTTTAGGTTGCGTTTTGTCTTTGAGACAAGAGGTCAATACAAGAAATAACCCAAAAAATATGAGTGTAGCCTTTTTCATGAACTAAAAATAAAAAAAATACCCACTCATTACAAGGAATAAGTGGGTATCATCTAATGATTGGTCAATTTTATTTATTGTCCGCGTATCTTTTAGATACTTCATCCCAGTTAATTACATTGAAAAATGCATTAATGTAATCAGGGCGTCTGTTTTGATATTTTAAGTAATATGCATGTTCCCATACATCTAATCCCAAAATTGGAGTTCCACCACAACCTACAATATTCATTAATGGATTGTCTTGGTTGGCAGTTGAACAAACTTCAACTTTTCCACCAGGATGTACGCAAAGCCAAGCCCATCCAGAACCGAATCTAGTTGCTGCAGCATTAGAGAATGCTTCTTTAAATCCGTCAAATGATCCAAATGATGCGTTAATAGCGTCTGCTAATTCTCCGGTAGGTGTACCACCACCATTTGGTGACATTACTTCCCAGAATAAACAGTGATTATAATATCCACCACCGTTGTTTCTTACTGCTGCATTGTCAGCACAATTTGCTAAAATATCTTCTATTGATTTTCCAGCGAAATCTGTTCCTTCAATGGCTCCATTTAATTTAGTTGTGTATCCTGCATGGTGTTTTCCATGATGGATTTCCATAGTTTGTTTGTCAATATGTGGTTCCAAAGCGTCAAACGCATATGGAAGATTTGGTAATTCAAATGCCATTTTATTTTATGTTTTTAATGATTAATAATAAAATCTATGATTGTTATCAAAATTAACAAGTTTATTGAGAACGATTCTAAACAAAATCATAAAATTTAGTCAAGAACTATCAGAAGTTTACTTATTTTTACTTTGAACCAAATTAAATAACAATGAAAAAGAGTTTTTTGTTTATCGGCGCTTTTATTTTTTCAATTTCTATGATTTCTTGTGGTGGAGAAGAAGAGTCTACTACAGAGCATGAGTCGGAATCTTTAGAGCAAGAAATTGAAGAAAATGCAAATGGTATTGAGAACGTAATGAATGACGCTATTGATCAAATTTCGGATAAAGTTGGAGAAGAAATCGCAGATCCAAATTCTGACTTGAACAAAGCAATTGATACTGTATCTGAAGATCTAAAGGATAAAGTAGTAAAAGAAATTACTACTGAAGCACAAGACATTAAAGAAGAAACAATAGAAGGAAACAGAAAAAAATAAGTTTCTGTACTAACTGCCTGGGGTTGATAAACTCTGTAACTACAGAGAAAAGGTGCGATATATTCACATAACTTCATAGTTTGTGAGAAAAGCACTCAAAATCCTTCGCAAATTCCTCTTTTGGATATTCTTTGTCAGTTTATTTCTGACAACGGTTGTTACTGTCTTGCTTCATATTTATGAAGATGACATCAAGCAATTTGCTATTGATGAGCTGAATGATCGGCTTACTACGGATGTAGAAGTGCAAGACATTCAGCTCTCTTTTTTTCATGACTTTCCAAATGCATCTGTAGAATTCAAGAAAGTATTCATAGCTGATGCTTTTCCTGAAATTGAAAGTGATGACACCCTTTTTTATGCTGAAAAAATGTTCTTCAATTTTAACTTGATGGACTTCTACTCAGGAGATTATCAAGTAAGAAGAATTAATGTATATGATGGTTGTTTATATTTAAAAACCGCCAAAGATGGCCAGGCTAACTTCAACATTATAAAGGACCGCGAGGAGACCCAGGAAGAAAGCAAATTTGAGTTTATGCTCGAGCTTTTAAAAGTTGAGAATTTTAAATTCAGGTATAAAAATTTGGCTGCAAGGCAGTTTTATGACCTTGACATCCATAAAGGTCTGTTTCAAGGTGATTTTTCTGATGATCAATACAAAGTAATTGCTGAAACTGAAATGAAAATTGAAAGGGTAAAAAGTAATTCCTTTAATTTGATAACGGATAAAGAATCTAATCTAAATCTTGAGTTGGATGTAAATACAATTGCCAAATCTTACACTTTTAAAAAAGGTGATTTGTTGGTTGAAAAAATGCCTTTTCATCTAACCGGAATTATTGATTCAACCTCCATTGATTTAGAATTATCAGGAAATGAAATTGAGTTGGCTGATCTTGCCAATAGCCTGGTTGATGAAAAAATGGAAAAGGTTAAATCCTATGAAAGTGAAGGAATCATAAGCTTTAATTCTAAAATTCATGGCCCATTATCAGCTATTCAAATGCCGGCCATAGAAGCTGAGTTTAATATCAAAAACGGGAAAATATCTGAACCTGAAAGTAAGCTAACTATAACTGATGTTTACTTTGAAGGTCATTATCAAAATGCCCAAGAGGGAAGGAAAGAAGAAATGAAGCTTGAAAATGTGCAACTGAGATTATTAGACAGTTATTTTAAAGGTAGAGCTACCATAAGTGATTTTGAGGAGCCAACATTGAATACCGCCATGGAAGGAGATTTACGATTGGATAAGTTCCACCAATTTTTCAATTTTAAGAATGTAGAAAAATTGGGTGGACAATTGAGCTTGAATTGTAGAGCTGTTGTAAAATTCTTTGACCCTCAGTACAATCAAAAAAACTTTGATGTGCTAAAATCAGATGGTTCTTTTATATTAAAAGATGTGCTTTACAAGGGAGTTAATGATGACATTACTTACAGAAATATGAGTGGTGAAATTGTCTTGTATAATAAAGATGCAGGTGTTAATCAGCTTC
Organism: Paracrocinitomix mangrovi; assembly: GCF_019740355.2. Taxonomy (GTDB): domain Bacteria; phylum Bacteroidota; class Bacteroidia; order Flavobacteriales_D; family Crocinitomicaceae; genus Paracrocinitomix; species Paracrocinitomix mangrovi. Next base: position 2,515,065 of record NZ_CP091819.1, on the reverse strand, counting down.
AAATTAAAACCGCTAAATCTGATATTCTGGTAAATGGATCAATGAAAAATTTTATGCCTTTCCTTGACGGGACAGGTAACCTGGGTCTAATTGCATCCATTGAATCTAACAATCTTGATTTGAATGAATTCATGGCTAATCCAGAACCTGAAGAAAACAAAAGGCCAAAGATTTTTGAACTCCCGGCAAATTTGAACCTCAATGTTGATTTATCAGTTGCCAACTTACATTGGGATGGTCATCAATTCAATACGATTAATACCAACTTGCTAATGGCTAGTAGGGAAGTAAAATTGAATAATCTTGATTTTGGTTTGCAGGGAGGTAAAGCACACGGTAATCTTGTAATGAAAAACAGAATGGAAAAAGGAAACATTATTGACGGTAAGCTGACCTTTAATAATGTAGATGTAAAAGGACTGTTTAAAGATTGGGATAATTTTAAACAAAGCAGTATCACAAGTCAACATATAAGTGGAACGGCATCTGGCAGTATAGATTTTTTACTGAGTTTTAATCCATACTTTTCACTCAAGGAAGATGAGTTGTATGCCAAGTGTAATCTTAAAATCAAAAATGGTGAGTTAAATGAGCTTGAAACCATGAAAATGATTACGGATTACATGAGATCAAATAAAGGTTTAAAACTCATGCTCAACAAACATATAGATGCTTTTGAAGATAAGTTGCTTCATTTAAAGTTTGCAACAATTGAGAATGAAATTACCATCAAAGATCGTAAGTTGATAATACCTAAAATGACCATTGGATCAAATGCCCTGGATGTTGATTTGTTTGGTTGGCACAGTTTTGACAACATGATAGATTATCATTTTAGTTTCCGTTTCAGAGAGTTAAAGGAGCAGGTAACAGAGAACGAATTTGGTATAATTGAAGATGATGGATTAGGTTTAGTGATTTACTTAAATATGAGTGGTGATTTATTTGATCCAACTTTTGCACTGGATGGAACAGAAAGAAGGAAACAAATCAAGGAGAGTATTGCGGAGGAAAAGCAAAATGTTAAGTCTATCTTAAAAACAGAATTAGGTTTCTTTAAAAAGGATAGTACGGTTCAGAAAATTGAGGAAGACAACAAAGAGGAAATTAAATTTATCATGTATGATGAAGAAGATGAACAGTCTCAAGATTCAATACCCGGTAAAATAAAGCGAAAAGACAAAACAAATGATTTCAATAAAACGTTGTTGAAGTATTTTAAAGCTGATACAACACAAAAACAAGAAGAAATCATCTATGATATGAATTAGAATAATTCTATACTTGTTACGTTAACAGGTGAGTTTCTGATACTATGAATCTTTATCATAAAAAACAACGTTGGAAAATTGCATTGCTGGGAGTAGCTATTCTATTGGTGGCTGTATCCTTGTGGTTTTCTTTTCGGATAGTAGATAAAGTTCAGCAAAGAGAAGTTGATAGAATTGAACAATGGGCAGATGCTGTAAAGAGAAAATCTGAGTTGGTGAGTTTAACCAACAATGCATTTGATGAATTAAGTGATGCATTAGAATCTTTAAAAGAACGTGACAGACAGAAAGTTGAAATGTGGTCATTGGCAATTCAAGAAGTTAACAAACCACTTGAGGATTATTCATTTGTCGTAGAAATTATCAAAGGGAACAATGATATTCCAATAATAATTACAGACAACAAAGAGGAGGTGATTTCAAGTTATAACCTATCTGCCTTAGATACTAGTATCAATAGGATGCTGCGCACTTCATACTCTAATGAAAAAAAGTCTTTTCAGGATTCACTTAAACGCAAAGCAAAAAAGGATAGTTTAAATAGTTACAAGGAGTTTTGGCGTAAAGATCATCCACCTTTGGAAATTGATTTAGACTATGGTGATAAGCAGATGGTTTTTTATTTTGATTCTATCTTTTATAAAACTCAAAAGCTCACTGCGCTTGAATATAGCAGGGATTCATTAATTGATGCTTTTAGTGATGAATTGGTTACCAATGAATATTTAGTACCTGTATTATTTGTTGATGTTGTTACAGGAGATGTCATTGCTACAAATAGAGAAGATTATGATTCAACTAATGCAGCGTCATTGATACAACAGTTGAGAAGTACTGGGGATTCTATTGTTGTAGAGTTAAGTGGAGATAGGTCAGGAGTAATTTATTATGAGCATTCAGAGGAAATTACGCAAATGAAGTTTTTTCCAATTGTTCAGTTCTTCATAATTGGATTGTTTGTGTTGATTGCGTATTTGGCGTTTTCAACTTTCAGAAAGGCTGAGCAGGATCAGGTTTGGGCCGGAATGGCAAAGGAGACAGCACATCAATTAGGAACACCAATTTCTTCATTAATGGCGTGGAACCAATTGTTAGAAGCAAAAGGAACTGATGAGTCTATAACTAAAGAAATCAATAAGGATATTGATAGATTGAATATGGTAACCAATCGTTTTTCTAAGATTGGTTCGCAAGCTGCCTTAGAAGAGCAAAATATTGTTGAGGTAGTAGATCATGCTATATCCTATTTAAAGAACAGAATTTCATCCAAGGTGGATTTACAGTTCGTTGCTCAGACGGACAAGATAATGGTTCGATTAAATGAAGCATTATTGGAATGGGCAGTTGAGAATATTGTCAAGAATGCTGTTGATTCAATGGAATCTAATGGAAATATTAAAGTTACTGTTAGCCAGCAAGAGGATGATGTCTTTATAGATATTGAAGACGACGGAAAGGGAATTCCGGCCAATAAAATTAAATCAGTGTTTAGACCGGGTTATACAACCAAAAAACGCGGTTGGGGACTTGGGTTATCTTTGGTCAAAAGAATTATTGAAGAGTTTCACAATGGCAAAGTCTTCGTTTTAAATTCTGAAGTTGGTAAAGGAACAACCTTTAGGATTCAATTACCCGTTTAGGATTTTTCCTGACACAATTCTACCAACACTCCATTTGTAGATTTAGGATGTAAAAAAGCAATTCTTTTGTTGTCCGCCCCATCTTTGGGAGTTTGATGAATTAATTGATATCCCGCTTCTGAAAGTCTTTTTATTTCTGCATCTATATCTGCTACTTCAAATGCCAGGTGATGTATCCCTTCTCCTTTTTTTTCAATAAACTTATAGATGGCGCTTTCTTCATTGGTGGCTTCTAATAATTCAATTTTAGATTCACCAACTTGAAAAAAAGAGGTTTTAACTCCTTCTGAAGCTACCTCTTCAATTTTATAATGAGGTTTATTAAACAAGGTTTCAAAAAGTTGATTGGCAGACTCCAGGTCTTTAACTGCAATTCCAATGTGTTCTAGTTTCATATTGTAAAGATAAAAGTTTGGGCATAAAAAAACCCGATTAGCAAAAGCTAATCGGGCTTACAAAACTTTTTAAAACCCTATGTTTTGATGAACTTCTCGTTCTTATTATCGTAATTAATATAGTAAGCTCCTTTTTTGAGGTTTTCACAATTTACGGATGATCCCACCCCTTTCTTAACGATATTTCCGTAAGCATCATAAATTTCATACTTAGTTTCAACAGGGGTTCCTCCGGCAGTAAATTTAATTTCGTCTTTCACTTTTTTCGGATTTAGATCCGGTTCCTTAATATTAGGATTAGAGAAAGTAACTGCTTTAGAAGGTTTCTTTTTACCTGTGTGGTCTGTTTGAACCACTCTCACTTTGTTTTCACCTGAGTGAGGAGTAACTTGAAATTTGTAGCTATTCTCTCCAGAAGATCCAATTCCATCAACTTCACCAACTGCAACCCATTTGTTCCATCTGTATTGCTCAATAACGAAAGGAAGTTTTCCAGATTCACCTGTAGTTGTCCAAGTAAGAGAACCATCAGGTGTACAAGTAATGTCTCCAATTACGTAAGTACTTTTTGGCAATAATACTTCAGGATTTAAAATTTTTGGTTTGCAACCAATTCCATGCTCTAGAACGATAAACACAGGATCACCAATGTTTACGCTAAATTCCGCAAAATTAATTTCAAAAGCAGAAGATTGAATCCCGTCTGAGATTGGGTCTCCATTAACTGTTGCTTTTACAACACAAAAACCAAACCCATCCTCATCTTCAGGGTTCTGAACATATAAATTCTTGCCCTGGTAATGCCCTTCAATTGACAAATCTGCAAAGGAGTTGTAAGAGGCTCCCAGCATAAGGACAAACAGTAAGATAGTGTTTTTCAACATCATAGTAAGTTTAAACTCGTATATACTTATAAGTCAATGTGCAATATTAAAACTTCCCTCAAAGATAACCAAAATATTAAAGCTTTTTTTTATCTCGCAAACTTTTAATTACAATACACTCAGTATAAGTTTCAGAAATAGTGATAAATAAAATTAGTTTATATTTGATATTACTTTTATCATTGTATTTCCAATAAATTATCAAAAGGGATTATGAACAAACTGAATCATATCTTATTAGCAGGACTCGCAGCATTTGCATTTTCTTGCGGAGGATCGTCTGACGAAGGAGACCAAACTAACGAAAATTCTATCTATGGAGGAACATTTAGTATGCCTATGGGCAGCTACTATCAAAGCGTTCGTCCGGTAGAAATTCAAAAATTGGAAACTGCTCAAATTTATGAGCAGGTAATTGAAGGTTTGGTTAAATACAATCCTAAAACTTTAGAAATTGAACCGGCTATTGCGTCTGAATGGTCAGTATCTGAAGATGGTAAAACTTACACTTTTACTATTAGAGATGATGTTTATTTTCATGATGATGCTTGTTTCCCTGATGGAAAAGGAAGAAAATTAGTTACGGATGATGTTGTTGGTACTTTTAAAAATATCTACACGAAAGATCCTGAAAACAGAGCTTACCTTAATTTTAAAAATACAGTGGTTGGTGGTGAAGAATTTTACAACCAATCAGCTCAGGAAATTTCTGGGATAAAAGTAGATGGTCAAAAAGTTAATATTGAATTAGTTGAACCTAGTTCGGTTTTCTTGCAAAAATTAGCTACAACTTTTGCTGGAATTGTTCCTCATGAATCTCTTGAATTATCAGAGTTTCATCCAGTGGGTACAGGGCCATTTAAATATGATAAAAGTTCAAATTCTGAGTTGGTAAAATTGGTAAGAAATGACAATTTCTACATCAGTGATAAGGATGGAAACAAATTACCTTATTTGGATTCTGTTCAGTATAAATACTATGAGCATTCTGAAGATCACATGGATCTATTCTGGGAAGGAAAATTATCTTACATTCCTGGAGTTCCAATTACCAGTGTATCTGAAGTTTTAGAAGAAAGAATTGGTGATTTTGAGAGTGATCCTCCAAAATACATGTTGATTTCTGAACCACAATTGTCTACTACTTATCTTGAGTTTAACATGAATACTCCTGTATTGAAAAACAAAAAAGTAAGACAGGCTTTAAACATGGCAATTAACCGTAAAAAATTGGTGGAGAAAATCATGAAAAATCAGGCTTATGAAATTGGTAAATTCGGAATCACTCCTCCACTTCCTAAGATCTTTACAGATTACGATTTTGAAGGAATTGAAGATTTGTCATACGTTTATAATCCTGAAGAAGCTAAAAAACTATTAGCTGAAGCTGGTTATCCAAATGGAAAAAATTTCCCGACTTTATCTTTCCAATTTAGAGTAGGTAATGATCATTATTTGATTGCATCTGAAATTCAAAATCAATTGAAATCAGCATTAAACATCAATATTGAAATTGAAGGTGTTGAGTTCAATAAGTTAATTGAAAATCAAGCAATGGGAAGTGCTGATATCTTCAGATCTACCTGGTTTGGTGATTATCCAAATCCTGAAACGTTCTTGATTAATGCCTATGGTGGAATTGTTCCTGAAAGCATGGATGAGCCTTCATACTTGAACAGTGCAAGATATATGAATCCGGCTTTTGATGAGGCTTATGAAAGAGGAAGTAAAACTGCCAATAAAGAAGAGTCTTTAAAAGCATTTGCTGAAGCTGAAAAAATCTTAATGGAAGATCCTCCATTCATTATCTTATGGTATGGTGAGGATTTGATGTTGCTACAATCTGATGTTCGTGATTTACACACTAATGGAATGAGATATCTTGATCTTCGTTCAGTGTATTTCAAGAAAAGAGAGGCTAAAGACAAAGAAAAGGCTGAAGCTGAAGAAGGAGCATAGTTAAGATGTCCGGAATTTATGTGCACATTCCTTATTGTAAGGTAAAGTGTCACTACTGCGATTTTCATTTTTCAACCAATACAAAGGGTCAGTCAGAAATGATTGATGCCATTGTTATAGAACTCGAAAAACGTAAATCTTATCTGCAAAATGAAACGGTTGAAACAATTTATTTCGGCGGCGGAACTCCAAGTATTTTAAATAAAGAAGAGCTAAAGCGAATCCTGGATACTATCTATTCCAATTTTGAAGTAGCTGCGAATACAGAAATTACAATAGAAACAAACCCGGATGATCTTTCTGAAGCGAAGTTATCTGAGCTAAAAGAAATTGGGTTTAATAGATTGAGCATTGGAATTCAGTCATTTGATGATGAAGTATTACAAATGATGAATCGTGCGCATTCTTCTTTTCAAGCTACTGAATGCGTTTTGACAGCACAAAATTTAGGTTTTGATAATATAACGGTTGATTTGATTTATGGAATTCCCAATCAAACTATTGAATATTGGGAAAAGCAATTGCAAAAGTTAGTGGATTTAAATGTGCCGCATGTGTCTTCTTATTGCTTGACAATTGAACCAAACACGGTGTTTGGAAAACGATTTAAAAACGGACAAATAACAGTGCCAGAGGATGTTGAAACTGTGCAGCAGTTTAAAAAAATGCGCGAAGTTTTCAAAAAGTACGATTACGAACATTACGAAATCTCGAATTTTGCCAAAGAGGGATACATTTCAAAACACAATAGTGCCTATTGGTTAGGGAAAAAGTATCTTGGAATAGGTCCATCTGCACATTCATTTGATGGTAAAAACAGAGGTTGGAATATTGCCAATAATCCCCAATACATCAAGAAAATAATAGCTGGCGAAAACGTACACACCATTGAAGAATTAACTGAAAAAGACAAATTCAACGACTACATACTCACAAGACTCAGAACAAAATGGGGATTGAATTTAAATGAGGTAAAACAATTGGCCATGTTTCTGAGTTTAGATGATTTTAATAATACCTTGTTGCATCATCAAAATGAAGGACATATAAAGATTGAGGATGGCTTTGTATACCTCACAGAAGAAGGAATGTTGTTAGCAGATCAAATCTCAGCCGATCTTTTTGTCTAATGAGATTTTTTTAAAACCGGCATCTGCTAAGATTGAGTGATTTTGCATCCGCAAAAAGCGTCAAAAGCCGACCGATTGCACCTTAGTGCAATATTAAGGCTTTAGCTTTTGAGGAATTGGAAAATAGCAAATTAGCAGCCGCCGCCACAATGATTTTTTTGCTACTTTTTTCATCTAAGGGAAAAAAGTAGATGCAGATAAAAAGCAGAAATTTCCAGAAATGGTGAACAGGAATTAACAATCAAGTTAAATCTAAACTGATCTTTTATTTAAAACCGTAATTTTGCCCCTCTTACAATCCTATGGCAGAAGAATTAAAAATCACATCAGGCAGTAGACAAGAAGTTTACGAATCATTACTACCTCAAATTAAATCATTAATTGAGCCCGAAGATGATTTTATTGCCAATTGCGCAAATATTGCAGCTGCTTTAAGACAAACTTTTGGCTTTTTTTGGGTAGGATTTTATTTCGTAAAAAATCAGGAAGAACTAGTGTTAGGCCCTTTTCAGGGAGATATTGCCTGTACTCGAATTAGGATTGGCAAAGGTGTATGTGGTACCGCATGGGAGAAAGAGGAAACTATTGTTGTAGAAGATGTGGAGGCTTTTCCCGGACATATTGCTTGTAGTGCCTTAAGCAAATCAGAAATCGTAGTGCCAATTTTTAAAAATAATGTGGTTGTTGCTGTATTGGATATAGATAGTGACAAGCTAAATGATTTTGGAGAGGTGGATAAAATATATCTGGAGAAGTTGGCGTTAATCATATCCGAAATAATCGCGTCATAATTTGAGATATCTTGGTTTTGCCATATTGATTTTAATATTTGGGGGATGTGCACAAACTGAGCCTTTAACCGGTGGACCCAAAGATATTTATGCCCCGGTAATTGATACAGCAAAATCTTTTCCGGCTAATGGGCAGTTGAATTTTAAAGGAAATGAGGTCAGTTTGAAGTTCAATGAATTTATCACCCTCAACAATCCCAATGACAATATTTTAATTATTCCTCAGCCTGTTGAAAGGCCAACCATTACTTCTAAAAATAAAAGAATGAGTATTCTTTTTAATGAGCCTTTAGAAGAGAATACAACTTATACTATCACATTTAACGGAGCCATTCAAGATTTTACCGAAAAAAATGATTCGGTTTTTCAATATGTCTTTTCTACGGGTAATTATATTGATTCACTTGAGGTGGAGGGTAGAGTAATAGATGGATTTACTAATAAGCCTATTGGAGGAATGTTGGTAGGATTATATCCCAAAAGCTTAGAAGCCAATTTTGACAGTATTCCATACAAATTTAAACCTATGTATTTGGGTCAAACTTCCAATACCGGATTGTTTAAATTAAACTACCTAAAGGCGGGTGTTTATTACATGTTTGCTATCAATGATAAAAACAAAAACTTATTGTTAGATCCGGATGAAACAATGGCTTTCATAGAGGAAGAACATTTTATCCTGGGCCCTGATAGCATTGGGCGATTTGAAATGAAGGCTTTTGAACATGCCGTTAGCGGCGTACAAATGAACGATTTAAACTTTGATTTTCCGGGGAGAGTTGAGGTTCTATTATCTAATCCAACTGATTCAATAAGTGTTACATCTAATATTGAGTTGCTGCAAGAAGAGACAAGTACTAAAGATTCATTGGTGTTTTGGTTGGCAGAAAATCCTTCCTCTAAAACACATTTTTATGTTGAGTTAAACGGAGAAAAAGATACAGTAAAACCGGTGTATGCTAATATTCCTGATGATGTAAGTAAAGTTGAAATCAAAGTCAATAACAATGTAAAAAAGGGAAAATTACTGCCGCAAACCAATCTGATTTTTACTTTCTCTGAGCCCGTTGCATCTATAAATGATACCATGGTAAAAGTATTTGATGCGGACTCTAATTTATTGGAATTGCCAGATTATGAAATCAAGGTGAGGGACATTGAATTCAGCACTTTTGGTACTAAAGCGCATCAAATTATAATTGATTCAGCAGCAGTTCAAACGCGTTACGGAAGAGAAAATAATAAGGCAATCAGTTTATTGTTTGACAATGAAGAAGATGACTATTATGGTAGTTTAATCCTTAATGTGGATACTGTATTTACAGAAAAGGTAATAGTACATCTGCTCAATGATAAAGGTGAAGCAGTGGATACAGCAGATTTTGCTAATCGAATTGTATTTGAGAAAGTTTTACCCGGCACATACCAACTTAGATTGATTTTTGACGTAGACGGAAACGGAGCCTGGACAACAGGTTCTTTAAAAGAAAAAAGATTACCTGAAAAGGTGATATATAATACAGAGCAAATTGCCGTCAAATCTAAATGGGAAAAAGAAGTAGATTGGCTGTTCAATAAAAAAGAAGAAGAGGTAGCACAATAAATGGCTTGGTTAAAGGACATATTAAAAAGTAAGTTTTACATTTTTAAAGTACGAAATCGCTTTTCGCCTGAGGTACAAGTGAGCCAACGTCAGCTCTTCAACCAATATCAGGTTTGGAGTTCAGAAGGAAAATTACCTGCGTTTAATGATACCGGTTTCAGGGTGTTTTCCCAATTTGAAGAGGATGGCAAATTACTGTACATCTTCTCAATTATTGGAATGCGCAATAAAACCTTTGTAGAAATTGGATCTGATGATGGTATCAATAGCAATTGCGCTAACCTGGCTTTTAATTTTGGCTATCATGGATTGTTTTTGGATGGCAATGAAAAAGCGATTAAAAGGGGACGTAAATTTTATGCAAAGTATCCTCATCCATATATGCATCAGCCTGTTTTTACTTGTTCAAAAGTAACGGCAGAAAATATCAACGAATTAGTTAAAAATGCCGGCCTTACTGGTGAAATTGATTTGTTGTCTGTAGATATTGACGGAAATGATTATTGGATTTGGAAAGCACTTGAGCAAGTATCTCCTAATGTGGTGATTATTGAAACGCATGTAGAGTTTGGTTTAAATAATATCGTCGTTCCTTACGATCCTAATTACTTTTATCCGGGAAAACATCCTGTATATCACGGAGCCTCTCCTGTGGCAATGGTTAATTTAGCCAAACAAAAAGGTTACCGTTTAGTAGGAGCCAATGATTTGGGATTCAACTTCATTTTTGTTAAAAACGGTTTGGGAGATGAATTACTTCCTGAAGTAGATGTTGAATCAGTATTACAGCATCCATCCGTAAAAGAATCATACAAATTATTTGAGCCCATCAAAGATTGGGAGTACGTTAAAGGGTAACTAAAACTTTATTCCTATCAAACAAACATCATCAGTTTGTTCAAATTTCCCCTTCCAATCATCAAATACTTTATCCAAATGTGATTTTTGATTTTGGGCATCCAGATTAAAAATTTCCATGATGTTTTTCTTCATAGGTTTATACATCATCTTTTTACCCTTTTCACCTCCAAACTGATCGGCAAATCCATCAGAGAAAATATAAATCCATTCATTTTTACTAACTGTGAGGGTAAGTGTGTGAAAAGGTTTTGGATCAAAATGAACTCCAATTGGCTGTTTGTCTCCTTTAAATTCTACAAGTTGAATATTTTCTTCTTCCAGTACTTTTGCTTTTTCTAAAGGGAGATTAGTTTCATTATTAGTATCTCGCACAATCCACAATGGATTATTAGCTCCGGCAAATTTTAATTCTCTGGTTTTTTTGTTGAACACAATCAAAGCAATGTCCATTCCGTCTTTTACTTCCTCTTCACTTTGATCAAAGGTTTCAATTACTAGTTTTCTGGTGTTATCCAGAATTTCTCCGGGTTCTGTTAATCCAAATTCTCTTATGCTTCTGTTTAACGCATTGTTACAAACTACACTAACCATTGCACCTGGCACGCCATGACCCGTACAATCTGCAGATGCTATAAATACCAACTCATCTTTTTCTTCTAGCCAATAAAAATCACCTGCTACAATATCTTTGGGCTTGTAAAGAACGAATGCATCTTTAGCGATTCCATCTATTTTTTTGGTTGGAGGTAAAATAGCATTTTGAATTCTTCTGGCATAGGTGATGGAAGATGTTATTTCCTCGTTTTTGGCTTCTAATGCGTGATGCTGAATTTCAATTTCTTCTTTTTGATTGGCTGTTTCTAATTGCAGGTATTCTACTTTTCTAAACTGAGAGGCGAATTTAGATCCTAGAATCATTGTCATAGAAAGTAAAAATGCCATTTGCAAAGCCACATATCCATAGGGCGAAGGAGTAATCAAATCCACATAAAGAAAAATGGTGTAGGCTGAACTTAAGATCAAACAGATCATGGCAATGGTGGCAAAAACAGCTCCGTTCACTCTGTCTTTCATGGCTTTAATGCTCACATAAATCATCAAGGCAAAACTTACAAATGATATCAGCTGATGAGGTAATGGCAAATGCGTAAATATTGTTGTTGGTGTTACTAAAACAACAAATGCTTCTAGAAAAACCAGCACTGCTATAATCATCATTAATTTTTGAGGCGCTTGTTCTTTGAATCTTTCTCTTATAAACAAAAGCATAAAGGCACCTGGTAAAAACAATGACAAATACTCAATGTGAATAAGCAATGTCCAGTTGATATCCGGCCAAATGGTGGTTATCATATAATCAAATGATACCAGAGGGCGAATGAAAAAGGTAAGTGCATATAAACTAAAGTACAATAGTGCTTTATCCTTCCTCCTGAAAATATAGAGCGTTAAAAAAAACAAGCCGGCAAACAAAAAGGCACTTCCTTCAATACCATTTAACATGATGTTTTTGCGGTGAATTCCGTAAAGGGCTTCTTCAGTTCCAATGTACCAAGGGTTGTTAAATCCTCCATTTCTGTGATGGAAATTGGATAGATGAATTATCATCTCAACATTGCTTTCTCCATGAGGGAGCGGAATTATTTGATGATCATATTTGGGCTGTTCTTCGTCCTTTTTTGTACCTACTTTGCCAATTTCTGAAGCTAATTCACCATTGAAGTATATGCGAACAGCACAGGTTACAGATTTCACCATTATGTTCAGTTCCTCTTCAGGTAAATTGATAAATCTTACTCTGTAAGTAGCATAACCTTGGGCAGGTAAGTTGCCAAATGAACTGTTTTTGTATTTATTCCAATTGTCATCACAAGACTGATAATCGATATTGTCAATATATCCTCCTGAAAAATTTCCGGGATAAATAAGTTGATTCCAATAAAACTCATAATTCCCCTTTAGAAATAAACTAGGGTCTTTTTGGGTGTCCCATTGGCTAAAGTCAATCACGCCTTTTTCAGCATATACATCATTTTGTGCATAACTGAAAAGTTGAAAGCTCAACATAAAGAATAATATGACTGCAAATCTCAGCAATTTCAAATCTAATGTGGGTAAAAGGGAAAAGGAAAAGCTAAAAGTAAATATTTTATTTGATGGATAAAAAATGCGGTTTGTTAATAATTCGTCTTCAATCAACCCTGCGCTTTACCTAACTTTGTCCCAGCACAGAACGCCGGGTATATTTCCTTGGAGAAAGTGCAGTTAAAATAATATTTCATGAACGTATTGGTCCTTGGTTCAGGCGGAAGAGAACACGCTATCAGCTGGAAAATTGCACAAAGTTCTCAAATAGACAAACTATTTATTGCTCCCGGAAATGCCGGAACAAATCAGGTGGGCACCAATGTAGATATTGAAGCTGATGATTTTCAGGGGATTAAAAAATTCTGTTTGGAGAATAAAATTGATTATGTAGTTGTAGGACCTGAAAAACCACTTGTTGATGGTATCGCAGATTTCTTTCAAGATGATCCTGAAATAAGACACATTGCCGTTATTGGACCAAACAAATCGGCAGCAAGGTTAGAAGGATCAAAAGATTTCTCTAAGCAATTCATGAAAAAATACAATATCCCTACAGCTAAATATCAAACATTTACAAAAGACAATTTAGAAGAAGGATACGCTTTTTTAGATGGGATGAAACCTCCGTATGTTTTAAAAGCGGATGGTTTAGCTGCCGGAAAAGGAGTGGTTATTTTAAATGATTTGAATGAAGCCAAAGATGAGCTTCGCGCCATGTTAGAGGATGCAAAATTTGGAGATGCATCTAGCTCGGTGGTTATCGAAGAGTTTTTAGATGGAATTGAATTGTCTGTTTTTGTAATTACAGATGGACAATCATATAAGATTCTTCCTGAAGCAAAAGATTATAAAAGAATTGGTGAGGGTGATACCGGTTTAAATACTGGTGGAATGGGAGCTGTTTCTCCGGTTCCTTTTGCAGATACTGCCTTCATGGATAAAGTAGAAAATCAAGTAATAATCCCAACCATTAAAGGATTGAAAAATGAGGGGATTGATTATGTTGGATTCATCTTTTTTGGATTGATCAATGTTAAAAAAGATCCATTCGTTATTGAATACAACTGTCGTTTAGGTGATCCTGAAACGGAGGTGGTAATTCCAAGATTAAAATCTGATATTCTGGAATTGTTTGAAGGTGTAGCTACCAGAACCTTGTCTGAAAGAGATGTGGTTTTTGATGAACGTGCTGCTTCAACAGTTGTGATGGTTTCAGGTGGATATCCCGGAGCATATGAAAAAGAAAAAAACATTTCTGGACTTAACGGAATTTTTGATTCTATGATTTTTCATGCAGGCACTAAACAAGATGGGCCAACATACGTAACTGCAGGTGGTCGTGTATTGTGTGTTACTTCATACGGTAAAAAACTAGAGGCTGCACTTGATAAAACCTACGACAACCTTAAGAAAATTGACTTCGAAAACGCTTATTATAGAAAGGATATTGGATTTGATTTAGAAGAATACGACTAATTAATAGGCAATTAATTTTTTATTGATTGTTACATTTGCTATTTTTCTATAAATTCGTTCTAAGACAAACGCGACTATGGACCCGGAGTCCCAGAGATTTCTGATTATCATAATAACCTTATTGTGTTCCGCTTTTTTTTCGGGAATGGAGATTGCTTTTGTGTCTTCAAATAAGCTTAAAATTGAGCTAGACAAGCAGCAAGGATACTTTTCGGGTCGTGTATTATCCTATTTCGTTAAAGAAACGCCAAAGTTTATCAGTTCAATGTTATTGGGTAACAATGTTTCCCTGGTGATTTATGGTATTTACATGGCCATGGTGTTAGAACCGGTTTTTGCTTACGTTTCAGAGAATCAAGCAGTTATTTTGATTCTACAAACCATCTGTTCAACCCTTTTAGTTTTAATTACGGCAGAATTTTTACCAAAAGCACTTTTCAGAATCAATCCCAACAGAAGTTTGAAGTATGGTGTTATTCCTTTAGTGATTATATATGGAGTCTTCTATATCCCAACCATGATCACCATGTGGATTTCTGAATTGTTTTTAAAGTTGGTGAAAGTAGATATATCTGATTCAGAACAGGCATTTACAAAGGTAGATTTAGATCACTACGTGAGGGACATCAATGAGCGAATGGAAGAGGAGTCTGAAATGGAGAATGAGCTGCAGATATTACAAAATGCATTGGAGTTTCCAAATGTAAAGGCACGTGATTGCATGGTTCCCAGAACAGAGATTATTGCCTTAAATATAGATGACGATATTCAGGTATTAAAAGAGCTTTTTATTTCATCCGGATTATCTAAAGTGGTTATTTATAGAGATAATATTGACAATATTATAGGATATGTGCATGCACATGAAATGTTATCAAAGCCAGAGTCTATCAAACAAATATTATTGCCAATTTTCGTGGTGCCTGAAGCAGTTTTAGTAAAAGATTCATTGGAACAGTTTACCAAACAAAAACGAAGTATTGCTGTGGTGGTAGATGAGTTTGGAGGAACTTCCGGAATCATCACGGTTGAAGATATTGTTGAAGAAATATTTGGTGAAATTGAAGATGAACATGATCATGAAGATGACGTGGAGCAAATAATAGATGAAAACACCTACTTGTTTTCTGGTAGGATGGAGATTGATTATTTGCAGCAAGAATACGAAATTCCAATTTCTGAATCGGCAGAATATGAGACCATAGCCGGATTTATCATCAATAAGCTGGAAGAAATTCCTAAACCTAATACCTTAATTGAAACAGATGATTTAGTGATTACCGTTATGGAAGTTTCTGAATCAAAAATCGATTTAGTAAAGGTCAAAGTAAAGGATTAGTCGACGAATAATAAATGTTGCTCCGACTTTATACGTAATTTGACGTAAAGCCTTGTCATGGCGTTTTATATTTTATATTTTTGTTTTTAACCAATACCTAATTTTAAGATGCGTAAAGGAAATAAGAACAGTCAAGTGAGCAGCGTGAGTTCTCCTGATCAATTAAACAGAATTGTTGAGGGAACTAGTATCAAAGGAGATGTAATTACTGATAGTAATTTCAGAATGGATGGTTTTTTAGAGGGAACTTTAAGAACTACAGGAAAGTTAGTAGTAGGTACTACAGGAAGAATTGAAGGAGAAATCTTATGTGCCAATGCCGATATTGAAGGGGAAGTTGTCGGTAACATCACAGTAGATGGTTTGTTAATCTTAAAAGCTACTGCCAAAGTAAAAGGTAACATTGTTGCCGGTAAAATTGGTGTTGAAAATGGAGCCGCATTTAATGGTAATTGTGCTATGGGTGGCACTCCGGTTGAAACTACAGCTTTGCCTAAGGTAGAGGAAGAGAGCGAATCAGAATTGGTATACTAAAATCATCATCTTATTAAATCAGATCAACCATCTGAAAAAAAGGACAAGAAAGTTCAGGCTTACATGAAGTATTCAGGTATGGCTTTTCAGATGTTGGCTACAATTGGTCTGGGTGCATACGGTGGACATTTGTTAGATCAAAATCAACAAACAGAAAAACCGGTTTGGACAATTTTGTTTGCCGCCTTGGGAACAATTGTATCTTTGGTGCTTGTTATTCGATCGGTAAAGAAAATGTCGGATGAAGACTAACACTCTTTTTAAGTCATCAATCAATGTAGTTGTTATTGTCGCTATGCTATTTGCAGCTGTGCATGGCACTTATATTTATACAACTACAAATATCATTGAGCTACAAAATTGGTGGTGGTTATCTCATACATACCTTTTTGTTGCAACCGTCCTTGGACTCTTTTTTATTTCTGCTCAATACAATAAGTCAAAAGAGATTCAATCTGTCGGTAAAGCATATCTAATTTTTACGACACTAAAAATCGTATTATCCTTTGTTTTTTTATTGCCCTGGTTACTGATGAGTAAGGAAATTGCCAAAATTTTTGTAGGTCATTTCTTTTTAATTTTTTTTCCCTACCTATTGGTCGAAACTATCTTACTAATCAGGTTTTTAAATAAGCCATTGGACGAAAAAATAAATACTGACGAAATTCAGTCCAGAAAATAGTCCCTGTAAAGCTTTTTATATATAACTTTGCGCCGAAATTTCTATCGGGGTCCTTTTTTTATGTGTAAAGGCCTTAATTGTAAAGGAGATATGAAAAGAATTTTTGGTTTTTTGTTATTGTCGATTTTAACTGTAAATGCTCAAGCTAAACATGAAGAGCATCCACCAATTAAAGAAGAGATCGAAGAGTTTAATGCAGCAGAATACGCTATTCATCACGCATTAGATGCTCACGACATTCACATTGCAGATGGTTTTACTATTCCTCTTCCAATTATTTTATGGACAGATAACGGTTTAGTGACTTTCATGTCTTCAGCATTTCACCATGATGATTCAGGTCATCATATCGTTGAAAAAGACGGAATGAAATTCGTGAAATTACACGAGAAAATTTACCAATTAGAGGCTGGTGCTGAACATATTGAAATGGATGAAGAGCATCACCCAACTAATGCACATCAGGTGATTTATGATTTATCAATCACTAAAAACATTGTAACACTTTTCTTAGTTGCCGGATTGATGTTGTTTTTATTTATCAAATCTGCACGTACTTATAAAGAAGGTGGAAATGCACCTCCAAAAGGTATCGCTAAATGGGCTGAGCCGGGTGTAGTATTTGTACAAGACATTGCAAAGGATAACATTGAAGGAGATAAATACAAGAGATTTACTCCATTCTTGTTGACTTTGTTCTTCTTTATTTTATTCGGAAACTTATTAGGATTGATTCCTTTCTTATCAAATCCAAACTTGACTGGAAGTATTTCAATCACTATGCTTTTAGCTGTCATCACATTTATTATTCAGATGGCTAGTTCAAAAGCACCATTTTGGAAACACATTTTATTACCTGATGCACCCGTTTGGTTATACCCAATCTTAGTGCCGATTGAAATCGCAGGTATTTTTATCAAGCCAATGGCCTTGATGATTCGTTTGTTCGCTAACATTACTGCAGGTCACATTATCGTGGTTTCATTGATTGGAATCATCTTCGTGAACCAGCATGTTGGTTGGGCTGGATTATCAGTGCCAATGACGTTGTTTATTTCAACGTTGGAATTGTTAGTGGCTTTCTTACAGGCGTACATCTTTACAATGTTGGCTGCATTGTATATAGGATCGTCAGTTGAAAGTGCACACCATTAAATTGTAATTTTTTTAATTAATATATAAATATAGTTATGGGATCATTAGGAATCGCAGCAATTGGAGCAGGACTAGCAGTTATCGGAGCTGGTTTAGGTATCGGTAGAATCGGTGGATCTGCTTTGGAAGCTATGGCAAGACAGCCAGAAATTGCTAACAAATTGCAAACTGTAATGATTATTGCAGCGGCATTAGTTGAGGGTGCAGCCCTTTTCGGAATCGTTGTAGCATTCTTACAAGGTTAAAAAAACAAAAAGTTTGGTGTCAGGGATTGCCTGACACCAGCTTTTAAAAAAGATTAATTAAAAAGTAAAATTTTAGATATGCATCCATTAATTACACCTGCAGTAGGACAAATCATTTGGGGTGGTTTAGTATTTCTTGTTTTGTTATTCTTATTAAAGAAGTTTGCTTGGAAACCAATGTTAACTGCTGTTAACGATCGTGAAAAAGTAATCGCTGAGTCAATTGAAATGGCGACAAAAACAAAGCACGAGATGCAACAAATGCAAGCTCAAAATGAGAAGATGTTGAAAGAAGCTAGAGTTGAGCGTGATCAGATGATGAAAGAAGCAACTGAAACTAGCAAAAAATTGGTGGCTGAGGCAAGAGAAGAAGCTAAAGCTGAAGCAAACAGAATTATTGCTGACGCACAAAAAACTATTCAATCAGAAAAAGCTGCTGCTTTATCTGAATTGAAAACTACAGTAGCTTCATTGTCTCTAGAAATTGCTGAAAAAGTAATTAAAGGTGAAATGACATCTGATGCTAAACAAAAAGCATTGGCTGAAAAATTAGCTGAAGACATCAACGTTAATTAAAAAATTGAAAAAGGAACAGGGAATTAAGAAATCCGACTCATAAAGTCATTGCTCTTTTCTCCTTAATCTTTGATCTAAACAAAAACAAATGGCAGCAAGTAAAGCAGCAATAAGATACGCAACAGCATACATGGACCTGGCAATTGAAATGAAGTCAATTGAAAAGGTATATGCTGATGTGCAAATGCTAGATTCACTTTGCTACGATAGCCGCGAGTTCATGGCATTTTTGGATTCTCCGATAATTCAAAAAAGAAAAAAGAACACGGTTTATGATGCAATGTTTCAAGGTAAAGTTGAAAAAATGACCCTTGAGTTTTTGAAGTTGATTACAAAAAATTCAAGAGAAAACTTATTACCTGAAATTACAGAAAGCTTTATCTCTCAGTATAAAAAACACAAGGGAATTGTAGTGGTTAATTTAAAATCTGCAGTTGCTTTAGAGGATAAAGTAAAGAAAGCTATCGTTGCTAAAGTAAACGAGCACTTTAAAGGTGATGTTGAATTGAACGAATCAGTTGATCAATCTTTGATTGGTGGATTTATCGTTTCAGTTGAAGATAAACAAATTGACGCTTCTATTAAGAGTCAATTGGCGAATTTGAAAAACATATTGTTAAACTAAAGTATTTGTGTTGATCGATAAATTAAGCTAAAGCGATTGACACCAAACAAAAACAAATAAAGATGGCAGATGTAAAACCGGCAGAAGTTTCTGCAATTTTGAGAGAGCAACTTTCAGGAGTTAAAACGGAAGCTGAATTAGAAGAAGTAGGTACTATCCTTCAAGTAGGTGATGGTATTGCACGTATTTACGGATTGAACGGAGTTCAGTACGGTGAGATGATTGAATTCCACAATGGTTTAAGAGGAATCGTTTTGAACCTTGAGGAAGACAACGTTGGTGCAGTATTGTTAGGAAAATCTGATGAGATTAAAGAAGGAGATACTGTAAAAAGATTGAACTTAATCGCTTCTATTAATGTAGGTGAAGGTATTGTTGGACGTGTTGTTGACACAATGGGTACTCCAATTGATGGTAAAGGTGAAATTCAAGGCGAAACTTTGGAAATGCCTTTAGAAAGAAAAGCACCCGGTGTAATTTTCCGTCAGCCGGTAAACGAGCCGTTGCAAACTGGTATTAAAGCGATTGACTCAATGATTCCAATTGGAAGAGGACAAAGAGAGTTGATCATTGGTGACCGTCAAACTGGTAAAACTACAGTGGCGATCGATACCATTTTGAATCAAAAAGAATTTTACGATAAAGGAGAGCCTGTATTCTGTATCTATGTAGCAATTGGACAAAAAGCTTCAACTGTTGCTGGAATCGTTTCTAAATTAGAAGCTGCAGGAGCTATGGCTTATACAACAATTGTTGCTGCAAACGCATCTGACCCTGCTCCAATGCAGTTCTATGCTCCGTTTGCTGGTGCTGCAATTGGTGAGTATTTTAGAGATACAGGAAGACCTGCTTTGATTATCTATGATGATTTATCAAAACAAGCAGTTGCTTACCGTGAGGTATCATTGTTACTTAGAAGACCTCCAGGACGTGAGGCTTACCCTGGTGACGTATTCTACTTGCACTCAAGATTGTTAGAGAGAGCTGCTAAAGTTATCGCTGACGATAAAATTGCAGGTGAAATGAATGACCTTCCTGAATCATTGAAAGGAAAAGTAAAAGGTGGTGGATCATTAACTGCCCTTCCAATTATTGAAACACAAGCGGGTGACGTATCTGCATATATTCCGACTAACGTAATTTCGATTACTGATGGTCAGATTTTCTTGGAGTCTAACTTGTTTAACTCTGGTGTACGTCCTGCAATTAACGTTGGTATCTCTGTATCACGTGTTGGTGGATCTGCGCAAATTAAATCAATGAAAAAAGTATCTGGTACTTTGAAATTGGATCAAGCGCAATATAGAGAGTTAGAGGCCTTCGCAAAATTTGGTTCTGATTTGGATGCTGCTACTAAAGCGGTACTTGATAAAGGATCTAAAAACGTGGAGATCTTGAAACAAAGAGAAGGAGATCCATTTAGAGTAGAGAATCAAGTTGCTATTATTTACGTTGGAACAAAAGGTTTATTGACTAATGTTCCTGTAAACAAAGTAAAAGAATTCGAATCTCAGTTTATCAATACATTGAATGCAAATCACAAAGACACTATGGACAAATTGGCCAAAGGTGATTACAATGATGATTTGACAAATGTATTGGAGACAGTAGCAAAAGATATTGCTGCTAAATACGAATAATAGTTAGAATTAAGACAGATCGCTTGGTTGAAGAGCGAAGCGATCTTTTGTTTTATATCTTAAAATAGATATGGCGAACTTAAAAGAAATTAGAAACAGAATTGCATCAGTAGACTCTACTATGCAAATTACTTCTGCCATGAAAATGGTATCTGCTGCTAAGTTAAAAAGAGCTCAGGATGCCGTTACGCAAATGCGTCCTTATTCAAATAAATTGCAGGAGATTTTATCTAATTTATCTGCTTCATTGGATTTGTCTGAAAACAAATTTGCTGAGCGTGGAGACATTAAAAATGTATTGATCGTTGCAGTAACTTCTAACAGAGGTTTATGTGGTGGTTTCAATAACAACGTAATCAAAGAAGCGTTGAGATTGGCTAAGAACGATTATGCAGATAAAAACGTTTCTGTTTTGTCTATCGGTAAAAAAGCGAACGACGTTTTTAAGAAAACTGAATTCAACATTCGTGGTAGAAACTTGCCAAGTCACATGGAGGAAATCTGGAACGACTTGTCATTTGATAAAGCAGCTCCGGCAGCTGAAAAAATCATGGATGCTTATACTGCAGGAAACATTGATAAAGTGATATTGGTTTATAACCACTTTAAAAATGTAGCCACTCAAATTGTAACTGCTGAGCAATTTTTACCCATTGTACCTGCTGAATCAGATGAAGAATCAAA
This sequence comes from Paracrocinitomix mangrovi, assembly GCF_019740355.2. Lineage (GTDB taxonomy): Bacteria > Bacteroidota > Bacteroidia > Flavobacteriales_D > Crocinitomicaceae > Paracrocinitomix > Paracrocinitomix mangrovi. Next base: position 2,493,487 of record NZ_CP091819.1, on the reverse strand, counting down.
AGTGAATCTTGATTACATTTTTGAACCTTCAAAAGAAGAGATCGTGGAAAGCTTAATTCCTAAATCTTTAAAAATTCAGTTGTACTCTGCTTTATTAGATTCACATGCTGGTGAACATGGAGCAAGGATGACTGCAATGCACAAAGCAACTGATAACGCAGCTGAGTTGAATAAACAATTGAAAATTGATTACAACAAAGCTCGTCAGGCAGCAATTACAAACGAGATTTTAGAGATCGTTGGAGGTGCAGAAGCACTAAAAGGATAAGATTAAAAATCTATTTATACAAACCCGATCTCGTTATGAGATCGGGTTTTTTGTTTTATGATATGTTCGTAGTAGAAGTTATTGGAACAATGGTTTTTGCAATCAGTGGTGCATTGACCGCCGCAAATAAAAGATTTGATTTTGTAGGAGTAAGTGTTATTGCCTTTGTCACAGCATTGGGCGGAGGGACGATTAGAGACGTTTTAATAGGTTCTTTACCGGTTGGATGGATGCAGAGCAAGTGGTATGCTTTAGCGGTCTTCTGTGGCGTTGTTTTGGCATATGTGTTTTATAAGAAACTGCAGATTCTTAGAAAATCACTATTCCTGTTTGACGCCATTGGTTTGGGAGTTTTTGCAATAGGTGGATTTCAAAAAGCTCTGGCGGCAGGTATTGATCCAGTATATGCTATCATCTGCGGAATGATAACTGGAACTTTTGGTGGATTGCTGAGAGATGTATTGTGCAATGATGTTCCCCTGATTTTTAGAAAAGAAATTTACGCTTCAGCTGCATTAGTTGGAGTAGTGGTGTTTTTCCTTTTTCAAAATGTTTTTTTATTACCTGTTGTAGGATTTATTATTGCTGTTTCTTTAGTGATAGGTATCAGAATTTTGGCCGTAAAATTCAATTTGGGATTGCCAAAAATTAAGATTGATTAGCCTAAACTTCAACACCAATTACACAAACATCATCTAGTTGTTCAAGATGTCCTTTCCATTCTTCGAATGTTTGGTCAATAATAGCTTGCTGCTCAAACATGGAATTTGATTGAATGGACAGCAATAGCTTTTTAAAGTTAGACGACTTAAATTTTTTGCCTTTATCTCCACCAAATTGATCGGCAAAACCATCTGAAAATATATAAAAACGATCTCCTTTATTTAAGGTTATTTCATGTGTTTGAAAATCAACTGCATCAATGAATTTTCCTATTGGTTGTTTATCAGCTTTTATTTCTTCAATTTCCGTTTCTCCTTTTCTAATAACCCAAAGTGGATTGTGAGCTCCAGCATACTTTAGAAGAGAATGAGAATGAGAAACAGAATGAGAAGTAGAATGAGAATGAGAAACAGAATGCTCGTTATCTTCATTCTCATTCTCTATATCATTCTTTTTATTGAGTGTAAGCGAAACAAGCGCAATGTCCATTCCGTCTTTCACTTCTTCTTCAGATTTTTCGAATTCCGCAATTACCAACTCTCTTGTTTTATCCAATATTTCACCCGGCTTTTCACAGCTAAATTCTCTAACAGATCTGTTCAATCCATTATTACAAATAACAGAAACCATTGCACCCGGAACACCGTGACCGGTACAATCTGCTGCTGCAATTAGCACTTCATTTGGTTTTACTTCCATCCAATAAAAATCACCGGCAACAATATCTTTAGGCTTATATAGGATAAAGCTGTTTGGTAAGTGTTGATGAATCAATTTTTCTGGTGGAAGAATGGCAGATTGGATTCTTTTTGCGTATTGAATACTGTCTAAAATCTCAGTGTTTTTCTCTTCCAGTTCCTGATGTGTATCTGCAAGTTGTTTGTGTGTCTGCTCAATGACTGCTTTTTGCTTTTCAACGGCTTCTTTCTGTGTTCTAATTTCTTGAGTGGCAATGTCAACTTTAGTTTCTAGTTCCTTTTGTCGTATTTTAAGTTGTCTGGTTCTCAAACGCATCCCAACATACATTATTAACAAAACAATTACAATGAAAGAAATGCGAGCAAACCAGGTTTTCCACCATGGTGGTGTAATTGTAAAACTGTAAATAAATGGTTGACTCCATTCACCACTTTCACCAATGGCACATACTTTAAAATTAAATTGTCCATGTGGCAGGTTTCTGTATTCTGCTTTTCCTTCATCACTAGGTTCACTCCAGTCATTGTTTAATCCTTCTAAAATGTAGCTGTATTTAATTTTATGTGGAGCATTCCAATCAAGTGCAGAAAAGTGGAAAGTCAAATGATTTTTATTGTACGGTAATTTTAAATTGAGAGGATAGTTTTCAAATGAAGCTACTTCAGTGTAAGTTATATCTTCCAAAAGACTGTCTTCATTGTTTCTGAAATCAACAAATTTTCCATGGAGATCCAATTGTCTCAAAGATACTTGAGGGGGATTTTCTGAAAGTTTTAAGTTGTCTACATCCAGTGCAACCAAACCTTTGTCGGTGCCCCACCAAATTTTGTTTTCATTATCTATTTCTACACTGTTTGAATTAAAGTTTATTCCTTTTAATCCATCCAGATTTCCAAAACTGTAAATTTTGGGTTTTGGATTATCAAAGCAAATGTATGCCACTCCATTTGAGGTCCCTAGCCAAAAGTTTCCTTTTGGATCCTGAATTATTGAACGAATATTATTAGATGGTAAACCATCTTTTTCTGAGTAATAGGTGAATGATTCACCGTCAAAAACATTTATTCCGCCAAAGTAGGTACCTATCCATATTCTACCTTGAGGATCTTGAGACAAACAAGAAACAAAATTTGAACTTAATCCTTCTCTTTCAGTGTAATAGGTGATTTTGTCATCAACTATTTTGTATAAACCTCTTCCGTGGCTACCCATCCACATAGTTTGTTCATCATCTTCCAAAATTGAGTGAATTGTAAAACTGGCAAAGGCATTCGCTCCATGATAATGCGTCATTTCATTACCGTCGAATTTTGAAATGCCTAAATCATTTCCAAACCAATAATTACCTGCATTATCATTGTAAATTAATGATATTGAACTTCCGCCGTATGCATCACTAATGTAGATATTGGTGAAGGTTTCTCCGTCAAATTTACTGACCCCACCTGAATTATATCCCATCCAAATATTTCCTGTTTTATCATTGTAAATCGATCTTAAAAAATTCCTGTTGATGTTGGCGTCTTGATCAATATGTGAAAATGTTTGACCATTGTATTTGGTTACTCCTGCCCCAAAAGTGGCGAACCATAAATCTCCATTTTTATCTTTAGCAATACTACTTACATGTCGATTGCTAATTCCTTCATTTTCAGCATAATTTTCAAAACCGTTAAAATCAATCATACAAACTCCACCATCTTTTGTTCCACACCATATATTTCCGGCATTGTCTTCCATAATTTCTTCAACAACATTGCTGGTTAAGCCGTTTGATTCATCAAAAGTGTACAACGAAATAATTTCACCTGCTTCATTGATTTCGCATTTAGTAATTCCGGCTCCATAAGTTCCAAACCAAATATTTCCTTTACTATCTATTAATGTAGATCGGATTATGTTGTGATTTAAACCACTTTCAGTTGAATATCTTTTAATAGAATTTCCGTCAAACCTGTTCAAGCCACCACCCATTCCTAGTGCCAGCCAAATCACCCCATTTTTGTCTTCTTCAATGTCATTGATTACATCTCTATTAAGACCTACAGTTTCGCTACTTAAAATGGTGATGTTCTCTCCGTCAAAAATATGCAGGCCTCCTCCATTTGTTCCTACCAAAACTCTATTCTTATGGTCAATTAAAAGGGAAAGAATTACTTTTTCTGCCATACCTTCGTTATGGGAATAAATGGTTAAAGAGTCACCATCTAATTTATTTAAACACCCAACTCCACCAAACCATATTACTCCATCTTTGTCCCCCTTTACATCCCAAACTCTATTAAAAGGCAAACCGTTTTCTTCTGTGTAATTTGTAAAACTTTCGCCGTCAAATTTTGATAGTCCCTGATCAGTTGCCATCCAAATATTTCCTTTTAAATCTTCATAAAATGAATTAACTGAATTTGCGTATAAACCTGATTCTTCTGAGTAATGGATGAAATTGTGACCATCATATTTGCTAGCCCCACCTCCTGATGTGCCCATCCAAATATTACCCTTGCTGTCTTGTAATAACCCTCTTGAAGTGGAAGATTTTAAACCCTGATAAATATCAAAATACTGGATATTAACACTTGTAGCATCTTTGTATGAAGGAGGTTTAGCTGCGACTATTTCCGGTTGTATTAGCTTTACTTTTTCTCCGGTCATTTTAAAAGGCACTCCTGTTGGTATTGTATCTCCTAATGCCCCAATGATAAAATGAGGGGTAGTGTCATTAAAAGTGGATTTAACATTAATCACTTTTAGATTTTCTTTCTTGATTTGATGCTCCTCAAAAACTCCGCTTGCCATTTTAAAATTTGGATAAGCTTCAAAATGTGAAACGGCTGAAGGATTATATTTTACTTGTTTTTTAATGAAATTCTTCTCTTCATTTGAAAAAGTTTCACCTTCAAAATCAATTTCCTGACCGGTAATTACTGTATCACCATAAAAATCTATGATATCCTGAATAGTGTCATTAGTGAGCTGATTAAAGAAATATCCTTCATTTAGATTTAATTCAGAAGAAGGAGGATTTACTTCTATGTTACCCGGTTGATTCTCTACTTGGGTAGTATTGTTGCAGCTAATAGCAAGCAATAAAATGAACAGGGATTTTACTATTTGTTTCAAGATGCTAACAACTTAATGGGTAGGTAATTTGGATGCTAAATATAGAATTATTGATTCAACTTAGATTTTAAGCCATAACAAAAAAATTACCCAATCATTTGTATCTTGGACACTTATGTTACTTGTTCAAAGATTACCTTCCGGTTTTATTCATCACACAAATAACAGTAGTGGTGAATATTCCTGGCAAAGCATATTATTAGGTATCGCCATTTGTGGAGTTATTACACTTATTTTTTATCTGCTCGCAATGAATACCTATAGGAGAAGGAAGAAAGGATACGAGGAAAAAGTCAATCTGTATAAAAAATTGGCTAAGCGTAAAAAAAAGAACTTTGACAAAGTTGGCAGAAGAAGATAAATAATGCCCCCTTCAATTTTTTGCTCTTAACAAACATTACATTTGCATTATGATAATAGAGATAGGTGATAAACTGGTTTCTACCGAACTTTTTGAAGAAGAGTTTGTATGCAATTTGAGTGCATGTAAAGGAGCTTGTTGTGTAGATGGGGATGATGGTGCGCCATTGACCATGGATGAAGTCAATTTATTGGAAGATCATATTGATTTGATTAAGCCTTATCTGAATGAAAAAGGATTGGCAGAGATTGAAAAAAATGGGGTCTTTTATATGGATAGAGATAATGATCCTGTTACCATGTTAAATGGCGGAAAAGAATGTTCATTTGTTACCAAAGGTGAAGATGGAATTTATAAGTGTGGAATTGAGCAGGCTTACAGAGATGGAGCCATCCATTTTAACAAACCTATTTCTTGTCATCTATATCCAATTCGCGTAAAGGAGTATAGATCTTTTAGTAGTTTGAATTATGATAGATGGCCGATATGCAGTGATGCTTGTAAATTGGGCAAAGAGTTAAAAGTTTCGGTTTACAAATTTTTAAAGGAACCTATCATCAGGGCTTTTGGTGAAGATTTTTATAATGAATTAGAGCAGGTGGATAAGGAGTTAAAGCAAACAAAATTGAATGATTAATGTCTACTTTCCCTTTATCCGAACGACTCAAAAGCCGCAAAATTATTGAGGATGTCTACGACAATGGAAAGCAAATAAATCATTTTCCATTTCGTTTAAAATATCTCCTTGCTGATTTTGAAGACGGTGCCAATGTGAAAATTGCTATCGCCGTTCCTAAAAGGAAAGTAAAGAAAGCAGTGAAGAGAAACAGGATTAAAAGACAGATTAGAGAAGCTTATCGTCTCAATAAATCCGACCTTTTATCAAAATTTGAAGGCAAAGAAAAAGGTTTAGCACTATTTTTAGTTTATACCGGAGAACAGGATCAGAACTATCAATGGTTAGAAAAGAAATTAGTTGATTTGTTGAAGAAATTACAATCGAATTTATGAAGATTACAATGAGTAAATGGTTACTTCTTCCTTTAATGTTAATTCAGCTTCAAGGCTGGTCGCAAAAGGAGAACCCAACAGATTTTGAGATTTATAAGAATCTTGAGCTGTTTGAATTGGTATACAAAACTGTTGACATGGAATATGTTGACGTTACCAATCCGGGTCACTTAATGAAGACGGCAATTGATGCAATGTTAGCTGAATTGGACCCCTATACCAATTACATTCCTGAATCAAAAATTGAAGATTACAAATTAATGACCACTGGTCAATATGGGGGAATTGGAGCATTGATTCAACAACAAGATGATAAGGTAGTAATTACAGATCCTCACGAAGGTTATCCTGCTCAGAAAGCTGGTTTATATGCCGGTGATGAATTCATTGAAATTGATGATAAAAATGTAGAAGGTCTTAGCTCTTCAGAAGTTTCAGAAAAGTTGAAAGGTAAGCCCGGAAGTGAAGTAAAAATTAAAGTCAATAGAAATGGTGAAACAATCACTAAAACACTTACCAGAGAAGAAGTTAAGTTGAGTCCGGTTCCTTATTATGGAATGGTCAATGAAGATGTGGGATATATCAAACTTACCTCTTTTACTAAAACTGCCGGAGAAGATGTAAAAGCTGCTTTTGGAAGTTTGAAAAAAGACAAAAACATGCAAAAGCTAATCCTTGATTTAAGAGGTAATCCGGGTGGTTTATTAATTGAGGCAGTGAAGATTGTTAACATGTTTGTAAACAAAGGAGAAGTTATTGTTTGGATGAAAGGAAGAGATAACAGAAATGATGTTTCTTATGCTGCTCCTCTTAAACCTGAGGATTTGAATATACCGGTTGTGGTTTTGGTGGATGGAAATTCAGCTTCTGCATCTGAAATTGTGTCCGGTGCTTTGCAAGATTTTGACCGTGCTGTAGTTGTTGGTCAAACATCATACGGAAAAGGATTGGTACAAAGACCTTTGGATCTTAAATACAATGCCAAAATCAAAGTTACTATCGCCAAGTATTATACTCCAAGTGGTAGATGTATTCAAAAATTGGATTACACCAACCGTAAAGAAGGGGATGATGCCAGTGCCGTATCTGATTCATTATTACACAAGTTTAAAACCAGAAATGGAAGGGAAGTATTGGACGGAAGAGGAATTGAACCAGATGTAAAAGTTCCGGATAGAGAATACAGCAGATTGTTGCAAACCTTAGTAATTAATAACATCATATTTGATTTTGCTACAAAGTTCAGAGCAGAAAATGAATCAATTGCCAAGCCAGGAGAATACAATTTATCTGATGACACGTACAAGGCTTTTGTTACTTATGTAATGGAACGTGAATTTGAATATTCTACAGCTTCAGGAGATTTGATGAAGAGATTAGAAGAAACAGCTAAGGATGAAAATTATCTGACAGATGCTGAGGCTGAATTCAATGCATTAATGGAGAAATTCAAGCCGTCAAAAGAAAGAGATTTACAAAAATTCAAGTCTGAAATCACTGAGATTTTAGAGGATGAGATTATTGGAAGATACTATTTTCAAAAGGGTAGAATAGAACAAAATATGGGAGAGGATCCTTTCATATTAGAAGCCGTTAAAATATTAAACGATCCTTCACGTTATAAGTCCATACTCAACATCCAAGAATAACTAAATGTTTGATAAGTGGCTTAATTTACCTGCCCACTATTACCTCAAAATTACAGCGCTCGTCATCTTGACGTTAGGGGTTTGCCTGCACAATACATTGATGAGTATTGGAGCTATTTGGATTGTTGCCAATTGGTTGATTGAGGCAGACTTTAAAGATTACTGGAAACGATTTAAAACTACCCCTACAGTTTGGATGCTTTTGGGAATATTGCTGTGGGGATTACTTTCACTTTTATGGTCAGATGATGTGCAGTATGGTTTAAAAGATTTGGCGCGTAAAATGCCGTTTTTTGCCATTCCGTTTGCATTGGGATTATCCAAACCAATAGAGAAGAAAGTCTTATACTTTTTACTTTATCTGTTTCTTGGAATACTAACCTTGACTTCGGCTATCAACTTTTACAGGTATCATTTTGTAATTGAAGGAGTGGACGTCCGTGAAATGTCTTTTTTTATATCTCATGTTCGCTTTGGTATTTTAACAGCATTAGGGGTTTTTATTGCGATTTATTTAATTGTTAAAAGGTCAAAATTGTGGTGGTTGTGGACGATCATTTTAGCATGGTTGATTTTTTACAATATCCGCTCACAAACCTTAACAGCTTATATTTTAATGGCTGTTTTAGGATTGTTTAGCGCATTGTACTTCATCAGTAAATTAAAGCACAAGGGATTAAAATGGTCCTTAAATGGGCTAATCGTTTCTTCTTTAGCAGGTTTTGTTTGGATCTTATCAAATGCAGTAGGTTCATACACTTCAGCTCCACAATTGACATATCAAGATTTAGACGGCCATACCGTAAATGGTAGATTATATCATCATGACTTATCAGTTCAGGAAAGAGAAAATGGGAATCATGTTTGGATTTATGTTCAGCAAGAAGAATTGGAAAGTGAATGGAACAAAAGATCTTCAATTCCTTACATGGGAAAGGATGCCAAAGGACAACCAATGTTTGGTACTATTTTGAGATACATGACTTCAAAGAATCTCAGAAAAGATTCAGTTGGTGTTTGGACGTTGACTGAAGAAGAAATACATGAAATTGAGAACGGAAAAACATCTATTGCACAGACAAATAGTTTGAAAAAGAAACTACATGAGTTTATTTATCAATTTGAAGTTTATCAATATCAAGGAGATCCAAATGGACATTCGCTCTTACAACGTTTAGAACACTTGAGAATTGCCTGGAGAATAGTTAGGGATCAACCTATTATTGGTGTTGGAATGGGAGATGTACCTGAAGCTTTTGAGCAAGAATATATCAGTTCAGAATCAATGCTGGCTGAAGAAAATCGTCACCGCTCTCACAATCAATATTTAACCTTATGGATATCACATGGAATATTTGGCTTGTTGATGATTGTTGGAATGCTTTTCTATCCTATGTTAAAAGCAAAAAACAAGGATTATTTCTTTTGGATTGTAATGTTGACGCTCACTATTTCAATGCTTTTTCAAGATATGTTGGAGACGCAAGCAGGCGTTACCATTTTTGGATTGTTTTATGGTTTAGCTGTGTATAGAGAAGAAGCTAAGGTGTAACTTTCCTTTATTGTCTTATTATTTATTTAAAGAGGTAGTTGACTCAATTTTCAACAACAGACGTTGGAATAAATTGTAGGTCACCCTCTGGAAAATCCCCTTTTAGTCCAATATTTTAGCAGTATGAAGTACATATTTACCATATTGTGTTTTACGGCTTTGTTAGTAAGGGCCAATGATGATCAAGTTTCAATTTTGATTGATCCCGGTCATGGCGGAAAAGATCCCGGTCATTTACCGCATGTAAAAAACGGATTGCAAGAAAAGGTATTGACACTAAAAATTGCGGAGAAAGTTGGGTTTTATTTAACCCACAATATTGGCAATGTTAAAGTAGGTTATACAAGAACAGATGATTCTTATCCTACCTTGGATGAAAGAGTTGAGATGGCTAACAATGGGTATGATTATATGTTAAGTATTCATATCAATGGAAGTACTAAAGATCAAATCAGTGGCACAGAAACCATCATTCATAACTATGCTGCTAAAACATCTTACAAATGGGCTCAGTTGATAGAAGATCAATTTAAAAGTAGAGCAGGAAGACACAGTAGGGGAGTTAAAACTTCTGATGATTTGGGACATTCGTTGCAAGTATTAAAGTTTACCAAGATTCCAACAGTTGTTGTAGAGTGTGGATTTATTACTAATTCTACTGAATCTGCCTATTTAGCTACTGATTATGGACAAGATATAATTGCATCTGCCATTTTTAGAGCTACTAGATCTTTTGTTAAAACACAGCATCCAAAAATTGATTTTAGTGTTAAAGAATTACAGGAAAATGTAGTGAAGGAAGAGGGCAAGAATGAGGCTTTTTATAGGGTACAAATAATGTCATCTAAATCGCCAATTGAACCTGATGATGCTCGTTTTAAGTGTATTGATTATGAGGTAGAACGTGTCATGATAGAGACGAGTAGTAACTACAAGTATCGCTATTACGTAGGAAAATACAATAGCAAGAAAGATGCAAAACCGGTTAGGAAGGATGTGCAGGATAAAGGGTTCAAAGATGCCTTTATTACCTACGTTTAGCAAAAAACGTAGATAAATCACTCACTTTTAATTTGATAACTGGAAAAAATGACTTAAATTGCTATTAACATTGAAAAACATTACAAACTAATATACTTACTTATGGCAACCATTTTTGAAACCAGGCTTATTGGTAATATCGGAAAAGACGCAGTTGTAAAAACCATGGACAAAGGCGTTATCGCTTTAAACTTTCCGGTAGCTCATAATAAGAACTGGCGCGACAAGCGAACGGGTGAGCAGCGAACAAAGACCACCTGGGTGAATTGTACCATTTGGAAGAGGGAAGGTGCTAATATGCGAATTCTTGATTTCCTTAAAAAAGGTACGCTAGTTGAAATCGTTGGAACTCCTTTTGCTAAAGGATATCTTCAAGATGATCAATCAGTGAAAGCAGAAATCAGATTAAATGTTTCTAAAACCAATATCCTTAGACCAGCTAAGGGTGGAGAAGTTGATTATGATTTTGATGAGGATGACGATTCAAACGAAAACAACTACAGTTCTGATGCAACAAGAAGATTGCTTGAAGAACTAGAGCATGATCTATTTTAATACAATTGTTTAATTTAAGTATAAAGCCATCTTATTATTGGATGGCTTTTTTTATGATGCCTTATCTGATAAATGACCTTCAATAGTGTCAATAATCTTATAAAGAGTATGATAAAGGTCTTTTATCTCTATTGAGTTGATTGTTTCGCTGGATAATTCTTCTATTATACTTGCAGGAATACAAGCTGCCTTTTGTTCCATTTTCTTTCCCTTTTGGGTCAATGATACAACAATACTTCGCTCGTCTGTTTTGCTCTTTTTACGACTTATAATTCCTTTTGCTTCCATCCTTTGTAATAATGGAGTAAGTGTATTGGTTTCAAGTTTAATTTGATGACTGATAGAGGTGACTTTTTGTTTGTCTTCTTTCCACAAAACCAACAATACTAAATATTGCGGATAGGTAATATCCAACTCATTTAGCATAGGAGTATATAACTTTGTAATTAGTCTTGAAGTGGCGTAAATTGGAAAACAAATTTGGTTCTCAAGCCATAGAATTCCTTCTTGATTTTTCATTTAAATCATGTTTTTCTGTTGTAAATATTGGTCTATTTTGGCAGGTGAGGTACGTGGAGAAAAACGCTTAACCGGCTTGCCATCAGGTCCAATTAAAAACTTGGTAAAATTCCATTTTATTCTAGGCCCCCAAAAATCTTTAAGTTCTGATTTTAAGTATTTGAATATGGGATGTGTTTGGTCTCCATTCACCTTGATTTTTTGAAATATTGGAAATGTAACTCCGAAATTTATTCTGCAAGATTGCTCTATCTGATCATTATTTCCCGGTTCTTGATTGGCAAATTGGTTGCTGGGAAAACCAAGAATCACAAAATCCTTGTCTTTATATTTTTGATACAAATCTTCTAAGCCATCAAATTGTGGTGCTAATCCACATTTAGTGGCAGTGTTTACTACCAGGACTGTTTTGCCCTGATAATCACTCATTTTAACTGTTTCATTGCGCATGTTTTGCGCTTCAAATTCATAAAATTTATCTGACATCATTTTAATTTTAGGTTCAATAAATATCGTACACGATATAAAATTATATAAATTTTATGACTTTCCAATTTAAATTTGATTTCATCTGCTTATAGATTGCATTAATTACTATCTTTAAGCTACAATTAAAATTATGCGCGCATATAAAAAAGAAGTAGAAGTAAGATGGTCAGATTTGGATTTGAACCGACACGTTAGACATTCAGCTTATAATGACTATGGAGCTTTTGTAAGAACTAGATTCCTTACTGAAAGCGGATTTGGTATTAAAGAAATGGGAGCCATGGGTATAGGTCCGATTCTTTTTAAAGAAGAAGTGAATTTTTTAAAAGAGATAAAAGCAGAAGATCAAGTGTTTGTGAATTTGAAAAGAGGCCCAATTTCAGATGACGGATCGCGTTGGGTGTTGTATCATGATTTGTACAATCAAAATGGCGATAGGCTGGCTCACATTGCAGTTGTAGGAGCGTGGATGGATTTGCATAAACGAAAATTGACAACGCCTCCTGAAAAGCTTTATAATGTATTTATAGATCTTGAAGAAGGTGAAGCTTTTTCTTACGAAAAGAAATAACCTTTAATATCTATCTGTAGGAAATCTGTCCATAATGTGATTGCTAGGAATACCTCCACCTTTGCCTTTTAGAAAGTAAACAGCTTGTAAAATAAGTGCTGAAACTATAAATCCTCCTGGTGCGCTAAACAAGTTTAAAATTTGTTGACTGTCCTGATAGTTGCGACTCCCTTTATAATTCAAGAGGCAGAACAAAAAGAAAACAAAAGCTACTATTCCCAATTGTTTTAGACTTGTCTTTCTTAAGCTATGAATAGATTGCCTAATTGATGTTACTTCCAAATTGATCTTATCTTTTTTGGCTCCTTCTCTTTCTGATGCTTTGTTTAAGAGATTTATTTTTTTTAGCTGTTTGTGGTACTTATCTGCAAATGCCGAAACAATGATTAGCAGTACCAAATAAAAAATACCGTGTATAACTGTTATGCCATCAAAGTCGAATTTCACAGTCGATCGGCTAATTTTTTGTAAATCATTTTAGAGGCCATTCCTGGGCTGAAACGATATAAGAAATTCATCATTTTTGAATCTTTACCTACGTAGGCTCTTACTTTGTTTTTTTCCATTGCAGCAACTATTTGACGAGCTGCTTCATCTGCCGGTAAAGGTTTCATTTGCTCTTTGTTGCTTTCGTTTTTATCATTGTCAATTTTCAAACCTGAATTGGCCATGATGTTGGTGTCAACACCTCCCGGAAAAATGGCTGTGACATTAACATTTGTATCCATTAGCTCTGAATGCATCCCTTCTGTCATCAATTTTACAGCCGCTTTGGAGGCTCCATAGATACTTTGTCCTGGAACAGGTAAAAATCCGCCCATACTGACAATATTTACAATATGTGCCGTTGGTCTTTTTAACAAATGCGGAAGAAAAGACTTGGTCATATAAACTGTTCCGTAGAAATTGATGTTCATTACCCTTTCAATTTGCTCGTATGTCAAGTCTGATACTTTAATAAACGGCTGTATGATTCCGGCACAGTTGATTATTCCATCTACCGTTCCATGAGCTGCTATTACTTGTTCAGGAAATGCTTCTACACTGCTTCTGTCCGAAATATCTACAATGTGTAATGAAAGGTTTTTTTGCAATTCCGGTTTAATATTGGCCTTGGTTTCATCCAGTCCTTCTTGATGAATATCAGCAGCAGCAATAATAGCTCCTTTGTTTATTAAATTATAAACTAAATTTCTTCCAATTCCACTTCCACCACCGGTGACTACTATTACTTTACCCTCTGCTTTCATTTGACTATTATTTTGTGACTTCTAATGTAGCAATTAAACTAATTGATTTACTAACTAAAATATTAGTATAAAATTGACTTATCTATCATGAAATCCTTTTCCATCTAATATTTTTGGGATGTATTTTTCTATTCTACTGATAATGGTTTTAGATTGTTTTGGTGCTGAAAAATAGAGTAAATAGCCTTTTTGTCTACCTGGTGTAAGTGCGTTAAAAGCTGTTTTTACATCTGCTCTTTTACTTAAAATCTCTTCAAATTCTTTAGGTACCTCGTATTCACTTACGGACTTAGATTCTACTTTTTTACCAGCCTTTTCATTTTCAATGGCTTCATCAATGTAAGCATGTAAAATTTCTTCTACTGCTTCAATTTCTTTTAAGGAAGTGAATTTGGCTAGTCGGCTTACATTTGAATTTTCACCGGCTTTATCCAATATTTTGGCTTCATCTTTTAATAGTGATCCTTTGAAAAAATTTAAGGAACAAAAATGCTTAAATGCTCCAATATTAAAGATGTTTTTGCCTTTTAAAGTATAGGTTGGAAATCCCCATTTAACTTCTTCATCTAGTCCGGATGCTAATGCAATAGATCTTAATTTTCTCAATTCCTCCGGCCAGGTATGAACCTTACACTCCGGTGTCCCATATAAGCTACATCTTCCGCAGCCTTCTGCTAAAAAGTCATCAACTTTTGGATTTGGCAAATTTTTCATTCATTAAATTATTGCATGTTTACATCTCCGGCTCCATCAACTTTCCAGCTCCCTTCTTCATATATCAGTTTAAGCTGTACCTCAAAAGTAGTCCAATCTATTCCTCTTACAATAAGAATACTGTCTTGTTCATTAGTTTCTGCTATTTCAAAACCTTGATCGGGGTAATCCTGAGCATTGAAAATTGCTACATAATCCAAACCCATTAATTCATCAGCTTTACGGGCATCTTCATACATTTTTCGGTGAATAAGTTTAAAGTTTGTTGAGGTTCTAGTGTCATTATCAACCCAGTTTAATCTTTCTTCTTCGGCATGTAAAACATCTTCCATATCCCTGTAATCATTAATAAATGATAAAGCGACATCCCAATCAATTTCAGAAGATATCTTATTGGTAAAAAGTGTATCAGTTGATTCTGTAATAATTGAATCATGGACATTTGAAGTTTCTTCAGATTCTTGTTGTCCACAAGCTAGAAATAAGAAAGAAATCAAAATACTAAAGTTCCTTATAAGGGGTCTCTTTTCTTGGAAGCACTTTTTTTGTTTCATTCAATTGTAATTGACCATTTTTTTGAATTAGATCAAAATAAATATTATTTGGTGAACACATGGGTTCATACACAAAAAATAATTCACCCGATACTATAAAATCAGTATTGTCTTGAATTTTAAAAAACTGAGTTAGAACCACATGTTCTTTCTGAATCTTATAAGGTTCAATTCCATCTTCATATTTTAAAACAGCAGTTGGATTTTCTTTAACATCACCCTGAAATTGGATGTAGCTATTTTTATCCAATTTAAAATAGGTAGCGCCATAAGGATATTCTTTTTCATTTGCTGAGAGCATGTATCCCCCTCCAAACATTTGGATATCAGCAATTAACTCATGTTTATTATCGCCTAAAAAATTAGTACGTAATGAAACCTGAACGGAATCATCTCTTATAATGTCATAATAATCAAAATCAAATCGAGCGTTAGGCGAGTCAATTATTTTTATTGGATCACTAGTATTCAGATTGTCAATGTTGTTTTCAAATGACTCTTCCTTTGAACAAGTCGTAACAAGGAATATGATTGCGGTGGATACACCAATTTTGAATACTTTTCTCATAAGATGAGGGTTTTTATTTAAAGTATTCATTTATCATCCCTAACACTAATCATATCCAAAATACTATTGGATTCCTATAATTGATTAAAACAGACGATAGATAATATTTGAAATAGTGATCAAGCCTATTAGCAGAATCAAACTTAGGGATATGAGTTTGAATTTTTCTTGTGGGATATGCTTTAAAATTCTTTTGCCTATGTAGGTTCCTACAAATCCTATCACTATTAAAAATGGTAGATACATCAAATCATGTTTATGGATGTAACCATTATGATAATAGACAAAGGTTCTTGAAAAGTCAATCATAAAATCAATGACCGCTGAGGTGGCAATGAATGCACTTTTCTCCAAATTAAATGCTGCCATGGTAAGTCCTCTAATTGCTCCACCTGTGCCTAGCATTCCGGCAGAAAGACCCGATAATACTCCTCCGGTAATTGCATTTTTACGATTTGGATTGATAAACAGGTTTTTTCTTATTAAAAACAATAGGCTGAGGGCTACTAAAAATACACCCAATATTACTTCAAGATATTTTGTTTCAACATAATTAGACAGGTAGCCTCCAATTATTACAAATGCAACTGAAGGAACACCAATGTTTAATAGCAATTTTTTATCCAGGCCTTTGTTGAATAATGCAATTTTACTAAGATTGCTTGATAAATGATAGATAGCGGTTAATCCTAAAACTGAATGAAAATCAAAGTAAAAATTAGCTATAGGGACAAAGAATACTGAAGAACCAAACCCTCCAATGGTTCCTACTATTTCAGCAAAGGTTGCTAAAAGTATAAATATATAGCTGATATCTCTTAAACCGAACAATGCCTTTGCCTTAGATTTGCTAATGTAGTTGATTAATAAACATCATTAATAGAATGAAGATAATTTAGAAAACGAATTCATTAGTTATATTTGATCTATTAATAGAAATTATGATTGTTAGTATATCAATTGCCGTATCAATAAACTTTGTATTAGTCCTTTTATTGAGATTTGCTAAGGCCATTTATTTGGTAAAGAGAAGTCAAAAAAACACTAATATTTTCAAGAAAAGTGTACCTGTTTTAGGCATTTTTCTTACCTGGTTTGAAATCTATGTTTGGGGATTTTTTGCTGTTTACATTGTAAATATTGTGGAATTTAATGGCGGATCTTATGCTTATATCTATTCGGCATTGTTGCTGTTGTTGCCTTTCGTTATATACAGTTTAACCGATAAAAAGAATAGAGTAGATCAAAAGGATTTTAAATTGGACGTTGGTATCAGAACAGTTGCGCTCATTATTTTCATCAATTTAATGTGGTTTATACCAACAATAAGGGCACCCTTTGATTGGATGCCCCTATACTTTTGATATTATTAAGTGCTGATTATTTCAAATCAAATCTGTCTGCATTCATCACCTTTACCCAGGCGTTTACAAAATCTTGAGCAAACTTTTCTTTATTGTCATCTTGTGCATATACTTCTGAGTATGCTCTTAAGATGGAATTTGAACCAAATACTAAATCAACCCTTGTAGCAGTCCATTTTGTTTGTCCTGATTGACGATCAATGATGTGATAAAGGTTTTCACCATGTGGTCTCCAAGTATAATTCATATCCGTTAGGTTCACGAAGAAGTCAGTACTTAAAACGCCTTCATTATCCGTAAATACACCATGTTTGGTTCCTCCATGATTTGTCCCAAGAACACGCATTCCACCTACAAGTGCTGTCATTTCAGGAGCCGTTAGTCCCAATAATTGAGTTTTATCTAACATTAATTCTTCGGCCTTTACTTCATAGTCTTTTTTCAACCAGTTTCTGTATCCATCATGAATTGGTTCTAACACCTCAAATGATTCCACATCTGTCATTTCATCCGTTGCATCTCCTCTTCCTGCTGTAAAAGGAACCTTGATGTTAAATCCGCCTTCTTGAGCAGCTTTTTCTACAGCCGCAGTTCCACCCAGCACAATTAAATCTGCCATGCTAACTTTTTTTGATAAGCCTGATTGGATCTCACTTAATTTGCTCAGTACTTTTTGTAATCTGGCAGGTTCATTTCCTTCCCAATCTTTTTGCGGAGCTAATCTAATACGCGCTCCGTTTGCACCACCTCGGCTATCGGATCCCCTAAAGGTTCTTGCACTATCCCAAGCTGTGTTGATTAATTCAGTTTTGCTTAAGCCACTGTTAAGGATTTTTGATTTGATATCTTCCACTTCAGCATCATTTAAAGTATAATCAACAGCCGGAACAGGATCTTGCCAAATCAAATCTTCTTGAGGGACATCTGCTCCCAGGTATTTTGATTTAGGACCCATATCTCTATGGGTTAATTTAAACCACGCTCTGGCAAATACTTCTTTAAAATATTCAGGATCATTGTAAAATATCTCTGATATTTTGCGGTATTCAGGGTCCATTTTCATGGCCATATCCGCATCTGTCATGATTGGGTTTCTTTTGACATTTGGATTATGTGCATCAACCGGTTTGTCTTCTTCTTTACAATTAATCGGTTCCCATTGATGAGCTCCTGCAGGGCTTTTTACATTCTCCCATTCATAATTCAATAATAGATGGAAATAGGTATTGTTCCATCTGTCCGGAGTAGTTGTCCAGGCACCTTCTAATCCACTAGTAACAGCATTTGCGCCTATTCCGCCTTTCCAGCCAAGTCCTTGTTCTTCAAGATCAGCCGCCTCAGGTTCAACACCCAAAGCTCCTGCGTCTCCATTACCATGGGCTTTACCAACGGTATGACCTCCTGCTGTAAGTGCAACGGTTTCCTCATCATTCATGGCCATTCTTTTGAAGGTCATTCTAACATCTTTTGCTGTTTCTACAGGATTTGGATTTCCGTCAATTCCTTCAGGATTCACGTAGATTAATCCCATTTGAACAGCAGCTAAAGGGTTTTCTAATGATTCTCTATCCTTATCGCTATCGTATCTATTGTGGGTAGCTGCCAACCATTCTTTTTCAGATCCCCAGTATGCATCTTTTTCAGGGTGCCATATATCTTCTCTACCACCGGCAAAACCAAATGTTTTGAATCCCATTGATTCATAAGCCATATTTCCGGCAAGTATGATCAAATCTGCCCATGAAATTTTATTACCATATTTCTTTTTAATTGGCCACAATAATCTTCTTGCTTTATCCAGGTTGGCATTATCCGGCCAACTATTCATGGGAGCAAATCTTTGGTTACCTGTGCCTGCACCACCGCGGCCATCTGCTACTCTATAAGTTCCGGCAGCATGCCATGCCATACGAATCATTAATCCACCATAATGCCCCCAATCTGCGGGCCACCAATCCTGACTTTGCGTCATCATGGCTTTTAAATCACTTTTTAATGCTTCAAGGTTTAACTTTTTAAACTCTTCTGCATAATTAAAATCCTTACCAAGTGGATTTGTTTTTGTATCGTGCTGATGTAAAATGTCCAAATTCAATGCTTTGGGCCACCAATTCATTACATCATTGTGCTTTTCAGTATTTGCACCATGCATAACAGGGCATTTACCTTTACTAGAATCACTCATGAAATTATATTTTTACTGTTATTAATCGTTTTTAGCGGGACCAATAAATATAGGGATTTAAATGACTTAAATTTTAGGTGTTTTAGCTGAAAATCATTTTAATAGATACTTTTGCGTCATACATGAAGAGCTTCATTGTAAAGAATAAGATTGATCTGTTGTGGATGTCGGGATTCTTGCTCCTTAACATCATCATTAAAATTGCATTTTTAAATGTGATGGAGATAGGCCATGACGAGCCTTTCAGCATTTTTTGTGCACATAAGGATGTAAGTTATATAGTGGAGGCCATGAGTAGAGGTAATAATCCCCCTCTTTTTGAAATTATCTTGCATTATTGGGTAAATGTATTTGGCGACTCAGTTGAAGCAATGCGCGCCTTGCCCACAATTTTTAGCTGTTTAACAGTATTGGTGTTGTATAAAATTGGCAAGGACTTTTTTAATATTCAAACAGCTATTATCGCCTGTACAATTTTTACGTTTTCTACGCTACATATTCATCATGCTCACAATATAAGGGTGTATTCACTTTTCACTTTCTTATCTACCTTGTCTATGTATTCCTTTTTCCATTTAATTAGGAATCCTGCGAGCAAAAAGCATTTTGTGATATTGGCTTTAGCTAATGTTATTAATATTTATGGGCACTTTTTGGCCTTTGTAATTTTGTTTATTCAAGGAGTGTCGGTACTATTTTTTAAGGATGTTAGAGAAAAGATTTTTAAAAAGTATGTATTGAATGTGATCATTACCATTCTGGCTTATCTGCCATATATTGGAATTATGGCATTTAGGTTTGTAGATAGTTATGAAAAAGAAACTTTTGCCGCTCCAGACCCTAGTCCTATCAATTTGTATGGAATGTTGTGGAAGTTTTCAAACGCTCCTTTCAATACTGTTATGTTCTTGTTTCTATTGGTTTTGGGTTTAAGTATTTATTTTATTAAGAAATCTAAAAGCACAGATAATCAAGAAGATAGAAAACCAAATGTTTACACTAAGATGGTGATTTTTTGGTTCATAGTTCCTTACCTCATGCTGTTTGCTTTATCATATATAACACCGGTATTTATAGCACGCTACATAATTTTTATTTCCATTGCTTATTATTTGACAATTGGAATTGCAGTGAATTACATAGCTACAAATCGTTGGGTAAAAATTGGTTTGATGGTTGGAATTGCGGTGATGATGATATTTAGCAGCCAGCCAAATAATGACTATTACAGTAAAAGAGGGGACACCAGATCCCTGGTAGACTTTATGCTAGGAAATGAACCTTAGTTTTCTGGATCTTCAATAATGGAAATATCTCCGGGTGATCTCATTTTAATATACAGAGGAAATATGCATGCCATGAATATGAAAAGTGCGTAAGATGGTAATTCAAAAATCCCCATTATTACACCAAATAAGGCCGATATAATAATGAGTGAATAAAAGGCCTTAGATTTAAACAACTTTCCTATTGCAAACTTTGTTTTAAAACTTTTGATTAACTCTTCATTTTTACTCACTTCACAAACTAAGCTACCTCTTGTATAACTATCAGTATAGATAAGCACATGATAATTGTTTCCTTGATCGTCTTCAAATGAATGTTCACTTTTTTTACCCAAATTTCTTTTTTCAGAAACCAGTTTTTCATTGAGATATACCTTTTCTTTACCGTTGGTGTTGGAACCCCAAACATGTATGGTATTTGAATTATCGTGGATAACAAACCAGGTTCCTTTTTTAATGCTGGCTTCAGATTGGGTTGGAAACATATTCAACGTATTAGTATTCTTGTAAAAATATTAATTCTTCGGTTCTTAATTCTGTGAGTTTGATCATGGTGCTAAGGTAGTATATACCAAGCATATTGCTCTCAAGTCCTTCTGATTCAATTTCGCTGGCTTTTCTTCTATAAATAATCCAATTATCATGATAAGATTGGTAAATGGTTTTTTGCTCTTCAGATTCGCAAGTATTGATAAAGTTGGTGTATACTTCATTTAGTACAGCATCTTTTTCTTGAAATTCTAAATTTAGACAGATTCTATGTTCAATATTTGAACCGGTAGTACTATCGCAATTTACCCGGTTTGCTAATTTCATGTATTCCAAATTTTTTAGTCGGTAAACATCTGAGGTATCCTGACTAAGGGCTTGATAGGATAAGATAAATAGCCCAATAAGTAGATTAAAGCGGATCATTTTTTGGTCTTTTAATTATTTCTCTCCTTTAATTCACCTGGAGAAGGAAGTAACATAAATACACCAATACTAAAGAAATTATTGCGTTCGGATACGTTGGTTAAATTGCTGGTTTGTTGAGTTAATCCTAGTGTGTATGATGCTCTGGCGCCAACACCTAAATGCTGCATTTTTTTATTGAATCCTAAACAAATTTGTGGTCCGTATGAACTGATACCGGTTTTAATACTGCTTGTCCAATTCAGCCAAAAGTAATTGAATCCGGCACCCAGAAAGAAGGCAGTTCTATCTATTCCTCCAAAGTAGAATTTTAAGTCTAAAGGAATGTCAATTGAACCCGAAATTGCATTATTACTTGAAAAAACTGATGGATAGGCAAAAATGAATGGATCAATACTTGAAACAAAATCTACCTTTTCATTTATATCCCATTTCAAAGCTGCCATATATCTAACGCCAATACTACTTGTTAAATTTATACTGGAAACGGTGCTGGTTGAGAAAGATTGATAAGCTGAAGCATATCCAATACCTATACTGTGTCTATAATCTTGCGAATACAAAGATTTGCTTGAAATACTTAGTAAAAAAACTAAAAAAATAGATGCTAATTGTTTCATTAAGAAGTTGGATTGGTTTCAAGTACAGGTTTTTTTGAATCCAAATACATACTATATATGCCAATTACAACTACTGAAGATAATAGAACCAAAGAAACAATCAATAATATACTTCTAGATCCAATTATTTCTCGCATGATGGTAGTACTATTCGTCATTAGATATATTTGGATAATTCCGCAAATACCTATAGCACTGATAAAAACGCTTTTTCCAATTTTGCCAAAATTTGTAAAGAATTTAGCCGGAATTAAAAATGGTAAGTAAACGAGTATGTGTGGAACGAATGTAATGTTAAGAAACAGAATTACGCCAATATGGAAAAGGCAGGCAGTGATAAGCCACATTTTCCATAATTTTTTAGATCCAAACAATAGAATAGGAAAAGGAGCCAATTCAAAAATTACCGTAAAATAATCCATTAATTCAATTACTACCATTGGGAGTTTTGGAATCATGGAAGCAAGAAAAAGTGTTCTGTTTTGATTGTAATAGCCTGAGTTAAACCAAGCCAGGAAACCACTTTTTTGCATATCAAAATCTATCCAATTTGTTGCTTTTTGAATACCTGCTGTAAACATTCCAAATGCAATGAAAATGGCTAATAGTGTTTCAGGTGGGATAGGTAATATTTTATTTTCCTTGGAGACATCAAAACGCCAGTTGCAAAGGGAGAAACAAAGTAAGGTGAGGTATAATAATATGTCGTGATCTATTTTTCCTAAACTGTACTTAAAGTTCAGGTTTATTATTATTAATAGAAAAGTAATTATACCTGCAATATTACTGTACTTGTTCAAGCTTATCATGAACAATCCCACAACGATTAAAACATTGATGATGAATAAAACTGTGTAGGAAGGAAAACCACTGAAAAATGAACCAATTGATAGCTTTGGTGGGTTATATAAGGCATCCGGTGCGTCAGTAATCCACAGAGTGTCTGTAGGGATGAAATAGAACACAAATATGAAGATAAATATGTATCTGTAATTGTGAATTGCAATTGGGTCGTTGGACGTATTGTTGATGATGTTTGTCCAAAGTTTATTGTATAAATTTTTCATCCTTTAGAATATTACAATTGATGAATCAATCAGGTTTGTTTCTAAAATTGGGTTTTCTAGCATGTAGTCTCTCACATATTCCGTTCTGGTAGTTTTAATTGAATCAATAGCATACCCAAGACTTTCTGTGTAATATTCTTTCAGTTCATCCTGTTTTAAATGCTTGTTGAGTCTCCCCGGTATGATATAATTTTTAAATGAATTGCGTTCTGATTCTTTTAATTCTGTTGTGGGAAATCCAAGATTGTCTTTGACAACATAGAAAGCTATGTGTTTTGGAATTGTTGGGAAAAGGTCAGATACTGTTACTTCTTTTTCTGCTCCCTGGCTGTATACGAAAACATGATATTCTTGACTTCTTGTGATTGAATTATCTACATCAATTTGAGAATGACCGCTAGGTAAAATAACTGCCGGATATGGCTCTTTGAATTTCAGTTTGATGGCATAAGGAATTACTAGAATAACAAAGAGAAACAAACTAAATTTTAAGCTTGGGATTTTCATAAGCTATCACTTATTATTATGATTCTTATAAATGAAATGGCAAGAGTTCTAGAATTAGATCTATGTGATTTTAAGCCATTATTAATTTGCACTGTAGAATTTGAAGCAAAATTTGAGTTTTGATTCAAGTAATTATCATAAAATGATAAATGAATAATACAGATAGAATTGAAATACCACCTTTTCATTTAATAAGTTTTGGAATGACTAAGGTATGAATTATTTTAAGAGATAAGGAACCAAAAGGAGTGAGGGATAGTTTGTAATAGTTAAATCTATTTTTCCAAGCTCTTTCGATATCTATCAAAAGCGTATAGAATTAACCAAAATCCTCCACCTAAAAACAAGCCAAAGATTATGGCATACACAGTTAGGTATCCAGCATAGGGCACTTCATAATATACATCTGCGATTAATCCATAAATGCCAAGAATAATCCAAATACCAATATAAACTAAGAGAATAGTTCGGAGTATCTTGTTTAATTTAGTTTTTTGATTCATGTCAATAGTGGGTAATAATATTTATGGATGATATGGCCTTTTTCATCACAATAATTGATTAATCCCTATTTTTCAAACTGTATATGATATTGGGTTCCCTTTTCACTGATATCTGTATCCAAATTTCCATCAATTTGTTCAATGATGGTTTTAATTAAAAACAAGCCCAATGAATGGTCGTTTTGTAATTGACTTTCAAAGTCAAATCCCTTCCCTGAATCCTTTATCAAAACATCTATTGAATTGTTGTTTGAATTTAATTGGATATCAATATTAACGGCATTTTCAACAACGGCATGTTTTAATGAATTGGTTACAATTTCATTAATGATTAAGCCCAAAGGAATTCCCTTTTCCAAAGATAAACTCACATCTTCAATGTGATAGTTGATGGCTGTACTTACCTCTTTGTTGAGCTGTGATAATTCAATGTTTTCAATTAAATGCTCAATGTAAGTTTTAGCAGAGATGTTAGAAAAATCCTTAGTAGAATAAAGCAATTCATGTACACTTGAAATTGATCTAATTCGGTTGGAACTTTCTTCCAGTAATTGTTTTGTTTTTTCGTCTTCTGTTTTTACAGATTGCAAATTTAAAAGGCTGATGATGATTTGAAGGTTGTTTTTAACGCGGTGATGAACCTCTTGTAACAAGATACTTTTTTGATCTAATGCGTTGTTAATCTCCAGGTTTTTATCATTGATTTCAACCATTGATTTGTGGTTTTTTTGTGCCACGATATAGAAATTGATAATGGTCCACACAAAAGATGAAATCATACTCATGTTGAATATTAATTGCAGATTATCAATGTGCTGAATGTAATTTGTAGGAAAAGCGTTGAATTGAATAAGCACAAAAAATGTAGTGGGCATCAATACCGATATTACTATCAATTTTAATTCAGAGTTCCTAAAAAATATAAAGGGTAAACTGGCAGAAACCAGGTAGAAAAAATGGATGCCAGATTCTTTTCCAAAAAACACACAGTTTAGGGCCAATCCTATATTGACAAGAGACAAAAAATAAAGGCGAGATGTTTTGTAATACTTCTTATTATTAAATATAAAAACACCGGAAATCAGTATTGAATTAATGATGACAATGTATGTCATGCTGTATTGTGCAATACCTAGTGAAATAAAGAAATAAAGAATCCCAAAACCAATGGTTACCAGGGTAATTGAATTAAGCAATTTTATAATCTGTACCAGGCCTTGGTCAGTTTCATCAGATATCCCTAAATGCTGAATTTTATTCAGAAATGTTTTCACGGTAGCAAGCGGCGATTCTGTTGAAGATAGCAAATTTGCGTGTTATTTAACACTACAAGTAAACGGAAAAATAGTGGCTTAAAATTTATGATCTGATATACAGATGTTTAAGTGTTAGTTTGTGGCGAATGAGCTTTTATTGAATTTTCAATTCCCAGCCCTTACTTGCTTTTCTTTTTCTACCGTTCACTATTCCCAGAATAGAGGCAGTTAAGGGTGGAGCTCCAGATCCAAAACCAATCATAAACCAGGCAAATTGATCATCACTATAGCTCAAAGCTGAAAAACCATAGGCGGTGAGCATGGCAGGAAGTATACCGGCAATAATAGATCCAATTCTTTCAGGATTAGTGGACACCCTGATAATTTCAATTTCATTGAGTGGAACATTTTTGTCTCCAATACTGATAGTAGAATCATTTAAAACCTGATAGCGCCCTTTGATAGCTTCAGTTTGATCTTTTTGCCAAACGCAAATTTTACGTCCGGATTTAATCAATCTTTCTTTCCCTGATTTGGGATTTTTCAGGTATAAATCTTGTGCTAAAAGGGTAGCAGACAAAAGCACAAAAAACAAGCTTAGTTTGAGTTTCATAAGTTCTATTTAGGTTAAAATTACAATATGGTACAGGCTAAATAAAATTGAATTTTGCCAGTGCAGCTAATTTGTTTGTGAATAATGCAGATTGGGGGGTTGTTTAGCTCATCCAGGCATTAATAGTCTTCCATAAATACCATTGCTCATCTCTTTTGACATATATAAAATGACCACCATAAGCACAAAGGTTACCGCAATAGTAAATTTTATTGATAATAGCAACTTGGCGGTTAATTGTAAATAAAGGGATTGAAAAAGAATATTGATTTTTTCTCGGACGTCTTTCAATTTTAATATTCTCCCATTCACTGTTCCACAATGTATCTTTTTGGGCTTTGATTTGTTCTACTATGAATAATTTGTCGTCTTGATTAAACAAGGAGTCTATTTGATTTTGAGTTTTAAAAAAATAAACATACTTCTCCCAGGTACTTGCATTTTTAACTGGTTCAGTAAATATACTCGTGTCCCAGTTGATTATTTTTCTGTAAAGTCTTCTTTTACCCTTGCGCTCATGATCTAGTTTTTTTGTGTTTGAGATGTCTAATGAAATAAAGTTTTCAATTTCATTGTCACTTATTAAGCTTGAGTATTGTTGACCAAAAACAAGTTGTGTAGTGATGAGGAATATTAATAATAGAAGTTGATTCATATAATTATTTGATGCACAATTGAGGTACATTTCATATAAAATAGGAAGCAAAAATGTACAAAAGGTAATTATTGGTTTACCTGTTGATGAGGATTGAGTTTTCCGTTTCTATTATACCAGACGAAGTTTTTCAATCTATACATTGCATATGTACTTCTTGAACTTGATGTTTGCTTAAAGTTAATTATTGATGTACAAGCATTGAATTTTACTAGTTGTGTTAAGCTTAAATTTTGATTATTGAATCAATAACTTCTTGTTTAATATTTGATCTTATATAGCCCTCAATATCGTAATCATTATCTTTAATGTGAGTTTTGATTGTCATTGTATCATTTTTCAAAGTAATTTGTTGAGATTGATCACCATTCGAATTGAATAAACTATCCCCTTCAATATGATAATTTTTGGGAGATGAACACCAATTATTTAGTTTAAAAGTCCAAATTGAAGTTTCATTTATGTACTTGTATATTGAATCATTATTCGCATCTAAATCAGCTTTAATTTCATTTCTTAGAATTAGAGCTTTCCTTACCAATTTCCATTGTCCTAAATATTTGGAAGTATTATTTTTTAAAATGGAAGGTTGTTTGGATTCTCTTGTAGATTGATTGTTATTGGTACATCCAATTAAAATAATTAATCCAAAATAAAAATAGAATCTGTACATGTATTAGTAATAAAAAATTGCGTTTGCTTAAAGTTATATAATTTGCAGATTCCAACGAAATGGTAGTTGAATTGATTCACCGTACTTGCCCTTAAACTATTGTGTTATAGGCTGTTTTTTATACTGAGACCTTTGAGTCAAATACATATCTATTACCTTCCCAGTCCTTTGCGTAGATTTTACCTCCTTCGATTTTAAAATCATCCTTTCCTTCTGGGGTGGTGAATATGTCTTTTCCGCAATGTGCCCATAATTTGTGCCTGTTAATTGTGTAAAGTGAAATTTCAACTTCGCTATGTATGCAAATCTTGTCTTCTGCGGCACTGACAAATTTTCTTATCAGCAGAATTTGGATCATAGTTGTTTCTATTGAAAAAGCTTACGTGGTATATTCCTAAATTCCAGATGAGCATGATTGTAATGAATGCTAAGGTTTACCTAATTCAATTTCATAATCACTATCTAGTTTTCTTGGAGGGCTACAATTTGTACTTTGATAGCTTAAATAGTGATCAAAAATTTGCCAGCATAGAATGTCCGATTGAGTTTCAAGTTCTGACATTTTATCAAAATTGTGTTTTAAATCAAAACTTAAATTATAAGTAGGAAAAGGTGGTGACCAGCTAAAAGGCTTGTTCATGGTCAAAATTTCATGAATGCTTATTGCATCATCAAATTCAAATTTTTCATTCAATGTCACTTCCATTTCATTCATTTCCTGAGGAATTGATTCAATGTTATTTGATGTCAATTCATACCATTTAATTGTGTTTTTTGTTAAACAAATCCAATCGGTAAACCACCAGTTACCTTCAATTGTATCAGCAAATCCTTCCGCAACAAAAAAGGAAATTTCAACAGTATCTTTTTTCAATTGTATTTTTTGTCTGAACCATTCTGCAGCAGAATCATCCCAATGAGAAGAATCAGATTCCCAATTTGAATTCTCAAACAAGTAAGGATCTTCATAACCCTTAAAAACGCAGTTTACAATGGTTGTGCTATTTTTCTCTTCAATCTTTATATGTGGATATTCTAAAAGTGAATCTAATTCAGAAATTCCTTTTTGACTAAACCAATCAAATGCTCTGTAATATTTGAATCTTCCTGATTTATCTATTAGGTCATTTTCATGATTAACCACTTGCATTGTGGAATCAACATCATCATTTTTTGATGTAGAATTTGTTTCTGAATGCTTACTATCAGAAGATTGAGAACAGCTGATCAATGACATAATCAAAACTGCATATATGATATTATTTATTTTTTGGATCAATGTTGGATATTCTTAAATGAAGTTGGGTTTTAAAGGAATTAAATTTGCTTCTTCAAAAGAAAGTTAACATAAAATAAGATTTTTATCCAAATGATCCTTTCCTAACTATTTTCCAGTTTCCATCTTTCAAAAAGAATACATATTCACTTCCACCTGAATAATTGTTAGCTTTTTTCATTATTGAAATGGCAAAGACATGCTGATTACAACTTATTACAGGGATAGAAAATTGGTAGCTTGTGTCTTGGGTACTTTCTTTAAAATTTTGAGTAAATGAATTGTCAAACCTCCATTGTCCAGAATAATTTTCTGACTGATCTTTCATCCAATTATTGTCGCACCAGTCTATGAATAAACCTTGCTCAATTAAGGAATCTTGTACATCACCATTTTTAGAAAATTCATTAGCAGTTATTTGATCTAAAAAAGTCTGAGGGCTTGTGTGTATCCATTTAGAACTAAGTTTTTCATTGGCAATTATTTTTTTACTACCAATTACTTGAAGATAAGCCACTTCAATGCAGGATTGTATGACTTTTTCATCAATAATACTACAATCACAAGTTGAAGAATCAGCAGCACCTTCAATGTCATTTGTAATTTCAATGGGTTCTACTGTTGAATTAATCTCAGCATTATCAGTATTCGTGCATGAGGTTATTAAAAGAATTAGAATTAGTAAATGGATATAATTATTGATAGGTTCTTGAGAAAGCATAGGCTTTAAGTATCAATTATTTTTTAAAATACCATTTATGTTTAGGGTTAGATTCTGATTCCAAAATTATTTCATTTTTGGTCCATTTAATTATTTTGAAAAACTTTGGTTCATCCCCAACTATTTGAAGTCTATTTTCATCAATTTTTGTCCAACCAGGAGTATTTTTAAAGATTTCATTGTCTTCTGTTAAGAAGCAACATATACTTCCGTCAGAACAAATCCTTAAAGGACAATAGTCTTCAGGTAATTCTTCCAATTGTGGTTCAACTTTATATTCTACCCAGCAATCATCACAAGAAATGTTATTTTCTTGGGCCAGACTGAATATAGGCGCTAGAAAAATAAATAGTAATAAACTCTTCATTTTGTACGAATCTTAGATTAGCGAAAGTTAGCTTAAATTGGTTACTCTAGAATTATTTTGCAATGAGGCATTTTTTGTTGAATTAAAGAGACATTGTATTCTGTAATGTTGAAATTGGCTATTAAGGTGAGGCTTTTTAAATTTTTCATTTGGATAAAATGATTTAGATCCTCATCAGAAATGGTTGTTTCTATAAATGTCAAATTTTCTAGTTGATTTAAGTTGCCAATGGTTTTATAATCAATATTGTAAGTTCCTCCAATTGAAAGATTTCTAAGATTGTTGATGTTCTTTATAAAAGCATAAGAAGCTAGTCCTGATACATTGTAGAGACGTAAAGTTTTAAGTGAGTCATATGAGCCAATTACTGGTGGTATGCTGTCAATTGAACAAGATCTTTTTAGTGTTTCGTCACTAACATCACAATGTGGCAGCCATATTTTTAAATCCGTAATTGCAGAGTCTTTGTATTGTTTCAATTCAGTTTCAAGTTCATTATAACCATGGTAGCATATATTATGTTTTTTATCAATTTGACCAATTGATAAATGAAGACATAGTATAATGAAAGAAAGTGATAAAAGATATCTCATTGTTCTAACCTTTACCTAAAACTAGTAATTTACTTTGTTCAACGAAAATGAAATGGCAGTTGTGTACAACGCTAGCAAGAATCATTCTTTTTAGGTTATAGTTAATAATCACCAATTCGAAAGTTTGAAGGGTCGGATAATTACTTGTCTAGGTTAATTTCTTTTAAATCAATTTCAAAGGAAATGGCTTGCTCTTCCATTAAATGTAAAATTTGTTCAATTGCCATATTGAACCCAGAGTCATATTGACAGTTTACTTTCTTTTCGGGAATTATTTTTTCTCGAATTAAAGGAGCTAGGTCCATAAGGTAATATTTGTAGACTTTATCATCCATAAGTGAATGTTAAGTTTTGGGTGAAGTTAGTAATTTATTGCGGCGCCAAGTGCGGAGGTCAAAGGGTTGGACGTTAGCTTTAACTATTATGTAATGCACTGCTTTTAAACCTTTTTTCTAATAGAATTTCGTCATTTTCCCAAATAATTTTCCTCTTCAAAACACCTTTCCGGTTGTAATAAGTTTTAGTTTCTTTATTATGAAAATCATATTGTCTTATTTTGCCTTCTGAGATATTTTCGGCATTTGGTTTTTGATAGTATATCTTTTTTACGAATATATACTTGTATTTACCATTTGATCGAAACTTGTATTGTTTTGAAAGCATATATCCATCTTCATAGAAATTTGTGTCAATCGCAATTAAACCTGAATTCGAGTAGTACTTCCACACTCCTAAATAATACTCTCCAGTTGCAGTATAGGTTGTGTCGTTGTTTTGAATAAAATGTGACTTTGGGCCTATTGATTCTATTACTTTCCAACCTTCTTTTTTTACTCGCTTATTTTTTATTTCTTGAAAATAATATACCGTATCAATGTATGGATAGTCATTTAATTCAAGATATTTTTTAATATCGGTACTGTCACGTTCTTGACCAAATGAAGGAAATTGGAAGGATAATAGAATAAAAACAATAATATTTTTAATAGTACTCACTTTGAAAAAACTTGAAACATCCTAAATGTTACATAACGTTTACCTAAAAATAGCAATTTACTTTGTTCAACGAAAATGAAATTGTAGTTGTGTTGCGTGTGAAGAGGTGTCGAAAGTGCGTTTTACCTATAGGGTTATATAATGTTTTTCTTTGCTAACAATCCTTTCTCCATGTGTTTCGAAAATGCAGAATTCGGAAAGGTCTTCTGTTACTCCGACTATTAAATGTCTATGACCTTCGCGCCATGTTTCCTCACGATTTTCTACTAGCCAATTTTTCGCTACAATTAGTCCGGTTTTAACTATAAAATTTTTGGCTTTCTTGCTCTGTTCCATATGAAACGGAAACATGTATAAAGCCCAATTCTCTGTCAGTCCATTATAGCTTACATCTATTAGGTTCCTGAATTTTAGATATACTGTAGAATTTCCTTTAAGTTTTTTATGCTCCCAACCAGGCCTTTTTTCTCCGATAGGATCACCTAAATTGTCTTTAAAGAAAATAGTCATTTCTGTAAATTGAGGAATCCCAGCAAGCAATTCTGAAATTTGTTTTGGACCAATAGGATGAATCAATTTTCTACCTACTTTTCTATTTCCGATACTTTCTATCAAGTCCATACGCTAGTGCATAACGTTAAGCTAAAGCTAACAATTTACTTTGTTCTATGAAATTGTTATTGTAGTTGTGTTGAATGTAAACAAATGTTAGAAGTATACTTTACCTACTGAGTTACTTGTAGTTTTTCAAATTCGCTCAATGTGATGGATTTGATATAGCGCAGCTGAGTTTGTTTGGGCCCTGCATTGTAGGTAATTCGAGTGGGACCTATCCCTTTTGTATAGATTATTTCCAATGGAATTTCTTGATGCCAGTAACTGCTAGTGTCATATAGTTTTCTCTCTCGTGTATAAAGTCCCTCGGTAATCATAATTTCATTGTTCATGCTATCTAGATCATAACTCTTAAATATCCAGAACGTTTCGTCGATTACCATTTCCTTTGTGTATTTGTCCTGAAATTGAGTTTTGAGATTTCCAATTGTGTCTGAATCAAACGAAAATATTTGATTCATTATGATTTCTTCTTCAGTTCTATTCCCTTCAGGGAAGTAATGTGCCGAACTATACAATGATACTCCCTTTTCAGTGTACTCATCCGTTAACTCCTGAAATGTTCCTAATTCTTCTTGGATGATTTCAATGTCAAGAGCACTCTCCGATTTTTGTTTTATTACGAAGTATTGTTTTTGTGTTCCGAATGGATTGTTTTCTTGTTCATACACCAGTACTTTTGGTGTTTTAAACTCATCTATTTGATAAAAATAATCTCGCCTGTTCTGCTGTTGATCAGATGAACAGGAGATTAGCAATAAGGCAATTCCAAAAGTTGCAAATAATAAAAATCTCATCAGTTTTGGGTAGTTACGGTTATCTTTTACCTAAAACTAGCAATTTACTTTGTTCAACGAAAATGAAATAGTAGTTATGTTGCTTTTGAAAAAGTTTCGAACCTTAGCTTTTACTAATATGTTAGGTGAAGTTTTTCAAAACAGTTCTAACACTTCAGAATCAGTAAAGTCTATCGTTAATTTCTGAGTTGTATCAGATAGAATTTTTTGAACAATAAGTTCCTCTATAGGAAGAACAACGCTAAAATGAGTCTCTCCGGGAATTATGATTGAATTAAATGGTTTGTTCAATGCTGTGGCTTTTGATTCCATTTCATTAGCATATTCTGGATAAAATGACTCCTCGCCTTCAAAATAGAAAATTGAATTTTTGATGTCTTTGACATAATTAATAGAGGATCTCACGAATGATTCATCTTTGTTAGAATATTTAAAAGGAGTATTTCCATACCCTTCTCCATTTTCAACAACTGCGTAAATGTCTGGAGCACCACCAAACGAAAATGTTGCACGAATATCATTAGATAAAAGTGAAACTAAAATTGCAAGAGTTCCGCCAGTACTATGACCGGCCACATATATTCGGTTAGTGTCAACATATGGTAATTCTTTTGCATAATCAATTGCCATTTTAAAATCATGAACCTCACCCAAAAACATTTCATATTCTCCGGGATTTTCGTTTTCGCCTCTCCAAGATGGACACATAACAGGTATTTGAGCATCAACAAAGGGCTGGGTGTAACTTCCATATTCCCAAAACCAGCTTCCAATACCACCGAATCCACCATGTGCCCAAATAATTATCGGGTTTTTACGACTTGTATCGACATTAGCACTGAGGTAAGCATCTAATGAACCAACTTCAGATTCATATTTAACTAAACTGAATAGCTCGCTAGGTGGTTCTGGTGTTTTTCCGTCCGAGACGAAACCATTTTGCTTGATTTTGGATTTGAAAGAACTAAGGTCATGCTCGTAAGTGTTCTCACCTAGTTTTTCTTTTTCCGTTTCATTATTATCATTTGTGGCATTTGAACAAGCAAATAGCAAGACAGTAAGAAGTATGTATATATTGATCTTTTTCATATTGGGCTAATGAATGCTAACTTTTACCTAAAACTAACAATTTACTTCGTTCAACGAAAATGAAATAGCAATTGAATTACCTAATAGGTTAGCGGATTTTTTTCAGTTCCCGATTTACTGATCTGGCATTCCAGAGAATGATGATAGTAGTTATGACGGCAGAAATTGACAGATACATAAAAACTCTTGCATCATAATAAATTAACTGTGGAACTGTTATTGAAAAAAGCCCTATCAATACCGGAATTAATGGCATCAATAATACTGAGATCCGTATGGTTTGTTTTGTAACTATTTTTTCGCTGAAATTCAATAAAACTAAGGGTGTTGTCCCTAGATAAATTAGCACCAAGAATATGGCTTCAACCAAATCTGTTCGAGTTTCCTCAGGAGAATCTAAACAACCAGAATGGTAAGTTCCAGGTTCGACAAATTTTAATATCAACCATGAAGTAATAGAAAATACAAGAATTGGTAAGACAGAAACTCTAGCAAATGATCTTAATATAATGCCAGTCCGTTTATTCATATCCAATTATTGCTAACGTTTACCTAAAACTAGCAATTTACTTTGTTCAACGAAAATGAAAATGCGTGCGATCCCGATAGCTATCGGGAGAGTTGGTACAAAAGTAAGGTATTCGCTTTAGTTATTTTGTTGGCATTAGTTTTTAAATTTATGCAATGTATAGGATTTTGCTAATACTACTTTCTGTTTTATCGGTTCACTATTCCTTAACCCAGAAATACACGGATTCTTCTTACATCAGTGTCTCTAAACCAACTATTTTCATGGATTCAAATAATTTAACAGGGTTTAAAAAAAATGAGAGAATAATAGTTGGTGCCCAGTTTCGCAAAGCTTTTGGTTTTAATTGTAATTTAACTACAGTGGCTGACACTTCGAATCGGTACGGTATCATTAAAAAAAATGGTAAATGGGCAATTGAACCTTCTTTTCAATTAATTTCTCCTGTTCTGAACAAATACTATATAACTCTCAAAGATTCTGTCTTTCAAGTTTATAAAGGGAAACGTGAGCTGTATGCTCACAAGGGACATTTTGATGTAGATTATAAGGAATACGTAAAGATGATTCAAGAAAGTGATATCATTGACAAGGATTTAATTCTTCGCGTTTTAAAAATGTATGGTGTAGGCTATCCCACAACTGAAACAAGAGATAATTATTTGGATGAACAAAGAAGGATGTATTTCATGTTGTCCAAAACAATGCTCACTGCTTATTGGTCAACAGACTGGATTCTTTCAAAATTAATAGGCAGATAACTGAGTTAACCATGACATCTGAACAAAGAAAGGTATATGCCAAGGTGATTTATGTTTTATAAAAATCCCCAGAATAATCGCTTTACAATTGTCTTAAGTTCAATTTCTAATAACTACACTTTCAATAATATTTGTAAACTGATCTAACTTGTCTTTTGTGTTATTTCCTTTATATATGCAACTAACTCCAAAACTTATGGTGTCTATTTGTGCTATTTTCTTGTAATATATAAGATCATAAGAATTGTCCAATTCTGTTTCTAATAGATAATTACCACATGGAAATCCGTATAAGTGTTCTGTCCATATAGTATCCATATCTTTAATATTACTATCCCAGGTAACTAAAAAT
This sequence comes from Paracrocinitomix mangrovi, assembly GCF_019740355.2. Classification (GTDB taxonomy): domain Bacteria; phylum Bacteroidota; class Bacteroidia; order Flavobacteriales_D; family Crocinitomicaceae; genus Paracrocinitomix; species Paracrocinitomix mangrovi. Next base: position 2,458,163 of record NZ_CP091819.1, on the reverse strand, counting down.
GCTTCAGTTTTTGCATTTATGCTTGACATCATGTGAGTGTTAATGAATTCAGAATGTCCAATTGAATAATCGAATACCATAAAATGCATTGAATCTAATTGATGAAATTGCCAACTTTTTATAGTGTCTTCATTAAAATAGTTGCTATTGGAAAGCTTAATTCCTCGCCATTGTAATCCGCAAAAAGTTGATGAGTAAGTTGTGTAAATAGTATCAAAAATATCATTGTCATCCAGTAGAATTTTAGTGCTAATTTGTTCGAATTGAACAGTATCAGGGTAAAATAAACCTTCATTTGACTTAGGTTCTTCACTCAAATTCACATTATTACAGCTAAGAAGTACAAAAAATGGTGATATAAGTAGAAAAAATTTCATTGTTGCTAAAACGCAAAAACTGAATAAAGTAACGACTAAGTTATTATTACTCATGTTTACCTAAAACTAGCAATTTACTTTGTTCAACGAAAAAGAAATGTCTGTTGAATTGCTTGTGCACAAGTTTCGGACTTTAGCTACTGTGTTAGGCGCAGTTTTAAGCTCACAACTTTTTCAAGGTAGTGCAGCTGATCAAATGTGATAAGGTAGATTTCATCTATGTCATCTCCGTCAGCATCAACAAGAAACATTTCGAAATTACGTAAGCCTTTAATTTCAACACTTCCGTGCGACCAAGTTTGCCATTTGAAGGATCTAATTTGTATGTCTTCACATTCATGATAGTCCTTAGTGGGTGTAATGTAGATATAGCCAATATCTTGATAGATACGATTATTTATAGTTGTCTCATCAGTTTTAAATGCTGAACTGAAACTAGTGCTTAAATTATGCGGGTTTTTACTTATGCAAGTATCATTTGAAACTTGAAGAATTCCGTTCATAAATTCAAATTCTAATTTTGGGCATAATGAAGCTTTAACTCCGCCTTGGAGAAGTTTCAACTTACCGGGAAGAATGGTTTCTGGATAGTTTTCTTCTTCTGGAATGTTTCTGTCATAGAATTGAAATTTCCCTTGTTTTTCATAGAGTAATTCCAAACTATCTTCAACTTCTCTCGAGTATAAATTCTCGTTATAATCGTACAGAACATTTACTTGCAATTGACATGAGTCGGAATAAAGAATTTCAAACTCAGATGTGTCCGTCATTGCTTCCATTTCAGTAATTACTGAGTCAGCTAAATTAGATTCTTGTAGGTCATGTGTTCCAGATTCAGGACTCGTTTTCGTTCCACACGAAATCAAAAAAGCAAAGGATATTAACACTGAAGTCTTTTGGGTCATACTTAATTATCATTTGCCTAAAACTAACAATTTACATTATCCAACGAAAATGAAATTGTAGTGGAATTGTGCGCGAACAAGTTTCAGACATTCACTTTACCTCATGAGCTAGCACAACTTTATCATTCAGATGGAGATAGACTCCAAAAATTGCGTTTAATGACTTCATTTTTTTTGCCTTTTTTAAGGTAGGTTGTATTCACATCAATTGTTCGCATAGCCCCATCAGGTCCTGCTATTTCAAAAGATTGAAACCTTATTTCAGTTCCTTTTTTTGCATTGGTAATAGCTATGAATAGTTGATCATAGTCCGCTTTGTTTGAGCCTACAATCTCTTGCTTACCTACTTGTATAGTCCATTTTTTTATTGAGAAATTGCAGTCTGTTATTCCTATCAAATAGTTTGTTGTGTAATCATATCTAGCAGTGAACCTAAACTCTTGAAATAGAGATTGATCATTAAGTCGATTTAGATCAGATGTTAGATCAAAATTGCCGATATAAATAGATGGATCAGGTAACCTCAATACTTTGTAATCAAAGGCTAGAAGTGATTCTTTTTGCCCATTTAGAAAGCCAATTACATCAACTTTAATTGAACGCATTTCCTTTTTTGTTGGAATGATGTAGCCTGTGCTTGATCCTGTTGAATAGAATTCTCCACCATTAACCAAAATCGTAAGAGAATCATATTTAGCAGGGCCCACAAACTCAACAGGGTTTTTGACATTCCAGAATAAGATTCTATTTTCAGTAAGACTAATGGTACTGCGATAGCGCTCAACTTGAGTAGTTCTATTTTCAGTAAAATAGGCTTCTAATTGAGCCAATTCTGACCTTACTTCTTTTGTTGTTCTTGTGCACAAGTTCGTCCAAATAGATCCAATTTCTTCTGGTTCTTCTAGTGGATGCCATATATGATTATAGCGTTCTACTAAATATTCCCGGCTCCATCCATAAATCACATATTCTTCTCCTGCTTGGAATGCAACACCGCATGATCGTTCACTCTCATCCGTATAAACAGTAATAGTGTCAAGCTCAGATTTACCTTTGAATGTATGAGTAATTACAAAAGTTGCTTTGAGAAACTCTGCATTTGGTGGCTGATCTTCTTTATGAATTTCGCTTGAGTCTTTCGTAATAAGTTCATGAAAGTAGTATCCAGGAACAAATGTGACGTCCAGTACTTTTCCGTATACAACGTACTCAGCTTGTTCCATTTCTTCTTTGACTTTTGACCTAGTTTCACAGCTGCATGCCAATGATTTACCACTCAAGATTAATAAAAGACCTACTAATAAAGTGAACTTTGGCATGGGTTTTTTGATGATAACGTTCTTAATTTAAAGCGTTACGATTGCAATTAATTATGACTAAAACTAGCAATTTACTTTGTTGAAAGAAAATGAAATGTCTGTTGAATTGCTTGTGCACAAGTTTCGGACTTTAGCTATTGTGTTTATGCCATTATAATTACTCAAAATAAGTAATTGCTCTTTCTTCTAAGTAAACTATTTTCTTTTTTTCATAGGCCGTCCTTTTGATCCAATTCCCAAGCTTGTCAAATTCATACTTGAAGGTTAAATCTTCAATTTTTTTCATGGCTTTATTTTCATTTTTTGAAGAAAGCGTAAATCTTGAAACCAAAACATCTTGTTCATCATATTTGTACATGGTTTGTGACTTGATAGTGCCGGTCAGGAAGTGAGTCCAGAGACCAGTTAATATTCCTTTTTCATTGTAGAGATATGTAGTTTGTGATAGAAGTTTTCGTCCAAGTACTAAAGAGTAATTGAATTCATGAACTTGTCTCCATGTTTCATTAGAGTACGTATAGCTTAATTGTTGAAGTGAATCGCTTGATTCAGATAATGTCGTAATGAATACTATTCTATTCAAACTGTCCAATTTGTATTCGATATGATGAGTGAATTTGTTTTCGTAATCACTGTACTTGACAGAATAAAAAGGTTTGTTTTCGGTGTACTCATATAAGTAACTACAACTCAAGCTATCAGGGTTCGAAAAGCTCCAGAGTTCTTGCTTCAATTTTCCTGACTTATTATACTTATAAACGCCTTGCGATTCAAAAGTTAAATTACCCTTCTTATCAGCAAGGCTTGTGGTCAAAGTTATTTCCTTGACAGTGCCATAAGTCTTATGACTTTTTAGTTCGTCAATAGAAACCTGAGAGAAACCAGAAATTTGCAGTGAAAAGAAAAAAATGCAAGTTGAGATGAATGATTTCATGATATGTCTCCAATTATAGCTAACGTTTACTTAAAACTAACAATTTACTTTGTTCAACGAAAATGAAATTGTAGTTGAATTGCGTGTGATCCCGAAAGCTATCTGAAGAGTTGGCAAAAGAGGGAAGTGTCTATGCTTAATTTATAATCTAGCGCTCAGTTTTTTACTAAGTTGTTATAAGAATTTAAATAGATTTCTACTCCAAAATTCTTGTAATTATATAATCAGGATATTCTCCTTCTGATGTAAAGTCATAAATTGACATTTTAACCCAGTCCATTGAGTTGTTCAGTTCATATTTAAAAGCATAGCCGTTTTTGTCACCCCCTATATTGTCAACAAAAATTGTATCTATTAGATTGTTCGTGTTGTAAGAATATGAATGCACCTGTTTGTATTTTTCGTATTTCAATAATACACGAGATTCAGTTCTTCCGAACTCATCATAATGAATTGTATCACGCTCTACAAATTCATTTTTAGAAACGTTTCTTTCTGTAATAAAGCAGGCTCTTTGAGTTTCGTTATATTCGTATTTACGAATCTGATTAAGTTCCCCTGTTTTTTTGTAGTATCTTTTTGAGGTTAAACGACCCAAAGAATCATAGCTACACCTCAGATATGAATAACCATTCCTGTCTTTTACCTCAATAATTTGTAAAGAGTCATTGACAACATATGATTCTGGTACTTTTCCATTGAAATTAAAACGTGATAATGTTTTGTAATTACCATCACCTAAATGCTTTTTAATAGATAAGTTGAATTTTTTATACTCACCCTTTAATTGGTGTACTTCAAGTTCTATCTGGTCAATTCCAGTATAAAAAATCGGAACCCCCATTGATGTAGCTAACTTTCTTTTATCTATTGTTTCTTGCTGTTCTGACTGAGAATGCGAAGTGTAAACTCCAAATATTATTAGGAAAGAAAGTAATCTAATAAGGGGGTAAATTATTCCTTTGATCATTTTGTTTCTGTATTTCATCTAAAGTTTACTTAAAACTAGTAATTTACTTTGTTGAAAGAAAATGAAATTGTAGTTAACTTGAGTGTGAACAAGTTTCGGACTTTACCTATTGTGTTATGTAGCGTTTTCAATCAAGCAATTCAGGTACTTTAAAATCAGGCATAGGGTAACCATAACGTTCTTCCCATTCTTGCTTAGTAGCTTCACCATACAGAATCAGCTTCAAATGAAAGTCTTTGGTGTCCATATCTCCAACGTACATCCTTTTATGTTTCGGAATAGTTTCGTATGCAACTTTCAATTCTTCCTTCTTGCTGGCAGTTGGCTGTTCCATGAACTCTTTGAAAATACGAATGCATTTTCTCAATGAGTCTTCTTTTCCTTGTAGCACGTTGAACTGATCTTGAAAATCAAGGTATTTTTCTTCAATGTCAACACCATAGCCAGATTCTAATTCAAATGACCCAAGGTTTCCAAGGTTAACACGATTGCCGTTTGGAATTTCAGAAAGAATTGTCTTGGAATCAATTAGTTTTCTTATGTCCTCAAATTTGTATGTTTTACTATTTGGTATGTCATTTAATTGTACAAGTCCATCTTTGAAAATGCTCATTTGAGAAAAGTAGAATTGGTCATCTTCGTCACGAAAGAAAACCGAGAATTTCTTTCCAGCAAAAGTTTCTTTGTGTATTCCAATTTCATTTGCCACGTAGTAAGGTTCTGGTGAAGAAATTCCAAGTTTAAAGGTGTTCACGCCATTCACTTTTAATGAAGTGGTTCCATGCATGTTATAGAGGTTTTCCATCTTTGGATTTAGCTCCTTAACAAGACTTTTAACAAAATCAAAATATGTCTGTTGATTAAAATTCCAATTGCCGTTTTTGATTTTCCAACGTCCCAATTCGAAGATTGAAATTTCACCTCCTTCTGGAATGCTCGTTACAACCCAATTTTTCTTAAGCTTTTCTTGAAAAATTGGAAGGTCGACCATTTCCCAACAATCAACTATTCCATCAGAATAAACTTTTAGATCTATGATGTGATAATCGAGATTAAATATTATTCCAGGTATTGACAGACCTTCAATTTCAACCTTTCTTCTGATTTTTGTGTGATTACCTGAATTAGCTGATTTTTTTTTCTTGAACAGTCCCATGGGTCAAATCGTAATGCTACCTAACGTTTGGTTAAAGTTAGCAATTTATTGAGGATCCAAGTGCGCCGGCCAAGTGTGGACGCTTAGCTTTACCTACTGTGTTAGGGTTAGTTTTTCAATTCGCTTTGAGATAAGTTCCTGCATAGGCTCGAATTCTTTTGATATAGCAAGTTTCTCATCAAAGTACTTGGAGAAATGTACTTTACTTTTTTCAAGATCACCCTTTTCGGCGTTCAGAAAGCAAAGTATATAATCGGGATTCACTATTCTGCGAACAAACTCTGTGTTTCCTTTGATTTCATTTTGTAGTTCCAGAATGTTTTGGTCCCTATTTGATCTTGCTTTGAACCACGGCTCTAATCTTGACGGCAAGCTTTCTAAAATTGTAAAGAGCGTCTTTCGAAAATCAACTTCATTCCAATGGCTAACTATGTCACGACCTGAAGTGCGGTCAGTTCCGTCATAGCTTGCTTGCCATCCCTCAAGCCTCTTGTAATAATGTATTTTAGTTGACTTGTCAGTTTTGTGATTAACCAGTTTTTTCCAATTTGAGACGGTTGGTACATTTTCGTAGCATATTCCGAAAGCGAAAGAACCGCCAAAACCCTTGAAAACTTGGTACTCAACCACAAATTTAATTCCTTCAGAATTAAAGTCACTAAACCAAAGGTATTTGCCATTCCAATTGTTTAGACCTATTGAGCTCATAACAGGTGAAACTAATTCTTCAAAAATTTCAATTCGTTTCTCAGCGCGTACTTCATCAAGAGAGTCCAAATTGTAGGGTTTCTCAATTTGATTAGATTTTTGAAAAAGTCTACTGAATATGCTCACCTAATTAATGCTAACGTTTGGGTAAAGTTAGGCATTTACCTTGTTCTACGGAAGCGAAGCTGAAGTAGAATGCCGTCTTGATGTGCGGTGGCCAAAACCCCGGATTCTGGTTTGTCCGACCGAGAGATGGCAGCCCGGATATGTACACGCACTGGGAGGGAAAAGCGTGGCCAGAGTGTCGGGCTTGAACTTTACCTACTGTGTAAGGTTTAGTTTTTCTTATATATGATTTCACGAGTCACAAAGCCCGTTATTTTTCCATTCACTCTTGAAGTTTTTGAAACCCAATTTCCGACTTCGTCAAATACATAGGATATTTCTTCAATAATTTTTTTTCCTTTAATAGGATCTACAATGGATTTTATATAAAGTCCGTTCTGATATTCAAATACATTGTATGATTTAACCTTTCCATCTGCTGTAAAATATCTTCTGCTAGTAATCTCACGATTTGAATTATATTCAAACTGATAAGTGTAGAGTAGATTACCTCCGATCACAAAGGCACTATAAATTCTTCTTTCAATTTCTAATCCATCAGTATTATAGTCATATTCTATTCTGCTAATAGAGTCACCTTTTGCAGAATAAACAATTACAGCTGATGGTTGACCATTTTGATTAAACTCATAAATATTGTCGTTGCAAAAGTCATTTCCAAGATCACAATAGTGCTCTGATATCAAAAGTCCAGAGTCACTATAGAAATACTCCGTAATCGAAGTGTCCATGTTTGGCCAAATGTCAAAAGGCCAAATTATAAAAGTATCTCTGGATAAAGTTCCTTGGTTATTCAGTACGTATATCGAAATTGAATTCGTGTCGCATATTCCAAGTTCTTTTTTCGATTTTACGGGCGTCATTGTCGTTTCTCGAATTTGAAGAACATTACCCTTTAAATTGCTGATACCTTTTGATGGCCAAACTTGACCAAATAAACTATTTGAACCGAATAAAAGAAAAAAGAATATAAACCTAAGCACTGCAAATAAGTATTTACCAATTGATGTCATCAACAATTCAAGGTAACTATTAATTAAACCTAACGTTTGGCTAAAGCTAGCAATTTACTTTGTTCAACGAAAATAAAATTGTAGTTGAATTGCGTGCGAAAGTACGTAAGCCAAAACCCCGGACTCTGGCTGTCCACCGTGTTAGGCCAAACCAGGATTTTGTACACGCAACTGGGAGCAAGTGTGCTGGCCAAGGGTGGACGTGAGCTTTGCTTACTGTGTTAGCATTAGTTTTTTATTCAGCTGTTTTGTTTCATTTCTTCTAGAGCCAGTTTCTTCCAATTTGGATCACCATTTTCAAAGAGCTCCTTCAGTTCTTTGGAACCTTGTTTTATCATGAATTGGAATATTTTCTGATTGTATTCTTTATTTTGCCTGAAATTGTTTTTCAGGTCCTCATATTTTTTGTCGAATTCTGCATAAAACTCTGCTAGAATTTCGACTTGATAATTGACTGATTTTTCTGAACCCCAGAAGAACTCTGGGAATTTCTGTGCTTTTTCCGATTGAGGGAACCAAAATTGCAATACTTTAGGCAAGTAGTATTTGTTTTTGTCAAACAGATTCACTAGATAAACGTCAATAGCCCCATGATCACAGATAAAACTGATTTGCCATTTATCATTTTTATAACGTAGGCAATGATCTTCAACTTCTTCAGTTAAATGGAATCCAAATTGACTCAGTGATTTTGGAGCTGCATTCTTAACTTGTTCTGGAAATTCCTTATAGCTATACATTTGCCTTAATTAATGCTAAAGTTTGCGTAAAGTTAGGCATTTACCTTGTTCTACGGAAGCGAAGCTGAAGTAGAATGCCGTCTTGAAGTGCGGTGGCCAAAACCCGTGCTCTGGCTGTCCGACCGAGTAGTGGCCACCCGGATATGTACGAGTACTGAGAGGGAAAGCGCGGCCAAAGTGATGGCTATGAATTTTACCTACTGTGTTAGGTGTAGTTTTCTACTTTCGGTGTACAGGGCTATCCCAAGACGATAGATAATGGTCTTGTATTATTCTCATTTTGTTAAGGTCAAATACAATTTCTCTTCTGTGTGTTAACCATTCATTATATTCATTTCTTTCCTTTTTGGGAAGGAACTGTTCAGTCGTATATATTAAAAGTGCAGGTGAATAGTTTTTGTTTGCAAGCTCTTTGGTAGAAATAAATGAATTGTCTTTTGTAATGATCTGACTGGAACAGCTGTCCGTTTTTTCTTTCGTCTTGATCACAGCCAAATGTATTAGGAAATTTTTGTCTCCTAGTAAGGTGTCCTTACCTATACACATTAAAACTGGGAATTTCTGATTTCCAATATTTCTAATACTATCGGTTTTCACTCCTAAGTTTGAATTTACAATCTGTAAAATTTCACCTTTTGTTAAAAGTTGGTTTAATTGTGTATAATTATTTGAATTAAATAAAAAAGAGAAATGAGTTTTTCTTGAGTAGATATTTACAACTTTTTTGTTTTCAGAATCTGTTTCAAATAGAAAGTCGATTTGAATTTGTCCCATGAAGCTTAATTGATAGACATAAGCTACATGTAGGTAAACATTATTCTCGTGACCTGGAAATTTATAACTCGAAGCATTTGCAGAAAGATTGACTAATTCATATGGGTTTTCAACAACATTAAATTCCTTTTTGACCAGATAATTATAGGATTCCTTCCCATAAGAATATGTAATTACAGAATCTGTAATGGAATAAAATTGTGTACTGTCTTGACTAAGTAACCAATTAGTTGTGATTAGATTAAAAAACGCTAAACAAATAATTAATAATCTCATTTCTTTTAATATAATACTAATCCTATTGGAAGTTACCTTTAGGTATCATTTTTCCTTGCACTCAGAATTTCTTGGGCAGCAATCTTAGCAGTTTCTTGCCAGCCGTTTTGAGTTGCGATTTCCTCCAGTTCAGAGTTTTTCATGTTGAAATATTGTTCTTTAAATTTCTTTATTTCCTTGATTTTTGCAGCCTCTAATTTTGTTTGGTTTATTTCCTGATAAATATCTCCTATTGATTTTTCTCCCGTATTGTATACAACCAGAGTTACTTTGTTATAGAAATATCTCAGTCCGACAATAAAAATTAAAATGGATAGAATAAGAACAAGATTACTTCCGGGTATCATTTCATCTTTGATCCATTTCGATAATCTAATACCTGCAACGGCTACAATTAAAATTGTAAGGACTTTGTGATACAAGTAATGGATTTCTGCCTTCAAGTTATAATTACAATTATGGCACTCGATAAGATTTGTCTCAGGTTTCAATGAGATGACTTTCCAAAATCCTAATTTTTCTCCACAATGAGGGCAATTTGCCATAAGTCTAGCGAATGGTACATAACGTTTAAGCAAAGCTAACAATTTATCGTATGCGAGTGCGGTGGCCAAAACCCCGGTCCGATAGCTATTGGGAGATGGCAGCCCGGATATGTACACGTACTGGGAGGGAAAAGCGTGGCCAGAGTGTCGGGCATGAACTTAACCTACTGTGTTAGCATCAGTTTTTTACAAACATGGATTCAGGAAAATCGGTTTGTTCAATTTCTGTTTCATCCTCTTCTAATGGAAAATATCTGTGAATAGAGTCAAAGAAATCTCGAACGTAATCAGGCAGGGAAGCTCGATTTCCTGCCATTGATGAAATACCAAGATTGTGTTTAACAGTTAGACTAAAATTTGAGTCATGTGTTGCCATTACTCTGTTGAATTTAGTTGAACCCGAGTCAGGTAAATCTGATAATCCAAATAATCTTTCAATTTTGTCAAACTGGTATTGATCAAATCTCCCATTGAAGTAGAATGTTTCAATTTTTTCTTTGCTATTGTAGTCTTGAACTATTCTGCGACAGGAATAATTCAAGCTGCTATCAAATTTGATATCAAAATAATGTATTCCTGTCCACCCATAAGAAACTGTTGACATGTCTATTGAATGAATTTGGCGGTCTTTTTTAATAGTATTGATATTCCAAAAAGTTAAGGTTCTGTCCAGTTGTTTAGGTAAATTTTGGGGAGGATTTCCTGATTTTTCCCATTTAATTGCTTCCTTGTCCGTAAGGTAATAACCAAAACTGCCTTTTAATTCATTGACAAGATGAATGGCTGTCGGATTTATAGCGGTCAAAATTAAAGAGTCAGGATTTGATTGACTCATAATGAAATATGAATCTGGTAATTCAAAATCTCTTCTTGGGATTTTCTTCTTTCCAACAGTTACACTTTCAACTACTGAAAAATCATGGATAAAATGTAAGGTGTCACCATTAATTTCATATTCAGATAAATAGTCTAGATGAGATGCCTGAACCGACTTGTCGAAGAATTTAAAGGTTGTCTTATGGGTGGTGATCCAAGTTGAATTCGTTAAATCAATTTGACAATGACAAGAAATTCCAACAAAAAGAAATATTGTAAATATTACTTTAGTCATATTGTAATTGATGCTAACGTGTGGCTAAAGCTAGCAATTTACTTTGTTCAACGAAAATAAAATTGTAGTTGAATTGCGTGCGATCCCGATAGCTATTGGGAGGATTGGCAAAAAAGGGTAGAACATGCGCTTTACCTATTGTGATAGGTACCGTTTTTTACTAGGGATTTCATTTCCTGCAAGTCTTTCTTGCTGATTTTGGAAATGTAGTTTCCGATAGCCAATTCACCTCCAACATTATATTTGATTTGCACTATAGACTTTTGAAATATTGGTCCGAAAATTCCGAATTCAAAAATGAATATAATTGGAAATAACAAAATAGAAAGTAGAATAGCAATTGTCGAAATTCTCGGTTTTATGTAATTGATTTCCTGAATGTCATTTAAAGGTATTTCAATAACCGTACGACTTCCAGTTAGCTTTCTTTCACGAATTGTCATTGAGTTCTGTCCGAAAATAAATTGATGCTTAGTTCCGAACTTTTCATTTTCATCAATTAATTCACTCATATTGTCAATGACAGCTAACGTTTGGCTAAAGCTAGCAATTTACTTTGTTCAACGAAAATGAAATTGTGGTTGAATTGTGTGTGAACAAGTTTCGGACTTTAGCTATTGTGTTGTGTGGCATTTTTCTAGACGTAACACTTCCAGCATGTACAAGTAATGATTTTTTATTCGGCAACAATTGAGGGATTAAGGGTGTCCTCCAAGTTTCCTTCTTTGAGTAATTGTTCGATTGTTTTTTCGATACAATCTCTGGTCAATTCTTGGACTAATAGATCTGGTGGTTTCATGAAAATTCCGCCTAAGTTTTCGCCCGATTCCTGAAGTTCTGTTCTACAAGTTTCTAAGAATTGGAAAGTCCAAACATTCAACCCGTAAGCCCTTCCGTCATTAAGTTCAATGCGAATATTGGCAAAGTCATTGTCTTTGTTCCAACTTTTTGGGTCAACTTCCTCAAATTCCAACCATAACGTAAAGTCCATTTTTGGCAATATTGTAATAACACATAACGTTTGAGTAAAGCTAGCAAATTACTTCGTTCAATGAAAATGAAATGTCTGTTGAATTGTATTTGCGTAGCTCTTGGGCGCAGGCTTTACATATTGTTTTAGCTCACGTTTTCTACCCCTGCAAGACTCTATTCCAGATACGGAGAACATTTTGATTCATGAGCATTTTGTAACAAGTTCTTAAATCAAGTCCAGCTGTAGAAGTAGCATTCTGGAGGGTTTCTAATATTCCGGATTGAATAAAATTGCTCGCGTTCTGGTCGCAATTTTGAAAATTTCTTTCGATAGTTTTGAATAAATTACGGACAGGTTCTTCGTTCCCTTTTTCAAATTCTGTAACTAAATTTTTTACAGGTTCAACTATGTCAATGTAGTCCAATCTTTCTATTTCATAATTGTCGTAATCTTTTCTAACTTCCTTCATAGATTCATTGAAACAGTTTGAACTAGCTATAAGTAGATCAAAGATTGATTTTTGATCCAAAAGATGAGTTTGGTCATTCATTCTTGAAGGAATTAGCTGTAACGCTTGACTAAAGTTAGGCATTTACTTTGTTCAACGAAAATGAAATTGTAGTTGAATTGGGTGTGATCCCGATAGCTGTTGGGATAGTTGGCAAAAAAGGGAAGGACATGCGCTTTACCTATTGTGTTAGGTAGCGTTTTTCTTCCTGAAAACTAAGTATGAAGAAACGAAACAGATTGCATAAGGAATTGTTAATGCAGATACGTAAATTTTCACTTCAATTTCTTGAAGTGCCCCTGATCTAGCAAACATATAAACTGTTATTCCAACCCAAATAAAAGGGAGTAAATTCCATGCAAGAAAACTTGTCAAAGGTTTATTTCTAACATTTTCAAATTTGTTCAGAAATAATGTAAGTCCAGCAATAGCATAACCAATGGAAAATATAAATGAAATCATTAAGTCCATTCCGATTGCTGATTCTTTTGTAAGCCATTCGCTCTTGTAGTCAGAATTGATTTGAGAAGAAATTATCAACATCACTATTGCTCCTATAAGTCCAGGTAATAATGCTCCAGCTGCATAATAATTAATTAGTTTCATTGGATTTGGGATTAATGACACCTAACGTTTGGGTAAAATTAGGCATTTACCTTGTTCTACGGAAGCGAAGCTGAAGTAGAATGCCGTCTTGAAGTGCGGACGCTTAGCTTTAGCTACTGTATTAGCTTTAGTTTTCCTCTAGAAACCCTCTCCGAATTAACATTTTAATTTTCCGTTGATTTTCCTCCTCTGAATTTTTTTGAAGAATTAACCTTTCATGAATGGCAGAAACCATTACTTGACAACAATATCCGTTTTCAATGAAAAACTCATGGTCATTTCCGTCATGAGTTATTAGTAGTCCTAGAGTATAGGGTTCGTTAAAATTATGAGGGTTTCGGTAACTGTCCAATTGTGCAGTTTCCATGTCAATAATGTTGATAATTCCAGCTTTAGAAGTGAACAGTTTTCGAGTTGTTAAAAGGCTCCAGTTTTTATCGTCTATTTTACAGCAACAAATCGGTAATTCTTCCTCGTTGTTATTAATTCGAAATTCTGCAAAGATTTGAGGAAAAAGTTCTGGTTCTTTAAATATGCGCGAAAACTTAGCTTCACATTTATCCCATATGACAGATCTTTCAAAGTTGCCCATACAAATAGTGTAAATAGAGAGATCTTTTTTTTCAGTCATATCGTCAATTAAACCTAACGTTTGAGTAAAAATAGCAATTTATTGAGGAGCAAGTGCGGCGGTCAAGTTTCAGACGTAAGCTTTAGGACTGTTTTAGGCTTAGTTTTTCTTTATGATAAAAGTGACAATTGGTTGCCAATCTCTGAACACTTGCATTAGAATTTCACCAGTCGGCAATACAAGTCGACCATTTTCTGTAGGTGGATCTGGCATTGATTCGAATTGCTTTCCAAGTTCATTAACCACAAATTCCAAAGTTTTAAGTTCCTGTGAAGAGGGTACTGAAATTTCTTGTTTAAGAATTTTGAAAAACGACATTTTTGGTTGGTTCGAAATTGAAATTCGAGTGATTAGACCCTGCTCAGTGCTAACCTTTATGCTATTGTTGGACTGAAGAATATAGGTGTAATCATCCTCATCTGAGACTTGAGATACTATTTTTGACTCAATTAATGGTTGAATTTCTTGTCCTAAGTGAATATTCAAATCTATTCGATCCGGATTCCATTTGAAATATTTTATCTGCTTATCCACTAATTCAGCCTAACGTTTGAGCAAAGCTAGTGATTTGCTGCTTGCGCAGCAAGTGCAAAACACGTGCGAAGTGCGCTGGCAAGAAAACCCCGGACTTTGGCTGTCCGACCGTGAGATGGCTGCCCGGATTTGTACAAGTAATGGGCGCTTTTGCGCGTGGACAAAGTGTAGGACGTGAGCTTTGCTTACTGTGTTAGGGTGCGTTTTCTTTTTGCAAGATACCCAATACAATAGCGTGAAGCTCTGGATAACTGTCTGTAAAAGGCTTCCGAGATTCATTGAACTTATCCTCATTCCATAAATTCTTGACCTTTAAACCAGGTAATTCGTCCAATCCGTTTATGTAATACTTGGCAACAGGTTCTAGATATTCGTATCCGTCACGCCATTCGAAATATAAATCATGCAATATTTCCAAATGGTCGGTTTCGGAATTTAATGGATTTTCCAGTAGAAGTACAAGTTTCTCTTTATGCTTTGTAGACATTTGCTAATCTTAATGCACCCTAACGTACAAATAAAGTTAATAAACTTTATCCCTATATAAAAGGAATAAAGCACATTGACTGAATTGCAACTATATAAAAACGAAAAGCCCAGGATCTAAGGATGCAGAATATATGATGTATAAGTAATGAATCATGTATAAAACAAAAAAACTCAGCAACTATGTAGTTACTGAGTTTCTGGGCTCCCCCTCTTGGTCCCGATAGCTATCGGGATGAACCAAGGAGCAACGATATAAAAACGAAAAGCCCCAGCTAATGCTGAGGCTTTCTCTCGCTCCCCCTCTTGGACTTGAACCAAGGACCCTCTGATTAACAGTCAGATGCTCTAACCAGCTGAGCTAAGGAGGAATTTGCTTGATGCTTTCATCAAAGCGGACGCAAATATAAATCTTTTATAAATAATAGCAAAACACTCAGAAAAAAAATATTTAATTCAGCACAACTCTTTTTCTAATTAGTTGATTCTGAACTTCAATCTCTACTGAATAAATTCCGCTTGACCACTGCTCTGTCTTAATTATATAGGCAGTTTTGTCTGAATTTTGCCAAATAAGCTCTCCCAACACATTGTAAATTTTCACACTGAAATTTTTTGTCAATCCATCAATATTTAAAATTTCATTAGCCGGATTTGGATAAATATTCAGTTGTTGTTCCCATTCATTCCATCCAATATCATCTATAAAATCAATGTGAACACTATCACAAACTTCGCATCCTTCAGCATCTGTAACACAAACAATTCCATCACCTCCCATTAAATCGGAAGCTGAATCACCGGTTGTGGCTGATCCAAAATCTGACCAATCAACAGTATATGGAGCTGTTCCACCTGTAATGGTCAATTGAGCCGAGCCGTCATTACAAGCTGTGCAGCTCGCTTCATTATTCATAGTCAATGAAAAGGCTACAGCAGTTGGTTCTGTCAAAGTTATGCTATTGGCAAATGTGCAACCATTGGCATCTGTCGCATCTATGTTTATTGTTCCGGCACACAAATCACTGATTAAAAATTGCGTACTGTTAACAGTTGAAACTGTTCCGCTTGAACTTGTTACTGTATAAGGTGCAGTTCCATTGTTAATATCCACAGTTGCTTCTCCATTGCAATCTCCATTACATACAAGTGTGGCAGTGGTATTTACACTTGTTGAAATGGCTAAAGGATCAGCTACATTCATTGAAAAATTGATGATACATCCATTGTCATCTGTTGCAACAATAGTTGTAGCTCCAGGACAAATGCCGTTAATTGAAAATTGCGTTCCACTAATGCTATTTGCTGTTCCATTGTTTGAATTAACAGTGTATGGAGCTGTTCCATTGGATAAATCAACAATTATTGCGGCATCACAAAATCCATTACAAGTAGGTAAAATGTAGTTGGATGTATCTATGGCAATGTTGCTAAGTGATCCCATTACAAAATCAACCGTATCCTTGCAACCGTTGTCATCTGCTACATAAATACTTTGTGCACCTTCGCAAATAGAGTCAATTTGAAAATCAATTAAACTTTGCCAGCTAATATTACCTGATGAAGTTATAATAGTGTAAAGCGAACTTCCGCTACTCATGCTGATATCAATTATTCCGGTACAAACTCCGTTACAATTGGCGTTTACCATATTGGTAGTGTCTATTTGTAATGCTGAAGGTTCAATAATGCTGATTCCCGGAATGGAGGTGGTGCAACCGTTGATGTCTGTTACAGTTGCCGTATAAGTTCCGTCCCCAACAAATATGAAGTCACCGCTTGTAAATTCGGTTCCCGGTCCTTCAACGCTATAGGAATAATAGGGTGTTCCACCACTTGCAACCAACTCAATTGATCCATTCAAATCTCCATTACAAATGGGGTTGGTAGTTGTGTTAACGTTCAGTGTTAGTTGAGGTGGGTCAGTAATATTTACTGTTGACATACAAGTACAGCCATTAGCATCTGTTACTGAAACATTGTAGCTGCCTGCTGTTAAAGATGGAAAGAATCCGCCTGTATTAGTGTTACCATTAACTGTATAAGTATAGTTAGGTGTTCCACCATCACCATAAACTTGAATAGCTCCATTGTTTCCACCAAAACAAAGTGGATTTGTTTCATCAATGATACAAAGTACGGGTGTTGGTTCATTAATAGTGAAATTGATTGAAGCTATACAACCAACAATATCATGGATCTCACCAGTGTAATTACCGGCTGGTAATCCGTTAAAAGTGCCGGATGATTGGATTGGTCCCGAATTAAGTGAATATCCGTAAGGTCCGCCATTACCGCCACTAACATTGTTAAAAGAAACAGTTCCATCAGTTCCACCAAAACATAAAGGATCTGTTACAATTAGGTTATAATCAATAGTATCGGGTTCTTGGATATTTATTTCCTGTATTGTAATACAAGCGTTGTCATCTTCAACAGTTACAAAATGTTGTCCGGCACATAATCCTGTAAATGTTCCACTTGATTGCGGAGTACCATTTAAATCCAAAGAATAGGTGAAAGGGCTGGTTCCACTTGTAGCACTCACTGAAACTGTTCCATCACATGAGTTGTTGCAATTTGAATCCGAAAAATTATCTATTTGGCTTGTGACGTTATTATTGGAGACAGCTATAAAATAACTATCTGTACAGCCATTGGCATCTGTTACAAAAACTTGATGTATACCTGCGGGAACATTTAAAAAATTACCATTATTTACTTGCAAAGTGCCATTTAGATCATAAACATAAGGCGCAACTCCACTTACAGCAGCTACTTCAAAAGCTCCATCATTCAAACCACAATTGGCGGGATTGTTATATACATAGATGAAGGTAAAGGGAGAAATGTAATTGACAGTTATAGTGTCAATAATCTGACAACCATTGGCATCTATTGCGGTAATTTCATGAAGCCCTGGACTTACATTTGGAAAATTAGGTGAAGCTTGTTGTGGTCCGCCGTCCATACTATAGGTATATGGAGCTGCTCCTCCGGTGACAGTTGCTGTGATAGCTCCATCTAACAAATTTTCACAGCTGCCATCTGTTGAGGACAATGACATTGCTAATGGAGAAGAAGTTTCTGTTACAACTACGTTGGTGATGTACAAACAGCCATTTAAATCTTTGACCAAAATGTTATATGTATTTGGGCATAAATTTGAAAATACATCTGAACTCTGAAAGTTGAAACCCTGATCAATTGAATATACATGAGGTTGACTTCCCCCAAATGAGTTAACAGTAATTTGACCACTACAACTATTGCAGGTAGTTTGGACTGAAGGATTTGAATTAATAGGAGGAAATGAATCAAGAACTCCAAGAGATATCGTATTTATACAATCATTGCCATCTTTGACCATTACTTGATAACCACCTGAAAAAAGTTGTTCAAAAATTCCACTGCTTTGTGATGTAGCGAAGTTGTCAATTGAAAATAAAAAAGGAGGTTCTCCTGCTAATGGAATAACCGAGATCATTCCTGTTTGAGAGCCAGGACATATAGCGTCTATTACAGTGTCAACGCCAACAATTGCTCCTACTGTTTGATCAATAGTGACGCTATTTGTAACTGTTTGCGCAATGTCATCTGTTACAGTATAACTGTAGGTTCCTGCACATAAACTGTCTATTGTTACATAATTATAAGTTGTTGTAAATGTTGTTCCGTTAGATACACTGATGGTATAAGGTGGAGTACCATTTCCAATTATTATGGCAAAAAGGCCATTACAAATAACTTCACCACAGGGTCCGCCAGCAGGCTGATGATAATTGGGATCTGTTGTGGCTGAAAATGATTGTGCCTGAGAATTAAGGCTTGTAATTGATAGAATTAATAATGCAAATATCTTTCTCATGTTTTGGGTTTAAGAAATGTAAGTTGTAGACGTTGAATGATAAAGTTAGTTGTTTGATTAAACCAATAATTGATCTACCTCAATCACTTCTCCATTTTTTAAATTCCCTAACTCCAATTTTCCAATACGTACTCTTACCAATCTAAGAACAGGAAAATTAACAGCTGCACACATTTTGCGTACCTGTCTGTATTTGCCTTCATTGATAATAATGGAAGCCCAGCTGGTAGGGCCATGTCTGTCATCTCTAACTTTAGGCTCTCTTTCTTCAAATCCGGGGTCTTCAATTATTCTGGCTTTTGCCGGAGCAACATTTATCATGTCACCATTAACATTAATGGTCATTGGTTGTTGTAATTGAGCTATGGCTTCTTCAGTAATTAAACCATCTAACTGAACATAATATTCCTTTTCATAACCTCTACCGGTAATTTCGGCACTTAGTTTTCCATCTGTACTTAGCAACAATAATCCTTCAGATTTTTGATCCAATCTGCCAATACTCATGGTGCCTTCTGCAAAGTCATACAATTCGCCTAAAAATTTTTGTTTATGACTTTTAGGTGCATTGGAGATGAATTGACTGATGTAGCCAAATGGTTTATGTAAGATGTAATGATGATGTTCAGCCATTAGGCAGATTACTTTCTTTTTTTAACTACTAAATAGCCGATAAAGGTAGCTAAAAATAAGAGGAATAGGATGCCTGTAGCATAGGCATATAAGAGGAATACACCGTAAACTGTTGCGGCGAAAAAGGCGTTTATGCATCCTGATTTATTGCTGTTTTGATAAGCATTGTAGGTGAGCATCATTACGATAAACGAAACAACAGAAAGAATGCCCAGAATAATAGCCGAGATTTGAAGTCCTTTGGCTGTTTTATCTTTCTCTACCCTTTTTAAATCTGCTTTTTTAGATTCGCTTTTAATGGGAACGTATAGCTGAACGTCTTCTTTAGGTATAACTTCATCATTGATGTAAACCCCATCTACTCGGTCCAGGTCTACTGCATCAATTAGGTTGAAATTGCGCTCGGTAATTTTAATGACAACAATGTTTTCTCTGTTAAATGGTTCGTCAGTGGGTGTAATTTCATAACCATAAATAATCTTTTGCAAGGTGTCAAATTCAGGTCCATCCACATAATAATAACCCCTTTCCGTTCTGATGTAAAGGTCCTTAATGCTGTCCGCAATTAAAGTATCCGGAGGCAAATAATTGTATTGATCAATAGCAACTGACTCAACTTTAGCAGGATCCAACGGTTTTAAGTTGGTAAATTTTTGACGTTGAAAATTGTAGAATCCACAAGCACTTAATGTACTTATCAAAAGGAGTATTAAAATTTTGACTTGTGGCTTCATAATGTTCTGGGGTACAGTTATGACGACATTGAGCATCAAAAAGTTGGGAGCATTATTTAGTTGGGCATGCTAAATTGAAAGGACACTTCTTGTATCCTAAGTAAAAGCAACAAAAATCTATTAAAATGCCTGGTAAACTTAGTAACCTACTTTTTCTCGAACTCTTTTTATTACGTCATCCGCAATAACTTTAGCCTTAGCTGCACCTTCATTCAGTACCTTGTCTAACTCACTTTTATTTTCCATGTAGTAAGTGTACTTTTCTCTGGCAGGACCAAATTTGTCAAGGATCAAATCCAAAATAGCTTTTTTAGTATGACCATATCCCCATCCACCGGCTGTATAATTGTTGCGCATTTCAGCAATTTGATCATCACTGGCCAATAAGGCGTAAATGGCAAATGCATTACAAGTATCCGGATCTTTAGGCTCTTCTAATTCTAAGCTATCGGTAACAATGCTGTTGATTTGTTTTTTTAACTGCTTTTCAGGTAAAAAGATGTTGATGAAATTCCCTCTTGACTTAGACATTTTTTCACCATCAGTTCCTGGAACTTTCATGGTGTTTTCATTGTGTCTGGCCTCAGGCATTACAAACATTTCACCCATTTCATTATTCATTCTGCGGGCTACGTCTCTTGTGAATTCAAGATGCTGTTCCTGATCTTTTCCAACCGGAACAAATTCGGCATCATACAACAAAATATCTGCAGCCATCAGCATAGGATAAGAGAATAGACCGGCATTAACATCTTCCAATCTATCTGCTTTATCCTTAAATGAATGCGCCAGATTTAATCTTGAAAAAGGGAAAAAGCAAGACAAATACCAGGTTAACTCAGCAGTTTCAGGTCGGTCACTTTGGCGATAAAAAGTTGATTTACTTACATCTAATCCGCAAGCTAACCAGGTTGCAGCCACACTGTAAGTGTTTTCTCTCATTTCTTCGGCATTTTTAATCTGCGTCAAAGAGTGTAGATCTGCAATAAATAAAAACGAATCATTTTTATCGTCTTCTGCCATTTCTATGGCCGGTAATATAGCCCCAAGTATGTTTCCTAAGTGTGGAGTTCCTGTACTTTGTATACCTGTAAGTATTCTTGCCATTTGCTTTTTAAGTTATGAAGGATAAAAGTAGTTATTTTTGATACAATGAAATATTTGCTTTTACCATTAGTTATCGTTTATCGCATATATTTCGCCATAATATTTTTTGTGGTTCTAACCTTGCTGTATCCTGTGTTTTGGGTGATGTTGCTCAAAGACAAAAACTTTGAAAAAGTATTTAAGCTTAAGGTTTTCACTTCACGGATTATTTTGTTTTTGGATTTTATTTTTCTCAAGAGAATTAAAATGCCGGACAATTTACCGGAAGGGCCTTATGTAATTTGTGCCAATCATTGTTCTTATTTGGACATCATTTTAATGTATCCGATTTTACCAAAAACCAAGTTCATGTTTATTGGTAAAGCAGAATTATTGAGATGGCCTGTCATCAGTATCTTTTTTAAGAACATGGACATAGGCGTAAACCGTGAAAAGAGACATTCAGCCATGAAATCTATTATCAGGGCTAAAAAAGAAATTCAAAGAGGATGGTCAATCGTCATTTATCCAGAAGGTAAAATTCCGCACAATAACCCAAAGCTGAACCTCTTTAAATCAGGTGCTTTTAAGATGGCTATTGAAGAACAGGTGCCAATTTTACCCATTACTTTGATTGATACCTGGAAGCTTTTTGCAACTGATCCGCCTTTAACAGCCTGGGCACGTCCCGGTATTTCAAGAGTAGTTATTCATGACCCTATACCAACAAAAGGTTTAGAAAAGAAAGATTTAGTAAATTTGCGTCAGCAAACCTTTGATGTAATCAATGGTCCATTGCTTGAATACAACAAAAAAGTGATAGATAAACTGTAGTATGGAAATCAAAGATGAATTGGTAGATCACATTGCTCACCTTGCAAGGCTTGAGTTTGAAGGAGAAAAGAAAGAAGCCATCAAAGCAGATTTAATTAAAATGATTGACTTTGTTGATCAATTAAATCAAGTGGATACTGAAGGTGTTGAGCCATTGATTTTCATGACAGATTCAATTAATGTATTGCGTGAAGATGTTGCCAAGGTAACAATCACTCAAGAAGAAGCATTGAAGAATGCACCAAACAAAGATTCAGATTACTTCAAAATTGCGAAGGTTTTAAGCAAGTAATTTGACCCTCCTTACTTTTTCTTATTTTAGTTAATCAATTTTTAAAGGCATTGTGCTTTTAGGATGTGTAGTATATATGCTGCACTTTATTTTAATGTCAAATAAATAGAATGAGTGAAGACTTTCAATTGATTTTAGGCAGCTATCTATTTCAATGGGTTGTTTTGGCATTGGTATTAATTGTCACCAAGAAGAAAAAGAAGCCTGTTTTATGGATTAATCTGGGAATTCAAATTGCTTATTCGGTATTTTTTATTGTTTCATTCTTCAATGCCGGACCGGGAGGTGTTGTTTTGTCAGTGCTGGTATTTTGGATGTTTACCATATGGCTGCATTGGTTTTTAACTTTGGTTCACCTCACCATCATTTTGATTTCCAGATCTACCAGTAATTCATTTGTCCAAAAAGTATACGACACAGTATTTTTTATTTTCGTTTTAGCGTCAGCTCTGCTTTTGTTTGGAACCTGGACGGGTGTAATATCATACGGATTGGATGACGGAACAAAGTATATGCAAATAGGAATATTAGGTGGCTTGATTTTGGCCACTTTGTTCAAAATATTTCTGTACAAATTAACGTCAAAACCCAAAAAAATAATTGGCATATTTTTATCCTTGATTATGCTGTTTCTATGCTTTTACTACTTAACAGAAGATCATTTTAGGATTCATTAATAAGGGTCGATTTATGAAGAATACAGTCATTTTAGTTTCAATTACATTTTTGTCATTCTTTATCAACGCTTGCACTGTGCCTCATGCATATTTAGTTCGTTGGTCTAAAGAATACGTAATGGAAGGATTGGAAAATGAAGAGCTGTACTTTGATGATCACCAGAATTTTATCAAAGATTACTTTTCAATAGAAGAAAAAGAGGATACTTTGTTTGTTACTACGCTTATGCATGAACATTGTGTTGATTCTTCAAGAGGCATTATTGAAATTAAGGATGAAACCATTTTTTTAGATAGAGAAATTACCATGACCGGAGAACAGTACTGTCCGGTATTTTATAAATACACCTACGTAATTTATAATCCCACCGGAATTAATTATAAAATTGCCAGTGTTAAATAGCATACAGTGAATTCGCAACACATATTACATACCGACCGTTTGATCCTTAAAAGTGTAAATCCCGCTTTGATTCATGATTTTTACAATACAAAATCTAAGGCTGAAATCATGGATTATTTTGGATTTGATGAGGTGGATTACGAGAAGTTCAAGTTACAGCATGAAAAAGGAATTGAGACCTATAATATTTCCGTATTATTTTTCTTGCTTATAGATAAACAAAGCAACCTGCCAATAGGAGAGTGTGGATTTCATACCTGGAATAAAAATCACCAAAGAGCAGAGTTGTTTTATAAAATCAGATCAGAAGAAAACAGGAGAAAAGGGTATGCTAAAGAAGCCTTAAATGAAGTGTTGAATTTCGGTTTTACTTCAATGAACCTGCATAGAATTGAAGCTTTGGTAGCTGATTGGAATACGCCTTCAGTAAAACTGGTACATTATTATGGATTCACCAAGGAAGGAACCATGAGAGAAGATTATCTGGTGAACGATAAATATGAAGATTCTGATTGTTACTCCTTGTTAAAATGGGAATGGAACCATTAATTATAAATCATTGTAGTAGGCATCCCGCATTTTTTTTAACCAATTAAGGCCTTCTTTTCTGGTGGTAAAAGATTTGGTTTTACCAACGGGCTTTTGAAGTTTGAGGTATAAATCAACAATGATTTTGGTGGCCAGATTCTTTTTGATAAGTGCAAGAGCGATTCTGTTTTTTGTATGCTCCTCACTGGCGCTGGCAGTTTTTGCTTCTGCTGTAAATTCGGTAAACTCACCTGCTTCCATTATTACGCAATAAGGCCTTCCTTCAGATAGGATGATATTGGCCTCTCGTACTTCTAGCATTTCATTTAAGCCAAATACCGCATTTTTGTGCGTACTAAAAAGAATGATGTTATCATCTATTAGCTTGAGATCAGCTGCAGAAGTTCTAATATGCTTTTTTGTAATTTCAGAAACAAACACTGCGGAAAAGTAATAAAATAAATAGATAAAGGAGCTGAAAATTAATGATATAGGAAATTTGATGATACACTTATTTTTAGTGAATGTTGTTTGTTCTGCAAATACAGCCACGACCTACTTGTCAAATGGATTTATTAATTTAGTCTTAACTTTTTAGTTCCTCTATTTGAATCTCATTTTATGAAAAGAAGTCTGGTACTTTTCATGTTTTTTCTATTTGCTTCTTTTGTGCATTCCCAAGAGGATTACAAAGCTGACTCCACAATGATTGCTCAAAATTTCCTTAAAGCAACAATGGGACTTTCAGATATAGATTCAATAAAAAACACCAATAGACAAGTAGCACAAACCCCGCGATTAAAAGATGTTTATCAATATCATTTGTGTAGGTATTTCTTTATGACATCTCAAGTAGACAGTGTCATTTTATACGCAAATCAAGCTATTCCAAATGTATCTGAAACAGAAGCAGCCAAGTATTATAATTTGGTTGGATCAGCATTTAGTGTAAAGGGTGATTATGATGTGGCCATTGAACAGATGTTGAAAGCAAAAGTTATTTATGAAAAGAATGGCGATCATTACAAGGCTGCGATTATAGAAAATAATTTGGCAAATGTATTTTTTAGTCTAAAACAATATGAATCATCATACCAATATGCCTTTTCTGCCTACAACTATTTATCAGAAATTAATGACACAATATATTACTCCTCTGTAGCATCAATTGCAGCCGTATCAGCAATTAAATTGGACAGCATTGAACAAGGAGAAGAATTAAGTCAGGAAGCACTCAATAATGCCATACAATACAATAATCCTATCGGTCAAATTATCGCCTTTTATGCAAAAGGAGAATTGCTTCAAAAAAAGGACAGTGTTAAAGAAGCTGTTGATATGTATGATCGTTCAATGATCTTAAGTCGGCAGTTTGGACAAACCCACTACGTTATGCTCAACCACATTGCCTTGTTACATGCTTATTCAGAACTCCAACTTTTTAATGAAGCAATAGTAAGTGGTGAAGAAGCGCTCAAGCTTTCAAAATCGCAAAACAATGACAATACATTGTATTCAATTCATAAGCAATTAGGATATGCATATGCCGGTAAAGGAGAGTTTAAAAAAGCCTTTGAAAATATGGCATTGGCGAATGAATTATATGTTGAATTTGCCGGAATTGAGAGTAGAGAAATTATCAATGAGATGATGGTGAAGTATGAAACTGAGAAAAAGGAACGTGCATTGGCAGAAGAACAACTAAAAAGTTTAAAAAGTGAACAGAAATTAGCCAATAGAAATTGGTGGATATTGCTGTTAGCCTCAGGGGTTCTTGTCTTGGCAATTTTGCTTTACTTTTTAAGAAGATCTTCTGTGAACCGCATCCAACGTTTGAAATTAGTTCAGGAACATAAGATTGCCAAAGCGGCTGTTTTAGGAGAAGAAAAAGAAAGAGAAAGAGTTGCAGCTGATCTGCATGATGGTGTTGCATCTTCACTTACTGCAGCCAAAATCCAATTAGAACTTTTAGCAAGTAATAAAGAAATCAATCTAAATGAAGTTTTAAATCAAATAAATAAAACTCATTTGGATGTTAGACGCATATCGCACAATTTAATGCCGGTTGATTTTGATGAACGCAATCTTGAAGATACTTTGAAATTATATTGCAAAGGGAATAGTTCAGATAAATTAGTCATTCATTTCACTTCGAATCTTGGTGATAAAAAGGTACAAGCTACAAAAGCTAAAATGATTTACAGATGGGTGCAAGAGCTAATTAATAATGTTCAAAAGCATGCAAAGGCGCGTAATTGTTTTGTCCAACTGTTAATGGACAATAATAAAATTGTGCTTTCAGTTGAAGATGATGGAATAGGTTTTGATTTGGATGATAACGTTGATGGTATTGGCATTGTTAGTATCCAAAAACGAGTAGAAAATTTAGGCGGCGAAATAATTTTTGAGAGTGCAAAAGATAAGGGAACCCTGGTGAGCATTTATTTAAATTTGACTGAATGAGATTTTTAATAGCGGATGATCATGATTTAATTGTGGATGGCTTAAAAAACGCCATTGCAGGAAAATATAGTGATGCGGAGATTGATACGGCCTCATTAAAATCAGAGTTAGATTATTTTCTAAATCTCAATTCATATGATTTGCTGATTTTGGATATCAAATTTGGGCAAAGTAATGCCAAGGGTTTTATTAAGGAGTTGATGCAAAAGTATCATCAGCTAAAAGTGTTGATTTTATCTAGTTTGGATGACCAATACACTATTCAGTTTTTTGTCAATGCAGGAGTACAGGGTTATATTATTAAATCTGATTCTATTGTTGATATTTTAAATGGAGTAGATAAAGTGATAAAAGGTGAAGTATATTTCAGTGCCGAAGTACAAGAGAAATTGGAAGGTGATTCAAATGACATAATACTTACACCAAGAGAAAAAGAGGTGTTAGCCGTTATATTAGAAGAAAAGTCAATTAAACAGATAGCTGAACAGCTGCATATTTCTGAAAAAACGGTTGAGATGCACCGCAGTAATTTGTTTCTGAAGTTAGATGTGAAAAACGTTACGGGATTAGTTAAAAAATCTATTCTACTCAATCTTTTAGATCAATAAATTATAAATACAGGGAAATCCCTATAAAAGACCAAGAGGCTTTGTTTGAATTTTGTTCTGAACTTTTAATCACAGGAACAAATGAAAAAAACAATTATTTTATTGGCGGCATCAACCTTGGTGTTGTCAGCATGTAAGAAAAAGGGATGTACAGATCCATTAGCAACAAATTATCAAACAGAAGCAGAGAAAGATGACGGATCTTGTTTGTATGACAGTAATGTAATTTCAGGTGAAATTACTGAAGACATTACAACAAATACTATTATTGGTTCAGGCGTTACCAAGGTTTGTGGAGACATTGATGTTTTAGCCGAATTGGAAATTTCTCCGGGAGCTGTTTTAGAAATGTGTGCGGGTGCATCTTTGGTTATTACTGAAACAGGTTCAATATCGGCTATTGGAACGTCTTCAAATCCTATTGTAATCAAAGGAGAAACTTCTTCTCCTGGATTCTGGGAAGGTATAGCTATTAAATCCAACAATCCATTAAATCAATTTAATTATGTAACAGTTAAGGATGCAGGATCATATTGGGGATATGAATACGCAAACGTTTTTGTAAAAGCCAGTGCCAAATTTGATATTCAAAATTCTACTATTGATAATAGTGAGCAAGTGGGTATGTATGTAAGCACATCTTCAACTATTTCAGGATTTGGAAACAACACTTTCTCTAACAGCCAAACCGGTTTGATGATAGGAGTTGACAATGTTGATATGTTGGATTTATCATCTGATTATTTAACAGGAAACGACAATGCATTTATTCACGTTCTTGATGGAGACATTACCACAAATACTACCTGGAGTAAATTGTCTGCACCACTATTATTGCATGGTTTGGATGTTAATGCCGGACTGAGCTTAAGTCCAGGATTGCAGATGATGGTTGAAGCAAATCAAGTTATTGATGTAACATCTACTGGATATTTAAATGCAGTAGGAACTTCAACTGATAATATAGTAATTCAAGGAAGATACGCCAGTGCAGGTTTTTGGGGCGGAATCAAAATAGCATCAAACAATCCAAACAACATCTTTAGTTATTTACAGGTGAAAGATGGAGGTCAGTACTGGGGATATGAATATGCCAACATATATGTATCAGGTAGTTTAGAAATAGATGATTGCTCAGTATCTAATGCAAATAGCTGGGGGATGTATGTATCATCTTCTACTACAATTAAAAGTGGAGGAGCGGTAACAACTGATGCTGCTACAGTAGAAAGTAATAATACGTTTAGTTCAAATGGAAGCGGTGCGGATGCAAATTGCACAAGTGGTTGTGGAGTTTTCTTTTACTAGTCTTTCAAAATTCAAATTAAACCGGTATCCTTATTGGGTATCGGTTTTTTTGTTCCGTGAGGTGAGGTCCTGTTAATATGGGGCCTCATTTTTTGTAAAGTCTTATTAAAGGGGCTATTTTATTATGCTCAGAATGTGTTAAATTTTACTTAATATCAAAAATTCTCATTGCTATTCCCAATATTTAGTTTTAAATTTAATTGATGCGTAACCCAATGAAATGAGATTTTTGGTCACATTCATATTTGCTGTCCTTTTTTCAGTTGGCGCTTCTGCTAACATTGCAAAGGAAACCGTTATTGCGGATCATTACGCTCATGCCATTAGTATTTACAGTATTCCGTCTAATGCAACTTTTCAAAAACTAAATCCTTTATCGGAATTTGAGTTTTTAATTGAAAGTGATGCAGAGGAAGATGAAGATCAAAAAAGGCTGTCACTCCCTTTAAAGTCTGATTATTTTACAGATTGTAGTTCAAGAGAAATTGCTGTAAATGCAAAATCAATTAGTCCATATTTAAATGGCTACTTTAATTGCACCACAAAGTTGTACTTGTACTTTGAGGTGTTCAGAATTTGATTCCTTATTTCTTTAGGCAATTAGCCTTCTTTTCAAGCTTTTCAGAGGATAATTCTCTGTTTGCTTTTCCATTATTTTTTATCTGATCGCCGCTAAAGTCGATCAAAACAATTTAAAATTTTAAAAGAAATAAGATATGTACACAGCAATGGCTTTGACATTTACACTTGGATTTTTGGCCATCATTTTTGAGCACAAAATTAAGGTAAATAAGGCAGCATCCGCTTTAATTACAGCTGCCGTATGTTGGGTGCTTTATGTATTTGGTCAATCATCAGTTGAAGGGTCAGTTGAGGTGATTGAAACTAATTTGATGCACCATCTTGGAGATATAGCCGGAATTCTATTTTTCCTTTTAGGTGCCATGACAATAGTTGAATTAATTGATACTCATGATGGGTTTTCATTAATAACACAACGCATTAAAACAACCAAGAAAAGCACCCTTTTAATTATTCTTTCAGTGACCACTTTTTTGATGAGTGCGGCTTTGGACAACCTAACCACATCTATTATAATGGCTGCATTATTGAGAAAATTAATAGATGATAAAAAAGACTTATGGCTATTTGCCGGGATGATAATAATTGCTGCAAATGCAGGTGGTGCCTGGTCGCCAATTGGTGATGTCACAACCATTATGCTGTGGGTTGGTGGACAGGTTACAGTTGTAAATATCATTTTGAAATTACTTGTGCCAAGTATAGTATGCCTGGCTGTTCCATTAACTATAATGGTTTATAAAATGAGGGGGAATGTGGCCGTTCCTGAAATTAATGAAGAGGAAGCGGGTTCTCTAAAAGTTCATGTTCGGGAACAAAAACTGGTACTGGGAGCAGGCTTGGCGGCACTGCTCTTTGTACCGGTTTTTAAAACTTTTACCCATTTACCTCCTTTTTTAGGCATCATGTTTGGCCTGGGGATTTTGTGGACAATTACTGAGTTTTTACATAAAAGCAAAGCAGATAGTACGCGTAAACAACTATCCATTAGCAAGGTTTTGGAAAAAGTGGATACTGTCAGCATTCTATTTTTTCTTGGGATTTTGCTCGCGGTGGCTGCACTGCAAACTGCCGGACATTTAACACAATTAGCCACAATGTTGGATGAGAATTTTGGTAATATCTGGATAATAAATATCCTGGTAGGATTATTTTCTTCAATCATTGACAACGTTCCGTTAGTAGCAGGTTCAATAGGTATGTATGATTTATCCGTGTATCCACAAGACCATACTTTTTGGGAATTATTGGCCTATTGTGCTGGTACCGGAGGTTCGGTGCTAATTATAGGTTCAGCTGCCGGGGTAGCCATTATGGGCATCCTAAAAATAGAATTTATGTGGTATCTAAAAAAGATCAGTTTACTGGCTTTAGTAGGATACTTGTCAGGGATATTGACCTTTTGGTTAATGAGCTCCCTTTAATCATTATTAATCACAAAAAATTTATCAATTATGAAAGCAATAGTCGCAACATATGAAACAGATGAAAAAGCCGTAGAGGCAATCAAAAAATTATCTCACCATCACTTTCCAATGAATGAAGTCTCTTTACTCGGAAAATCTGAAGTAGTAAAAGATGATATTCATGTAAAATCAAATGACAAAAATGCCAATGTCCCAGCTTTGGTAGGTGCCGGAGCTGGAACTATAGTAGGTTTACTTTCAGGTATTGGAGTATTTACCATTCCGGGATTTGGATTTTTATATGGTTCAGGTGCCGTAATTGGTGCTTTGGCAGGATTGGATTTTGGAATTATCGGAGGAGGGTTAGGAACCTTGTTAATGACGATAGGCTTGAAAGAGGATGAAGTGGTGAAATATGAATCTCACCTACATGATGGGCAGTTTTTAGTGATTGTTAATGGAAGTAAAGAAGATATTTCTTTAGCAGAAGACATTCTTAATAGTCACGGAACACATGTTCATATGTCTAACTAATAAAAACATCTATTCACTAAAATCTATAAAAACTATGAGCTTCTTATCAGAAAATGTGATTCCAGGAAATCACGGAAAAACGTTTGGAACTAATGCCAAATCAGGCATGGAATTGCAACGCATTATGTTGTCTTTAATACGATTAAAAGGGATTAAAGACATAGTGGTGAATACTGAAATATTTCCAAGAGAAATAACAGTAAGAACCACAGCCATTGTAGAAGTCAGAGAAATTCAAAATCTGATTAAATCACTGGGTTATCACGCAATTCCAAAGAGTATGTTTCACTTCTAACTGAAACATGTTGACTGAAGTAGGAAAAGGCCTTTACGCAAGCGAGTGTTGGGCCTTTTTCGTTTTTTAAAACTTGATGATTGAATAAGAAAATGTTTGATGATTACTCAATATCCGAACATTATAGGTGCCTTCCGCTAAATGAGAGATATCAATTGGAAACGAACTTGATTCCAAAACCTTTTGACCAATTGAATTTAGAACCACAATATGCTGAATTGTATCAGGGCTTTTTGTAATGTTTAAATAGCTATTGACAGGATTTGGGTACAAAGTAAATTCGCTTGATGTGTTTGGATGAAATCCGACAGAAGAAAAATCCAACTTTAAAATATAACCATCTCTTGTTCCATTTGAATTTTTAATATGCCCGGCACCTAAAATGTTGAAGTTTGATTGCCCAGAAAAACTTCCAACCATGTACATATCCTGGCCATAGATTTTTAGGTTATTGACAATTTCAGAATTTGCGCCGCCTATGTGATGTGACCAACTCAATAAACCATCTGAATTAAGGGTGATAACAAAGACATCAAAGGCTCCATTTGAGCTTAATTCGTGTACTCCTGTTCCAAGGTCAAAATCAACTGTATTTTTAAAGATTCCTGTTAAAGTGATATTTCCATTGTCGTCAACATCTATAGCATATCCAGAGTCGGTTTGATTCGAGCCATATGAGTTGGCCCATAACATCTGCCCGTTTTCATCTGTTTTAATTAAAAAGCAATCAAATAGGCCCGCAGAACTCAATGTTTGGTTGAAAGAGTCACCACTGTATTGTGCATCAGACATGTAACTTCCTGTTATTACTATTTGATTGAGATGGTTTATCGAAATGGATTTAGCATAGTCCAAATCAATCCCACCAAATTGTTCTACCCATAATTAATTCCCATCTGCATCTAATTTTAATACATAAGCATCTTGATCTCCGTTTGAGGTTAATTGAGTTGTTTGAGCGCTGTTGTCAAAATCCACTATACCTGCAAATGATCCGCATATTACCAAAGCATTGCTACTATCAATGTCTACATCATAAGCAGTGTCTAATCCATCACCCCCAATTCTTTGCGCCCATATAAGATTGCCATCCACATCATATTTGCAGATGAAAGTGTCATAGTTTCCGGAAGCATTTAAATAAATTCCACTTTGATCAGTGCTGGAGTCTATTTGTCCTTGAAAAAAACCTACAATGATGATGTTTCCTTCTAAATCAGTCACCATGCTTAAAGAAACTTCTGAATCTGTACCTCCTGTTTGTTTGACCCATTGGAATTCACCTATGGAATTAAGCTTAAGAATAAAAATATCGTAATTACCGTTTGAAGTAATTGTAGAATCTCCTGCGTCTGGATTAAAATCAACAGTGCCTGAAAATGAACCTGAAATTATAATATCATTGTTTTGATCAAGAGCTATGTTAGAAGCTTGTACCAGATGAGAACTACCAATACTTTTAACCCAAATCAACTCACCCAAATCATTTAGTTTTAAAACAAATAAGTCATCTTGTCCGTTGGCATTTACCAACATGGAGTTTGGACCGGGATCAAAATCTGCTGTTCCGTTGAAGGTTCCAATAATTACTGTATTTCCGGAGTCGTCTACGCAAAAATCTAAGGCATCAGTTAAACTGCCTCCACCAACTGACGAAACCCAACTTAATTGTTGTGCTTTTATATTAAATGAAACAAAAAGAAGTGCTATTGACCAGACATATCTAGTCAAGAAAGGTTTGATACAAGCCCTTAGTACCTTATAAAATATATTCAATTCAGTCACTTCCCCAAGAATGAATTGTCACGATTTGGGCAAGATAATGAAATTAAGAATTGTATAAAATGATAATGATCATTAATTACAAGAAGTCAAATAGTTACTTCTTTTTCATAGTTCCATTTTCAATAGTAAAGGTGTTTATTAGCTCTCCCTGGTAATTATAATCATTGTAAGTTCCGTTACCATTTACCAAAGTTCCCTTATCTAAGGGTTTACCTTCTTTATCCAGCAATAGTAGAATCTCCATCATTTTGTTTTGTTCAAATTCTATTTTGTAAAATACTTTACCGTTGAGGTGATAGCTAATATAAATCCCGTTTAACATGTTATTGGAATAGGGAATACTTATTTTTAGTTGCGTTGAATTGTCAAAATACTCTTTCCAAATACCTTCCTTTTTGAAGTTTTTATATTCTCCTTCTCTTAAAAGTGATCCGGATTGATAATATTCCTTTGATTGTAAATTACCATTTCCATCATTTAACATTAACTGTTGAAGTTGACCATTTTCATAGAATATTGAGTCAATAACGAAAACATCATTTTTGTAAAGTCTTGATCTTCCTATGTATTTGTTTCCATTTTCAGGGTAGACATAGTTTTTCCAAATCCCTGTTTTCATATCATTGAGATATTTACCTTCTTCTATTATTTTCCCTTCTTTGTTAAATGATTGAAAATGATCTTTTTCATAGTTTTTATAAAAGATTATTTCATGGATTTGTCCATTTTCATGATAGAATGTTGATTCACCAATTTCTTTTCCATTTTCGTAAGTTGAAACATGCCACAAATAATTACCTTCCTTCTCTTTGGCTGGTAAATATGTTTTTTGAACACCATGTTTTTCACCGGCTAAGAAATTTTCAATTTTGAATATATCTCCATCTCTATTCTCCTTTTTTGAATAGCTTATCCATTTCCCTGTTTTTTTTCCATTAAGATATTGACCTTCTACATTCACTTCACCATTTGAAAAATAGGATTTATAATCTCCTTCTAGAATATCATTTTTAAAATGCTGAATATAGTCT
Organism: Paracrocinitomix mangrovi; assembly: GCF_019740355.2. Taxonomy (GTDB): domain Bacteria; phylum Bacteroidota; class Bacteroidia; order Flavobacteriales_D; family Crocinitomicaceae; genus Paracrocinitomix; species Paracrocinitomix mangrovi. The sequence goes on along the minus strand of NZ_CP091819.1, from coordinate 2,424,404 downwards.
ATTGTGCCATCTTCATTATACCATATTTCTTCTCCTTCTTTTTTGTCATTTATATAATTTACTTTGGCAGAGATTTTACCACTTTCTGGGTAGTAAATAGATGCTGGCCCTTGCAAAAGACCATTTTTATAGGTGAAAGTAGATTTTGGTTTTCCATTTTCGTAATATGCTTTCCATAGTCCCTCATGTTTTCCATTGGCGTCAAAACTACCTTCAAAAGCTATATTACCATTTTCGTGGCGTTTCACATATTTTTCTTGTGAAAAGCCATTGGATATAATAAGAAGTAAAAAGGAAATAAATGTGAATCGAAGTAGCATCAGTTTTTCTTGCAAAAATACGAAATTGTGAGTATTTGTAAGGGATTAGGAGTTGTATATTCGTAAGTGATTGGGTATCAATTATTTTATTTTCTATGAAAAAAGAAACCGGGACCCTCCACGTTTGGAGATCTCCCGGTTAAACCCAATCCCGATAGCTATCGGGACCACGCAATCAATTAGTCGTCCTGTACAAAACTGAATTAGACCAAAAAAAGAAACCGGGACCCTCCACGTTTGGAGATCTCCCGGTTAAACCCAATCCCGATAGCTATCGGGACCACGCAATCAATTAGTCGTCCTGTACAAAACTGAATTAGACCAAAAAAAGAAACCGGGACCCTCCACGTTTGGAGATCTCCCGGTTAAACCCAAAATCCACGAATCAATTAGTCTAATTCAGATAGGGAAATTGCAGTTTCCGTGCCAACAAATGCCAAAAACAGGATATTAAGAAATATTTAACAAAATTGTCTATCTTGCCTATTCATGATTAGGTTCCTTATTATCCTGATTTTCTTTGCGGTACAACCTTCTTTTGGTCAAAAGTGGTTTGATTTGGCGAATGTGTATTGGAGGACTTCCCCTTCGGCAAAAATTGAAGGTTCTTCTGAAAAACGCCATTTCAATACTTATATCATGGATGTCAAGGCGCCAATTGTATTGGATGACAAAAACCTTTTGCTATTTGGAATAGAGTATCAATACAACACCATTACTTCTAACAATCCCGGTATTTTTCCTGCTTATCGTTTTGCTTCGCATATGTTGCAATTAGGCTATGAACATAAGTGGAATACATCTTTTAAAACTTTGTTCATGTTGATGCCAAGATTGAATACAGATTATAGTCAAGTAAACTTCAGTCATTTTCAATTGGGTGGTTTAACCTTGTTTAGCAAAGAGCGAAGTGAAGATTTTATTTTCATGTTTGGAGCTTATTACAATGGAGAGTTATTTGGACCTATGATAGTTCCTATTGTGGGATTTAATTGGGCCATATCAGAAAAGTGGCGTTGGAAAATGTTAGCACCTCTTAATTTAGAATTGGCATATATGCCAAAGAATTGGTTCAGAACCGGTTTGCGTTTTGATGGATTTAATGCTTCTTACAGATATCAATTAATTCCCGGAGATCCCAATTCAAATAGATATATTGACAAAGCAGACAATAATGCTTATTTGTTTACTGAATTTCATTTGGGTAAAAATTGTTGGATCAATTTGAGAGCAGGTCACTCTATTCTAAGAAAATACAGATTCTTTCAGCTAGAAGAAAAAATGGACCTAAAAGTAGGTCCATTCAATGTTCATGATGACCGCAATAATGATGATCCTAAAGCGGTACCTGTATTATTTAAAAACAGCCTTTCGTTTGAAGCCCGTTTTATTTATCGTTTGCCTTTAGACTAGTGCTGATGTCCTCCAGGTCCGTGCACGTGACCGTGAGCAATCTCTTCTTCAGTTGCTTCTCTAACATCTTCAACTGCAACGTCAAAATGTAAAGTCATGTCTGCCAAAGGATGATTCAAATCCAAAGTCACATCATTACCATCAATTTTAGTAATCACTGCAATAGCAGGTCCATGCTCAGTTTGCAATTGAACTTGCATTCCAACTTGAATTTCTTCATCACCCTGGAATCCATCTTTAGAAACCAATTTCAATAATTCTTCTCTTCTTGTTCCGTAAGCTTCTTCTGGTGGGATAACAGCTGTAAACTTATCTCCTGTTACTTTGTCATCTAGTTCTTTTTCAAGTCCCGGGATTAATCCTCCCACACCATGTAAATAAACTAATGGCTCTCTTCCTTCTGACGTATCCAATAATTCTCCTTTGCTGTTTTTAAGTGTGTAGTTCAGCGTAACTACGCTATGTTGTGCAATTTTCATAATAAAAGTAAAGTTCAAAGTTAGTGTGAATAATTGGACTAAGCGGGATCATATTTGATTTGTTTTCAAATAATTGATAATATAGCATCCACAAAAATGTAGAGTATGTCGTTGAATATCAATCTAAAGTATCTGTTGTTTGCTTTTTTAACTGTGTCATTGGCAGTTAGTGGTTTTAGTCAAAAACCTAATAAAACTTATGACCCAAAGAAATTTGCTAAAAAGGCATTGTTGTGTTTTGCTCCAAGTCAGTTGCCTCGAATCACAATTGATGAGGAAGGGATTGATTTCGTGGCTGCTATTTCTGATGATAGCAAAGAAAAAATTATTAAACGGATTCAAAGAGATACGGCAAATGTGAGTGCACAAATGAAATGGTTGAATGATCATAAAGTCTATAGAGCTTTCAAAGGCTATGAATTAAAGAGAGAAAAAGAATATAAAACGGTCAAGGTAGCTGATATTGTTATCCATTGTGAGTATCAGGGAAAGAAATTTGATTTAATTCTAGAGCAGTGTATCAGAACAAATATGTCTTGGTTTATTGGAAGAGGTATTGGTTTTCAAGGTGTAGATATGCAGGAAATGGTTGATAAATATCATGCTTGGAGATATCCAAATGAAGGAGAGGCTGAGGAAGAAGCTGGTGGAGATTTTTCAGAAGGTCAGGTTGAAACCGAATTAGAAACTGAGGAAGGAGAAACTGCAGAAGAATATGAAGGTGAAGAAGCTGCTGAAGAAGTAGAAGGTGAAGAGGCAGATAGTGAGGTTGATGGAATGATTAACAATACTTCTTATCCTGATGAGTATAGCCATTTTGTTGGTACATGGAAGATAAAGGCCGTTTATGATAACGGGAAAGATAAAACTGATGAATATTTGGCCGGTGAAGAATACTCAATGCTTACAAAAATGGTTTTAATGGATGATGGATCGGTGATTTATTTGAAAGGTTATAGTGATAAAAATAATATCTCTTATGCTCAGTGGGAGTATGAATTGGGAGAACACGCTGAGGGATCGGATCCTCCGGTATCTTGGATTATTAAAAAATATTTTAATGACGGTAGTAATAGTACTGAGATTTTTGAGATGACATCCTTGCTGTCAAACGAAATGGTATTAGAGATGAAAGTAGCCGGAATGAAATGGATTTGGACTAAATAAACTATTTATATAGTTATTAATTCCTCGGCTAATTACCGTTTTTAAGGTATTGTTTCAAGTAGTTTTTAGCCATAATATTGTGTCTTCAAATACTTTGTTATGGATCAATATTTTCAAATTGCCTCATCATATCAACTATCTCAAGAAATTGAAAGAAGGTATGCAGATGCTTCAATATCTGTAGAATTAAAATCATTAATTACCTCTTTAATGCGTGATCCAAAACTATTTGATGCAGAGCAATTTAATGGTTTTGAGTTGCGAGAAATTTTTGATTATCTAAACTACAGTCACCAATATTATTTAGAAGTAAGTCTTCCAAAAATTGAAAATACTTTACATCAATTGTATCAGCATTTAGGAAATGATTATTGGTCGGTAAAATTATTATCTCTATTTATCAGTGCATATAAAATTGAGTTAAAAGAGCACATTGAAGACGAAGAGTTGGTGTTATTTAGTTTTGTAAAAAGACTTTTAAACAATCAAGCCAATGACGAACAGCAGACCATGATAGTTCAACACTTTATAAATAATCATGACGACAATATAATTATAAAATTAGTTGAACTTAAAGAGGATTTGTTGTCTATAAATGCTGAGTTGAAAGATCAATTGATAGTAGAGATACTATTCAATCAGTTGAGTATTTTTCAAAGAGATTTATTGGTGCATGGCTTGATTGAAGATCATGTGTTTGTGCCAAGAATTTTGAAATTTTGCTCTTAATTCAATAAGACAAAAGCAGCCCAATAATAGGGGTCATAATTCTTTTTCATTTTAGATTGTGCTTTTCTAAAGGAATCTTCAATGCTGTTGGTCTGAGCTAAGTATTTGTAAAAAAGCATCATAAATTCTGCTGATTCTTTATCCGGTACTTGCCACAAGGTCATGATTAAATTTTTTGTTCCCGCCATTTTGAATGAGCGTTGTAAGCCGTATACACCTTCTGCTCCAACTATGTCACCTAATCCTGTTTCGCATGCTGAAAGCACTACCAGTTCGGTTTGGTTTAGGTTTAAAAGCGATACTTCTTCAGCAGTTAATAATCCATCTTTTTCTAATGGTTTTTCTTCTGTCCAAATTTCGTTTGCATTGGCAAATACTATACCTGAACGCAGAAGGGGATTTTCTGTATTGATGAATTTTGAATACGCATAAGCATAATCAGTTCCTCTAAAAGTAATATTAGCTGTTTCATTTATTTCCAGCTCGTTTTTTATTTTTTCTGGATTATCAAAAAAGAATCCATGTGTAGCAATATGAATAATTTCTGCATCATTTGAAACTTCTCTGAACTTTTCTTCAGTTGCTATTTGGTCCATGAATAAATCCACCTCCTTTTTATGGGATTTCAAGATTTTAGAGATTGATTCAGCTTCTTTGGCAGACCCTTCAAGGTATGGCCATACTTCTCTTTGTGAAGATTTATTGGAATAAGTTATCCCCCCAAAAATGGCAGCTTTTTTAAAGCTAAAATCTTCTTGATTGTTTGAATTTAGTATGGATGTTGAACTGTTATTATACCTGATTTCTATTTTATCAGATAAATAAGTTTTATTATCTAAACTCAAAGCATCAAAGGAGATTTTATGTAGTAAGCCGGAAGGACAAATGTATACTTTTTGTAAATCATCAATTTCATTCTCAATTGGTTGCCAAATAAGATTGTACATTTTATTATTTAATTTATTTTTCTTCCCATAAATTGATTCCACATAATTTTTATTATTCCCGGGAAATTGCCCTATTATATCTAACAAATCTTTTTCAAGGCACAGTTGGATTATTTTGGGATATTCACATTTCTTATCCACTATTAATGCACAATAAACCACGTTTTCACCGGATTGCTGTAGGTCAGGATCAAAATGTATAAATTCTATAACCGCTTCATCTTTCTTTAAAGAATTTTGAATGTCTTTCCAATTGAAATTTTGAAGTTTTGATACATCATTCAATAAATTTGATTTTTGTACAATTTGCTTTTCTAAAGCGGTAACTTCATTTTCTAATTCCATGTATTCACCGCCTTTTAAATATTTTTTAGCCAATTCTTTTTTTAGTTTAAGCCAATGCTCATATTGTTCAATCAAACCCTTGTCTTTACTGTTATAAATAGACATCCTAATAGCTGTAGAACTTTTTAATAGAATACTCTTGTACAAAATGACTAGATTAAAAACGTCCTCTGTAATTGCAGGTTTGTCTTTATAATTTTCCAATGCAAATGCAAAGAATATTTCATTAGATTTTACAATTGGATTGATAAATAATTCTTTCTCTTTCTCTGATTGTATGGGAAAATTGGTAAAAACTAAATCTTTAGTATTTTGATTGATTTTTTGGAAAAGATCATGTCTAAAATCAATTGAATCCTTTTGTTCAAAAGTTTGAATCAAAATTTGAGAAGCTTTGTTTTGAAGTTTTTTGATTTTGATTTCATTGGCAATCTCTAGAGATTCGAAGGCTAATTTTCTCGCATTTGCCTGTTCTTTTTGCTTCAAAAACATAATGGCATAATTGTTCAAAGCGTTAATCTGACCTTCTTTATCCTGTATAGATTTTTTCATATCCAATACTTTTTTGAAGTTTTGATCCGCCTGTTCAAACTGATTTTCTTTTGTATAAATTTTAGCCAGATTATTAAGTACTACACTTTCTCCTTGTTGATTTTTATTATCGGTATAGATTTTCAAACTTTTGTTGTAATAAGCTTTCGCACTATCTAAATTATCTTGCGCAAGAAAAATAGTTGCTAGATTATTCAGAACAGAAGCTATTTGAAAAGCTGTGGCACCTTTTTCGTAGTATAACATGCATGAATCAAGGTATTTGATGGCTAAATCGTAGTTGTTTTGACGATAGTATATTAAACCAATATTGTTATAAGAGCTGCCGGTAAATCTGTTATAGCCTAGGCGTTTTTTAATTTCTAATGATTTGAAATGATGATCTAGCGCTTTTGGGATATTTTCACATTTATCATTAACGATTCCTATATTGTTATGCATTTTCGCAATGCCAATTGAATCTTTACGATTTTCGTAGATTTCAAGTGATCTTGTTAAAAGCTGAATTGATTTATCGTAATCACCGTGTTCGTAATAGTAATTACTTAAGTTATTATTTACATTCAAAATACCTGAGGTATCTTTAATTTTTATTGCAATTTCTAAGCTGCTTGAATATTGTTTAAATGCTTCTTTTTGATTCCCCAAATCAAAGTAATTCATACCCAAAACATTTTGAGCGTTCATTTTATATCGAAAGCAAAACGTTTCTTCTATGCTTGAAATTGGATGAGATAAGATACTGTCAGTAAGGCTTAAGATTTGCTTATTTATTTCAAAATCTAAGGCTGGATCATCTCTGTAAATTAAGTCATCCCACTTTTTTAAAGCTTTTAGTTTTGAAGTGTCGGCAGCTTGGCTATTTATAACTTTTTGAAGTGAGTCTATAGTTAATGTTAATTGTTCTTTGGATTGCGCATAACTATTTCCTATCGTCAATATTAGTATGAATAAAAGAAAATATTTCATAATTATTTGATTGCAATTAGTAGAGCGTATAGCCTAGAAATCCTAAAACTTAATACCGGTAAATACAACATCATCTACTTGCTCTAAATCACCTCTCCAATTCAGAAAGGCGTTTTTCAGTAGTTGATGTTGTTCCTTCATATTTAAAGATCTATTATCCAGAATCAGTTTTTTAATATTAGCTGCCTTGAATTTTTTGCCTTTTTCACCACCAAATTGATCCTGAAAACCATCTGAGAAAAAGTAAATAGTATCACCTTCATTCAGTTTTACCTGGTGTGATGTAAAAGGCTGAGGATTATCAAAAGCACCTACAGGTTGTCTGTCTGATTTTAGTATCTCTATGTCATCTGCATCTTTGCGCAGAATCCATAGAGGATTGTTTGCACCTGTATATTCTACTGTCTTTTCAGCTCTATTAATTCGGCAAATCACAGCATCCATTCCATCTTTGCGGCCGGTATTTTTGTCTGTTTTTAAGATTTTAACCACGTGGTCTCTTACGTCGTCAAAGATTGAACCTGTATTACGTAAATTTTTATTGATTACAGCATCATTCAGTGCATTTGTGCAAATAACGCTCATTAATGCTCCCGGAACTCCGTGCCCTGTGCAATCTGCCCCTACAACAAAAACATCTTTTGAAGAATCTTCCCATGCATTTTCTGTACCATAAAACCAATAAAAGTCCCCACTAACAATGTCTTTTGGCATGAATAGCATGAACGCATTTTCAAAGTAATGTTCAAAAACCGAAATAGGCGGTAAATAGGCATCTTGAATTCTTTTGGCATAATTTATCGAATCAATGATCTCCTTGTTTTTTTCTTCAATGAGTTCATTTTTACGGTAAAGCAATTCTTGAAACCTGTTATTAATGCTTTTGAAATAGTAGATTTCAAAGAAGAGAATAGTCATGCTCACTACTTTAAAAACCACATTAAATTTTCTTTTTAATTCAGGTGAAATATCAAATACCGGTTGAAATTGTTCTTGTGTAAAAGGCAAAGCAATGTATACTCCTAATACAATTGCGCACAGTAAAATTATGATACGAATGTCTCTGTGAAGCATTGCAGGTGCAGCAAAAATTGCGAAAAAGGTAATGCCATTTCCTGTTCCTGATCCTACTAAAACACCCATGATAAACACAAATCCAATGGCTATACTAAAAAAGAAAAATCTGGCAATGTTATACCACTTTAAATGATTTAATGTCAATGTTATAACACCTACAATTACAACTAAAGCTTCATAAGGAACCAGCTCCCATCCATTGAGAATTACTTCAACCGGAATAACCAGAGCAATAGCCAATGAAGAAATAAACACTAATTTATTGAGTAGCACTACTTCTCTTTGATCAAATTCCTGATCCTCACGGATTCCGAGAAACGATATTTTTCGCCAAAGTTTTTTAATCATGGGTAAGCTAAAAATAGAAATTAATTTTAGGTATCTTCATACTTACTAAGAATTTGAAATGCAATTAGATTTAAGAACCTGGATCATTTTAGGCTCTATTTTTTTGGGGGCCATTATCACAACCCGAACGCTTCGTTGGTTAATTTCTAGATCGTATAAAGCTGCTTCTGCTAAAATTAAGGTAGATCCAACCCGATATAAGTTTACCAAAAATGCACTTTCAATGATCATTTGGATGATTGCATTGGGAGCAATGGCATCTTATATTCCTGAATTAAAAGCTTTGGCAGTAACTTTATTTGCGGGTGCTGGTATTTTAGTGGCTGTTGCTGGTTTTGCTGCTCAACAGGCGTTTTCTAATGTCGTTGGTGGAATTTTTATTGTAATGTTTAGACCTTTTCGTGTAGGTGATTTGATTAAAGTAGGAACCAGAGATTACGGAATTGTAGAAGACATTACTTTAAGACATACAGTGATTTTAAATTTTGAAAACAAACGAATCATAATCCCTAATTCTGTCATTAGCGAAGAAACAATTATCAATGACAGTATTGAAGATGATAATGTTGTCAAATTTGTTGAAGTGGGAATTAGTTACGACAGTGATCTAAAAAAAGCTGTTAGTATCCTTCAAGAAGTAGCTATGGCACATCCAGATTGCCTGGATAATCGTACTGCAAAAGAGAAAAAACAAGGTGTTCCGCAGGTGGTCGTAAGGGTTTACGAGTTTGATGATTTTAGTATAAATCTACGTGCATTCGTCTGGTGTAAGGATCCTTTGCAGGTATGGAAAATGCATTCTGACATCAATATCAAATTAAAAGAAAGATTTGACGAAGAAGGAATTGAAATACCATTCCCATACAGAACTATAGTTTTTAAAGATGGCGAGAAAAAGAAATTCAATAAACAAACAACAAAGACATAATTTAGGTCAGGTTCCCGGAGCTTTGCAAAAGGCTGTGGATGATGAAGGCTTAGGAAATGTTGTTTTGGAAGTGTTTAAATACAACAAGGAACACCAAGAGGAGGTGTATCTTGAAAGTATTAATGAATTGAAGGCGATAGAGGAAGATGGCTTAATCAATTGGGTGAATGTTATTGGTGTTCATGACCCTGAAGTTCTGAGAAAGATTGGAGATATTTTCAATATAGATGATTTAGTGCTGGAAGACATCATGAATAAAGAGCACCGTCCAAAAATTGAAGAATATCATGGTTATACATTCATGATTATGAAAATGCTCTCTGTTGAAAACAATGATGTGGATAGCGAGCAAGTCAGCATGATTTTAATGAATAATCTGGTAATATCCTTTCAAGAAAAAACAGGAGATGTTTTTGAACCCATTAGAGAAAGGTTGAGAAAAGGTGTAGGTAGGGTAAGAAGTGAAAGTGCTGAGTATTTGTCATTTGTTTTGATTGATATCATCATTGATAATTACTTTTTTGTAATGGAGCACTTAGGTGATCAATTGGATAGTTTAGAACAGCAAATTTTGGATGAACCTGATGAAACCGTGATCCAACAATTGCAATTGTTTAAGCAACAGTTAATTTTAGTAAGAAAATCAGTGTTCCCTCTTAGAGAGATGTTGGGAAGTATCGTCAGATCTGAAAGTGAGCAGGTTAATAAAAAGTATATTAAGTACTACAGAGACGCTTACGATCATTCAATTGAGGTAATTGATTCCATAGAGACGTTTATTGATTTATCTAACTCAGTGAGAGATTTGTATATGTCAACAATGTCCAATAAAATGAATGAAATCATGAAGGTATTGACCATAATGGCCAGTATTTTTATTCCGCTCACTTTTATTGCCGGTATTTACGGAATGAATTTTACTAATATGCCGGAGATTTATGACATCAATTATGGATATCCGTTGGTATGGGCTATAATGATTGGCGTAACTATTTGGATGATAATATTCTTTAAAAGAAAGGGATGGTTATAAAAAAAGATGCTGAAACTAATCAGCACCTTTTGTAACAATCAACCAACATTGAACGCGGTTTTATTCATTTTCTTTGCTCGATAACCAGGCTGATAATTGCCAGTGATCTTTTTCCATTTCTTTAATGAATCCGTTGATCATATCTGTTGTTCCGGCATCACCATTTTTGTTGGCTTGTTCAATGGTTTCAATCATGCAAGACAATAGTGTTTCGTAATCTTGAAGGATTTCACGCACCATGTATTCTCCGCTCAAATCGGTTTTAGCTTCCTTTAAGTCGGCTAATCCTAAATATTCATTCATGGAACTAACAGGTGTTTTACCAAAAACTCTAATTCTTTCGGCAACTAAATCCACGTTTTTAAATGCTTTGTTATACATGGTTTCAAATTGCTCATGTAATTCAAAAAAGTCACGGCCTTTTACGTTCCAATGAAAGTTTTGAAGTTTGTGAAAATGAACCTGATAATTGGCTAGTAATTCGTTGAGATTTAGAATAATCTCTGTTGCTTCAAGATTGGTAAATCCTAATTTTTTGTATTGTTTTTCGTTGTTCAAAATGTGTGTTGTAGTCATAATTTTTAATGTGTTTGTAAAATTTTGGTCATTAATTTTTGGGCCACGAAATAATCGAAGCCTCTAATTAAGTATGGTATGATTGTTTTAGAACATGCGGAGCACACCTATACTGGTGCGGCAAACTGGAGTTTCTGTTTTGGAACTTAAAGGTTTAACCCTAATATTCCAGCCTTTCCATTTCATGCCATCCAAATTTTGAATAGCTATGGCTGCTCTGTCATCATCAGGCATTCTAATAAATGCTGAATTTGGTGATTTGATAACTCCTGAAACCACACCATATGTGCTAAAAAGATTTCGAATGTCCTTTTTATTAGCTCTTGGCGATATTTTGTTTAGTTGAATTATCATAATGTTTGATTGTATATATGTTCTATACAACACAAATATACAAAGAATATGTTCTTTTGTCAAGTAATAAAGGGTTTTAGAATCTTAAAAAATGTGAAATAAGGGCAATAAATGACTAGTATAGTTAAGATAATGATCCGCTTAACTCTTCCTTTCCCAAGAGGCCAATTAATTTGTCAAGTCCTGTCTGAATTAGTTTAATATCACTGTCAGGCAGTTCTTTTAATTTTTCATTTAATCGATCCTGGAATAATTCAGGAGTGTTTTCCAACTGTTTGAATCCTGCCGCAGTTAACGTAATCCAGGTGGATCTTTTATCTCCTTTAGATGGAATTTTGGCTAAATAGCCTTTTTCTATTAGCCTAGAAACAATACCAGTAACTGTACTTGAATTTAATTGAAGATATTTTCTTAATTCAATTTGTGCACATTGATAATCCGGGCAATGACTGACGAAAGTTAGGGATAATAATTGCGGAATACTTAAGCCACTTTGCTTTTGAATTCTCTTAGAGTCAAGGTTGATAGCGCGTGCAATTTTTCTGATAGAAATTAGAACGTCGGTGTATTCCATGCAACAATATTATAGATATGTTCTGTAAAACACAAGAACATGTGCTTTAAATTTTAATCAATGTCAAGCAACTTTGATTTTATAACCATCCAGCGATTACCCAGTTTTTTATAAAAGAAGATGGCTTTATGTCCACCCCAATTATTGACATTGGTGCTGATGACGAACCTGCATTGGTCCATTGTTTTATTGAAAATAGGTGTTGAAATAAAAAGACTGTACGGCTGATTTCTTTTGTTGTCAGTAGCCAAAGTAGCGAAGTTGGAGTTGAGATTATAATCTGTCCAAAACACTTCAGTTCCGCAATAATAATGCTGGTAAATTGAATCAATTTGAAAGTATAGTTTGCTTGTGTCTTCAGGTAAGCTTGATTGCCAAAGGACGTAAGAATGTTCAAACCATTTATCTGCTACTTTTAGTTGTTCATTTACCATAGTTTCTACTGCCGCCTTATCACATTTGTATTGTGAAAAAGCAGAAATAGATATTAGGGATGTCAATATTAAAACAACTCTCATCATATTTTAGCAGTGCAAGATGTATGCCGTGCTAAAAATTAGTCAATTTCTTGTTGTTATCAAATTGCTTGAAGATGCTGAATTACTGCTTTAAGGTATCAAACCACATCTGTGCTTCTTCTCTGGAATGCACTTCCTTGATTGGATAGAATGACTGTTTTTTAGAGAAAAATCGCTTCAAGAATCCAAACTTTGATGGGTTGGATATTATAGCTAAGGCATTGGTATAAGGAATCATTTTACCATCCCTTAAAAAGTACATTTCAGCCTCTTTGTCTAATTGCACTCCACCATTTGAAAAATCTGCAATAATGAATTGATCCTCTCCTTTGGCTAAACTCAATTGAACATTGTCAATTTCCTCGGCCATTTTCTTGGTTAGTTTTACACCTTTTTCATATTTACTTTCAAGGGTATCATTGGCGATTTTTTGAAGTGATACACCGTAAATTTCCATCTGTTCTCTAAACATATTAATCATAATTAATTTGTTCGGGTACAGTTTTGCGCGGCAAAATTACAACGCCTATTTTTCTTGACAAATAGGTCTTTTTACCCAAGTCGGTTATGTGGATATTTCCAGATTGTAAAAATGATCTAAAGCAAGTCAGCTAAATAACAGATAAACAAGTGTATAGGAGGATTAAACTAAGTTTTACTCAATCGATTTAGGTCAGTATAAATGTTAAATGATGAACAAGAAGCAACTTAACTGTTGTAAAATTTGGCAAATTAATTTTTTTGTCTCTTTTCAATCTTCATTTGTATTGACTCCTTAGTTCCTAAAGTACCATGCATTTCCCAGGTCACTTTTGCATTAGGTTTCAATTTTGGATTAAACTTTTGTGCAAGTATGGCAAGTAGAATATGAGATTCTAAAAGAGAAAAATTATTTCCAATACAGATTCGTTTTCCTGTAGCAAATGGATGATAAGCATAAGGATGACGCTCTTTTTCTTTTTCCGGAGTCCATCTGTCAGGATCAAATTTATTTGGGTTTTCCCAAAAGTCAGGATGCCTGTGTGTGAAGTAAGGAGATAACATTACTGCGGTTCCTTTTTTAATTTGATAGCCATTGTATTCATCATCTTCCACTGCATCTCTAACATAAAATGGAGCAGCCGGGTATAATCTTAAAACTTCTTTTACTACCTGAAGTGTATACGGAAGTCGGTGTAAGTCATCTAAAGTTGGAATTTTGTCTCCTAATTCTCTATCAAGTTCCTGATGCAGTTTTGTAGTTGCTTCTTCATTAGTAGCCAAAGCATACCAGGTAGCACTCATAGTTTTGGCAGTAGTTTCGTGTCCTGCAAAGAATGTAGTGATTGATTCATCTCTCAATAGATTTTCAGACATCAATTCACCTGTTTCTTCATCTTTCACCTTCATTAATTTTGACAACAAATCGTTGGGCCATTGATCTTCTGAGATACTTTTTCTGTGATCAATAAGTTTTTTGATGTAATGATGAACTTTGTTTTTTGCTTCAAAGTAGGTTTTGTTCCTTTTAGTTGGAACCCAATCAGGAGGATGGATGCCCTGTTCCTGAGAGGTAGCATATTTGATCATTATGGCTACTGCATCTTTCATGGCCAAAGTTTCTTCGTCCATTTCAGAACTGAACATTGATTTAAGGATAATTGAAGCAGTAACTCTCATCATTTCTTCTTCAATATCTACCTCTTGTCCTGTTGATGAAAACTGTTCCCAACGTTCGGCAATTTCAAGAGAATCTTTGATCATTATTTCAGCATACTCCTGAACGCCTTTTGGAGTAAAAAAAGGAGCCATTAATTTTCTTTGTCTTTTCCACAAATCACCTGTGCTGGCAACTAATCCTTCTCCGGTTAAATACTTTCTGACAACATTGTAGCTCTTTACTTTATCAAACTTTTTACCGTGAGTAACATTTATTTGTTGAACCGCATCAGGATGAATGGCAAATATCAATGACCTGATCCCTAGATTAAGTTCAAAAGTGTCACCATAAGTTTTCCAGGCTTCATCAATATAATCCAGAAATCCGTGTTTAGTTAATCCTTTAAAAGCTGAGAATACTGAAGGTCCCGGATACGATTTGTATTTAACTATTTCTTTTTCTGTCATTTCTTTATTTAAAAACAAGGTTATTTTTCAGTTTTTTATTTCTTGCACCAGGCAATAATTCAACATAACAATAGCCAACAATTTCGTTCTTGCTATTGTATACATCTGCTATTAATTCATAAAAGAATACGTTGAATTGACCATCAACCTTTGGTTTTAAAGTGTAGTTTTCATCCTTATATCCTGGGATTTTTACCTTCCAACCATATGTAAAAATATAGTCAGTAGACGGTTCGGTAATAGTGTCTAAGGGAATTACATTAAAATTTTGAAGTCGTTCATAAGTACCATTTTCTTTGATATAAGTACAATCATGATGTTCATCCTTAGGAAAGTAAAATAACATGATTTCTTCATTGTCAAAGAACCTAAAAGAAAACCATTCCCAGTTTGTTCTCGGATTGGTAATAGTGTAAGGTCCACCTTGTTTATCAAACCATGCCTTTCCTGTTACTGTGAGCTCTTTTCCATTTAAAGTTAACTTCCCTTCAGCTAAAATATTAGTTAATGAAAAGTAATAGGTGTATTGTTTAGGATCATCTAATATTCCCATTTGTAATTTACCATTATCACAATGCCAAACAGGTGATTTTTGAGCTTCCATTTGAAGATCTAATGCCAGACTGTCTTTTTTGATAGATAGGTTCATTTTTCCAAAACTGCTTTTATCATTTGCCGCATATTTGATTCCGGCTAATGTGCCATAAGTTGTTTCATTTTGGGTAGTAACTATGTGTTTTCCTCTTGAAACGTGATCCTGAAAGTAATAATGCTCTCCATTTTGTAAATCCGTTATAGAGATTAAGATCATGTGAATTTTTATTCCTTTTACATTGATATTGGCAAGTGTAAATTGAAAAGTATAAAGTTGTTTATTTTGATCTTCTAGATATCCTGTAACATACCACCACTCACTACATTTTTTATGAGATAAAAATTCCTCTTCAAAACTTTTATGTGGATCACCTTTTCCACTTGTATAAACGATATTCTTTTTTTGTGGAAGTACGATAAATGGCAACAACAATAGAAAGATTAATGCTATAAATCTTAATAAATTGAAACGGAGTATGATAGCTGTTGTTTGATTTTTTGAAGGGTTCATTCTGAGAATTATTCTACAAGGTGTTCGATAAAATGCAAAGTGTGTTATATTACACTCCATAAAAGAAGGAATTTATTAGTTGATTTGAAAATCACTTTTGAACACAGTTGTAAGTTAATAGACAATTGTTTTGAAAATTGTTCGATAAAATTATCTGAGAATGAAAGAAAGTAACAAGGAAGATAGGAGAGTTAAGTACACTAAAATGGTGTTAAAAGAAGCTATGTTGGATTTGTTAAGGAAAAAGACATTGGATAAAATAACCATAACTGAAGTTTGTAAAAAAGCTGACATCAACAGAAATACTTTCTACAGTCATTATGACAATACACATGATTTAATTGTTGAGATAGAGAATGAAATATTTGAAAAGTTACTGATTACGTTATCAGGAGAAAGAGATATTGAAAAAGTGTTTCAAAAAGCTTGTCAATTTTTAAAAGACAACAAAAAAATCAGTGAGATTATATTTTTAAATAGAGATGAAATGAAGGTTTTTAACAAGTTTCTAAATCATTATAAGGAACTTGAAACACCTGCCACTCTTATGACTGCATCCGGTCAGGATATTGAAATAATTCAACAGTTTTATAAATTCAGTGAAGGTGGTTCATTGGCTGTATTGGAAGATTGGGTATTGGGCGGATTTAAAGAACCCGCGGATCAAGTGGCAAAATCTATATCCTATATGGCCAATGCTATTTTACAATCAATTCACAGTTTTAAAACTTCAGTTTAGGCCCAAAACTGATGAGCATTGAATCATGAGTAATCCAAACAATGTCATCACTGGTACTACTTGATGCGAGATAACCAAAGCTAGCCATTAATGAAAATTTTTCGCTCAGTAAAAAATCAGCAGAAGCTGCAGCTCTAAAATCCCACCCAAGTCGAGTGTCATTTAAAGTTGGAGTTAAATAAGCGGTAGCAGTGCTTGATGGCCAAAATGAAAAACCTCCGGCTACAAGGATGTTGAAATGGATCTTTTCAAAAGTTTGAAATCTTAATTTGAACCTTGCATTTGTGTTCATGATCATGCGGTTTCCATCTGCTGTTTTAGGTTTTCCCCACATGAACATCTGTTCTGCTCCGACAGTAAAGTTTTGATGAAGTCCAAAATCTGCATATAAACTACCTCCAAATGTGTAATCTGCTTTGGTAAAAACATCATTTACATTAAAGAGACCAAATGTTCCTCCATGTAAATCAATTCCAAATTCTTTGGTTTTTTGTTCTTGCCCATATGAAAAAAGGCAGGCAAACAAACTTGCGATTAAAAGGGAATTTTTCATCTGGCAAATATAGTTTGAAAAACAAATTGACAAATCATACAAGTACGATAGGATTGTTCAAGAGAATAAAGTAATTATTTGAAGCGCAAATTTTACATTTGTATAAATCACTGAAAGATGAAAAAGAAAATTCTCATAGGTTTATTAGCTGTATTTGTAATCATTCAATTTTTTAGAATTGATACTTCTACCAAACCGGTTGATCCGACACAAGATTTTTTAAATGTGACCAATGCTCCTGAAAATGTATCTGTAATAATGCAAAGTGCTTGTTATGATTGTCATTCAGATCAGACCAAATATCCCTGGTATTCACAAATTGCACCGGTTTCATGGTGGGTAAAACATCATGTAGATGAAGGCAAAGAACATTTGAACTTTTCTGTTTGGGCATCTTATCCATTAAAAAAGGCAGATCATAAATTAGAAGAATGTATTGAAGAAGTAGAAGAAGGCGAGATGCCATTAAATTCTTACACATGTATGCACTCTGATGCCAATTTAAGTGATGAAGAGAAGGCTACTTTAAATGATTTCTTTCAAAGTTTAAGAACCGGTGAAAGTGAAGACGAAGAGCATGATCATCATGAAGAACACTAAGTAATAGTCATGTGTTTTTTTAGGTGAATTCCGGTAATTACTCCTAAAATTATTCCACCACTTAGCAGTAAAATTAGGTTGACGGTAAAACCAAACCAAACATTATCCGAAATTAATTGGGTATAGGCAACACTTATAACGGCCAAAGAGATTAATACCCAGGAAATAAAAGAGATTCCTATCCAAAAAACAGCATTGATTTTATAGTCGGCTAAAAGTTTAGATTGAAAAATTCCAAGGAAAATACTTCCAATGGCAACACATACGGGAATCAATAGTTCCTCTAAATCTAGTAGGTTGAAATACTTTAAAACATCTGAGATGATAAATGGAATACTAAGACCTAGCATGGTATAAAGTATCCATTTTGCTCTGATCTTGCTAACCCTTTTTAAAACCAACCATTGAGTTAAACCAATTCCAAGTCCTATCCCTACGGCAACAAAAAATTGTAGACTTTCAATTCCGATTGCATCAAAAGAAGAAGACATTATCAAAACCAGTGCGGTTCCAAGAATCCATCCAAGGAAATTAAAAACAATCCATCTTTTGATAGGAAAGGTGAGTGTGCTAGTAGAAGCATTTTCCATAATGATATCAAATAGATGACTTTATCAAATCTAATATTTTGAATGAAGGCTTACAAATTATATTGCTTCAAGTTTGCAGATTTACTGTACCAAAGCGTATTAAAGTTTTAGATGATTTTCTATATTAGGGCTATTACCGCTTTACTTTCTATAGGATTGGGGTAATCTCAAAAACTCAATACATGAAAAAGATAGTTTATTTCTTGCCTCTTTTTGTCCTTCTTTCTTGTGGAGGAAATGGTGAAACAGAAACTGAAGAACATGCTGATAATCAATTTTATGAAGATACTCATGAACTGATTGTTAGTGCCAAAGAACTGAAAGAAAAGTTTGCTTCATTACAAGCTAGTTTTGCTGAAATTGGGAACAAAGAAGTGGAGGAAACAATTTGTTATGATGGTACTACAATTCCGTATAATGGAAATGAAAAATTGATGAATGTATGGGTAATGTCTACTTATTTGCTCGATAATTTTTCTTCAGAAGAATTTGGAAAGCATAATTTTTCAATGCCGGATGCATTGATAAGAGAAGAAACTCCTTTATCTGAATTGAATTGGTTAAACATCAATAGTTTGGATACTAATATGTTTGAAGTTTATAAAACTTTTCCTGAGTTAAAAGAAGTTCCTAAATCAAATGAAGAAATGCTACAAAAGCCTGATATGGTTCTAAATGCCATGCAAGATGGTTTATTAGCAGTTTTGGCTATTACAGATTATTTACCACCTAAAATGACTGATGGCAAATTTGAAACAGGTTATGTGATGGGATACATCATGTTTGCTAATTGGGAAAAGGGAAGTTTAAGTTGTATTTCTCCTTTATTGGCCCAAAACAATGCAACTATTGATTTTGAAGGAACTGCTGATGAAGTTGCTGCTATGAATGCAGATTTACAACAGCAAACATTTACTACCATTGACAGTATTGCTAAAAGTCGTACCGCATTTGGAGGACCAGTGAAAGTAATGGATCCTGTAAGTTTAGCTTCATATAAAGATTAATTAAGACAAAAAATCCGAACATACTAAATGTCCGGATTCGCTTATTTTCATAATTCTTGTTTCAGGCCTTATATTTTATTCGGCAGCTTTTAGGTTTAAAACATCTGTTCCTTCCAACTGTAATCCTGGATGCTGAGATGAAACCAATTCATGCAATTCATACACATTTTTATATCCGTAGCCGAATAAGTTGATGTAAGTAGGAATGTTCAAAGCCAATGTTTTTTCAACCAGTGGTTGTTTTCCATTTAAAGCAGAAACATCAAGTTGAATTGGTTGTACCGATTTTGTAGCAAACGGAATTTCAAAAATGGGTTCCTGCTTAAAGTTATTGTTGCAATAAATCAAAATGCGTGTGTTTTTATCAGGAATCTTTTCAGCCAGATATTGCTGTGTGAAATCTGCAAAATTAATGTGCATGGCTCCTGCAATGTGCATCCTGTCATACATTCTTTTAGATCTGCTGTCCAAAATAATGGTGTTTTCGTCTCTAGCAAATTGATTAAATGTGGCAAAATCTATCAATCGTGATTTTCTGTGTTCCTTTGCTTGAGCAGATACCTCCTCAAAATAGTTGAAATCTACATATGCTTCCGTGTAACCATAATTAACTGTATCCGGATCATTAATTCCAATTGTTTGTGTTGGATAATTATTTGTTGAGCTTAAATTCATTTCGTTTTCAGAGGTAGTTAAGTTTCTTGCTAAAAGTGGACTTATAGTCACAAGCGCTACTACAGCAACTATTACTATTTGTTTTTTTGATTTCATATTATTTGTCTTTAATGGTGAATACTACTTTAACTTCATATCTTAATTTTTGCATTGAAACTCCATCAACGGTTGAGCTTCCGCTTTGACCAGAACTTACTACAGAGTTACTGAGTGTGTTGTTAGTATTTTGGTTCCAGTAATAATAGTAGGGTCTGTTATTATTTTGATCGTTATTAACTTCTGTGATGGTAAGTACAGATCCAATTTCTTCATCCAGGGCAGCTAATAAATAGATAGCCTTTTTTCTTGCCGCTCTAATAGCCTCAATTTTTACTTCTTCTCTGTAATCCTGGATTTTGCTATTTGATTTATTGGAAACATACACTTGTTGGATCCACGGTTTCTTTAAATCTTCCATTAATTCAATTGAATTAACCGTAGAATCTACACTCACTGTGTATCGCTGAATAGATTGATCACGATAAGATGAATAATACCACCACCAATTGTAGGTATTGCTACTTTCAAAATTTACCTTGTTTGCATCTATGCCGTTTTTTTCAAGAATCTTCATTAGCTCCTTTTGCTTATCATCATTGGCATCTGATCTGGTGGTAATAGAAAGTTCAATTTGATCTGGTTGAACATCCATTTCAGCACTTCCTGTAATTTCAATTGTTCGTTGAATTGGAGGTTCTTGAGCGGTAATTTCGCAACTCATAAAGACAAATACAGACAATAACATTGCCTGACGCATCCATTTTATCTTTTTCAGTTTAACATTCATAATTTCAGTTATTTGTTTAGCACAAACTAAAGCAACACTGCTTGATAGAAAAAGCTGAAATGCGTGAACAGGGCTTTTGAATTAGGCAACTAAATTTTTGAATAAGGATAAGCAGACATTCCGTGTATAATGACTGTAATAATGAATAATGAGCTGATAAAAAAGCCTTATTTTTAGTCTGTGTTCAGATTAATGCACCATATCGTTTTAGGTTTTATCCTTGCTTTTAACTTTCAATTGACCTCTGTGGCGCAAATTGGACAGTCTTTTAATAACAGTTCAATAAGTGAAGCTAAAAGTCCCGAAGAAATAAGGAAAAACCTTAAGTATGCTGAATCTATTTTTAACGATAGTATTTCAACAGCTCTTCAAATAATTGAAGACAATCTCTTTTATGCAATAGAACATGACTACAAGAATGAGCAGGCTCAAGCATATTTTATTCTTGGAAAATTTAATGAGCAGTTAGGAAATCTCTCCATTGCTGTTTCAGATTATAAAAAATCGCTCACCATTCAAACAGAGCTTTCCAATTCACAGATGATTTACACTTTAAACGACAAATTGGGGGGTCTTCAAACTCAATTGAATCAAAGTAAATCTGCCATTCAGTATCATGAAAACGCCATAATAATTGCCAATAAACTAAAAGATAATAGAAAAGAAACGAGTTCGAAAATTAAGCTTGCAGAGCTATTGATTCAGCAAAACAAACTGAAAGAAGGTGAATCCTACCTGACGGATGCCTCAAAAGAGAGTCAAAAATTGAATGATGTTAGCTTAATAGTGAGATCTAAAATTGCAATGGGTAGGCTAGAAGAAAAAAGAGGTGCCATCAATGAAGCTCAAAATTATTACACAGAAGCAAAATCATTATCTGAAAAAAATAAATTAGATAGCCTGGCCAATCTTGCCTATTTACTTTTATCTGAACTATATGGTAAACAAAATGATTTATCTAACAGTGTTCAAGTACAACAGCAAGCTTTAGAATTTAATCAAATGAATGGGAATTCTAACACCATTCTGAACTCTTCTTTTAACCTCTCAAAAACATATTTGGAACAAGGGAAAAAAACGGAGGCATTCAAAGTGTTAAATGACAATGTAGTTCATTTAGATAAAGAGGATAATTATGACTTAAAAATGGATTTTGTGCAAACTTTATCTGACATATATGAAGAAGAGGGGATGGATAAAATCACGGAATTTCAAAATCAAAAATACCAGAACTTACTTGATTCTTTTAAAACAGAGAAACAGCAAAAAGAGCTGCAATTGGCTCAAAAAAATGAATTTTTGATGAGCACTGAAAACAAGATGCTTTTGATGGAAAAAGATCGGGAGCTAAACCAAAAAATGATTTCTGTTTTGCAAAAAGAAAAGGAGTTGAACAATGAAACGATTGAAAAGCAAAGACAGATAACAATTGGTTTGGTTATAGGACTTGGAATAATTGCAATAATGCTCTTTTTCTTATTCAGGAATATCCGTCAAAAGAAAAAAGCCAATCAGTTATTGATGCTCAAATCGTTGCGTAGTCAAATGAATCCGCACTTCATATTTAATTCACTTAATTCAGTAAATAGTTTCATTTCTAAACAGGATGAAAGATCAGCCAATAAATACCTTGCTGAGTTTTCTAAACTAATGCGAGAAGTGTTGGAATGTTCACAGCAAGATTTCATCCCACTGTCAAAAGAGATTGAAATTCTGAGATTATACTTGAACCTGGAGCATTTTAGATTCAATAGTCACTTTGATTTTACCTTTGAAGTTGATGAACGTATTCAAACAGACGAATATCTAATTCCTCCTATGTTGTTACAGCCTTTTATAGAAAATGCCATCTGGCACGGATTAAGATATAAGGATGAAAAAGGAGAATTAAAAATCAAGTTTACCAAAGAAACGGATCATATTGAAGTGTTGATTTCTGATAATGGAATAGGGAGAGAAAAGTCCAGGCAAATGAAAACCATGAATCAGCAAAAAATGAAATCAACGGGAATTTCAAATGCCAAAAATAGGTTGGAGATCATCAATGAGGTTTTTGCAAAGAAACTAGAAATTGCTATTGATGATTTGGATAAATCAACACATGAAGGAACCGTTGTACAATTAAAATTATACTAATGAGCTTACTTAAAGCGGTAATAGTAGAAGATGAAGAAATAGGCAGAGAAACGCTCAGAAACTACCTTGCTAATTATTGTAAGGACGTTGAGGTTTGTGGTGAAGGAACCAATATTCAGGAAGGTGAAGAATTGATTACCAAATACCAACCGGATATTGTGTTTTTGGATATTGAGATGCCCTTTGGAAATGGTTTTGATTTGCTTGAAAAATTGGATGAAATTAATTTTGAAGTGGTATTCATTACAGCTTACAGTAATTATGCGATTAAGGCACTCAATTTAAGCGCGGCATATTACATTTTAAAGCCTATTGATATAGATGAATTAATAGCTGCAGTTGAAAAAATAAAAAGTAATTCCGGAAATAAAGAGCGTTTTCAAAACACGCAAATTTTAGCAGATAATATCAAATCTATTAATGACAGGGAGCAGAAAATTGTGTTGCCGCAAATAGATGGTTTTGAAGTAGTGAAAATCAAAAACATTATCCGTGCAGAAGCGGCTGACAATTACACCATTCTTTACCTAGAGGATGGAATAAAGTATACACTCTCCAAAACTTTGAAACATTATGAAGAGTTATTGAGCGATTTTGGTTTTTTGCGCTCCCATAAATCACATTTGATTAATTTGGAACATGTGGTGAAATACAAAAAAGGCAAAGTAGGAGTAGCCAGCATGACTGATGGCAGTGCTGCACTCATATCTGCCAATGCCAAAAAAACATTGATGGATTACTTTGCTTCAAGTAAGTAAGATCTATTTACTAGAAAAAAAGTAAGTATTGACCGAATCAGGGTTCAAACTATCTCGCAAGATTAGCAGGTTTGAGTTGTTTACTAATAGATGTAATTTGAAGGGATCATCAAGAGCTGTCTTGATTTTTGAACCGTATAAAATGAAACTACCACTTAGTTCATTATCATCAATTATTGTAGAGTAGGTAGTGTCAGTAAAAGTTATGGAGTTAAATTTTGGTTCAAGGGAAGATGAATCCAATTTCCAATCATTTACAAGCTGTCCAGCACTAACTCTCATGCTCCAGCTAGTTGCGGTGTCTTCGGCTTCACCTATTATTTTCAATCCACAGTCATTTAAGAAACCAAAATTCCCTGCAACATGGTCATTGTAATTGATATACCAATAATTGGATAGAGGGTAGCAAAAATATAGGTTATGTCGATAAAACTCCCCTAAATTGATGTCCTGTATTTGAACCATTGAATACAAGGTGGTATCCCTTGATATTAGTTTTAGAAAATGATCGTTTTTATGATATTCTTTCGCTTGATGTTTTGGCAATAAATCAGGTTCCCAGATTTTAATAGAATCAATTTTTGGAAACATTTTAATATGCTTGAGTCGATCAAAAACGAGATTCATTTTGCTAACACAATTTGAATCCAGATAAGTGATTTTTTCCTCCTCAATTTGAGTATTGTCCTGATTACTTCTTGAACAAGAAATAACTAACAGACAAGTTGTCAAAAATGTCAGTGAATTTTTCATTTTGGGTTAAGAATATGGACATAAGGTAGGTATTTACTTTACTACCTGTCCTTTTTTGTTGATCATAAATTCACGATCACCTAGTTGCACTGTAATTTTATCCTTATCGTCTCCGTCACCTTCAATACTTAGGATGTCGTCATATTTACAAGCCACAATTTCATTTCCTTCCGCATCAATTAGCCCGTATTTACCATTGAGTGTTACTTCAGCACAATTGTATCCTTGATACATAAAGAAATCGCTTACCTTGTCATATTTCATTCCGGTAATTTCTTTGCCGTTTTGCTCATTTACCAATCCCCATTTATTGTTGAGTTTGACCTGAACAAAGCCACTAGGTGAACCTTCTCCTGCAGCATAAAAAATATCGTCATAAGCAGGGGTAAATATTTCTGTGATAATGTCAGTTTTACCCGTTTTTTCAGAATAAACAAAATCCGCAAAACCAATTTTTCCATCTAATTTTGTTTCAATCCAATCTGCAGCTTGAGATTTAAGAGTGATCTCATCATATTTTGGAGCAATTACTTCTTTTCCAAACTTGTCGATAATTCCATATTTACCATTGAGTTTGGTTCTGAAAAATTGATTCCAGCTGATATTTCCACTGGTCATTTTTTTAATTTCGTCATATTGATAATTAACAACGGTATTTTTATCTGCATCAACCAGACCATACTTGCCACTGTCATCTTTATCAACCCATAATTTGGAATTATTTGATTGGGCAAATCCACTCAGAAGCCCCAGGATTAATCCAATTGATAGTATAATTTTCTTCATTTTATTAGCTAAATATTTAATGTGTTCTTGATTTTACCATACCCTAAAATCTATAGTTTGATTTTCAATTCTTGAAGTTGGTTGTTGACGACCTCCTGAAAGCTCTGAAACTTGTTGAGAGACGTATTGTTGAATTTCAGACAACCAAATTTCCCCATCCTTGTTGTAATCCGCTTCTTTGGATTGAATTCCTTTGATAAAACAATAAGTAAAGAGTCCATTTTTCCAATCATCACCTTCCATGGCAAACTCCATTCCACCGGCAGAAGAAATAACTGTAGCTCCTGTTCCTTTTCTGAGATCTGTAAACAATGATTTGGTGAGCTCTGATGTGTTTTGTGATCCTAGTTTAGGTGATGCTGTATTCCCCACTACTCTGAACTGCACATCTCCTTCTTTTTGAACATCAGCTTCTGCCAATTGCACTTCGTCTTTATCAATTTCACCTGAGTGACAAGCATCAATAAGTAATGTCTTTTTTAAAGGTTTGATTCCGTCCAATAGGCTTTCCAGATCTTCATAAGCTAATCCTCTTTCTTGTGGATTTTGAAAATCCATATCATAAGTAGCAAAGAAGTAATCCAAATTGGCATCTAATACACCGTGTCCTGCAATAAAGATCATTACTTCATCATTGATATCAGCTTTTTCAGTGAAGGCTCTTAAAGCCATTACTTTTTCTTTGGTTACCTGATCATTGATGAGTGTTTTGGTAAATACGTTTTCGTAGATCTTACTTTTTTCAAGCAGATTTGCCATGTCCTGTGCATCTTTTGAAGCGTAGGTGAGGTTAAAATCTGACTGTTGGAATTCGCTTTCTCCAATAGTGATGAGATACAGATCTGGTTTGTCTTTACCGGCAGTGCATTCGATTTCAAAGGTTTCTTTGTAGCTCTCAGCACCGGCTTGATTCAATACGGATACCTGAACTTTATTTTTTCCTTTAGCCAGATCAACTTTTAGTTTGGCTTGATATTCCTGAACATCTTTATCTCTCAGTGAGATTCCATTTGTACCGTAAATGGCCACATCATTCACCCAAACATTGATTCTGTCCAGCTTGTATTTAGAATCATATAACTTCAGATCCAATTCAATACTACCCTGTTCATGTAATTGAGGCATTTCTTCATAGTTCTCAATCTTGATTTCAGGTAAATGAAAATCATCTTCCAGCATATCTTCTGTGAATCCCATCTTTTTTAAACGCTTTTTGTAAGCTTGATGATAAGCTGAGATAAGAGAAGAATCTGCATAACCCAATCTGTCTAAAATAATATCTGGTCGGTTGTATTTGAGGTCGAATTGTTCAACTGGGTAAACGTTTAGTCCAATTTGGAAAGTAATGTATTTCTCAATACCATATCCTGACATATAATACCTGTCTGGGGTGTAGAAAATAGGTCGATTATCAATAAAACTAACTCTTACGAATCTTTCATAAGGATTTTCTTTGTCAGCATTCCAAAATACACTTCCGTTAAATTCAAGTTTTTTTACAAATAATAATTTACGATTATCACCTTCATGAATGTTGTTAATAACGGTACCCTTTATTTTTGTGGTATCTAGTTCATAAGCAGGGTTGACAAATCTATTGACCAGATCTTTATCTAACAAAGGAATTTCTGCCGGGTCAAATTCAACTTTTTCGTAATTCTGATAATCAGGTTTGGTCTCGAATCGCTTTCCATTAATTAGGCTGTAATAATGCAAACTATCTTTTCCTTTTTCTTTATAAGTTAGGATACTTCCATATTTCAGCATAACCTCAATGTTATTGGCTGTTGTGATTTGTGATTTAAGAATATCATCTCTTTTAGGGTATTTCACTCTTTCTTTTGAGAAACCTAAATAGTCTATAGATCTATTTTTAAAATTGATTTTGTATGACTTGTAATCTTTCTCATTTGTCATGTCAGGACAACACTCACTTGGGTAAAAAACTTCATCATATTTAAAATTTGCAATGATGAGATTTTCTAATTCATCATTTACTTCAATATAGTCTTGAGGTCCTCTGAAATCATACCACCTGCCATTCTCATCTTGTTTTCTTGTGTACGCAGGTACTTTTGTTGAAATCCCTATTTTTTCTTTTGGAAGTATTTTAAAAAATTCCTTGTTATTTGCATTAAACACTTCTATTGCAGACAATGTTTGCTCGTTATCTGTATTCTTCCAAACAACATTGTACAAATAATTTCCCCAGTATTTAATTTGATTTCTATCGCAAGAAAATGGGATTGACAAAGTGTCACTTTTTTCATAATCCATGAAAACAGTTCGACTTAATCCGTTTAAACTTCCTTCTGGATCAATAAGGAAACCACCCTTTGGGTAGAATCGCAAGTTATCCCAGCCTGTGTTTGGATTCCAGTAGTCTCTCATGGAGAATCCATATTCAATAGAATCTTGAGCCTCAACTGTGTATTGGGTCATCATGAGATTAAAATCAGATATTTTAGGTTTACCTTTTCGATCTATGTAATAAACCTTATCATTATTCACTCCAAATACTGCCCAGACACTGCTAATTTCTCTTGATGAGTCTTTCTCAAAGCTGTAAAGATTGTTGCCTGAAATCAAATACAATTCTTTATTGAAAACCACAAGATTATTAAGTTTTTCATTCGGGATTTCAGGAATATTTTTCTGATTCTGATATAAAATCTGTCCTTTTTTAGTATCAAACACAAAATTTTCGGCAATTTCTACATCATATGAATTTTTGTAATTGAGTTTATACAAAAGCACATATCTTTTGTTCTGATCCCAAATTGGGCTTAATCGATAACTTGCCAAAATAGTGGAGTAATTAGGAATATTGGCTCTTACTTTTTTATTTTCAGCACCTGGATTTTTAAAAGATGAATAATTAATTTGCTCTACGGCAACATTAAAACTTCCTTCTTGTTGTCTTTTTTCAGTGTAAATTAAATTACCTGCCAAATCATATTCCTTGGTTCTACTGGAATCTTCATACTGGTATATTGATTCAATTTTATAGCCTAGATAATAATTGTCTCTAATGTATTTTAAATGATTTCCATTTTTTACTCTGTCTTCATCATCCCAAGAGCGAATGTGAGAAACAAGATTTCCCAAGTCATCATGGTACCATCCTTCAAGTGTTAAATCATAATATTTAGCACCATTATAATGATAGACCAGGGGCTCATCATGGTCAGGATAATATTTCTTATCTAACAATACAGAATCAATAGGATCCCATACGTTTCCAGAAAGCATATGATACTGATAAATAAAAACTGAGTCTTTGTAATTGCGGTATTGATAGATATAACTTGTCGGATTGAAATAATAATAGTGTTCGTATATAAACTTATCATCTACTTCATCTAATAAATTGGTTTGTTCCTCAATCACGCCATTTCTCTGTCTGTTTGTTACTTTCAAACCATCCGGATAATGAGTGGTTTTTTCTATTGTGGTGTCATTTCCCCATATAGAGCAACGGTATGACTTACCAGTTGCATAATTCATTCGATAACTCAAATATAGGCCTTCATCTTTTTTACTGTAGTGAACTTCTGCTATGAGTTTTTCTCCAAAAACAAAAAATGTATCTGTTTCACTTTCCGGAATTGGAATGAGTTTATTTTGATTAAATGAACTACCAAAATCAACGGTATCTAAATCCATTTTCAAAAGTTCTTTTCTCATATCAAATGGAAGAAAATCTCTTTCGTTTCCGTAGTAATCTTTATACTTTTCTTTAGAATGCTTAAAGGTGATTAATTCTTCACCCTTGGTATTATAATAGGTACTCTTATATCTGCTTAAATCTGTTTTTAAATTTCCGTTTGGCCAATAGTATTTCGCAATTAAGATTTCACCTTCCTTATCTCTTTTATTGTAATAGCTTAGGGTATCATTTCTAAACTCCTTGGTTTCATTTTCAGTTTCTATAACATACATTCCATCCTCCGAGTAGCTCTGATAATTTTCCCATTCATCAAATCCATTTTCCAGAAAGAACTCAAGGCTAGATGATCCAATAAATGCTTTATTTCCATTTTCAAAAAATCTTTCCGTTTCAACTCCTTTATCATTTAGTTTGAGTTTATCCATCAACTCACCATTTTCATAATAAGATGTTGATTGAGCAACCAGTCCGTCATATCCAAAATGATTTTCTTTAATGGCTTCAAGCGTTTTATTAGTTGGAAGAATATAAAATGCTTCTTTTCTGAGGAAACCATTTTCATAATACTCTCGGTGCCAACCTAAAGGAACTGTTTGTATTTCATCATTTATTCTGTTTAAGCCAAATTCTCGTTTGCTTTGGAGTTTACCCTCATAATTATATTCAAATAGTACTTGCTTGTTTGGAACCAGACCGTCATAGCTGAAATTTTCCTTTGGATTGTCATAGGTGAAATTTGAATAGCTTAGGGTGTCACCGTTTTCGTTAAACTCAATGATGTCTCCAAAAGGGAGGTATTGGTCGGTATATTGCTCACGGATTTCTTCATCCAGATCTTCTATTTTTTTCAATGAAGATATAAAGTTCAATTTTCCATTAGGATAATATGATTTCACTACACGACGGTCCCCAATTGTGGTTAAAGATCTCGTCAACACACCATTTTCAGTTGTTTTTTCTTCAATAAGATTAGCTCCTTTATAAATTGATTCAGTCAAATAGTCTTCATCTCCATGCTTTTCGCTCCATTGGCGGTCTTTTTCACCAAATTCAGTGAACTCACTATCCATTCTTTGATAAGCAACTTTACCCTCTTCATTTTCTACAATGAGAAGCTTTCTGTAACCCCATTCTCTGAAATTAACGCTTGAAACAGGGTTATCTAATAAAATTTTTCCATCAGTATCCAGCAAGTAGTTTTTATCATTTTTACTAGCGAGATAATAGTAGTGTTCATCTTCAATTTCTGAGATCATTTCAATTTTATCCCATTCAAAATCTTTCAAATATTCTCCTGTCTTTTTAAGTCCATAAAATTTGTCACCTGATTGAATGTAAATGATGGCACTTTCATAAGATTTGAAAGGCAGTATTTTGGTAATTTTTTTGTCTCCTAAAAGCTTGTCCTCATTATAAATCACATATTCTTGATTAGATTTTAGGATAATTACTTTTTTTGAATATTGCTCTTGATTTAGACTTGTATTGGCTGGTAAGTCTTTTAATACAAGTGATTTTTTTAAATAATAAAAAGGTTGTTCTTTCTTACTCCAATAAACTTTGGTGCTGTAGAGATCCCAATTGCCATTTCTGTGTTTAATAATCAAATAATCATCTTGATGAGAATAGGAACTGCTTGCTTTTCGCTTGATAAAGTCAACATCTAAGAAACCAGTGATATTTTCAATATCATTTCCAATTTCTTTACCATCATAGGAATAGTAGGTATTCCCAGATTTAAAAAAGCTGTATTTCTCATCCCATATAATGGGCTGTCCTTTTTGAATTAAGGTTTCACCAGGTTCTGTTGAGACCACATAATTATTGTCTTTTTCATAATAAAAGAAACTGTTGCTAGTTCTGCAGTAGTTATAGCCCATGGGGTCATATTCATTCATTTCATATGGTGCACAAATGGTAAGGATTGCTGCAGAATCTAAATCAGAAACAACTGAATTATTAGATAAGAGGTTGTGAATTTTGAGATTGCCATCCTTTGAGATAATAGCGTAGTTGCTATAAATATCATGAACCTCGTCAAATTGGTTGATTTGCTTTAAAGTTGAATCAAGAAAAGTAACTCCTTTAAAATGATCATAGCTGATTTTTTCTTCTGCTAGGAAAAATCCTTTTTCATTATTAGAAAAACTGAGGTTATAAATGAAATTATGTTCTGCAGGAATTAGCGTGTCTATTGGTTGATAAGTCTCCTGACTTTTTTCAAGAATACCAAATTTTCCATCTTTTTCAAAAGTGATATACCAATGGCTATTTTGAGCACTTAATTGTATTGAAAACGCGACAGAAAGCAGCAATAATAAATTTCTTACCATACCCTAAAATCTATTGTTTGATATATATATCATTTCTCCGTCTGGAAAAAATCACCATGAATTTTGAATGGGATCCTGATTTTATTTCATCCGGCTGATTGAAGCGATAATTCATATCTCCATTTTTGTGGAGTTTATCTATGAAATTTTGACTTTTGATCGATTTCATATTGCTTTTCAATTCACCCGAAGGATGGAATGATTTATAGGTATCTCCATTTATAGAATCTTTAAACCTGATTTTTTCAATTTCACCTGTTTTATAAAACCAGATATATCTGGCCGTATCTTCATACCAGGTAGGAATCCCAAGCGTGTCTTCATAGCAGATTTTGAATTTGTACGCTTGATTTTCATAGCGCCACCATCCACTACCATAATGTATTTTATCTGATACCAATCTAATGTAGCAGTCTTTGTTAATAGCCCCTTCAAATAGAAGCGGAAGGAATTCTTCCTCTTTGTATTTAACTGTCAATTCTTTATTTTCTCTGGCATTTAGATAGTAAAATTGTCCCAAAGTATCTTTGGCTGCAACAGCTCCCATAGGAAAGCTCATTTTATCATTAAACCAAATATTATTTACAGGACTTTCATATGTCAGGATTTTTTCTGAGCCAAAATATTCTCCCAGATCTTCACCTTGTTTTTCTTTGATAGTGGCAATACCGCTTTTCCATCCAATGGCCATGGTCCATATTCTTGTATAATCATAATATGTTTCGTCAATGGCAACTGAATCATATTCAGATGATAAAATTTCTTTGGTGTTTTTTACATCAAAACCAACAGTTTCTAATAAACCGTACTTATTGGTTTTTTGGTTTCTGTAGATGTAAACTGATACCGGTTCTGATTGAAAGCCATTTAAGGAATCAATCTTGTATTTTTTATAGAATTTAATCTGTCTTTGATAATCTTTTTCATATTCAAATTGACCATAAAATTCACTTAATTGTTCGTTAGTAGACAATATATCTTTGTATTTCCAAACAGTAGAATCTGACATCCAGTTAAAAGTTGTCAGAAACTGAACCACAGAGGTTTTGCCTTGGTCGTCCATAAAAACTTTTTCAAAAGTTCCTTTCCCGTAGTATTGATCAGTAAATGAAAGAAATCTATAAGACAAGGTGTCAAACTGCATTTCAAGATCACTTATAATTGTCTGAACCGGTTTATAATATTTCAGTAGCTCTTTTCCTGATATAGGAATATAAGGGGACGATTTTTCAATTTTGGAAATTACTTCAGATAACCTTGTTTGATATTCCGAGATATAATTTTTGACAGTAGCTATTTTATTCTCTATTTCTTCTTTGGCATACATTTTTTCGTTTTGCCATTCTTCTTCAGAGAATTCATCCTTTCTTTCTAATAGTTCTGCAGATGTGCTTGAAGTAGTATTAACCAAATTGATGTAGTCCGTAAATTCTGTATCAAGCTCTCTAATAAAATCACCCAGTTCTTCAGGTGACATTTGAGTTATTCCATTCAATGAAATAAATAATCCAATAGTAGCTACCAATAGTTTTTTCATTCCCAATTCCTCACCTTTTTTAACTGTTAAGATCTAAATCATAACATGGTCAAAAACAAAAAGTTTCGTGTAAAAATACGCTTTCCAAAGGCAAATTTGGTGACTTAGAGCTCAGTACTCAATTAGGATGTTGTTATTTATTTAATATTCAAAAGATTACAACTAAAAAAATAATTAAGAACTATTTGGAAACAGCTCTGTTAAATCTCACCCACTTGATGATTTCTAAAACTAGCAACAAACCTAATGCACCCAAAAAGGCAGAAACAAAATGTTGGCTCCCGGGATAAGTGAAACTAAATATCTCTTGAAAAAATGGAACATTAATAACAAGGAGCAGCACCGCTAGTGCACTAAAAATGATAATATAAACAGCTTTGTTTCTTTCCTTAAAAACAGATATAAAACTGCGTGTAGTTGAGAGAGAACTGAGTATTAAAAAGATATTTCCAATTATGAGAGAAGAAAATGCTATTGTTCTTACTTCTGTTTCAGAATGTCCCTCTTTTATTGAGATGAAATAAATAATTACCACCATAGATAAAAGTAAGAGTCCATTTAGCAAACTATACATGATTTTTTGCCATCCAAAAAAACGTTCGTTAGGATTTCTGGGAGGCCGGTTCATGATTTCTTTTTCTTCCTGTTCCGACTCAAATGCTATGGAACAAGTTGGATCAATTATTAGTTCCATAAATACGATATGCATTGGCATTAAAAGTATTGGTAGTGTAGAGAAAAATGCGGGCATCAATACCAATCCTATAATTGGAATGTGGATGGCAATAATGTAGGACATGGCTTTTTGTAGATTGTCAAATATCTTACGTCCCGATCTTATGGCAGATACAATAGAAGCAAAGTTGTCATCTAATAAAACAAGAGAAGATGATTCCCTAGCAACGTCTGTACCTTTAAAGCCCATAGCAACTCCAATGTCAGCTGCTTTAAGCGCAGGCGCATCATTTACTCCATCACCGGTCATGGCAACAATTTCATTATTGGCCTTTAATGCTTCAATTATTTGTAATTTCTGTTCTGGAACTATTCGTGCAAAAATTTGAGTGTCTTGAATTTTATTCTTCAGATCATCTAAAGACATTTCTTTTAGTTCACTTCCGGTTATTACCTGATCATTGTGTTCTAATCCAATTTGAGTAGCTATACTTTTGGCCGTTGCAGGATAGTCTCCCGTGATCATAATTACTTTTATTCCTGCTTTAATACATTCCTTTATAGCATCCGGAACCTCTGGTCTAATGGGGTCTTCAAAACCAACCAATCCATTGAATTCAAATTCAAATTCACTTTGAGAAGAAGGAAAATTGTTGTCCTTTAATTCGCATTTGGCCGCCGCAATCATTCTGTATCCTTGAGCAGCAAATTGATGAACTTTATCTAATAATCTTTGCGATTCTTCTTCTGAAAGTCTACATAATTTTAAAACAGCTTCAGGTGCTCCTTTACAGAAGGCAATAGTATTGTTAGAGCTCATTTTAATAACTCTTGTCATTGCAAATAAATCTTTGCTAAGAGGATATTCTTTGAGTAATTGATCTATATGATTACTGGCAAATAGTTTTTCATGCTCCGTAAAAATGGCTTGTTCCATTGGATCTATTGAATCCTTTGTGGAAGCTAAATTCAAATTGATCAATAAGTTTTCTATTTCATTTTTATTGGATACAAAATCTTCCTTTTTATAGGTTTGGTTATTGTGATACAATACAGCGACTTCCATTTTGTTTTGGGTAATTGTACCTGTTTTATCACTGCATAAAACTGTGGCTGATCCAAGTGTCTCAATAGTTGAGGGGACACGTGTTAAAACTTTGTTTTTTGACAACCTCCATGCACCTAAAGCCATAAAGATTGTAAGTACAACAGGAAATTCTTCAGGAAGTAAAGCCATAGCTGCAGCAAGGCCATTAATCATTGATTCAATAAAGTTTCCTCTGGTAAAGTAAAATGCAGTTATTACACCTACACTTATGATTGCGCCAATAATGAAGAGGTTACGTATCAATAATTTCATTTCCCCCTGTAAAGGAGAAGTTCCTTTTTCAATTGATTTGAGTGAGGTTCCAATTTTGCCAAATTCAGTATTTACTCCGGTAGATTTTACTTCAACTAATCCACTTCCTTGAACAACTAATGTACCACTGAAGATATCATCTTTGGTTTGATCATGCCCTTTTAATACTGGTACAGATTCTCCTGTTAGTAATGATTCGTCAATTGTGAGATGGTTACTTTCAATAACAGTAGCATCTGCTGGAACACGATCACCTTCATTGAGAAGGACAATGTCTCCAGGAACAACTTCCCTGCCCGGAATTCTAATTTGTAACCCATCTCTAATTACCAAAGCACGAGGGGAAGAGAGTTGTCTTAGTGCATCTAGTGATTTTTCAGTTTTTCTGTATTGATAAAAGGTGATGAAAATGATGATGAAGATCCAACACAATAACACAATGCCTTCATAATAATCTCCCAACAATAAGTAAAGTAATCCACATATAAGAAGAAGAATGAACATAGGTTCTTTAACAACTTCCAATGCAATGCGACCAATGTTTTTTGGTTTGGCAGTAGGCAATTCGTTATAACCGTACTCTTTTAAAAGATTTGACGCATTTTCACTGGATAATCCTTTCTGCATACTTCCAAAATTATACATTAATAAGTTCGCTTGGGCTGCGTTAACTATTTAAAAATCTACTCTTCTTAATTGCAATACCCTTGTTTATTTTGGGTACTGAAAAAATGGATGGAATATCAGTTGCCCATTCATTTAAGCGAATGATAATAAGATTGATTTCAATTCGAGAGATCAAACCTAATACTATGCAGATTATAAATGCAAGATTACTGTTTTCGTTTAGGGTCAAATCAATTAGAAATATTAAAAGGGAAAGTGACCATATTTTGGCCAATATAGAATGGGTAGCAATGGTCTTTTTAAATTTCAAAAAACTAATCATATAAGCAATTATCTCCAATACAATTACAAGTGAAATCCAAATAATATTGTCCTTTACAAAATCAACATTTAGATAAAAAACCGAGGCAATCACTATTAACCAGAAAAACACATCAACATTAGAATCCCATATTCGCAATTTGTCTGATGAAACACCAAGTTTTCTTGCAATAATACCGTCAAATAAATCTGTAATTAAGCCAAGTGACATTAGGGTAACAATCCAAAATGGGTAATTGTTTAATTGAAAGTAAGCGAGTACTCCAATTAAAACACCCATTATAATTCTACTGTAAATTAATAGGAATGGGACGTGTTTCATTGACGTAGAAGTTTACCTTTTTAATCTTGATTGGCTTGTATTGAAAGTACTTTATTGTCAAAATCGCTAACATCAATTGAGTAGGTAAAATAACCTATTCCAAGTTCAGGTTCTCCAACATAATCAATAGGTTGAATTACAAATTCTTCGTTCCCAATTTTCAGTTCAACGTAGCAATAGTTGTAAGCTATATCAAATGATTTATAGCATGTAGTTTCACCTTGAGCAAGGATTCCGTAATTGGTGCTGGCATTACTTGGGTTAATGGTTACATTGCAATAATCGTATTCACTGATATTTTTAATTCTAATATTTGTTTTACTGCTGTCTTCATTACAAGGTGATACTTCATGTTCTGTGCAGTTTTTTAAACTATCCTTTTTACATGAATTAGTTAAAGCAATGGTTGCTAGAATGGAGAATATAAAACTTAATTTTCTCATTGTTTTTTGGGTTAAATGTATTTTATATTAGTTGTTGGATTCAAATATCCTTAAAAGGTACGAGCTCCCTTTTATTTTCATCCCACAACTTCTTTTTTAAGCTCGGAATACAATTCCAAAATGAAATGGGTTTTACTTTTAACATTTGTGCTACACTGGCATTAGCCTTTTTCAATTTGTAAAAAGGAATGCCTGCATTTAAGTGATGAATATGATGGTATCCAACATTTCCTGTCATCCAGGTCATAAAAGGTCCAAAATGCATGTATGAGCTGCCATGAATTGATGCTTTGTAATTACTCCAATCTTCACCTTCATACCAATGCGTATCTTCAAATTGATGTTGCATATAAAACATCATGGCAGCAAAGGATAACCAAACATAAAGTGGAATGAGGTAAACAATGGTCACCATCAAAAATGCGTCATTGACGTAAACCAAATATCCAACACCAAACAAAACAATGTCCATTGCAATAATTGAAACATTTGATTGCCAAGACAAATTTGGAAAAGGGAATCTTCCTAAGATGAATAACATTGCGGGTGCTATAAAAACCCTGACCATTCCATTTCGCATAAATCGGTATATCAGTTTTTTAACTATTGAAGCCTTCTTATATTCTTCTACTGTTAGCGTCCACAAATCCGGATTGATAGGTCTTTTTTCAAGATGTCCCACGGCTTTGTGATGTTGATCATGAATGAATCTCCATAAGGGTAATGGAACAGTTGTAAACGCTCCGGCTATGGTACCTGCAATGTCATTTGACAATTGATCTTTAAACAGGGCTTTGTGGCCGCAATCATGCACAATAATGAATAATCTCGACCAAAAAATCCATACAAAAGGATAGGCGATTAACGAATAGTACCAGCCAAATTGGTAAACATAAAATCCCAAAAACATAAATAATGCGGCACCTATTGATGCTGAAAGAAAAACCCACCAGGATTTTCCCGCATCCGGTTGGGTGTATCGGGCAAGATTAATATATACCGTTTTTTCAATATTGGCTGACATATCACATCAGTGAAATAGTTGATACCGCTAAGATAAATCTTTTTTATTGCTCCTTTGGAGAGACTTCATTTCCCCAAACATTCAATTTTTCTATTGCTAACAAAGTTTGATAACCGCCTATTGCTTCTATCCAGTTTTTGATATCGTTCAGGCTTTCTTCAAATTTGATGGCAGACTGATAATTGAGTTCCTGCTTAATCTTAGATATATCCAATACCATGTTTTGAGTCAATGCTCGAACTAACAAAGGGGTGAATCCGGCAATTCTAAAAAATGCCAAAACCTTTAAAAGACCTATACTTATTTCTTTTTCTGCGAGCTTTTTGCCATAAACTGTACTGAATATTTTTCGTAACACTTCAATCATTACATAGGTTTCGTCATCTGCAACATTGTATGTTCTCACTCCTTTCAATTCGCTTTCAATACAACATTCAATTGCTGCAGCCATGTTGGTATAATGAGTCATTGAAAGTTGAATATCGAGTTTTCCGGGTCGGTTGAATTTTTCATTTTTTACCAGCTTCATCATTCTGGGAATAATCTGCGTATCGCCTACACCATAAAAGGCTCTTGGTCTCAAAATAAAGCACTGATCACCTTTGTAATTGTTTCTCAAGGTCTCTTCTGAAAGGAGTTTAGAATGACCATAAGGGGATAACATTTTGTTGTTTTGCTTGCCGGCAATTTCTTCAGTTATCAAATCTTGCTGAGGCAAATAAACCGAAGAGGAAGAGACAAAAATGAACTTTTTGCATTTGCTGGCTGCCTCAATGGTATTTTCGGTTCCCACAATATTGGGCAGATATAGTTCTTTTGAACTGGCTTTGTCATCAGAAAGGGCGGCACCATGAATACAAACATCAGCATCCGGTAATTCAAATGGCTTTGTAATATCAGCCTGAACATATTCGGCCAACGCTAACAAAGATTTGGGCGGATTACTTTTTCTGCCGGACGCTATCACATCATGACCTTGTGCTGCAAAATGTCTCACCATTGCACCACCAAAAGCTCCTGTTGCACCTGTTATGATGATTCTCATATTTCTAAAGATACTAATAAGTACATTCGCTATTTATTCAATTCAATAACTTTAGGAATTGATGGTCAGTCAAATTGATGATACAAGTATTGGTAAACTTTCTGAAATAGGAGGGAAAGCTAAAGGTTTACAGATCCTGCTAAAAAAAGGATTTAATGTACCTGAATTTCTTGTGTTGGATTTCACTACCATTCAATCTTTTGAGAAAGATGATCGTTTAATTTCATTAATTACCGATTGGCAATCCAAGCAACAATTTAAAGAAGACACTTTATTTGCAGTACGTTCAAGTGCGGCTAATGAAGACGGAACTAAAAAGTCTTTTGCTGGACAGTATACTTCCAAGCTGAATGTAAAACTACATGATTTACCTGCTGCAGTAAAGGAGGTGATTCAATCTTATTTGGTTGACACAACTTATGCAAAAGCATCTGCTTCTTTTGGTGTGATAATTCAAAAAATGATCCCTTCAGATTATTCCGGAGTGATGTTTTCAAAGGATCCTTTAGACTTTTCAAATCCGGGTGGAGTTATCAATTTGGTTCCGGGCTTAGGTGATAAGTTAGTTTCGGGGCAATTAGAGGCATATGCCATTAAATTTGATAGAGATTGGACAGTTTTTGATCCGGTTTCAACTGAGTATGAAGGTGAAAAATATATTGAAGGAGAGCGCAAATCTGTAAATGTAAATGGTGGAGACATCATGGCTGCGATTGAACCTTTTATGAAAGGTTTAATAGATGGTGCTCATATACTTGAAAGGGAAATAAACACTCCGGTTGATGTAGAGTTTGCCATTTATGATGATCAATTATATTGGCTACAAGTTAGACCGGTTACCAATCGGGAGCTGAATGAAAAGATGTCGGTTTGGGATAAAACTCAGGCTGAAGCAAATTATCCTGATTTAACACTTCCGCTTTCTATTTCATTTGCAAAAGTTACCAGTGAGTATGCCTATAAAATGACAGCAAAATCACTTGGGTTCCACAATAAGATATTAGCTGAGTACAAAGATGATTTTGCCAATATGATGGGTGGAATAAATGGCGTTTTATATTACAATGTATCTGCCTGGCAAAGCAATTTATATCAGTTGCCATTTGGAGAAAAGCTCGCTTCAAAACTTCCCGGAATTTGGGGGATGAGTGGAGTTTATTTTGATCCACCTAATCATAGACATCCGGTTTACTTGCGATTTGGTATTTTGTTGAATTTAATAGGTAAGTTATTTAGACGCAAAAAGTACGAAAAACGATATGCATTAACTTTTGAATTTTTAATGGAAAAGTATTCAAAAGATGAAATGCAAAAGCTCAGTTATAAAGAGCTTGTTGATACCTATTTTATACTGAGAGATTCATTTGCTAAAAATTGGATTGCACCTAGTTTGAATGGACTTTTTACTATGGTGATTTATTTCAGACTGAAGCGTTACATCAGGCGTTCAAAAATTGAAAAAAGGTATCCAAATTTCTTTAATGATATATTGTTTGCCGAAGGTGATGTTGTATCGGTTGAGTTGGTAAAGAGTTTTAATCAACTTTTAACTGAAATCAATAATAATCCTGTACTTACTGAATTATTTAAAAATAATGGAGAAAGTGAAATTTGGAACAATTTGGAATTGGAGCATCCTTCATTTTTGACCAAAGTTAAAAGTCACATAGACTTGTACGGAGATCGATCAGTTGACAGTGAATTGAAAATGGAGACCATCACTTTTAAAGATGATCCCATTTCATTTATTGAGTATCTCAAACAAAATGCAGGTCAAAAAGTTATTGCTTTTGATAAGGTAGATGCTTTTGATTATAAGGCAATTTTAAAAGAATTATATCCCACAAACTTCATTAAAAGAGCTGTTTTTAAGCGATTGATTTCAATTGCAATTCGCAGGACTAAAGCAAGAGAAAACTACCGATTTTCAAGACTTCAAACCTTTGTGATATTTCGTCATTTATTTCTTGAAATTGGTGAAAGATTAGTGAAAGATGGATTTTTACAAGAAGCGAGGGATGTAATGTATTTGAAGGTGGATGAGTTAACAAACCCTACATTAAGAGCTAATTACAAAGAGCAAATTGAAGATCAAAAAGTGCGTTATTCGAACTTCAAGTCTGACGAATCACCAATAAGATATGTTCAAATAAATGAGCAGTTTCATGAAGTACCTGAAGAGGGAATCGAACTTCAGGATGGTCAATTAAAAGGTATTGGTTGCTGCAGTGGAATAGTTGAAGGAGAGATATTGATTGTTGATAGTGAAACGGATTTAAATCAAAATTTTTCAAACTATATTCTGGTAGCAAAATACTTTGAACCGGGATGGGTAAATATGTTTTCTCAGGCTAAAGGTGTAATTTCAGAGCGCGGTAATTTGTTGAGTCATACCTCAATCATCTGCAGAGAATTGGGATTGCCTTCAATTGTAGGTGTAAAAGGATTAATTAGGAATGTAGCTGAAGGCCAAAAATTAAAAATGAACGGTGCAACCGGAGTAATAGAGTTTATTGATGTGGTTTAATCTAGCATCCAAAATATCAAGCGTTAAGTGGTCTGATGAAGATCAAAGCCAAATTCAAGAAGAGTTGAGAGGTCTTGAACCTAAATTACAACAACAGTTTTTTGAGTATTGTAAAAAATGGAAATTGGCTCCTTGGGCGTATGTCCAACTGTTGAATTATAATTTTTTGGACATTTTAACTGAGGATGTTAAAGAACAATTTAAATCAGCTCACTCAAAGGTGAAAGATCAAAATACGAGCAGAAATAATGTAGCTAAAAACGTTTTAAAAGCTTTTAATGAGAACGATATTCAAGCTGCTGTATTAAAAGGTAACTACTTTATATCCAGTGTTTATAATGAAGTTGGATATAAGCGTATGAATGATTTTGACATCTTAATTCATAAAAATGATTGGGATAGGATACAGGATATCTATTTAGAAAAGAATTTTATTCCTTTAGGCTTTGGATGGAGCGGTGAAAAAGAGAAACCTGCTAAATTTTCTCATGTCGGAATGGCTTTTATAAGTCCGGATTACCATTGCATAATGGGTTCTCAATGGGGATTAAAATCCGCCACTACAAAATTCAAAACAGATATTGACAGTATTTGGCGTGATGTTGTTGAATTTGAGTTTGAGGGTGTCAAAGTAAATGCACTTTCTCCTGAGCACAATTTATTGCATTTGGTATTGCATATGGGAATATACAAATGCGGAATCAGAGACTGCATGGATGTTTACAATGTGGTGATCAGCAATGAAATTGATTGGGACAAACTTTACCGAATTTTAGAAAAGTCAAATGCTTTAGACAAGGCTTACTATACCTTTTCAATGAGTAATTTGTGTGTTAATGTAATTCCGGATGAATTCATCAATAAACTAAAAGAAAGAAGCAAGGGATATATCAAAAGAAGAACGGTGAAAAGGCTCAAGGTTCATGAGCAAAGTGGAGATTTTCAAAATTCATACATTGATTATTTCCAGGACATTGAAAAAGATGTAATTTATTTTAATTTATTCCCTCATTTTCACAAAAAAGCAAAGTATTTATTTAAAATAGTTGGTAAAATATATTTTCCAAAATCAAAAGTTTCACTTAAGCTGGATGATCATTTTCATCAACCTACATTTTGGCATAAATTAAAAGGAAGCATCAAGGCACCTTTTCATTGTTTTGCATTAATTGCGCAGGAAATAGGATGGAAATTTACCTTTTTGCTGTTCATGAAATTATTTATAGATTTAATTGTATCCATTAAAAATTATGTAATCAAAAAGGAATCTTACTTTGATTATTTAAAGAAAAAAGGGATCAATCCAAAAGAAATTGTTCAGGCAGTAGAAGGAATTCAATGATGCAAAAATTAATAGTTGTAACAGGCAAAGATGGTTCTGGAAAATCTACACTTGTAGACGGAATAGCTCAACTGTACCCTGAATTTCATGTAGCTTCAATTTGGGATGCAATGAAATTTGGACTGTTTCAATCTAAAAAAGACATTGACGACTATTTGTGCAAACTAAGTGCGGATGCCAGATTGCTGTTTTTATCTCACGCACTGGAGCAATCTATTGAAATTGCAAAAGAATCAAAGGCAGACACAGTTTTGATGAATGCTTATTACTATAAGTATTTTGCATCTGAATTGACATTGGGTGCATCAGAGAATTTGGTCAAAAGTCTTATTGAATTTTTCCCAAAAGCGGATTTGGTGATTAATTTGGAAATAGAAGAGGAATTAGCTTTGAGTCGCAAACAAAGCTTGTCTAAATACGAATGCGGAGTTCAAGAACAATCGGATAAAGCATTTTTAAGTTTTCAAAAATTGGCGGGCAAACAATGGTCGTTTTTTGATCAATCAACCTGGTACAATATCAACGCAATAAGCTC
Source organism: Paracrocinitomix mangrovi (assembly GCF_019740355.2). Taxonomy (GTDB): domain Bacteria; phylum Bacteroidota; class Bacteroidia; order Flavobacteriales_D; family Crocinitomicaceae; genus Paracrocinitomix; species Paracrocinitomix mangrovi. Next base: position 2,381,680 of record NZ_CP091819.1, on the reverse strand, counting down.
AATTGAAGAGATAAAAAACAAGGCCTTAGAAATCATCTCATGATTGTAGTTACCGGATTGGACGGAAGTGGAAAAAGTACTTTTTTAAGTATGTTGAAAGATCAGTTTACTGATCAAATTGAAGTGTTGCATCTGCCTAAAACAGAACCACAAAAGTTCGCGAATAATGCAGCATTAAAAGATGCTTGTGATTTCGTAAATCAAATTGGAGAAAGGGCAGATATGGAGCAAATTCCTGCTTTGAAAATCATAGCCATGTTTGGTTCAATGATTCTGTTTAATGATTTAGCCGTAGAACTTAGAAAGAACGGAAAAACTGTTTTTGCAGAACGTCATCCTTTGATTGATACTGCTGTTTATGCTGCAGTGTATTATCATGTGATGCATCCCGATAATTTGGATGATCGCTTGGCCAATCAATTAGATAAGGAATATGAAGCAGAATTGAATTTGATTATTCAAAAAGTGAATCATAATATAGGAATTCAAATCCCGATTCAATCCAAAGCTTTATTGAAGTTTCTACATGAATGGTTTTCAGATGAATCAAATATCAGTACTGAAAAATTATCTGAATTGTTTGGGGTACAACTACCTGATAGCGTCTATTTTTTAGATGCTCCACCTGAAACGTTAATGAGCCGAATTCAGGGTCGTAATGATAAGGAATTTCATGAGTCTTTGTCCTTATTACAAAAGATGAGACCAATCTATCTAAAAGTGCTTGCTCAGTCTCAAATAAAACATCAAATTATTGATTCAACAAGCATGCATGCTTTTGACGAACTGATTAAAATCATACAAAAAGAAAGTATTTAGCAAGTTTGAAATTTGCAAAACCTTTTTATATTGCCGTTCTAAACCCCTGATTATGAGATTTAATTATTCTAAAATTCCTTATCTTTTAGTACTATTGGTAGGCTTTAGTTTTTCTGGCTTTTCTCAGAAATTATTTACGTTGGACACGCACAATGTAGATAACAATCGACTTAAAATGGAGATTGAACCGGGCTTATTTTTCAATAGTGGTCGTTCAATTAATGGATTGTATACCGTTACACCGGATAGAAATTTTGCTGTTGGATTGTACTTAATGGCGACTGATATCCCTGAAAAAATTCATAAAAACATGTTCAATAACGCACTTAGTGGAACTAATGTTAGAGTTACGCAGGAATACGCTTTGTTGTTAAGATACCGTATTAGAGCATTTAAAAAATATGAATCAAATCCATATGTTGGTTTAATCTCAGGATGGGAAGAATTGCGATTGACGCAAGATAGTTTAGGAACTATGTACATGTCTACATTTTTAATGACACCTCACGTAGGATTTGAACTGTACTTGTACAAGCGTATGTTGTATTTAAATACACAGTTTAGATCAGTATTTTATTTAGGTGCTAAAAAATCTGATGCGGCAAGACCTGAAGAGTTGAAAAGTTACTTGCTTTTACCGTCAATATCTTTAGGATTGCGTTTATAATTGCTTGATGAGTATAGCACAAACAAATACAATTGCGCCAAAGCATGAACCTTTGATTCTTTCAGGATCAAAGAGTAAGAGGAAGTTTGTTGGTATCTGGTGGAGCGTTTTTGTGCACCTTTTTAAAACCCACAAAAGTCCTATTCGTGTTTATAAGATTCTTCGCAGTTCTGTTAAGATGAAGAAACGATATACCAAAGAAAAGAAGTATCACGATAAAGTTGCTTTGGTGGATGGTAAGGTGTATTTCAATTGTAATAATGCAGGCTGGCCATCAAAACACTTCTTCAAAATTGTTGATATAGAATCAAGAAAAGCACTTTACAATGATGTTTCAAATTTGGAAAATCTCAGAATGGTTCAGTTGGCTTTTACTAAAAAATGCCCTTTGAATTGTGAGCATTGCTATGAAGGAGAAGAGCTGAATAAAAAAGACGTATTAACGGTAGAAGATCATAAAAAAATTGTCAAAAAACTACAGGATGCCGGTATCCCCATGATACATTTTGGCGGAGGAGATCCAATGGCTAAAGTAGATGATGTTGTTGAAATTTTAAATTCAGCTCAGGACAGTTCAGATTTTTGGGTATTTACATCCGGATTTAATCTGAATGAAAAAAATGCACAACGATTAAAGCAGGCAGGACTTACCGGGATTTCAATTGGATTGGATCATCATGATAGAGATTTACACAATAAATTCCGAAGAAATGATAAAGCCTATGACTGGGCAATTGAAGGTGGTAAAAATGCAGTAAATGCAGGTTTGGTATTGACCTTCACAATATGTTTGACGCGTGAATTTTGTACCAAAGAAAACCTGTACGCATATCTTCATTTAGCAAAAGATGTTGGGGCCTCATTTGTGCAAATGTTAGAGCCAAGAGCGGTTGGTAATTTTGCAGGAAAAGAAGTTTGGTTATTACCTGAGCATTCAGAGGTAGTAGATGACTTTTTTATTAAAGCAAACAGAGATCCTGAATACAAAGACATGCCGATTGTCTTGTATCCGGGCTATCATCAAAAGAGAAACGGTTGTACAGCAGCCGGTAATAAATACTTGTACATAGATACGAATGGATACATGAGTTCATGTCCATTTTGCAGAAATACTAAATCTCACATCCTGGATGAGGAGCATGAAGCCAATATTCAGCAAATGAAGAATGATGGATGTGAAATGAATAAGGAAATAATAGTAAAAGAAGAATTGGTCCAAATGGACGAAAATTAAGAACGTAAACCTGAAATTATGAAATATAACTTAGTAGTTCAGAGAGTATTTTGTTGGTTAATGATTGTTGGTGTAATATCAAGTTGCAGCCAAAACAATTTTATCAATTATGCGCCTGCTAATTTGAAACAGGATAAACAAAAAATGGACATCAATTTAGGTGATTATGTGGTGGTACATGTGGGTGATGAGTCATGGAGATTGGTTGACATTGAAACTGATAAAAAACAAATTTCAGGTAGATTAACGGCAGTAGATGAGGATTTGGAAACCTTTTATAATAAGGCGTTGCAGGATAATGCCAATCTTGAAAAAGCCAATGAAGGTGACAAGGAATTTACCGAACAAACGCATATTTATTTGCACGATTTTGCTCAAAGAGATGGAGACATGGTGACCTTTGGTGCAGATAATATTGATGATGCCAATGCTGTAGTTAAGAATTCAAAAGGTAATGGATTGAGAATTTTTTATGGTGTGTTAATCGTTCTTGGAGCATTAGTGGTAGGATTTGGTATCCTGTTATTAATTGTGTGCTCTTGTCCGCATGCATATACTTTTGACGGTGAAAATTACCACTATACAAACTCATTGTTTACCGGAGCTGTAGGGCCAAATTTGGAGAGAAACGATTATAAGTTGATTCCGGATTACAGGCCAAACGTTGATTCTTATCAAATGATATTAAAGAATGAAGAGAATGAGGCTCATTTTACCAATATGGTTGAGATGATTGTGGTTAAACACGATAAAAACTTTGAAGTAATTCCTGATCAAAACGGTAAGATTTATACTGTTTCAGATCTTCAAAAAGCAAAATCGGCTTTTGATGAGAACAACATAGATGTTTCAGATAAGGTTTCTTATAGAGATGAATCAGCATATTCATTTGATCATCAATCTGAAGGGGATATGGTGAACACTTATTTCACTTTTGATCGACCTGAAGATGTGTCAAACGCTAAGATTGTAATAAATGCCAAGAATACTGAATGGGGTGGAGTTGTTGTTAGAACTTTTGCAGCAATGTTGGGCAAAAAGTATAACAACTGGGTAGAGAAAAATCGTAAAAGAACTACTGAAGAAGCTCTGGCTGACATGAAAGAAGCAGGTATTCCAATGGTAGTTTCTATCAAAAAAGATGGTGAATGGGTTGATTTGGATGCCATTAATTTGGTGGGAGATATTTCATACAATTCAGTTGTTGTTTCAGTGGATGAAAATCTCATTACTGGTGAAGATATTGAGCTTAGATTGCAGGCAGGATTTAAATTCTGGGATTTGGATTATGTAGGAATGGATTTTACTGCTCAAGAAGATTTTGAAGTGCAGACTTATGCTCCAACTGTGGCAAGTGGAGATAAAGATTATCTGGCAGCTTTAAAGGCAGATGATGATTTGTACATGGAAAATCCAAACAGAGGAGATTCAACTTTTGTGAAGTTTGAAGGATTACCAACAGACGGCAATAGAACGTTGATATTGAGAAGCAAAGGTCATTACGTTTCTAATGAAGTGTTTGAAGGTAAACCAAACTGGGCTGGTTTGATGAAGTTACGTGCTCCGGGTGGACTTTCTAAATTATCGCGTGAATTGTTTGAAGAAGTTATGGAGTATTATGCAGTTCAACCTGCGGTTGAGTAGTTTGTTAATCTTCCAGGAATTCAATCATTTTAAGACAGTTGTTGTAGATACGGTCAACGAACTTTAGTTTCATATTGACTTGTGCTGCGTTGTAAAATAATACGCGGGACGCAAGGTATTCTTTAATGACTGTTGGATAAATATTTTTCCAATCATTCCATTCTGCTTCCATTTTAGAACCTGCCAATTCATAATGATATTGAAGATACTCAAGTAGTTCTGCTTTTTCAAAATCTGAGTTCAAAGTAAAGCTGAGTAATTCAACAATATCCCTGTGAGGATAGTCTATAACAGATAATTCCCAGTCGTATATGCAAACGTCAGCATTGTTTCTTATTGCTATATTTCTTGGGTTAAAATCGTTATGGATAAGTGTCTTTGGAATTTTCGTTTCTATACTTTCTGCTGATTTTAAATAGCTTTCAAGTAATTCATATTTATTGCCTTGATCCTTCTCTTCTTTGATGGCAATTTCCAATAATTTCTGATACAATGGCAATGACAATTCAAGCTTGAACTCTTGGATACAGTCTAAACTCTTATCAGGTTCATTCAGGTAGGCAAGATGAACTTCAGTAATCGCTTTAATACAATTTTTGATGTGTTGATCTGTCCAAAGCTGAGGTGAATTTTCACTGTCAAATAATTGTAGGTTTTTGCTATGTAATCTTTCTTGAGCCAGGATGTATATCTCCCTTTTATCATCAATGTAATGCCCATAATATTGCGGAATAATATCTAATTGATGGGAAGCTACAAATTGAGGGATAAGCAATTCTTTTAAGTGGCTGTTGATGTATTCTAAATTGTTCTTGTACTTCACAATTAAATCACAAAGTTCAGGGTCAATAGATGCAGCCATTAAGTGAATTCCTTTGATGGTTTCTATGTCTGTAGCTTTAGATTTTAAAAGTATTTCTAGTGAATGATCCGGGGTTTTAAGTTGAACCGGAATAAAACCAATTAGCTTTCTGTTCACCTTTTTACAAAGATTCATGAGAATCCCATTGTCAACTTCCCCTTTTTGGATGATGACCTCAGTAATTGGATCTGAAATTTTATCCTTTACCATTTTAGAGATAAAATCTGTGTCAATCTCATTCCACTGAAGCCAATTAACAGGCTTGTTTCTGCCCAGTTTTTCATGTGCCTTAGCAAATTCCCCACTTACAATTGCGGCATAAGTTGAAAGCTCTAATCCTAGTGCAAATCCTGCAATCAATGAAGCAAATCGTTGTAGTTTTCCTTCACCTTGACAGCCCATTAAAGTCAGTGCTTCTCTTTGTTTTTGAAGATGCGTTCCTCCACCAACTGTGCCAACTACCAAACTAAATAGGGTTAACGAAACCTCAAGTCCTTCAGCATGTTTTTTCAAATCTAAAAATGCCATTGATGATTCAGGAATGGATGCCAAATCTTGTCCTGTTGCTGCAAAAATTCCGGCAATGGCATTGGCTACATTAATATTGTAACCCAACATTCCATTTTTCTTTGCCAATTCAATGCTTGGACCGTAATATCTGAGCAAATCATCTGAAGTGGTGCGCAATATTTTTTGGATGATATCTTCCTTTAAAATGGCTGATACTTCAACTTTACAACCTCTTCCATGATCAATTAAAAATTGGGATACTTTTTTGTCTGATGCACCATTACCTTCTAACACAAAGTCCTTAATCTCTTCAAAACCTTCTGATTTGTATTTTTCAACCAGCCAAAGTATTGCGTGCCAGGTGCAGGTAGTGGTCATGTTTTGTCCGGCTGCATCTCCTGTGGTATATACAAAATGCACGTGTACATTTCTTTCAAATCGAAGCACTTGAATGTGCCTAAGGTTGGCGTGATTTGAATAGCTTTCAGCCGTTTTTTTTATCTCCTCAAAATTGTTGTTCAGCCAATTCTCAAAATGTTGAGCTGTTGAATCAGATGATAAAATAAACAAAGGAGTTCGAACCATTTTCTGATGTACAAAATTGGCTTTGAAACCTCCACTCAAGCTAATAGCTTTGGCACCTCTGTTCATGCTGGCCACTAAGGCTCCTTCAAGGGTTGATACGGCGCAATATACTTGCTCTTCTTCCCCTGCTTTATTGAACAATAATGGCCCAACTAAACCTGTAGGAATCTCAGTTGAACCTATTAACGACTCAATATTTTGCTGTAATTCTGCAGGATTAATAGTACTAAATTCAATAGCGTCTGTATTAATTCCCAGTTGCTTTAAGAACTTTTTGCGTTCAGCAATTGCTGTCTTGGTGAGTAGACCACGGCCGGGAACAATTGTATATTTTTCAGCACTCATGAATTTGATTGTATACCGAATTTAATACTTTTAGTCGGCTAATAGGAATTGATGGGTTTAATTGAATTAGGATATTTTGGATTGTTCAGTGGTACATTTTTATCTGCCACCATTTTACCTTTTCCTTCAGACGTTATTGTTATTGGCTTTTATGAGCTGGATTATCCAATAGTTACTTGCTTAATTGTTGCCACAATTGGTAATTTATTAGGTGGATTGACTAATTACTATATCGGATATAAGGCCAACAATGAAAAGCTGAAAAAGAAGTTTAAACTCAATGAAGAGAAGCTAAAAAAATGGGAAATGCGATTGGCACGCTGGGGAATTTATTTAGGATTAATATCCTGGTTTCCTTTTGTAGGCGAACCAATGGTGGCTGCTTTGGGCTTTTTTAAAGTAAGACTTTTACCATTGGCTTTGATGATGCTGATTGGCAAGTTTTTTAGGTATTTTATGCTTACAATGATCTATTTGAATGTCTAATTGAAACCAACTCCAATTCCGGCATTCATCCAAAATGGCCAGCCAACTCCTGCTCTCCAAATAAAACGACCAAAAGGTTTTTGATAGCGATATCCCAAAGTTCCGGCTGGAATATATTCCCATTCTCCGGCAGCATCACCGGTAAGTGCCCAATTGGCGCCAACAGTAAATTCAAAATGTGAATTCTTACCGCCGGTTATTCCAACAAGTCCTGTATAAAGTGCAAGTCCTCCGGTTTCTTCAAATCCGTAATATGATCCACCTAGATGTGCACCTAATTTGAAGTTTGATTTTTTTGAATAGTGGAACTTGTATTCGAAAACAGCTCCGTATTCCGCCCAGACATAACCCAGGCCAATTTTACCAATCACACTTTTTCTGTAAGTGTTCTGCAAAGTATCAGATTGTGTTATTCCGTTAAAACTGAAAAACACAAAACACATAAATATGAAAAATCTAAATTTCATGTTGTGAAGGTCTACTTAAATATCAGATAATTAATTGATTCTTTTGTGGTTGAGCAAATATTTTTTGTGAATGGATAGATTTGGCCTTTAATCTTTTCTTGCCAGAATTATGGTGTGGTTTTCAATTGAATTATCCGTCTTTTTGAACTGTTTGCCGTAGTGTTCTGCTATTGATAATCCATTCAAATTTAATAGTTGTTTGATAGTATTGAATTCGTAATAATGGAAGTAAGATCGATCTCCTGTAGCGCCTGTTATAAATCCTGATTTTGCTGGATTTCCTTCAACAAAACTTAGGTAAAAGACACCCTTATCATAAAGTGTTTTTGAGCAGTTTTTTATAAGAGTTGAAGTGTCATTTTCTGACAAATAAGGAATAATAAACCCACATACTACACCATCAAACTGGCTTTTTAAGGTATTTAAATCTCTGCCATCTAAAACCTGAACTTTAGCATTGGGATTATTTTTTTGGGCCAATTCAACCATGTTTTTTGAAACATCTGTTGCCAGTACATTCAGCATTGGATTTATGTTGAGAATTTGACGTGTAATATTGCCCGGGCCGCATCCAATTTCAAGAACTGATGCATTGGTTGAAGTCAATAAATCACAAAACTTTTGGTAAGTATCATCATAAAGATCAAGCTCCATGAATTTCTCCTCATAAAGTTGAGCTAGTTTGTCCCAGGTTTTATGCGTTTCTGAATAATTATCTTCCATTTAATTCAATGGATTTATTCTTCTAAACGCTTTCCTAAAAAGATAAGCTGTGTGGAAAGGTTCCCTGAACTACTTCCATCATCTATTCTCATGCTGTCAGCATCATAAAAATGCCTCCAGCTGCTTAGGCAACTTAGATTTCCTTGTCCATCATCTGCGCAATCTCCAAAGCCGGCAGATCCATCCATAAATGAGTTGTGCGGATCTATGTATTCAAAGTTTGTTGAATTATTGAATATGCGTTTAATGGTATACTTTTTCTTACTGTATTCAACGGTTACCATTTGATTATAGGAAGAATCAAAGATAATAACGCCTGAGTCCATTTGAAAAATTCTCTCAGTACCAACATAGGTTCCTTCATATCTTACTTCCTTTTTACGGCAAGAAAACAAAGCAGTGAAGAGGAGGAGGCTGATACCAAAAACGAGGTGATGATACTTTGACTTTTTCATATACAAATTGAATATAGTAAATTCTGTTCGTAATGCGTTGATCTTTAATATTCCAACGAATAAAGTTAACTTGTCGTTTACTAAATCAGAATTGTATTTTCATAACCAAAACTTATAATATTGAGATTCGTCCTGATAACATTAATCGCACTGGGAATGTCGTTAATTGCTTGTAAAAAAGACAAACAGACAACAGAGGTAGTCAAACAACTTCCAGAAGCCACTCAAATTGGTGCTAATACTTTTGGTTGCAAGATCAACGGTGAAGTTTTTCTTCCTAAGGGAAATATTTACTATTGGGGCATAGATTATCCCAAATATTATACATCTTCTGGAAGGTTGTGGATCAGAATTAGAAATATCAGTGATTATGAAAACTGGATTTACATGCACATACATGTGTCAGAAGGAATATTTAATACAGGCAGTCATAATTTAAGTTTAGATGATTCATATGCCCCATACAAAGAGTTGATTGAAGATGCCCCTGATTATGAGTATATAATTGATACAACGTCTAATTATCAAGTCAATATTACAAGAATAGATACAGAGGAAAATATTGTCTCAGGCCAGTTTGAATTTACTTGCTTGTATCCACCAACGTCTGATACAATCAAAGTAACGGAAGGTAGGTTTGATTTGAACAGTTTAATAGTTCAGGAGTAAACTAGTCTATTTCACCGGATCATCAATGATATCTGTAGGACCTTCAACTTCAGGTTTACCTACACTGAATCTAACACCAAAAACAGCTGATAAACCTTTGTTTCTGTATGTGTCATACAATGACTCATTGAAAAAATTGTCGTTGTTCAATTTGGTGATGCTGTATCTAAAATCAACTCCCAAAAAAACAACTCCAGAATGAAATGGAACGGACATATCAAATCCTATCAATGAACCTAAATCAAATTTGTTGGCATCTGAATAAAAACTTGTTTTAGTGGCTTTTAAAACAAGGTTTCCTCCTGTATATGGTTTAAAATTATACACCATTGATGTAAGAATATTGGGAACAATACCAACTTTGGGTTTAATTCTAAATTTTCCTCCCATTTCAAATCCAACCATCATAGGAATACTGATAAAATTCCAATCATAAGATGAATACACAGTAGCGACATAATTACCTGCTTGATCAGTGAATTCAATCGGAACTTGTGCTCCAAATTGGGTATATTCCAGATTTCCTCCCAATGTAAGGTGAGAAGTAAATCTGTATTGATAGTTTAAACCACCGGTAAGTGAATACTTAATCTTTGCGTCTCCATCCCAAAATGTTTTACCAACACTTGAACCCATACCACCTACGTGAAATCCTACAGAATGTAATTGAGAAAAACTGAAAGAGGAGATAAGTAAGGAGAAAACTAAAAGGTACTTTTTCATGGCAACAGCAAATGAATTTTCGGTAAATATATTGAAAATCGGCAAGCATTGGTTGAATGTGATTTTAGCAATATTCTTTGAACAATCTAATTATCAGCAGATAGAATGATAATTATCATTTGACCTGAGTAAAAGCTGTCTTATTTTAGTCTCAAATTTTATACCCATGAAAAAAATTATAGCTTTCATTTCTCTGTCACTTGCATTTGTTTCGGTGCAAGCTCAAAATTGGATTCAAAAAGGAATTGATCAGGACGGTAATTCTTCAAATGCTGAGTATGGTTATGGTGTTTCAATTGATTCTAGTGGTAGTATTGTAGCTATCGGATCCAGAACAGGTTCAGGATATGTAAATATTTTGGAATGGAATGGTGCTGACTGGCAACAGTTAGGTTCAACACTAAACGGTGAAAATCCGGAGGACAAATTTGGTGCTTTTGTTTGTTTGAGTAATCAAGGGAATAGAGCGGTAATAGGTGCTCCCGGTAGCTATTTTAATTCAGATTCAGGATATGTTAAAGTTTTTGAGTGGGACGGAGCCGATTGGATGCAAATGGGTAATAAAATAATGGGTGCAAGTGCAGGAGACAATCAGGGAACAGTTGCTATGAACGGAGATGGCAGTACCATAGTAGTTTCGGCACCATTAAACTCAGATTCGGCTACCCAATCCGGTATTTGTAGAGTTTTTGAATGGGATGGATTAGATTGGATACAAAAAGGGAGCAGTTTACACGGAGTATCTTCCAACCAGGGTTTTGGACACAGTACTGATATTTCTGAAGATGGAAATACAATTGTTGTAGGGGCACCTTATCCTTTTGGACCTATGGCAGGCAGTTATGTAAAAGTGTTTGAATGGAGCGGATCAGATTGGATTCAAAAAGGGGCCACATTAAATGAAATTGATATGGGTGACAAACTGGGTACATCTGTAGCCATGAATTGGGATGGTTCCATAATTGCTTTAGGTGCGCCTGAACGCAACAGTGGAATGGATTCAAATAACGGTCTTGTAATTTGTTATAAATGGGATGGAGGTAATTGGGTGCAGCATGGTCAGGAGTTGGTTGGATTTGAACCAACAAATTATTTTGGAGCCGGAATTGATATCAGTGCGGATGGAAATTTTTTATTGGCAAGTGCATGGGGTAATGACGATTTAGATACAAATGCGGGGTCGGCCTATGTTTATATGATGTCAGGAAATCAATGGAATCAAATTGGAGATAATATTTATGGAGAAGCAAAAGATGATTGGTTAGGAAGGTCAAAAGGTGTTAAGATTGATTATACAGGTGCAAATATTATTTTGGGATCATACAAAAATGACGGAGGAGGAGTAGATGCCGGACATGCCAGGATATTTGGATTAGATGTGGCAAGTATAGAGGAGAATGGTTTCTCAGATGATTTATTGTACCCTAATCCGGTTAGCGAAACATTGAAAATTCAGTCGATTAATGATCAAGTTGTTAAGTATGAAATGTATTCAATTTCTGGCCAAAAAGTAATGGTGGGTCAAAGTCAGTCATCTAATTTGTCAATTGATGTGAGTGCATTGAAGGATGGGGTTTATGTAATCTCATTTATTACAGATAGTGGAGATATCGTCAAAAAGAAGTTTTCAAAAATCTAAGAACAGATTTTTAGGAATAATGGTTAAATCGTAATCCACCCTTATGTGACATATGTGACTGAAAAAAACATTTACATGTCATAGTTTCGTTCAAAAAGTGGAATGAATGTAATGTACACCTTGTCTGACAGGATTTTTGATTATTTGAAAGAATTTTGGGAAAGCAAGACGGTACATAAAGCCACTAGCACCACTTTTGTAGTGACTTTTATTTTAGGAATTTTAGCCTATTCATTGGGCCAATTTGTTGAGATTCCGTTTTTTCAAAAGTATTTTAATTACCCCTTTGTTGCCATTGAGTTAGCATTTACATTGCTCTTGCTTACAGAGTTGCTCAGCCTCATTTTTACTTTACCCAAATCAGTTGCACAGTCTGTTACCAAACAGTTTGAATTGCTTTCATTGATTTATTTGCGATCGGCCTTCAAAGAGTTTAGTCAAATTCATCATTTATCTGAGTGGAGCCTTGATTCACCTCCATTGTTCAACATGTTTGTTTATGGAGGTGGTGCATTGGCCATTTTTGCGATCATTGGTTTTACATTGAGATTGCAAAAACACATAAGAATTACTAAAACAGATAAGGAACAACAAACCTTTATTCAATCAAAGAAGTTGTTGAGTTTATTGTTGTTGATTTCATTTATAGTAATTGGCGTTTTTGACGCCGTCACTTTTATTACAACAGGTAAATATCCTCACTCGTTTAACCTCTTTTATACCATGCTGGTGTTTAGTGATATTATCATTGTTTTAATCGCACTCAGATATTCATTGAGCTATATCAGAATATTCAGGTATTCAGCCTTTGTTTTGGCTACAATTTTTATTCGGATTTCACTGAGCATGCATTGCAACCAGGGAGTAATAATAGGTGTAGCATCTGCATTGTTTGTCTTACTGTTGACAGCAGCTTATAATTACTTTTTGAAAGAGGCCGAAAGTGACGGGTGATCAATCATATAATACAGAACATAAGATTCAAATTCTAAAAGAAGTATTGGTTGATTACTGCAATTTCTTTCCTAGTATGTGGTAATTCCACGACTTGCCGCTAAAGTTGTCCCCTGTAGAATATTCAATTGAGTCAGTTTGAAAAAACCTCCCAATTACAATTGGAACCCAAGCTGTTTCGCTTTCTTTCAATATTTCTCCTGAACTATTAATTTCAAAAGTATGTGTTACAGAGCCATTTATAGTAATTGAATTGTTTGAAGCTTTGGTTATACTTCCAATATTATGATAAACCGTGTCAATATTTGCCGAATCAACAGTACACCCACAATTAAATTTATAATGCGTTTGCAAATCATATGATCCTACTAGATTAATTGTCAAATCCGTCTCATCTTTTCTGCACGAAAAGAGAAAGAGAGGAACTAGTATAATAATAAATTTGAGCTTTGACATTAATTTATTTAAACCCAATGAAAAGGATATTATTGTTTCAAATGCTTGATAATAAATGTTTATGCAGTTTTACATTATTGCACCTTAACCACATTAATATTATCAATCCACCAATCAGTAGATCCTTCAATGCAAAAATGAATCATGATGGTAGGATCTGTTGAACCTAGATTGCTTGGCAATATAAAGTTGTTGGCAAAATCATGCCACTGTCCATCTCCGGGGAAATCCGGTAAATCTATTTGAATGTCAAATTGACCATTGTAAATTCTGAATCCCATATCAGGTCCGTAATGATTTACAGCAATATTTCCTGAATAATAACTGAATGAAAATTCATAGGTTCCACCAGGAGTCAAATCAGAAAGAGATACTGATTGATAAATCCACTGCTCATAACAACCTGGACTTGCTTCTTGATGGAATTTTAAACTTCTTGACCCATCTGCCGCGGTGGTGTTATCAAGTTCAATCTCATTCAATGGTTCATTGATGTTGTTTTTTATCAATGTCCAGGAAGTTGGAATTGTGTTGCCTTCTTCAAAACTTCCATTACTTACTATGGTAATAGTTTCTGTAGTGATAGACTGAATGTTACTTCCGTTAGACAAACCATTATCGTTCTCTACATATACTCTATAATAGTATGTTTGAAGCGGATTAAAATCTACATCTGTAAATGAAATATCCGTTGCTGAAGTTGCTACATGAATCAATTCTCCTGTAGTTTCATCTAAACCTGATGAATTGTGTTTGTATAACTTATATGAGCTAAAATTACCATCTGAACTTTGATCCCAACTTATTTGAATACCATCAACATCTTGTGTAATAGTATGAAGTGTCACATCAGAAGGTGGTTGATTATTACATGAAGCCAGAAGTAACAAAACAGGAATAACTGCTAATAATATCTTTTTCATAATTGATTTTGGGTTAAACGTATTCTAAATTAATAATTTAATCTATCTAGGGTAAGTAACGGTAATGTTGGATGAAAAGGTTGGTTATTGAACCAAGATCTTTTAATTCTATACCCTTATTCCAATTACCCTTAGACAGACTGCGCCACCGCTAAAGCTTTTGCGACACGCGGTCAGGATAAACTGCTTTAATTGATGTTCGAATTATATTCTCACACCAATTACGCAAACATCATCCAGTTGCTCTAAATCACCTTTCCAATTTTCAAAAGTTTGATCAATAAGTTCTCTTTGACGTTCCATACTTTCATGCTGAATAGAAACCAAAAGGGCTTTAAAGTTTTTGGCTTTGAATTTTTTTCCTTTTTCTCCTCCAAACTGATCGACATATCCGTCAGAGAATATATAAATAGTATCTCCAGGTTTTAATTCAGTTGAATGTAAACTGTAAGGTTTAGGAGCAGTATATTTTCCAATTGGTTGTTTGTCTGCATTTATTTCTTCAACTGTATTCGATCCCTTTCTAATTATCCACAAAGGATTATGAGCTCCCGCATACTTTAGAACAGAATGAGGATGAGAATGAGATAGAGAGTTATCTTCATTCCCACTATCATTCTTTTTATTGAGCGTAAGCGAAACAAGAGCGATATCCATACCGTCTTTCACAACTTCTTCGGATTTTTCAAATTCTTGAATTACTAGATCTCTGGTTTTATCTAGAATTAGGTTAGGTTCTGAAATATTAAATTCATTAACTGTTCGGTTTAAACTACCGTTACAAATAACAGAAACCATAGCGCCAGGAACCCCATGACCTGTGCAATCTGCGGCAGCAAAATAAACAGTGTCATTGATTGTTTCCAACCAATAGAAGTCGCCGGCAACAATATCTTTTGGTTTATAAAGTATAAAAGAATTTGGTAGATGCTGCTTGATTAATTTAACTGGTGGAAGTATAGCAGATTGAATTCGTTTTGCATAGTTGATACTGTCATTAATCTCTTTGTTCTTCTCTGATAAATCTTTGTTTTGCCTGTTTATTCTTACTTGAGCTTTTTTCTGGGCTGCCACAAATTCACTTACTAAATAAACTATCATCAACATAGGAAGGAGAATAATCAATTGTCCTTTACCGCTACTGGCTTCTTGATCAGCAAACTCTATTGGCATGTAAAAAAGTGCATAATTGGAACTAGTGTTGTAGATGCCTGCAACCACTAGAATTATTAGTGTAATAAATGTTATCCAGCCAACTTTTCTTCCAAATAAGAAAAATGCAAACAAGGCTAATAAGATCATGAATAGTATTCCTTGTATAAAAATGGCACCATTACTTACAATAAAATGGAAAAGATGCATTACAATGAACATGGCAAGAAAGGCGTTTTTTGCCAAACTGATTCTGTATCCTTTAATCAACCAAAAAATAACCAAAAGCAGCAATATTATTTGAGCTATTCCTGATATGAGATGGCCAATAAATTGATCAAAAGAAGCAACTATATATGGCACTGTCAAAATCATCATGACAATGCTAAAGTTGAACATGACAATTACTTTCCCCTCTTCAAAAGGATCGGGACATTGCGCTAAAGCTTTACCAATTAATCTGCTTTGTATAGAACGAAAAAAGTTCATTATATCTTCTTATGACATAGATAGTTCGCTATTACAATTAGGTAAATATATTGAAATATGTGCGTACCTGACTTTCCTGATCTCGATAACAGTTTTATAATTTACACGGAATGTTCTAATATATACTCATTCACCTCACCAACTGATTTCATGTGAAAATCAGCATTTTTAGCGGCTTGTATCCCTTTCCTTAAAATTTGAATTGTTGTTATACCTAAGCGGTTTCCAGCGGCAATTTCCGAATTGGGATTATCACCAACAATGAGTAATTCTTTGGGTTTGTAATTATAGGATTGAATGATGTATTCAAATATTTCTTGCTTGTCGGTCCACATTGATTCAAATGGATCATCAATAAAAATTTCAGCAAACCAATTACGGATTCCTAAACTGTCAATTTTATTGTTCTGATATTCGCGAAGTCCGGATGTAACAAGATAATTCGTGATCCCATCTTTGCAAACGGGTACTTCACTTTCATAAAGATTCAGTTTTCCAAGGGGAGGAATGGTTCTTAAAATCTCCACAAATGCTTCATGGATGGATGTTTCAACGTGTTTTTCAATGAAAGCATTAAGGGAAATAGTAAAGAAATCATGCTCAATATCTTCTTGCGCTACCTTTTGATTCTCCTTAAGAAATTTAAATACAAAATTAAAAATGCCCTTATCGATTGTGTGAGGATCAAAAAGCGTATGGTCTAAGTCGTATATAATGGCTTTTAGCATTATGATTAGTTTTCTGTAGCTATGTTCATTAAATCATTGAAGACAAAGTTATATCCCAGTTTTGTAATGATTTTTGCTGGTGAAACAATTTTAATTTCAGTTTGGGATTCATTATCTACTAAAGGTACCGATTGATTAAAATCTAATGCACATTTTGAGTAAAATTCCATTTTAGTGGGATGACTATTTGAGCAGGCATTGTAGATTTCACCCCAACTTTCCTTTTTGATAATTTCCAGTACAATTCCTATACAATCTTGCTGATGAATCAAATTAACCGGGCCTTTTGGGTTTTTAATTTTTTTCCCATTCTTAAAAAAGAAAGCAGGATTTCTGTCGGGCCCAATTAAGCCGCCAAATCGAATAATTGTGGTTTCAAAATGCGGATTATTGATAAAATATTCTTCAGCAGCACTTAGTTTATTGTCCTTTGTTTGTGATAATTCAGTGATTTCAGATGCTGATTTTTCATACACGGAGGTGGAGCTAAAAAAGATCACTTTGGAAACGGTAGATTTTTCAATTTCCGGTAGCATTGAATGCCAAAAAGATAGCTCCATAGGTGGCGTTGAAACAATAAGTATTTCGGCTTTTAAAAAATCCCGTAGAACACTTTTGTCCAAATCTGATCCAATCAAAAAAGGCGAAATATGTGCATCTTCTAAAACCGCAATTTTTGATGTAGAAGTGGTAGAACCTTTAACATTGAAGCCATTTTTAGCAAGTTTTTTTCCCAAAGGAATTCCCAACCATCCACATCCTAGAATACTGATTTTAGCCTTATTTGAGATCTTCCCTACCATCATCATACTTTGCAAATCTTCCTTTATCTCTATCCCAAACCTGTTCTTTCATTGGCCATGGCCAACCTCCAAATTGTGTTTTCTGATATTCATTTATTGTATCTCTGATCTCTTGCTCACTATTCATGACAAAAGGACCATACTGCACCACTGGTTCTCCTATTGGTTTACCTTGAAGAAAAAGAAAATACGCCTCTTCATCTCCATTTACAATTGTGACTTTGTCTAAAGTATTTAATGTAATTCTGTTATTTGCTTCAATCGTTTGATCGTTTATGGAGATGTTTTTTCCTCTATAGAAGTATAAATTTCTGTTGACATTGACTGAAGCTTGAGGCAAATTCCAGCTTGCTCCTGCTTCCATTTTTATAGTGAAAACTGCTACTTCATTTGCTGCATCTGCTGCCCATGAATCCGGAGTTGGATTGGGTGCATTGATATCATCTACAGATCCGGCTATTAGATCAATTTCCGTAATTTTTCCGCTTTCATCTTTTGATTGAATTACCGGAATAGATTCTTTCCATAACATCTTATAATGTGGCTCAACCAATTTGCTTTTCTTAGGAAGGTTGAGCCAAATTTGGAAGATTTCAAGTGGATTGTCTTTGTCAGAATTTAGTAATGGAAACATCTCTGAATGCTGAATTCCTTTACCAGCGGTCATCCATTGTACATCACCTTCTTTAAATCTTCCGGCACCTCCAAGTGAATCACTGTGATCAATTACGCCTTCTTTTACAATGGTTATCGTTTCAAAACCTCTGTGTGGATGGTAAGGAAATCCTGGAACCATGCTGCCATGGTACATTCTAAATCCATCTTTGAGGTTAAAATCCTGACCAACATATCTTCCTTTTATCTGATCAGGATTAAGACCTAAATTTTCGTTCCCTTTTGGGTATTCATCCCTGTGATAGGCCCCAAATAAAAAAGGATCTTGGGCTTTCCAGGGAGAACCTAATGGTTCAATTTGAATTATTGAATGATTATTCATGACTATAAATTTATTTAAATTAAAATGCTAAAACTACTTTCCCTCTATTGTGACCTTCTAGGATTTGTGAATAAGCTGATTTAGCTTCACTAAAAGGGAAAACCGAATCTATTGTCCATTGAAACTTATCGCTTGAGATGCCATCAACAACATACTGTAGATTGTTCACATTTCGTTTAACCCAAAGTGCCTGAATTTTGTTTGAAGATAAAGGTCTTCCTGAAATAGCTCGCATTTGGCCATCTGCTTTCACAGTTGCTAAAGATGCTTGGGTGGCTTCTTCAGTTCCAACCATATCTACTGAAGCATCAAATTCAGCAGGATGAATAGCCTTAATCCTTTCAATTAAACCCGGACCATATTCAACGGGTGTGGCACCTAAATTTTTTAAATATTCCTGGTTTTTTGCTGAAGCTGTTGCTACCACTTCAATTCCACGTTCCACTGCAAGCTGAATGCTTATTGAACCAACTCCGCCAGAAGCTCCGTGAATAAGCAATGACTTTATAGGGCCTAGCTCATCAATAATTGTCATAGCGGTTTGTGCTACACCTGCCAAAGAACCAGCTACTTCCCATGAAATATTTTGAGGTTTTGCTACCAGGTTTACGACAGGAACATCAATGATAGATGCATGTGTAAATTGTCCACCTGAACCCAATACGGCATCTCCTTTTTGAAATGTAGTGGATCCATTAATCTCAACTATTTCACCGGCAAATTCAGTTCCAAAAGCTTGAGGTGTAGATGAGTGTTTAAATTCTCCTGTCATTCTGCGAGCATCTATTGGATTGATTCCGGCTGCTTTTACTTTAATTCTTGCATATCCAGCTGAAAGAGGATTTAAAGTTTGTGTGTAAAAGTCAAGTACTTGATCTGCGTATCCATAATCTTTTCCTATTAGAATTGTAGTTTCCATGATATCTGTTTTAAATGTTTATATCACAAAGTTCATTAGAAAGTGTACCTCACACCAATGACATTTGCAGGAAAAACACATTGACATATATCAATGAAATCAATGTAAAAGACAGATCTTCAATAAGATAATGGTTAGTTGTTCTTGGCGGAATTACTTCTGATTCGGCTTAAAGTTTCAGGGGATACACCTAAGTAAGAAGCAATCATGTGCTGAGGAATGCGCTGGATCAAGCTTGGATGTTGTTCAATGAAATTGTAATATTTTTCTTCGGTTGAAAGGGTAATGTTTGCATAGATTCGTCCTTCTAGAGTGAGCACATTCATATTGGTAATCTTCTCAGACATTTTATTGAAGCTGGGAATATTATCACGTAGCATCTTAAGATCGCTATTGGTGAACATAATCACTTCACTATTTTCAATGGCGTCTATATTTAGCTTTGAAGGTTGACCGGATTGTAAACTTTCTCTGTCTCCTGTCCAATGATTTTCAGGAGCGAACTGAACAATGTGTTCAACACCTTTATCGTCTACATGGTATGCTTTTAATAGTCCTTTAACTACAAATATGTTGTACTTACAAACCTCACCCTCTTGAAGTAAATATTGATGTTTCCGTAAATTTTTTGTGCTGGCAACAGATTGTATTAACTCAAGCTCCTCATTTGAAAAGTGCTCTTTTTCGGTTAAATATTGTTTGAACTTATTGAACATATCACTTGAGTTGTTTTATAGTGGGCAATTGGTCAAATGAAATTACAGATCAAATTCATTTACGTAAAATTTTTTCCATCTTCTTACCCTTTGCCAATTCATCAATTATTTTGTCCAAATACCTTACTTGTTTGGTTAAGGGGTTTTCTATTTCTTCTACCCTATATCCACAAATTACACCTGTAATCAGCTGCGCATTTGGATTTAATTTTGCTCTTTGAAAAAATGTTTCAAAAGTTACTTTTTCTTCAATCAGCTTTTGAAGTTCTTTTTCGTTGAAACCGGTTAACCATTCAATAACTTCATGCAATTCTTCAACAGATCTTCCTTTTTTCTGAATTTTTGTAACGTAGTGCGGATAAACAGAGGCAAAAACCAATTGGGCAATCCGTTCATTGTGTTTTTCAGTTTCTTTCATTTCAATTGATTTGCTGTTAAATTGTGTCAGGATCTTTGGGTTTGAGTAAAGTTATAAAATTCGAGCGTAGCACATAGCGTTTACTCACCACCAAGATGAAGTGAAACAGAGTCGTGTTTTAAGATAAGCCTTAAGGCTGAACTTAAAACTTGATTGTGTCGGACGTTAGCTTTAGCTACTGTGTTATGAAGTGTTTTTTACTCTGGTGACACTTTTTCGATTGTGCACTGTTCTACGACCTTCTTTATATTTAATTGTCTTTCCGTGGAAAGGTCAGTAAACGATTTTTGATAAAAAAGTTGAGATTTTTCCTCTCTAATGAGGTCAATTGAATTACGTACGACCTCTTTAAATCTTGTATTAAAATCATACGAAGTCATTTTTTCCGTATAGAGATAAATCAAATAATTGGTTTTATTAACTGTACCAATAGAATCTAGTTCCAATTGTCTTGAACCATTGGACATAGATCGAATTATCAGAGTTGAAATAGAATCATGTAAGTCCGAAGTGTCAATTTGAATTTCATTCCAAAGAATAACGTTATTAGCCTGTAAATTGATATTAACTATTTCGGGTTCGATTGAATTCGATTCATTTTCCACTACCTCTGTTGATTCTGATTCCTCTGACATTCCTACTTCCATTTGACAACTAGAGAGAACAATAGAAAGGACAAGTACTAGGTAGATCTTCATTTTCTATAATACTGCATAACGTTTGGCTAAAGCTAACAATTTACTTTGTTCAA
This sequence comes from Paracrocinitomix mangrovi, assembly GCF_019740355.2. Taxonomy (GTDB): domain Bacteria; phylum Bacteroidota; class Bacteroidia; order Flavobacteriales_D; family Crocinitomicaceae; genus Paracrocinitomix; species Paracrocinitomix mangrovi. The sequence continues at coordinate 2,360,546 of NZ_CP091819.1, read as the reverse complement.
CGAAAATGAAATTGTAGTTGAATTGCGTGTGATCCCGATAGCTATCGGGAGAGTTTGCAAAAAAATAGCGGACATGTGCTTTACCTACTTTGTAAGCACTAGTTTTTCAATTTTTATTAGAATACATCATAATTAGGGTGTCCAAGCCAACAACATGATTTAATAACAAAACGGTATTATCAAATTGAACGACATCATAAGTAAAAAAAGACACTATTTCAAAAGTGTCCTCTTCATATAAGAATTTATTTAATCCAATCTGAAAGTGTGGTTGACCATTAAAATTTAGTATTTCTTTTGGTGCATAGATACTTGAGTTGGGATTTTTGGATTCATAGCCTTTTTTGTCCAAGATCCAAAGGTTGTCGGCTAGGTATTTGGAATTATATCCATTATTTTTTAGATCATTCAAAATTTTTGTTTGTATATCCCGCTTAACAAAAACAATACTGTCCGTTCTGTTTTTTATATTATTATTAATTTTCCCAACAAGAATTAAGAGTGAATCTTCTATTTCCCAACTAAATTTTGAAGAAAGATTGTTATGGGTCCATGTGATGCTATCGCTGTTGATGTTCACAGAAGTTCCGTAATAAAGTTCTGTGGGATAATTGAGTTCAAAAACACTGTCTTTACTAATATAAAGATCCCAGTCAGCCATTCCGTTAGAGGTTCCAGAAAAAAATTCTTTTCCTTTCCAAAACCCTAGAATAGTTTCTCCTGTTGTAACTTCTTCTTTTTCAGAAGTGCATGAAATGAATAAGGATAAAAACGTAATAAGAAGAGGAATTATTTTGTCCATGGAATTAGTGCTCACTGGTATGATATTGAGATATTTCAATTCCGAAATTCAGATTACCTGCAAGTTTCAGTAATTCTGGTTCAAGATAATCGCATTGGACTTCGACTTCATGCATGCGAGATTCTATTCCGAAATCAATTACAGGTATTTCATCTTTCTTCAGGCCAAATGAAAAGACTGATTTAAGTTCATTATAATTCTTATTCAAGAAGTTAATGGAATCTTTTATTTGTTGGTCAAAATCAGAAAAATCTGCTTTGCTTAGATCGAAAGAGCAGCCACTGGTTTCACTTTGTGATTTACCCGTTTTGTCAAATTTTGATACATCTCCTAAACGGTAGATATTATATGGGTTAAGTTTTGATTCCGCCAGAAACTCATCAACTCTAAATAGCTTTCCTTCTATTCTTAATACACAACTCATTAACTGCGGTAATTATGTTAGCTAAAGTTTTTAATCATTGATCCAAAATTGGTCTAAAGTTAAAATTTCAATCAGGTTATTGGTGTCGCTAATATTGATTGAATCTCTTTTCACCAATCCAACGTTTTCAGCAAAGTATTCCAGGTAATAGTGCGTAGAATCATATATGTCATATTCTTTCATGACAAGTACTTTATTAAACATCAGACCATTCAGATTGGAAACTGTTGTGTCCGAAATTATAAGTTCTCTCCTATGCTGTATGGAGGTTGCTCCTCCTGCAATAAACTCATTGACAAATAAGTTTGCAAAAGAAACTGTAGAAAGAGTTTGAAGTCCTGAGTTTCCATACATCTCCAAAATTATTGGAGCTCCTTTATACCCCGATTGTCCAAGACCATAATATGCATTATGATAAAATTCACAGCCATTAATGTAACAATCTAGATTTTTAAAATAGGGAAGATACGATTCTTCCACCAAATGTGCAGTAGAATCAATTTCGAATGTTACTTGTCCAACATTTGAGTTGTAATTCCACCATGTTCCTGGATGTGCTGGAAAATAGGAGCAAGGTGTAACGTAATTTTCAGCCGGATCAGAAATGTCGTTGTCCTTTCTGCAAGAGAAAAGAAACAATGATCCAATCAAAAGAATGAATAAGTTTTGGGTCGTCATACCTTTAATTACGTTAAACTGTTTAACAAAGTTTGGTGGCAACAACTGTTATTTAAAACTAATGTGTACTAAAGCTAGCAATTTACTTTGTTCAACGAAAATGAAATTGTAGTTGAATTGCGTGTGATCCCGATAGCTATCGGGAGCGTAGGCCAAACCCGGACTCTGTATTGCCTTCGCGTAGTCGCTTCGGCAAAGCAATGGCTGTCCGACCGCTCTCAATCAACATAACTTCAGCGAAGTTGATGATGGCCGCCCGGATTATGGACACGTATTGGGTGAAAGCGCATGGACGAGTGTCGGACGTGGGCTTTACCAACTGTGTTATGGCACGTTTTTCACTTCTTTGCCTTTCTTATTCCAATATCTACAGGTGTCAGCTTCAATAGATTCAGGATTAAATATGTCTCCAAATACACAGTGGCTTTTGATGTTCCCATTTTTGTAATACGTTGTTTCTTCAAGCCAAATTTTATAGTATGGTTCGTGTTGTTTATAGCGCACTATTTTCGAAGTAATGTTTTCATTTTCATCAAATTTCCAAGTGGTATCACGAAGTGTACGAGATTCCAAGGATCCTTGATTATTGTATTTTTCGCGCCATTTTGGTCGTTGTCCAGTGTCAATACCCTCATAATAAAACTTGTTTTTAACTTGACCTGTACTATCATCAAATTTGACCCAAATGCCTTGTTTCAGACCATAAATGTTGTACATGTTGATTGTATCTCCATTGTAAATTTGAAACTGAATTGGATAGGTTTCATAAGGATGTTCGCTAAATGGAATAATATTGTCTTCAATTTTTACTTGGAATGAAGTGTCGGTGATTCCAGTTAGTACAAGAGTTAACTCAAAACAACAATTGCATGCACAAAAGATTTTTTCACCTGTTGTTGTGTCTAATTCGATTTCGAGAACATTGTTCTTAAAGTTAATATCTGGATTGAAATCAATGCAACAATTCTCCTTGAGACCCAGAGTAAGAAATAATGAATCCCCTTTGAATGTCTTTGAAATTATACGGTCTATTAAGAGAAATGGGTCAAGTTCACTGTTACACTCAGAATTTATCGTTCTATGCAGTTTGACAGGTTCAATCGTATCATTAGAGTTCCCAAATGTAAATGAAAGCAATATTAATATTGAGAAGAATAATAATATGGTGCGCCAATATGCCATAACGTTTGGGTAAAGCTAGCAATTTACTTTGTTCAACGAGAGCTTTGCTGTAGTTGAATGTCGTCTTCGCTTTCGCGTAGCTTCAGCGAAGCAAAGCTTGAAGTGCCGTGGCCAAAACTCAGGATTCTGCATTGCCTTCGCGTAGCCGCTTAGCTTTAGCTAATGTGTTAGGTTTAGTTTTTCTTATATATGATTTCCCGAGTCACAAAGCCCGTTATTTTTCCATTCACTCTTGAAGTTTTTGAAACCCAATTTCCGACTTCGTCAAATACATAGGATATTTCTTCAATAATTTTTTTTCCTTTAGTAGGATCTACAATGGATTTTATATAAAGTCCGTTCTGATATTCAAATATATTGTATGATTTAACCTTTCCATCTGCTGTAAAATATCTTCTGCTAGTAATCTCACGATTTGAATTATATTCAAACTGATAAGTGTAGAGTAGATTACCTCCGATCACAAAAGCACTATAAATTCTTCTTTCAACTTCTAATCCATCAGTATTATAGTCAAATTCCATTCTGCTAATAGAGTCACCTTTTGCAGAATAAACAATTACAGCTGATGGTCGACCATTTTGATTAAACTCATAAATATTGTCGTTGCAAAAGTCATTTCCAAGATCACAATAGTGCTCTGATATCAAAAGTCCAGAGTCACTATAGAAATACTCCGTAATCGAAGTGTCCATGCTTGGCCAAATGTCAAAAGGCCAAATTATAAAAGTATCTCTGGATAAAGTTCCTTGGTTATTCAGTACGTATATCGAAATTGAATTCGTGTCGCATGTTCCAAGTTCTTTTTTCGATTTTACGGGCGTCATTGTCGTTTCTCGAATTTGAAGAACATTACCCTTTAAATTGCTAATACCTTTTGACGGCCAAACTTGACCAAATAAACTAATTGAACCCAATAAAAGAAAAAAGAATGTAAACCTAAGCACTGCAAATAAGTATTTACCAATTGATGTCATCAACAATTCAAGGTAACTATTAATTAAACCTAACGTTTGAGCAAAGCTAGCAATTTATGGTGCGCGCAGCAAACCTAAATTGCGAACGAGTGCGCAGGCCAAAAATCCCCGGACTATGGCTGTCCGACCGAGATGGCCGCCCGGATTATGGACACGTAATGGGTGAAAGCGCGCCGGCCAAGGATCGGACGTTAGCTTTAGCTATTGTGTTACCTACCGTTTTTCAATTTAAACCATACTGTTGCTACTCCAGATGTTCCGTAATGATTTATATAGGTATAGACCTTGAGTGTAGAGTCCGTTGGGTTAGTTACATGCCACTGTGCACTGACACTTTCAGGTATATTTTCCGTTAATTCCAGTCGGACATGAGTTTTTAAAACACTAGATTCAATTTTAAAATTTCCTTTAAGGTCAAATTGGGATATATATAGGCTATCTGAAGTGAATTTTAATTCTGCAATTGAATCTTTATAATTAAAAGAACTATCCTTTTTTAAGTAATGAAAGAATGCTAGTCGATCTGTAGTTTCTTCTTCGATCCAAGTTCCAATAAAATTTGTTTTTGGTTTTAATTCAGGTAATTTTTCAAGTTTTCCGTCCAAGACATTCAAACTAAATATTTTAAATTTTATTCCGGTTGAGTCAACTCCTGTAATTAATAATGGTTCAAAATTTGACTGAAACGGGCCATTAATAAAAAGGAATTTAAAGGATTTATATTCTGCGATATACCACATAGCTGGATCACCATCCCGAGCCCATTGCTCATTTTGAAACATCAGGGTGTTTTCCGACCAAAATTCTATAGAATCAGTCCAAGTTGCGATCTTGTATTCGTATAGTTGATGGTAGTCAAATTTTGGATTTGGAGATTCAATTGCTTGAACTCGTTTATACACAGTTGATCTCGTTTCATCATAATTCGAACTAAATACCAAACTGTCTTGAGAAAAATGTGTAACAACAAGAGAATCATTATTGCAATAGACAACCTGATTCTTAAATTCATATTCGCTAGAAATTATTGTGTCTGTTGTTTCTTGATTGTAATTATTAAAAGTTTTGCAGTGTACTATGTCACCTTCAAATTCAATCAATTTTTGGCAAGGACTTTCATATTTTAAACTGTCATTTTCCCAATGACCAACATAAGAACACATCCAAGTTCCTTGTAATTGTTCATTTTCCGATCTACATGATATAAGACAAATGAGAGATAATATTATCAGAAATCTAGTCAAATCTTAATTAATGCTAACGTTTGGCTAAAGGTAGGCATTTACCTTGTTCTACGGAAGCGAAGCTGAAGTAGAATGCTGTCTTCGCTTTCGCGTAGCTTCAGCGAAGCAAAGCTTGAAGTGCGTTGGCAAAAACCCCGTACTCTGGGCGGTCCTAGGTGTGATGGCTACCAGGTAATGTAGAAGCCAATGAGAGCATTGTGCGTGGAAGAAGGAGGGGGTGATTTCACCTATTTTGTTAGATTTAGTTTTCAGGAATTGACCTTGAAGAATTATATAAAAAATTATGTTTGATTGATCCGTCGGAAGTTAATACATCTGTCAAAAAGTTGTTGGTGCCTGAAACGTTAGAGGCATTATACGAAGTCATCATAGCATAACTTCCAGTGAAATAATTATCAATGTATTTACATAAACTATCTATTGAGTAACATAGCTGGATCATGTTTGTGTCAAGTTGAATTGTGGGTTTAATCTTTATATAATCCATTTCTCTTTCCCAAAATGATTCTCCTGGTTCAGTTTGTTCATGGTAAACCTCCTGAGCGCATGCAGATAGATATTCTTCCAAAGAAACTAATTTTTCAAGGCTGTCTGATTCAGATCTCATGTAATGTAATGCGAAAACTATGTTGTCTGTTACTGATGTGTCGGATTGATTTCGGAAAACAAATTCAAGGCCATATTCGAAATACCCAAAAGGAATATTCTGGTTGTTTAATAAAACTGAGTCAGGTAGTTCTCGGAGTTCTAATTTAAGTTTTAAAGAATCATTTTCTATTAACTTCCAGCAAGTTCTAATGTCTATTAGGCCCACTTCAGTAGTGTTTTTCGATAGTGGTTCCATTCCATATCGAATCAAAGAATCAGGAGAATTATAGCAATTGTCAACTATTGGGTTGTCGTCAATATTTTCTTCTGAAGAATCGTTTTTACAAGAAGTGATTCCAAGTGTAAAAAGTCCAATTAGAGGTAATAGAGTTTTGGGCATAATTAAAGCTAAAGTTCGGCTAAAGCTAGCAATTTACTTTGTTCAACGAAAATGAAATTGTAGTTGAATTGCGTGTGATCCAGATAGCTATCGGGATAGCTGGACAAACGTGGACACGAGCTTTGCTTACTGTGTTATACTGCGTTTTTCACCATCACAAATTACCTTGCATTTAGCAGTGACTCTAATTGATCTTCCTTCAGTTCCGTTGTGGCATGTCGGAACCAAGTGATTTTCATATCACGCACTTCAAATAGTTCTCCGTTACCATGGATCCAACTTCCGGCGGGTCTGTTTTTGGTAATTAAATAGTTGTTCTGGGTGTCCTTCAACCAGTCATGAATGAAACCTGATGCGTTCTGATTGTCTATTATAGTAATGTTCAAATCAGGATATCTTTCCGTCAATAATTCAAGTTTTTTAAGTCCGAATATGCTCTGTCCTGCCCAATTAGAGTGCACGAAAAATACATGTTCACCATTCTGGCAAATTATGTTCTCGAATTCGTCCTTATTGAAAATGGTTTGCATATGAATGAGTCTAAACGTAATGCAGCATAACGTTTGGGTAAAGCTAGCAATTTATTGCGTGCGAAGTGCGGAGGAGAAAAACCCCGGACTCTGGCTGTCCGACTGAGTGATGGCCGCCCGGACTATGGACAAATAACGGGCGAAAAGCGCGTGGACGAGAGTCGGACGTGGGCTTTACCTATTATGTTAGCATTAGTTTTCTACTCTGGGATTAACATCTCCTGCGCCATCAACCATCCATTCTCCATTATTTTCAATTAATCGAATTCTGATTTTAAAATCTACCCAATCAATACCTTGCACAATCATTGAATTTGTTTTGGGATCAGTTGATTTTAAATTGAATCCTTCATCTGGATAATCTTGAGCTACAAAAATTGGGTCATAATCAAGGCCTATAAAAGGATCAATCTGATTTGCAGAGTCAGTCATTTGTTGAAGGTGATTCAAGAAATTATCTGAAACAAAATTGCTGTTTTTTAACCATTCAATTTTGCGGTTAACCGAAGTGTTAGTATCAACAAAGTTTTTGTATTCATTAATGAACTGGACTCCCAAATTCCAATTTGGTTCTTTAAGTATTGTCGAATCTATCCCTAATTCTGGTTCAGAATTTTTTATACAAGGCCACGGTTTGAGGGCATGAGCAACTTTCCATTGATCTTCTTCTTTCAAAAGCTCGAATCCAAATTCCATTTCCATGGAAGACCTTATTTCTTTGTAGCAACATAAAGACGAATTACCGTCTGTATTACAGTCAATTGAAATTATTTCCATTTCCCATGATTCGCATTGAGAGTCACTTGATTGTTGCGTGGTAAGCTTAATACTTTCTGTAGTTAATGCAATTGCATCTTCACATTTCCCTTCCGACATAAGTGTCATGTATTCCTCAAGTACTTCTTCTGGACTAGTAGGTTCTGTAGAACAAGAGACAATTGTTCCAAGCATTGATATTAAAAGAAATTTATTCAATTGATTTCAATTAATGCTAACGTTTGGGTAAAGCTAGCAATTTATTGCGACGTGAAGTGCGTAGGCCAAACCCGCACTCTGGCTGTCCGACCGTGTGAAGGCCTAACCACTTTATGGGCACGTAATGGGTGCAAGTGAGTTGGCAAAAAAGGGTAGGACATGCGCTTTACCTATTGTGTTATGTGCAGTTTTTCATTTTTGCAAATAACTCAATATAGTTTCCATTGCTTCCGAAATGGTCAGATCAGACTTTGTTAAAACTCTATCTTGGAGATTTGGTCCTTTACAAATACCCACTTCAAGAAGTTCTGGTTGCTGAAATTTGCATTGAACGAATGCTATAGGGTTCGAATTCGATCTATGTCCATCCACAAAGACTAAAGTTTCATGTGAAGTGAATGCATAGTAATCCCTTTTTTTCAGATTATCGTTTAAAACTTTAAGACATTGAATCATGTTTTGTGAAAGTATGGGATTGTATCCTTTCAAGAATTCGTAATGTTCTTCTAAAGTTTGATTGTTACCAGAATACTGGTCAATTGCCCGTTTCAGTCCCATAATTGCACATAACGTTTGGCTAAAGCTAGCAATTTATTGCGTGCGAAGTGCGAGGGCAAAAAACCCGGACTTTGGCTGTCCGACCGAGTGATGGCCGCCCGGACTATGGACAAGTAATGGGAGGAAGAAGCGTGGCCAGAGTGTCGGACATGATTTTTAGTTATTATGTTAGGGGTAGTTTTTCACTCTTTTTTGGTCAGTGCTAAAACCAAATTCAGAACGAATAGCAGTTGGGCGATTAGTGTGATGATTAGAACTATCCCTAAGACATAATTCAAGTCTGTAGAGTTTGAGTAAGTATTTTCAGGATCATACACACTATAATCATAGTATCGTCTTGGTGTTTCGTTGATTATATTTTTAACTAGCAATGCACTCGTAATTAGTCCGAGTACAGTAATTGACCAATGAATTAGGCCCAAAACTTTTCGCATAGCTCTTGAATTCTTGTAAAGTAGGTAAGCGACAATAAAGTACAGTCCGAATAGAAATGAAAGCACAATGAAAATGTGCCAATTTGGTATGACTACATATGTATCATGCAATGCAATATCAAATGTTGCTCCAGTGAATAAAGACATAAACAGCAATAATAGAGCTGTCAGTCCGTAAGCGATATGAATATGCTTTGTTTTCAAGTTTTGGGTCCGTTAGGTTGGTTTTTGTCCTACAGACAATTACCCCTAACGTTTGAGTAAAATTAGCAATTTATGGCGACATGAAGTGCGCCGGCCAAACCACGATCCTCTTTTGTCCGACGTGAGTTGGCCCCAGCATACTTTACACGTCACTGGGCGCTTTGCGGGCTGGCCAAGTGTCGGACATGAATTTTACTTATTATGTTAGGCACAGTTTTTTATATAAATGATAGTAGTGGTGGACAACAGAACTGTCGTTTATGTCATAACTATGTGATTCTTTGAGAAGACCATATTCATTTATATAAACTTCTTCCATTAAATTAAGAGTTGATTTTCGATCAGATTCATAAACATATTTCCTTCTTACATAACAAAGAATGCTTCCGTCTTCATTGAGACAAGGTTTTACGTCATACTCATAATTAATTATTGTGGTATTCACTTGATAACGATTCAAATTTGAGCTCTTACGAATCTCAAATGTCAAATAATAAGTGCTGTCCAGATAACCAAAATATGATTCAGTTTTCACCTTGTTTATTGAATAAGGATAAACAACGATCTTTTGGATAAGACGACCCAATTCATCATAAATAAAAATAGTGCTGTCACTTGTTGGCGAATTCAAAACTGAATCTGGTGAATGTTGCTTTAAATCAATTGGAATCCATGAGTGAGTTGACTTTTGAGTCTTTATTTTTCCATTTTTATAATCATATAATGTACTCGTGACTGTAGAGTCATTATAATTTAAAGTGTTTGTATTTAAGAGTATCAAACTATCATTTTCCTTGGTATATACTTTATATACACTAAAATCATGCTTCTGCATGATATGATAATTTGCCGTTCCAAAATCAACAGTGTCTAATTTTTCAAGAAGTTCAGTTTGACAGTAGGACTGTAAACTCGAAAACATAAATACAATAAACCAGATTGATTTCATTTAACTACAATTGTGCCTAACGTTTGGGTAAAGTTAGGCATTTATGCCGTCTTGATGTGCGGTGGCCAAAACCCCGGACTCTGGTTTGTCCGACCGAGTGATGGCAGCCCGGATATGTACACGTACTGGGAGGGAAAAGCGTGGCCAGAGAGTCGGACATGAACTTTACCTATTGTGTTAGGAGCAGTTTTCTACTCCTTGTTGGAATTTAAATGCGATATCAGTGCTCTAGCAGCTAAAGTAGCTCGATCGAAATGTTCAGATTTATATTTTCCATATTCTTGCTCCGACAACTCAAAAAGGTGAATACCTGTTCTAATTTCCCACAACCATTTGCATTCGTCACCAATATGTTCCGTTATAATTTCTTCCTCCACCATTTTATCAATCCTTTTCGTAAATCCTTTCTTATTACTCGGAACGTACTGCTTGGTGATTGTTTCAACTATGGATCCCATTATGGCAATTTGATATTTGATAATCATTTCTTTAACTGTCCCAAATATGTCTGTTCGATTCAAGAGCCAAGTAAATAAGTCCGACAGCATTAACTGATAAGCAATATTAGTTTTGGTCGTATAATCTTCAATACAAGTGAGTTTTAATCTGAACTGTTCTGCGGTTCTTATATAACCTCTGGGAAACTCGATTTTATATTTCCGATCTATATCTTCCGTGGAAGCTCCAATGTATTTACTGATTTCTTTAAGCAGAGCGCTTACTTCATTTACTTTCTCTTCAAGTTCTTTATTATTCTTGATTGCCATAATACAGTTGTTTTATAGATTGTCTCTTAGAAACTTAACTATAGCGACACCTCCACCTAACGTAACAAAAGAGGTGACTAAGACAAAAACTATGGTAATAAATACTTGCCAAATTCCAACATTTTCAGTTCCAAAATTATTGATTACTTCCACCAATTTAATGATTGAATAAATCAAACCATATGGACCCCATGCTATATACATGGCCCCCATAAAAATGACATTAAAGAAGTTAATTGTACCTCTTACAATGTCTCCGACAAATTCTTTGAACTCTTGAAATGGCATTTTCGCCCTTTCATTGGCCGACATCTTCGCTTCATGTTTCCATTGATTAAATGAATTGTAATCATGTTCTTTTTCGGATTCCTTCGAGTATACTGTAATTACAGATTTTAATAATTCATCACGCAATAACGAATCATATACTTCTTTCTTTTCGGGATTCGAAAGAATCTCATATGCTTCATTAATTTTTATGAATTTGTCGTGGGCAGTTGGATCGGAATTCTTATCAGGATGCCATTTCAAAGCAAGTTTTCTGTAGGCCCGTTTAATAACTTTTTCTTCCGCATCTATATCAATTTCAAGTATGTCATATAGATTTTCCAAAGTGATTATTTAATTGCTTCCTAACGTTTGAGCAAAGATAGGCATTTATGCCGGCGCGAGGTGCGTTGGCCAAAAACCCCGGACTCTGGCTGTCCGACCGTGTGATGGCAAAAACCACTTTATGGACACGTTTTGGGCGCAAAGTGTGATGGACAAGTGTCGGACGTGAGCTTTGCTTACTGTGTTATGAGCCGTTTTCACACTATGAATACAAGGGTGATTAGTATTATTGTCATTGCAAGCGAGTAATACCATTTTTTCGGTGCAGTTGGTAAACTTTTCAATTCAACTTTGTTTAGGGCTATTGCTAGTCCGAGGATTGATACAACTAATGGTATAATCCAAACCATCAAAATCAAGTTTTCATATTGAGCAATGCCTAACTCGGCTACTTCGATTTTTCGAAATTGATATTGATATAAGGATATTCCTGAATCAATTAATAGTGTTATACAAGTTGCTAAAAAGAAACTCCATGTATAAATGCTGTGCCAGAAAATTAGAATTCCAGCCAAGAGAGCAGCAAGTCCAAGAATCCATGTATCATGAAGTAACCAGATAATATTCCAAGTGGACGGGTCAATTGAATTCGTCTCAAAATATGCCCGATTGTGTTCAAGGAGTAGTTGGTAAGCATTAAATCCAAAATAGGTAAGTACCAACTGTGCTGCTCCGACTAACACCAGCAAAATTCCTGATGCTTTTATTAATTTCTTATTCATCAAGTTCTGGGAATTTAATATTACGTTTTGACGCCAATGGCTCATAACGTTTGGGTAAAGTTAGGCATTTATGCCGTCTTGATGTGCGGTGGCCAGAACCCCGGACTTTGGTTTGTCCGACCGAGTGATGGCAGCCCGGATATGTACACGTACTGGGAGGGAAAAGCGTGGCCAGAGTGTCGGGCATGAACTTTACCTATTGTGTTAGCATTAGTTTTTTATTCCATAACTTTGAGTAAAACACTTTTTATGTGGCGTTTAACCCTATTAATTCTTCCTTTTGTTTGTGCATGCGGTTCCGATTCCGTTTCAATTGATAATGCGAGTCAAGAAGTTGAAGAAGAATGCTTTCATTCGGATTCCCTTGACATTTTATTTGAGGAAGTTTATGCTGAATATGACAGTATTCGTAGTTCTTGTGAAGTTTTAATAATTGCAGCAAATATAAATTCAAAAGAAGAAATGGATTCCGTAATTGCAGAATTAGGAGACATTTATCAACCACTTGAGGATTATATTAGTCATCTCAATGGGGATGTGATTCCTTTATCGAAGGGACACACTACAAACACTTATGCCGGTAAAAAAGAATACTATAAGAAAAGGTGGGATAAAATAAATGAACATTTAAGTCACTATAAGTTTAGTGCAGAAATAAAAGATTTCGACTATTACTTTTCTTTTGACGAAAAAACTATTTGTGAAAGTCGAAATTCGATTAACGAGTTAAGAATAACTTGTGTCGAAGTCGCTCGAGAATTAGTTCTTGAGTTTAGGTCAAAGTTTGAAGAATCAATTAATTAGCCTGTAATTAATGCTAACGTTTGGCTAAAGCTAGCAATTTATTGCGTGCGAAGTGTGTGGGCAAAAAATCCCGGACTCTGGCTGTCCGACCGAGATGGCCGCCCGGACTGTGGACACGTAATGGGCGAAAGCGTGCCGGCCAAAGGGTCGGACGTATGCTTTAGCTATTATGTTAGGTAACGTTTTCTAATACCAGATACAGACTAAGGCTACTTCATCTTGATTGTATTCAGATACGTATCCGCAAATAGATATTATTCCTCCAACAATTTGCATGATATTATGAACGTGCAAATGGTTTTGAGAATTTACAGTGAACTCACCTTTATTAATCTTTCTAATTAGATCTGTTCTAATCGCTTCAGCTATATTTTTTAACTTCCAAGGTGCTAGGAATATTGGCTCCTCAGAACTGCCGTCACCCATTGGACTTGATGAGTCTTCGACAATTTTATAAGAAGAAATTTTTTCTTTTGTCTCGTCTGATAACTGAAGGTCTATATAATTTGCGTGCCCGTCCATAACTAAATGGTAAAAATCATCCGCACCTCCTAAATCTGAGATTGTGATGTTTTTCCCTGGTTCACCGTTTTTCAACTTGATCAATAGTCCAATATCTGCCCCCATTTTTCTTTAAATTTTAATGTTACCTAACGTTTGGCTAAAGCTAGCAATTTATTGCGTGCGAAAGTGAGTAGGCCAAAACCCCGTACTTTGGGAGTCCACCGTGTTAGGCCAAACCAGGACTTTGTACACGCCATTGGGAGCAAGTGCGGCGGCCAAGGGTGGACGCTTAGCTTTAGCTATTATGTTAGCTGTAGTTTTTTAATATAAACTTGTTGCAAGTTCATTTAAATTACCCCTGCACGCTTCCCATTGCAAATAATCACCAAAGTAACCTTTTACTTTATCTTTAGCTTCTTCTTCTGAGCTATATCTTGTTGACCATTCATTCGGAAAGTTCTCACTCGGTTTAATTATTAAAGACCATCCAAATGAATTTGAATATTCGATCAGATAAACTTCTTTTGGTTCATTCCAGATTGGAAGGTTATCTCCTCTTTTAAACTCACATTCATCTGAATGATGAAATTTGATATTTTCTTCAGAAAGTTGAGCAACTTTGATTGATTCAACATAGAGCTTTTTAAATTCTTCTAGAAGTTCGAAAAATACAGAAAATGACTTTTCATTATCACCATCATTTTCCCTTAAAATTATGTTTTTCCAACCAGCTGTTGATTCATTCCTATTATAGTGTTCCTTCACGAATTCATGGAAATACCAGAATTGTGGAAAAACTTCATATGAATCAGTATTCTTAGTGATAGAAGAGAAATGATATCCCTCTAAGTAATACCATAAATGAGTTATGTTGCTGTCGACAAAGGATGGTCTTTTTCTAATATAGCTGAGAACTTCATATATATTTTTTACAGAAATACTTTTAACAGGCATAATGGTTAATTACAGCTAACGTTTGGCTAAAGCTAGTAATTTGTTGTTTGCGCAGCAAATACAAATTACGTGCGAAAGTGCGCAGGCCAAAACCCCGGACTCTGGCTGTCCACCGAGTTAGGCCAAACCAAAACTTTGGACAAGCAAATGGGAGCAAGTGTGACGGCCAAGGGTGGACGCTTAGCTTTAGCTATTATGTTGTGAACCGTTTTACACAATAGGGTTTTGATTAGAAGTAATAGATCACTTATAGAACTTTTTCTAATCTGGAGATGTCGTTTCGAATTTCAGGAAACTCTTCAGGTGAAATTCTGCTTTTTACGTATTTCAAAAACTTCTTTGCTTTTTTAGGATCTCTTTTTTCATAGAAAAGAGCGCCTAAATATGCAATGCGATAGGATGGAGCCATAGCACAACTGAAACCTGAAACGATTTTAACTTTTGTAGATGCAAATAGTCCCGTGGGGAAGTCCGAGAAAAATTCTTTTCCATTTTCTAGTTTTTGAAATAATGGGATAACTTGTGTTGTTAAAGCCTGGATGAAATCGTCAATTTGAGTTTTGTTTTCTTCCTCCGTCTGCATGTAGTTCCAGCGTTTTGGTGAGTTTTTTCTTCCTCTAAGCCTGTCTCGAATCCAAACATTAAACACATTTATTTTCTTAGGGTCCTTGTAAAATTCAGAGTCTAAGTCCTTAAAATGAAGTCCAAATTCACCCCAAAAGCCTCCACCGAAACGATCTCCATGCAGACTAACCAAAAGGATATAATCTCCAGATTCCTTTCGATAATCAAAACCTGATCCGGTAAATCCAAGTGAACGCATTTCTGCGCCAAGATATTTTCCTATTTGCTTTTTGAAGTCTTGGGTATTCACGTAAATGGTTTACAACGTTTGAGCAAAGCTAGCAATTTATTGCGTGCGAGTGCGTAGGCGAAAAACCCCGGACTTTGGCTGTCCGACCGAGTGGTGGCCACCCGGACTGTGGACACGTAATGGGCGAAAGCGTGCCGGCCAAAGGGTCGGGCGTATGCTTTAGCTACTGTGTTGTGCAGCGTTTTTTACCTCTCTGCACCTTTCACAGTAGACCACTTCAACACTTTCTGGGTATTCAAATCTATCCAAGTCCCTGGGAGCATTTACATTCGCCAGTGGGAATAATTCTCTTTCCTTCTCATACGGGATAGAAGCTGCTATTTCATTTCCGTTTACAATAACAACTTTGTCCGGTTTTAATTCAAAATCATGAATGGGACAGTGGGAAAAGATCTTGTATACATCAGTTGTGTTTATTGGATCCGTACCGAACTTATTTGAAAAGTCCGTAAGCAGTTTTTCCTGCCAAAGATGAAGATTTTCTGGCCTAGGGAACCTGTCATAAAGAGATAGAACGAAGTTTATATAATCTTCATCACCTACGAATTCTTGAAATCTCGTTCTTATTTCTTCTGGAGTCAATTGAGTCTTGGTTAATGATGCACAACGTTTGGCTAAAGCTAGCAATTTATTGCGACGTGAAGTGCGCAGGCCAAACCCGTACTCTGGTTGTCCGACCGTGTGAAGGCCAAACCACTTTATGGGCACGTTATGGGTGCAAGTGAGTTGGCAAAAAAGGGAAGGACATGTGCTTTACCTATTGTGTTAGGCTTCGTTTTTTCCTTTTCTCGAATTCAAAATAGCTCCAGCAATAATCTTTGCTTCTTCCTCTATAGTTTCACTAGAGACAAGCATTTCGAGTTCAGAGTCAGATTTTTTTGAGTAAATTTTCCTAAGATTCTCTTCTTTAGTCAGTTGTTTTTCTGGTTCTGACAATGAAAACAAGAAACCGTTTACAAAATATTCGCGAACTATTACAATAACAAAGAAAATGACACTGTTAAGAATGTACCATAAAAATGGGGAGTTCTCTCCTCTTATATAGTCAAATACTTTCAAAACTATTACACCTCCAATAGCCCAGAGAGATGCTCTGAAAATCATATTTTTGGTATTGTCCATTTTTAATGAAGCCTAACGTTTGGCTAAAGCTAGCAATTTATTGCGTGCGAAGTGTGCTGGCAAAAAATCCCGGACTCTGGCTGTCCGACCGTGATGGCCGCCCGGACTATGGACACGCAATGGGCGTAAAGAAGCGAGGCCAAAGGGTCGGACGTTAACTTTAGCTATTATGTTGTGCGCAGTTTTCTACTCCTGCCTACCGAATATGAAATTGTCAATGACAGCTTCAAATGAGTCCGACTGTTCAATATGCTCACAATATTCTTCTTGGGCATCTTCTGAAGTTTCTAGGCGCATCAGTTCTTTCGCAATTTCCTTAAATTCCTCTAGATTATAATGCTCATTAGTGGGCCTGAATTTATATTCTCCCCATTCAGGATACTTGAAATTGTTATACAACATTGCTCGAATAAGGTTTTTATCTTTTCCTGTGATTTCAATGTCTATAAGTTTATATACAATTCCATTTGAGTCGCAAAAAAGAGATCCAATTAGTTCACGGTTTCCTTCAAGTCTTCCCTGATCAAAACTAATCCTAGGTTTTCCGATTGAGATTGCAAGTCCGTCTCGCTCGGTTAATTTCTTGTTTAGCATTAGTAATGGATACGTGATCATGGGAATTGCGTACAACGTTTGGGTAAAGCTAGCAATTTATTGCGACGTGAAGTGCGTAGGCCAAACCCATACTATGGCTGTCCGACCGTGTGTGGGACAAACCACTTTATGGGCACGCTTTGGGTGCAAGTGTGATGGCAAAAAAGGGAAGGACATGCGCTTTACCTATTGTGTTATGAGCCGTTTTAAACTACATACCACTTAGAGTAATAAGCTCTTCCATTCAGATAAAATTGAACTCTAATTTTTTCAATACTTTCAATTTTTAAATTTTCCGAAGTACAAGAGTGAGTTTTAATGGCTTCCATAGGCCCTATTGCAACAGGATTCCAAGTGCCCCCATAATCACAGTAATTATTGTTGCCTAAAAATACAATTGTATCATTTGTCATAGCTTGAAAGTAATATTGCATATGGTGACAGGTCGTTTTGGAAAATAAGGAATCAGGTCCATAATTTTTGATGGTTACGATAATTTGATTTTCTAAAATGTCCAATGTTAATATTGTTGTGTCATCTATATCAACAATAGAATACCTCTCATCTACTCTTCCTTCGGATATCATTAAAAAAAAGGTTTCACTAACTTTTACACTATCATTTTGAGATATTCCGTTGACGGGCAATAGAATTAAAAGTATTCGAACAAATAGCTTCATTTAATAAATAATTCAAAAGTTGATTGAAGTTACATCTTTCAATGGCTCATAACGTTTGGGTAAAGCTAGCAATTTGTTGCTTGCGCAGCAAGTGCAAATTACGTGCGAAAGTGCGCTGGCCAAACCCCGGACTCTGGGCGCGTCCTACGTGAGGTGGCCAAACTAGGACTTTGTACAAGTTATGGGAGCAAGTGAGCTGGACAAGGGAGGACGCTTAGCTTTAGCTATTGTGTTATGAGGCGTTTTACACAAAACTAATGTGGTCTATCTTTGTCAATTTATATCCCGTGAGCTGGTTCTCTTCAAATTTGTCCTTTGTGTGCTGATTAACTATAATTCCAGTGTTCCCAAATTCGAAATAGAAAATATCTTCAGGTCTTTTCTCAGAAACTAATTTGCTTGGGATAAAAAAAGCAAACTGGTGAAAATCTTTTCGCTTCTCTTGATAATCTTCAAACGAATTAAGTTCAACCGCTCCAAGATTATTACTAAAACGTTTTACGAAGAATTCACTTTCAGACCATTTCACTGTTTCATAACTATTTGGGTCGTACATTTTGAACCAGTAATAGTTTTTGATCAACTGGCCTCTATGTTCTACAGGTAGTGGGTAGAATCTGTGATTAACTATAGAAAGTTTTTCTAAAACGTTTTTTGCTTTTTCACTTATTATAAACCCTTTTCCTGATAGAAGACCTCCATTACTGATAAAGTCTGAGAGCTTTGTAGAATGAGCAAATTTAAGTATTTCCCTAGGTTCAAATTTCTCAGGTAAATTGAGTCGACTGAACTGATGATAGCTATTTTCAGAAGAAAAAGTTGCTTCACCCACAAGACCATCAGTTTGAGGGTAAACAGGACCAGTTTCTTCAGTGTCTACAGCATTCTCTAATTTATAATAAGTCATATTTCAATGCCTCATAACGTTTGGGTAAAGCTAGCAATTTATTGCGACGTGAAGTGCGTTGGCCAAAAAACCCGGACTTTGGCTGTCCGACCGAGTGATGGCCGCCCGGACTATGGACAAGTAATGGGAGGAAGAAGCGTGGCCAGAGTGTCGGACATGATTTTTAGTTATTATGTTAGGGGTAGTTTTTCACTCTTTTTTGGTCAGTGCTAAAACCAAATTCAGAACGAATAGCAGTTGGGCGATTAGTGTGATGATTAGAACTATCCCTAAGACATAATTCAAGTCTGTAGAGTTTGAGTAAGTATTTTCAGGATCATACACACTATAATCATAGTATCGTCTTGGTGTTTCGTTGATTATATTTTTAACTAGCAATGCACTCGTAATTAGTCCGAGTACAGTAATTGACCAATGAATTAGGCCCAAAACTTTTCGCATAGCTCTTGAATTCTTGTAAAGTAGGTAAGCGACAATAAAGTACAGTCCGAATAGAAATGAAAGCACAATGAAAATGTGCCAATTTGGTATGACTACATATGTATCATGCAATGCAATATCAAATGTTGCTCCAGTGAATAAAGACATAAACAGCAATAATAGAGCTGTCAGTCCGTAAGCGATATGAATATGCTTTGTTTTCAAGTTTTGGGTCCGTTAGGTTGGTTTTTGTCCTACAGACAATTACCCCTAACGTTTGGCTAAAGCTAGTGATTTGTTGCTTGCGCAGCAAGTACAAAACACGTGCGATAGTGCGGAGGCCAAAACCCCGGACACTGGGCGCGTCCGACCGTGATGGCCACCCGGTTATGTACAAGTAATGGGAGGAAAAAGCGCAGCCAAAGGGTCGGACGTAAGCTTTACCTATTGTGTTAGCTTACGTTTTTTACTCTGGTTTTTGCATAGAGGAATTCGGTTAATGGTATGGTCAAACCAATCAAAATAGCAACAGGGATAAAATCTTGGTAATATTTTTCATATAGCTCAGCAGTTCGCTTTAAAAGTTCATTGAACTTATGGTCAATAAAAATTTCCAGCATTGCCCAAATCCATAATGCCAATTGAACAATGATTCCGAATATTATTACTCTAATAATTAATTCCAAATACTGATTCTTGTTCTTAATGAGTTTGGTTATTCCTAAATAGATGCCGACTCCAATTATGGAAGGAAAAAAAGTATAACCTAAATAAGCCAGAAACGCATATATTACTTCTCCTATGCTATTCCAGTATGAAGAATAAAAAGCTAATACAGCAATGTCCATTATGATTATTGAAGATATTACTAGA
Source organism: Paracrocinitomix mangrovi (assembly GCF_019740355.2). GTDB lineage: Bacteria > Bacteroidota > Bacteroidia > Flavobacteriales_D > Crocinitomicaceae > Paracrocinitomix > Paracrocinitomix mangrovi. The sequence goes on along the minus strand of NZ_CP091819.1, from coordinate 2,340,768 downwards.
AGTATAACACGCTTAATCATAATGGAAGCTAACGTTTGGGTAAAGCTAGCAATTTATTGCGTGCGAAGTGCGGAGGAGAAAAACCCCGGACTCTGGCTGTACGACTGAGTGATGGCCGCCCGGACTATGGACAAATAACGGGCGAAAAGCGCGTGGACGAGAGTCGGACGTGGGCTTTACCTATTATGTTATGAGTAGTTTTTCTATAGCAGAAAGTAGTCAAGTAGAACTACTGCAGAAATAACAAGTACTGACAAGCCATTTTTACGAATAACAGTAAAGCGCTCTCGGATTCTGGGTAAGAACAACAGAGATGAAAATATAATGAAGAACGCCACCAGTCCGACCGAAAGCAATTTTGAAAATTCTTTTATGTCTGGATCTGGATCAAACGCAAAAATGAACCATAAAAACCTTATGATTTCAATAATTCCGACTGCGAGAGCTATTGACCAACCAATGTTTTTACGAAATAGCATTAACACACCTCCAATAAACGCTAATATTCCTTGAATTAAAGTACTGTGAAATCTCACGGATAATTTGAGATAACTAAAGTCCCCTTCGCTATATTCCGTAGTGCCATAAATGAATAATGCTTCATTTTCCTTTACGGTCAGCATAATTGAGATGGTTAGTCCGATCAATGCCAAGCCCCAGAGAGATAGCAAAACAGAAAGAATGTGTGATAAAACTATTGATTCAGGTATGTAATCTGAATTACTCATAACGTTTGAGCAAAGATAGGCATTTATGCCGGCGCGAGGTGCGCGGGCCAAAACCCCGGATTATGGCTGTCCGACCGTGTAATGGCAAAAACCACTATATGGACACGTTTTGGGCGAAAAGTGAGATGGACAAGTGTCGGACGTGAGCTTTGCTTACTGTGTTATGAGTAGTTTTCCATACATTTATGTCATGCGTATACTAGTCCTAACAAGTTTGATTGTTTTATTTTCTTGTGAGTCAGAAGAGCAAGTCGATATTCCTGCTATAAATAAGGATTATTCATTGGAGTTAGAAAACTCAATTAGGACAACAAACGAGCGTATTTCCGAAAATATTAATTTTTCTTATTGGCAAGTTGATGTAGTTCGGGCCAGACAGACAGTTTATGGTAACGTTCCTAATTTTGAATCTGTCGATTCAAGTGTTTTTGAATTACGAGAGTTTTGTAGTAGGTTCAGGAAAAATATAGATTCAACCTTAACATATAATTCTTTTGAATTAAACTCTTTTATTGAATCTGTTGAAGAATTCAAGCAAGAAGTAAATTCTATTGTATTTCATTATCCCTTGGATTATCCAGAGGATTATTATTTACAAATAGATAAAATTTTAAATTCTGAAGACTTCAACCATTTTGGAAATCTTTCCGAAAATAAATTTCGAGTTGAAAAAGAAATGTTCAAGGGAAGAATTCTCGAAGTAGAACAAGTAGCTATTCAAAAACTCTTGACTGCTTTCCGTTATGAATCATGCAAGTAAAATTGTAATTACTCATAACGTTTGAGCAAAGCTAGCAATTTATTGCGTGCGAGTGTGTAGGCGAAAAACCCCGGACTTTGGCTGTCCGACCGTGATGGCACCCCAGGATATGGGCAAGTAATGGGAGAGAAGAGTGATGGACAAGTGTCGGACGTAAGCTTTGCTTACTATGTTATGCTTCGTTTTCTACAACATTGACATGAATAAAATGGAGATAACAGCACAAAAAATGAACCCATTTCTTAGGTTCTTGTACCCCAGAATCCAAGTTGTAATGGTCAGTGCAATTGCAATTAATAGCATTACGATCGAGAAGTTTTTTAGACGGTCAAATGCCCTCCCGAGATTATCAAAAGTCAGTCCAATTCCGTCATTTGTTGCACTATTAGTTTGAGTTCCATTTCCATGAAAGAATTGAAGGACCAATACCCCTATTATGCAGAAGATAGCTACTCCAATAAATGAAGTGACGTAGTCATTTTTAATAGATTTTATTGGTTCAGTCTTCATTTCCGACATTGTGTTTAACTTAATGAAGCATAACGTTTGGCTAAAGCTAGCAATTTATTGCGTGCGAAAGTGCGCAGGCCAAAACCCCGTACTTTGGTAGTCCACCGTGTTAGGCCAAACCAGGACTTTGTACACGCCATTGGGAGCAGGTGTGCTGGCCAAGGGTAGACGCTTTGCTTTAGCTATTGTGTTATGCTTCGTTTTTCTGCATTAAGTATTTTGATCTGAACCACTTGCCAAGATGCAATTGTTCTTCTGTTAATTCTAGTAAAGACTTTTCGACATTCTCCAAATTTCCATAAGAACCATTTTCAGCAAGAAAGTATGCATCAGACACTGACATTCCAAATAGGTCATATTCGGTTTTTGACATAATTTCATTGGCAAAATCAGCAATAGCATTGCATGCACGCGAGAGTTCGATTTGCTTTTCCCGATAAAATAGGCCTACAAGTCCGTATAAGATTTTCCATAACACTGGATTTTCCAAAGTTGACTCGTTTTCACGCAATAAGTGAACAGCTTCATTAACTCCGTAGTTGCCAGATATACTTAGTTCGAGCGCAAAGTCAGGGACATTTTCTGGATTTGAAGATATGATTTTGTCCGACCATTCAACTACAGATTTCTGTTCAATTATAGACTTCTCTAGTGCCATTCTGAAAATAGCCATTACTTCTAAGTCATTAATTTCTGGTTCGGAATGAAGCATAACGTTTGGCTAAAGCTAGTGATTTGTTGTTTGCGCAGCAAATACAAATTACGTGCGAAAGTGCGCAGGCCAAACCCCGGATACTGGGAGCGTCCGACCGAGATGGCTGCCCGGACTATGGACACGTACTGGGCGAAACGCGCGCGGCCAAAGTGTCGGGCGCTTAGCTTTAGCTACTGTGTTAGCTTACGTTTTTTACCCCTGCCGATTAATTATTAATCAATTTTAGACTAAAAATTCGGAAAAACTGTTGAAAAGTATGGGGTCAATGTGTATAAGTCCGCCTTTATTTCTGGGTACTTTAGCCGTAAATTTACGTCAATAAAAAAAGGGCGAAATTCCCGTTTCACCCTTTCGGTTTAAGAAGTCGACCGAGCAAATCGGACTACCTCCCAATGCATTTCAAAGGTAGAAAAATTTGCAAATCTGACTTCATTCAGGTTCGACCTCTGAAGAATAATTGGTCGATTAAATAAAGAAAGGAGGTTAAAATGCAGATCTATAGAAACTTAGGAGGGAACTCCAATGTTGCAGGTTTTGAAATTGGACATGATTATATTGTTGTTCAGTTTAAAGATCGATCGTCATACCTATATACCTATTCGAGTACAGGAGTTCATGAGATTGAACGAATGAAAATTCTTGCTCATCAAGGTAGAGGTTTGAACAGCTACATCAGCAGGATCATTCGAAAGAGGTACGCTAGAAAGTTAGCTTAGAAAACAAGGGGGTCGCGTTCGCGGCCCCAATTTTAAAAGTACAATTTGTCTCCAGGTTTTGCAGTTTTTATCAATTCGATTATTTCAAGACCATGTTCTTTATCTCGACAGGGAATAATAATCTTGTTGGGAGTCGATTTAACATTATTGATCACGGCTAGATTACCTGCCATCATTTTCTGAATTTTTAGAGTTCCAATTATTTTCGGTCGGATGAATTGCATGTCTAATCGTAATGGAAGCTAACGTTTGGGTAAAGTTAGGCATTTATGCCGTCTTGATGTGCGGTGGCCAAAACCCCGGACTCTGGTTTGTCCGACCGAGTGATGGAAGTCCGGATATGTTCACGTACTGGGAGGGAAAAGCGTGGCCAGAGTGTCGGGCATGAACTTTACCTACTGTGTTAGGCACTGTTTTTTTACTGAGTCAACTGTTGCCAGTCTGATTCACTTAAAATTTCAGTCAACTCAAGAGTTGATTTTGAGCCATCTGGAAGTGTACGATTATATTTTACAAATCCGTGCTCTTTAGTATAGTAGCTATATTGCCAATATTCAACTGTTTGGCCGTACTTGTGGTATTGGAATGAGTAGTCACCTCTAAATTTCGCAGCTTGAGTTTTTATACCCATGTATTCTATGTCTTCAAAACTAATCAGTTTCCTTTTCTTCGAAAAAGTGGTTTTTCCATTTTTGTCGGTATATTCAACCTGGTACTGATATTCATCTTTAGGTTGCCATAAAAACACGTCTTTATGAATTGGGGTTGTTCCAGTCTTTTGTCCTTCTGATATGGGATAATATTCCACTAGTTTAGATCCTTCTGAGTCATATTGCTCACTGAAATATTCAAATTGAACGAAATCAGCATTGAAGGCTTCAGTAATTAGGATTTGGTCGTCAGGTTTACTTGACATTTTCCAATACTGAGTGTAACTAGGGTTCGTTTTGTTTTCATATTTATAAAACTTAGGAACGGTAAAGTCTTCAAGTGAATAATAGTATTCTTTTACGGATTCATCACATGAAGATAAGAGTCCAAGAAGCGATACAATTGCAATTAAGTGAAGACCTTTCATAATAGTGCCTAACGTTTGGGTAAAGTTAGGCATTTATGCCGTCTTGAAGTGCGGTGGGAAAGAACCCCGGACTCTGGTTTGTCCGACCGAGTGATGGCAGCCCGGATATGTACAAGCATTGGGAGGGAAAAGCGTGGCCACAGTGTCGGACATGAACTTTACCTACTGTGTTAGCTACAGTTTTCTTTTTTATTAACAACTAACTGATAGCCAGTTGATTTTCCGTAAATTCGTATTACAACAAATCACAATCATGCAAAAAAAGATACCAATCGCGATTAGAAAAATTTTAGAAGAAGCATTAAGTAAACATGGTGACATTTTTACAATTGATATAGAAGAGGACAAGTCTGTGTTATTACAGGATTCAGATCCAAACTCCGATTTTTACTTTAAGTTGCTCAGTAAACCTGTTAGCAACAAACCATATTCAATGACTTTTAGGCCTTTCAATGATGAAAATTTCAACGCCACAACGGCTCATGGGTCATTGGACAATATTAAAGCCAATATTGAAATGTGGGCAAAACTTATCAGAAAGTACAATCAACCAAGTCCTATTTTTGACAACGAAAAAATCAAATTTTATTATGATGATTTGGAAGCGGATTTCGAAATTCTAGACGACCAAGATGACAGAATGTTAAATAGGAAAGAACTACGTCAGGTCGTAGCATTTCTGGATGAACTTGAGACAGCTACAGAGAACGAAGCCCCAGAACTTAAAAATGAGGTTTCGAAAGAAATAAAGGAAATTAAAGCGCAAATGTCTGAATGTAGTAAGAGCCAACTTTGGACGAAAATTAGGACATTGTTCGCAAAGGCATACTCAAAAAGATTTGAACTAGGAGAGAGGTTTTTGCTGGAATTCACTTCCTCATTTGCTGTGAAATTAATCACAGGATAGAAGTTTTGTTATACCCTAGCATTTGGATTAAAAGTATACGTATCCCCAGATTTTATCCAGACTTTCCAGGCATCTGTTAACCATAAAACTTTTTCAAGATTCGCTGGAATTTCTTTTTTAAGCAGGAATCCAGAATAAATCATACACCAGAGATGAATTTTTTCGTTTGTTGAAAATGTGCTGCCAAATATTCTGTAGTAACGAGACTTCAAATTTTCATCTTGCTCGTCTATTAGATATACAGTTTCAAAAATTAGGTGAATTGGGAATTGAGTAAATCCATCAGTTCCTTTTGATAATTCAAAAACTATTTTTTCAGCTTTTTCAAAATCTGAAGACTTAGATTCTAAGATTGTTTTTAGTACCGATCTGAATTCTTGAAAAGCGTCACTACCATATTTTCCTGCATATTCCCAATTCAACTTAGCTCTTTCGTTTAATTCCAACAGAGAATAAAAATTGCTTTGAAATATTTCGTGAGAACCTTTTTTCTTCAAGTCATTGAGTTCTTTTTTCTGCAATGAATAAGTCTTATACACTAGGATTACTGCTGCTAAAGACCAAATTGTTCCAACGAAACCACCTACAAAATCACCATATGAGCCAAACAATTCAATACTTATGTTTTCTTCAGTATTCGCTAAGTTCTGCGAAAACAATTGGTATGTATATAAGGCTATTGCCAGTAAACCTAGAATTATACAAATCCAAGCAAACAAAAGAAATACATCAAATTTCTTAATTGAATTATTCATGAGTCAATTGTAATTGTAGCTAACGTTTGGCTAAAGCTAGCAATTTATTGCGTGCGAAGTGTGTAGGCAAAAAATCCCGGACTCTGGCTGTCCGACCGAGATGGCCGCCCGGATTATGGACACGAAATGGGCGAAAGCATGCCGGCCAAGTGTCGGACGTATGCTTTAGCTATTATGTTAGCATTAGTTTTTATAAGTAATACTACAATGGGGCATTTTCTCTTGCAATACACTCACATAAGTAGAATCTAAATTGGTGCCTGAAACATTAAGTGAACCTAATGATTCCATATTTATAATATTATCCGGGATAGATTCAATTGGATTATTGGAGATGTCTAGATCATAAAGTTGAGTTAGATTTTCTATCCAACTTGGAATTTGAGAGATATTGTTGTTTGATAATCTTAGCTCCTCCAAGGCTGTTAGGTTTTTTAACCAATAAGGAAATTCTTTTAGATTTTGATATGCAATTCTTAAGATTTTTAGATCCGTTTTGTTACCTAGCCATTCTGGTAATTCGCCTATTTGCAAGCTGTCAATACAAAGGGTTTTTAAGCTTTTTGAAGAGCTGATCCATTCCGGTAACTTCGTTATTTTGGTGTAAGAAATTTCTAAAGAAACTAGGTCTATTTGTGCTAATTCATTGGGCAAATTATGAATTGGATTTCCTTCTAAATTCAGCAGTCGCAAATTTTCCAAATTACCTATTGATGAAGGAATGGTTTCAATTTGGTTCCAGGCTAAGTTCATAGTAGTTAATTGGGTCATATTGCTTATGGACTCAGGTATTTCTTTAATCAGGTTATTTTCAAGGAAAACTTTACTAATTGATTTCGAATTTGTGAACGTTTCTGGCAATTCTGTTATATTATTTCCTGATAATTGAAGCCAATATAGATTAGGCATTTTTCCAAGACAAAAAGGTAAAGAGTCTAAACCAGCCCATTCAACTGAAAGGATTTTTAAATTTTCAAGATTGCATAAATTGCATGGTAAAAAGCTCATTTGCTTCCCGCCGGTATGTAATTCTTCAAGTTTTACTAAGTAATGAATACTATCTGGGATGTCTAGTTCTTCCCGAGAATCAATCATAAGAGTTTTAACTTCGAATCTATGATCAAAAGCCTCTTGTATGGAACTAGCATTTTCTGCGAAGAATTTCTGATAGTCTTCTTCTTCAGTATTTTCTGATTGATCTGAACCACAAGCTAAAAGTGTAGATAATAGAATCAGAATTGATAGTCTTAATTTCATGTTTTGGGTAATTAATGCTAACGTTTGGGTAAAGCTAGCAATTTATTGCGACGTGAAGTGCGCTGGCCAAACCCGTACTCTGGCTGTCCGACCGTGTGAAGGCCAAACCACTATATGGGCACGTAATCGGTGCAAGTGAGTAGGCAAAAAAGGGTAGGACATGTGCTTTACCTATTGTGTTAGGAGCCGTTTTCTGCTCTTGCAAGACCACTAGATTGCAGATCCAGACTTGATTTCAAAGTTGCTAATACAGAAATAGTGAGGTGATTGGGTAAATTCTAAAAATATTTCTCCATTTTCAGATACAAATGCAAGACCTTCCACACTTGCTATTGTGAATTCTTCCCAATACTCTATTAAGTCAGAAGTTTTAATTTTTACTATTGGGTCATTATAGTCGAACCAAGTGTATAAGTGTTCAAAGTTTTTCAGTTCGCTATTTCTTAACCATTCCCGAATAACATTTTCTTCTCCTTCGTAATCATAGAAGAATTGGAATTTTTTAATTCCGTTCCAGTCCAGAATTGTTCGTTCTTGATCCCAGTTCTTGTTGTATTGGACTCCTTTCTTAGCAAAGAAATTTTCAAATCCACTATTCTTACCTTCGATTCCTGTTGATTCAAGAAAGGTTAAATGTTCATGCAGAAAATGTTTCGGATTGTTATACATTTCAAGTCCTATTGCAATGGCTTCCTAACGTTTGAGTAAAATTAGCAATTTATGGCGACATGAAGTGCGCCGGCCAAACCACGATCCTCTTTTGTCCGACGTGAGTTGGCCCCAGCATACTTTACACGTCACTGGGCGCTTTGCGGGCTGGCCAAGTGTCGGACATGAATTTTACTTATTATGTTAGGCACAGTTTTTTATTCATAATGATAGTAGTGGTGGACAACAGAACTGTCGTTTATGTCATAACTATGTGATTCTTTGAGAAGACCATATTCATTTATATAAACTTCTTCCATTAAATTAAGAGTTGATTTTCGATCAGATTCATAAACATATTTCCTTCTTACATAACAAAGAATGCTTCCGTCTTCATTGAGACAAGGTTTTACGTCATACTCATAATTAATTATTGTGGTATTCACTTGATAACGATTCAAATTTGAGCTCTTACGAATCTCAAATGTCAAATAATAAGTGCTGTCCAGATAACCAAAATATGATTCAGTTTTCACCTTGTTTATTGAATAAGGATAAACAACGATCTTTTGGATAAGACGACCCAATTCATCATAAATAAAAATAGTGCTGTCACTTGTTGGCGAATTCAAAACTGAATCTGGTGAATGTTGCTTTAAATCAATTGGAATCCATGAGTGAGTTGACTTTTGAGTCTTTATTTTTCCATTTTTATAATCATATAATGTACTCGTGACTGTAGAGTCATTATAATTTAAAGTGTTTGTATTTAAGAGTATCAAACTATCATTTTCCTTGGTATATACTTTATATACACTAAAATCATGCTTCTGCATGATATGATAATTTGCCGTTCCAAAATCAACAGTGTCTAATTTTTCAAGAAGTTCAGTTTGACAGTAGGACTGTAAACTCGAAAACATAAATACAATAAACCAGATTGATTTCATTTAACTACAATTGTGCCTAACGTTTGGGTAAAATTAGCAATTTATTGCGGCGCCAAGTGCGGTGGCCAAAATCCCGGACTCTGGGCGGTCCTACGTGTGATGGCTGCCCGGTTATGGACACGCCAATGGGAGCATTGCGCGTGGAAGAGGGAGGGGGTGAATTTTACCTATTGTGTTAGCATTAGTTTTCCTTCTTCATTTTGTATTCCTCCTTGCGAAGATCCCAGTAGTTTGCAAAGAACTCAACGACCTTTAGACATTGTTCTTCTGTGGCATTTTCGATAATAAATACTTCTCTGTCATCTCGAATTACATCTGTCCCAATGTAATCAGCAATTAATTTTTCAAATTCAAGTCCTTCAGGAAAATCTTCATCATCAAACAATTCGTTTCCATCTTCATCTTCAAAAGGAGGAACTTCCGTGATTAACCAGGCATTTCCGCTTTCACGTAAAGTTAATTCTGGTTGAGCACCTCCCCATTCGTCCATTGGGTATTCTTTAACGATAACAAATTCTGGGTCTTCCATAATTTCCTCTTTGTTCGGTTCATTATTTTTAGTTGATTCTGATTCTTCCGAATTATTAGAATTGCATGAGAAGAAAAGTAGTCCGACTATTATAAATGAATAAGTTTTGGTTTTCATAAATTTAATTAATGCTAACATCCGAATAAAGTAACTAGTTACTTTATTCCTTTTATAGTTATTGTGTAACTAAGATAAGGAATCCAATGGACTTTTTACTTTTTGAATATTACTGAAGGTTACCCTGGTGTAAATTTCGGTTGTTTTAGAACTGTTGTGTCCTAATAATGTTTGAATATATCTTAAATCGGTTCCATTTTCCAAAAGATGAGTTGCAAAACTATGTCTTAACATATGGGGCGTTACCTTTTTATGAATGCCGGCCTTTTTAGCTGCTTTTATAAGAATTTTTCCGATTGTAGCTGCACTGTAAGGTGAACCTGGATGTGTACCTTCAAATAAAAACACCTTAGGTTTATACTCCTTGTAATACGTTCTGAGTTCTTCTAATGTGTTTATACCGATAATCGTATATCGATCTTTTTGTCCTTTTCCTTGATTTATTTTAATCATTAGTCTTTCTGAATCAATATCGTTGATTTTCAGTTTTAATAATTCTTGTCTTCTTAAACCTGAACCGTATAACAAAGACAAAACACATTTGTGTTTTATGTTTGTTGTGGCCGCTATGATTCTTTGAACTTCTAATTCACTTAATACTTTGGGTAACTTATCCTCTTTAAAAGGCCGCTCAATAGAATAAAAACGATTAGGCATTTCTTCTACCACTTCGTAGTAGAATTTAACAGCATTTAAAATTTGATTCAGTTGCGAGGTGCTTACTCCTTTTCTTGCCATCATATTCAGGTATTCCTGGATGTCATTTTCATTAATTTCTATCAACTTGCGTTCACTGAAATGATTAATAAATTTTTCGAAGCATGAGATATAGGTTCTTGCAGTATTGACAGAGTACCTTTTGAATTCTAATTTGGATAAGTAGTTTTCAGGACATTTTCTGTATCCATGAGGAGTTTTTCTGTTTCTGTAGGTGTCCAGATTGATTCCTTCATTGTGCTTCTTTTGTTTTTTGCCTTCAAAAAAATGAGCACCATTAATCCAAGCTAACCCCCTGAAAGTTTCAAAGATGAGGCCAAAGTTTTGCTTGTTGTTAGGCATTGCATACATCTGAAAATCTTCATTCCATGTACAATCAGGAATAGTTTGAATTAATTTTTCTATTCTCTTATTTGGATGAAACTGCAAACCAATATATTTTCTTTCATTGATGAGCAAATGTTTAAGGGTGATATTTCCAAAACTGTTTGACATTTTTTACTCGCAAAATTCGAATGAAAAGTTTGAATGTGAATTGTATAACCGTATATTTATACGTATAAATACACGGATAAATGTCAAAAGTTTGCCTTAATGAATCTTGTTCAAACCCTGTAAATGGTAGAAAAGACCGCAAATTCTGTTCTGAATATTGTAAAACAGATTACCATTACCGTCAAAGAAAGAAATCAGGCAAAGAATTTTTTAAAAAACAGATAGATGACATTTTAAGAACCAACAGAAAAATTTTACACGATTATAACCAGGCGGGTAAAACAACAGTGCGAAAAGAGGAATTACTAAAAAAAGGTTTTAACCCAAGATTTATTACTCATTATTTTAAAACCCAGCAAGGTGATACCTATTTATTTTGCTACGATCAGGGCTTTAAAGAAGTGCGCGATAATAACAAAGACAAATTTTTATTGGTTTTGTGGCAAGAGTATATGAGTAAGCAAATGCTATAGCTTAAGGATTGAGCGGGTGCGTGGCAATGTGCGTTGGCTGTGGAGCCCTCCCGGCGACTAGCGAAAGCCTGACCCGTAATGAAATGAAGGGTAAGCCCCAATACATAAAAACAAAAAAGCACCTCAAATAAATGAAGTGCTTTGTGGAGATACCCGGGCTCGAACCGGGGACCTTTTGACTGCCAGTCAAACACTCTAGCCAACTGAGCTATACCCCCTGCGAGCTCAAATATAGTACTAAATTCAATTGATTAATACTGATTGTATAATATTCCAATGGCATTTTTTGCTTTTATCTCTGCCTTTTTGTTTTGGGCCATTTTATCAATGAGTTGCAAGCGCGCAGAAATAAACATTTTCTCTCTTGAATTCACCATGAACAATGAACTTTCACCAATGTCAAACAATGTTTTTTCACTTTGTAAAAGGGTGTTGTAATCATTGGTGGTTTTGCGCCACAGCTCTATTTGCTGATGACTGATGTTCCACTCATTTAAGGTCATGTCAATTTTATAACTGATCTGCTCTGTTTTAAAAGCATTTTCAGCCTCTAAATTCTCCAGTTCTAACTTGTATTGTCGAAGCTGTCCTCTTTCTTTTCTCAAGAAAATGGGAATATTCAAACTTGCTCCCCAATTGTAATTGTTGATGCTGTAAAAGTTGTTGAGGTTGCCACCACCGGGCGCAGACAAAAAGTTATACTTAAAATTCACTTCTGGCTTCAAATTCTCTTTGCCTAACTGTACATCAATTTTCTTTTGGTCAATTTTAAATTGATTGATGAGAATTTCAGGATGCACGGCAATAAGCGTGTCTAAATTCAAAACTAATCCGGGATCAGCAGCAGAAAAATTGGTGGTTTCAATGGTAGGCGGAACTACAGTTGAATCTAATTCCATGGGAATCATTCCGTCTTGCCACATGTAAATTTCCAACAGTGATTGGGCGTTTAAATAATCCAATTCAGCATTGAGGTAGTTGAAAATACGGTTTTGTAATTGTAGATTAGATTCCAAAGTATCTATCATTGGTTTATCACCGGCAATTGCGCTTTGCTTTACACCTTCAAACCGCTCAGATGCATTGAGAACAGCATTTTGATAGGTAAGCATTTTGTGATAGGCTTTGTACCAATCCCAATAAGCAAAAGCGGCTTCAGCAATTAAATCATTCAACATTTTGAATTGTAATTGCTCATTACTTTGCACATACACTTGTGCTTTTTTTAACTCTGCTCTTCTTTGATCAATGATTAAACCTCTACCCAATGAAAGGGAAATTCCACTGTACAATAGCCCTTCGTTAGGCACGGTTCTTTCAGGATTGAGGTAATATCCTTCATTGATATCATAACCTCCCTGAAAAGAGATGCCGTACCAGGTTGGCACTTTTAAATGTGCACCAATTACACTGTAGTACTGACTGTCATTAAAGTACTTTTGAGCTGCTTCACCTCCCAGTTTTGGATCAAAGTTTCCTTTGGCTTTCATTAAATAAGCAGCTGCTAGTTTTGTTTGGTTATTAGCACGAACTGCTAATGGGTGATGAGCTATTACATGGTCAATGTACTGCTCAAAACTCATACTTGTGATGCTGTCCTGTGCTTTTGCCTGGAGCTGAAACAGCAAGAATAAAAAGATTAGTTTTTTCATTTTGCTTTTGTTTCTTTATCAGGATCCACTTTTGCTTTGTAATAGTTGGGTGGGAATCCGTTAATTTTTCGCCAGAGTTCATACCAAATAGGTACGTCTCCTAATAATATCATGGCATTAGCTCCTCCTCCATATTTTAAAGCTTCCGGCCATGGGTGATCATTAGGGTCTTGTTTGATAAGTACCCTAAATTTTCCGTTGTCACTGATGAACTTGTCAATGGCATAAATGGTTCCGCCGTATGTTCCGTAGCTGGCGTTTGGCCATCCGCTAAAAATAACTGCCGGCCAACCGTCAAATTGGATTCTCACATTTTCACCCACCGTTACCAAAGGTAAGTCAATGGGGTCAATGTAAATTTCAGCAGCTAATTCATGATTGGTAGGCATGATGGTTACAACCGGGCCACCTTCTTTTACTGTTTCTCCAACTCCCTGAACTACCAAACGGGTGATATAGCAATCTTGTGGAGCGGTGATGTAGTAAAAGCTATTTCTTCTTTGATAATTGCTGTACTGATTTTGCAATTTTGTTACCTGTCCTTCAGAATCAAATTTGGCAGAAAAGGCAGAAAACTTGTCAGACTCTGCTTTGGCCAAATTGTTTTGATACTTCATTTGGATGTTGGATAACTCAATTTCAGCCGCAATTAAGTCAGATTGCGAAGCCAGGTATTTGTTTTCAGCTGCAATTAATGAAGAGTAAGATTCTTGCATTTTAACTCTTCTGTTTTCCAGGTCAGTTTTGGATTTTAAGCCCTGATCATGCAATTCTTCAAAACGCTTGTATTGCTTTTCAGCAGTTTCATAATTCACTTGAGCAGCTTGAAAATTGATACTGTCATTTGACACCTTTAAGTGTGCCTGTGAGATTTTGATTCGTCCTTGCTTCAACTCTAATTGTCTTTGTTTTTGCAAGCTGTTGATTTGGTCATCCAGGGCATCAATTTTACTGTCATACGAATTGACCATTTGCTGTTTTAGCTCAGTTTGGTTTTGTGTTCTGTCCAGTAATTGAGGATCAAAATAATCGTCCTTTACCTCTGAAATAAAGGCAATGGTATCTCCGGCCTTTACTTCGTCACCTTCTTGTACATACCACTTTTCAATTCTTCCGGCAATTACCGAATGAATGGTTTGTGGACGTTGATCAGGTTTAAGTGTAGTAACTGATCCGTATGATCTGATATTCTGTGTCCAGGGCACAAACATGATGATTAATCCAATCAAAAATGTTCCTCCAATAAGGCGCAGTAAAACCCTACTTGATCTTCTTCCTTCAACTTCAGTTAGGGTTTTAAATCCCTTTTTTCTGATGTTATGCCCAATGCTTTGTTCTGATATATTTAACATCTTAAATCAATTTATTTTTCATTTCACTGAAACTTCCTTCTTCCTTTATTTCACCTGATGAGAGGTAAATAATACGGTCCATTTTAGAGGCCATGTATTCATCAGATGAAACAGCAATCAGTGTCCAAGGTTGATCTTCTTTTACCAAAAAGTCAATGATTCTATTTTTTTCTTCTTTTCTGATAGATTGAAATGCATCTTTGATCAGTAAAAGTTTAGGTCTGTCAGCTATGCTTCTTGCCAATAAAAGTTTGTCTACAATTCCTTTGGAGAATTTTCTTCCCTCAGGATCTATTACTGTATCAACTCCTTGAGGTAAAGACTTTACAAAATCTCTTAAACCTAAATTGTCAATGGCCCAGTTTACAGATTCCATTGTGGCGTTTGGACGACCGATAGCAATGTTTTCTAATACAGTTCCCTCAAACAACTGCTCTTCCATCAAGCAATCTCCGATTACTGATCTTAGATCTTGCAGTTTTAAATTCCCTTGAGGAAATTCGTTGTATGAAATGAATCCCTTTATTGGTTGATAAACCCCTGCAATTAAGTGTAGCAAAGTGGATTTGCCTGAATTGTTTTCGCCTACAATTAGTACTTTTTCATTGCATTTAACCTCCAGGTTTAAGTCGTTTATAATGTTCTTTTCACTATCAGGATATCTAAAAGTGATGTTGTTGGCTTCTACTTTTAAACCTTTGTTATCACAGAAGTCTGAAATGTATGTTCCGTCTGCTTTTTCAAGTTCTAAATCAGTTACTTGAGCAATTTTCTCTAATGAGGTAAGTACATCATAGATGTTTTCTAAGCTCAAAATCAATTTCTCAACTGAGTTTAATACCATGATGATGATAATTTCAGCTGCAACAAATTGCCCAATATTCATTTGTTGTTGCATTACCAAAACACCTCCAATGGCTAATAATCCTGTGGCAACAACTACTTTGAATCCAATTAATAGTAGAAATTGATGGATTAAAACTTTAAAGTGCTTTTCACGGTATTGTACATATTCACTTACTTCAACATCCGTTTTTTCTAAAGGTAAATCTGTTTTACCGGCCAGTTTAAAGGTGATGTTGTTGCGAGCTAATTCTTCAAGCCAGTGTGCTACTTTGTACTTTCTTTTTGATTCCTCTAAACTGGTTTCTAAACCTCTTCTGAAAGTGAATTTGAAAATGATGTAAATCAAAATGATCAAAATCAAACTGAAGATGATAAAGAATGGATGATATAACGAAAGCAATATCAAGGCCACTGCTATTTGAATACTGGCGGTAGTAAAATCAATTAGAATTTTAGCCAATCCTTTTTGTACCGAAATGATATCAAAGAATCGGTTCATCAATTCCGGAGCGTAGTATTTGTATAGTGCTTCAAGTTTTATACGCGGAATTCGGTAGGCAAATTCAAAGGCAGCCCTTGTAAAGATCTTTTGTTGCAGGTTTTCTACAATCCGCATTTGGCTGATGGTTAAAACTCCGTTAAAGGCGATACCTGCTAACACAAATATTACCAGCACAATCCAGGAAGTACTTACTTGCCCTCCTTGTATAAGGTTGATAATGGCTTGAATACCAATGGGGAGTGATAGGTAAACCAAACCATTGAAAATGGCATAGAAATAAACATTTCTAATTTCTTTTTTGTCTGGTTTTAGTAGTAACCAAAATCTTTTGATTGGTCTTTTTACGTCAATTGTTGCGTCCATTTTAAGCTTTTAATAATTGTTCAGCCATGCAGTTGTAAAAACAACTCACGGCATCTTCTCCTTTAATAACATCCGTCAATCTTGGTAGATGTTCTGCAAAATATCTTTGATGGTGTGCTCCTTCAATTATGGTTGAAACCAGCATGTGTGGGTATTTGTAATCAGGATTAATTTCCAAAACAATGTCACATACCCTTTGCACCAGGTTTTTATAAGGTTGAAAATAGCCTACCACATTTTCTTTGTCTACACTTTTGTTGAGGTAGATTTTTGACGATTCGGCAATGACTATTTGGTTGAGTTTTATTTCATTGATATGCGAGAAATCTGAATCTTCTTCTACTTGTTGAGTGAGCATATCAATGGCAATTTTTAATCTTTCTTTTGGATCGTCAATGTTATTTGTTCCAAAAGCAATACGATATTCTAACCATCCCCAATACCAGTGAGTGACATAAACCAATAAATGGTGTTTGCTGGTAAAGTATCTGTAAACAGATGCTTCTGTTGATTGGATTTGTTGTGCCAGTTTTTTGAAAGTGAACTGTTCAAATCCTAATTCGGCAATCATGATGATGCTGTGTTCAATTATTTTTTTCCCTAAAGTGGTTGATTCAGGGTTTTTAAGAAACACTTTATCACTGATGTTGATGGTAATATTTGGCAACCAATTTTCCATATATTAATATTTCTACATGCAAAAATAATAGTAATACTATCATATAAACAAGCAAAACTATAAATTGTTTTAGTGAATTAACAATTTTTAAAAATTATAGTAGGATAGTGTAAGTATTAAAAGATGCTGAAATACTCGAATCCGGCATAAAAACCGTCCTCTCTTTTTTCAATTGGATATATGTCTAAATACAATCCGGCTCCACGACCATTTTTAAGATCAAAACCGTAATGATGCCATGGGCAAACAATTTTTCCGTCCTCACATTTGGCATTTTCCAATGTGATTCCTTGATGTGGGCAACGATTTTTCACCAGGTGAATTTCGCCTTGATGTTTAACCAATAAAACAGCAGTTGAGTTTATTTTAAGTGCTTTACAGTTTTTGCCCATAAATAGGGATTCTAGATGTGCCTGGTCATCTGCAAATTTTACCCATCTCAACTTCATTGAAAACATAGCATTAAAATTATGCTTACCACATTCAAATTGCAAATTGTTGTAACCAAATTTTTGACTTCGTTATATGGATGTGAGGAGAGGGGTTAGAGTTCGGCGCTGGGGTCCTTGCCTTATAGGACGGGGACTTCAGGCCAAATTCGCATTAAAAAGTTACTTTTTATTCGTTGCTACATTTAAGAGTAAACAAAACATCTCAACAATGAAAAAGTTAGTAGTAATAATCGCCCTTTTAATAGCTCAAATTTCAATTGCACAAAATGCACCACTGGAAATTAAAGTAACAGATTTTGAATTTCATCCACTGCAGGGAGAACAGGTTTTATTTGTTGACCAAAGCAGTAAAAAGGAATTTAAAGGTGTAAGTAGTGAAACCGGAGATATTTTTATCAGTCTTCCGGCAGGTAAGTACGACATTAAAATTAAAAGTGTAGGTGACGCAGAAGATTTCTCAACTTTTGAGGTGCCACCTTTACCGGCTGGTCAAAATTATCGCAAAGCCAGCATGCAAATTCAAATTGCAGAAACTAAAATGTTTACCCTGGACAATGTTCATTTTGATACAGGTAAATGGAGTATTAAGTCAAATTCATATAAAGAGCTAGATGAGCTGGCTGAGTTTTTAAGTCTCAAAAAAGACAAGAAAATTGAAATTGGTGGTCATACTGATAGTGATGGAGATGAGTTGGCAAATCAGTCATTGTCTCAAAAAAGAGCGGAGGCAGTTAAAAAGTATCTTGTAAGCAAAGGAATTTCTGCCAGCAGAATTGTGGCCAAAGGGTATGGAGAATCAAATCCAATAGCCGATAACAATACTGATAAAGGAAAAGCACTTAACAGAAGAACCGAAGTAAAAATCTTATAATCCGATAGTTTTAGAAGGTAGAAGCATGACAATTTCATGCTTCTTTTTCCGTATACTCCCTATTCAGCATATCTTTATGCTTAAAAGCCTTCTATTTGAAGTTGGGGAGATACATAGCGCTCATATTTTTATGCTTAATTACTCAAGCTGTTTACGGACAAAATGAGCAAAGCAAATTGTTTGACTTTTCAACTGATACTATTCAGTTTGACACGGTATCTGTTTATTCTAGCAGTGTTTATTTGTACATAGATGGTCAAAAAGTAGACAAAGCCAATTACTGGATTGATCCTATTACGGCCAAATTGGTTTTAAAGCCCGGAATTAATGGGAGTAAAATGGAGTTGAAGTATGAGCGCATGCCCATTAACTTGAACCGTGATTTTAATCATAAAGATCCCAACTTAATTGTATCTGACACGCTTCAAAACGTTGAGCCCTTTAAGCACACCGTTACCGCTCAGGATAATTCAACTGATCTGTTTGGATCTTCAAAACTCAATAAACAAGGAAGTATTTCTCGTGGAGTAACAGTGGGTAATGCACAGAATTTGTCGTTTCAATCAACCCTTAACCTTCAGTTGGATGGTCAAATTGGGCCTAATTTATATATGACAGGATCAATATCAGACAACAATATTCCATTTCAACCTGAAGGTAATACGCAAAAGTTGCAAGAATTTGATCAGGTAAAATTGAAGATCTACAATGATGATTTCGCAGTAATTGGAGGAGACTTTTGGTTGTATAAACCCAAAGGATATTTCCTCAATTACACCAAACGAACACAGGGAGTTTCCATTGAAGGCTACCATAATTGGGCAACAGAGAAAGATCCAATCAAGGTAACGCATAAATTGAGCGGTGCTTTTTCAAGAGGAAAATTTTCAAGAAACATCATTCAGGGAGTTGAAGGAAATCAGGGTCCGTATAGGTTAACCGGAGCGGATAACGAACAATTTATTGTGGTGTTGGCGGGTACAGAAAAAGTGTTTATTGATGGTCAATTATTGAAAAGAGGACAGGAGTTTGATTATGTGATTGATTACAATACATCTGAAATTACCTTTACTGCCAATCAATTAGTGACAAAAGACAAGCGTATCATTGTTGAGTTTCAATATTCAGATTTAAACTATGCCAGATCCTTAGTCGCTTACAATGCAGAATTTAAAGGAAAGAAATTTGACAGTTGGTTCAATATTTACTCGGAACAAGATGCCAAAAATCAAACCATTCAACAAACACTTACACCCGAGAAAAGGGCCATTTTATCTGTGGCAGGAGATGATGTTTCAACCGCATTTGCCAATAGCATAGACAGTATCGGCTTTTATGACAATAGAGTGCTTTATGCTTTGATCGACACAATGGGTTATGATTCGGTATTAGTGTTTTCTGTAAACCCAGATTCTGCTATATACGGAGCTACCTTTTTATATGTAGGTGATGGAAATGGAAACTATGTTTTTGAACAGTTTACAGCCAATGGAAAAGTGTACAGATGGGTAGCGCCGGTTGCCGGAGTTCCACAAGGAAATTATGAAGCTGTTCAGTTGTTGATTCCTCCACAGAAAAAACAAATGGTAAGTGCCGGAACAGAGTATCGATTTAATGATCACATGAAATCATCTATAGAAGTGGCCATTAGCAATAATGATGTCAATACTTTTTCAGATTTGGATGCAGGAGACAATCAGGGAATTGCCGTGAAATGGAATTGGGGTTCAACCCATAAAGTTGGTGCTGAGGAAAGATTAAGATTGCAAACCAGGGCAAATTTTGAATATCAACACAGACACTTTAATCCTATCCAGTGGTTTAGAAGTGTTGAGTTTGATAGAGATTGGAATGTTAGAAATCAACCTTATGCAGGCGATCAAATATTGTCAAATGCCGGTTTAAACTTTGTGATCAAAGATTTTGGTTCAATTGGATATGATTTTGAGAATTTTTTGTGGGGAGATGATTACAGTGGGATCAGAAATAACATAAAATCAGTAATAGTTAAAAACGGATTTAACGCCAAGATTGATGGGAGTTGGTTGCTTTCTGACGGAATAGAAAAAACATCTTTTTTAAGACACAATTCAAGTATCTCGCAAGATATTAAAGTGCTAAAAATTGGGTTTGAAGATATTCATGAACAAAACGAAAAATTCCTCAATGGAGATCCAACTTTGCAAAATACTTCCTACAGATTTTATGATTGGAAAGCATATGTGTCTACGCTGGATTCAAGTAAAAACAAATTCTCTTTGTATTACAGAGAAAGATATGATTGGTTTTCAGATTCAGTGAGATTAGAACAGGCTACAAGAGCCCAAAATATTGGAGCAGAAGCACATTTTTTAAAGTACACCAACAATATTTTAAAGGTCAACGCTAATTACAGAAAACTAGCCATTTTGGATACTACTTTGTTCAATTCAAAACCTGAAAATACTGTGCTTGGAAGGTTGGAGCATGTTATGAGACTGTGGAAAGGAGCTTTGACTACTACTACTTTTTATGAAATTGGATCAGGACTAGAGCTTAAAAGAGAATTCATTTTTGTGGAAGTGAATACGGGGCAAGGAACACACACATGGATAGATTACAATAATGATGGCGTAAAGGATTTAGGTGAGTTTGAAATAGCCGCTTTCCAGGATCAGGGTCAATACATAAGGGTTTTTATTCCTACCAATACATATGTTAGAACATACAGCAATCAGTTCAATACCTCCATTTTTATTCGTCCTTCCCGAATCATTAAGGCTAAAGAAAAAGGCTTTAAAAAGTTAATGACGCGTTTTTCTGATCAGGTGGTGTACAAAGTTTTTCGTAAAACATCTTATGAAGACAATTTACAAGCTTTTAATCCTTTTGTTTATGACATAGTAGATACCAGTTTGGTTTCCATTAATACATCTTTCAGAAACACCTTCTACTTCAATAAAACCAATTCGGTTTTTGGAATGAATTATACCTATCAGGAAAATGGTTCAAAAATCCTCTTATCTAATGGATTTGATACCCGATTGCACACATTTCATGAGGTTAGGGCAAGATGGAACATCAGCAAATATTATAACATCAGAGTAAATGGTATTATTGGAAGAAAAAAGAACAGTAGTGACTATGCTTCTAACAGAAATTACTACATCAATTATCACACTATTGAACCGGTAATTTCATACCAACCGAGTTCTTCATTCAGAATTAGTGCCAACGGTAAATATTCTGAAAAAAGAAATAGTTCAGATTTGGCAGAAACGGCTATTATTAGAGATGTTGGATTTGATATGCGCTTTAATCAAAAATCAAAGGGAAGTTTGAATATGAGGGCCAATTACATTTTAATATCATACACAGGAAATGAAAATTCTTCATTGGCATTTGAAATGTTAGAGGCTTTAAAATCCGGTAATAACTTTACATGGGGAGCTTCTTATCAAAGAAAAGTGGCCAAGAATCTTCAACTAAATTTCAATTACACAGGACGAAAATCTGAAAGCAATAAAGCTATTCATTCAGGAGGAATGGAGTTGCGTGCGTTTTTTTAGAAGTGTTTGGGACGTATTCATAGCTCAAAACAACAATTTCTGTCCTTCTGTTTTTTTGATGTAGCATCTCATAAGTTGGTTTATCGTTTTCATAAAACTGATTTATGTACGCTTCAGTTAGTACAATTCCGTTGTATGTTGTTGGTTTACTATCACCATATCCTTTTGCAACAATTCTATCTTTTGAAATGCCTAATTTTATCAATTCATTCATTACACTTTCTGCCCTTTTTTGGGTCAAATTACTACTGTAATGATCACTTCCTCTGCTATCCATATGATTTCCTATTTCAACTATGGTAGTAGGATTGTCAAATAGTAATTCAGCCATTTCTTCAATTATACTGTCTGATGATTCGTTAACCGTGGCTTTACCAAAATCATAAATTACAGGAAATTCCATTTTAGGAGGTAAAGAATCCAGTTGGTTGGATTCAATATGTGTTTTTAAACTGTCTTGTCCAAATCCTACAAAAGAGGAAACCAAAATGAATAATGCTAAAATATTTTTCATGCTTGTGAATGTGCAATCTTTTTAAATGTAACCAATATGAGTCAAATCCATATGACATAGGTCACATAAAGTCTTGATAAAATGGTTAATTTCGTGGGTAGAAATCATTTCTCACCATGGAAGAAAAAGACATGAAATTTGGCACTAAAGCTATTCATGCCGGTGTCCATCCGGATACGGCTACAGGTGCGATCATGACTCCCATTTATCAAACCAGTACTTATGTTCAGGAAGGAATTGGAAATCATAAGGGATTTGCCTATTCAAGAACATCTAATCCAACAAGGGATGCTTTGGAAAAGAGTATTGCAGCATTGGAAAATGGAAAGTACGGAGCGTGTTTTGGCAGTGGTTTAGCGGCTATTGATTGTGTGCTAAAAATGTTAAATCCGGGTGACGAAATTATATCTACCAATGATTTGTATGGAGGTTCATATCGCTTATTCAAAACAATATTTGAAAAGTATGGACTCAAGTTTCATTTTGTAGATATGGCTAATGCTGAAAACATTGAGCATTATATCAATGATAATACAAAGTTGATTTGGATAGAGTCACCAACAAATCCAATGATGAATATTATTGATGTAGCCGTTTGCGCAGATATTGCAAAGAAGCACAATTTGCTATTGGCAGTTGACAATACTTTTGCTACACCCTATTTGCAGTTGCCTCTTGATTTGGGAGCTGATATAGTAATGCATTCTGTTACTAAATACATAGGAGGGCATTCAGATGTGGTTATGGGCGCTCTGGTTTGTAATGACAAGCAGTTAGCAGATGAAATGTATAGAATTCAAAATTCTTCAGGTGCTGTAACGGCTCCCATGGATTCATTTTTGGTGCTTAGAGGGATTAAAACACTGCATTTAAGAATGCAAAGACATTGTGAAAATGGAAAAGCTATTGCTCATTTTTTGAAAACACAGGATAAAATTGAGAATGTCTATTGGCCGGGTTTTGAAGATCATCCGAATCATGAAATTGCTAAGAAACAAATGACAGATTTTGGTGGAATGATTTCGTTTTCTTTGAAAGGAAATAAATTAGAAGATGCCCTTGAAATTGTGAAAAAGGTAAGGTTGTTTTCGTTGGCAGAGTCTTTAGGAGGTGTTGAATCATTGATTGGACATCCGGCAACAATGACACATGCAGCCATACCTAAAGAAGAAAGAGAAAAATCTGGTGTAGTGGATTCACTTATAAGATTAAGTGTAGGAGTGGAAGACGCAGAAGACTTAATAAATGATTTAAAACAAGCTTTAAATTAATACAAATGAATGTAGAAGAAATAACCCCACAAGAAGCCATTGAGGCTGTCAAAAATGGTTCGTTTTTCGTTGATGTTCGTGAGCCTTATGAGGTTGATGAAGTAAGTTACGGAATTGAATACGTTAACATTCCACTTGGTGAAATTCAAGTGAGAATAAATGAATTTCCTAAAGATAAGAACATCATTGTTGGATGTCGTTCAGGAGGAAGAAGTATGAATGCTTGTATGTTTTTGAAAATGCAAGGATTTGACAATGTAACCAATTTACAAGGTGGAATTTTAGGTTGGATGGATAATGGTTGTCCAACAGGATAAAATAGCATACGTTACCGGTTCCTCCAGGGGAATCGGTAATGCTTTGGTTCAGGCCTTGATTAATGAAGGCTATTTTGTTTATGGCCTGGCAAGATCAAATGATTTTGTACATGAAAAGTTTGAGTTTATTGAACTAGACTTGAACAATTTGAATAAAGTAAAGTCATTTGTGTTTAACAGTTTAGCTGAGAATAATTTATTGGTTAATAATGCCGGATCAATAGGGGAGATTAAGCCTGTAGGATCAATTAGTAATGATTCAATTGAACAGGTGATGAACGTCAATACTTTGGCTCCTCAAATATTGATAAACAATTATATTAATCGTTTTAAAAACGAAAATAAAACCTTTCATATCCTGAATATCAGTTCGGGAGCCGGTAAAAGGCCCATTTCTTCATGGGCATCCTATTGTGCTTCTAAAGCGGCAATTGATTTGTTTTCAGAAACTGTTGCAGAGGAGTTGGATTGGAAAGGAATGAGCAATTGGCACATTCATTCTTGTGCACCGGGTGTTGTGGATACACAAATGCAGGTAGAGATTAGGTCTTCAATTCAATCAGACTTCAAGTCGCTTGAAAATTTCAAGTCTTTAAAAGAAAACGGCGAATTGGTATCTCCAGAGGAAGTTGTTCAAAAATTAATGCAGATGGTAAAAAATCCGGAACAATTTTCAAATGTGGTAACCTCAGTTCGCGATTTTTAAGGATTTCTCCATTGATAAATTTTTAACGCCGTTCATAATTCCCACAGAATCAACTGTAGCTACATTTCACTACATTGTATTGCTCATTTCGCTATAAATGTGGTAAATTTAGGAGCCCTCAAAAAGCTCAACCTGTAAGGTTGCGGCGATTTGTCACTCTAATATATTACCCCTGGAGTGGGCGCATGAAAAAATATACCAATGAAGAAAATTACTTTGCTTGCTATGGCGGCATGGTCCTTTGCGGCATTTGCTCAGGATCAAGATCATGACCATGAGCATCACCTAAAAGTTTCAGAAGAGTTAGGAACACAAGGAGTTTGTGGAAATAATGTAGAACAGGAAAAAGCTTTTACAGAAAATCCGGCACTAAGACAAATCTGGGAAGAAGACCAGGTTCAATTTGAAAGAGCTTATCACAATTTTTTACAAAACAATTCAGCTAACGATAGATCTACTTACGTAATTCCGGTTGTTGTACATATTGTGCATGAGGGAGGATCAGAAAACATCAGTAATGATCAGGTTTATGACGCCTTGAATCGCATCAATGAAGATTTTCAGATGTTGAATGATGACTTGTCCAATACCGTTTCTGCTTTTATTGGAATTACTGGAAATACAGATGTTGAATTTAGATTAGCGACTAAAGATCCTAACGGAAATTGTCACCTTGGAATTACGAGAACTTATATGCCCGGAGGTGGAGCTCATGATACCGGAGACAATCAAGATATCAGGGATGCTGTTCAAGCTGAGCACGGAAACTGGCCTCAAAATTCATACATGAACATTTTTGTTGTAAAGAGTATTGCAGGTTCAGCAGCTTATACCAACAATCCTTCAAATTGGTACAACCCTTTTAGTATGTCAGGTTCCATTTATATTGGACACACAGTAATGGGTACAATAGGAACAAGTAATTTTTCTTACCGTCATATTTTAAGTCATGAAGTAGGGCATTGGTTAAACTTAAGTCATACTTGGGGACCAAATAACAATGCAGGTGAATCAACTTCTTGTACGTCAGATGATGGTGTTTCAGATACTCCAAACACAATTGGTTGGTTGGGTGTATGTGATTATGATGGAGAATCATGTGGTTCATTAGACAACATTCAAAATATTATGGATTATGCCGGTAGTTGCAGAACAATGTTTACTCAAGGACAGGCTGCCAGAATGCAAACTTGCTTAAATAATGGTACTGCTGATAGAAATAATCTTTGGACAACAGCTAACTTAATTGCTACCGGAACATATACTGCAAACGGAACAGCTTGTGAGGTAAGTATTTCTTCAAATGTTACAACCATTTGTGCCGGACAAAGTGTTTCATATACAGATGAGTCGTTTCATAATATAACTTCAAGAAACTGGAGTTTTCCTGGTGGATCACCTGCTACATCAACTGCAATTGATCCTGTAATTACTTATGATACTCCTGGTATTTACGCCGTAACTCTTCAGGTTTCTGATGGTACCAACTCAATTTCAGACACATACAATAATTATATTGTTGTATTGCCAGATCCGGGAGAAGCTATTCCTTATCATGAAGGATTTGAAGGTATTTCAGGAATTCCGGATAATGACAATTGGGTAATAGAAGATTATGCTGGAGGAAATGGATGGTATCACAATACCAGTGTGAGCAGCAATGGTTTTGGAAAGTGTGCAGCACTAAATAACTTCGGAGAATCTGATGGCTCTGTTGATGAGTTAATTTCAGGATCGATAGACTTAAGTGGTGTGCCTGCAAACGAAGACATGATACTTACTTTTGAATATGCTTATAGAAAGAAGAGTATAACAGATGATGAGTGGCTAAGATTTTATATTTCGGGTGACTGTGGAGAAACATGGGTACTTAGAAAAAATCTACATGGTGATGGTTTAAGTACCGTTACAGCCTCTGGAAGCTATGTTCCATCAGGACCAGGCGATTGGTATTTTGTTGAGATATTCAATATTAATTCAACTTATTACACTTCCAATTTCAGATTCAAATTCCAATTTGAAAATGATGGGGGAAACAATATTTATATTGATAATATCAATTTGTATCCGGCCTCACAAGCGGGATTGTTTGAAAAAGACAATAATCAACATTTTAAAGTTTATCCAAATCCAACAAATGCCAATACAACAATAGAAGTTGCAGGTGAAGCTGGAGTAGACTTTAATATTACAGTGCAAAATACATTAGGTCAGCAAGTTGATTTAATTCACAATGGTGCTATAGCAGATGGCATCAATAAATTTGAATATAACATGTCTCATCTAGCTCAAGGAGTTTATCTCGTGCGAGTTGAAAGTGAGGGACGTGTAAATACTATAAAGCTCATAAAGGAATAAAACCAAAACCATGAAGAAAATTTTATTATCAATTTTTGCTTTGTCAAGCATCATATCTTTCGGTCAGGAAAGAGTATGTGGATTTGATGAGCACAATGAAATGTTGCACCAGCAATATCCGGGATCAAAACAATCAGTAGATGAACAGATTCAGAGATTCCGAGAAGGTGGACATAACCATGCTGGAGAAAGAAGTACAATAGGAATTATTCCGGTTGTTGTGCACGTTATTCACGACGGAGGTAGCTCAAATATCTCGTATGCACAAATTCAATCTGCCATTGATCAAATCAATGATGATTATCAAAAATTAAATGCTGATACATCAAATATCAGAAACACTGCTCAAGCGCCCTTTTATCCTGAATCAGGAAACATGCAACTTGAATTTAAATTGGCGAGAATAGATCCAAATGGTAACTGTACTAATGGAGTAGAAAGAAGATATTCTCCTGCTTCTGCCTATAATGCCGGGGATGATGTGAAGTATTACAGTTCTGGAGGATTAAATGCTTGGCCAAGAGATAAGTATTTAAACATCTGGGTTGTTGAAACTATTGAATCAAGCGGTGGTGGAATTACCCTTGGTTATGCACAGTTCCCATATTTTGGAAATGCAAATACATACGGAATAGTAATCAGAAATGATGCTATGGGAACTATGGGAACTGCACTTTCAGGTGATAGAACTTTAACACATGAATTAGGACATTGTTTTGGATTGTTTCACACTTTTCAAGATGGATGTTCTAATCAGGATTGTGGTGCTAATGGTGATTACTGTTGTGATACACCTCCCGTATTAGAAGCGCAATGGTCTTGTGGTAGCACTCAAAATACTTGTAGTGGAATTCCTACAAATGACGCTTATGGATTTGACGCATATGATCAGTTTGAAAATTATATGAGTTATAGTCCTTGCCAGTATATGTTCTCTTTAGATCAAGTAGATATTGTACAAGGAAACTTTAGCAATATCGGATTCTTACAAGATTTGATTTCACCTTCAAATGCTACTGCCACTGGAGTGAATCAACCTGATGTTTTATGCGCAGCTGAATTCAGTTCAACTATTTCAACTATTTGTGCCGGATCAACAGTTACTTACAGTGATATGTCATACTTCAACGTAAGTGGTGTTAACTGGACTTTTAATGGAGGAACACCTTCTACTTCAACTGACTCTTCGGTTACGGTTACATATAATACTCCTGGAGTTTATAGCGTGACATTAGAGGCAACTGATGGTTCTACAACTGTTTCTACAACCGAAACTCAGTATGTTTTAGTATTAGATAATCCTGGTGTTACTTTACCATATTCTGAAGGATTTGAAAGTACGTCTTCAATTCCGGATAATGCTACTTGGTTTATTGAAAACGAAGATGGTGGTCAGGCTTGGGCTCATCAAACAGGAGGAGTTGGTTCAAGTGGTGACAAGAGTGTTAAGCTTTCAAACTTTGCAGTAACAAATGGATCTAAGGATAATTTGATTTCAGGAACTATTGATTTATCTTCTGTAGATTCAACAGATGCTATCGTGTTTAATTTTAAATATGCCTATCGTAAAAGATCTGCAACTAATGATGAGTGGTTGAGATTTTATGTATCAGATGATTGCGGTGAAACATGGACCTTAAGAAAGAACATTCATGGAAATTCTTTGAGTGACCAAACCATGACTAGTCCTTATACACCAGCTGTTGAAGATTGGGTACAAGTTGATGTAACCAATATCAATTCGGCATTTTTTGTATCAAATTTTAGATTCAAGTTTGAGTTTGAAAATGATGGAGGTAATAATATTTACATTGATGATATCAATTTATACCCTGCTTCAATGACAGGATTAGATGAATCAATTGCAGATAACTTATCAGTTTATCCTAATCCTGCAACCGATATGTTGAACATTTCAATGGATGTATATGATGCCGGAATTTATCGTATCACTTTAACAAACATGTTAGGACAAGAAGTGGCTGTGATTCATGATGGTGAATTAATGGCCGGACAGGGAAAATTAAATTATGATATATCTAATTTCAATGCTGGAGTATATTTCTTAAATATTGCGGCAAATGGAAAGGTTAGAACGACTAAAGTTATTAAACAATAAACTTGGTTATTAATTATTTATAAAGGCGCTAGAAATTGTTCTGGCGCCTTTTTTAGTTTAAAACAAATGTAATAAGTACAATTACCTTTGATTCTACAACAGTGCCATTGTAAATTGCGGGTGCCCATTCATCCGGAATTAGCATTACAACGCGAAGGGCTTCTTCATCACAACCTCCACCAATAGATTTAATAATTTGATGATCTGTAGCTTGTCCTTCATTATTTACAAAAAAGGATACATGAACAGTTCCAAAAATGTTGTTGGTTATGGCTTCTTGAGGGTATGAGATATTTTCTTGAATCACTCGGTTTTTAACTGTTTCTCCTTCAAGAAAAATAGGAGGTTGTTGCGGTTTAGCTTCAAACGTTGAATCATTAATTCTCAATTCATATGTTTTAACTGTATCAACAAAAGTGGTATAACTTAATTGATGGGTGCTGTGATCATACCTATTCATTATTTTGCCTTTACTGTCAAAGTATTCCCAAACTCCTATTTTTTTATCTTCTTCATAATAACCTCTTGAACAAACAATTGGTTTGTATTGATGAAAGTAGGTCCATAAGCTATCCTTTTTGCCATTTTTATAATAACCCTCCAATCGTGGATTTCCATTCACCCAAGTACTTTTAAATACACCATGTTTGATGGATTTATCTTTTTTAAGCACATAGTATTCATGCCTAGCAAATAGATCATAGTCTTCTATAACCACCTTTTTAGTTTTTTGTGCGGATACAAGAAATGGTATAAATACTATAAGTGCAATGTAAAGACGCATACCTGCTAAAAATATGTATTTGAGTTGATTACAGCAAATTATAATTTTAAAAGCAATTGAGATTGAAAAGGGGAATTTCGGACATAAAAAAACCTCGAAGTAATCGAGGTTTTAAATATTTTGTGGGTAAATCAATTATTTACCATCTTCTTCATTAAAGTCTTCGTCTTCGTCCGGGTCAACAACTCCGCCTTTTCCGCCTTTGTCTCCTTTGTTGAAATCTTCGTCTTCATCCGGATCAACTACTCCGCCTCCACCATTTTCGTCTCCACTAGGATCATCTGATGAACCACCACGAATACCTCCGGTAGAAAATACATCACTGTCTACATTAGATGTGTTTGGATCTGCATTAGGCGTAATTACCTCCTTTTCACAAGAAGTAAAAGCCAGTAAAATGGCAAAAACAAATGATATGTAAATTAACTTTTTCATGACGTTGTAGCAATTATATGCATGTAGTCAATAACAAATATAGTAAATAAATATTGTCAACACAAGTGTTTTAACAACTTTTTAACCAAAATTTATTCTTCCATGTGTAAAGTCATCTTGATAATCACCTTAGTTCCTTGACTTTCACCCTTCTCATTATTGATTTGATAAGGTCCAATAATCATCAGGTGATCACCAGTCAATTTGCGCAGCAATTCTATACGTCTACTTGTTATCTCCATCCCTTTAGATTCGTGGTCTCCGCTCATTGTTTCCTTTTTGTTTTTAAGGGCATTATCTATACCTACACCATCATCAATTACCTCAAAAACTACATTGTCAAATTCCTCATAAATATTGATGGTGATTTTGCCTTTTTTACTCAAAGGAAGCACGCCATGAATTATTGAATTTTCTACAAAAGGTTGCAAAATCATGCTCGGAATTTCAGTTCCTTCTGTATCTAATGATGAAGATACATTGATTTCGTAGTCAAATTTCTCTTGAAAACGCATTTTTTCCAAGGTCAAATACAGCTCAATGCGTTCAACTTCTTCCTGTAGTGTTACAATAAAGTTATTTTGAGTGGAGCTGTCCAGATTTTTTCTAATCAATTTAGCAAAGCTTGACAAGTATTTATTGGCACTTAATTTATCTGAACTATTGATGAAATATTGAATAGAATTAAGTGAGTTAAAAATAAAGTGTCTATTCATAGAGGCGTTAAGTGATTGCTGCTCAAGAAATAATAGTCTGTTTTTATAGCTCAATTTTTCATTTTCTTGTTTTTGCTTAATAGCTCGGATCCTAATTTGGAATACCATCAATAACAAGAAAAAAGCAAGGATAAAACTTAATATGATAAACCACCAGGTTCTCCAAAATGGTGGACGTATTTCTATTTCAATGCTTTTTATTTCTGACCATTTCATGGATTTGTTAGTAGCTCTTACTTCAAATGAATAATTGCCTGGGGATATGTCAGAATATGTAGCGTACATGGCTTTTGATATCGGAGACCAGCTGTCGTTTGCGCCTGATAACCTGTATTCATATAAAACAGATTCAGGATTCTTCAAGTTGATACCAATAAAATCAAAGGTGAGATGGTTTTGATCATATGGCAACGAAATAGCAGAAGGCACATCTTTGTTATTGCCATATTCAACTTTGAATCTATCATAATCAAAGTTTTCCATAAATAACCTCACTCCTGTAAAATGAACAGTGGGTGTTTTGAATTCAAATAATTCTTCATTTAAAGAGGGGTCAATTCTAACCAACCCACTTGATGTTCCTACCCAAATTTTACCCTCAACATCTTCATAAATTGCATTTAAATTTGCCTCTAAATTCACCATTCCTTCACCAGTTCCAAAGTGATTTATCTTAAATACGTACCTTCCTTTTTCTTGAATATTTATTTGATAAACACCACTCATGGTAGACACCCAGATATCTCCATTTTCACTTTCAATTAGACCCAATATCGTTTTTGACTTAAATTCATTTTTATCTAGGTCAAAAGGGACAATACTTTTGTCGGAAAGTCGAACAAATAAGCCATTTTCTGTTCCTATCCACAAGTTGTTATTTCTGTCAAGACAAAGTGAGTAAACATTAGATTCCGGAACCTCCACAGTTTTCACTGATGAGTAGTTGTCTGATAATTGAGTCAAAAAAAGACCATTTCTGCTACCAATAAAAAGATCGTCACCAATAGGGCACAAAACATTGATGTTAATGTCTTTGGTGTGTTCTAAATGCAGTACATGCCCTTCGCTCATAACGTAGAGCCCGTCTGTGCCTCCGAAAAAGTATTTGTCGTCAATAAAACAAATACTTCTTGTTTTTGAATCAATTTGTGAAGTAATTTCCTGAAGAACAACTTTGCCGTTTTCGATACATTTAACTCCTCTTGAAGTTCCAATCCAAGATCGTTGAGCGCTATCTGTTTTAACTGCCCAAATTGTATTGTCATCCAGGCCGTTGTCTTTGGTGAGATATTTTGCTTTTCCCTCTTTGTAAACTGTTACTCCTTCACCATAAGTTCCAAAAATAAAAGTGCTGTCCCTTAATTGGCCTATGCTCATTACGATATTAGAGCTAATACCTTCTTTTGTGGAGTAGGAAATAATGGATTTACCTAAAAATTTGAGTATTCCATTGGCATCCATACCCAACCAGTAATTTCCTTCTCTATCCTTAAATGAGCAAACTACTTTAGCGTTTCCTAAGCCATTGTCACTGTCGTAATAATAGTGTTTGTCTTTTCTTATTTCTAAATATCCATTAATAGTTGAACATAAAATGACGTCCTCATCTGCGTAAAAAGATCTAATCCGAGAATATTCAATATCATATTGACTTAAGTCGCCATTTTTAGTGTACTTAAATAATCCATCTCCATAAGTAGATATGATTAAATCACCTCCCAAATTTTTAAGATCACTAATATTAAATTTTAGAAAACTTGAATCATTTTGAAACGGAATTAACTTGCTATTGTAGGCATACAAGCCATCTCTTGCTCCAATTAAAAGATCATCATTTAAAATCTCTAAAGATCTTACATAAAGATCATCTTCAAGGTCAAATTGAATTTTGTTGAACACTCCTTCTTTAAAGGTCCATAAACCATTGTTTGTTGCGATATAAAGCTGATCCTTATAACGAATTAGGTCATTTACTCTTTGTGGTTCGGGAAACAGATAGGGGATGAATTTATTTTCATGGAATTTAGAAATTCCACTTGGTGTTCCAATCCATAAACTGCTATCAACATCTAAAAATATTTTCTCAATTTTATTGTCGGGTAGTCCATTTCCCATGGAGTAATTGACAAATTCCAAACCATTGAATCGGCTTAATCCAGACTCAGTTCCAATCCACAAATATCCCAGATAATCCTGATTGATATCGTTAATTTGAGACTGCGCTAAACCGTCTTCAACATTATAATTTTTGAAGTTGTACTTCTGTCCATATGAAGCAAAATACAAGAGACATAAAAACAGAAGAAATGCCGATTTCACTTATAGAGATTTCAAAGTTTTAACAAAAGTGGAAACTCTGTTTCTAGCAACAGGGAGCAGTTTTCCATTTTTTAGAACAGCAAAATGACCATCTTCATTTAGATATTCTTTGAGGTAATCTAAATTTATGATGTGAGATTTATGGATTCGATAGAATATTTCAGGGTTTAAGATACCTTCATAAATTTTCAATGTTCTGGTATCAAGATATCTTGTTCCGTCAGCAAAGTACAAAACAGTACAGTTACCCGAAGCTTCCAAATACATAATGTCTTCAATATGAACCAACTTGATTCCTTTTGTATGGCTTATAGCAACTTTATTACCATAGCCTTCAGATTCCATTGAAGTTGATAAATTTTTAATAGACTCAAAGTAGGTATCAAAGTTTTCTGGATTTTCTGCGAAAGCCGTCTTTGATTCAACTAATCTTGAAACAGCATCCTTTAAATCTTCAATGTCAATTGGCTTTAATACATAGTGAATCGCATTGGCTTGAAAAGCTCTTAGAGCATAGTCTTTAAATGCAGTAACAAAAACTACCAGGAAATTTCGGTTTTCAATAGATTCTAAAAGGTCAAATCCTTCAGATCCACTTGGCATTCTAATGTCAAGAAAAACAACATCAGGTTTTTCAGATTCTATAAGTTCTTTTGCATCAGTTACATTACCAGCATCTCCTATAATTTCTATTTCAGGACAATACTCTTCAAGTAACATGCTCAAGTTTTTTCTAGCCAGCTCTTCGTCGTCTACAATAATTGATTTCAATTTCATAAGGTAATCTTTTTCATGGTCGGGTTCAGATTTTATTAATCTGCCCCTGGTGCTTCAAATATTAATAATCAGATATCATTAAAAATTACACACCTTTCGTAAATATAGGAATATTGATCAATTGGTTTTAACCACAGAATTGCAATTTTATACATTTCAATAAAAATGCAGTGGCGTAAACTTTATTTTCAACAAGAGTGTGAGATTTGATTGTAACTTGTTGAATGAAAAAATCTAACAATGTGCTTATGACTGAAAATATACGCGCTACAATTCAGATTAATAAAATCTGGATTTTTAATGACAACGGAAATTAGAAGTCATTAAAAAAGGGAAGCTAATTGGCTTCCCTTTTTTTGTTTCAGTAATGAAAATTTTATATTCCACCTCTTCTACTTCCCCCAGATTGTTCTTGAACATTTCCTCCGGTAGTCTTAGTAGTACTTCCACCTGTGGTTTTTGTCCCTCCAGAAGTGGTTGTGGTACCCCCTGTTGTTTTAGTAGTGCTTCCTCCGGTAGTTTTTGTTCCACCAGAAGTGGTTGTTGTACCTCCAGTTGTTTTCGTAGTACTTCCACCTGAAGTAGTTGTGGTTTTACTACCTCCTGAAGTTGTGGTAGTTTTTGTTCCACCAGAAGTAGTTGTAGTTCCACCTGTAGTCTTGGTACCTCCTGAAGTCGTAGTTTTGGTATTTGTACTACCTCCATTTGGACGTGAACCTCCATTGGTGTTTTTATCAATGGTTGTTGTTTTAGGTGTATAGGTAATTGTAAATGTTTTTTGTTCACTTAAGTTACCATTTACAGCACTAACACTAATTGTGTTTGCACCTTGTCTAAGATTAACAACAGCCGTTAATTGTCCTGTTGCTGTGCTATAACTAAATGTGGTATAAGGTGCACCATTTACTTTAATTTGGATGCCTGTTTTACCTGACACGTTTGTTACTTTAGCTTTAAACATTAAACTAGGAGTGTTCACAGTTGAAACATTCGTAGAAGGACTGATAGCCGTAATCTCTGGTTTCAAAACAGTAGTATTGATAACCTCTTTAGCTTCATAGTTCACTGTATAAGTTCTGCTTGCATTTTTATCACCATTCGTTGCGTCTAACTTAATTGAGTTACTTCCCGCACGTAATTGCAATACTGCTGAAACTTGTTTAGTTGAAGTTGAATAAGTGAATGTTGTTACAGCCTGTCCATTCAAGGTCAATTTAATTTGATTCTTGTTAGTCACATTATCAACTTTTGCCTTGAAAGCATAAGTAGTACTTCCAGTTTTAGAAGAAGTTGTACTTGGAGTAATATTAGTAATTGCCGGAGCAATAACTGTGTTGGTAACAACTTGTTGAGGCTCATACTTAATGGTATAAGTCATGTCTTGTTTTTTATTGCCATTTGTAGCAATAATTTTAACAATGTTGTTTCCTTCTTGAAGCTTCAATTTCGCTGTCATCAATTGATTGTCAAGATTGTAGTCAAATACTTTATTTTGAATTCCATTTACAATCAATTGCAAATCTGCTTTTTCATTGATGTTTTCAACTTTAGTTTTCAAATCAAAACTTTGCTCTCTTGATGAAATTGAAATTGAACTTGGTGAAATGTTGGTAAATTTTGGCGTTAAATAAACCTGTCCATGATTATTTCCACTTCCTGTTGGATTAGAAGGAGGAGAACAGTTTCCATTTTCGTCCAATGTTATTAACATCACACAGTCCTGATAATCTACACCATAATTTCCTACATGACGTAGTTCAAATAAATAGATTACGTCATTTGGACCGATAGAAACATTTCCTTGACCATCTACAACTCCTGCAAGGAATGTCTCAACTGAAGCCTGACCTTGAGCCGGAGCAAAATTAGGAGCTTGATCTCCATTTTTCAATACATATACGTATTGGCTATTGGTATTAGATATTTCAGTATTAGTCCAGTTTCCTTGTTGGTTAGTACAAGTAGCTTTCAATACAATTTGAGCTCCGTTGTTTGCAGCAGCAGTCAATTGTTCACCACCTGCAACGTTGTTTCCATTATTAAAAGAATACCAGGTTGATCCTCCGTTAACTGAGTATTCCACTTTAACAAAGGCTTCTTGGCTATTGTTGTAAACTACTGATTCACCTAAACATTTGATTGTAGCACAAACGTCATTGTTTACTTGAACAGTTCCGTTTCCTTGGATGTCAAATCCAGAACCTCCAGTGTTATTTCCTCCAGTTGGATCACCTTCGCAAGGACTTTGTGGTCTGTTATTTCCGTTACCTGAAGTAGGTGCATTGTTAGATGTTATACAAATTTCCCAATGACCCATTGATCCTGGATGATTTGAACTTACATCAACAGTTAAGTTTCCTGTAAACAAGTAGTATTTACCATTGTCCAGCGTTAAATCCTGTCCATTTACAATAGCGTTTCCTCCTCCTGCAATAGGTTTGAAGTAAGCTGATGTTGCCGGACCAGCATAACTGAAAGATGGATTGTTTGCTAAATCATCTCTAGTGTAAGTTCCGTTAGGCGTAATTAAACAAAACTCCCATGCTGAATTTCCAGGATTAAATCTTGGACCACAAGGGCCTGCAGGTTCATTGTAAGTTACATTGTAAGTTACAGTTTCATTACTACAGTTGTTGCTCAAGCTTACTACTATTTGATTAGCTCCTGCAACTAAAGTCAATCCACTCAAGTTAATGCTACCATTTTGAGCATTGAATTGAGGATTAACCGCAGTACCGTTTAAAGTGGCACTTACGTTGCTTGCGTTTTGAGCCGTTAAGCTTAAGTTGAAATTAGCTTCTGTAACAGCTGTACTTGCATTTTGAGGATTAACCAATGTATAGCTAACCGGGTTACAAGGAACTGTGTATCCTACGTTGAAAGTATTACTTGCATTGGTACAACCATTAGCTGTAATCACAATAGTATTTTGACCTTCTTGTAATTGAAGTTGTGCGCTCAATGCACCTGTTCCTGCATCAAAAGTAAAGTTGCTGCTAGTTCCGTTCAACGTAAGTTGAATTTGATTTTGATTATCAATATTGGTAACTGTTGCAGCAAAATTGTATGCCGGATTAGTTACGGCGTCTGAGTTGTTTCCTAAGTTAATAACTGGGGCATCACACCCGTCATGTTGGATGGTGTAAGTAACTGTTTCATTACTACATGCATTTGACATAGTAACTGTTACAGTGTTTGCTCCATCTATCAATTGAATGTTTCCAATTCCAATTATGTCATTTCCAAAAGTGTGAGGAATTGTAGCGCCATTCAATTTAACCTCAATTGTAGCCGGATTTACATTTTGAGCTACCAATTCTATTGAATACACTTCACTAGCACTAGAAGTAGAATTCTGCGCTGGATTTGACAATGAATAAACTATTGGCTGGCAAGGAATGGTATATGTAACTGAGAACTGTGTATTGGTGATTTCACATCCATTTGCATTGATTACAAAATCATTTTGCCCTTCAATTAACGTTACCTCTCCACCAATACTTCCTGTATTTTGATCAAATACTATAGTTACAGGTGCATTATTGTGCAATACCTGAATTTGATTTGCATTTGAAATGTTGGTAACAGCTGCACTAAAAGTATATTGTGCTGTTGTTACACTTGTAGCATTTGTTCCCAATGAGATTACCGGAGCCTGACAACCATTATATTGAATTTGGTAGTTAAGCGTTTCATTGCTACAATCATTGGTTCCTGTAATGATGAAGTTATTCTGTCCATCCACTAAAGTGATGTTGTTTACAGATATAATTTGAGTTCCTGCATCATAAGTAAATGGAATATTAGTTCCGTTTTGTTTAACCGTAATCTGATTTTGTCCAGATACACCTGCAATGTTTGCTGTGATTGTGTAATTGGCATCAGTTACTGTTGCACTGTTACTTGATGGTTGCATCATATTAAATGATACAGGATCACAAGGAGGAGCTTCACATGGACTTGGAGGTCTGTTGTTTCCATTTCCGTGTTGAGGAACAGCATCTGCATTGATACAAATTTCCCATTGTCCCATTGATCCAGGATGGTTTGAAGCAACATCTACAGTTAAGTTACCTTCAAACAAATAGTATTGTCCTGCTTGAACAGAATATGCTTGTCCGTTAACTACCGCATCACCTCCACCAGCAATTGGCATAAAGTAAGCAGCAGTTGCTGGTCCAGAATAAGTGAATGAAGGATTGTTAGCAAGGTTGTCTCTATTGTATGTTCCGTTTGGCGTTACTAAACAGAATTGCCATTCAGAATTCCCAGGATTAAACCTAGGACCACAAGGACCCTCAACTTCTGGTTCATAAGTTACGCTATAAGTTACAGATTGTGAACTACAATCATTTGTTAGGTTGATAACAATTGCGTTAGCACCTTCGTTCAATGTAATTCCGCTAAGTGTAATATTTCCGGCAACTTGATCAAAGTTCACAGTTGCGTTTGAACCATTTACGGTTGCAGTAATTCCACTAGCTTGTAACGTTCCAGTCACATGCAATAAAACACTGTAATTAGCATCTGTTACTGTTGCATTCAAAGTAGAAGGATGCACCAAACTGTATGCAATATTCTCGCATGGTATAGTTCTGTTATATGTAACGGATTTATTTGCTCTACCACATGCGTTTTGTGCATCTATTACTACAACATTTGCTCCAATGTTTAATGGGATATTTGCAGTAAGAACATGCGTTTGTGCATTGAAATTAAATTGTTGTGATATCCCATTAACCACTAACTCAACTTCACTCGCAATTGCATTGTCAACTTTAGCACTAAATGCTACATTTTCTGTTGTTACACTGTTTCCATTTGCTGGATTAATGTTAGAAATAACAGGAAGGTTGCACTGTTCACGTTGAATGTTGATAGTTAAATTTGCCGTACCACAATCATTTACAGCAGTTAATACTACCATGTTTTGACCAATATTTAATGGTAAATCAGTTAATGTGATAGTGTGGGTTCCGGCATCATAAGTGAATTGAGTAGTTTGATCATTTAACATTGCTAAAATGCTAGCTTGATTCTGAATTTCAGTAACTCCAACTTGCAGTGTGATTTTATCTTCTTGAGTTGTAATACTTGTTCCTCCAATTGCTGTTAATGTAGGATCAATACATGGAGCCTCAGGAGCTACATAATTCAAAGTAAATGTTGCATGATTAGTTCCACAACTATTAGTAACAACAATTTTTACTGAATTTGATCCTTCAGATAAAACTGCAGGAAGTGTAGCAAGTGAAGTGTTTTGGTTAAAAGCCATGTATCCTTGGCTTACACCATTCAATATCAATTCTACAGTTGTTCCGTTTGAATAGTTATTGATTTGCGCTTCAATATTTACGTTTGGATCATTAACTGTAGAGTAAGGAACAGGACTAATGTAACCTACAGTAGGAATGATACAAGGAGTAGTTTCTACTTTGTAAGTAACAATTGCTAAATCACTTGCAGTTCCATCATTGTTTGTAACATTTACTTCAAACACATTAGATCCAGGGATCAATTGTGCATTGTAAATAATTTGATGATTAGCAGTAAATGTGTACTGAGCGTTTTGGATTAAAACTCCATTTTGCTTGAATATTATTTGCGACTTGTCATCTATATGAGTAGTGTTAGCAGTGATAGTATAATTCTCTACTGTTACCAAATAAGGACTAGTAGCCGGATTTACAAAATTTACAGTCGGTGGTGTAGGTTGCTGTGGTTTTTTGTAAATAATTAATCTAGTGTCTGTATCCGAACCAGATGTATTAGTTCCGGTAATCGTAACATTATTTACTCCTTCATTTAGTACTAAAGGCAATTGTAAGATCTTAGTTGCTGTATTGTAATTGAAAGCAGCAGTACTATTTCCATTTACAGTTACAGTAATGTTGTTTGGACTGTTTACGTTCAACACTTTTGCAAACAAAGTAATGTTTGGTGTAGTGTATACCATGTTATCCGTTCCAGGATAAGTAATATCTACAATCGGCGGAGCTTGAGGTACTACTCTCTTTTGAATAATCGTAGTAGTTTCTATGTCTTGCCCAACATTATTTGTAGCAGTAATTTCAATAACATTTGATCCTAGTACCAAATTAGTAGTAAACGTCATCAAGTCTGAAGATGCACTATAAGCGAAGTTGTAAGACTGAACTCCATTTATTTTCAATTTGATATCTGAAGCACTATTTACGTTCAACACTTTAGCTGTCACATTATATGTGCTGCTGTATACTATGGTTGGATCAACTGCCGGATCAATATAAGTAACAACAGGTGGCTTTGGAGCCTCTGGTTTAGTATAGATAATGGTAGTTTGATCCTGATCAACTCCAGCTTGGTTTGATCCGGTTACTTGAACAACATTTGCACCTTCTAATAAACTAGCTGTAAAGTTTACTTGCTTAGTATTGTTGTTGAAAGTGAAATTAGTTGTTGGATGCCCGTTGACTTCAACAATAATGTCATTTTTAGAGGCTACATTCAATACAGTAGCAGTAATGCTCTTAGAATTAACATTGGTTGAGTGAGGGTTGTTAGACGGATTTATAATGTTTACAACCGGTGGTTGAATTTGCTCCGGTTTATCATAAATAATTTTTGCCGTTTTGCTATCACTTCCTGCTGCATTAGTAGCAGTAACAGTAATTGAATTTGTTCCCTCAACCAAATGTAAAGTAGCATACAAAGCTTTGGTAGAAGTGTTGTAAGTGAAATCAGGCAAATAATTACCGTTAAAGTAAACTTTGATTTGCGCTTTAGAATCAACATTCAATACTGTACTGGCAAAGCTAAATAAGTTGTTGGCAGTAGTATACGGTGAGTAAGGAGGATTTGTAATCGTAACAATAGGAGGATCCAAAGTTGGTTGCTCTTTTTTGTAGATGATAATAGTTGATTCATAATCCTGACCTGCAGTATTTACCCCGGTAATTTCAAAGATGTTTTGGCCAGGTTGGAGCAATACGGTACTTGCAAACTCATCACTAGTTGCGTTGTACGAGAAGTTATTGTTAAAATTCCCGTTTTGTTTAAATGTGATATTTTGTTTCCCATTTACGTTGTGAACACGCGCTCTTAAGGTAAAATGATCATATTCTACCGTATAAGGACTAGTTCCAGGATCATAAATATCAACTACCGGAGGCTGCTGTATAACCGGGTTGGTAACAACAGGGTCATCAATAACATCAAAGTTGTTAATGTTAGTTGTATCCTCAACAATAGGATCTTTGATAACGGTATTGTTATTTCCTCCAAATAAATGGAATCTGATTCCTGCAGAAGAGTAATGGTAAATATCGTTGCTAGGTGATGGTGAACCATTGGCAAGGTTTGGCATACCGTCAAACATGTCATCATTACGAGTCCATGTCATTTTGTGTGAAATACCGATTGATGCCCAAGGAGCTACCTGGTAAGAAATTCCAGCACCAAAACTTCCCATCCAGTCAACATGAAAATTGGCATCACTACCTGTGATATCCGTTTCATAATTGCCATCCTGAGCAGTTAGATAATCTATTTTATTATTACCGAAAGTTGAATAATCATAAATATTTCCGAATTCATCTGTTAAATCGGCTTTAGTGTTGTAGCCCTTAACACCAATACCTCCAAAAATTTGGAAGTTCCATCCGGTATTTTGTCTTAGTCTGTTTGTGTTTAAAGCCAGTTCAAGTGAACCACTTAACAATTGCGTACGAAAGTTTGGTACAAATCCACCAGATGTGTCTTGATATGTTTGCAAAACAGTTGTCTTAGGATAGGTGTCCGGCATATTGGCCACAGCATTACTATCCAAAGAATACAATGAAGTGGATTGTCCACCCCACCATCCGTGTAGATATCGGAATCTTAAATCCCAAGAGAATAATTTCTCCGGTCTCATACCAAAAGATCTACCAAAAGTGAAACCATAACCTCCCTTGATGAGGTTGTCTACTTCTGTTCGTGAATGCCACGTGGCACCGGCATTAATTCCAATAAACCACTTTGAGTCACGACTATAATTGACATAACTTTTTTGTGCAAATGAGCCTGTTGCTAAAAACAAGCTTAGAAATAACAAAGTAAAAATTCGTTTCATACGCTAAGGTTTTTTGTAAATAAAATCCCGATCTAAAAGTGCTAGGCGGTATTTTTTTACATCTTGGAAAATGCGTATTGCATTTATCGTACCAAAGTTAATATTTTGGTACAAACACAGTGTTAATTGACTCATTTATCGTTGAATAATATGGATTTATCGACAGTTGTTATATTCTTGTTAAGAAGATTTAGAATGCTTGATTTTGAGGTCAATAAATAAAAAATGAAAAAAAAGTTGTTGTAATAACAATCAGATTAATTTGATTATATATCTTTGTCCCCGCCTTACCAAAGGGTGAGGTTGAAACAAGGAGGTGATGTAGCTCAGTTGGTAGAGCAAAGGACTGAAAATCCTTGTGTCGGGGGTTCAATTCCCTCCATCACCACAAAACCCATTTCGGATTTCCGGAATGGGTTTTTTCATTTTGGTCACGAGTCAAGCTTGCTTGAATGAGTGAACAAAATGAAAAAAGCATTTCACGCAGTGAAAATGGGTTTTGTAGTTTTCCTTCCACGAATCGCAAACTAAACGAAACGAAGTTGAAGTGAAGTTTGCAATTCCAAAACACGAGTCAAGCTTGCTTGAATGAGTGAACAAAATGAAAAAAGCATTTCACGCAGTGAAAATGGGTTTTATTAATGAACAGGAATTGTTTGGATTTTGTGGTTGATCAATTCTCCATTAAAGGTTAATGACTTCATGGATAATTTCTTTGTAGATATTTTTCTGTTGGTAGATGTTTTTGCACCTGAAGTAAAATTTGAATCAATTAAATTATCAAATCTGTAAATACAGGTGTAATAAGCTGAATTGAAAATTACTCTTTGTGAAAGTGGTAATTGCTCCACTTTATCCTTCAAAAAATTATCTCCGTTTCTTGAAAACTCTCCTTTTTTTCGATCATATTTCAGGTATTTGAACTTTGGATTTAAATCAGAATTGAATTCAGTTTTAATCGAGTCTACCAATACATTGACGTCTTCTACTTCATTAAATTTGCAGCTATAATTGATAATGTAATTCTCCAAATCAATATCGCTGGACACAATTGAAATATTTGAGCAAAAATCAGTCAAGTTCACCAATTGATTAAATGTAGATTTTATTTTATCCCTGGATGGAATCTGATAACCTTCATATTCTTGATGTTCGAGGATAGAATTTATCTTGAATTTACTTTCACTAAAATCTGCTTGAATTTTAAGAATTCCATTTCCATCTGAATGAATAGTAATGTCCTCTGTAATCTCAAAGCAAGAGACTAAATTAAAACTAAGTAGCAATATGAATGTTGATCTAAAAAGAGATTTCATGTAATTTCTCCTTAACCACTTGTAAAAAATGATTAATAGGTCTTACTCTTCTAAAACATAGA
Organism: Paracrocinitomix mangrovi; assembly: GCF_019740355.2. Lineage (GTDB taxonomy): Bacteria > Bacteroidota > Bacteroidia > Flavobacteriales_D > Crocinitomicaceae > Paracrocinitomix > Paracrocinitomix mangrovi. The sequence goes on along the minus strand of NZ_CP091819.1, from coordinate 2,297,362 downwards.
ATTTTACATTGCCAATTCTGGAAATATTTTCATCATTGGTGTATCTAAATTCAAAAACAACGCTGTGACCAGGAGTGAGTTTAAGCATAGATTTTGCTTTATTATCCAACAAACCGTCCTTTACAATTCTTCCCGCTCCTGCAACACTGGCCACAATCAAGGTGCCTCCGTCAATTTTATAAGTAGAATTTACTGATCCATCCGCATTAACGAATTGAATTTTTTCTGCATCAACAATTTGTGCCAAGCTGACTGTGTCTTGATTTCCTGCTCCTCCAAGCATAACTTTAGGCGTATCTTTTTGGCTAGAAGCAATGAATGAAAAGGTACAAATGGTGATAATTGAAAATAGTTTTTTCATGAGTTATTTCATTGTTGTGTATATCTAATTGCAATTTTATTAAAAGTAACAGAATCCCTTTACTGTATAAATAAGACGAAAGCGCCTAATCTTGTCACTCCGTCTGCTGAATTGTATCGAATTTCAGCACTCAGTTTTTTGCCTTTTGATGACCTAATTAAAGAAAGAGCACTTTTATCAAGGATTCCATTTTTTTCAATTTTACCATCAAAGTTTAATCCTTCTATCATCATTTTTCCTCCAACTATTTGGTATCCTTTGGCTACAACTCCTTCCGCATCACTAATTACGAAGTACTTTACATTTTTAATCACTTTGTATTGGGCTGTATCTCCAGATTCATATGATCCAAGTTTGATAGTTACGGGACTTCTTTGAGCAAGTGTGTCTTGGGACCAGCTAAAAGTGCAGGTTAAAACAAGTACAAATGTCAATAATTGTTTCATAAATATGTGTGTTTTGTTTACAATATATGAATCTTGATTTTTAATAAGAAACTTAAATTAACTTTGCGCCATGAATCTGATAATTGACGAGGGAAACACAGCCTTTAAGTTAGCCTTATATCAGGGAGACGAAATTTTAAAGGTAAAATCATTTAAACCGGAGTGTAAGGAAGAGATGCACTCCTGGATCAGTGATAGTATTACATCCATAAAACACGCAATTGTTAGCAGTGTTGTAAATGATGGTTTGGATTTGAGTAGGTACAGATTCAATGAGATCAGATTAGAAAGTAATACACCATTACCCATTAAAAATTTGTACGGTACACCCTCTTCTTTAGGAAAAGATAGAATTGCCAATGCAGTAGGTGTTTGGTTCAGAAATATGAATCACACAAATCTGGTAATTGATATGGGGACTTGTATTAAGTATGATTTAGTTGATGCTAAAGGTCAATATTTAGGTGGTAATATTTCTCCCGGTATAATGATGAGATTTAAGGCGTTGGAGCATTATACTGATAAATTGCCATTACTAAATCCTGCAGTTTTAGAAAAAGATTATGGTACTGACACAGAGAGCAGTATCCGCGCAGGTGTTCAACTGGGTGCGTTCAATGAAATCAATGGGTTTATTAGAAGATATAGACACCAATTTCCTGAATTAACAATTTTTATGACCGGTGGAGATGCGAATTTCTTTGATAAACCGTTTATAGTTGACATCTTTGCAGATTCTGATTTGACCCTTTATGGGCTGAATAAAATTTTAACTTATAATGTTGAGAACACTTAAAGTTCTTTTGATCGCTTTGGTTGCTACTACCGGTTCTTTTGCTCAAAAAGGAACTCATTCACCTTATAGTGTTTTTGGTTTAGGTGAGTTGCAAGGCAATGATTATGCTGCTTTTTCTGCAATGGGTGGAGTTAGTATGGCAAATTTTGATTCATCCAAAGTAAATACATTAAATCCTGCTTCTTACAGTTATTTAGCAAGATATACTCCTGTTTTTCAGTTTGGAATGAATGGTAGATTTTCTCGCTATGAAACTTCAAACGCTTCTACAGTACAAAGACAATTTGGATTAAATCAATTTCAATTGGGATTGCCAATAAAAAAAAGGTGGGGTGCTGCACTGGGATTAAAGCCTTATAGTTTTACCGGATATACAATTTCTGAATATACGGTGGAAGATGGTGATAGTACTGAATTGTATACCAATGAAGGTTATGGTGCCGTGTCTGATGTTTATTTGGGTGTAGCGTACAGACCTGTGGAAAAATTCACTACAAGTGATCCTATTCCAAGATATTTGAAAGATTCAACAGGTAACATATTTGATACTGTTTACTTTAAAAGAAAGTTAGGACACCGATTATCCGTAGGAGGAAATGTCAATTATATTTTTGGAACTTCTGATAGAGTAAGAACTTTCCAGTTTTGGTCTGCATCACTTGGGTTGAACTCAAAGGTTGAAAATTCACTTAGATTGAAAGGATTCAATTATGAGTTTGGATTCAATTACGAATTTTCTTTTGGACTTGAAAGTACATCTACAAAACATCAAGAGAAAAACAAGAAATTTACAGTTGGAATTGGTGCGGCTTATGTGCCTGAGGCTAAACTCAAAGCTTTTAATGATATCTTCTCTTATTCATACATTAACGTAGGTGGATTTAATGGGGCAGAAGTAATTTCTGATACTATAGAATATATAAATGACGATCAAGGAACCGTTGTTATTCCAGAAGGTTATAGAGGAGGAATTGAAGTAAGGTTTGGTCCAAAAAACTATAATAATTCAAGTGTTTTTAGAATTGCGGCAGATGTAGATTTTCAAAAATGGTCTAAGTACACAGAGGATTTCAGTTCTATGACTTATAATGGAAATTTAAGAGATAGAATGAGAGTTGGTTTAGGAATAGAGTATACACCAATATCTGTAGTGTTAGATAGAGCCAAAACACCTTACTTAGGCACAATTAGCTATAGATTAGGAGGTTACTATACTATGACAGAATACATGGTACAAAATTCACTTGGAGATTTGACCGGATTAGACGCTTATGGCATGAGTTTTGGAGTAGGTCTGCCAATAAGAGTTGCCAAACTTTCAAATACAAATGTTAATTTTGGAGCGAATTTTGGAAAACTCGGAACCACAGAGAACGGTTTAATACAAGAAAAATACATTGGAGTGTTCTTTGGAGTTTCTTTAACACCAGGTGTTGGAGACAAATGGTTCCTAAAAAGAAAGTACGACTAAACACATAAAAATGAAATTGAAAGCACTTTTTTACGCACTAGCACTAACAATTACAGCAAATTTATCTTTTGCTCAAGAAGGTTCAAATTACAATGATGAAGATTGTAAAAAGTACAAAACTTTGTATTTCCAGTACTTAAAAAGTAATCAATTAGAAGACGCTTGTATGTTCTGGAATAAAGCCATGTTTAGCTGTGGTGATTCTTTAGATGCAGGTTTCTTTACCAATGGTAGAATTGCATATTTGAAACTGAGCAAAGCTACTAAGGATGAAGCTAGAAAAGCTGAAATCAATGATACTTTGAAATTGATTTATGAAGGGAGAATGAAGTATGAAAAAGATCCTGATTGGGAACTTGATTATGCAGTATTCTTGACTTCTGAGAAAAGTGATGAAACTGAGAAGATGGATAAACTTTATGAGAATATCCATGTATTAAAAGACAAAGCTTCACCTACTCAAATTCAAATGTATTTCATGCACTTGATTGTAAATAAATTCAACAAAGCTTCAGCAGAAGAGAAAGAGGCTACAAGAGAATTTATTATTGAAGAATACATCATCTTATCAGACTATTGTAAACAAGCTATTAAAAAGGCAAATGCAATGGATGATAAAGAGAAAGCTGAGAAGTATGCTGATGCTTACGGAAAAGCTCAATCTTTCTTAGACAAGTACTTCTTGAAAATTGCAAATGACTGTGAGGTGTTAATGCCAGTTTTAGAGAAAAAATTTACATCAATTCCTGAAGGAGATGCTGGAATGGCTGAATTGAACAAGTTCATTGGTTTGATGGAAAAACAAAAATGTACAGAAACTGAAACTTATGAGAAGTACGTAGTTGAAGCAAACAAGAGAAATCCTACTGCTGCCGGTTACTATGGTTTAGGTAATGTTTACATGAGTAAAAAATCTAGTGACAAAGCTGTTGAAGCATTTAGCAAAGCAGTTGAAATGGAAGGTGAAGGAGAAAACAAAGATGTATACAACTACAAATTAGCAAGCGCTCAGTATGCTGCTCACCAATACAAATCTGCTTTTAGAACTGCAAAATCAGTAGGAGGTGAATACCAAGGGAAAGCAATGATTATTTGTGGAAACAGTATTGCTGCAATGGCAAACTCTTGTGGTGAGTCTACTTTTGAAAGAAAAGCAAACTACTGGTTGGCAAATGACTATATCAGAAAAGCGGCGAGCTTAGGTGAAGATGTAAGTTCATCTACTTACTTGAGCAACGCACCTGATAAAGGAGAAATATTTGACAACAGTTATACTGAAGGAAGTTCAATCACGTTATCTTGTTGGGGAGAATCTACAACTATCAGATAATCGAACAGAAAATAAGATATGAATTACTAAGCATTCCTGCCCTTATAGTGGCGGGAATGTTTTTTTGTGCCTCATTATTTTCATGTGAAAATGATCTTTCTCAGGTAAAAACAGTGACGGCTACGGATTCAACTCCTGATCAAATAGTGAATGGTATGCACACCCTTTATTCTGATTCAGGAATTGTGCGTTTTGAAATCATTGCTAACCGAATGGAAAAGTATGATGGAGAAAGAGAAATGACCATTTTCAAAAATGGATTTCAGGTTAATTTTTTCAAAGGTAAAGATGTTATTGAATCGCATCTCGAAGCAGATTATGGAGAAATGAGACCAAGAGAAAAGATCATAGTCTGTAGAAATAATGTAATTTTCACTAATTATTTAGAAAACCAAACACTGAAAACAGAAGAGTTGAAATGGTTGCAATCAACAAAGCGTATTGTAACAGATAAGCAGTTTGAAGTTTTTGGAAAAGATGATTATTATGTAAGAGGTGTTGGCCTTGATTCAGACGAGAATTTCAGAGATTATGAAATGCATGATGTCATAGTAGAGTATTACAATAAAAACGAGTAATGGATTTAATTAAAGTAAGTAAAATTCAAATGTATTTTTGGTTCATAGTAACAGGTGTTTGCCTTATTATGGTGATTATCCTATTGATACAAGAAAGAGCCGAATCATGGTACATTTCTGTTCCTGCAATTACTGCAGTTTTAGCTTTGTTGAGAAGATGGCAATGGAAAAGATTGACCAAAAGTAAAGCTGAAATGGAAGCTAATAAGAATAAGAAATAGGCAGTTAGTTTTTTACTGCTACCTTAACTATTTTCGAAGATCGATTGGATTCTGTAATCAAGTACATTGATTCAGGATTAATTTGTCCGCTTAATTTAGCGCGAAGCATGTAATCATAATCTTCATCCAACAAGCCGGTTCTGTTCACTATTCCCTTTGTATTGATATGCGCATAACTAATTTGGAATCTTCTATTATTAAATAGGTTATCGTAATCAAAATAATTTTCTGGAGGATCTTCATTATTTTTCTTTGAGTCATTGAAAAATAAATACAATTCTTTACCGCTATTCAGTGCTACAAAAGATGAGAAATAACCGTAGTCATTTGTTGAATTTTGCGATTTTGAAACCCTTTCTGTCCATTTATATTCTCCTTCTTTTGTAAAATAGCTAACGATAATAGAGTTGTAATTGTAGTGTTCAGTGGTTGTAGTGATATTAGTTCTGGGGTCATAATTTCGCTCAATGTACTTGTAATACTGTTCGCCAATAGTGAAAAATGATCCATCATCCAACAGCTGGATATCTTTGAACACATAGTTTTCCAATTCCTTGTCTTTATTTCTATCATCTTTATTGAAAAACTTAGCCATAACATCTGCATTATATTTATTCCAACTGTCATGGATTACTTTGAGTTTGTCTCCAATTATCAAACTAAATACGCCGGCAATTGAGGGGTTCTTTGTTTCATTAAAATAACCTGACATCAATAAGTGGTTGTCTTGATTGATTTTGATATCTACCCCATTAATATATTTATCCTTAATGCGGATTTCAAATTCTTTTAAGAACTGCATTTTGTTGTTATATGCCCATAATGCGTATTGGTTGTTTAGTTGTTGTGATCCACCTTGGCCTAGATCAAATGCATAATTGCACAAGAGGTAAACTGTTTGGTTAGATTTGAAAGCAATTTTTTCAATGCGCAGATTTTTTAGAGCCATTGGAGATTTTATCACTTTGTCCCATGAAATGTTTCCTTCTTCATCTATTTTTAACAGGGCAATTTCTTGTTCAATTAGCTGGGTATATTTTAAATGCTTAGCCAGAATAAATCCCTTTTTATCTTGAGCTTCTTCAATATAACTTACCTCTTCAGTTTCAATAGTGTCTAAAATTACTTTATTGATACGTTCACAATTACTATTGAATACTTCAAGCGCTAATAATTGTGTTTTGTCTCTATCAGATTGCAGTTTTGAGAAAAGAAAAAACCTGTTGTTTTGAAAGAAAATCTCAGAGGGATCATTGGAGTAGCCATCTTCAATTTCACTGTAGATATTATTACTACTTACTAATTGTAAATCTGTTTTATGAAACTGACGAATATTGAGTTCTTGTTTACGCTTGCTATAGTAAACATAATCTGCAGTAAATAAACCTATATCTGATTCACCAAGAAAGCCTGAAAAATTTTCCTTTTTCGCAGTATTATACTCAGGACCAATAACGGGTTTGTCCAACTGAGCATATAAAAGCTGAGTGCTAAATAGTAATATGAATATAAGTGCCTGCCGCATCTAACATAAAGATACAAAAAACGCCCTCATATAGAGGGCGCTTAAATATTAAAAGGATGAAAGTCTATTTTTTAGAAAGACTCGTCACCGTATTCTTCAAATAATTCAGCCAATTCAAGAATCAAAATGTAAGTAGATGCTCTGTACAATTTTGATCTGCTGTCTGTAGTACTTCCTGCAGCTAATTCAATTTCTTCAGGATACTCTTCGTCTAAGTTATAATCCCACTCTTCTGGTACAACTAATTTTCCTTCGATTACATAAGCATCAATGTTATCGTAAGTTTTACCATCATAAGTCAATGTTTTACCGTAATTCTCTAATCCTGTTGGATTAACAGCATATACTACATTTTCTACGATATAGTCTTCCTTAGTAAGATTTAAGTTAAATCCATATACGTAATCAACTTCTTCTAATTTGAAGTCTTCGTCAACAATAACTGAATCAGTTACTGTAACAGCTTTTACGTGATATTCACCGTAAGGCATTTCAATCATTTCAACTTCCCAAGATGGAATTTCCAATTCGAATTTATCTTCTCCATCTTTTGATTCTATGGTTACTACAACTGTAGTGTCAGCACCATTATCAACGTCTACGAAAGCAGTTGCTTCGTAATCTTCTCCTTCATAATCAGAATCACCTTCTGAATTTGATCCTCCGCAAGCGTACAAAAACATTCCTAAAGCAGCTGCGAAAAGTAGTGTTACTTTTTTCATCAATTTAAAATTTAATTAGTTAACCCAGTTTTTTCCTGGGCCGCTAAGATACCCGTTTATTTCAAAACTCGTTCCTTTAATTGGATAGATTTGTTCTTGTTAGCCAATTGACCACAGGCCGCATCTATGTCTTTTCCTCTGCTGCGCCTAACATTTACTACTAGATTTAGAGATTCTAAATAGTTGGCAAAGGCGTCTACTTTTTGAGGATCAGCTTGTTGGAATTCTCCACCATCAATTGGATTATACTCAATGATGTTGATTTTTACAGGTAGATTTTTGCAATAATCAGCCAGTTCTTTAGCATCTTTTAGATCATCATTAAAGTCTTTAAAAATGATGTATTCAAAAGTTATTCTTGAACCCGTTTGATCATAAAAATATCGCAATGATTCAGCCAATACATCTAAATTATTGGAATCGTTAATTTCCATTATCTCAGAACGTTTAACATCATTGGCTGCGTGTAAAGAAAGCGCCAAATTAAACTTGACATCATCATCTCCTAATTTTGTAATCATTTTGGCAATTCCAGCTGTTGAAACGGTTACTCGTTTAGGAGAAAATCCAAGTCCGTTTTCACTACAGATCATTTCAATTCCACTTAACAAATTCTTGTAATTCAACAATGGTTCTCCCATTCCCATAAAAACAATGTTTGTTAAACGTTGACCGTATTCTGCTTCAGATAAGTCATTCAACAATTTTACCTGATCATAAATTTCACCAGGGGTTAAATTGCGCATCAATTTTAAACGTCCGGTAGCACAAAATTTACATGCCAAACTACACCCTACTTGTGAAGATACACAAGCAGTTACTCTACTGGATGTAGGAATCAATACGCCTTCAGTAATTTGATTGTCAAAAGATTTAAATGCACACTTAATTGTGCCGTCATTACTTTTTTGCTGATCTGATATGTCAATAGTATCAAGAAAATAATTGTCATTTAAATGATCGGTTACTTTCTTAGATACATTGTGCATTTCATCAAATGAACGTGCTCCTCTTTTCCAGATCCATTCATATACTTGTTTGGCTCTGAATTTTTTCTCACCAATTTGTTCCAGATCAGAAATGATGTCCTCCAATGGGTGACTTCTTATATTTTTTTTGGATACATTCATAAAGCTAGCTGCAAAGGTAGGCTTATATTATCTAATATCCAGTGAAAAATAAAACATTGAAAATAGCGGTGATCATTATAAGTCAAACCATAACAACAATAATTGGTGGTTTTACTTTAGTAATAATGTATGCTATGTTGGGATTGATTTTTAGCTATCACATACCATACAGTGGAGCCGCAAATCACCAAATCTTCATAAGATCAAACGGAATCCACACAGATATTTGTGTGCCTGTTAGTAATGATCTTCAAGATTGGAATGAGTTTTTAAATGCTGATGACTTTAAGTCTAGAAGCAATGCTACATACTACTCATTTGGATGGGGTGATAGAGATTTTTATACAGTAATTAAAACGTGGGATGATTTTTCTTTTCCTATAGCATTTAAAGCATTAATGGTTCCTACTGAAACAGCAATGCACGTTGAAGCCTTAAATTATACTCCTTCAGCATCAGATCATTGTTTATCTTTTGAAATTACTGATGAAGGATACAAGAAATTGTGTGAGTACATTGAATCTTCCTTTTATATAAAAGATAGTAAGCCTCTACTAATTCCGGAAATAACGTATTACGGTTATGATAGATTTTATGAAGCTAATAACTCATATCACGTTTTTGAAACCTGCAACTCATGGACCAATGCCGGATTAAAAAATGCAGGAGTAAAAACTGCAGCCTGGAACATTTTTGCCATCTCTTTAATGAAGTTTCATAAATAAAAATCACCTTTCAAAGTGCTGTAAATACTGGGAAAAGAAATTTTTCTGGATTTTTTTTATGGAATTATGTGAAGCGCTACATCTAGTAATTGACAATGAGAATTGAGAAACGCAGCTGAGGAATTAATCAGTAAAAAATTAAAGCGAATCCTTTCTTGAGTATGAACATAAAAATTAAGTCATGAGAAAATTGAAAATTACATTAAGTGTTGCAGCCTTGTTTATAGCAGGGATGGTGTCTGCTCAAGTTAATCTTGGAACTATCAAAGGAGTAATCGTTGATGAAGCATCAAAAGAACCAATTCCAAATGCTAGAGTTTGGGTAGAAGGTCATGGAAACACAACTAAAATGGCAGCAGATATAGATGGGAAGTTTGCTTTTAAAGCTTTGACTCCCGGAACCTATAATCTGTATTCTTATTCAACTGGAAAAGATACAACTATTCAAAAGGCAATCATTGTTGCGTCAAACGGAATTGCAGATGTAGGAAGAGTTGTTTTAAGAGAAAAAAGTACAGTGTTAGGGCCATATGTATACGTGTATGAGCCACCTTTGATTGAAAAAGATGTACAGCAAATTAAAATCGGTGTGGATGATATTGAACATTCTCCACTGATTCAAAATCCAAAGGAATTGTTTGCTGCATATAATTCGGATATCATTATTCAAGAAGGTACTTCAGATATGATTATCAGAGGTTCGAGACCTGGAGATGTGGTATACTATGTAGATGGTGTTAAATCCCAAGACTTAAATGGAGTACCAGGTGTTGGAATAGGTGGAATGACCGGATATACAGGAGGAGTTCCTGCTAAATACGGAGATACTACCGGAGGTGTAGTGGTACTTGAAACAAAAAGTTACTTCGACTTATATTATGCCTGGTTAGCTGGGAAAAAGTAAAGTACAATAGCGTCTTAATCAGCATAATATTTACGGTCCCTGCTGTTTACACCTCAGTAGGGACTTTTTTTTACTTAAAACTTAAAGCTATGAAATATTTATTTGTTCTTTCCCTGTTATTTGGAATCCATTCATTTGCTCAAACAGGCTCAATTAAAGGGCAGGTAATGGATGAAAATAACATTGAAATTCCTTTTGCCAAAGTATGGCTAACCAGTCAAGATAGCTCTTTTAAGTCAGCAATGATGACTAATTTGGATGGTAAGTACACATTTAAAAATTTACCTTCTGGCACTTATGAAGTACACATCAAAAGTATAGGTTATACTGAGCATCTTATCAAGGATGTTGTAGTTACAGATAACAAAGAATCTCAAGCGACAATTTCACTTGTACAAACACAGATTATTTCATGCTGTTTTGGATGTTGCGGTTACAACCGCAACAGAAGCACCAATTTAGATGAAGCAGGAAATCCTATTCAATGGTAGAGTTGATCACAGTAATCTGTGTGTCATCATGCATTGAAATACTAGGGTAAACCGGATACCATGATCCACCTGTGTTGTTTTGAATTACGCAATCTTCAATGTGAATATTTCCAGAATGGTCATTAGTAACAAAGAAAATAGAAGAACCGTGTTGAATCACATCATTGTGTTCAAGTTTACAACCGTATAGTGAAAGGGTCATGGTGTTACCATCATTGTAAATTGCACCACCGCTTCCTCCACCTTTGGTTCCTTTTTGTTTTGGATTACCTCCTTCACCAATGGCACTGTTGTATGAGAAAAGAGAATTATAAATACTCCAAGAAACACCAATACTGCTCAAAGCACCTCCATTGGATCCGTAGTTACCATATCCTTCTTTTCCACCAAACGTGCAGTTATTAATATAAACCGGTAAGTCTTGATACTGGTCAAAAACACGAATGGCTCCTCCGCCAACATCTGGACCTTTGTGTGCACATACATTGTTGAAGAATCTGCAATTAACTGCTTTAAATCGGCCTCCTCTAATCCAGATGGCACCCCCGCCTTCATATTCTTTTTCAGCTGTTGAATTACCATCAGCAAATGTGATGTTTTGTACTGTTAATCTTGGATGATCCTGATCATTACAATGAGAAGTTGTCCAATTTTGATTTTCATCACAGGTATTCATATATAAAATTCTGTGTTTTCCTTTTCCGCTTAAAGTAATTAAACCGCCTCCATCAATGATAATTTCTTCACTGGCATCATTAAATACTTTAGCCGTTTCATCCATTTCAATAGTGTGTGGTTGACTTCCACAATTAAAGGTGATAATTCCACCTTGAGCTACAGCATCAACAAATGCTTCACAGGTGCAACTTTCTGGTGTACCATCACCAACAACTATTGTTGGAGTTGAGGCATCTTCAGCCAATGCTTCTGACGGAGGAGTATAAGTTCCGTCAGGGTTTCCTGCCGCAGGTCCGTCTGCAGCATTTTCTAATGGTTTGTGGTATTGTTTTTTGCAACTGAATACAAATGCAAGTGACACGAGCAACACAAAACGTGTTGATTGGAGTAGTAGAGGTTTCATAAAAAAGGTATTGTTGGCAAGAAGGTACAAAAAAATATCAAAATGTATGCTTGGTCAAGTGAATATAGATTTTCATTGGTAGATTTTATGGTTGGATTCATAGATTATGTAGAAGAAATCAATTTTGATCTTTTTAAATTTGGTTACCTATTAAGGTGAGATACATTTACTTATAAATGAATTAAAATGACCCAAACAAAATTCCTTATAGTTGCTTTTACTTTGTTTTACTCTTCGTTCAATGTTATTGGGCAGGAGTTTCAGAAACAGGAGCGCAATGTTCAACGTTATGCTAATACACAGCAAAATACAATCTGGATTTCAAACGGATTTGGAAAGAGTGCTTTAAAAAATAGCAGATTAACAAATGAGCTGAAAGGATATCAGGTTTATCATGTTGATCTGGTATATACTGCTTTTAAATCAGATCCTTCTTATAATCAGGATTCATTGAATGATGCCAGAGTATTGCAGCTGATGGAGGATTATCCTCAGTTGAAAAATGACTCTCCAAACTGGACATACTATAAACAGACCGGGGCAACAGAGCAATTTGAAGCCAGAAAGTACTTTCATGGTTTTGTAATTCACTATGGAAAAAAACTGGACTATCAGGCGCAGAAAGAATACTTTAAAAAATTAGAAGTGCCCTTTCAAGAACTTGGAATTATCAACGAGGAAGGTGGTATTTTGCAATACTCATCAGGGTCTCAAATTGAAATGCCAAAGTATGCAGTTACCTATATGAATGGGGATACTGTAAGAGGTAAATATCAATTGTATTATCGTGAATTCAGGAATCAGGCTGAAATTGCAGTATCCGGAATTACAATGAGACATGGTGAAGGAAAAATGTTTAATTCAGCCGGAATGTATGAGTTTGTTGCTATGAAAGACGGTAAACAATTAAAATTGGTTAAAGCTGCAGAAGTTGATTTAATGCCAACTGCAGATTTAGATCAGGTTGGATTTTTTGAATTGGATGATAATCACTGGCAAGAGTTAGATTCGAAAACCGGTAGATTTAGTTCGGGAATCACAATGACGCTTAAAGATGGAACTGAGATTAATCAAATTAAAATGCAAACAGAAGAGCGCAGAGTGACAGTGTCAGATTACCGACCGGAAGAATTTATAGATCAGGGAGAGTATCAAGGGTATTCGCACATCAGTAGGCAATTTGCAATTGATAAAAATCAAGTGTTTGCTGCATTAAGCGAACAAGCAATGAGAAAATTTAACGTATTAACCAGTGGCGAAAGTAGAATTTCAGCAATGGTGGATGAGGTTAAGATTAAAGAGAAAACCATGTTGGTTTTTAGAGATAGTCTTCCGGTTTATTTGGAATTGATAATGAGTGAACCTATTGAGAAGTTAGACACTACAATGGACAAGACCAAAATAACTTATTTAAATAGTTTGGAATATAAAAAATCTAAAGATCTAACTGTTACATTTCCTGGTTCATTTGGTACTCAAAAAAGTCAATTAATTAATGGCCTAAGGTCTTTTAATTTTGGGGTTTTTAATTGTGACCAAACCAGAAGAATTGTAGACCCAGTTGCATTAAATCCTACTTATTACAATGATGAAACTGGTAAAAAATTAGGAGAGTTATATGTGACTTGTGTAATAGATATGGAAATTAATGCTTCTTTAAGTTTTCACCCAAATCACCTCTATTGTAATGAAAGAGGTAATAACCAATTGGTAATATTTGGTGAAGGAAACAGAGTCTTTTTGCTGGATAAAACTTCCTTTAAAAATTTAGACTTATCAAATCCTGAAGTTGATTTGGCCGTAAAGGATGTCACTGATCAGGTGAAAAGCGCAAAAGACTTGGCTACTGTTTTAGGAATTGGGTAATAAAATTATCCTGGTAAAAATGTAACTCCATCCCTTTGTTTTCCGTATCTACAATAAGTTTCTTAACTTTGTAATAAGAGATGGAATTGTCTAAATACATAGCAGCCCTGTTACACAAACACAATTGTGTAATTGTTCCGGAGTTTGGTGGTTTCGTGGCCAACTACAAATCTGCTGTGGTGGACAATTATCGTAAAAAAGCTTATCCACCTTCAAAATCTGTATTGTTTAATCCAAATTTGATTAACAATGATGGTTTGTTAGGTAATTATGTAGCACAGAAAGAAGACATTACTTATTCTGATGCTTTAGATGATATAAGTGATGCAGTTAAAAAGTGGTTGAAGGCTTTTGATAATGGTGAAAGAATTGAGATTGGAGAAATCGGATTTCTTTATCGTGAAAGAGGAAATATTCACTTTGAACAATCAAGAGAAGTAAACCTATTGCTTGAAGCTTATGGTTTAAGGTCGGTTGATTTTGTTGCTTTTGATCAAGCTGTTGAGAAGAGAGAGAAGGTTGAAACTATTAAAGAATTTAAGCCTACTGTTAAAGAAGAGGTAATTACACCTAAGGAATTAAAGCCTGTTTTAATAAAGGAAGAGCCTAAAAATGAGGTAGTTGTAGTTGAAGAAAAAACTGTTGATCAGAAAGAAACTGTAGTTATCTCATTGAATGAGAAAGAAAAGATTCAAGAAGATAATGAGGCAAATGTTCAAGTAAGTGCGGATGTAATTCCAATTAAAAAAGGCAGAGCAGTTACAGTGTTTAAGTATGCAGTTGCTGTGGCTTTTGTTCCAATTTTATTTTACTCTTATTGGATTCCAATGGAGACTGATGCTGTGGAAACCAGTAGTATTCAGTTGTCAGATTTTAACCCTATTCATAAACAGTCTAAAAAAGTTTATGTTCCGCGTGATTCTGATTTTAAAGCTGACATTTTTGAACACCAACCTTCATTGGAAGAATTGACAGAAAATGTTGATGCTAAAATCTACAATTTAGAGGTAGCTGAAGATTTTTATTTGCCGGTTGATCTTGAGAAAAAAGAGGTGGTGGATAATAATGAATTTTATCATGCTGATGTTGCAGGTAAATATCAGATAATTGCAGGTTGTTTCTCGGTAAAAGCAAATGCAGAAACCCTGGTTAGTCAACTTCAAAAAGATGGATTTGCAGCTGCCATTTTGGATAAAAACAAAGGTCTTCACCGTGTAACTGCCGGAGGATTTGATTCTAGAGATGCAGCAGAAAATGGTTTGGACAAGGTCAAAAATGCCGGACATTCAGCTTGGATACTTAAAAAGTAGTTTCCATCTAACCCTATTAAACATTCATTTATCAATTAAAAAGTGCTTTGTTTCACATAATTATTGTGAAAAGTAATCTCAATAGTTACTTTTGAAACAATCAATTATGTAGAAATGAAAAAAGTAGCATTAACGTTGTTGTTGGGAACTTCAATTTTTTCTTTTGCACAAAAGGCAAATGTCACCAACAAAGAAGGAAGTGAATATAGATTTGAACAATTAGTGCATTTAGATGCAACACCTGTTGAGTCTCAAGGGTGGACAGGAACTTGTTGGTCATTTTCAGCATTGTCATTTTTTGAAACTGAGTTAGATAGAATGGGTAAAGAAATGCCGACACTATCTGAAATGTATATTGTATATCAAGCATATTTAGGAAAGGCTGAAAAGTATTTCAGAACTGACGGAAATACCAATTTTGATGAAGGTGGAGCATTTCATGATATCCCTTGGGTGATCAGAAAATTTGGAGTTGTTCCTAAAGAAGCGTTTACTGGATTAAACTATGGTTCAGAAAGACATAATCACTCTGAAATGGTGGCACTTTTAAAAGGAGCAATGGATGGAGTGATGAAAGCAAGAGATCATGTGGATGACAGAAATCCTATGACTTCTTCATGGAAGAAAGCGTTAAGAGGAATTTTAAATGCTTATTTAGGTGAAGTACCTGAAGATGTTACTGAATTTAAGTTCAAAGTAGAAGGTAAAGAGTATAACCCTATTTCGTACAGAGATGAGTTGGGATTGAACATGGACGATTATGTTTCAATCACATCATTTAGCAATCATCCATATTATGAAAAATGCCAATTGGCAATTGCTGATAACTGGGTTTGGGGATCATCATACAACGTTCCTTTAGCTGATTTATGGGCTGCTGCTGAGTATGCATTAAAAGAAGGATATTCATTTGCATGGGGAGCTGATGTTTCTGAAAAATATTTCAGCTTTAGATCTGGATTAGCTATTGTTCCTAAAGACAAAGAGACAATTTACGTTGAAGGTAAAGACAACAAAAACTTTTCTGATGCAGGTGCAGATAAAAAAGCTTCTTGTTTCTTAAAACCGGGTGAAGAACTAGAAATCACTCAAGAGCTAAGACAAGCTGCTTATGACGGTAAAGAAACTACTGATGATCATGGAATGCATGCAGTTGGTTTATTTAAAGATCAAAATGACACAAAATATTTGTTGATTAAGAATTCATGGGGAACAACCTCCAATGATTGTGACGGATATTTTTATGCTTCTGAGGCTTATTTTAAATATAAGACTATCAACATCTATTTGCACAAGGATGCAATTTCAAAAGACATGAAAAAGAAACTGAATATCCAATAGGGATTTTGTTTCGAAAATACTTAAGAAATCCTCGATTTATCGGGGATTTTTTTTGCGTTAATATTTGGCTTACTGTTTAAACTTCTTGTTTAGAAAATATCAATATTTTGAGATATTACTCACTTTCACTAAATTAGGCTGAATCTAAAATTCATGTTTATGAAGAAAACTATTACTCGAGTTGCGTTAGCAGCGCTTATCATGTTTCCTTCCATGGCTTATAACCAGGTGCTTCAAAAAGCAGGAAAAACGGTTACTACAGTCAATAAAGGAACGGCTGGGACAGTGTTTAATCTGTCTCCAAATTTACATCATCATCATGATGGTGAGCACTGTATTTCAGATGCTTTAACAAATCAGTGGATCAACGAATATGGAATCGTTGATCAATACAGAGCTGAACAAGATCACGGAAATTTAATTGCCAATAAAACTACCGGAAGTTCGGATAGAGCTACTTATACAATTCCAATTATTTTCCATGTTATTCACAATCCTGATAACCCGGCTGAAAATGTATCAGAAGCAGCAATTAATGCATTATTAGATGCTGTAAATGAAGATTTTTCTGCTACTAATTCAGATGTTGGAAACTTGAGATCTGGTTTTGGATGGTCTGCAGCTAATGCGGATATTCAGTTTTGCCTGGCTCAAAAAGATCCACAAGGACAACAATTATCAGAACTTGGAATTCACAGGGTTTCTACAACAGAGGATTATTATGATCCGAATACGGAAGCTAATAAAATGAAGAGTTCAACAAGTGGAAATACTGGTACCGAAGTTTGGGACAGAACAAGCTATGTAAATGTTTGGATCTGCGATATTACAAATGGTGCATCTTCTGGAACGGCAGGATATGCGTACAAACCAACTATTTCTTCATTACCACCTGCATCAATTGATGGTATTGTTATCGATTATAACCTTGGAATGCCTCCAACTAACCGTGTGTTAACACATGAATTAGGACATTACTTGGGATTGTCTCACACTTGGGGTAACTCAAATCAATCTTCAGGTTGTACTGATGATGATGGTTTAAGTGATACGCCAAACACAGCAGGTCCATCTTTTGATTATCCTGGTTCTTGTTCAGGATCGCAACAAACTTGTTCTGGTACAGAAACACAGTATGAGAACTTTATGGATTACGCAAACTGTACCATTATTTATACTCAAGATCAAGTAGATTTAATGACTGCAGTATTAACTGGATCAAGAAACAGTTTAAATTCATCTGATGCTTGTGTACCTGTAAATCCTCAACCACCGGTTGCAAACTTTGTAGCTGATATTACTACTACTGTTGAAGGAGGTTCTGTCAACTTTACAGATTTATCTACTAACTATCCAACTTCTTGGGCATGGTCAGTAACACCTGCAACTGGAGTAACTTATATTAATGGAACGGATGCTTCTTCACAAGATCCAACTATCCAATTTGCCACAGCTGGTACTTATACAGTTACATTAACTGCTTCTAACATTTACGGAAGTGATGATGAAATTAAAACTGATTATATCACTGTTGTAGCTTCTGGTGGAGGTACAACTGCTTGTGATACACTTAGAAATTATACGGCTGCTGAAGAAGCAAATATGACGGCATACGGATTAACTTCTGGTGACGGATATTACCCTGGTCATGTTTATTTACCTCCGGGAACTAATGCATTCCAATTACAATTTATTGCAGATAGTTTCAATGTAAGTACGCCAACTGAGGTTAGAAGAATTTATTTGCCGGTTTTCCAGGCGGATGACATTGGTGGAGCAAATGACGTTATTTTTACTGTATGGGATGATAACGGAGCAACTCCTGGTCCAGGTGCGGTTCTTGGAACTCAAACTGTAGCCATTTCAAGTTTGAATGCTGGTTTTTGGAATCAAATTGATTTTGCTGTACCGGTTCCTGTAAGTGGAGAATTTTGGGTAGGTATGGAGTTAGAATATCCTACTACTACAATCCAGGATACTGTATTGTTTGCGACTACAAATTTCTCAGATAGACCTCCTGGAGCGAGTACAACATGGGTAAGAGGTTACGAACCATTGATTCCGGCACAATATACATGGCAATCTACAAATAGTTTGTTTACTTCAAATCCTAACTGTTCATTGGTAATGGATGTTTTAACTTCTAATGGTCCTACGCCGGTTGCATTAGCTGCATGGCCGGATAATGAAACTTGTGAGGGTATGAGTGTTACTATGAATGGATATGGTTCATCAAATACAACTAACTATTTCTGGGATATTTCAGATGGATCAAATGATTATTTCTATGATGAAGCTAACTTGACTACAAACTTCTTCACACAAGGAACCTGGACCATAAGTTTAGAAGCTGATGGTTCATGTTTAACAGATGTTGACGGTCCGTTTACATTGACAGTTAATCCTCCATTGAATCCTAACTTTTCAGTGACAGATGAAAACTGTACAGCTCAAGATGGTGCAATCAATATCACTATAACAGGTGGTACAGGTGGTCCTTATAACTATTCAATTAATAATGGGACAACCATTGAAACAACTGGAAGTTATACCGGATTAATTGCTGGTACTTACAACTACATCTTATCAGATAATGCCAATTGTGAAGCTACTGGTACAGTAACTGTAGGAAATGTAAACACTTTTGCACCTACTATTACTCCTGATATGACAATTGCGGCTGGAACTCCTACAGATTTAACTGTAACAGGAGGTGTAAGCTGGACTTGGTATGCAAATGAAGGAGCCGGACCAATTCAAGTTGGAACTACACAAACTATTAATGTTGCGCCTACGGTTACTACAACTTATGTTTGTAATGTAACTGATGGTTCAGGATGTGATGCTGAGTTGACAGTGGTAATAACTGTTGATGCAGGTGGAGGTTTTGACGATTTATGGAGCAACCAGTTTGAAATGTATCCAAATCCAACTAGTGGTGAATTCTCGTTAATATTTGGTTTGAATGAGGCTAGAGATATGAACATTGAAATACTTAATGTTATTGGACAAAAAGTATTCAGTAATAGCTTTAACCAAGTGAAAGATCAAACAATTAATTTTGATTTAACAGGAGTTGCTTCTGGTGTATATTTTGTAAATATTCAATCTGAGGGAGAAACTATCAGCAAGAAAATTGTTGTGAAGTAATCTATTCAGATAATAATAATTGAGGCCCCAGCTGATTTCAGTTGGGGCTTTTTTTAGCTCAAGGTAGCTTCCAAAACCGCTAAGCTTTTGATTTCTTCAAAGTGATCAAAAATTACCTGATAGTACTTTAATAAGTCATTCATCAATTCCCTTCTGATAGCAATATTGGTTTTGACATTGGGAGATTCGTTAAAAGGAGTTTTAGCTATTGTCAATAACACGTTGGATTTTTCTTCACTCAGGTAAAATGGATGATGAGGTGCATAAGCAACAAATTTACCTTCCTGTATGTCAAAATATTTGCCGTTTTTGTCCATTTGAGGGTAAAAACCTAAATACTTGGTAAGCTCGTATAAAAACTTAATTGGAAAGTAGTTGAGGTTCTCTGAATAATCTAAAATCTCAACTAAGCTGCGAACAAAAGTATAAAGATCCCTATCCGCTTCTTTTTCTTTTATACATTGATTAAGCACCTCATTCATAAAAAACAAAATACTAGATCTATAAGGGTCAAACGGAATCTGTTTAAATACAATTGCAGATTCTATAGCTGTTATCTTGGCAAGATGTGAGTCGTTACGTTTATAATATTCAATGCTTAAAACAGCCATTGAACTAATTAAATTTCCCTTTTTGTTTTTGCGTTTTGCTCCCTGAAAAATAAAGCTTTGAACTCCTTCGTCAGCTGTAAGGAGTTTGATGATTAAACTACTTTCAGAATAATCTGTTTTTTGAAGTACAATGCCCTCGGTAGTGTGTGTGCTCATGACTAGTTTATCACAACAACTTTGGCAACGTTTTTACCTTTGCCATTTTCTCTTGCTGTCCACACCAAATATACACCTGTTTTTACTCTTTCACCATTAACGGTATTCCCATCCCATATTACAGTTCCTCCGTTAGATCTTGATTTATACACAACGTTTCCTGCCACATCAGTGATTTTCACATCTGATTCATATCCTAGCCCTTGAATTGTAATAGGGCCTCCAAAATCAGGGCGAACTGGATTTGGAAATACAGTAACATCACTGTAGTCATTATCTGCAATTGTGGCATCAGTTCTAAATGAAACCAATCCTGATTCTGTTGCTACAAAAACTTCACCGGTAAGATGATTAATTCTGATATCAAAAATGTTGTTTGAAATTAAAGGACTATTTTCTTTAGTGAAGCGATAAATTTCTTCAGTTCCGTCTTCAGAAAGGCAAAATATTCCTGAACTACTAGTTCCAATCCATTTTCTGTTACCTCCGTCAATCGTAATAGTGGTAATATCAGTTTCTCCAAGCAATTTTTCAACTTCTCCATCAACCTCAATTAAAATCGGATTTGCATCATAATCTCCATAGTCCCCATCATATAAATTAGATGTATTGTAGAGTATAACCATTCCAAGGTCTGTCCCAATCCAAATTTCACCATCTATGTCTTCTGCTATAGCTTTAGGAAATGCAGATGGAAGATTTCCATATCCTTCAGTTGTGGTCAATGTTTGAAGTTGATCATCTGATTCATCTGCTAAGGTTCCGTTATCATTGAATGCAACTACACCTACATGGTTAAATCCAACCCACTTATTGCCGTCATTATCTATAAGTAATCTATATGGATGTGAGTTTTTGGCTGGCGAGCCCATTTCAAATGAATACCAAATTCCCTCAGGTGTTAAAACTTTAAGTGGTTCAATTCCTTGATTTACAATCCACAAATTGCCATCTAAATCATATTTGATATCACTGATTTTAATTTGTCCACCAAAGGCTTCAATTGGAGAGTTTTGTGTGTTGTAAACTTCAGATATTGTTTTTCCATCTTTCACCACCATTAATCCCCCAGCTGAGTATGAAGCAAATGCAAATTCATCAGTATTCAGTGGATTTACGGCTACAGAGATGAAGTCCCAATCTTGATCTATTTTTATAGAATCTTGGGTTTTATGGTTAAAATTTATCCATTCTTCATCTTCAAATTTGTACACTCCATTTCTGAAATAGTTATTTTGTAAATTGTGCGTTAAACCTCCACCAGCGATTAATACATTTCCATATTGAATATCAATTCGATAACTTCCGTCTGTATAAGGCGTGTTGTTAAATACAACGTCAGATGACCATGAATTCAAAGCTTTGACCATGCCATTATTTTCATCTGCAATCCAATAAAAACCATCTCTATAAATAGCTCCTTTAACAATTGGTGCAGTCCCTTGTACTTCAAAAATGTTAGTAGTTATGTTGAATGAATTATCTAGCTCCAACAAATTGCTGAAGAAGCAAACCAATAATTTATCACCTTGTGCTTTTATGTCCAGAATTTCAACCGGGTTTCCGGTAAAAACGTTGAACCCATTACTGTTGTAATAATAAAGTGAATCTGTGTTGTAATCGGCACCATCATATGAAAATACAAGGTTGTCGCCAAAAGTTTCAATTTCACCAAACATCAAATTATTTAAGTTGCTTGGCATAAAAGAAGGCTTTGACCAGTTGTTTTTGTCATTTAAAAATGATTGATCCTTGTGAGCGTGGTAAATTCCGTTTTCTGTGGCGCAATAAATACTGTCTTTAAATATTGTAACGTCAAAGATTTGTGGATCATCAAATGGATAATAGGTGTCTTTTATTTCTTTTTTAGCATTGTCAAGTACCACCAATCCAATGTTGGTAGCAACATAAATGATATCTCCGTCAAAATAAAATGAGTTTACTTTTTTATTTCCTGATATCTCAGCTTTTTTAATCCAGGGAATGTTAGTAATGGTGTTTCCTTCAATGATGTCGAGGTTTCCATTAGAATATCCCAAGATTACAACATCTGAACCATCACTATCAATTGCAGAAATTCCAAGATCTGATAACCCATTGGTAACAGTTAACATGTTGACAGAATTATCATCTGTATCATATTCGATTACGCCATTGGCACAGGCACTGTAGATTCTGCTAGTGTTTTCCGCTATCCCAACAGTATTATTAACAGAGAAATGTATTCTCCAGTCCTGCATGGCAATTTGACCGTGTGCAATGGAACTTAATATAAGTGACAATAGCAATATTCTACTCATGGAATTCAAAAATACAAACTAATAACTCTATTGTCTCTAAAATATTGTTTGGCCTTACATTGAGGAAGTGTTTTTATCCAAAAATAGCTCTGATTGCGTCTTCAATTTTTCCAACTTTGACAATTTCAATTTCAAAATCTTTTTGGTGAATCCCCTTGTTGTATTTTGAAATGATAATCTGCTCCATTCCTAATTTCTGAGCTTCTGAAATACGTTGGTCCATTCTGTTAACCGGCTTTATTTCTCCGGATAAACTGATTTCGGCAGACAAACTGATTTTTTTGTTAATTGGAATATTGGCGTTAGATGACATGATAGCACAAACTACAGCCAAATCAATAGCCGGATCATTCACTTTAATTCCGCCCGCAATATTTAGGAAAACATCTTTTGCGCCTAATTTAAATCCGCATCTTTTTTCAAGAACTGCTAAAAGCATGTTTAACCTTCGCAAGTCATAACCTGTAGAAGAACGTTGAGGTGTACCGTATGCCGCAGTGCTAACCAAAGCCTGAACTTCAACCATTATTGGACGAATTCCCTCTAAAGTAGAAGCAATTGAAATCCCGGATAAATTTTCTTCATTATTGGAGAGTAAAATTTCAGATGGATTTTCAACTACACGTAAACCGGCACCATGCATTTCATAAATCCCTAATTCATTCGTAGATCCAAATCTATTTTTTACACTTCTAATGATGCGGTAAACATGATTTCTGTCTCCTTCAAAAACCAAGACAGTATCCACCATGTGTTCTAATACCTTTGGACCTGCAAGTGAGCCTTCTTTGGTAATGTGTCCAACTAAAAACACCGGTGTACCAGATTCTTTTGCATATCGTAACAATTCAGCTGTACACTCTCTGATTTGCGAAATACTTCCGGGTGAAGATTCAATGTTTTGTGAATGCATAGTTTGAACAGAATCAATAATCAGAATGTCAGGTTCAACGGCTTCAATTTGCAGAAACACATTTTGCATAGAAGTTTCAGTCAAAACAAAACAATTGTCATTGCCAATTCCAATTCTATCAGCTCTCATTTTAATTTGCTGCTCACTTTCTTCACCAGATATATAGAGTATTTTTTTATCAGTCTCTTGAATGGCCATTTGAAGTAATAAAGTGGATTTTCCAATTCCGGGTTCACCACCAAAAAGAATTAATGAACCGGGAACCATTCCACCTCCTAACACACGGTTAAGTTCTACATCTTTTAATTCAATTCTGCGCTCAATTTTCTTTTCAATTTCATTTAAACTGTGAGCTTTTGACGCACGTTGTGAACTGGATGAAGAAAAAGGAGTTGCACTTTTTGGTCTGTCGATTACCTCTTCAACATAGGTGTTCCATTCATTACATGAAGCACATTTTCCAACCCATTTGGGAGATTCAGCTCCACAATTCTGACAAAAAAATGATGTTTTAACCTTGGCCATATAAATGTTTGTGCTCAAAAATGTGAGCGTATATCCGTAAACTATTTACGATCATAAAAATTGATCTTTGAAATTACATTAAATTAGACACTCTTTTAAAATAATTTGTAAACAAGATTCATGGCGAAATTCGTATCGTATAATGTTAATGGTATCAGGGCTGCATTGAAAAAAGATTGGATGGATTGGTTAAAATCTGTTGATCCTGATGTTGTTTGTGTACAAGAAACAAAAGCTCAAAAAGATCAATTAGATGTAGCAATATTTGAAGAAGCAGGATACAAATCATACTGGCATTCAGCAGAGAAAAAAGGATATAGCGGTGTTGCTATTTTTTCAAAAACAGAACCTGATCATGTAGAATATGGATGTGGAATTGAAAGATATGATGCAGAAGGAAGAGTTTTGAGAGCAGATTATGGAGATTTTTCTGTTTTGAGTTGTTATTTCCCAAGTGGAACAACCGGAGATGAAAGGCAAGCTTTTAAAATGGAGTTTTTGGCAGATTTTATCAAGTATGCCAATGAGCTTAAAAAAGAACGACCTAAGCTGTTAATTTCCGGAGATGTAAATATTTGTCATACGGCTATTGATATTCATAATCCTGATAGAAACAAAGATACTTCGGGCTTTAAACCGGAAGAAAGAGAATGGGTGACCGAGTTTTTGGATACAGGATTCATTGATACTTTTAGACATTTAAACAAAGAACCTCATAATTATACCTGGTGGTCATACCGAGCTGGAGCTAGAAAAAAGAATTTGGGCTGGAGAATTGATTATCACTTTGTTACTGATAATTTGGGAGAAAAATTGAACAGATCGGTGATTTTATCTGAAGCAGTTCACTCGGATCATTGTCCTATTTTATTAGATTTAGATGTTAAATTGTAAAGAACTAACATTTATCATCTTATAAGCTAAACTTAACTTATAACTTTGTAATTCCAAATTAAACTGAGTGTTTGAATTTATATTTACCGGAATTGGCTACGGATTGTTGCTAAGTGTCATGATTGGCCCGGCATTTTTTATTTTGCTAGAAACTAGTATCACAAAGGGTGTTAAAGCTGCTCTTTGGTTTGATCTGGGCGTACTTTTGAGTGATCTTGTTTATTTAGGAATTGCCTTTATTTTCTTTAATCAAGTAACAGCACTCATGGAAAGTGAGCATAGTTATTTGTTGAGAATCGTTGGAGGAATTTTCTTTGTTTTTATTGGAATTGTAAATGTTAGAAAGAAAAAACCAACTATTACCAAAAAACAACTCGAAGAAACCAGCCAGTTATCTGCAGGAAATTATCTAATGACTTGCCTAAAGGGCTTCACCTTTAATGCAGTTAATCCGGGCGTATTATTTTATTGGTTGACCTTGATGTCTATCTTGCCAAAAGCGCCGGTATCAATGGGATTAGATAGAACTCAAGAAATTTTTGGATACATAGCCATTATCCTTGTTACCTTTTTCTCAATTGATGTATTAAAAATCTTTGGTGCAAAAAAATTGAGAAAAGTACTCACACCTGCATGGATGAGACACTTAAATTTGGCATTGGGAATAGTACTCATTGCTTTTGGTGTTTTGTTCTTGACCCAGGGATTCTTAATGAGAGCTGAACATCAGTAACAATTTAACTTCCCATAGTTATATCATAAAAAATACCTTGAAATGAAGATTCATCTTCTTGTACTTACTTTATTTATTTCGCTTGTTTCTTTTGGTCAAACAAAACCAAAACCAAGAATGCAAGTTGATTTTTGGGACTTTGAAAAATCAACCATGAGAAGTCGTGGTTTTTACTATGCCGATTTATACAATGGTGAAACAACATTGAAACATGGTAAATGGGAGTATTGGGATCGTCAAGGTAGATTAGAAGAAATTCAGAATTATTTCAAAGGAGAGTTAAATGGATTAGTTGTTAGTTATTACCCAAATGGAAAGAAAAAAGAAGAGGGTTATTTCAACATGGGTAAACAAGACTCTACTTACACTTCTTGGTATGAGAACGGTCAAATTGAAACGGAGGGATATTATAAAAATGATCGTCCTTTGGGTGAGTGGAAATACTATTACGATAATGGTTACCACAAGATGATTGAAGAAAATGTGGATTCTATTACCTATGTAAAAGACTTTTGGCTAATTGATAGTACGCATACTTTAGAAGAAGGGAATGGTAGAGTTATCAGGTATTATCCTACAGGCTATTTACAGGATTTTTATACTTATAAAGATGGTTTAAGAGATGGTGATTTTGAAGAATACACACCTACACAAAAACCCTTTGTAATTGGGCAGTACAAAGAAGGTGATAAAGTTGGAGATTGGACCTACTATTATTATCTAGGAGGAATAGACAGAACGGTTTCTTACGTCAGTGATGAATTGCACGGCAAATACAAAAAGTATTATGACAATGGTAAAATCAATATTACCGGTGAGTTCAATTACGGATTAAAAGTTGGCAAGTGGACATGGTATACAAATGTTGGAACCAAAGACATGGAGGGTAGTTTTATTGATGGTAAGCAAGATGGTTTGTGGCAGTATTGGATTGCCGGCGATTCTACTCAATTGAGTATGAAAGGTCCTTTTAAGGAAGGATTGAGAGATGGTAAATGGGAGTTCTTTTATAAAGACGGAAGCACTTGGAAAGAAGGTGAATATAAGAACGATTTGGAAGATGGGGTTTGGAAAACATGGTATGAAAATGGACAATTGTTGAAAGAAGGAACTTTTGTAGAAGGTAAAGAACATGGACATTGGGAGCAGTTTTATGATACCGGTCAATTGAAGAATGAAGCCGATTTTGACATGGGTCATTTAAATGGAATTTGGAGATCTTATTTTCCAAAAGGTAAGTTGCACCTTCAAGGCGAGTATAAAAATGATCTTAAAACCGGAGAGTGGGTGAGATACTCAGATAAAGGTAGATTACTGGAAGTAGGTCAGTACAAAATAATTAATTACAAGAAGCATGTAAAATATGGTCCTTTTTCAAAGCGTACTTTAAAAGAAAGTGTGAAAGACGGACACTGGATTTTTTACTCTCAAAAAGATGGTAAAAAAACGCATGAGGGAGATTATAAAAATGGTAAAGAAGAAGGTCAATGGGTGTTTTACTTTCCTGGAGGTGCAAAACCTGAGAGAATCGTAACGTATAAAGAGGGCAGATTGGATGGTAAAATGTTACTATACAATTGGAGACCAAGTTATATTACTACAGAAATCAATTATAAGGACGGACTAAAACATGGCAAAATGTACGTTTTTGATAAACGAGGCAAAATAGTTATTGAAAAAACTTTCGAAGACGGAGTTGAATTAGGGGTTGATGGAAAACCAAAGACTTTTAGTCCTTAAGTATTTCTGATACATTATACATAATTTTATCCGCTAATTCATCAGTTGGCAAATCGTTTGGATCTGTTCCAAAAGGATCTTCAATTTCTTCTGCCAGTAGCTCCATACTTACCAGTACATAAAATACAAAGACTGTTATCAGAACTGAGTAATATCCAAAAGCATTAACAAATGCCAAAGGCATAGATGTAACATAAATGAAGATGAATTTCTTTAAAAAGTTACTGTATGAAAATGGCAAGGGGGTATTTTTAATACGCTCGCAGGCACCAATGATATCTGAAAAGGTTTTAAGATTCGTATCAAGTACTATAAATTCTTCTTCTGTTATTTGACCTCTGTCTTTAAGTTCGTGAAGTCTTTTATAAATCAGTTTTGCAATGTAATTAGGAATATGTCCCTTGCTTACTAAAGCAACTTTTTCTTCTTTGGTGATGTCTAGTTCCTCCAGCTTAACGCCTTCACGTAAGTGCTCTTTCATAGCAAAAACGTAATTAGAAATCATCCTTCCCAGGTAATCCTTATCAGATTGGTCAATGGGTAATGCACTTAATTTAATCGCTAAATTTCGAGTGTTGTTTACCATTTCACCCCATTTTTTGCGTCCTTCCCACCAACGATCGTATGCAGTGTTTGTTCTAAAAACCAACAAAAGGGACAATACAAATCCTACTAAAGAGTAAACTCCAATTAAAGAGCTTGTCATTGTAGAGTCGGGATAATAGTTGATTTTTATCCATGCAATACCGGCTGTAATTACAGAAATGATAACAAGTTCCAACCACAGAATAAACAAAGTATCTGTTTTGTTAATTTGAAAAATATGCCTGAACCAGGTTTTTGGATTGTACTTAATCATTTCAATAATTTGATATCAGTTCAAAATTAATAAAATCAATGATTCAAATTTTTGTGCTCCTCAGTTAAACATCTCATTCAATAATGCGTATATCTTTGCTGATATGGCAATTTCGGAGAAGTTGAATAGAATTGGGCGAATAATACGTGTGGTTTACTTGCGTAAATTCATTCATGTTGCTCGTAAAATTAAACTGCCGGGATTTCAAGGAGTTTCTCTTTGGGAAATAATCTTCTTCTTTTTGTATTCATTAAGAAAAGGTTTAATTGGAATGAGGGCAGGCGCCGTAGCATTTCACTTTTTTCTAGCGATTATTCCTTTCGGTTTAGTTTTGGTGGTATTAACTTCTTACACGCCGGGTATTTCAATAGAAAGTGATATAGCACCGGTTGTGAGTGCTTTGATTCCTGACCAGTTAGTGGCTGAGTTAATGAAGGGAATGGATGAATATGAAAACTCCTCAGTCAGTTCTCTCATTTCTTTTGGGTTCGTATTTGCACTATATTTTGCATCCAACGGTTTTAACGTTTTGATCAAAGCTTTTAATAGTTCAAAAATTGAGTTTGCAAAAAGAGAAAAGTGGTGGTCTATTAGGTTGGTGTCCTTTGGATTCGTTGTGGTGTTTTTAGTAGCACTGATTGCTGTTTTTTATATGCTCATTTTAGTGAGAAAAGGATTCAATATTTGGGCAGATTCCAGCAATTTGATCAATGATTATTTTACAGAAATATACATCACAACTGACATTATTTTTCTCGGCCTTTTTGTGTATAGTATGGTGGCATTCATATATTATTTTGGACCTAGAAAAAAAAAGGGATTCACATTTTTTTCACCCGGAGCGTCTTTGGCATTTTTCCTAATTGTTGTGATTTCAATTTTCTACCAATTGTACATAAGTAATTTTGCTAATTACAATGCTCTTTATGGTTCACTTGGAACATTTATTATGGTGATGCTATATGTTTACATGATTTCATTTGCATTGCTTATTGGTTTTGAACTTAACGCAAGTATTCACGGAGCAATTCAACAAAAAAAGCTTAACAATTTAGACGCTTTAGAAAAAAGATATGATAAAACAACTTGATAGGATAGTTGTTAAATAAATGAATAACTTTAAAGAAAAATCTAAAGATCCAAAAAATGAAAACAAGAAAACTATTGGTTTTAGGTCTTATTCCCGCTATGATTGCATGCGGTGGAGGTGAAGAAGGAACCGAAGAAACACAAGAAGAAGTAGCAGAAGAAACTTGTACCTATTCATATGATGAAAACTCAACAGTATTAACATGGACAGCTTTTAAATTAAGTGAGAAAGTTGGTGTAGACGGAACATTTGATCAAATCAATGTTACTGCGTCAGAAAGTGAAGACATGTTTGGAGTACTTTCAGGTGCAACTTTTGAAATCCCTGTTAGTTCAATAAACAGTCAAGATGCTGTTAGAGACGGTAAGATTAAAAACTCTTTCTTCGGAAATATGGCCGAGTCTGAAATGTTATCCGGAACCATTAATTCAATTGATGCAAATAAAGCATCTGTGAACATTGTAATGAACGGTAAAGGAGTTGATTATGACGGTGAAGTTTCTGTAGATGGTGAAACCATTACAATGAAAACTACAATAGATATCCTTGATTTTGAAGGTCAGGTAGCTATTGATTCTTTAGGAGTTGTTTGTGAAGAAAAACATACAGGTCCTGATGGAGTGAACAAATTATGGTCTGATGTAAATATTGCTGTAAAAACGACTTTGAAAAAAGAATGTAAATAAGCGTACATCATACAATTACTACTAAAGAGGCTCCAGGGCCTCTTTTTTTGTAACATATCGCTTCTGAAATTGTTATAGCCATTACAAAACCCAAATTATGAAAATTTCTGTCCTGCTACTCTCACTGTTTATTTCATTGTGCGCATTTAGTATTGAAGTTGATTCTGTTTTACATCACGGAAAATGGTATAAAATATATCCTTATGAAAAAGAAGGTGATATCTACAAAAGCAAGAATGATAACCATAGAACAAGAAACTATCAGGCCTTTGAATATTATAAAATAGAAAAAGGCTATCAGTTTTCCATTTTAACCAATAATGGAAGGTTAAGTACTTTGCCTTTAGAAGATGTAATAATTCCACTGCACAATTTACCTGATGGTGAGTATTATCAAATTTTGAGAGTTCCGCGTACCTTTTTAAATCGCAAAACCTGGATGTATGAGGAACGAAAAATAGATTGGGATATGGTCAATCATTTCAACGATTCAATTGTTCCATATGCGGTATTTACAATAAAAGATCAAAACTTAAACGGTCCCATTCGTTTTTTATCTCCTGCTGGTGATACGATTGTAAAAGGACAGTTTGTAAATAACTTGAAAGAAGGTAAATGGTTGTACCAGCACCGTGGCGTTGAGGAAAACTATAAAGAGGGTGTATTACATGGATTAAAATTAAGAACGGATGTTAAAAAACCCGGAAAATCTATTGATAGTCTTGTATATGAGAATGGTTTAATTAAGTACAAAAGTGAACTAAGAACCAAGAAAAAGTATGTATCAAGAGTAGTTAATGAGTACAGTTCAAAAGACAATGACAGGCATAATACTACCAAATATTTTAGGGATGATCAGCTGGTAAGAATTAAATTCTATAAAAATGGAGATCCGGTTGGTGTTTGGAAACAGTACAGTAATAAAGGAATTTTGATTGCAAGTGAAACAATGGAGATTCACAAAGAAGCAGATATTTCTAATTTAAGTATTTGGAAAACTGGTGTTTACTGGTATAAACGAAAATCTTTTCATGTTCCTGAAGCGAACGGAATTTATACTGATAAATATATCGGTAGAAGTTTATTGAATAACCGGTATAAAAACTACAGTGGAGATATACATGTTGCTAGTAAAGGAGAGTTTTTTCATGCAAATGGTAAAAAGCTATTTTCATATTATGTAGATGAAAATGACGTGCTCCAGTTTGATACCTTATACTGGGAAAACGGAAATCCGTCTTACTATTATTGGGTTGATACGGTTAATTCAGAGTACGTATATGAATACTATAAAAAGAGTGGGAAAGTTGATCACATAAGAAGGGATGAATACAATACGCCTTACGAACCAAATCCTGAGTATTTTATTAGGTACAAAGGTTATGAATTAACCTCTGCTTTTGATAAGAGATATTCAAGTTATTATCAGTATTTCGATTATTCTAAAAACTGGGGAACGTTTAAAGAGGATGGCGAACCATTGGTAATGGTATTGAGACATGACGGTAGTTACAATAATGGATTGATCACAGAAACAGTATACGATCCTCAAAATTTTACTAGAACCCATTACGAAAGATATTCTTATAACTATAAGTCCTATTACCCTTTTCAGCTGATGTATACTGAGCAGTTTGATAGCACATTTACTTATGGTAAAGCAAAAACCACTTTTCAATATGAAGATTTTAGGGTTTCACAATCTTTTACTACCAATTACAAAGAAAATCAGTACGATTTAGTAGTAGAAACTCCAAGAAGCAAACTTCCATCCAGTTCAGGCTTAGGAAACAACAATGTTTACGTACCTCATTTCAGAAATCAAAAATTGGCAAACACCATGTTTATTAATTTGAGAGATACCCTTTCTTTTAGAAATATGAACAGTATTGAAAATGGTCAGTTTACAATGGAAAGCACCCAGTATATGTTTGAAAATGCTCCAATCACTGGGGAAGTAGATGTTAGTTTTAAATACGATAAAACAAAATTCAAACACAAGAAAAAGAAGAACAAGTTTGTTTTGCCAATGTCTGACAGAGGAATCTACTATCATAAAATGTTGGATGGTTTTGGCGTCATGTATCAAATGGATCGTTTCGATTTAATGCCTGATTTATATGAAGGAATTCCTTTTATTGATCAGGATTATTTTAAGGATCATCAAATTGTAAAAGTAGAAGGGGAATTTGTGGATGGTTATAGAGAAGGAGTTTGGAAATACTATAACAACAAAAAAGTACTGTTGGTTGAGATAACTTATGAAAAAGGAAAACCTGTTGGGACGGGTAAAATATATTACTGGTCGCCAAAATTCAATATCTATAATAGAAAAACCAAAAGCAACGGTAAGGTAAAGTTAGAGAAGGTTAAAATCCCTGAAAAGCACTTTGTTGAAACCTCAGTTACTTATGAAAATGGTGCGGTATCTCAAATAAGAAGGTACAATGAAATTGGGGATGAAAAATCAATTCACAAGTATGTTGATGGTAAACCTTATGAGTTGAGATGGAACTACAGCACTGGGTTTCCTATTTTTCCAGATTATTATAACAGAAGATTCCACGGCCGTGGAGGTTATGGTTCGTACTACGACAATTTCAAAATGAATCTTTGGTTATCCTACCATCAAAATGGGAAAAACAACTCAGAAGTTGTGTTTAAATATAAAGAAGGTGAACTCTATAAAATAATAGATCAAAGAGAAGTTGACTCTGCCAAATTTGAAAAATATACTTTCCATTTTAAGGATGGTGTGTTTGATGGAGATTACATTTTTAAATCAGATACCGGAAGATTTGAGAACGGATTTTACACAGGTAAAATAAAAGTGAACTTATATGATGCTTTGAAATCTGTAGATCAATACTTGGAGAACGGTTTAGTTGTAAAAGAAGTACTTTACAACAAGGATTTTAAAATTGCCGAAGTAACTTATGATACTACAATAGTAAGATCTATTGGAGTAGTGGCACAAATTTATGATCCAAGTTATTTGATGCCTAAGCCTGTATTCCGAGACAGTATAATGAAATCATTTAAGAAGGTGGAGGTTGATTTCAAAGGATTTTATGCAGATGGCAGTTTGAGGTCAAAAGGAGTGATGAAAACCATTAAAATCAAACGACAAAATAGTTTTGAGAAATTTGGAGTTTGGGAGTTTTATCAACCCGAAGGCAATTTGACTTTTACGGTGGATTACGTTGAGGATACAATGGAAATAGCTGGAATGGGAGAGATAGCAACCTATGGAATTTATACTAAATATGAAAACGGGGCGGCTGTTTATAAAGCGGCAATAACAGATGTGTTTTCAAAGTATAACTGTGAGTTTGCAGATCATTATGAAACACGTCAAATGGTAATTTTAGAAGATCTGTCAACAGGTGAAAAGTATCCATCAAGAAAGGTGCAGTATTTCTATGAAACCGGTGTTTTACAAGCAGAAGGAGAGGTGAAGGATGGCTTGGCTACTGGTGTGTGGAAGTTTTATGATAGAGATGGAGGATTATATGAAACCGGACTTTATGAAAAAGGTCAAAGACAGGGAAGATGGCTGCAGGGTGATTTAAGTGGATTGAATTTTATTGGTGATTTCTGTATTGACCCTAATTCATTTCAATTCACAGAAGACAAAATTGATAATCTAAAAAATCATCTTGAATTATCAGTGATGTTCTATAAAGACAATGCAATACTCAGATCATCCAACTTAAGTGCAATATTAAATCAGTAGTGCATTTATTACTATTTGAGCTCATTTCTTATTTTTACGTGAAATATGAGCGCAAATAACCAAATTGTTGTAACCGGAGGTGCTGGATATATTGGTTCTCACACTGTAGTAGAACTTGTTAATGCAGGATATGAACCAATTATCATAGATGATTTTAGAAATTCAAAAGAATGGATCATTGATCGGTTGAATGACATTACCAATCAATCACTCAAAGTTTATACTGTTGATTGTACCTCCCAAACAGATATAGATAAAGTTTTTGCTGATAATAAAGGAATAGTTGGTGTAATTCATTTCGCAGCTTACAAGGCAGTTGGTGAATCAGTTGCTGAACCGGTTATGTACTATGAAAACAATATCACTTCAATGTGTGTTGTGCTCAATGCCATGAAGAAATTCAATGTAGAACAATTGGTGTTTTCTTCTTCTTGTACGGTTTATGGTGAACCTGATAATCCCATTGTAGATGAACATACTCCAATCCAAAAAGCAGAGTCACCTTATGGTGCTACTAAGATTGCATGTGAGCAATTAGCTCAATTTGCAGTGCAATCGGGTCAAGCATTAAAAATTTGCCTGTTGAGGTATTTTAATCCTATTGGCGCTCATCCTTCAGGGAAAATTGGTGAGCTTCCACAGGGGATTCCTAATAATCTTGTTCCTTACATCACGCAAACAGTGAAAGGCATAAGAGAAAAATTAACTGTTTTTGGTGATGATTATAACACTGCTGACGGAACCTGTATTAGAGATTATATTCATGTGGTTGATTTAGCTGATGCTCATGTAAAGGCATTGAATTGGTTGGCTAAGCAAAGTTCATCAGTATGTGAGCCTTTTAATTTGGGTACAGGAAAAGGAAGTTCTGTCTTAGAAATTATACATACTTTTGAGAATGTGAACCAGGTGAAAGTGAATTACCAAATTGGTGATCGCAGGCCGGGTGATGTAGAACAAATTTGGGCCAATGCTGCCAAAGCAAATAATGTGTTAAACTGGCATTGCAAATACACAATGGCTGATGCCCTAAAGCATTCCTGGAACTGGGAGCAAAACATAGAAGCTTGAAAAAAATTATTTCCATATTGATCCTCTGCTTATTAGTAGCTCCACTTTTTGCGCAAGATAAGAAAAAGGATAGACGTCATCCTTTTGAAACGCGTAAACCCGGAATAATGCGAATGTATAGCGGAATTTGGGCGCCTCCACCTGAGCGCGCAGATAAATTTGATCGTTTCAATACTGACTTTTTCTGGAATTCATGGATAGGGGAAACCAATGGTGTTAAAACTAAATTCTACGCTATAGGACATGCTATTAACTTGATGTTTGATGTGCCTTTTGAAAAAAAGGGACGCGTTGGTATGGGAATAGGTTTAGGCTATAGCCACTTTAATATTAGGTCAAATGGTTCCTTAGATTTTGTGAATATCGACAATACCTATTATACTCAGCTAAATCCGTATACCGGTCCAAAAAGATGGATCAATAGATCTGTTTTTAACTTTGTTGAAGTTCCATTTGAATTGAGATTCAGAGCGGCCAGAGAAAGAGGAAAATTTAAATTTTATCCGGGTTTCAAAGCAGGTTATATGTTTGAATATTATCACAAACATAGAATTGAAGGAGCTGAATACAAAGAGTTCAATTTTCCTGATATCAATCACCTGCATTATGGTCCTACAATCAGAATTGGTGTAGACAATATCATGCTATTTGGTTACTATGATATGGCCTTCTTGTTCAATCATGATCAAAGTAGTAAACTTCAACTATTTGGTGCCGGAATTAGTATCGGTTGGTTTTAAGATGCATGGTAAAAATAAATGTTGAGTTTATTTAAAACCTCTTTGTACATTTTTGGATTACTTACCTTAATTAAAACCTTCAACTTTTCTGTATCCCAGCTTATAATGGTCATTTTGTAAATTCTTGCTTTACTTCTTTTACATGTAGGTTTGAATTTTTGGATCAACCTTTGCCCAAACCAACAGTTAATTTTTATCCGAATCTTGCCAATCTCTGAAAGAGCAAGTTGATGTTTTCTTTTCTTTAAGATATCTGTAATCTCTACGCAACCATTTTCTATGCTTAAACCAATGTTCTTTAAAATGTTTGCTTCTGTTTTATTCAGTTCCATAGTCTAAAAATTTTGAATTACTAATGCCAATATGATATACATGACCCCAACACATAGAAAAAGAAACCAGGCAATAAGCTCTGCTCTCTTTAAAGATGAATATTGATGCTTTTTCATTTTTTTAGTTTTTTGATTGAACCAAAATTATGGTGATAAAAGCCAATATGAGAATTGAATTTTGCAGATAACTACAATTATTTGCGAATAATGCAAAAAGATATTTGGGAAAAATATTCTAAATTGAAATCAAATAACGACTATGGAATTAGCTGATTTTAAAAAGATTCTAGGAAAATCTAACACAAAAAAATCCATCATTGCAACCTTTATATTGTTGTTTGGGGTGTTTATGCTTTGGTTGATTTTGTCTGGTGCAGATAGTGAAATGGATGAGGTAGGAGTTGGAGGTTTAATTGTATTGTGGGTGTTAATCGCCATTTGTATTTTAATAGGTGGATTTATTTTGTTTCAATCTATCAAATCCACAATGGATATTAAAAATGGAAAGCACGGAATTGTAGCTGCGATTAATGAAGGAAATAAAGGTTATCTTATTTGGATATATGAGCATGTTACATCAGTGAAGGGAGGAGGCAGTGATCATTATATTTATGCATATGCTGATAATGGTCAACTACACACAATATCTATTAAAAAGAAAAGAGTCAAAGGAATTTTTGATTTTCTATCAACTCATTTTCCTAATGCCGTTTTAGGCTATGATGATGAAATAGCAAAACGCATGAATGAAAACCTTAAGCATATTAAAAAGAATAATGGCTAATAGTCTGCAAATAATAAAGTGCATTGAATTTTAGTTGATTGTCAACAAGATAATTCATCAATGGTGTTAAATTTATTGTGTGCGAACCCTTGCAAATTCAATAATGGCATTAGTTGCCCTGCTAATTTTGTTACCATTTCTTTTAATGGTAGCCTTAATAATCTTTTTAGCTGATTTTCACAATCCGTTTTTTGTTCAGGAAAGAGTGGGCCTAAATAAAAAGACTTTCAAGCTTATTAAATTTAGATCTATGTTAAATGATGAAGTAACATTGGTTGGTAAAGTTTTGAGAAAAACGGGTATTGATGAATTACCACAATTATTAAATATCATGTCAGCACAGATGTTTTTGGTTGGCCCTCGACCCCTAACTCAATCTGATATTAGCAGGCTTGGTTGGAATGACGATTATTATGCAGTTAGATG
This sequence comes from Paracrocinitomix mangrovi, assembly GCF_019740355.2. Lineage (GTDB taxonomy): Bacteria > Bacteroidota > Bacteroidia > Flavobacteriales_D > Crocinitomicaceae > Paracrocinitomix > Paracrocinitomix mangrovi. The sequence continues at coordinate 2,260,318 of NZ_CP091819.1, read as the reverse complement.
GAATTTAAGGCCTGGAATAATAGGTTTGGCACAATTGTCTCCTGTTTGTGATAAAAAAATGAGTTGGTATTTGGATCATTATTACATTAAGAATGAATCTCTCAAATTGAATTTTCAAATATTATTATCATCTGTTTTGGTTCCATTTTTAGGTAAACAAAAAGTGAAAAAAATCTTGTACAGCAAATGATTGTTTTAGTTAATGGATTAGGAAATATCGGAACCACTGTAGCTAATTTATTGTTGGATTATAAAGTTGATTTTGGCATTGATGAAGTTTGGGCATACAAAAGAAAAATTCAACCATGGCAAAGTATAGAGCTTAATTTACTTGAAGCAAAAGGAATAAAAGTATGTTCTGATGATGTTAGCTATCCAAACCCGGAAGATGTTTTACCTAAGGTGAATTACATTTTTGAATGTGCTGCAAATGGTGTTGGCCTCTTAAATAAAGATCGTTATGATAAGCTACCAAATTTAATAGGAGCATCTGCTCAGGGAAGCGAAAAAGGCTTTGGTGTTTCATTTATGTCCGGACTTAATAATGAGCTTATTAAAAATGAAAAGTTTGTTCATGTTGTATCTTGCAATATGCATGGTTCGGCAGCCATAATGAGATTGTTTGGGGGAGATCTCTTACAAAATTTAGAATCTGCAGATATGGTGGTGGTAAGAAGATCTGAGGATATTGGTAATCACCAAAGAATGGTATCAGGTAATGTTGTTTCTCGACATTTAGATGAAGTTGCAGGAACTCATCATTCAATTGATGTAAATGATATGTTTAAATCAATTGGAGTGGATGCAAATTGTACTGCTTCAGATATTACAACTCCTAGTCAGTTTCTACATTCAGTTAGATTTAATTTGAAGCTAAAATCTCCACTAAAAGACAGTGTAATTGATTTGATTGATAATAGTCCTTTGGTTTCAAGAACAAGTAAGTTTGACTCTAATGTAGTTTTTGAAATGGGAAGAAGATATGGATACAACGGAAGAATTTTTAGTCATGCAATAGTCTTGGACGGTAATTTATTAATTACTCAAAATGAGATTAAAGGTTGGGCTTTTGTTCCGCAAGAAGGAAATACTATAATTTCAACAATCCATGCTTTTTTATTGCAAATAGGTCATGAAAAAGAAAAGCAGCTTATTAATAAGCTGCTTCAAAATCTTGTATTAAATCAGTGGTAAATTATTTGCTCTTTTGATAATGTTTAAAAGATCTGGTATTTCCAACTGCATCAATCATTTGAACAATGTAAAAACCTGATTGCAAATCTGAGTTATTAATCAAATTATTAACGTTTTCTCCTTTTGCGTCTAAAGTCATGATTTTAGTTCCACTTAAGTTAAAAATTTCTGCACTCACTGCTTCAAATTTATCAACCGGTGAATAATTGGCATAAGCCAATCCCAAATATTCTCTATCACCATCTTTACTTACACCAATAAGTTGGTAGTAATTCATTCCTTCAGATGCACGTTCATCCATGTATAGGTATGAAGTTTTAGTTTCACTGTTGCCATTACCTTCTATAGATGTTATTTCGTGATAATTTAAACCATCAGTTGAAGTTTCAATTACAAAGTAATCGTTCTCAAATTCTGAAGTAACGTCCCAACTTAGCATGACAGCATTGTCTAAAGCTTCTGCATTGAATTTTTTCAATTCCACTTCAAGTGGCTCTGCACCTACAAAATAGGGGTAGTGACTTGTGTGTGTACAAGAAGGCGTTGTGAAAGTATAACAGAATGTGTAGCTATTTCCAATCACAAGTGGATTCATAGTTAAACTGGCCAGTGTTCCGGAATATAATGGCGAACCACAACTTCCAGTATTGTATACTTCCCATGAAAAAGCTGTTACGTTTCCACCTACACAGTTTGATGAAACAATTACACCAAAGTCAACTGATGTACTGGCTGCGGTAAAAGTATAACAAGATGAGCTTGTAGTAGAAGGACCTAGTTCTGGGACATATTCATATTGAGGACATCCACTAGTTACGTCTGCCACTGTAGGTGTTGTAGCAAATCCGCATGCTGCGCCACAAGGGTTAGCACAATCGCATGAACCTGGAGGGAAACAAGGAGGAGGTGAACCAGAGCATACGTTATTTCCACAGGCATCAATTGTCTCCCATGAAATGGTAGTTCCTGCGGTCAAACACAATCCATAAATAGTTGCTACACCATCATTTACAGGAACGGTAATACAATCTCCTACTGCATTGGCTGCATTGAAGTTGTCAATAATGTTTCCTCCTGAATCATATACCCACATATTTGGAGGATAACCTCCACCGGTAAATCCACAACCCGGACTGCAGTTAGTCCCACCACCAGATGGGAAATTATTGGCGTCCAAGCAAACTTGAATGTATCCTGTAGTTCCATTTCCAATTGTAAAATTCTGACAATTGGCTGTTACTGTTGTGTATGACCCCGAACAAACTGCAGTTTGAGAGCTTGCCGTATTGCTCGTAAAAAAAGTTACAATGGTAGTTATTGTTAAAGCTAGTATTCTTCTCATTATCCCCTCCTAATTATGGCTGTATAGCATGAATTAATATCTCTATTTTTCCATTCACTCTCCACAAATAATCTTCTTTCATTCGGTGAAGATTAATTTCTTTCAAGACTTCCTCTGTCAGTGGTTGTCCTGTAGTATTTTTCGTAACTGTAAAAGTTGAATCAGCCGGAATGGTTGGTTCGTATATCAAATTAGTTGATTTATAATTGATTTTATTCCCCCCATTTAATTCCTGAACCTGTTGTGCAGTGGCGCTCATAGAGGCCACCATAGCTAGTGTAATTGTAAGAGTTTTCATCATAGTGTGTAGTTTAAGCAGTAGCTTAGCCTCATTTAGATGAATAATACATTGAAAGGTTGGAAGTTAAAGGCATGAATTTTTTACCTCATTTGTACTCTTAAAGTTTAATTATTAAAGTTTAATAATGTAAAAAAAATAACACTTCTGTTTTGATACCGTTAAAAAGTAGACGTGCTAAGGGTTTTGAATGTTTAAACTTCTAATTCAACTGTTAATCAGCTTTTTTATTCTTGGATTCCTAGCAGATTAAAATTAATTGAATCCTTTAATATTTTTAATGTATTCGTAGGCTTCAGACAAAATTTGGAATTTTTGTTCTGCTATTTTTTGATGTTCTTTTCCCAAATGAATTACCCTGTCAGGATGAAATTTTAATGCTAGTTTTCGATAAGATTTTTTAATTTCTTTTTCTGTTGCATTTAATTCTAGCTCGAGAATTTTAAAAGCATCAGCTAACTTCATAGATGAGCTGTATTGTTTTTGCTCACGTCTTTTTTGTTGTTCTCTATGTTGTGCTTCGGTTTTAAACCTAAACATGCTAAAGATAGCTTGATAGGTAGGGAATGGAAGTCTTATTCTTGCTGCAATTTCATCTAAATAGGCTTTTTCTTTGTCACTCAGATATGCATCAGCAGTAGCAATACCTACCAACAAATGCATTAATTGAACTTTTTCTGTGAGATAATAGTTTTCAAAAATCATCTTACAGATTGGTTTATGATCCAAATTTTCTCTTTGTGTCAATTTTTGAATATACGCAACTTGTTGATCAACTCTAGCAGTATTAAAATGGAGCGATAATGATTGTTGGATGTATTTAACCTCTACATTAGAGTTGTGCTCATCTGATTTTAATACTCCTGCCAATAAAACAAGTAGTGAATTGTTGAATATTGATTCATTGGTCATGAAATCATATCTTCTGCCAGCTACTGTTCTTGAATTTTTTGCTGAATACCTTCCTGCACCATAATACATTATAAATATAAATCCTCCAAAGGCAATTGCAGGAGCAACCATACCGGTTAATGCAAACATGATAAAAAAGCATGTTGTGCTGACGGCTACGTTGGCAATGAGATAGTCTTTAAACTTCAAATTATGTTCAGGTTAAAATGATTGGTTAAATTTAGCTGAAATATCTACTGCTATGGCAAAATTACTGACAGCATCTACTCAAGGACCCGAAGATTGGGATAAAGAAGCAATAAAAGCTGAAAACAGAGTGCTAATAGCGCGTATTGCTGAACTACAAAGAATACTTTATGCACAAAGTGAAAAAAGCTTGTTGGTAATCTTGCAAGGAGTTGATGCTTCTGGTAAAGATGGTACTGTAAGAAGAATTTTTTCGGGTGTTAATCCATTGGGATGTAGAGTGTACTCTTTTAAAAAGCCTACCGAAGAGGAAATGGCACATGACTTTTTATGGAGAGTTCATAAAGTTGTACCAGCAAAAGGTATGATTCATATTTTTAATAGGTCTCATTATGAAGATATTCTTGTTCCTACAGTTCTTGAGACGCATTCAAAAGATCAAATTGAAAAGAGATATGATCAAATAAATGAGTTTGAAAAGTTACTGGAATCAAACGGAACTAAAATTTTGAAATTTTATCTGCATATTTCAAAAGAAGAACAATTAGAAAGATTGACTGAAAGAATTGAAAACCCTCAGAAACACTGGAAACATAATGATGGAGATTGGAATTCTCGCAAGATGTGGGATGACTATATGAACGTTTATGAAACGATTTTTAAACGTTGTAATAACGTTTTATGGGATGTTATTCCTGCAGATAGAAATTGGGTTAAAATCAATTTTATTGCTAAGCGAATAATTGAGGCAATGGAACAAATGGATTTGAAATGGCCTGAATTGGAATCAGACAAGTTTAATCAAAACAAATAGTAAAATGAAAAACCAACTTTTCATTGGATTTATATTGCTGCTATTTATTTCTTCTTGTGGTCAAAAGGGAGAAGAAAAGATAAGGATTGATGATGAAACTACCGGTGAAGGTGGTTATGATGAGTTGGGAAACCAGCATGGATTTTGGACCTTTTATTATAACGACGGAACCAAGCAGTCTGAAGGATACTTTAAAAATGGAATGCAGGACGGTTCTTGGAAGTTTTGGTATGAAAACGGCAGATTACAAGAAGAGAGTATTTGGGTAGATGGTTTGGCAGAAGGTAAATTCAAGTCATTCCACGACAACGGAAAATTAGCGAGTGAAGGGAAGTATCACAGAGATTTTGAAGAAGGGAAATGGAAATTTTACAGTGAAGAAGGAAGCTTAGAATCAATTGGAAATTATGAAAGTGGTAAAGCCATGGGAAAATATGTTTGGTATTATCCTTCTGGACAAATTGAAGAAATTGGATACTATAATGACACGCTTTTGAATGGTTTTTCTGAAGGATGGTATGAAAACGGAAATAAATCCTTTGAAGGAATGTATGAAGATGGAGAAAGAACCGGGCTTTGGAAATGGTGGTATGAAGGCGGACAATTAGAAGAAACTACAGAATATCAAGACGATTACTTATATGGTGAAGATGTTACCTATTATGAAAATGGAAATATATCTTACAGAGGAATGTTTGATTATGATGATAAAGTAGGAATACATATCTGGTATTACGATAATGGAAACAAGCAAACAGAATCTCAATATGAAGATGGTTTGTTAAATGGGAAGAGTATTCATTATAAAAAGAATGGCACCATTGATTTTGTTGAATCCTACGCGAATGGTGAGCTAATTGAGTAAAGACATTTTCTTTTTTACATTTTATTTATGAGGTTATTAAGTTTTCTTTTTGTCATGTCCACTTTTGTTGCTTTTGCACAACCTGATGGATGGGTACAAACTGATATTGGACAGGGTCATTTAGTTGTTTGCAAACAAAAAACCAAAGTGGGAATTTGGAGCAATGCCAGAGGTGAATTTTTAGAAAAGCCTCACAATGGTCATGTGATACATTTACAAGAGCCACAAATGCTGTTGGACGTTAACTTAAAAGAAAAGAAAGTAAAAGTCTATCATTACTACAAAGGAAGTGTTCAATTACTTGAGCCTGCAAGCGATAGTGGCAAGTTTCATTTAGGACATATTTTAAAATCACAATGGGATTCTAAACTACAAACACAAGAAGTTGATCAAAAGGCTATCAATTATCTTGGTCTAGATGAAGATGCCACTTTACTTTGTGTCAACCCTCAGGATCAAGAAAATTATGCTTTCAAAGGGGAGTTCAATTATTATATCAAAGACAATCATTTAAAACTTCAATTCAGTCATTACAATACAAGAGATGAGCAGTTTTTAGCTATTCCAAGTGTTGAGTATCCCGGAGAAGATTCTATTGATGATAACGGTTTTATAGTTTATTTTGATGCAGATGAAAAGATGATCTTTAATAGTGGTTGTTTTGATTTGAACTCGGGCAAATGGACAATAGAGCCTAACTACATAGGTGTCAATGCCTGGGAAAATATTTACGGCGCTTATTATTTACCAAAAGCTGGTAATAAAGACAGTCTTTCTCCTTTGATATATACTTATGATTTTTTCAGTTATGATAAAAAGACGGGAATGCAGCCTACTGAACATATCAAATATCAAAAGTTTGCTTTTCCGTTAGACTTATGGCCACTAAAAAGTGAAAAAGTTTGGTATGATAAAGACAGTATTTATGTATATCATAAACAGAAAAAAGGGGTTGGAATGTTCAAGATTCCTTTGTGCGGAAAATCAGACTATGATGGGTATTCTCTTGAATGGCTGTCTACAGAGGGTAATTTCAACGTTGAGGAAGTATTTAAACCAGAATACCAATACATACTTCATCATGGTTTTGTGAATTATTTTGAATCTCCAAACACTGGTAAGTTCGAGTATGTTTTAGCTGCAAAAGAAGATAATTTGTTTGATGTCCTTTTCTTATGTCAGGGACGAGAGAATAATGATCTCAAAATAGATACACTTGTAAATGATATAGAAATCAAAGAAGAACTTAAGTTAACAAATGCTGAAGTTTGGTTGAGTCAGGATAAATTAGGAGATAATTGGGAAGAAATTGCCTTGATTGATAATGAGCGAGTTATAAGAATCAATCCGGTGAATAAAAACCTCAATGATTTGAGCAAAATTGTTCCTAAGGAACTAAGTGATTTTGAGTACTTACCGGGATGGAGATTTATCAATGCTAAGTGGTTGAGCAACGGAAAGATTATTGCAAATGCTCACTTGACAGAGGATGATGAGTACCTGATTCCACTAATGTCAGAAATGGGAGAAGATTCAATGACAGTTGAAGGTGAATTTGTCTATCCCTTACCTGAACCTGGAGTTTATGTAAGTGGAGTGTTTGATCCTGATAAATCTGATTGGATAATTGATCCTGAGCACACCAAACTATCGTATAATAATGGTTCTTATGTGGCTATCAAACCAATTTTAACTGAAACACGAAATTATAAAGATTCCAAGGTTGTTGTTTTCAATGAAAATAATCAAATAGCTCAGCAATTTGATTACAATGACTACATATACAAAATGGATCCAAAATTCTTAATTCCGGATGAAGAAATTTTGAGCACATCAAGTATATCTCCGGATGTTGAAACAGTTCATTACTATAAAACCAAAGATGGTGTTGGAGTTGCAAGACAAAGAGATATAGAGGCGGAGATTTTTATTGAACCTAAAGAAGTAATGAGTTATTCGCTGGACGTTGGAGCATTTTACATTGAAGATGGTCAGATGAAATTCAAAGTAGATGATGCTATCAGAGAAAATGGAGAACCAATCATTTTTGAAATTCCGAACGATTCAAATGTTAGGGTGAAGATTATAGGTGATCATCCTGATAAATATGGCTACGAGTATGACCCAGCAAAAAGCAGAAGTATTTGGTGGTACAAATCTGCCAATGAAGAAAATCCGGGTAGGTTATTTTATTATTTCGAAAATGAGGATAGTGTAGCGGCTAATTATTTATTTGCAATTCCTTATGGTTATGGGCTATATGCTGATACATTGGTTCCTTTTCCTCAAGATGATTTTGCTGCTTTAACAGAGGATGATTTCATGGCAAAGGATTTCATAGATAAAAGAGTTTTCACAGAGTTTGAGATTAAAAACTACAATGAGGATTTGGTCAAAATCAAGAATAATGAAAATGACTTTATTGATGAAATGATCATGGAAAGCTATGAGTATCCTGGTGAAGATTCAATTGATGCCAATGGTAATTTTGTGTTTTACCCTTCAATTCCGGGATATTTCAGAACCGGAGTGTACAGCTTGAAGGAAAATAAATGGGTTGTGCTGCCTGAGAATATTAATGTAGAATGGATATTGGGTGATAAATATTTAATTAATGAACCAATTTTGAATCATGACGGTACCCTCAAATCTTCAAGGTTTATTTTGAAAGAAGGGCTTGAATCAAAGGTGTTGTTTGAACCTATTTTAGCTAAATACAACGAAAAATTTTCAACCTATAAATTGGATGATAGTTTGGTGGTTTATAACCATTACATAGAAGAGTTACCTGCACTACCGTTATTTACCGAAGAAGGTTATGATTCTACTGATGTTGATGGTCATTTCTTGTATAAAGAACCGGTTAAAGGATCTTATATGTCTGGAATTTACGACCATAAAAATGATCAGTGGTTTATACCGGAAGAGAATTTTAAAATCTATCAGTTTAAAAATGCTTTTGTAATTGCCATCCCCGTTTTGGATGAAAATGGATTTATTACAGATTATAAGTTTCAGGAGTATTTGAAAGGAGATATTTGGATTAAAAAATCGCTAATAAATATGAGTGAACTGCCGGAGAGATACTTGGAGGTAATTTCACGAGACATCTCATTTTAAATAATTCACACCAGTTTTTGATAGAAATAACACAGATACTTTCCTAAGTACCAGAAATTCAACAATTAAACTGTTTTAAAATTTTGAAGTTTCTAAAGAAGTGTCATACATTTGTGGCACCTTACCTATTTGAACTTCAATTATGTACAAGATTTCATTTCTTGCCATTGCTGTGTTTTTCATTACACAGCTTGCAAAAGGTCAAAATTTCACCAATTCTGATTTGAACGGATCTGTGGCAATTAGTGCAGCTCCAACAGGATGGCAGCAAGTTCCTAATACAGACCCTGCAAGTACGGCAAGTGGTTCTTTACAGGCTACTTCAGATATTTGCAATACAACAGGACCTTCTGCATCTGCTGGGATTCTTGGAACACCATATAGTGGAGGGACTTTCGTAGCTGGTTTACATGCTGAGTTTTCTGGAAGTTCAAGTTATCATGAAGGTTTAATGCAAACTGTTTCAGGATTGAGTGTTGGAACTCCTTATGTGATTGATTTTTATCAAACGGTAATAAAACAATCAAATGCTTTAGATCCAACAGGGTCATGGCGAGTTTATGTGGATAATACTTTGTTGGCTACTTCAACTCCTAGTACTAGTTTGTTGGCTTATAATGCTACCGGTCAAAGCTGGGACAATGTTTCTGTTGCGTTTACGCCAACAGCTACTTCTCATACTTTTAAGTTTTTACCTTATGATGATGATGCCAATCATTTACTGGGGTCTTCAACTTCAGGAGGATTGAGAATGGGGATTGATTTGATTACACTTGGTTCTACTCTTCCAGTGGAGCTAACCACTTTCACAGCAAAGTGTGAAGGAGGTTCAGCAATTGTAAATTGGTCAACTGCATCTGAAAGAGATTGCGACTATTTCGTAATTGAAAAAAGCACCAATGCTGAAAACTGGTCTTTTGTGGCAAAGATTCAAGGTAATGGAACTTCATCTACAGCACATAATTATGCTTATCAGGATAATAACTTGGAAAATGAAATCACTTATTACAGGTTAAAGCAAATTGACCTAAATGGGAATAAATCTACCAGTGATATAGTAAGTATTGAATCATGTGAGATTAATAACCAATTGATGCTTTATCCAAATCCTGCAAGCAATCAAATTAATTTAAATGTAAAGGCCAATAAGGATCAGCAAATTACAATCCATATTTTGGATCTAAACGGTAAAACAGTGGCAGTTCAACAGGGTGTTTCACTATTTGAAGGAAATAACGTAGTAGATATGAATATTGAAGACTTGGATCAGGCAATGTACTTCTTAAGAATAGAAGTTGACGGTAAAGTTGAAGTCCAAAAATTCACTAAGGTAAATCCATAAAAAACGGGCTCAGTTAAAACCAGGCCCGCTTTTAAATAAGTCTTTTATCTGTTACTGAATCACAAGTTTTTTGTAGTCACGATAGTCACCTGATTGAATAATAATCTGGTAAACACCGGCTGCATATTCACCTGCGTCAATAAAGAAATTCTTTTTACCTGCCGGAAGTTCTCCTTGATATATAATTTCAACAATTTCTCCTACCATATTGGTCATAACAATTTGGCAATCGTTTACATTGTTAAGCATGTTCACAGGGATTACTGTAATTTCAGAAGCCGGATTCGGATAAATCTCTAATAATTCTAATGGATTTGTTTCTGAAATTCCAGAACCTCCGCCACCTCCGGTTCCTAGCACTTTAAATTTGTGATATCCCGCAGGAGCTGTAAAAGGGTGAGTTACCTGTTTTCCCCCAACCGCAGTAGCTTCAATATAATAATACACTGTTGTTCCAACCGCTTGTGCAGGTATAAGACCTTGCCAGACGTCACCGCTAGTGTTATTCATTGAAACTTCAGTATACGTACCGGCAATATCTGTTTTATACCAAATAGAAGCAGCAGAGATTCCATCTTTATGCATTATGGTTGCTGTTGCTTGATAAGGATTGATATCATCATTGGTATCCTCTAATTTTTTGTGTGAAATATAAATTGGATCATTAACTCCTACCGTATGTGTAATACAGTGAATAGCACCACTAAGTGAGATTAGGTTTTGACCTGTGTTGTCAACATCAATAGGAACAATATTATATCCCGGTAAGATTGTGTCAAGAATTGCTAATGCCGTAGTGTCGTATTCTTCTCTATAGGTTGGAAGTAATACAGTGTTGTTCACAAAAGTTTGGTTTGCATACGTTCTATAATATCCACCAGACCCCGGATAAGCGCCAGAAGTACTAGGAGGTTGAGGTATTCTATAAACTTTAAATGGTGTACCAAATTTCGTATTAAAATTGTCCAACACATATTGTAAATTGGCTTCTATTTGTGGTCCATCTGATACTCCAGTCGGATATTCTCCAACAAGCAAAGTTTCTTCATCAATTAACTTCATATGCATATCTATGTGATGGATATCATCATAAGGTAAAACAGTCATTTTGATGTATGTGTTAATTCCCATCCAATCACTGAAAAGCTGATCTACCTCTGCCGGAGTATGATTTGGATAATTTAATCCGTAATCACCTGTACCGTCATTTTCGTCAACTATTAATTCAGATGAAAAAGCAATGCCGGCTCCATCTGTCATCCAGTTTCCGCCAGTTGCCATTAATTTGGTAGGATTTGCTGTCATTGAGTAAACAGGAATACCTAAATATGTTGCTGTAGCATCTACCATTACGTCATCATCCGGGCGTGGTCTGTTATAAATCCAATCAACAAAAAAGATGTCATCTACATAGTTATTATAGCAAGTGTTTCCAAAGTAATCTCTAATCCAAATTGAGTTATATGGTACTTCTAAATAATGGATGTTTACATCCGGTACACCATTTCCATTTAAGATGGATTTGACATTATTAGAATCTGTACAATGAATAATAACCAAACACTCTTCTTGAGCAGCATCCACTATTTTAGTTTGAATGGTGTTGTATGATCCAGTCCATGTAATTACCAGCGCCTGAACTTCTTCCCATTCGGCCATATTTCTGATGTTGGTGTAAGGAGGAGGACTGGTAATACCTCTGTCATTGAAAGATTGAAGGTATTCATCCATGATTGTTTTCTCATGTTCCGTCATTCCCTTAGGAAGGTCCACTTTTTGTCCATAAGATGTAATGCTTCCTATTAATAGGGCAAAAAGGGTTAAAGAAGTGTATAAGTTCTTCATTTTAATATTTTTTGAGGTTCCTAAAGATAAAAAAATATGCGTGGAAATACTTAAAAATGAATCAGTTTGAGAAAGAAAGGAAAAATATATCTAACTTTGTGCCCCCTCTTAGACCACCTTGTGACAAAATTGGCGTCTAAGGGAAACCAGTTCAAATGAACTACTTACTTATTGCGTGAAAATTAACCTATGAACAAGTCAACGATTGGAATGATAATAGTGGTTGCTATGGTATTAGCAAAGGCTTTTATTGTTGACAATGAAAGTGTTCAAGTTCAAAGTAAGCAAGTTACTGCAGCTGATCTTTTAGAATTAGGTGTTGAAGATTTTGATTTTTCAAAAAAGAATTCAAATGACAAATTGATCGCATCTGCTGGGGAATTCAATTTGCCGGAATTAATGGCTTTTAAAAATGTTGAATCTAATTCTGCATCAACTCGTGTAATTGAGGAAGAAGTTATTCCAATGGACGATTTTCATGGAAACACTGGATATGGATTTTGGTTGGCTGACAATGAATCACAAAAAACCAGTTCATTAATAGATGCACAACCCGAAAGACAGGGCAGAGGCGAATCTTATCCATTGGATAATGGAAGTACAATTTCAGACGATTTTTCTAGATTATTTCAACGAAATCCAGGTAACTAATCCTGATTAAAATCCGGAATGTTGGCATAATGGTTTTTGTCAAAAACCATGTATTCTTCAAATCCTGGTTCCAGTTGTGCTAATACCTTCACAAAATCTTCATAAGTTTCAATTTCTAATGCGCGGTATGCACTGTTGTGATTTACGGCTCCTGCTCGGTACATTTTATTGATGTCCAAATCATTTTTATTCTGCATAATATCAGAAACGCGTATCAATTTCCAATTAGACATAGTTCAGAGGTTTTTGGTTGTTGTTTGTGGTACAGTTTGCAAATTAAGACTCAACTTATTAAGAGTCAAATATTTCTGAAGTTACTTATTCACGAATCCTTGCCCTTATTAACATAGAAGGTAATTTGACCAACGAATGTTCAATGATCTACGTTTTGTATAGAAATTGTTAAAAAACCTTGCAATTATTGGCATACGTTGCAACCTTTTCGTAATTTATGCATCTACCAGATATCAAAAAACTACCCATGAGAACTATTTTTTCATTTTTAGCATTTGCAGTTTTGCTCGGATCTTGCGAGAAGGCAGACTTGAAAAAGCCTGTAAAAGTGAACTTTGCATTTGACTTAAATAAAAATTTCGAGCCTCAAGCAGCCGTTAAATTAACCACAGGTACCATAAATATTGAAAACTTCAATATCATTGGGGACAGAGTGGAAGGAGAAGACATTAATTTCAACAGAGTCTTTAATGAAGGTTTGAATATTGATGTAAATAATTCAGGAGAGATTGATGAGTTAAATTTTGATTTACCTCAAGGAGATTATGTATCAGCCGATCTAAAGTTTAATCTGGCTGATAAAAATACAAATCTTGCTATGTCACTTGAAGGAACATACAAGCAAAATCAAGGTCCTATCGTAAAGTTGATTTTCGAACTATCGGGTAGTCAAGAATTCTTTATTACAGGTGAAGGTAAACAAGGGGAATCAACAATCAGCATGAAAGAATCTGAAGGAGAAAAAGTAGAAATTGAATTGGATCCAATTTATTGGTTTGAAGATATTTCTGCATCAGATTGGGATAATGCAGTGGTTACTCCAGCTCAGGGGCAAGATTACATTTTGGTAAATAAAGACAATAATCAAACTATTTATAATCAAGTACTGGCTCGAATCAATGAGTCAAATCGTGCTATATTTGATTAATGCAAGAAGAATCTTACAGAGAACTAATTGGTCGTTGTTTAAATCACGAACGTGCAGCTCAAGAAGAGTTGTATAAGTTGCATTGTGATAAAATGTTTTCTGTTTGTATGTATTATGCTGAAGACAGAGATGAAGCATCAGATTTTCTGCAAGAAGGTTACATCAAAATCTTTAAAAAATTACACACTTATAATTTCAATGGTTCTTTTGAAGGTTGGGTTAGGCGTATAATAGTTAACACAGCTTTGGGCCATATAAGAAAGAAAAGTAAAATTAGAGATGCTTTTACGTATGTAGAAGATATTCCGGATACCGCAGACATAGAACCTGCAGAAGTGGATGTTGTTCCTACTGCAAAAGTGGTTGAACTGGTAAATCAATTGCCTGATAAAGCAGCTTTGGTTTTAAAATTATTTGCAATTGAAGGATATTCTCATCAAGAAATTGCCGAGATCTTGGATATCACGGTAGGTACCTCAAAATCTCAGTTGAATAGAGCAAGAACGTTATTAAAAGAAGCTATTAAAGGTCATAAGTGAAATTAGATAAAGACATATCGTTGGTAAAACAGAGTTTTGAGGCGCAGTCTTTTAATGCTCCGTCAAACGTATGGAATGAAATTTCAAATGAGCTAGATAATGCTGCTTTAAATAATAAAGTGAGTGAAGGGTTTTTAGCTCAAAGTTTTCAAGCGCCAGATGATTTATGGAATAGTATTTCAAATGATCTAAATAATCTTTCAATAGACGCTAAAGTAAAAGAAGGTTTTGAGGCACAAACTCATACTGCTCCGGCATTTGATTTTAATGAATTGTCAAACGTAGAAGGAGTTGATAATCTAGTGAATCAAAGTTTTGAGCAAACTGTGGTGGCAGCACCTGATACTATCTGGGAAAAAGTACAAAACGGTTTGGATACTGAAAATGTTTGGAGCAGAATAGCAGCAACTGAAATAAAAGTTGGTTCTAATAAATGGCAGGCAATTTTAGTAGCGGCTTCATTGGCCTTATTAATGACCCTTATTCCTACCAACTTAAATGAAGGATTGGTAGATAATAGATCTACTTCACAAATAGAAAACAAGAGTGAAATTGTACCATTTGGAATTGTTGCTAATGAAGAAACAATTTCAAATAACTTATATGCGAATAATCTTGAGGATGTTGTAGTAATTGAGTCGCCAATTTATAATGATAACACAGCTTCAGATATTCAAACATTAGAAGATAATAATGGTGTTGGGTTAACAGGGTTGAATGATTTATCAAATGGGGTAAATAATACTGTTGCTTCAAATGAAGAAAATACAAATCTAGAGTTGCTTCCTAAAACAACAATAAGCGGATTAGGTTCACCATTGGTTCAAGAAGCAGAATTTGCGACTTTAGAAGTTAAACGTGATATCAGAAAATGGAGTTTTAATGCCGGACTTATTGGTGGACTACACAATAGCTGGATTTTGGATAATGACACAAGAGCATCTTTTGATAAAGAAACTTTGTTAGACTCTAAAATGGCTTTAGGTAATAAGTATGGATTTAATTTTGAAGCATGGTATAAAGACAAGAATAGTTTGTCTGTGAACATGTTTGTTAATTCTTCATCTAGAAACAGACTTGGATTCTATGATAATGGAATATATAAAATAAGAACTAGCCAAATTGACTTCTTTGAGGTTTCATTGCTGTATGGTAGAAAGTTCAATTTCAAGGGAGCAACTAGAGATCATAATCTAATCTTCAGAGGTGGACCATATTTAGGAGTAAACAAAAGAAGCTTTGTTAAAGAAGACAATACAATAGTATCTTACAATGATGCATTTAAAAAGCTGGATTACGGTTTAACTGTTCAACTAGGACAGGAATATGATGTAAACAATTTTGTAATTGGATACGGTCTTAATTCTGAAATTGGACTGAGAAATATCTTTAGTGGTAACGGATCTATCGATCCTTCTAATAACTACACTACTAAATTTGACATTGGAGCTTATTTAAGCGTTGGATATAGATTCTAAGTAGAATTTCTTAACTGAATAGAAAGGAAGTTGTTAAAAGCAATAACACACTTGCAAAAAACACAACTAAAAATTTTTCTTTTACTGATATCTTTCTTTTTGATTGAAACATACCGTAGAAAATGGTGTCAATGAGTTTAGTCATGGGGATCCGTTTTTTCAGTTCGTTCTCTGCAAGCAGTTATTTTTTGAAAGTAAGTTATGTTTAAATACAAACAGAGCTTTAATCTCGTTGTTTATATATCCACACAACTAATAGACTAACTAAATATCAAAAGGTTGGAAAATTTAGTGCAAAAAAAAACCAAGATTGACGTTTCAATCTTGGTTTTCAGTCACTTTTGGTTAACTGGCATTGAACCTAAAATCACGTTTCTATGATGTCGTGTGCTTCGGAATGTTTAGTCTCAAAAATTAAAATCTAAACTATAGGCTACTACTCCAAAAAAATCCGAAGCGGGGTTAAACTAAAAAGATTACTTAATGGTTCAACTGCACTATTAAGATGCAAGAAGTTGTAAAGGGTTGGAAAAAAAAGTAAAAAAAATTATTTTTTTAGAAAGATCTTACAGCTCTAGCTCTAAAAGTCTCTGATTTATAAGATGTTAAGTCCATTCCTTTTTCGAAATTCATGATGTGAACTTTATCAAATCCAACGGTAGTTTTGGTAGTCCAGTAAGGTGCGGCACTAAAATTTCCAACATTAATCATGTAAAGATTCATGTACATTTTATATGCTTCCCATAAATTAGGAAGTCTCCAGTCTAAAAATTGCTGTCCTAACTCATCATGGTTTTTAGGATCATTTATTCCATCTAAACAGTCTTGAAAGTTTTGATTTTCAAATTGATCATTTTGAGCGGCTACTAAACCGTGATCACCCGTTTTGTTTACAAAGAAAATAATACCTCCTTGTGCAATATCACCAACATTAAATGTTTTCTTTTTTACGAATACATCAGGTTGTGGTGCTAAAGAGTTGTTATAAGAAAAGGCTTGGGTTGAAAAGAGAAGGGTTAATGTGAAAGTTAAACTAACAAATTTTTTCATGGGGTTAATTAGTGTAATTAATGGTTACTGTGGCTTTTCTATGTCTTTGTGCAGCAGGTACGTCATTATCTACTTCTGACAAATTTTTGGGTTCAGATAAAACTTTAATTTTTTCGGCTTTCAATCCTTGAGCTACCAAATAAGATTTCATTTTATTGGCGCGCTCCAAACTCATTTTTTTATTGTAATCACTGCTTCCGTGCGCATCTGACATTCCTACGATTTCAACTTCATATTCAATACTTGAATGCGAAATATTAACGATTTCATCTAATAATTTTTTATCCTCAGCATCTAAAACAGAAGCATCTCTTTCAAACATCACAGAGATTTTTTTCTCATGACTTTCAGTGTTTTTAGGAACATTTACAACAATATCTAAATGCACTTTACCAACGCCATCTTTAATTTTTACAGTGAATGTGGTGTCTATGAACTTGTGATTGTCATCTCTTATTCTGTATTTAGCTGTTACATCTGAAGTAGAAAACAAAAACTCGCCCGAATTTGAATTAGATTTTGAGGTAGAAATTTCTTTGCTAGTAGCAACATCATCTAATTCCAAATAATACTGCAATGGCTTTCCGTTTTGATCTTTAATAGTTCCTGAAATAAGTACTGTAACACCCGGTTTTAATCTTGGATCAGCTTCTTTGGTATTGGCATAATAAATATCTCCTTCACGTACAAAATAACCTTCATTTCCATCCGCAGTTAATATCAATCCATAATCATCTGCACTGGTATTAAAAGGCGCACCAACATTAATTACTTCACCACAAGTTCCGTCATCATTTAAAGTTGTCTTGAACATATCCATACCACCATAACCACCATGCCCGTCAGAAGCGAAATAAACTGTTTTACCATCTCCGGCAATAAAAATTGAACGTTCGTCACCAGGAGTGCTGATGTTGAGTTTTTTCATGTATGTCCATTGTCCATTTACTTTTCTACTAATGTAAATGTCCATGTTGCCATCATAATCTCTACCCGCGCACAATAAAAATGTCTTACCATCAGGTGATAAAGCGGCTCCATCCGTTGCATATGTATTTCCGGCTTTTATAAACTCAACAAGAATAAACTTGTTGATTCCTCCACCCATTCCTTTAATGTTGCTGAAAGAAGATCCATTTAACTCTGCAGTATAATAAGGGCCACCTGTTGTTTTCCAATTATATTTCCATGATTGATAAGAAATAAACTGTCCATCTTGTGATACCATTGGTTCATCTTCTCCGGAAGAAGTATTAACTCCTAAACCTAAACATCTAGGATTTCCCCAACTTTCACCTGATTTTTTACTGTACCAAATGTCTCCGTCATATCTTACTTTTCCTTTGTAAGTTCCGCTATAGCTTGACCAGGTTTGTCCACCTCTATCACTTTTAAAGAATAAGTATTTACCATCTGGCGTAATGGATAAATTATTTTCTCTAGCGCTGGAGTTTAAATTAGAAAGGTTTTTAATTTCAATTTTGCCTTTGTGATCAAGAATAGTAGGGGTTTGAGCTTTTAAACTTAAACCTGCTACCAAAACGGTTGATATGAATAATACTGCTTTGTACAAAATCAATAATTAAATAAAACCTCCGAAATATACGAATATTTAGCTCCATATTCCATGCCAATTCCTCTGATATACACACTTTTCACAAAAATTTAATTTTAATTCTGTACTATATTTGCGCAATTGAAAATAGTTAAGGGCATATTTTATTTTATCTGGATAGCTGCAATAGTTGTCCTACTTATTTTTTTTATAGCCTCTCCTCAGTCTTTTACAGCAGAAAATATTGCTGATTTTTTAAGTAGGTACAACAATCAATTAATGTTCATTTATATTATTGTTTCCTTAGTTAGAGGTTTGTTTTTAATTCCCAGCACTCCGTTTGTTTTGGCAGGTATTCCACTTTTTCCAGACCAACCTTTTTTTGTTTTTATAGTTTCATTAGTCGGAGTAGCAGCCGGAGCCACAATGGTTTATTATATGTCAGATTTACTTGGATTTAGTAAGAAATTGGAAGAAAAGTATCCCAGTAAAATTGAAAAATGGCATCAACGTCTTAATTCTCCAAAAGCTTCATTAATTGTAATTGCCTGGTCATTTTTTCCTTTAGTGCCTACAGATATAATATGTTATGTAGCTGGAATTGTTAAGATGCCTTACAGGTTTTTGATTGCTGGTGTGATGATAGGTGAGATTGTATTGATATACCTTTATGTATACGGCGGGATGGCCTTGGTATAAAAAAATAATCCAGCCTTGCGCTATTAACAAGGCTGGATCCCCATGAAAAAATCTACTATTACTTTATGCTTACTAATTAAATAATAGTTGTCGTGGCCATGATGGCCTCATCTACGTTTAGATGTTTCTTATATGACTCACTTTTAGTCGAAATGTTACATGACCGGATGTAAAAAAATGTTAAAATGATGCATTAAACAATGTAAACAACACAAAATCAATACAATAGATAATTGTTAAATACTTCCTAATATTTTGCGTTCAACTGTCAAATAGATTGTAATATTGAAATATGTACAAATGGTCTTTTATTTTAATAGGATTTTTAATGGTGGGATGCTCTCTTTATCGTCCGCCAAAATCACCTGCTAGACCCGGAAGTTTTCCAAAGTTTAAAGAAAAAGATTCATTGCTGGGAAACCTAAATGAGTACAGAAAAAATTATGATGTCACTTTTTATGATTTGAACCTGCACATTAATCCTGATAAAAAAGCAATTTCAGGGAGCGTTAAAACGTATTTCAGAGCTGTTTTCCCAATCCGAAAAATGCAGATTGATCTGTCAGATAAATTTGAGATTGATTCAATTAAAGATGAGTTTGGAAATAAATTGAAATTTGAAAGAAATCATACTGCTGTTTTGGTAAAAATGAAAGAAACTGTATTGATTTCATCTCATTCAATGATCGAAGTTTTTTACCATGGAAAACCTGATAAAGCTAGACGACCACCATGGGAAGGTGGACTGGTTTGGAAGAAGAAAAACGGCAAACATTTTTGTGGAGTAAGTTGTGAAGATAATGGTTCCAGTATATGGTGGCCGGGTAAAGATCATATCTCAGATAAACCGGATAGTATAAGAGCAAAGTACACTGTTCCTAAAGGATACACTTGTGTAGGGAACGGAAAATTAGTGGAGCACCAAAGGACATTTGACGGATTTGAAAAGTTTACCTGGAAAACATCTTATCCAATTAATCATTACAATATCTCTTTTTACCTGGGGATGTATGAGCACTTTCAGTTAGAATATGATAATCCGAGTTCCAAATTGGATAAACTAGACTTTTATGTGAGATCTGAAAACGTAGCTAAGGCAAAATTGCATTTTAGACAAGCGGTAAAGATTTTAAAAGTTTACGAAGAAGTTTTTGGCCCTTATCCCTGGTGGAAGGATGGATACAAATTAGTAGAAAGTCCTTATGAAGGAATGGAGCATCAAACAGCTATTGCTTACGGAAGTAAATACAAAAATGAAAAGTACCTCAATTATGATTATATAATTTTACATGAAACAGCTCATGAATGGTGGGGGAATTATGTGACTGCATGTGACATGTCAGATTTGTGGATCCATGAAGGATTTGCCACTTATGCTGAAATGCTTTATGAAGAGAAAACAGAAGGGCAAAAATCTTATGAATTGTCATATTTGATCAATCGGTCCATGTCACTAAATAAGAGACCTATTGTTGGGCCCAAAAATGTGTTTTACACGAATTATAAAGACAATGATATTTATAATAAAGGTGCGGTTGTTTTATACATGTTGCGCAAAACAATTGGAGACAATGACTTCTTTAAAATCATTAAAAAATTTGCAACTGAGTATTATAAAAGCTGCGTGTTTACTGAAGATTTTATGGCTTTAGTGAATAAAGAGACAGGTAAAAATCTTGATTGGTTTTTTGAGCAATACATTTATAGAAGGGAAGCTCCGGAACTTATATACGCTTATGGTGCCAATGCAGATAATGAAATGGAGTTCAGGTATAAATGGAATCCAGCTAACACTAACGCCAATTTTAAATTGGGAGTATCAGTACAAATTGGAAGTAAAAAGTTAACGCTTTTCCCAACACATGAGGTGCAAAAAGTAAGTGTAAAAACTTCATTGGCAGCTCAAGCATTGATAGATCAGGATGATTATATCATTATTACAAATGATAAGAAATTGTAAGATTATCTGCTCAAAGTATTCGCCAACCTTAATATGGCAAATAATGCCAACAAAACGGCAATGACGATAGCAACAGTGTTTTTGCTGTTTTTGTTCTTAACGTGAGCCTCAAATTTTTCTGATTTTCCTTCTAGAATATTGTTCTTTTCTAATTTATCCAAGAGATTCTCATAGATGATGAATTGTTCCATATCTCTACTTGCTTTTAATCCCTTCATTTTATCTGCAGCAGCCAAAGAACGATTCACAAAGTCTTTTTTGAATTCATGCACAAATGGCTCATCAACATTGCGCATTACAGATAAGGTGATTAAAGAAAACATGTCCTCTAAACACTTTTTACCATCTTCTAAGCTGAATTTTCTGATTTCAGCCAACTGAACAAGTTTACTTGCCGCTTTTAGTGATTTATCTAATTCAAATTGAATCAAATCTTTCACCTTTAACTTGGTTTCTTCATTGGCTAAAAAACTCATGCGGATTACTGCTCCAACAATCTGTGGATTTTGGATGTGATGTTTGTTGTAAATATGTTGTAATGAATCAAAATACTTTGGGCTCAACCAATCAATGAATTCAGGAGTCATTTCGTCTGTCTTTTTGATTTTACACAGAATCCCGAATTTTTTCTCATTAATAAGAAGATTTAAATCCTTTTGTGCCTGAACGATTTGTTCAAATTTTTCATTTTCCATAATTGTTGGGTTAATTTTTGGAAAATGAAAGTAAGGAAAATAATACGCAATTAAAAGTCAGGCATGCTGATCCTTGTACAGCCAGAACAATTTCTTTTTGATTTGTAGTACCACGATAATGATAATTCATGGTTTGTGCCTGAAGCATTGGTTAAAAGGCTTTGCATCATGTCATATTGATAACTAATATCAAATCCTTTGAATCTCGTACCTAAGTGGAATCCAAAGTTGTTTCTGATTTGATAATTTATACCACCATAAATGAATTTGAATTGATAACTGATATTAAATACCAGATAGTTAAAGTTATCTTGTGACATAGCTAAAAGACCCACGTCAAGTAAGTGATTTTCAAATTTTCTTAGAAATGTATTTCCAATTTGAAGGCTATAAAGTGTAGGTCTATAAAGATTTGATTGCAATAAGTGTCTTGTATTAAATCCAAGGTAGATTTCACTGTATCTGAAAACAATTCCGATATCTGAATCAAATCCAAAAGCTTGATTGGGTTCATTGAAGTCATTAATCACTCCGTCTCTTGGGAAAATTTGATCTTGAAAGGCAAATTTATTTGGATTGAATCTGCGGTATTGAAGTTGAGGACTTACCCCAAAAGTGATGCTGAATTTGCGACTTAACAGAAGAACGTAATTGTAATCTATTCCAATTTGTGAAATACTTGAGGCATTGTTGAGATATGCATCATGCATTAAAAAACCGCCAATGAATCCACCTATTTGTCTAATGCGTGTATGATAAGACAATACTTGAGTGGTGATGCTGTTACTTAGAGATGGTTGTTGAAATTTCAAACCATAGTAAATCCTATTTTGATTTCTAAAGTTATAAGCCGGATTAACAAATTGGGCACTTTTTTGCCATTGCGAAAAACTAAAATCCTGTGCGTATATCGCCGAATTAAATAACAGCAGAAGAATGATTAACTTTTTCATTGTTTGAGGGTTTAACAGTAAAACAACCTCAAGTGGAATTAGTTACTTTTGAATGACAAATTTTTCAATTGAATTGGCCGTTTTAAATAGGTAACAGCCATTTGGAATATCAGCTATATCTATTTGAGAATCGCACAATCCACTTTTTATTTTTTGCCCGGTAAAATTGTGGATTTCATAATATCCCTGGTAGTTTTCTATTTGAATATATGTGGATGAAGGGTTCGGATAAATATTGATTGAATTTTGTGATTCATTTTGTATTTCTAAAGTTGATTCAACATTGAATGCCATAAATGCCAAATCAGTAAAGTTGGTGTCAATGTTAACATTCATAAATCCTGCTATAACACCATAATCGTTGTGCATTTCAATGTCTCGGGCTCCTAATTCATCTCCTGAATTGAAATTGTGATTGAATTGAAATTCACTTAGGGTATCAAATTGATCGTTTAAACAAAATGCTAAAAAATCGTCTGAATGATATCCCGGACCGGCATTGTTGTTATTTAAACTATATCCCCCAACAAATAGCTTATTGTTCCACATTTCCAAAAAATTTGTTCGCAATGAATATCCACTTTTCTCTATGTCTATAATATCGCCTATCACTCCTATAGTGTCAACTTTTTGAAGTAAGTGATGACCCTCAAAATAAGGTCCATCAGTTCTAATTGCCATTATGATATCTTCTCCATTAAAAGCAATGTCCTGCACCCAATGGTTATATCCTGGGTCTATTTGGAAAATTTGTGGACCATAGCTGATAAAATCCGGATTAATATCTCCTTGTTTTGAAACACTAAAAAAATGAAGTTGCGTAAACGAGGTAGCAACATATTTTCCGCAAACAAAATAGTTATTGTTGATTTCAACTATTTCAGATAAATAGGCTCCTTCACCATGTCGGTCATATGAAGGTGGAAGATGATAAGCGTCAATTAATGAACCTCCAAAAGTATCCCACACACGTACACCTGTACTTCCAAATGTAACATCCAAATTGCCGTCCAAATCCATTCTTCCAATAAGAGCATATTCAATTAAAGTTCCTTGATCATCAGTTGTAGAACCACAAAATACCAGTTTGTTTTGACTATCAATAATGATGCTTCCAGCGGTATTATAACTGCCTAAAAAGTCATCTGTAAAAAAGCCATTATTTGAAAATGTATTGTCTATCTGACCATTGGCTGACAGGTTTGAAATAAATATGAGAAAGGTATCCGGTTCACTCGGGTTAATGCCTTGACCAATAAAATAGATCTCGTTATTGTGCCAAATTGCTTGGTTAATAGAACTAGTTGAATATCCGGGAAAATCTGATCTGAAAATACCGTTTGTTCCAAACGAATTATCCAGGTTTCCAAATTCATCCAATTTTCCTATAAAAAAGTCGGTTGGATAAACACCTCCGTGGTAATCGGAGGTGTTTCCATAAAAATAGGTGTTACCTGAATCGTCTTTGAATAATCCAACCAATTCGTCCAGGTCATCAATGTTTATTGATAATTTGCCTCCTGATCCGAAATTGCCTTTTAATCCTCCACTTTGAGCAGTGCAGAACAAGACTGGTAAAATCAACAAAATCAGGAGAGAAAACTTCATTATTCTTTGATAAATCTTCTAAACGAAGTTAAATCATTCATTTCAAAACGAATCATATATGATCCACCTTCAAATGCAGAAATGTCAATTGTTCCAGCCACCTTACCTGTAGAAATTTCTCTTCCTAGTTGGTCGATAATAGTGTATTTAGCTCCATCTATACCATCTACTTTTAAGATGTCAGTTGCAGGATTTGGATAAACTGAAAAATCTAGTTCGTTTTCTTCAACAGAAACAGTTGTAACGCAAGTGACTGATGCGGGAATAGTAATATTACCTGCCATTCCTCCAATTTCATTGGTATTTAAGATTTGACCGTAATATTCCAATCCAGTGATATAAGGAAATTGTGGTGTTCCTGAACCGTCCATTGTGATAAAATAAGCGTACGTTCCTCCAGGATAATCAGGTGTAACACAATATCTACCATTGTATTCATCTAAATGTCCCAAACCTTGCACAAATTCATAATCTTCCCAATACGTTCCTAAAGGAAAAGTAGCATTAATTGCAGGACCAGGAGGAGTTGAAGTTTGTCCATCAGGTAAAATCGTACGATCTGTAATGTTTCTCAATTGAAAACTGGTTTCCATTCTCACAACTGTACTTTGGTCATCTAATGAATCTGAATAACCGTATGGTCCGTAAATTGGATAACCGTCAAAAGCCCAGCCAATTATTGGTGAATGTTGATTTGTTGGTCCGGCATAAAGTGCTGTTGGAGTAGCATGATAGTGGTAATTTCCATTTTGATCAGGGTGTCCGGATCCTGAAGCATCCATAGTAGCTCCTTCTGAAGCCCAGGCATCCCCATTCCATAAACCATCTCCATTACCGTCATTTTGACCAGTTCCTGAATTGTATGATCTTGCATCTCCTGCACCATATAATTTGATGCCGTTTTTGGCTACACCCAATGCGCCTACAACTGGCTGAGGTGTTTTGGTTCCTGTTTCTTCCATAGGATTTCTAGGAAAACGATAGGTACTTGAAATGGCTTGCGGAACGTTTGGATTCATCTCCCATGGTCCCATTTGATAACTAGCCAAGCCATTTGTGCGGATGTATACATAATCGTTGTCATAACAAACTTGCAGTATATCTGCAGAATCTGTCATATTTACTGTTTGAGTGGTGGGAGGCATTCCCGGATAATATTCGTAAGATGCAAGTGTGCCACTTGTGTTTAACATCCACGAATCTACTTGTGGATCTTGAGCAAAAGAAATGCTCAAGCTACCCACTAAAAAAATGGTAGAGGTAATTTTCATAATTGATTCTTAATTAATGGTTTTGCGATTAGACCAAAGATGTGTTGAATGGTTTAATGCTGCTTCAAAAAAACTATGAATAGTACTTAAAATCAGATGAATAAGCAGACTATTGCTTTACAAGTTGTTGAGCTCCAATGCCTGGGATACGTATAATGTAATTGCCACTTTTTAGACTCTCTACATTTAAAGTAGTAGTTGGTCCTTGAGTTTTTGAAGTCATCACTATCTGCCCAAGCAAATTATAAACTTCAATGTCCAATGGATTATCAGTATTAGTTGAAATGGTAAGATTGTCTTTTACCGGATTTGGATAAATGATAAATTCATTTTTATTGATTGATTCAGATTGCCCAGCTAATTGACTATTTTCAGCTCCAAATGTTGGAATTAGGTAATTAAAGTTTCCTGTTCCATTTGGAAATCTACCATAAGAGATGTCAATTTGTTGTTGAGGATAAATTAACTGATCAATGATCTCTCCGGTTGAATTGCTCATGTATAATCCCTCACCATTACTATTCAGTTTAAAATTGGCGTGAACACCTGATTGTAAAAGATCATTATCTGCCCAAATTATAAAATACTCACCCGAATTTAAATAGAAATTTGTAAAAGGAATGGTCCATTTTTGAAGGGTATCAGGATGATCAGAAAAATAGTAATCATCTAGTAATACGGCTTGATCAGAATTGTTGTACAACTCAATCCAATCATCATATTGACCCGCTAAATCTTGTGCAATTGAAACATTTAATGCGGATATTTCATTGATTACCAGTCCTTTTTTAGGTGTTAATGTATAAAATTCATATTCTGCTCGCACAGGAGAAAACTTTCCGGCATTGGCGTTTTCAGCATAAATAAAATAATCAACCTCCAGCGCGTTCACCCAGATGGAAGTCCCGTAAATTCCATCTCCTGAAGCTCCATCATTGTGAGCTCCATCATCATACATAAGTACTTTGTTAAACGATTCAAATTCGCCATATCTATATCCTAAGTAAACGTCATTGGCATCAGTCACTTCGGCTGTAATTGAAACAGAAGAGAAAGGATCCGGACTGCTGGGAGCATTTATGTTACTAATAGTGGGTTGCAATGCCTGGAATTCAGGTAAACCATTCAAGTAGGTTAATCTACCTGACATTAAAGATTCCAATCCTGCTCTAAATCCAAGCCAGGAACCAATGCTAGTATACAAGTTATCTTGAAATTGCTGATAGGTGTATTGAGGATAGGGTTCATAGGTGACAATGGTGTCTATTTGTTGTTGCCAACTTTCAGCTCTCTGTAAATAATAGTCATTACTCACATTTTCTGAAAGTATCGTTTTCATGTGAGCTACATACATTCTTTTATACATTGGGTTACTCAGCAATTTGCTGATGAGAGGCCTGAAGTTTGGTGAATTAATATGTAAAAACGGATCTTGATTGATCATGTCATTTTCATCAAGAGTGGCTAAAGTTGCTCCGTTCCAAGGTAATCCACCAAAAGCCATATTTACATCCCACAAAATAATACTCCATTTTCCATTGGTCATTTTGTAGATGTAGTAATTGTGCGCAAATGCAGTATATCCATCATTGTGAACAAAAGCAGAACTCACAGCTAAAAACCAAAGGGCTCTGTCAACATCCAGGACATTTTCAATATTTCCAGGATTGTTATTTAATTCATTGCAAAAAGCTTGAAGTTCTCCTAGTCCGTAAAGCGATTTCATGTCATACAATGTGTCATAAGCCATGCTATCAGCATAATAGGATAGATTAGAATTGTCTCCAAAAATTTGAAATGAAATCGGATCACATTTGAAAAAAGCATTGTCACTGTCTCCGTAGTGTTGATCTAAAAATTCGTTGTCTATGGATTCTGTATTTGTATAAACGCCTACATAATCTCCATTGATGAAAACCTTGCAAAAACTTGCACGGGGACAATCCATATACTGATTACTGATTTCATACATCAATACTTCTCTGACCATACTTGGATCTGAGAAACAATTGGCTAGTTTGAACTTATCTTTTCCTTGATGCTCTTGTCCTGCTACTGCCCAGTTTAAATCAATGTTATAAGGGTTTTTATAGCTTGCGGTATCCATGGAACTGTTTCCTTTATACCGCACACCGCAGCTATCGTATTGAATTCCATTAATAATAACATCAGCCAAAATTCTACCTGTTCCACTACCGGTACCAACTTGTGCAGTGGCCATTGAATCTAAAAGATAATCCCAGTTACTATCGTAAAAGTTGATTTCAAATGTATGTACGTAGTTAGGATCGAATATGTACTGCGATCTGGAAATATTAATCTCTCCAATGAGAAAAAAGAAGATAACAAGGAGTAAGCTTGCCGTTTTTTTCATCTGTCTATTAACCAAAAGTTAAGCTAAAGTTACGACAATATAAAAAGGGCGCCAAATATTTCTATTTGACGCCCTAAGTTGAATCGTGGATGTATGAAAATTTTAGGTTAAAATATTGCGTAGCTAAAACCCAGGTTGAACCTATAGCCATGTAGACCACCGTTAACATTTGATGTACTTGGAACCAAATTGAATATAGTTGGCTGAGTATAAGTAGATCCCAAGTAATAAGAGGCTGTTGCATTTAGTCTAAACCTGGGACTGAAATAATAGTAAAAATCTAAAGACAATTGAGAATAGTATCCTGCATCATTGTCTTCAAAACTTGAACCTAAAGTAGCATTAGTGTATAGTTCAGTTCTGGTATTTGGATACCAACCCAATGTGTAGTTGGCAATGGCCCACAATCCAGGTTCATTATTATTGTTGATTAAATCTTGACGAATTCCACCCAAAGTTGAAAATCTAAAGGTATGTTGAAGTGCATAATTAGTAGGCAAGTGATACTGTAGATCAAGGAATCCGTGTGTATAATTCAAACCTAAATCCAAAGGACTTGCTGTATTATAAAAAATGCCGAGTGATTCTGACACCCCTAATTCTGCTCTAAAACCGCTTCGTCTATGCATATGATTGGCAAAAACATAACTGTCCATTAATTGTGCAAAGTATCGGATGTTTTTTTCAGAGCCAATACCTAAATCTTGCAGGGTATTATCCAGTAATTCTAACTGATCCATAAGTCCAATTCTACGATCTAAATATCTTTTGTTTGAGATCAAGGCAATTTTATCAGCTATTGTTTTCAGTTGATTTTCTGAAAAGGATTCATTATAGATCTTATTCTTTTTAAAAAGATACTCAATGTCCATTGCTCTTCTTGCAAATTGTACGTATTCTAAACGGCCATATCCAATAGAAACCTGTGGTTGCATAAACAATCTAAAAGAGGCGCTTCCATTTTGATTGGTTTCACCGCTGTTGGCCAATCTAATGCTTGAATAATCATGCACTCCAACAAACCAAAGTTCTTTAAAGTAAAACCTATTTTGAATGTTGTTGGCAATTTGATTGGACAGTCCAATGGTATGATGATTTGTATCACTAGAATGACCAAATCTTAAAATATAAGTTGAACCAACTTCACCTTGATATTTTTTACTATTTGATATGTGATAGTAATGCAGTGAGCCATCTAATCTAGAGTCGAAATTGTCAGAAACGAAATTTCCTGAACCATTACTTCCGAAATTTGCCATGAGGTATCTCAGTTTAAAATCCGGGGCTTTGTAATTCTTAATAAAATAAGGATGATTGTCTTGGGAGAAAATCAAGTTGCAGGCCAATAGACCTGCAACCAGTACTACTTTTTTCATGCGATCATTTTTAAAATTTAACAGAATTTTAACAAATCGCGTGCCAACTTCTAAAACCTTTAGTTCTTGGGCTCTTCGTCTATTTGATTGCTTCTAAACGCGGATGGAACCAGGTCTGGAATTAGTTTTAAAACAAAGGGCATGATAACACTTCCGCCAGGCAACATAAAAAGGGTAAATGCAGGTATTGATTTAGCCAGGTCTTTGAATTGACTTTTAACTTTTTTCTTTTCTTCTTTTGATAAATCTGTAGTGGTAGACTTGGCAATTAATTGCACTAACTCTTTACTTTGAGCTAACTCAAGAGCCAACTTATCTTTATTTCTGGATAAAATCTTTTTCCATTTATCTCCGGCACTGCTAAGAAGTTGATCTAAATCATTACTACCTCTTAAAAATGGAACTGCATCTGCATTGTCAATCACAAAAGTTTGAACTGCGATAAATGATTTGTCAAATTCCTCTTCATCAACCTCTAACTTTTGGTAAAGTTCTTCCAAAAATTTTTGCTCTTCAGGTTCTACAACTCTATCACTCCAAACAGTTAAAATGGCTACTTCTAAAAAGTATCTGCTCATTAACCATGACATCTGATATTCAAACACCAAATGGGACAAATCTAATTTATTTTCAATATAACTCTTGGCTAAAATATGGTCCTGATCTTTTAGTCCTGATGAGGCTAAAAAGATACTATACAAGGCCGTTTCTTCTTCAGTAATAATTCCATCAGCACTAGCTGCTGCGGCAATGACCATTAATATGTTTAAAGTTTGTTTGCGCCTTTTTGTTTGGATATCATCTGGTTTTCCAGTTTGATAATATTCAAAGTACAGCACAATGTCTTGAAAAAGTAAACTATTATGTAGGTATGAAGTCCAAAGTCTATTTGATAAACTAATTTTAATTCCTACCCTCTGTTCAATGATGGATTCTAGCTTACCGTAAACATCCAAATCTTTAAAATTGAGCCAGTTTTTCTTAGCTTTTTCCAGTTCAGATTCTTCATAAAAATCAACAAATCTATTTAAAGAATCTTCAATGTTTTCAAGTGAGAGTGATCCGAAATGAGCATAATCTGCTATTAACAGTGATTCCAGAAGTAGCACTTTGAACTTCTCTTCTCCCGACCATTTATCGGTGTTTTCATTTTCTAAAAAAATAAACCTTACTTGAAAACCGTAGATCATCCCGCTAGGTTGAAGTTGTCCGTATATAAACTCTTCGGGACTTAGTTTTAGATTGTAATCTTCCAGATGAATTTCAAATTCATCAATCAAGGAAAAGTACTTTTTAATCCAACCTGCGCTACTAGGATTTAGCATCTTAAAAGATTTTAAATTAAAGATATGAAATATGTGTTAGACAAGATCCTTCCATAAATGGTATTAACTTTGAATGAGAATGTTAAGCATGCAGAAAATTTCGGGAATATTTTTTGGTATCATTTGGTGCAGTTCTACTGTAATAGCGCAAGTTTCTGTAGATAAAATTGCCGATTTACCTTCGAAATTGTATGAAACTTCTGCCGTTCAAATTTATCAGGGAAAGTATATTCTTACATTGAATGATGGGGGCAATAAGGAAAAGCTTTACGTTTTGGATTTTGAAGGTAAAGTTGTCCGTACTTTGGAAATTAAAGATGCTAAAAATGTAGATTGGGAGGATTTAGCTATTGATGATAAAGACAGGGTTTACATTGGTGATTTCGGAAACAATCTGAATAAGCGTAAAGAATGTGCTATCTACATTTTGGATAAAGATTTAATCGAAGATGGAAACGGTGAAATAAAAGCCGATAAAATCACATTTAATTACGAAGATCAGTTCGCATATCCACCTAAAGAATCAAATATGAATTTTGATGCCGAGGCAATGGTATGGATGAATGATAGCATTTATATTTTCACTAAGTGCAGAAGTAAACCATTTACAGGAATTACGAATGTGTATGTTTTGCCCGATAAGCCTGGTCATTACAAAGCCAGAAAGATAGGGTCAATTCAGTTGTGTGATTCCAATTGGATGTTTTGTTCAGTAACTGCAGCAGATTATCATCCAAAAAGCAAAAAGTTAGTGATACTCACTTATAGTAGGTTTTATATTATTTCAAATTTTACATCACATCAGTTTTGGAACGGTAAAATCCAGAGCTATAATTTAAAAGGCATAAAGCAAAGAGAAGGTATTGGTTTTTTGACCAAAAATGTACTCTACATGACGGATGAATACAGGAAAGGCTTTGGTGGAGGAAATCTTTATAAATTAAGCTTAAAATGAAAGCAGTAATCTTTGATATGGATGGCGTTTTGATTGATTCTGAACCGCTTTGGAAAATTGCCGAAATAGAAGGTTTTGGGAGAGTTGGTTTAGATTTAACTCATACGGATTGTGAGGAAACAGTTGGCTTGCGCATTGATGAGGTAGTGAAAATGTGGCACAATAAAGTAGGGTGGGAAGGAAGATCTCTTCAAGAAGTAGAAGAAGATATTGTGGCAGTTTTAATTAGAGAAATAAAAGCGCAGGGTAGAGCGTTAGATGGAGTTTATGAATCTCTGGAAGCTATTCAATCTAAGGGACTGAAAATCGGCTTAGCAACTTCATCTGCTAATAGAATATTAGAAGTTGTATTGGATAAATTAGAAATAGCCGGCTTCTTTCATTCCGTTCATTCAGCAGAAAATGAGTCTCATGGTAAACCTCATCCGGCAGTATTTTTATCAGCCGCCCAAAAATTAGATATTCATCCAACTGATTGCCTGGTAATTGAAGATTCGTTGAATGGTGTTATTGCTGCTAAAGCTGCTCGAATGAAAGTAGTAGCAGTTCCTGAAAAATCGCATCAATATGATGAAAGATTAAAGTTGGCAGATTTAATAATACCTAGTTTGAATCACCTTGATTTGGAAGGTTTGCAAAAGTTCTGGAACGATTAATCTTTATTTTTTACACTGATAATTTGTGCCATAATACTGATGGCAATTTCAATGGGTGTTTTACTGTGAATGTCAATACCAATTGGCGAGTACACATTAGCCAGCTTTTCTTTTGACACACCTTCAGTCACTAATTCTT
Source organism: Paracrocinitomix mangrovi (assembly GCF_019740355.2). Taxonomy (GTDB): domain Bacteria; phylum Bacteroidota; class Bacteroidia; order Flavobacteriales_D; family Crocinitomicaceae; genus Paracrocinitomix; species Paracrocinitomix mangrovi. Next base: position 2,227,954 of record NZ_CP091819.1, on the reverse strand, counting down.
CCATTATTTTTTTGACTTTTTCTTTACTGCCCATCATTCCCAGGTATTTGAAATTATGATTCAGTAGTGATTTTAAAGCCATTTTGTCGGTGCGATAACCAAAAGAAACCAAAACGACATAATCATCACTGTTAGAATGGATGATATTTCCCAATTGTTCGTAATCATCAATTTGGATAAACTCAGCACATCCATTCTGTTCAATAGTATTTAATCTTTCCCTGTCATCATAGATTTTAATGCTAAATCCAACTTCGTGTGCCAATTTAGAAACAGCAAATCCAACGTGTCCACCACCTACAATATGTAGAGCAGGTTTTACGTGAAGATCCTCTTTGACAATCCAATGATTTTCATCTTCAATTTTGGATTTAAATTGTGATTTGATTAGTTCCTCACTTAGCTGAATTCCTTGAGGTGTCAGAACCAATGTAGATTGCTCTTTACTTATTATTTTTTGAATCCATCCGGTATCTTTTTGATCAATAGAGAAGAAAGCAATCCATTGTTCACCTGAACAGATCATTCCTGAGCGATCTTTAGGAATATTGGTTTGATGAACCTGTTTTTTAATAAAAGGATCGAACTCTCTTTTCAGCAGATCTTGTTTACAAAGTTCTACTAATTTGTGCTCCATAAATCCTCCACCTATTGAGCCAACAAGTTTTCCCGAATCGCTCACTATCATTTTAAAGCCTTGTCTTCCAGGGCTGCTGCCCATGGCGTCCAAAACATACATGAGTACAATTCTGTTTCCTTGGTCTATTTCAGATTTTATGTTCTCCCAGATATTCATCAATTAATAAAGATATCAAAAGTACCCTTCTATTCGGATAAATCGTTTAAAACCAAATGGCACTGAGTGAATAATAAATGGCCATTAAACCAGAGAAAATAGCACTGGCTAAAAAGCGATTTTTCAAGCTAACTTTATTTTGAATTAGATAGTTAGCTGCTAATGATAATGGAATATTGAATACAAATGATAGTGATCCGGCAATGAGAATTCCCCAACCAATTTGATCATATTTTCCTGTCAAAAGTTGTATGAATAAAATGTGTCTGGCAATCCAAAGCGGATTGAAGTATAACATGGCCAAACCTGCCCTTTTGAACGAGCTACTTATACTACCATCAGACGCTACTTTTTTATCAATCCACTTAAAGTAATTTGGTATTTCCAGAGCGTATATGGTTGCGCCTATAACCAAAATACCGACAAATCTGATCCACTCAAAATCTTGGGAGATAAGAGCAGCAATTGTATCTCCCAGGGCATAAATGATTCCCCCTTTGATGATATCGGATTGTTTATATTGAATTGCCATCAGCTGTATAATCCCATCAATACCTTTTCATGGGTGAAAGGTGCGTTAAATCTTGGGATATAATTTGGGTTGAATGCTTTTACTGCATCTTCAATAGCAAAATATGCTCCAATTCCATACATTAATGGAGGTTCTCCAACAGCTTTTGATTTCAAAATTGCTAATTCGCTTCCTTCAGCTGTCACCCCTTTTACATCAATTACTTTTGGAACAGAATAAATGTCCGGAACTTTGTAGGTAGATAATGAATTTGATCTTAATCTTCCATTTTCATCATAATCGATTTCTTCGCAAGTCATCCAGCCTATTCCTTGAACCAAACCACCTTCAATTTGACCCAAATCAACATCCATATTCATACTTTTTCCAAAGTCATGAATAATATGAACGGCGTCAAAATCATAGGTTCCTCTAATACAGTCTACAGTTACTTCTGTTAATGCTAAACCATATACATGATAGGCAAATGGATGTCCTTTTTCTTTTGTTGGATCAAAATTGATAATCGGAGTGGCATAATGACCATTTTCTGTAAGTGAAATTCTGGCCATAAATGCAGATTCTATCATCTGCTTCCAATTCAAAGATGATGTATTTTGGGAATTGGAAAAAAGTCCTTTTTCAAACTTTATGTCATCAATAGTTACATCAAAACATTTGGCTGCGTGATCTTTTAATCTGCCAATCAAAGCTGAGCAAGCTACTTGTAATGCTTTACCATTCAAATCTGCAGTGGCACTTGCCGCCGAAGGTGATGTGTTAGCTACTCTGGTAGTATTGGTAGATTCAAGTTTAACCCTAGATGGATCAATTCCAAACATCCCGGCAGCTATTTGCAACATTTTGGTGTTTACACCTTGTCCCATTTCTACAGCACCTGTACTAACTCCAACTGTTCCGTCACTGTAAATGTGAACTAATGATCGAGCCTGATTCATGGACGTTTTTGTAAACGAAATTCCAAAAGATATAGGCATTAAAGACATTCCTTTTTTGGAGTCTTTATTTCTGGCATTATAATCTTCAATTGCTTGTCTAGTAGATGAAATAAGATTGGTGGTTTCCATCTCATTCCAAATCTTCTTCAACTCAACACCTTCTGCAATTTGTCCATAAGGGAATTCATCTCCTTCATCTAACAAATTGACTTTTTGAATTTCAAATGATGGTATTCCAATTTCCTTTGCAGCATGTGCAATTGCCGATTCCATTACAAACATACCTTGCGGTCCTCCAAATCCTCTAAAGGCTGTGTTAGGAGGAAGATTTGTTTTACACGAATAGGCCGTAGCTTTTACATTAGGCACAAAATAAGAGTTGGTTGAATGGAAAAGTGTTCTTTCCATTACAGCCGGAGAAAGATCTGCAGCTGCTCCTGCATTCTGATAAAAAGTAGCTTCGTACGCCAGAATTTTTAGGTCTTTTGACAATCCTATTTTGTAATCAGAACTATAGGGATGTCTTTTACCGGTCATCTTCATGTCATCCATTCGGTGAAGAATCACTTTTACCGGTTTTTCAATAACATAACAGGCCAAGGCAGCCATTACCGCCCAAGGTGTTGCTTGATCTTCTTTTCCTCCAAATCCACCTCCTAATCGAACAACATCTACTTCAATTTTATGCATTCCAACGCCTAAAACCCTGGCTGCCGCTCTTTGAACTGCTGTTGGCCCCTGTGTAGAGGATGATAAACGAATATTTCCATTCTCCATGGGTTGCGCATAGGCTCCTTGCGTTTCAATATACAAGTGTTCTTGCCCGTTAGTGTCAGCTTTTCCCTCAAAAATGTAGGTGCATTGATCCCAAGTAGAATCCACATCTCCCAGATTAAATGTTCTTGGTGGAATGATCAACGAACCTTTTTCTTTTGCTACTCTGGGATCAACAATAACTTCTTTTTCCTTGATCTCAATTTCAATCAACTTTCTGGCTTCAAAAGCAATCAATTCTGATTCTGCTAATACCAATGCTATAGGATGACCTTGAAAATGAACTTCTTTGTCGGCAAACAGGTCTTCGTCAGGTAAAATTCCACCAATCTGATTTTCACCTGGTATATCTTTATGTGTGATGATTGTTTTAACTCCGGGATAGGCCAATGCTTTGCTGTAATCCACTGAAAGGATCTCACCATGTGCTTTAGGAGATGTAAAAACTGCTCCAAATAAAGTTCCTTTAATGGGTTGTATATCGTCTACATAAATAGACTTACCTGTTACGTGACCTTTTGCATCTATATTCTTCATACCATCTCCTCCAATGCAATTTTTTCAGGATACAACGTAATGAAATGCGCAAAGAAAAGCTGTCTTAACAGTAGTCGTTTATAATCTTCTGTTCCTCTTACATCTGTAATAGGACTGATCTCTTTTTGCAATACTTTATTTGCCTCCACTATAGTTTCAGCATTTAAATTCTTTCCAATAAGAAAAGAGCATGTATTATCTAAATAAGTTGGAATAGGTCCTACACCTCCTGCTGATATATTTGCGTTTACAATTATTTCATTTTCAACTTCAATCAAAGCAGCTGTATTGACAGAAGCAATATCCAAATGGATTCGTTTACTCACTTTTTCAAGGTTGAATTGAGCATTTTTAGATGGTACTTTAAAGGAGATGTTTTTGATCATCTCATTCTTCTCCATGTCCAGATCCTTGTAACCTTTGTAAAGGTCTTTCAAATAAATAGATCGATCATTTTCAAAAGTGATTTTAGCATTCAATGCCAGGAAAAAGGCGGTCATGTCCCCAATAGGAGAAGCATTTACAAAGTTCCCGGCAAGGGTAGAAATATTCCGAATAGGTGAAGATGAAACCAATTTAAGGTGTTCTTTCAACCTTGGAAACATCTCATTAAATGAGGTGTTATTTAAAATGTCAGATACAGTAGTTCCGCCTCCAACGGTACAAATACCATCCATCACTTTTATCACCTTCAAATTTGGATAATTAGAGATGTGATTTACGTTTTGAACTATCAGATCATCCGGTTGCTGTACATAAAGATCTGTTCCCCCACCAACTATTTTACCTTCTCCTTTCAACGAATTATTATTGATCTCAGCTAATCTTTCAGCTATTGTGTTAAAATATGATGGTATGAATTGTTGATCAACTAACCAATTTACAGTTTGATCAGTATCTTTTCCTTTCAATTCGTCTGTAATGTGCTGTGCTGCTCTTTCAATGGATTTATAGCCGGTACATCTACAAATGTTTCCATCAATAGAAGCAATGACATCTTCGTAAGTAGCATTTTTATTTGCCAAACAAAATCCGGATAATGAAACGACAAATCCAACTGTACAAAATCCGCATTGTGTACCGGATTCTTTAACCATATATTGCTGAACTGGAGTCAAATCGTCCATGTTCAATCCTTCAATGGTAACAACATGCTTTCCTTGCACATTTCCAATTGGTGTTAAACATGAAGTGGCATTTTCATATTGAATCTTGCCATCTTTCAAAGTTCCAATTAAAACTGTACAGGCGCCACAATCTCCTTCTCGGCAACCAATTTTAGTTCCGGTTAAACATTTGTCATACCTGATAAGGTCTAGCAACAATGAACCTGTCGGTAGTTCAGTTTTAACCAATTCATTATTTAATATAAACGCTACCACTAGTTTTTGTGTGACTGAAAGTAAGCTTCAATTTCTGCAATTCTTTTGTCTTTTTCAACTTCCGTTAAAAGACTTGCTTTAAAACTGTTTTTAGCCAATTCGGTGATCTGTTCTTTAGACATATTCAAGGCTTTAGCAATTCCTAAATAATTTTCATTCATGTATCCTCCAAAATAAGCCGGATCATCAGAATTAACTGTAACCAATAATCCTTGTTCCATCATCTTCACTACAGGATGATCTTTTAGGTCATTAATCACGCAAAGCTCCAGGTTAGACAATGGACAAAGTGTTAGCGGAATTTGATTTTCGGCTAATTTTTTTACCAATTCAGGATCATCCATTGATCTGTTTCCATGATCAATTCTGGTAATTCCCAATAAGTTAATTGCTTCCCAAATATACTCTGCTGGTCCTTCTTCTCCGGCATGTGCAACAGTTAAAAAGCCTGCTTCTTGAGCCTTTTTGAATACTCTTTCAAATTTTGAAGGAGGATTTCCTACTTCAGATGAATCTAATCCTACTCCGGCTATCCAATCTTTATAAGGCATTGCTTGCTCTAAAGTTTCAAATGCAGATTCTTCGCTAAGATGTCTTAAAAAGGACATGATCAATTTATAAGAAACACCCAATTTTTGTTTTCCATCTTCCAAAGCACGGTAAATCCCTTTAATTACAGTGTCAAACGAAATTCCTCTATCTGTATGCGTTTGCGGATCAAAAAATATCTCAGTATGCACTAAATTCTGGCTATGTACTTTCTTTAAATACGCCCAGGTTAAATCATAAAAATCTTCTTCTGTGATCAATACATTTGCTCCCGCATAATAGATGTCCAAAAACTCTTGAAGATTATTAAAACTGTATGCTTTCTTTAGCTCTTCTACCGTATTATATTTGATCTGTTTGTTGTTGCGTTTGGCAATTTTAAACATTAATTCAGGTTCAAAAGTTCCTTCAATATGTAAGTGCAGTTCTGCCTTTGGGATTCCGGCTATGAAATCTTCGATTGAGGTGTTCATATTGTTATTTCTTTAAGTAGTGTGGATCAAAAATAGTTAAATCTATTTATTAGTGCTTTGCCTGATTCTCAATTGAAAAAATCATTTGACCACCTAAATCATTTTAAATTAGAAAACAGAGGAAAATCACCATTCTAATAGCTTGTTTTACTAGGCAAACTAGTTCAAAGACACTATCTTAGTCACCGCAAAATTTTGAACCTAATGAAAAAGCTCATCTTACTATTGACAGTTGTATTATTTTTCAACCATCTCAATGCACAACAATTTACTTCTATTCATCATGAACAGCAAGTATATTATAATGCACAACAAAAATCTACCGAATGGTATGAGCAAAATGTCAATACAAAAAAGTATGATTTTGCTGATCAAAGAAGTTCTACCTGTACACTTAACAAAGTAGTATATGGTTGGCATCCATATTGGGTTGGATCTGCCTACAATAATTATGATTGGAACCTGCTTAGCCACTTTTCTTTTTTCTCATATGAAGTTGATGCCAATACAGGAAATCCTTTAACTACGCATGGTTGGGCAACTTCAGATGCCGTTGACTCTGCTTTGGCAAATAATGTGAAGGTGACACTTTGTGTTACATTGTTTGGAGGAACGGGTTTAACTACTTTTTTAACAAACAATACAGCTAAACAAAACTTAATTTCTAATCTTATTACATTGGTTCAGGATAGGGGAGCGCATGGTGTAAATATTGATTTTGAAGGATTACCTGCTGCTCAAAAAACCAATTTTGCCAACTTTATGGTGGATCTATCAAACCAAATGCACACGGCAATTCCAGGTTCAGAAGTGAGCACAGTTTTATATGCTGTTGATTGGAGTAACGTTTTTGATTTTCAAATAATGGATCCGGTGGTAGATCATTTTATAGTAATGGGATATGCTTATTACTATCAAGGAAGTGGAAACACAGGCCCATGTGATCCATTGTATCATTTTGGATCAACTTACAATTACACTTTGTCAAAGACAATTACTTACTACTTAGATCAAGGATGTTCGTCCAATAAGTTAGTAATGGGACTCCCATATTATGGATATGAATGGCCGACTAATGATTTGAATATTCCTTCATCTACAACCGGTTCAGGAGTAGCCCGAACATTTGCTTATGTTAAAAACAATACAAGCGGAAATTATTCGACGGGTAATTATACCTGGGATGCAGATAGCTACACGGATATTTACGCGTTCAACAGTGGAGGAAACAAACAGTGTTTTATTACTTTGGAGAATGGATTTGACAAAAGATTACAACACATTAATCAATCTGGAATAGCTGGAATTGGAATTTGGGCATTAGGATATGACAATGGATACAATGAGTTATGGACAGCCATTGAAAACAACTTGACTGATTGTAAAGTGGATCCTTGTTCCGGAACAATTCATGATTTTGGTGGACCCACTAAGAACTATTACAATGATGAGGATTATACCTGGACGCTTTCACCTGATGGTGCTACAAGTATCGACTTAAACTTTACTTCATTTAGTGTTGAGGTAGGATATGATACTTTATTCATTTATGATGGTGCTTCTACAGCCTCACCTTTAATTGGAGCTTATACGGGTACAAATTCACCTGGAAGTTTTTCTACATCAACTGGAGATATTACATTCTATTGGAAATCAGACGGTGCTACAGTAGGTGCAGGTTGGAATGCTGATTATACTTGTGTAGCAGCAAATCCTCAACCTAATTTCACCTTGCCTACAAATACTACTTTCTGTCAGGGAGAAACAATTCAGTTTACTAACACTTCTACAGCATCATCATCTTATTATTGGGAATTTCAGAATGGAACGCCTGCTACAAGCACAGATACAGACCCATTAGTGACATATTTTGCTTCTGGGACATACAATGTGACATTAAACGCTATTGATGCTGGTGATACAAATACAATGACGCAACAAATAACGGTGAACGTTACAGGACAACCAACTGCAGATTTTACAAGTAATAGTCCAGTGACTATGCCAAATTCTGCGATTTATTTTACTAATAATTCTACCAATGCCAGTATTTATGAATGGGATTTTGGTGATGGAAATACTTCGTCAGATGCTAATCCATGGAATAATTATGCTGCTGCCGGAGATTACATAGTTACATTAATAAGTTTTAATGGTGTTTGTCCAAATGACACCCTTGTTCAAACTGTTCAGGTTATTGATAATGTAGGATTGTCAGATCAACATTTTAAATTATTTGGGGTGTATCCAAATCCGTTTATTGATCAAATAATTTTACAAGGAGACTTAAGTGCAGTTAAAGGAATAAGATTAGTGGATGCAAGTGGAAAACTGATATATGAATCTTCTGCTGTGGCTTCAGAACTAAAGGTTATTTCTGATTTATCAAAACTTGCTGCAGGCACGTATATCTTGGAAATTCTAACAACGGAGGGTACAGAAAATCACTTACTGATTAAAAAGTAATTGAATTTGGCTAACTTATTGCTGTAAAATCCGGCATGAGGTTAATTCTTTTAATATTATTTGGATGCTTGCTCAATTCTGCTTTTTCACAAGTAGATACGATTGCACCTCATGTAGAAATTGTGGGGAAGTATGACGAAAATGCCTACACCGTAATTTATCCTCTAGGTTACTCTAAAGAAGGTCACTTTGCTTATATCTATCAGGATATGAATGTTATGGGAGGTGCGGAGATTTATGACTTTAATTTTATCATTCATAAGAACAGAAATGGGGTTCCTGAGTTTTCAATGGGCACTACTTATAATTTTGAGGAAGACACCATTTCTTACAATGAACAAGAAATTCCTAATGAAGCGGAAGATTCATTGTTTTGGGGATACAGCTTTTTTAAACACAAATACTGGGCTCAAAATAAAGATACCATTATCAAATTAATGGATTTGTATGGTATAAAAAGGGATTTGAAACAAGCTGTAAAACCTATAGAAATTAGCTCAAATTTTGGTTTTAAAATAACAGTTGAAAAAGATACTTCTAAAGAAAGAGGGATTAGAATGGATGAATTGATCAACATTTATATCCGTTTCACTGGTAAATCAAAACGTGCTATATATTCAAAAACAAACGCTTTAAATGCAGATGGCTGGGCAATGGATACTTTTGGTAATTATACAGATTACCTTTTTTATGAAATTCATGGATTTATAAAATCTCCATTAGGAAATCACTATTGGTTATACCTAATTGAATATTCTATGGGTTATGAAGAACCAGCAGAAAACGTAATTTTAATTCCTTTTGAAAAGAGGAATTAGCTCATTTTTAGAAAACTCACCTCTTTTTCAGTAAGATGTCTGTATTCTCCTCTAGGTAAATCTTTTTTAGTAAGATGTGCGAATTTTACTCTGTCTAATTTAACAACAGTAAAACCAACAGCTTCAAACATTCTTCTTACAACTCTGTTTTTTCCTGAGTGTAATTCAATTCCGGCTTCTTTGTTTTTTGAATCTGCAATCAATTCAACCTTATCAGCTTTTACAAATGAACCGTCATCTAAAGTTACTCCTTGTGTCAGTGAGTTGAGTGTGTCAACATCAATTGGTTTATTCAAAGACACATGGTAAAGTTTTGAAACCTGATATCTAGGATGAGTCAATTTTTTAGCCAAATCACCATCATTTGTAAATAACAATAAACCGGTAGTGTTTCTGTCCAATCTACCAACAGGATATATTCTTTCTTTACAGGCTTTGGCAACCAATTCGTAGGCTGTTTTTCTACCTTGAGGATCTTCCATTGTAGTTATGAAGTTCTTAGGCTTATTTAACAATACATATTGTTTTTTTTCCGCTCTAATGATGGCACCATCATATCTAACTTCATCTCCGGGTTTAACTTTATAACCCATTTCAGTGATGGTTTTACCATTCACTTCTACTACGCCGGTTTTAATTAAAACGTCTGCTTCCCTTCTTGAACAAATTCCTGCATTTGCAATATATTTATTCAGCCTAACTTCATCACTGAATGACGGAAGAGGATCACCTTTTTTCTTTTTTGGTTTTGAGAAATCTCCTTTTGGCTTTGATTTTCCCTTCATTGCCAGTCTCTTCACGGGTTTTTTCCCTCCTTTATTTGATTGATCAGCCATATCCTCTTTTAAATTGGAAGCACAAAGGTAGACTTTATTTAGATTTCAGCATATACTGACAAAAAACTTATAGATTTTGTGTTTCAATAAGGTGAATTACTTTTTCAAGATCCTTAGGTGTATCTACATTGGGTGTTTCAATGGTTGTCTCAATACATTTGATTTGATAACCATTAAATAACCATCTTAGTTGTTCTAATGACTCAGATTTTTCAATCTCTGTGGTCTCAAGTTTTAGTAATTCTTTCAGTATGGATTTTCTCCATGCATAAATTCCAATATGCTTATAATGTTGTATTGAGACACCGTAAGGAATTACACTTCTACTAAAGTAAAGTGCGTTATGTTTTTTATCAAGAGCTACTTTAATCCTGTTGGGATTTTGAATTTCTTTTTGGTCATTCAATTTTTTAATCAATGTTGCAATTTGAACTTCAGGATTGTTAAAAGAATCAATTAAAGCATCTAGTTGTTCGGCTTTTATTAAAGGTTCATCTCCCTGGATATTAATAATAACATCATAATCACTAAATTCTTCAATCACTTCTCCGCAACGTTCGGTTCCATTTTGATGATTTTCAGATGTCATCATCACTTTACCTTTAAAAGATTGCACGTGATTAAAAATTCTATGATCGTCTGTTGCAACAATGACTTGATCTATCAATTTTGATTTTATAGATCCTTCATAGACTCTTTGTATCATTGATTTTCCATTGATATCTATCAATGGTTTACCCGGAAAACGGCTAGACGCATACCTGGAAGGAATAATACCTAATACTTTCATGATATGCGAAGATAAGAATGATTTACTTCCAACGTGATCTACGTATTTTCTTACGCCATCCGTTTCGTTTCACAAATTTTCTTTTTACAAATGAGTTTCTATACATAGAAACACCGTAACCTAGAGACAATTCATGCGTCATTCCTCCAAATCTATTTACTTTCCCTAAACCTAAATCGTAAGAATAAATGATTTTAAAATCCTTCCATAGGATAATTCCTGCCGAAAGAATAATCGTATTATCAATTCTATATCCTCCAGAAAGCCAAAAACGCTCGCTTAACAAGAAATTCATATCAATACTTGCGGCTAGTGGAGCTCCTTTGGTCCATTTGATCATGGCAGTTGGATAGAATTTAAAGTAATAGTCATCCACAAATCTATAACCACCGGTTAAAAAGAAATGTTGATACTGGAAACTGTTAAATAGTTTATCGTTTTGATCAATTACTTCATTATTCAGGATATAAGGTGCTCCAAATCCAACGTGCCAATGTTTGCTTCTAACAAACATTCCTGCACCAAAATTGACACCAATATTTTTAACAGTTCCTCCCATTTGTGGATCAACACCGTCATAAAATGTCAATTGATCATAGTTGGCAGTTTGCTGATTAAAACTTGCTTTCATTCCAAATGCCATTTGCGTATTTCTACCAAGTTTTATTGCATAGCTATATGATCCTCCAATTTCAAGATGCTTGAAAACGGTGATTTGATCATATAAAAATTGAAGATTGAAATTATGACCTCTAAATCCATAATACACATCTCCAATAAATGATTGTGGAGTGCCGTCAATACCCATCCATTGGTTCCTGTATAAAACCGATCCTCCAATATTGTTGGTTTGATCTATGTAGGCTGGATTAAAAATCTGGTGATTGTGCATGTATTGACTATAATTCACGCGATTTTGAGCCGTAGCACTAAAGCTAATCAGCAACACTATCAATGATATTGTTATTCTCATACGCACTATCTTTTAATTACTATGTAACCAGTCATTTTGGTTTTTGAGCCTGCTACAGGTTCAAAAACATAATAATATGATCCTTCTGGCACTTTATCTCCGTAAATAACTATTCCTCTGTTTGGTGTTCCATCCCAATCATTGTTATATGGTGCAGCCTGGTAAACTACATCTCCCCAACGATTCATAATAGTTAAAGTATTATCTGGATATCTGAATAAATTTTCTATGATGAATAAGTCGTTATAACCATCCCCATTCGGTGTAAGTCCTGTAAAGAATACCGGTGCAAGTGGTTGATCTAGTACAAATGTTGCCGTTTGTTCACAACCATTAGTGTCCGTAACTATTACTGTATAAGTCCCGGCAATTAGGTTTTCCAAGTCTTCTGTTATACCTCCATTATCCCAGTTGTACAAGTAAGGTGGATTACCACCGCTAGGAGTAATGTCTATCCAGCCATCAGATCCATTTTCAACTGAAATTTGATATCCACTTTCAGGATAGAAGGAAACTTCTGAATCGATAGAAATTGAGTCTGGTTCTGTAATGGTATATGTTTCTGTTACCTGACAACCTCTGGAGTCTGTAACAATTAAAGTATAATCGCCGGCACCTAGTCCGTTTGCACTGTTACCTGCACCTGATGTTAACCAGTTATAAGAGTATGGGAAGGTACCACCATTAACGACAACAAAGACTTTTCCATCAATTTCTCCATAACAACTTATTGGGGTCACGGTTTCATCAACATACAAGGAATCAGGTTCAATAATATCAATCTCAACAGTATCCTTACATCCTTCAACATCTGTGATTATGCATGAATAAGTTCCCTCAGATAATCCAAAGATATCTTCAGAAGTTGCAGAGTTTGACCATTCATAAGTAAAAGGAGGATTACCTAAATTCACTGTTAAATCAACTGATCCATCTGTTTCTCCGTAACAGCTAATTTGAGTAACAGCCGGACTTCCAACTGGTGTAGTAAATACGAATATATTAAATGAACAGGTGTCCGTATTTCCATATGCATCTTCCGCTACATAAGTCATCACTGTGTTTCCATCAGGGAAAGTACTTCCAGTAGGTAAACCGGTAATTCTTGTAACAGTTACTGGTCCGCAATTATCATTTCCAGGAGGAGGTGTAAAAGTTACTAAGTTGAAACATGTATAAATGTCTGCCGGACAAGTCACTGTTGGAGGAATTGTATCATCTAAAACAACATTAAACGAGCAGAAAGAGATGTTACCACTTGCATCTGCACCATATAAAAGCACCGTAGTTGTTCCATTGATTTGAGTTCCCGGAGGAGGGTCCTGAGTCACTAAAACAGCCTCACAGTTCGCAGTTGTATTCGCTAAACCTGTGTAGTCTCCTAAGAATGCTTCACAGTTGGTATCCAGATATGCGATTTGTGTTCCTGGACATCCTATAACCGGAGCAATTGTATCTTGAGGAATCAAATTAAATTGACACTGACCTGTATTTCCAGTTGCATCTGTAACTATCATTGTCATTGTCTGATTGGTGTCTATAATAGTTCCTACAGCAGGAAGTTGTGATATAAAGGTAGTACCGCAATTGTCAAATGGAGTCACTAATGAATCAAAAGGAACGATTTGATATTGGCAATTCACATCAAAATAAACATCTATTGAAGTAGGAGGACAAGCTATGGTAGGAGAAATAGTGTCAGTTAACAATACATCAAAATTACAAGTGCTACTATTTCCGTTTCCGTCAGTTACAGTCATTGTTATTGTAGTATTTGTACTTACATCTGTTCCAGGTATTGGAGATTGAGAGACAGTGTATGATCCACAATTGTCTATCGCTGTAATCATTCCGGTGTAATCTGGGATTGTGTATTTACAACTCAATCCTACATATTCATTTTGATCACTTAAACATGATACAATTGCCGGAGGTGTATTATCTGAAGGATTCACCTGGAAGTTACAAGTAGCAACATTTCCGGCTCCATCAATAGCAGTCATATAAACAGTAACTGTATCCGAAATAACCGTTGAAGGTAATGGTGATTGTAATAATGTAATTGGACCACAATTATCCGCATTAGCTACCATAAAAGTATAGTCTAACATAAAATGTTGACAGCTATTATTGAAGTTAACATTTTGGTTAGATGGACATGTCAATGATGGTGGTGTGTCATCAACAGGAATAATGTTGAACGTACAACTCGCAGTGTTTCCAGAATTATCAGAAACTGTGAACGTTTGAGCAGTAGTTGTAGTGATTATTGTACCTACAGTTACAGACTGAATGGTATTTGCAACTGCACAGTTGTCATCTGTTACTGCAAGTCCTGTAAAATCTGTCATAGTATAATCACATGTTGGACTCAATGAAACAACTTGATCAACAGGACAAGTAATAGTTGGCGCAATTGTATCAATTGGAATTACAGTAAATGAACAATTGTTTATGTTTCCAGCTCCGTCCACTACTGAGAACGTCACTGTAGTATTAACTACTATTACAGTACCAGCCGGAGGGTTTTGAGAAACACTTATTGGTCCGCAATTATCTGCTGCCACTGCTAATCCGGTGTAATCTGGAAGAGTGAATTGACAGTTGTTATCTAAATAAACATTTTGATTCGGAGGACACGCAATTGTAGGTATAGTTTGGTCAGATGGATTAACGTTAAACGTACAACTAGAAGAGTTTCCAGCTGCATCTGTTGCAGTTAATGTAATGGTAGTTGTATCAGTAATGACAGTTCCTGCTATAGGACTTTGAGTGATTGTTATTGGACCACAATTGTCGCCATTTGATCCCATTCCAGTATAATTTAGTAATGTGTATTGACAGTTTGCATCAAATGCTACATTTTGATCTGCAGGACATGTAATTGTAGGACTTGTGCTATCTGCTAAGAATAGATTGATTGAACAAACAGATGTATTTCCATTACCATCATCTGCAGTAAATGTAATAGTATTAGTTGCCCCAGATATTGTTGATCCTGGAACCGGGTTTTGAGTTACTGTTACTATACCACAGTTATCAGCTGTTACCACTAATGGAGTGTAGTCAGGTACAGTGAATTGACAACTAGCATCAAAGAAATCATTTTGATCAGGAGGACAAATTATTGAAGGACTAGTACTGTCTGCTAGGAATAAATTAAAAGTACAATCAAACGTATTTCCGTTTACATCTGTTGCTGTCATTGTGATTAATTGATCAGCTGTTAAAATTGTTCCAGGTGCAGGTGACTGTACAACCGAAGCTACACCACAATTATCTGAAGAACTAACCAATGATGTATAATCTAATAATGTATGCTCACAGTTTGCG
The DNA here is from genome assembly GCF_019740355.2 of Paracrocinitomix mangrovi. GTDB lineage: Bacteria > Bacteroidota > Bacteroidia > Flavobacteriales_D > Crocinitomicaceae > Paracrocinitomix > Paracrocinitomix mangrovi. Next base: position 2,212,757 of record NZ_CP091819.1, on the reverse strand, counting down.
TCATAAAAATCATTTTGATCCGGTGGACAAGTAATAGTAGGTACTTCATTGTCAATTACAATAATATCAAATGAACAAGATGCTGTGTTTCCTGAGGCATCAGTTACTTGATAAGAAACTGTAGTTGTTCCCACTGGGAATAATGTTCCTGAAGCTTGTCCGGCAGTTAAAATAGTGGTGGCCCCAGGGCAGTTATCTAATCCATTTGGTAAAGTATATGTTACAATAGCACCACAAACACCAGGGTCATTGTTTACTGTAATGTCAGCTGGACAAGTAATTGTTGGCGCTTCATTGTCGTTAACAGTAACATCAAAAGAACATGAGGCTATGTTTCCAGAAGCATCAGTTACTTCATAAGTTACAGTTGTTGTTCCAATTGGAAATACAGAACCTGATGCTAAACCTGTAGTCATTATTGTTACTGATGCCGGGCAATTATCAGAACCAATTGGAGTAGTATAATTTACAATAGCACCACAAACTCCTGGGTCATTGTTAACTATAATGTCTGCTGGACATGAAATTGTTGGGTTTTCATTATCAATTACTATTACATCAAATGAACAAGTGGTAGTATTTCCAGATGCATCAATCACCTCGAAAGTTACAGTAGTTGTGCCAATTGGAAATACACTTCCTGATCCTTGACCTGCAATCATAGTTGTAGTTGAGCCAGGACAATTATCAGCACCAACTGGAGCTATGTAAGTTACTACAGCACCACAAACTCCTAGGTCATTATTTACAGTGATGTTTGCCGGACATGAAACTGTTGGAAATTCACTATCAATTACTGTTACATCAAACGAACAAGTTGTGCTGTTTCCTGTGGCATCTACAACTTCATAAGTAACCGTTGTAGTTCCAATTGGGAAAACAGTTCCAGAAGCCTGTCCTGCAATCATTGTAGTTGTAGAACCTGGACAATTGTCTGTACCTGTTGGTGTAGTATATGTTACTAACGCACCGCAAACCCCTGGATCATTGTTAACGGTAATGTTAGCAGGGCATGTAATGGCTGGATTTTCGTTGTCATTAACGGTTACATCAAATGAACAAGTTGTACTATTTCCGGAAGCATCAGTAACCTGATAAGTAACAGTAGTAGTACCAATAGGGAACAAAGTTCCAGAAGCCTGTCCTGCAGTTATAATAGTAGTTGCTCCAGGGCAATTGTCAGTTCCATTAGGAATTGTATAGGTGACAATGGCTCCACAAGAACCAGGGTCATTGTTTACAATTATATCAGCTGGACAATTAATAACCGGATTTTGAACATCAAGAACAGTTACATCAAAAGTACATTGAGCAGTATTTCCAGAAGCATCTGTTACTACAAATGTCTGAGTTGTAACTCCAACAGGGAATAGTGCACCGCTAATAGAACCAGTAGTCATTACAGTTGTCGCTCCTGGACAATTATCGATACCAACAGGAGAAGTATAAGTTACAGTAGCACCACAAACATTAGTAATATTATTTACTGTTATATCTGCAGGACAGGTAATTGTTGGATTCTCACTATCCAATACTGCAATATTAAATGAGCATTGACTTGTGTTTCCTGAAGCGTCTGTAACTTGATAAGTAACAATTGTAGTACCAATTGGGAATAATGAACCAGATGCAAGACCTGCGATCATAGTTGTTGTAGATCCAGGGCAATTATCTAAACCAACAGGTGCTGTATAGGTAACTGTTGCTCCACAAATTCCAGGATCGTTGTTAACAGTTATATCTGCAGGACAAGTAATTGTTGGATTTTCATTATCTATTACGGTCACATTAAATGAACATTGAGAAGTATTTCCAGATGCATCAACGGCTTGATATGTAACGGTTGTAGTTCCAATAGGGAACACAGTTCCGGTTGGTTGACCAGCAATCATGCTAGTTACTACTCCTGGGCAGTTATCCGTACCTACAGGTGTTGTATATGAAACAACAGCTCCGCATAATCCCGGATCATTATTTACGGTGATATTTGTTGGACAGGTAATTGATGGATTTTCTACGTCATTAATTGTGACATTAAACGAACAAGAAGCTGTGTTCCCAGAAGCATCTGTAACCTGATAAGTAACGGTAGTAGTACCAATAGGGAATAAAGTACCAGATGCCTGTCCAGCTGTTAAAGTCAGAGTAGAACCTGGACAGTTATCATTAAATGTAGGTTGCGAATAAAATACAATCGCTCCACAAGCACCACCGTCATTACTTAAAGTAATATCCGCTGGACAAGAAATAGTAGGAGCTTCATTATCATTAACAGTAACATCAAATGAGCATTGAGCCGTGTTCCCAGAAGCATCAGTAACCTGATAAGTAACAGTAGTAGTACCGATAGGGAAAATAGTACCCGAAGCCTGACCAGCAGTCATAGCCGTAACAGAGCCAGGACAGTTATCGGCTCCAACCGGAGCAGTATAAGTGCACAAACACTAAACTCAACTCCAGGATCAGAGTATTACAGTAATATTAGCCGGACAAGATCGTAGGGTTTTCATTGTCATTAATAGTAACATCAAATGAGCATTGAGCAGTGTTCCCGGAAGCATCTACAACTTCATAAGTAACAGTAGTAGTACCAATAGGGAATAAAGTACCAGAAGCCTGACCAGCAATTAAAGTAGTAATCGGAGAAGGACAGTTGTCAGTTCCAACCGGAACAGCATAAGAAATAGTTCTACCACACACTCCAGGATCATTATTTTGAGTAATGTTAGGTGGACAAGAAATAACCGGTAGTTCATTATCATTAACAGTAACATCAAAAGAGCAAGAAGTAGTATTACCCGAAGCATCTACAACTTGATAAGTAACAGTAGTAGTACCCACAGGGAAAACAGTACCCGAAGCCTGACCAGCCGTCATAGAAGTAATAGCCCCCGGACAGTTATCAGCCCCAACCGGAGTAGTGTAAGTAACAGTAGCACCACATAATCCCGGATCAGTATTAACAGTAATATTTGCAGGACATGCAATAGTTGGTGCTTCATTGTCAGTAACAGTAACATTGAACGAACAAGAAGCAGTGTTACCCGAAGCATCCGTAACCTGATAAGTAACAGTAGTAGTTCCAATAGGGAATAAAGTACCAGACGCCTGTCCAGCAGTCATAGCTGTAGCAGAGCCAGGACAGTTATCCGCTCCAACCGGAATAGTATAAGTAACAATAGCCCCACAAGAACCAAGATCATTGTTAACGTTGATATCCGCTGGACAAGAAATAGTAGGAGCTTCATTATCATTAACAGTAACATCAAATGAGCATTGAGCCGTGTTCCCAGAAGCATCAGTAACCTGATAAGTAACAGTAGTAGTACCGATAGGGAAAATAGTACCCGAAGCCTGACCAGCAGTCATAGCCGTAACAGAGCCAGGACAGTTATCGGCTCCAACCGGAGCAGTATAAGTAACAGTGGCACCACAAACTCCAGGATCAGAGTTTACAGTAATATTAGCCGGACAAGAGATCGTAGGGTTTTCATTGTCATTAATAGTAACATCAAATGAGCATTGAGCAGTGTTCCCGGAAGCATCTACAACTTCATAAGTAACAGTAGTAGTACCAATAGGGAATAAAGTACCAGAAGCCTGACCAGCAATTAAAGTAGTAATCGGAGAAGGACAGTTGTCAGTTCCAACCGGAACAGCATAAGAAATAGTTCTACCACACACTCCAGGATCATTATTTTGAGTAATGTTAGGTGGACAAGAAATAACCGGTAGTTCATTATCATTAACAGTAACATCAAAAGAGCAAGAAGTAGTATTACCCGAAGCATCTACAACTTGATAAGTAACAGTAGTAGTACCCACAGGGAAAACAGTACCCGAAGCCTGACCAGCCGTCATAGAAGTAATAGCCCCCGGACAGTTATCAGCCCCAACCGGAGTAGTGTAAGTAACAGTAGCACCACATAATCCCGGATCAGTATTAACAGTAATATTTGCAGGACATGCAATAGTTGGTGCTTCATTGTCAGTAACAGTAACATTGAACGAACAAGAAGCAGTGTTACCCGAAGCATCCGTAACCTGATAAGTAACAGTAGTAGTTCCAATAGGGAATAAAGTACCAGACGCCTGTCCAGCAGTCATAGCTGTAGCAGAGCCAGGACAGTTATCCGCTCCAACCGGAATAGTAAAAACAATAGCCCCACAAGAACCAAGATCATTGTTAACGTTGATATCCGCTGGACAAGAAATAGTAGGAGCTTCATTATCATTAACAGTAACATCAAATGAGCATTGAGCCGTGTTCCCAGAAGCATCAGTAACCTGATAAGTAACAGTAGTAGTACCGATAGGGAAAATAGTACCCGAAGCCTGACCAGCAGTCATAGCCGTAACAGAGCCAGGACAGTTATCGGCTCCAACCGGAGCAGTATAAGTAACAGTGGCACCACAAACTCCAGGATCAGAGTTTACAGTAATATTAGCCGGACAAGAGATCGTAGGGTTTTCATTGTCATTAATAGTAACATCAAATGAGCATTGAGCAGTGTTCCCGGAAGCATCTACAACTTCATAAGTAACAGTAGTAGTACCAATAGGGAATAAAGTACCAGAAGCCTGACCAGCAATTAAAGTAGTAATCGGAGAAGGACAGTTGTCAGTTCCAACCGGAACAGCATAAGAAATAGTTCTACCACACACTCCAGGATCATTATTTTGAGTAATGTTAGGTGGACAAGAAATAACCGGTAGTTCATTATCATTAACAGTAACATCAAAAGAGCAAGAAGTAGTATTACCCGAAGCATCTACAACTTGATAAGTAACAGTAGTAGTACCCACAGGGAAAACAGTACCCGAAGCCTGACCAGCCGTCATAGAAGTAATAGCCCCCGGACAGTTATCAGCCCCAACCGGAGTAGTGTAAGTAACAGTAGCACCACATAATCCCGGATCAGTATTAACAGTAATATTTGCAGGACATGCAATAGTTGGTGCTTCATTGTCAGTAACAGTAACATTGAACGAACAAGAAGCAGTGTTACCCGAAGCATCCGTAACCTGATAAGTAACAGTAGTAGTACCAAATAGGGAAATAAAGTACCAAGACGCTGTCCAGCAGTCATAGCCGTGACAGAACCCGGACAGTTATCAGCCCCAACCGGAATAGTGTAAGTAACAATAGCCCCACAAGAACCAAGATCATTGTTAACGTTAATATCCGCTGGACAAGAAATAGTAGGAGCTTCATTATCATTAACAGTAACATCAAATGAGCATTGAGCCGTGTTCCCAGAAGCATCAGTAACCTGATAAGTAACAGTAGTAGTACCGATAGGGAAAATAGTACCCGAAGCCTGACCAGCAGTCATAGCCGTAACAGAGCCAGGACAGTTATCGGCTCCAACCGGAGCAGTATAAGTAACAGTAGCACCACAAACTCCAGGATCAGAGTTTACAGTAATATTAGCAGGACAAGAGATCGTAGGGTTCTCATTGTCATTAATAGTAACATCAAATGAGCATTGAGCAGTGTTCCCGGAAGCATCTACAACTTCATAAGTAACAGTAGTAGTACCAATAGGGAATAAAGTACCAGAAGCCTGACCAGCAATTAAAGTAGTAATCGGAGAAGGACAGTTGTCAGTTCCAACCGGAACAGCATAAGAAATAGTTCTACCACACACTCCAGGATCATTATTTTGAGTAATGTTAGGTGGACAAGAAATAACCGGTAGTTCATTATCATTAACAGTAACATCAAAAGCAAGAATAGTATTACCCGAAGCATCTACAAACTTGATAAGTAACAGTAATATACCCACAGGGAAAACAGTACCCGAAGCCTGACCAGCCGTCATAGAAGTAATAGCCCCCGGACAGTTATCAGCCCCAACCGGAGTAGTGTAAGTAACAGTAGCACCACATAATCCCGGATCAGTATTAACAGTAATATTTGCAGGACATGCAATAGTTGGTGCTTCATTGTCAGTAACAGTAACATTGAACGAACAAGAAGCAGTGTTACCCGAAGCATCCGTAACCTGATAAGTAACAGTAGTAGTACCAATAGGGAATAAAGTACCAGACGCCTGTCCAGCAGTCATAGCCGTGACAGAACCCGGACAGTTATCAGCCCCAACCGGAATAGTGTAAGTAACAATAGCCCCACAAGAACCAAGATCATTGTTAACGTTGATATCCGCTGGACAAGAAATAGTAGGAGCTTCATTATCATTAACAGTAACATCAAATGAGCATTGAGCCGTGTTCCCAGAAGCATCAGTAACCTGAATAAGTAACAGTAGTATTACCGATAGGGAAAAATAGTACCCGAAGCCTGACCAGCAGTCATAGCCGTAACAGAGCCAGGACAGTTATCGGCTCCAACCGGAGCAGTATAAGTAACAGTGGCACCACAAACTCCAGGATCAGAGTTTACAGTAATATTAGCCGGACAAGAGATCGTAGGGTTTTCATTGTCATTAATAGTAACATCAAATGAGCATTGAGCAGTGTTCCCGGAAGCATCTACAACTTCATAAGTAACAGTAGTAGTACCAATAGGGAATAAAGTACCAGAAGCCTGACCAGCAATTAAAGTAGTAATCGGAGAAGGACAGTTGTCAGTTCCAACCGGAACAGCATAAGAAATAGTTCTACCACACACTCCAGGATCATTATTTTGAGTAATGTTAGGTGGACAAGAAATAACCGGTAGTTCATTATCATTAACAGTAACATCAAAGAGCAAGAAGTAGTATTACCCGAACATCTACAACTTGATAAGTAACAGTAGTAGTACCCACAGGGAAAACAGTACCCGAAGCCTGACCAGCCGTCATTAGAAGTAATAGCCCCCGGACAGTTATCAGCCCAACCGGAGTAGTGTAAGTAACAGTAGCACCACATAATCCCGGATCAGTATTAACAGTAATATTTGCAGGACATGCAATAGTTGGTGCTTCATTGTCAGTAACAGTAACATTGAACGAACAAGAAGCAGTGTACCCGAAGCATCCGTAACCTGATAAGTAACAGTAGTTAGTTCCAATAGGGAATAAAAGTACCAGACGCCTGTCCAGCAGTCATAGCTGTAGCAGGAGCCAGGACAGTTATCAGCTCCAACCGGAATAGTATAAGTAACAATAGCCCCACAAGAACCAAGATCATTGTTAACGTTGATATCCGCTGGACAAGAAATAGTAGGAGCTTCATTATCATTAACAGTAACATCAAATGAGCATTGAGCCGTGTTCCCAGAAGCATCAGTAACCTGATAAGTAACAGTAGTAGTACCGATAGGGAAAATAGTACCCGAAGCCTGACCAGCAGTCATAGCCGTAACAGAGCCAGGACAGTTATCGGCTCCAACCGGAGCAGTATAAGTAACAGTGGCACCACAAACTCCAGGATCAGAGTTTACAGTAATATTAGCCGGACAAGAGATCGTAGGGTTTTCATTGTCATTAATAGTAACATCAAATGAGCATTGAGCAGTGTTCCCGGAAGCATCCTACAACTTCATAAGTAACAGAGTAGTACCAATAGGGAAATAAAGTACCAGAAGCCTGACCAGCAATTAAAGTAGTAATCGGAGAAGGACATTGTCAGTTCCAACCGGAACAGCATAAGAAATAGTTCTACCACACACTCCAGGATCATTATTTTGAGTAATGTTATGGTGGACAAGAAATAACCGTAGTTCATTATCATTAACAGTACATCAAACGAGCAAGAAGTAGTATTACCCGAAGCATCTACAACTTGATAAGTAACAGTAGTATACCCACAGGGAAAACAGTACCCGAAGCCTGACCAGCCGTCATAGAAGTAATAGCCCCCGGACAGTTACAGCCCCAACCGAGTAGTGTAATGTAACAGTAGCACCACATAATCCCGGATCAGTATTAACAGTAATATTTGCAGGACATGCAATAGTTGGTGCTTCATTGTCAGTAACAGTAACATTGAACGAACAAGAAGCAGTGTTACCCGAAGCATCCGTAACCTGATAAGTAACAGTGTAAGTAGTCCAATAGGAATAAAGTACCAGACGCCTGTCCAGCAGTCATAGCTGTAGCAGAGCCAGGACAGTTATCCGCTCCAACCGGAATAGTATAAGTAACAATAGCCCCACAAGAACCAAGATCATTGTTAACGTTGATATCCGCTGGACAAGAAATAGTAGGAGCTTCATTATCATTAACAGTAACATCAAATGAGCATTGAGCCGTGTTCCCAGAAGCATCCGTAACCTGATAAGTAACAGTAGTAGTACCGATAGGGAAAATAGTACCCGAAGCCTGACCAGCAGTCATAGCCGTAACAGAGCCAGGACAGTTATCGGCTCCAACCGGAGCAGTATAAGTAACAGTAGCACCACAAACTCCAGGATCAGAGTTTACAGTAATATTAGCAGGACAAGAAATAGTAGGGTTTTCATTGTCGGATACAATTATATCAAAAGTACATACTGAAGTGTTTCCAGCAGCATCTTCAATGTTGTAAGTAATAGTAGTTGTTCCATTATTAAAAGTTGTACTTCCCAATAAATTTAAACCAGTACCCGGAGATGTTCCAGTAGTAGCTCCAGTTAATGACCATGTAATTAGTGTTATTGCGCAGTTGTCAGAAACAACAGGATCAGCAGGATCAAGTGTTGCAGTACATACTCCTGGATCATTATTGATATTAACATTGACAGGGCAAGTATTAATAGAAGGAGCTTCATTATCATTAACAGTAACATCAAAAGAGCAAGAAGTATTATTACCCGAAACATCTACAACTTGATAAGTAACAGTAGTAGTACCTACTGGGAAAACAGTACCAGAAGCCTGACCAGCCGTCATGGAAGTAATAGCCCCCGGACAGTTATCAGCCCCAACCGGAGTAGTGTAAGTAACAGTAGCACCACATAATCCCGGATCAGTATTAACAGTAATATTTGCAGGACATGCAATAGTAGGTGCTTCATTATCTGTAACTGTTACATCCTGTGTACAAGTATTGGTATTACCATTAACATCTGTCACTGTCCAGGTCACAGTAGTAGTCCCCACAGGATAAGTATCATTAGCAGAAGCCGTACCGTTATAGTCATTAATTACCGTAGCCACCGCACAGTTATCAGCTGTAGCAGTAGGAGCAGGCACCACAACCGCCGCATCACAAGAAGCAGCATCATTAGATACCGTCACGTTAGCCGCACAAGTAATAGTAGGCGCTTCATTATCAGTAACTGTTACATCCTGTGTACAAGTATTGGTATTACCATTAACATCAGTTACTGTCCAGGTAATAGTAGTAGTTCCAACAGGATAAGTATCATTGGCAGAAGCCGTACCGTTGTAGTCATTGATTACCGTAGCCACCGCGCAGTTATCAGCTGTAGCAGTAGGAGCAGGTACCACAACCGCCGCATCACAAGATCCAGGATCATTGTTCACAGCAACGTTAGCAGCACAAGTGATAGTAGGTGCTTCAGTATCATTTACAATCACATCTTGTGTACAGAACTGTGTATTACCAGAAAGATCCGTTACCTCCCAGGTCACAGTAGTCGTACCAACAGGATAAGTATCATTAGCCGAAGCCGTACCATTGTAATCATTTAAAACAGTAGCTACCCCACAGTTATCAGCTGTAGCTGTAGGAACCGGAACTACAACAGCCGCATCACAAGATCCAATATCATTAGACACAGTTACATTAGCCGCACAAGTAATAGTAGGCGCTTCAGTATCATTTACAATCACATCCTGTGTACAAGTATTGGTATTACCATTAACATCCGTCACTGTCCAGGTCACAGTAGTAGTCCCCACAGGATAAGTATCATTAGCAGAAGCCGTACCGTTGTAGTCATTAATTACCGTAGCCACCGCACAGTTATCAGCTGTAGCTGTAGGAACCGGAACTACAACAGCCGCATCACAAGATCCAATATCATTAGACACAGTTACATTAGCCGCACAAGTAATAGTAGGCGCTTCAGTATCATTTACAATCACATCCTGTGTACAAGTATTGGTATTACCATTAACATCCGTTACCGTCCAGGTCACAGTAGTAGTCCCCACAGGATAAGTATCATTAGCAGAAGCCGTACCGTTGTAGTCATTGATTACCGTAGCCACCGCGCAGTTATCAGCTGTAGCAGTAGGAGCAGGTACCACAACCGCCGCATCACAAGATCCAGGATCATTGTTCACAGCTACGTTAGCAGCACAAGTGATAGTAGGTGCTTCAGTATCATTTACAATCACATCCTGTGTACAGAACTGTGTATTACCAGAAAGATCAGTTACCTCCCAGGTCACAGTAGTAGTACCCACAGGATAAGTATCATTAGCAGAAGCCGTACCATTGTAATCATTTAAAACAGAAGCTACCCCACAGTTATCAGCCGTAGCTGTAGGAACCGGAACTACAACAGCAGCATCACAAGATCCAATATCATTAGACACAGTTACATTAGCCGCACAAGTAATAGTAGGCGCTTCAGTATCATTTACAATCACATCCTGTGTACAAGTATTAGTATTACCATTAACATCTGTCACTGTCCAGGTCACAGTAGTAGTCCCCACAGGATAAGTATCATTAGCCGAAGCCGTACCGTTATAGTCATTAATTACCGTAGCCACCGCACAGTTATCAGCTGTAGCAGTAGGAGCAGGCACCACAACCGCCGCATCACAAGAAGTAGCATCATTAGATACCGTTACATCAGCCGCACAAGTAATAGTAGGTGCTTCATTATCAGTTACTGTTACATCCTGTGTACAAGTATTGGTATTACCATTAACATCCGTCACTGTCCAGGTCACAGTAGTAGTCCCCACAGGATAAGTATCATTAGCCGAAGCCGTACCGTTGTAGTCATTGATTACCGTAGCCACCGCGCAGTTATCAGCTGTAGCAGTAGGAGCAGGTACCACAACCGCCGCATCACAAGATCCAGGATCATTGTTCACAGCAACGTTAGCAGCACAAGTGATAGTAGGTGCTTCAGTATCATTTACAATCACATCTTGTGTACAGAACTGCGTATTACCAGAAAGATCAGTTACCTCCCAGGTCACAGTAGTAGTACCCACAGGATAAGTATCATTAGCAGAAGCCGTACCATTGTAATCATTTAAAACAGAAGCTACCCCACAGTTATCAGCCGTAGCAGTAGGAACCGGAACTACAACAGCAGCATCACAAGATCCAATATCATTAGACACAGTTACATTAGCCGCACAAGTGATAGTAGGCGCTTCAGTATCATTTACAATTACATCCTGTGTACAAGTATTAGTGTTACCATTAACATCTGTCACTGTCCAGGTCACAGTAGTAGTCCCCACAGGATAAGTATCATTAGCAGAAGCCGTACCGTTGTAGTCATTAATTACCGTAGCCACCGCACAGTTATCAGCCGTAGCAGTAGGAGCAGGCACCACAACCGCCGCATCACAAGAAGCAGCATCATTAGATACCGTCACGTTAGCCGCACAAGTAATAGTAGGCGCTTCATTATCAGTAACTGTTACATCCTGTGTACAAGTATTGGTATTACCATTAACATCAGTTACTGTCCAGGTAATAGTAGTAGTTCCAACAGGATAAGTATCATTAGCCGAAGCCGTACCGTTGTAGTCATTGATTACCGTAGCCACCGCACAGTTATCAGCTGTAGCAGTAGGAGCAGGTACCACAACCGCCGCATCACAAGATCCAGGATCATTGTTCACAGCTACGTTAGCAGCACAAGTGATAGTAGGTGCTTCAGTATCATTTACAATCACATCCTGTGTACAGAACTGTGTATTACCAGAAAGATCAGTTACCTCCCAGGTCACAGTAGTAGTCCCAACAGGATAAGTATCATTAGCCGAAGCCGTACCATTGTAGTCATTGATTACCGTAGCCACCGCGCAGTTATCAGCTGTAGCAGTAGGAGCAGGTACTACAACCGCCGCATCACAAGATCCAGGATCATTGTTCACAGCAACGTTAGCAGCACAAGTGATAGTAGGTGCTTCAGTATCATTTACAATCACATCTTGTGTACAGAACTGTGTATTACCAGAAAGATCAGTTACCTCCCAGGTCACAGTAGTAGTCCCAACAGGATAAGTGTCATTAGCCGAAGCCGTACCATTGTAATCATTTAAAACAGTAGCTACCCCACAGTTATCAGCTGTAGCTGTAGGAACCGGAACTACAACAGCCGCATCACAAGATCCAATATCATTAGACACAGTTACATTAGCCGCACAAGTGATAGTAGGCGCTTCAGTATCATTTACAATCACATCCTGTGTACAAGTATTAGTATTACCATTAACATCAGTTACAGTCCAGGTAATAGTAGTAGTTCCCACAGGATAAGTATCATTAGCCGAAGCCGTACCGTTGTAGTCATTGATTACCGTAGCCACTACGCAGTTATCAGCCGTAGCAGTAGGAGCAGGCACCACAACCGCCGCATCACAAGAAGCAGCATCATTAGATACCGTTACATCAGCTGCACAAGTAATAGTAGGTGCTTCATTATCAGTAACTGTTACATCCTGCGTACAAGTATTGGTATTACCATTAACATCAGTTACTGTCCAGGTAATAGTAGTAGTTCCCACAGGATAAGTATCATTAGCCGAAGCCGTACCGTTGTAGTCATTGATTACCGTAGCCACCGCGCAGTTATCAGCTGTAGCAGTAGGAGCAGGTACTACAACCGCCGCATCACAAGATCCAGGATCATTGTTCACAGCAACGTTAGCAGCACAAGTGATAGTAGGTGCTTCAGTATCATTTACAATCACATCTTGTGTACAGAACTGTGTATTACCAGAAAGATCAGTTACCTCCCAGGTCACAGTAGTAGTCCCAACAGGATAAGTGTCATTAGCCGAAGCCGTACCATTGTAATCATTTAAAACAGTAGCTACCCCACAGTTATCAGCTGTAGCAGTAGGAGCAGGCACCACAACCGCCGCATCACAAGAAGTAGCATCATTAGATACCGTTACGTTAGCCGCACAAGTAATAGTAGGCGCTTCATTATCAGTAACTGTTACATCCTGTGTACAAGTATTGGTATTACCATTAACATCAGTTACTGTCCAGGTAATAGTAGTAGTTCCCACAGGATAAGTATCATTAGCAGAAGCCGTACCGTTGTAGTCATTGATTACCGTAGCCACCGCGCAGTTATCAGCTGTAGCAGTAGGAGCAGGTACTACAACCGCCGCATCACAAGATCCAGGATCATTGTTCACAGCAACGTTAGCAGCACAAGTGATAGTAGGTGCTTCAGTATCATTTACAATCACATCTTGTGTACAGAACTGTGTATTACCAGAAAGATCAGTTACCTCCCAGGTCACAGTAGTAGTCCCAACAGGATAAGTGTCATTAGCCGAAGCCGTACCATTGTAATCATTTAAAACAGTAGCTACCCCACAGTTATCAGCTGTAGCTGTAGGAACCGGAACTACAACCGCCGCATCACAAGATCCAATATCATTAGACACAGTTACATTAGCCGCACAAGTGATAGTAGGCGCTTCAGTATCATTTACAATCACATCCTGTGTACAAGTATTAGTATTACCATTAACATCAGTTACAGTCCAGGTAATAGTAGTAGTTCCCACAGGATAAGTATCATTAGCCGAAGCCGTACCGTTGTAGTCATTGATTACCGTAGCCACTACGCAGTTATCAGCTGTAGCAGTAGGAGCAGGCACCACAACCGCCGCATCACAAGAAGTAGCATCATTAGATACCGTTACGTTAGCCGCACAAGTAATAGTAGGCGCTTCATTATCAGTAACTGTTACATCCTGTGTACAAGTATTGGTATTACCATTAACATCAGTTACTGTCCAGGTAATAGTAGTAGTTCCCACAGGATAAGTATCATTAGCAGAAGCCGTACCGTTGTAGTCATTGATTACCGTAGCCACCGCGCAGTTATCAGCTGTAGCAGTAGGAGCAGGTACTACAACCGCCGCATCACAAGATCCAGGATCATTGTTCACAGCAACGTTAGCAGCACAAGTGATAGTAGGTGCTTCAGTATCATTTACAATCACATCTTGTGTACAGAACTGTGTATTACCAGAAAGATCAGTTACCTCCCAGGTCACAGTAGTAGTCCCAACAGGATAAGTGTCATTAGCCGAAGCCGTACCATTGTAATCATTTAAAACAGTAGCTACCCCACAGTTATCAGCTGTAGCTGTAGGAACCGGAACTACAACAGCCGCATCACAAGATCCAATATCATTAGACACAGTTACATTAGCCGCACAAGTGATAGTAGGCGCTTCAGTATCATTTACAATCACATCCTGTGTACAAGTATTAGTATTACCATTAACATCAGTTACAGTCCAGGTAATAGTAGTAGTTCCCACAGGATAAGTATCATTAGCCGAAGCCGTACCGTTGTAGTCATTGATTACCGTAGCCACTACGCAGTTATCAGCCGTAGCAGTAGGAGCAGGCACCACAACCGCCGCATCACAAGAAGCAGCATCATTAGATACCGTTACATCAGCTGCACAAGTAATAGTAGGTGCTTCATTATCAGTAACTGTTACATCCTGCGTACAAGTATTACCATTAACATCAGTTACTGTAACATCAGTTACTGTCCAGTAATAGTAGTAGTTCCCACAGGATAAGTATCATTAGCCGAAGCCGTACCGTTGTAGTCATTGATTACCGTAGCCACCGCGCAGTTATCAGCTGTAGCAGTAGGAGCAGGTACTACAACCGCCGCATCACAAGATCCAGGATCATTGTTCACAGCAACGTTAGCAGCACAAGTGATAGTAGGTGCTTCAGTATCATTTACAATCACATCTTGTGTACAGAACTGTGTATTACCAGAAAGATCAGTTACCTCCCAGGTCACAGTAGTAGTCCCAACAGGATAAGTGTCATTAGCCGAAGCCGTACCATTGTAATCATTTAAAACAGTAGCTACCCCACAGTTATCAGCTGTAGCTGTAGGAACCGGAACTATAACAGCAGCATCACAAGATCCAATATCATTAGACACAGTTACATTAGCCGCACAAGTAATAGTAGGCGCTTCAGTATCATTTACAATCACATCCTGTGTACAAGTATTGGTATTACCATTAACATCAGTCACTGTCCAGGTCACAGTAGTAGTCCCCACAGGATAAGTATCATTAGCAGAAGCCGTACCGTTGTAGTCATTAATTACCGTAGCCACTGCGCAGTTATCAGCTGTAGCAGTAGGAGCAGGCACCACAACCGCCGCATCACAAGAAGTAGCATCATTAGATACCGTTACATCAGCTGCACAAGTAATAGTAGGTGCTTCATTATCAGTAACTGTTACATCCTGCGTACAAGTATTGGTATTACCATTAACATCAGTTACCGTCCAGGTAATAGTAGTAGTACCCACAGGATAAGTATCATTAGCCGAAGCCGTACCGTTGTAGTCATTTAAAACAGAAGCTACTCCGCAGTTATCGGCCGTAGCTGGAACCGGAACAATGACTGTGGCATTGCATAATCCAGGATCTGTATTAACAGAAATATTACCAGAACAAGTAATGGTTGGGTCTGTATTATCTGCAGGGATAACATCAAAAGTACAAGTGTTTGAATTACCAGTTGGGTCAGTAGCTGTTAAAGTAATAGTAGTTGTTGTTGTAATGTTGGTTCCAACTGCTACATCTTGAGTTACAGTTACTGGATTACATAAATCTGATGTGGTTGCAAGACCTGTAAAATCTATTATTGAATATTGACAAGTAGCATTAAGATCAACATTTTGATTAGCCGGACAAGTAATAGTTGGAGCTGTTTGGTCTGGAGGCAAAGTTCCTACAGTTCTGTATTCAAGAACAACTTCCCAAGTAACATTTCCAGCTACTCCAGGGCATCCTACAATACCAGCAGCAGTTGCGTTGTATGTACCAACAGAAGTAAATGCGGCTTGCGGAAAGGTTAGAGATCCAATAGGAATATTTATAGTTTGAGGTCCGGTGTCCGCTTCATGTGGTCCGGCTCCATCAGCTTCATAACCTTGCCATGTAAAATCGAAAGAAGTTGGGGCATCACAATTATATGTTTGTGAGAAAAACACATTGCTAACTGCTACTGTTCCCGGACAATTGACATTGGTTTGAACAGTTGATGAGTTTTGAGTAGTTGTATTTGGAATATCTGCAATTTGATATAACCAAGTAGGATCACTGTTACCTACTGGATCCATATCACCCACGTCTGAACTGACGGATAGAATTCTGAATTCAACCGTTATCTGGGCTGTTACGGCATGAGTCACCATTAACAGGCCAACACACCACAAAGTGCGCAGCAGAGTAAGTTTAACAAATTTTTGCATCAAAGAGATTTTACCATCTCACCCAAAGTGGAAGCAAGATAGTAATTTTAGGACGAATAAAAATTATTTTGGATGCCTAAAACGCTTGAAATTAGCTATTTGTTAAATCTCTAACAGAAAAAACCTAACTATCTAGTTTAAGAACTGCTAAAAATGCTTCTTGCGGAACTTCAACATTTCCAACTTGACGCATTCTTTTCTTCCCTTTTTTCTGTTTTTCAAGAAGTTTTCTCTTACGGGTAATGTCACCACCATAACATTTAGCGGTAACATCCTTTCTTAAAGCTTTAATTGTCTCTCTGGCTACAATTTTGGCACCTATCGCAGCTTGAATAGGAATTTCAAACTGTTGACGAGGAATTAATTCTTTAAGTTTTAGACAAATCTTTTTTCCCAAATCAAAAGCATTGCTTCTATGTACAAGAGCAGAAAGTGCATCAACCTGATCACCATTCAATAATATATCTAATTTGATAAGGTCAGATTTTTTATATCCTATTGGATAATAATCAAATGACGCATATCCTTTAGAGATTGTTTTCAGTTTATCATAAAAATCAAATACAATCTCACCCATAGGCATTTCAAATGTTATTTCAACACGATTTTGAGTTAGATACACTTGATTTTTTAGTTCACCTCTTTTCTCAATGCAAAGCGTCATGATTGCTCCAACATAATCTGACTTGGTGATAACCTGAGCTTTAATGTAAGGTTCTTCAACATAGTCCATTACAGATGGATCAGGTAATTCAGATGGATTGTTAACAACCAAAGGATCTCCACCTTTTTTCATGTAAGCCTTATAAGATACGTTTGGTACAGTTGTAATAACTGTCATGTCAAATTCTCTTTCCAAACGTTCTTGAATAATTTCCATGTGAAGCATTCCAAGGAATCCACATCTAAAACCAAATCCTAAAGCTGCAGAGCTCTCTGGTTCAAATGTTAGGGATGCATCATTGAGTTGAAGTTTTTCCATTGAAGCTCTCAACTCTTCATACTCATCTGTATCTACTGGATAGATACCTGCAAATACCATAGGTTTAACATCCTCAAAACCCTGAATTGCATTTTGACAAGGATTTGAAACTTGCGTAATAGTATCACCTACTTTAACCTCATTTGCTTTTTTAATACCTGAAATTATATATCCAACATCTCCTGTTCCAACTTTATTTCTTGGTTCCATACTCATACGTAGGATACCAATTTCATCCGCTTCATATTTTTTGCCAGTAGCAACAAATTGTACTTCGTCTCCTTTATTTATTTCTCCATCAAAAACTCTGAAATATGCAATGATTCCTCTAAAAGGATTGAAAACTGAATCGAAAATCATAGCGCGCAATGGTTTGTCTTTATCACCTTTTGGAGGTGGAATACGATTTACAATTGCTTCTAAAATTTGATCTACTCCCAAACCTGTTTTTCCACTAGCAGGAATTACGTCATCAGCACTGCAGCCGATTAAATCTACAATTTGATCAGTTACGGCTTCAGGTTCAGCACCAGGCAAATCCATTTTATTTAAAACCGGAATAATTTCCAGGTCATTTTCAAGAGCCAAATATAAATTTGATATAGTTTGGGCTTCAATTCCTTGAGCGGCATCTACTATAAGTAAAGCGCCTTCACAAGCAGCAATAGATCTGGATACTTCGTATGAAAAGTCAACGTGACCGGGAGTGTCAATTAAGTTCAATACATATTTCTGACCTTCAAACATGTAGTCCATTTGAACGGCGTGGGATTTAATTGTAATTCCTCTCTCTCTTTCCAGGTCCATGTCATCAAGAGCCTGGTTTTTCATTTCCCTTTCAGAAATAGTATTTGTTGTCTGTAGCAACCTGTCTGCCAAGGTGCTTTTCCCGTGATCAATGTGGGCTATAATACAGAAGTTCCGTATGTTATTCATGCTTGCAAAAATAAGTGTTTTTTTACCTGATAGTGCAAGTGTTAACGGAATATTTATTTAAGATTTTGCTAACTTCGAAATCAAATCAAATATTTATGCGCAAATCGATTGTAATATATTGTCTATCAGTAGCAATGATATTCATTTCATGTGGATCAAATGAAGATGCTTCTAACAAAGATGATCACCAAAATTCAAACTTAACTTCAGAATCTGATCCAGATACATCAGATTTATCTGTTGATGAGTTAATTGATTCAAATGTAATTGACAGTAATAATGAATTGTTTAGTAAATATTTTGGAGAAAAGTTGATAGCCAAAATAGATAACTATATGTCAACATATGAATCGTTGCAGACAGCTAAAGAATTTGAGAAATGTTATGATCAAGGTAAAGACTTATTCAAGGATTTGTTTGATGCATATTACAATCCTCAAACTGAATACATGAAGAAATTAAAAAAGGACAACGAGAATGAATACGGATTTTATGATCCAGTTAATATTTTGGATAATGAGTTCTTTGATATGACGGGGAAAATGGGTCCAATTGTTTTTACTTGTGTTGCTGAATGTACCGAGATAGATTTTACATATGATCAGGAAAAACTGCTTGAAAAGGCAAAATTAACAGAAGGAAATGATGATGAGTTGTTTCTTGAATATGCTACAGAAATATATGGTCCTAATTGGACTTCAGGATCATTTGAATGGCCGGTTTGGTATGTGCAAACATGGGATTATGGTGGATCAAGTAAAATTGGAGACGGTACGCTTAAAAAGTACATAAAGAAACACCAAGAATTGGAAAGTAAATTGAATCTCTTTTCGGTAAAAATGAAATACATCAAAGATCATATGCTCGAAGAATTGAGTCATGTTGGATCATACATGAAATCTAAAGAGATGGTTTTAAAAGAGTATGATGAGATTTTAGAAATGGACTTTTTTAATGAAGAAGAAAAAACAAAGATTAGAGATGCAAGGGCTAAATTAGAAGGAGAAACAGAAGATTATATTCAATTCAATTGTGAAAGTGGAGACTGCTCTTATGGGTAGTTTTTAAACTTTTGAAAAAGTTTGGCACGGAATTTTCATTACTTCAATTGAATTAGACTAATTGATTCATGGATTTTGGGTTAGCCACACTGGGAAGTGTGGCTTTTTTTATGCTCTTTAGTCAACCCTATCAATGGTGGTTTCGTATATATTTGCAATTAACCCGGAACTTTTTAGATGAAATACCTGATTGTTTTTTTAAGTTTTTGCTTTCTTAATTCTGCCAAAAGTCAAGGAATAGCTTTTACTTATAATCCGCAAAGTCAATACAGTTTTTTGTTTAGGGATGTTTGTCAGACATCAGATGGAGGATATGCCATTGCATTTGATTATTACAATGCGTTGATGGATATTAGAAGTGGCTTGCTTAAAATGAATCAATATGGTTATGTAGAGTGGTCCAAGGTGTTTGATATTCCACATGCGGATGCCAGCTGTAGTTTTAATGTGGTTCAGGATGCCAGTGGTAATCTGTATTTACATGGATTGTATAAAAATGGGTTATCATTATTTATGACTCCAACTTTAACAAAAGTTGACGTAACGGGAAATGTTATTTTTCACAAACAATTTCCCCTGGAGGTTCCTTCAAGTTCATATTCAATAGGTAGAATGCATCTTTTGGATGATGGAAATATTCTGATGTTGGCGTCTATTTATAATCAAGTTTTTTTAGCCGAATTAACACCAAATGGTGACATGGTTTGGGGGAAATCAATTTTTAATGATGAGTTAGGGACTGGGAAAAATCCAGGGTTTGATGTATTGCCTTTACAAGATGGAAGGTTTTTAACTTCAGGTAAAACCTATAATGATTTTGTTTTGACTTCATTTGATGCGAGTGGAAATTTGGAGTGGATTGAGTATTATAATATTGGATCATACTGTCATGTACAGTCATTGGTTCAGACATCAAGCGGAAGTGTTTATGCAAGTGGATATGTAGAAGAATCCGGAAATAATTTTAATGTAATTATTGAGCTAGACCCTGTAAATGGAGATATTTTATGGGTAAAAAGAGTATTTCTTCCAACTGCACAGGATTTTGGTTTCTCTAAAATTTATGACACTGGAAATGGATTATTGACTACCTGCGCCATATATACCACCGTGCCTTTTCAAACATCAGATGTGTTGTTGAGATTTGATTATAGCGGAAACATAGTTCAAGGTGCTACTACCAGTGATCAAATTATCATATCTGAATATACTGATATGATTGTTTTGGACACTAATGAGTTTATATATATTGGATGGGAAGGTGAAGACATTTTTAATGATCAGGAGAGTTTCATGATCAAAACCGACAACATTCAAAATTTATCATGTATTACAGGAGTACCTTTGTTGATTGATACGTATGATTATTTTGATTTTTCAGATACTTCGCATACACAATCTATCCTGAATTATAATCCTGGAGCTGTAGTGGATACTATTGTAATTTCATTAAACTCCCTACCAGTTTTTGATCAAATTTGTGATGTATTGATTCAAGATGAAATACAGGATGATAAATTTCAAATTTTCCCAACGGTTGTGAGTACTTCGCTCCATGTTTCGGGAGAATCCTTAATGGGTAATTTTTATGAAATTTTGGACATTAAAGGAAGTTTAGTTTTAAAAGGTGTAGCCGATAAGGATCAGTTTACGGTTGATTGTTCAACACTTCAATCTGGAAACTACATCATAAATATCTCTACTGAACAAGGACTACAATCTCAAAAGTTTGTAGTTAAATAGTTACCTCCATTTTTCGACTGAAAGTTCAATTTTGACCTTTTTGAATTTAGTTGAAAGTACACTTATAATTGTGCTTAAATCTTTAGATTCTTCTATTAATGTGCAGGGGTCTGTCAAAGAAATCTCTCCCTTTTCATAATTCACTTTGGCTTTACTGATAGCATTATTGAATGATGTTTTTGTAGCTTCACCTAAGGCAACTTCTTGAGCATATTGAAGGTAATCTTTTAAGTAGCTTACGCCAATGTTTTCAGGTAATCCAAAATCATCCGGATCTACAGATGAGAAAAACACCAATTTATCTTTGGCACGGGTAATTAGTACATTTAACCTGTTGCCTCCACTTTCCTGATTTATTGGACCAAAATGCAATCGAAAATTTCCGTCTTCATCTTTGGCATAACCAAGAGAGATTAACACCACTTCGCGCTCAATTCCTTGCACATTTTCAAGGTTTCTGACCAGTAATTCCTCTACATTGCCTTTACATTTTTTAGCTATGGTTTTCTCAATTAATTGTTGTTGTTCTCTTGAAAATGAAACGACAGCAATATCCGAGTATTTTATTGAAGAATGATTGTTAATCCACCTTGCAATTCCATCAGCCTCTGCTTGATTTTTTCTGTCAATAAACTTCCCGTCAACCTTTATAAATTCTATGGGTATTTCCTCTGTATTAGGAGGTAAGGTTAATAACTCATTATCGTAAAAATAACGGTTAGAGAAATCTATCAGTGCTGGATGATTACTTCTATAGTGCCATTTTAACATCACATTTTTAAAGGCCACATCTGCCTTTGTTAAAAGTGTTTCAGAAGAGGAGTTAGAGGTAAAAAATGAGCCTGGAGGCATTTGTTTATCATCTCCAACAACAATTACTTGTTTTGCTCTATAAGCAGAGGGTATCGCATCTTCAAGTGGAATTTGACTTGATTCGTCAAAAATCACCACATCAAAAATAGCATTCTCACAATTCAACCTCTCCGATACGGCTAAAGGATTCATCATCCAAATTGGATAAATGTCTTTAATGTATTCCCAACATTCAGTGGTGAATTGTTTTAAAGAAATATGTCTTTGTTTTTTAGAGGCTTCATGAATCAATATTTTTCTTTCCGCCTTTAAGATTTTTTTACGTTCTTTTTGATTCTCATTAAGTTTAGAGGCAGGTGTTGCAATTAGTTTTTCTTTTTCAAATATTTTTTGCTGTTGTGAGATTTTTAATGCTTCAATATTGTTTGAAAAAACTTCGGCTATATCCTCATTGTATTTTGAAATTTCTTTGACAAGTGAATCTCCATTAAGCATTTCAAATATGGGGTAGAATCTTTTTTGTTGAATTAATGCTTGATGTGTTACAATTGCTGATAGTTTGTCTATTGTGAGATTGTTTGCGGCAATAAAGTTTCTTACTTCAACTGAGAGCATAAAGTATCGTTGTAATTCAATGCTGAGATTTCTCAATTGATTGAGTTCACCTTTAATTTGCTTAATAAGTTGTTCAACAACTTCAAAAGTTAAATTGATATTGTCCTCTACAATGAATTTATACAAGTGTAGAAAATGCTGAATTTTTGGGTGAAGTGAACTTAACTCTTCAATTAAATTAAAGCTGTCTTCATGTTCCAAAATACTGATATAGGCATTTTCAGAAATTTCATCCAATTTGCTGCGAAGGGATAAAATTTGCTTGATTTCAGTAGCTGGTTCATTGATATTAAAATCATGTTTTAGCTTGATACAATGCTCTTCAAATTCTGCTTGAAGATTATACTCATTGCGCAATTCTTCTAACAATTGAAGTTTGGCGATATCAGATAAGTTAGAATCAAAAGCCAAAAAGGCATTTCTAATGCGCTCGTTTTTTCTTTTTAAGATTCCGAATATTCCCTTAGGTGCATGCTGATGTTTGATAAGGTCTATCAATTCAGTAATTTCCACTTTAGTTGGTTTAGTTTTCCAATTTTTAGTGGCATTCTGTGCTCTTTCAACTTTACTTTTAAGCAGTACGTATTTTTTAGCTGCATTGGCAAATTTTTGATACGATTTTGAATCTTTATTAAGTAAGTCTAATTGCGTTTTATTGACCATGTTCAAAATACTTGCAGCTAATGCTAAATGGGTCAATGGTTTAATTTCAACATCCAATTGAAATTTGAGTTTAACTTCTTGCAGATGATCTAAAGTTTGTTGAATTTCATCTAGGCGTTTAGCTAACTTGTCAATCGGATCTTTTTCAGAAAAAACTGCTTTGTTAAGTACTATAAAACCTGCATCTGATAGGCTGTGAATATTAGAATTGGAACATACGGTTTGTTCAAATTCTGCCAAGAATGATTTATGTTTAAACCAGTCATTATAATTGGGGCAGCTTCCAATAAATCCTAGATCATCTTTCTTATATCCACTATTAATAAGATAAAGGATTTTTTGATGTATTGATCCTCCAAATTCTACCTCTTCTTTTTGGTATTGATTCAAGTAAAATTGGAGTAATGAAGATGTTGGTTGAACAGTGTTGATTTGCTTGTTTTCTGAAGGTGTGGTTAGTTTATCCCAATCAGTTTTTAAATCAGAGAAAAAGGATTTTTTTTCATCTTTTTCTGTGTTTAAAAAGGCAGTCATTCTGTCCAGGCCAAGTGACTGTAATCTGTCGTAAACAACCTCCAAGGCAGATTTTTTTTGTGATACAAAAAGAACTTTTTTACCCAGTGATAAATAATGTCCTATTAATCCAACAATAGTATGCGATTTACCGGTTCCCGGTGGTCCTTGTATCACAAGATTGTTTGAAGTGGCGGATAAAATTGCTGCTTGTTGTGAAAAATCTAAGGGAATGATCGGATAAAGCTTGTTGTTGTGTTCTATTTGTATTTCATTCCCCTCTAAAAGTTGAGTAACTGTTGGGTTTTGTTTTTTACTTATGATTTCAAAATCTTTCCCTAAGGAACTTTTTTTGTAATTAAAGTTTCCAATTGCTTCGCATTCAATGTACTGCCATTCTTCTATATCATCAATTTCAGGCTTAAAAACAACAGCATGTTTGTCAACTGAAAGCTGCTCCTTTATTATAGAAGGTATTACTGATTTATCTTCTACATAATCAGGAAATTGTATATCATAAAACTGTTTGAAACTGTGAATGAGAATAGGATTTACGAAATACGGATCTTCTTCATTTGTATCTATTCGATACGTCGTTTCTATCTTTCTTTCAGCAACTATTGATGCAGGTTTGTATAATAATGGAGAAATGAAAAATTGCTCTTTTTGTGGAGATTTCCATTTCAAAAAACTATGTACTTCTAAACAAGTTTCAAGATCGTATTCCCTTTTAAAAAAAAGTGATTGTTGATGGATTTTTCTAAGTACTGAATTAGATGTTTGATCCTTGAACCAAAGCTTATTCAGATTAACATGTATAAAGGGATTACGGGCAGATAGATCATACAATCTACTTTGTAAAATTTTTAATTCTTCAGTGGTTGTATTTTGTAGTGTCTTTTCTATCGCTTAAAGATTCGAGTTCTTGAAAATATCAATTATATCTTCATTTTGAAGATGATAAGCATGAATGCCTATGGATTTTGCTCCCTCAATGTGTTGAATAGAATCGTCTATAAACAAAGTAGTAGAAGGATTCAATTGATGGTCATTTATAACCGTGTTAAAAGCAGCTGCATCTGGTTTTCTCTCACCTACCATATGCGAAAAGTAGGTTTGAATAAATAATTGATCAAGTAAATTAGGATCTCCATATTGATCTGCTAGAGAAGAAGTAAATGCCTTATAGTGAATATCGTTGGTATTGCTAAAAAGAAAAATCTGATGTTTTTTTGACAGGTTTTTTAATAATTGAATGCGTTGTTCGGGCAGATCTAAAAGCATGATATTCCATGCATCTCTGATAGTTTGATCTGAAGTGTTTGAGGGTAAAAACTGTCTTAGGTAATCAATAAATTGTTGGGATGAAATTTTCCCTGTTTCATATTGATCAAATATCTTGTCTTGCTGCGCTTGAGAGTAAAGTTGTTCAAAATTGGATCCTCCCAATTTTTTGAAAGCATTGATAGTCAGGTTGTAATCTAAATTTAAAATCACACCTCCCAGATCGAAAATTATAGCCGAAAAATGGTCTGTATTTATTTGGTTTTGCATTGTGTTTGTTGGTGTTTGCTAATTTAGTTTGATTTCTTAAATGTAACAGCCTTGATGAGTTGAATATCAACTTTTTTTGAATTATTACAGAATGTCTACTATATTTACAAACCTTTGAACTGTTACTATGATTAAAGCTGCAATATTAGACGACGATCCACTATCAAGAAAGATTCTGGAAAACCTTATTAACAAAAGCAATCATGTTGAATTGGTTGCACAATTTGATAATCCAATTGAAGCACTTAAGGAAATTGGAAATTTAGATTGTGACCTTTTGTTTTTGGATATTGAAATGCCGGAAATGAATGGAATCGAGTTTATCGCTTCTGCAGAGAATATCCCTCAAGTAATAGTAGTAAGCTCAAAGAAAGAGTACGCAGCTGACACTTATAACTATGATGTTTCTGACTATTTGGTAAAACCGGTTGATCCTAACAGGTTTGAGCAAGCAGTTAGCAAAGTAGCCGATATTTCAGCAGCAGTTTCAAAAGGTGATGAGCAAGATCATATGTTCATCAAAAAGAATAAAGGATATACAAGAATTAATTTCGAGGATATCAATTATTTAGAGGCTTTGGCCGATTATGTTCAAATAAATACAGATAGTGAAAGGTTTACTGTATTGTCTACTATGAAGTCAATTTCAAGCAGGTTGCCTGCAAGTAAGTTTTTGAGAGTTCACAGATCATTTATTGTATCATTAGATAAGATCGACAGATTAGATGACAATATGATAATGATTGGTGACAAATCAATTCCTGTAAGTAGATCTTACAGAGAAAACTTAATGCAAAGACTTAATTTATTGTAATCCTACTCAGGTTTTTAACAATTTTCTTTTTCTAAGTTTTGTGTTTTTAAAACGCAAGAACAGAATTCTGTACGTAATTTTGTCATGATTTTAAACACGTTAAATTATGATGAAAGAATTCAAAGCCTTTATTGCCAAAGGAAATGTAATTGATTTGGCAGTGGGTTTAATTATGGCTACTTATTTTGGAGCTATTGTAAAATCGTTGGTGGATAATATCATTATGCCTCCAATAGGAAAATTGATCAATGGGGTTGACTTTAAAAACTTAGAGTATGTTATAGACGAAGGTACCCTTAATCCAGAAACAGGTGAAGTATTAGGAAAGATAGCTATTGGATATGGAGCTTTTATCAATGCTATAATAACATTTATTATTGTTGCTTTTGCTGTTTTTATGGTAGTTAAAGGGTATAACAGACTTAAAAAGAAGGAAGAAGAAAAGCCGTCTGAACCACCAAAACCGACTAAAGAAGAGGAATTATTGACTGAGATAAGAGATTTATTAAAAGCGAAACAAGGGTAGAATGAAATTTAAAGTAGTTGTTTTATTATTGACTATATCAACAGTTGGATACTCACAGATTGTTGAAGCAGAGAAGGATTTAAGGGATACCAAAATGGATACAATTGACGGTTGGAAAACCGGAGGTTTGTTGTCTTTGAATGGTTCGCAAGTGAGTTTGACCAACTGGAATGCTGGAGGACAAAATACCATTTCAATGAATGGATTAGTGAGCATGTTTGCTAACTATACTCAGGGTAAAGCAGAATGGGAAAATTCATTGGATTTAGGTTATGGAATCCAACGTCAAGGTAGAAAGGATAATGTCATGTGGGTAAAAACAGATGACAAGATTGACCTTGTTTCTAAATATGGTAGAAAAGCAACTAAGCATTGGTATTATTCAGCCATGTTGAATTTCACTACTCAAATGACAGCCGGATACAATTATCCAAATGATTCAATAGAGATTTCTGGATTTATGGCACCTGCATATACTTTACTTGCGGCAGGTATGGATTATAAACCGGCAAAGTATTTCTCTGCATTTATTGCACCTGTTACTTTAAAAACAACGATAGTTAATGATCAAACATTGGCAAATCAAGGTGCTTTTGGAGTTGATCCTGCAATTTTGGATAATATGGGTAACGTTTTGGTGGAGGGAAGTAGATCAAGATTTGAGGCCGGAGGTTATATAAGATTGGTATATGATCACCAGGTCATGGAGAATGTGAAAGTAACTTCTAAACTAGGGTTGTTCTCTAATTACTTACAGAATCCTCAAAATATTGATGTCAACTGGGAAACTTTGATCCAGTTCAAGGTGAACAAGTTTATTTCTGCTACTTTAGGAACGCATTTAATTTATGATGATGATGTTGATATTGCCGTATTTGATGATGCCGGAACTCAAATAGGAAAAGGACCAAGACTTCAATTTAAAGAGGTATTAGGAATTGGGTTTGCGTACAAATTTCCTGAACCTAAAAAGAAAGAAGAGAAAGCAAAAGAAGATAAGTAGTCCTTAGATTCGAATTAAAAATTAGGTAATAGTTTAATGAAATTATTATCTTTGCCGCCACGTTTTCGAATAAGAAAACAGGGCCTATAACTCAGCTGGTTAGAGTATCTGACTCATAATCAGAAAGTCCCTGGTTCGAGCCCAGGTGGGCCCACATTACTAAAGCTCCGGATATTAACCGGGGCTTTTTTATTGTTTCAAATCTTCAAGACTAATTAATATTCTTGTTTATTTTCGCAATTAGTAATGGCCCCGTAGTTCAACTGAATAGAATATCAGATTTCGGCTCTGAGGGTTGCAGGTTTGAATCCTGCCGGGGTCACGAAGAAAGCAAAGTCCAGTGTTTACACTGGACTTTTTTCGTTTTCATACCGAATGAAGCTTGCTTCAATGAGGGAGGGAAATGAAAAAAGTGAACAGCAAGAATTGTTGTGGACTTTGCTTTTGATATTCGGAGCACAAAGGATCAAGAATTAATCCTGCTTGCTTCAATGAGGGAGGGAAATGAAAAAAGTGAACAACAAGAATTGTTGCGGAAATTGCTTTTGATATTCGGAGCACAAAGGATCAAGAATTAATCCTGCTTGCTTCAATGAGGGATGGAAATGAAAAAAGTGAACAACAAGAATTGTTGCGGAAATTGCTTTTGATATTCGGAGCACAAGGGATCAAGAATTAATCCTGCTTGCTTCAATGAGGGATGGAAATGAAAAAAGTGAATAACAAGAATTGTTGCGGACATTGCTTTTGATATTCGGAGCACAAGGGATCAAGAATTAATCCTGCTTGCTTCAATGAGGGATGGAAATGAAAAAAGTGAGCAACAAGAATTGTTGTGGACTTTGCTTTTGATATTCGGAGCACAAGGGATCAAGAATTAATCCTGCTTGCTTCAATGAGGGATGGAAATGAAAAAAGTGAATAACAAGAATTGTTGCGGACATTGCTTTTGATATTCGGAGCACAAGGGATCAAGAATTAATCCTGCTTGCTTCAATGAGGGATGGAAATGAAAAAAGTGAGCAACAAGAATTGTTGTGGACTTTGCTTTTGATATTCGGAGCACAAGGGATCAAGAATTAATCCTTTATCATTCTCATTACCTATCCATCCTCAGTAAAATGACAAAGGCAGAAAGTATCGTCAAAAAACTAATCACATAAACTGAAGGGAGAATCCCCCAGAAATCTGCAATGATACCAGTTAGTATGGCTCCTATCGCGTATCCTGAATCGCGCCATAATCTGAAAACACCAATGCTTTTTGCCCTTTGCTCTGGGTGTGTATGTTCGGCAATTCCTGCTAAAAATGTTGGATATACAATGGCAGTTCCAATTCCTAGTAAAATTGCCAGTATTATCAAAGCATAATATTCTTTAGCCCAAATCAATAATAACAATGCAACCCCTTGCATTAACATCCCAAAAAACAACATCATTTTTTTATTGAGAATATCAGCCATTTTACCTGTGAATAATTGACCTATTCCCCAAACGGCTGGATAAATTGCCACAATAATTCCAATTTGATGAAGGTCAAATTTGCGAGCTGCTAAAAGCA
Organism: Paracrocinitomix mangrovi; assembly: GCF_019740355.2. Classification (GTDB taxonomy): domain Bacteria; phylum Bacteroidota; class Bacteroidia; order Flavobacteriales_D; family Crocinitomicaceae; genus Paracrocinitomix; species Paracrocinitomix mangrovi. The sequence continues at coordinate 2,183,614 of NZ_CP091819.1, read as the reverse complement.
TGGGGAAAATACCCCAAATCATTCCGTCATTCAAATTATTGATGAGACCTGCTTGTGTAATTGATCCCAGATTATTGTCTTTCCAGGATGTCTCCCAAAAAATATTCTTCAATTTTTTTACAGAAGAGCTTTTTGTTTCTTGTGCAACAAATTGTAGGGTGTCTTTTACCAGAAATATAGAAGTAAACAATCCTAATGCAACAAATCCAATTCCTAAATAAAATGGATATGGCCGCAATCCATGCTCTCCGGCCATCCATCCGGTTAAAAAGGCTACCGCGCCTACTGCCAAATAGCCGGCAGATTCATTGATTCCCATGGCCAAACCTCTGTTCTTTTCTCCCACAAGATCAATTTTCATTACAACAGTACTTGACCAGGCTAGTCCCTGATTGATACCTAAAAGTATGTTGGCAAAAATTATCCAGTTCCAGTTTTGAGCATAGATTAAAATAAGCGGAACAGGAATGGCAAATACCCAGCCTAGGATGAGTAATTTTCTGCGTCCAAATTTATTGGCTAATGCACCTGTGAAATAGTTGGCAACAGCTTTTGATATTCCAAAAACAATTATAAATGAAAGAATGGCTGTTTTAGCCAGGATATTAAACTCCTCTTCAGCAATTTCAGGAAGAATAGTGCGCTCTAAACCCACCATTCCTCCAACAAAAGCATTGACAATAACTAGTAAAAAAAACTGCTTCCAATTTTCTTTAAGTCCTAGTTTAATTTCATTCATTAGATTAACTTATTAAATACATTCGGCATTTACCTTAATGTATCACCACAAAGTTAATCCATCTTTTATCTTAAACTAATGCAGTTTTCGCTTTAGTTTTTTTGAATATGGAAGTTAAATTCAGGAGTTCCCAAAGCATTCCAAAGTCTTAACCAAATTGGCAATAACATTTCTGTTCCTCTGGCATTAGTGATGTCCCCAAGATCAATAATCTGATCATCCTTCCATCCGAATGAGTTTAGAATCGTTTTAGTTGTTTTTTTAGCTTCACTATCATTTCCACATAAGAACACATTGTGATCTCCTTTTAATTTGGAAGGGTCTACCATTAAATAAGCATTCATTGTGTTCAACGTTTTTACAACTTTGGTTTCTGGAAATGCTTTTTGGATTTGTTCTCCAAGTGAATCGGTATTTGCCGGGTTTAAAGAAGGAGGCATACCATTACTAAAATCTAATGGATTAGCTATGTCTATCAATAATTTTCCTGCAAGATTATCTAGGCCTGCAAGATTAAGAGCATTAATTGAAATCATTCCAGAAGTGCAGTTAAATATAATTTCAGCATTTGAAGCAGCATTTGAAAAAGTATCTACTTTGATATTGCTGTGCTCATCTATCCATTCTTTAAATGAAGATTTACCATTTAAATCTTTCTCGTCTGTACTTAAAGTCTTTTCAATGTTTCTAGTACCAATTGTTACGTCATTTCCAAGGTCGGCTAATCTTGAGGCGATTGTTTTACCCACCATTCCTGTTCCTAGTATTGCTATTTTCATTTTTTAATATAGATTTGATATTCACTATCAAAAGTATAGTATTATAATGAATTGGTATGTAATAAGTTATAAAAGAAAGCAACTATAATTTTTGATAGTTATAAGTATAACAAGGGATTACGGTAAGATATGATCATTGACGGAGAAAAATACAAGTACAGAATGAATCAACAGGATTTTCATTGTGCTTTAGATGTTACCATGCATTTCATTGGAGGTAAATGGAAGGCAATTGTGTTATGGTATTTACGAAATGGAAAGTTGCGTTTTAGTGAATTGAAAGAACGAATTCCGGATATTACGGATAAGATGTTGTCTCTTCAATTAAAGGCCTTAGAAGAAGATGGTGTTATTAAAAGAACGGTGTATCCACAGGTTCCTCCTAAAGTAGAGTATGAGTATACAGAAGAAGGAAAATCATTGATTCCTGTTGTAAAAACTATCGCGGATTGGGGAAGGGTCAAAGCTGAGAAAGAAGGACGTTTGGTTAAAATGGAAGAATAGTCTTTTTCAAATTGTTATCTTTAGTAAACTCGCTTAGGAAATGAAACTTTCTCTACAAAATATCACTTATCTATTATTATCATTGAGTATTGTGATTGTCGGTTTGATAGTTGCTAAATCTGTATTAGTTCCTTTAGTGTTTGCACTAATTTTCACATTGGCTTTAACACCAATTTGTAATAAACTAGAAAGCTGGGGATTTAATACTGTTCTGGCAATTATCACCACCTTTATTAGTGTAACAGCAATAATAGGAATCGTAGTTACCTTGTTTTCTGTAACATTTGTAGATATCTATAAGGAACTACCAGAAATTCAAGATAAAATTGATGCCGGATTAGTGAAGATTGAGAATTCTGTAAATGATATCACCGGTTTATCTGATGAGACCCTGGAAGATAGAATTGAAGAAAACAAATCAAAGATATTATCTCCATTATGGAAATTTGTTGAAGGGAGCATTAGTTCCTCACTTGCTGTAATAGGAAATTCATTACTCTGTTTACTATATACTTTCTTACTGCTTTATTACAGAAAGGGAGTCCTAAAAATTTTACTCAATAAATTATCTGCATCACAAAAAAAGGATCGAACTGAATTGTTAGATCAAATACAATCAGTTATCAATAGCTACTTTTTAGGTTTGGTAATAGTTATGTTGATCCTGGGAACAATAAACAGTTTGGGGCTGTGGATTATTGGAATTGACTACCCATTTTTCTGGGGATTTTTGGCCGGAGTTCTTGTTGTTATTCCTTATATAGGGACAACGCTTGGAGGTGTTTTGCCCTTTTTATACGCTTTGGCTACAACAGATACCATGTGGCAACCTATCGCAATTGTGATTATGTATTTTACTGTTCAACAAATTGAAGGAAATTTTATTACTCCCAACATAGTTGGATCTAAAGTTCAGGTAAATGCCCTAACTATTATTGTGGGAATGATAATAGGAGGAATGATTTGGGGAATTGCAGGATTAATTTTGGCCTTGCCTTTAATTGCCATTTTACGAACTGTATTCGTAAGGTATGAGGCTACAGAAAAGTTAGGTTTGTTAATGTCAGAAAAGGTAAGTGAGAAATAAATAATATGAATTACAGAAAGTTAGGAAAAACAGATTTAGCATTATCAGAAATAACATTTGGTGCATGGGCAATAGGCGGATGGATGTGGGGAGGAGCCAGTAAGGCAGATGCAATTCAAGCCATAAAAGCGTCTTTTGATGTAGGAATGACTTCCATAGATACAGCTCCGATATATGGACAAGGTAGATCTGAAGAAATAGTTGGTGAAGCCATCAAAGATATACCTAGAGATAAATTGCAAATTCTCACCAAGTTTGGAATGCGCTGGGATCTTCAAAAAGGTGATCATACTTTTTCATCAACTGATGATAAAGGAAATCCTATTGAAATATATAAGTATGCCGGTAAAGAAAGCATTATTAAAGAATGTGAAGATAGTCTAAGGAGATTAGGAACTGATTACATTGATTTATATCAGATCCATTGGCCTGAATCAACCACTCCTATTGATGAAAGTTTTGAAGCGGTTGAAAAATTAATTCAAGCGGGCAAAGTTAGATACGCAGGTGTTTGCAATTATGATGTTGCCCAATGTAAAGAGGCGGATAATGTTGTGTCAATTGCTTCAAATCAAATTCCGTATAGTATGGTCAATAGAGGAATTGAAGATGAAGTGGTGCCAAATTGTATTGAAAACAACATTGGGATTTTGGCTTACAGTCCTTTGCAAAGAGGATTATTGACTGGTAAGTTTAAGCCAAATCACGATTTTAATTCAGGAGATCACAGAGATGGAAATAAATTTTTTACCAACGAATTCATTACTCAGACCAACGAATTTTTGCAGAAAATTGAACCCATAGCCATTGAGAAAAATGCCAGCCTGGCTCAATTGGTTTTGAAATGGACGGTGATGCAACCGGGAATTACAGTTGCTTTAGCAGGTGCTAGAAATGTAGAGCAAACCACTCAAAACGCAAAAGCTTCAGATTTGTCTTTAACGGATGATGAAATAAGTTATATTAATGGTTTATTGAAAGAGTTTTAATGAAAGTCCAGTTTCTGAAAATAGCGGCCATTCTATTGATTGTTCAAATAGCTATTCAAGAAATATCGTTGTTTTTTGTTTTGGACAGTGGTGTTCCACAAAACGATACCATGAGTTTGGCCATTTCATTTTTAACCATTGTCCTTGTCCTAATCAATGGGATTTTTCTGTCTATCTACTTTTTTGTAAAGAAGTTTAAGTTTTCTTTCTTCTCCTATGTACTGTTGCAATTACTAGATCTCATCCGGAATTTAATGCTCTTGTATTTGGTGATGAATCCAATGCAGTTTGAAATGATGAACAACTTTTTAATTGTCACGGTTATCATGGTAATCGCCGGGATGATTTTTGGACTTAGTTTAATATTCTCTAGGGCAAACAAACAAAGATGGCTTTTGGTGTATGGTATTGCTGTCCTTGTGCTGAATATTGGCTATATAGTTTTGTATTATTTGCTTACATCTAATCCATTTATGATGTATTCGTATTTGCAATTTCTACAGTATCTGGTTTTGATTGGACCTTTATTACCGGTGTTTGCGGTGGTAAATTATTTTAGTGAATTTCAAGTAAAAACTTTAGCTAACGAGCATATTTTGGATGCTGAATAAATACAAGTGATATGTGCGGAAGATATGTAGCAGTAACAGAATTTAAGTTGATTGAGAAAAAATTCAATGTTCAACTTGGACCACATGTAGATGGTATGTTTGTTCCCAATTATAATGTTTCAGCCGGATCCAAAGCTCCTGTTATTACTTCAGAGGATCCAAAAACTTTGCAGCTTTTTACTTTTGGTTTTACGCCCTCATGGTCTGATAAAAAAACATACGTTATTAATGCCAGGGCCGAGGGAGATCACAACAAAGACAACGATCCCAGATATAATGGCGCCAAAGGAATTATAAAGAAGCCGTTTTTCAGAAAATCTATCAGGTCTAAAAGGTGTCTGGTAATTGCAGATGCTTTTTATGAAGGTACCACAAAAGAAAAGTTAGATAAACCCCATTTGGTTTACCTCCTCAATAACCAAAATCCTTTTGCCTTTGCAGGTGTATATGATGAATGGACGGATCAATCAACAGGTGAAATTTTACATTCTTTTGCCATAGTCACTTGTCCGCCAAATAAGTTGATGCAAAGAATTCCGCATCACCGTATGCCGGTAATTTTGGAAGAAAAAGATTATGCAGCATATCTTGATGAACAAGCTGATTTAATGGAGATTACTGATTTGTTGCAGCCGTTTGATTTTAGACAGATGAATGCATATCCGGTATCGCCTAACGTAAAAAAAACTATAAACAATTCAGTAGATTTAATTGATCCAACCGGAGCTCCTTTGCAAAAAGAATTGTATGTAAAACCTCAATTAAAATTGATGTTGATGGGAATGGGAATGACGCCTTCTCGCTACAGAAAATTGGAAGAAGAAGGTCAGTTAGAGGGTGTTCAGCAAATAGAAGATGAAGCCATTAAAGCAGGTGATCAAGTGAAGTTGGATTTTGGAAAGAATAGGGGTGATCAATGAAGTTCAATATCTCTTTGAAACCATTTTGACCAAATATATCTTCTTTCATTCTGATTAAAATACATTGAAACTTCATTGATACCCAAAACATAGAGAATGATATTCTCAGTACTAATAACTTTACCAGAGAGGTACTCTAAATTCAACTTACCAGCACTATCCTTTTTAACGTAATAAAAATCAGGATGTAATGAATTGTTCGGAGGTGTTATGAAAATCGAATACTCATATCTAAAAGATTCATAAGGTAAACGAATAAATTCATAGGGTAAATGCGCTGTCCTAGTTTTCCAATAATTGGTTGGAACATGGTATCTATAATCATTGAATATTCTAAGATCAGTTTTATATACGGGTTCTTTTAGAATACTTTCCTTTAATGTGTCCATGCATAATTGATGATAGCTGATTTTGGAAGAAGACCATTTTGGTTTAAATTCTACTTTGATGCTTAAAGTTGAATTGTTTTTAAAAAGGTCAGGATTTGGAGACACGGAATAATTGTTTATAAAACTTCTATGTAGAATTGAATCAGGTCCAAATTTTTCCAAGACCTCTTGAGCTGAAAATGAATTAATCTTTTCATGTTTACTTGACCAAGTAATGAATCTTTCTTCACAAGTAGGGCAGTAATTTACCGTGAACCCATTGTTTATTTTACATACATACCATTCATCATTTAAAACCTGTTCCAATTTCAAAATTATGGTGTCAATTTCAGCAGAAAGTGTCTTGGTTTCTTTGTTGTTAAATTGACCAAAGACTATTGAACCAGATAAAAATAATGCCAGTAAAATCAGTTTCATATACTTAAAAATAACGTTTCATTTATTTTTTGGTACAAAAAAAAGGATCACCAATTGGCAATCCTTTTCACTTTCTTAATGCAAGTTTTATTTTCTTGAAACAGTCATAGAAACCAATTGAATAGTTTCTTGATCATTGTGTAAAACAAGTTTTGTATTTGAAGGCTTAGTAACCTGGTAAATAGTCATTTGTCCGCCTACAACTATGGTAAACTCTTGAGTACTGCTGTCATATTTCCAGCCACCTTGTTTGGTTTCTCCTGAAAATTTCTGAACATATCCTTTAGATGCTTTAAATAACATATAGTCACCTTTTGGATGACTAATAGTAGCTCCATTATCAGTGTGAGATGAAATGGTCAGTTGAACATCATACAAACCTTCTAGTGGATGTGCTAAACTTTTTTGTTGAGCTAATCCTACGTTCGCTAATACGAACAAAATCATAAATGCAAATAATTTCTTCTTCATGGGGTAAAATTTTCTTGTTCTTCTACAATTGTTGTGCCAGTCAAGATACAAAATCCTTTAATACAAAAAGTTATGGTAAGGATATCTTACCTGGAAAATTTCCTTAACCTCTTCGTATATACGGCTTTTAAACTCTTCAATATTAATTTTTTCTTGAGCAGAAATAAAGATGCAATTTTGTTTTCCAAGCTTCGCCATCCATGATTTTTTTAGCGCATCTAAGGCAAAATCTTTTCCGTCCGGGTGGAATCCAATATCTTCTGGTTTAGGATTGTATGCATCTACTTTATTAAATACAACAAGTGTAGGTTTATCTGTTTGATGCTCGTCAATTTCAGCAATTGTCTCATTTACCACTCGGTAATGATCTTCAAAATTAGGATGCGAGATGTCTAATACATGAATTAATACATCCGCTTCTCTTACTTCATCCAAGGTAGATTTGAATGATTCAATTAATTGATGCGGTAATTTGCGAATAAATCCTACCGTGTCAGATAACAAAAATGGAAGGTTGTCAATTACCACTTTTCTTACTGTTGTGTCAAGCGTTGCAAACAATTTGTTCTCAGCAAATACTTCTGATTTACTAAGCATGTTCATGATAGTAGATTTACCAACATTGGTATAACCAACCAAGGCTACTCTTACCAATTGTCCTCTGTTTCCTCTTTGAACACTTTTTTGCCTGTCAATTTTTTCAAGCTTCTCTTTAAGTGTTGCAATCTTCTGTTGAATGATTCGTCTATCCGTTTCAATCTGCGTTTCTCCCGGACCTCTCATTCCAATACCTCCTTTGGTACGGTCAAGGTGAGTCCATAATCTGGTTAATCGAGGAAGCAAATATTGATATTGTGCCAATTCAACCTGCGTTTTAGCATCAGCAGTTCTCGCTCTTTTGGCAAAAATGTCTAAAATTAAATTACTCCTATCCAGGATTTTAATGTTCAGAATACGCTCAATGTTTCTGATCTGAGTAGGTGATAGTTCGTCATCAAAAATAACTGTGTCAATTTGATTTTGTAAACAATACAACCTGATTTCCTCAATTTTACCTGAACCTACATAGGTTTTAGAATTTGGCTGATCAATGCGTTGGGTGAATTTTTTTAGCGTTTCCGCTCCGGAAGTTTCCGCTAAAAACTCCAACTCATCCAAATATTCATTTGCCATTTCTTCTGTTTGGTCGCTTGTAATAACACCAACCAATACAACTTTCTCCGGCTTTACGTCTGTGTAAATTAATCCTTCTCCCATAAATCAAACTTCCTAGAACCAATGCCCTCCAAGTGCTTGTCTAAATGGCCACGGAATAGATAGCATAATGATGATAAATGCAATAAAATAAAAAGTAAATTGTGTTTTAAATTTCTTTTTATCCTCAGTAGTCTTCTTAGCTTTAGAATGCCCAATTGTTATTAAAATAAAGGCAATTGTCATGGCTACAATGTGTTCAAGAGCATAAAATCTTAACATTGAATTCTTCATAAATCCTTCTACGATTTGAACTTTAGAACCCGGGAAAAAGTACAAAACTAGCCCAATCGTCCACTGTATATGGAATGCGATCATGGCAAAGGTTCCAATTTTCTTGTCACCTGCAGTGTAAGTAGCTCCTTTTCTCATCCCCATAAAAAGCTTCACAAGTGCCGCCACTAAAAGGATTAGCACTACCCATCTCCATCCTGAGTGAGCTTTAATTAGTATGTTAAGAAATGTCTCCATAAATCCTTATTTTTGGCCAAATTTACAGTTAAATGTCGAACCACTCTCAGACAGGGAAATTTATTTTACTCACATTTTTTGGTCTTTTCAGCGGGATGCAATTATTTGCGCAGGAGTATGAGCCGGAAAATGGGGCACATGATCCAAAAAACACCACTTATGTTTTAACCGGATGTAAAATTGTTGTGAGTGCTGACAAGACCTTACCAATTGGAATGTTGGTAGTTCAAAACGGTCGAATCAAAAATGTCGGAATCGTTGAAATTCCACCAACAGATGCTGTTATTGTAAAATTGAAAGGGTTTACCATTTATCCTTCTTTTATTGATATGTACAGTTCTTCCGGTATAAAAGCTGAAAAACCAAAAGGAGGAAATGGATATCCTCAATTAGAATCACTTAAAAAGGGACCTTATTACTGGAATCAGGCTATTCATCCGGAAACAAACGCCTACGAATTGTTTGATAATGCAGAATTGAAGGACAAAGATGATTATTTAAAAGCCGGTTTTGGCGCAATTTCTACCCATAATGGAGATGGAATTATGCGTGGAACTTCTGTTTTGATGGCATTGAACAATCTCAACGAAAAAGAGAATGTATTGAAAACTGAAGCAGCTAATCACTATTCGTTTTCAAGAGGATCTTCTAGACAAACTTATCCATCTTCTCAGATGGGAGCAATTGCCTTGATTCGCCAGTTTTATTATGATGCCTTTTGGTACGATAGTTTAAAGGATATTCACAAAGAAAATATTTCACTACAAAGCGGACTTGATAACATGAAGTTGCCGCAGGTATTTGGATTGAGTACAAAATTGGAAGTGTTAAGAGCGGCCAATATTGCTAAGGAGTTCGGATTTAATTTAATAGCCAAAGGAGGAGGAGATGAGTTTGAAAGAGCCAGTGAAATTAAAGCCAGTGGCGCAAGTTTGATTCTTCCTGTAAACTTTCCTGAACCTTATGATATGTCTGATCCATATACATCAAGATATGTAAGTATGATGGATTTAAAGAGATGGGAGATGGGGCCTTATAATCCTTATATCATGTATCGTGCAGGGGTGCAATTTGCCTTTACCACAGATGGATTGAAGAAAAAATCTGACTTTTTGAAAAATGTCAAAAAAGCCATAGAGCACGGTTTACCACAAGAAGAAGCATTGAGATCGTTAACTGAAACGCCTGCAAAACTTTTGGGTGTTGAGGACATGATAGGAACTTTAGAAAATGGCAAGTTGGCCAACTTCCTGGTTGTAAAGGGAGATTTGTTTAATGGAGGTGAAATATTTGAGAACTGGAGTAATGGTGATCGCATTAGATTCAAAGATGTTAATGCGGAAGATTTGAATGGGACCTATGATTTAAATCTCAAAAACATAGTATACGAATTAAAAGTGTCGGGTGAAATTGATAAACCTAAAGCAATAATCAATGTTTACGAAATTAAAACTGATGCACTTGGAGCCAGTAAAATGGATACCACAGTTGTAAAATGTGATTTAGCATTTGAAGGTTTACAATTGAGTTTGTCTTTTGAAACACATGATAAAAATTATGATGGTATCATTCAATTAAACGGATCTTATCATCCTGGATTAGGAGTTTTAGAAGGAACCGGAACTTTGCCTGATGGTAAATGGATTGATTGGGTGGCCGTAAAGTCAAAAGAGAAAAAGAAAAAGGAGAAAGACAAGAAAGAAATTGAAGTTGACACTAGTAGAGTAAACAATATCTACTATCCAAATCTTTCATATGGTTTTGATGAATTACCCAAAAAACAAACCTTCTATATTAAAAACGCAACAGTTTGGACCAATGAAGAAGTCGGAATTTTAGAAAATGCTTCGGTAACTATTAGAGATGGAAAAATTGTAGCCGTTAATTCAGGTGGTGCCCCGGGTGGAGCAATTGTGATAGACGCAAAAGGAAAGCATGTTACCTGTGGGATTATTGACGAACATTCACATATAGCAATCAGTAAAGGTGTAAATGAAGGTGGACAAGCCATTTCAGCTGAGGTATCCATTGCAGATGTGGTTAGATCAAATGATATTAATATTTACAGACAATTAGCAGGTGGAGTTACTGCAGCTCAATTGTTGCATGGTTCGGCTAATCCAATTGGTGGTCAATCTGCATTGATAAAACTAAAGTGGGGTTTCAATCCGGAAGAAATGTTAATCAATGATTCTTTAACAGATGGTTTTATCAAGTTTGCCTTGGGTGAAAATGTAAAACAAGCCAATTGGGGTGATAAAAATGTAATTAGGTTCCCTCAAACTAGATTGGGTGTTGAGCAGGTTTATTATGATGCCTTTTTAAGAGCTAAAGAATATAAAAAGGAATGGACCAAATACAACAGATTAAAAATTGGACCTCCGCCACGAAGAGATTTGGAATTGGAGGCATTGGCTGAGATTCTTGACAAGAAGAGATTTATTACCTGTCATTCATATCAACAAGGAGAAATAAATATGTTAATGAAAGTGGCAGATTCAATGGGATTCACCATCAATACTTTTACACATATTTTGGAAGGTTATAAGGTAGCAGATAAGATGGCTGCACATGGTGCCGGAGGTTCAACTTTTGCAGATTGGTGGGCGTACAAGTATGAGGTAAAAGAAGCCATCCCTTATAATGCTGCAATTTTACAGCAAATGGGAGTTGTTACTGCAATTAATTCTGATGATGCTGAAATGGGAAGAAGATTAAATCAAGAAGCAGCAAAGGCAGTGAAGTATGGTGGAATCTCTGAAATAGAAGCCTGGAAAATGGTGACTTTGAATCCTGCAAAGCTGTTACACTTAGATGATAGAATGGGAAGTATCAAAGTAGGTAAGGATGCAGATATAGTTATCTGGTCCGATAATCCACTGTCCATAAATGCTAAAGTTGAAAAGACGATTGTAGATGGAATCTTGTTGTATGATTGGGAAAAGAACTATGAGTTGCAGCAAAGAGATGAATTAGAGCGCAAGCGAATTATGGGAATGATGTTAGAAGAAAAGAAGAATGGCGGAAGTACCAGAAAACCGGTAATGAGAAAAAATCCACAGTATCACTGTGATAGCGAAGGAGAATAAAGCATGAAAAAGATATTAGTCATATTGGTTTTTATGTTGGGATATTTGAGCAATGCTCAGGTGCCAAGTCCTATTGAGCAAACTCATAAAACCATTTTACTATTACATGGTAAGGCGCATATTGGTAATGGAGAATATGTAGATAACAGCAGTATTGGAATTAAAGAAGGAAAGATTTTGTTCGTTAAAAATGCCTTAACTAATCCAATAACAGAAAGTGATTGGGATACCATTATTGATATCACTGGTAAGCATGTTTATCCAGGATTTATTGCTCCAAATGTTACTTTGGGGATCACAGAAATTGATGCAGTTAGGGCAACAAGAGACTTCAACGAAACCGGTCAAATGAATCCGCATGTCAGGAGTTTGATTGGATACAATACTGATTCTGAAATTATTTATACTGTTAGAACAAATGGTGTTTTGGTAACGCAATCTACTCCAAGAGGCGGTGTATTATCCGGAACTTCATCTGTAATGGCTTTGGATGGATGGAACTGGGAAGATGCGGTTTATTTAATGGATGATGGTGTTCATTTAAACTGGCCTAGAAAAATGAACAGTACAGGTTGGTGGGCAGAGCCGGGACCATCAAAAGGAAATGACAAGTATACTGAACAAAAAAGAGCGATTTGGGACTTCTTTAAAAAAGCACAAGGGTACAACAGAAAGTTATTGCCTCAAGAAGAAGTGAATTTAAGATACAAAGCATTAAATGGAGTTTTTAAAGGGGACAAACGCATCTATATTCATGCAGATTTTGCTCCTGAAATCAATGATATAATTGACTTTAGCAGAGAGTTTAATTTTAAGCATCCTGTTATAGTTGGGGGATATGATGCACACATGCTGGCCAATAGATTAAAAGAAAATCACTTTTCTGTAATCATTGGTCGTCCACATTCATTGCCAAAGTTTGAAGGAGATGATGTAAGTACTTATTATAAATTAGCTTCACTATTGCAGGATAAGGGTGTGTTGTTTTGTATCAGTAATGAAGGAGACATGGAAGCAATGAATACAAGAAATCTTCCGTTTTTGGCTGGAACAGCATGGGCTTATGGATTATCTGAAGAGCAAGCAATAGCAGCTATTTCATTAAATGCAGCAAAAATTTTAGGATTAGATGATAGAATTGGTTCCATTGAAAAAGGAAAAGATGCCACGCTTTTTGTGTCGGATGGAAATGCTTTAGATATGCGTACCAACGAAGCTTACTTGGCCATGGTTAAAGGTCGTTTCATTGCCTTGACCAATCATCAGATTCAATTGTACAATAAGTACAAAAAGAAGTATGGGTTAACAGGTTTAGAGTAAGATTTATTCTTTCAAAAACCGCTCTACCAACTCAACTTCAAATCCTCTACCAAACAGGTACTGTTTAACCTTCATCTGTTTCTCCCAATCCGTTTTTCCTTTTACACTTTTGAGTTTAGAACTTACCAGTTGTTCTATTGTATCCAGATATTCCTTATCGTCTATTTCATTCAACCCTTTATTGATAGAGTAGTCAGAAATTTGCTTGAGTTTGAGTTGTTGTTTGATTTTATTCTTGCCCCATTTTTTCATTCTGAACTTGCCTGATGCATATGCTTCTGCAAAACGTTCTTCATTCATAAAATTATTAGAGATGAGGTCAGAGATAAGTACATCAACATCTTCGGGATGCATGAACCATGAGTGCAGTTTTTGTCGTACTTCATAGTCACACCTCTCCTGATAGGCACAAAAGGCCTCAATTTTTTGCTTGGCTTCTAATAATGAATATTTAGGTGATCGGTCCACGACCTTAAACCTCTATGATTTCATCTTTAGCGTTGAAGAATTTGTGGTCCATAATTGGCATGTTGCTATCAGCAACAATCTTGATCCATTTTTTGTATTTCTTAAACCACTGGAATCTTCTTGAATTCATTCCTTTTTTGAAATATCCTTCCAAATAAGGATGAACGTGTAATGAAACTTTGCTTTCCTTTTTGTCCAACAACAAATAGCTTAATTCACTTTCAATTTCGTCAGCATACATTAATGAAGCTTGAATTTTACCTGTACCGTTACAAGTAGGGCAAACTTCTGTAGTTTCAATATTGGTTACCGGACGAACTCTTTGACGTGTAATTTCAACCACTCCAAACTTAGACGGCGGAATCAATGAGTGTTTCGCCTTATCTTCTTTTAAAAGATCCTTCAGTTTGTTGTGAAGCATTTTGTTGTTTTCACGAGAATGCATATCAATGAAATCAACACAGATGATTCCACCCATATCACGTAAACGCATTACTCGGGCTAACTCCTCTGCCGCTTCCAAATTCACTGCAATAGCGTTTTTTTCTTGCGTATCGTTTTTAGCTGATCTGTTTCCTGAGTTTACATCTACCACATGCATGGCTTCAGTGTGCTCAATAATCAGATAACCTCCACTTGGCAAAGGAACCTTTTTACCAAAAAGCGTTTTGATTTGCTTGTTGATACCAAAAGCTTCAAAAATATCATGCTTGCCGTTGTATTCTTTTAAGATGTTGATTTTGTTGGGCGCAATTTGCTCAACATAATTTCTCATCTCATCCAATAACTCAGGCTCGTTTACATGAATTTTAGTAAAGTTCTCGTTTAATGTATCCCTCAATAAAGAAGAAGCCCTGTCTAACTCGCCTAAAACGCGTTTTGGAGGCTTACTGTCTTTGAGTGAGGTATGCATCTTTTTCCAACGGCTTACAAGACTTTTAAGATCCTCGTCTATCTCAACGATTTTCTTTCCTTGTGCCACGGTGCGAATAATCACACCAAAGTTTTTTGGTAAGATGCTTTTAAGGATATCTCTTAAACGGTCTCTTTCTGCATAATCTTTGATCTTTTGCGAGATCGAAATCTTATTTGAAAAAGGAACCAATACAATGTATCTTCCGGCTAAGGTGATTTCTGAATTTAATCTTGGTCCTTTTGCAGAAATAGGTTCTTTAACAACCTGTACCAAAACGTTTGTGTTGGCAGATAAGACGTCAGAAATTTTCCCGTCTTTATCAATATCCTTTTCAGACTTAAAATAAAGTAAGTCTGCCACGTTTTGTTTTCCGTGTAATGTATCCTGTGTAAACTTATGTAATGATTTGAACTGTGGTCCTAAATCATGATAATGTAAGAACGCATCTTTCTCGTACCCAACATTAACAAATGCTGCGTTCAAGCTAGGCACAACCTTACGTACCTTCCCCAGGTAGATATCGCCTACTGCGTAATCTGTATTACCCTTTTCTTCGTGTAGCTCTAATAATTTGCCATCTCGTAGGAGAGCAATCCAAATTCCAGTAGGTTTAGAATTAACTACTAATTCGTAACTCACTAGAATGATTTTAGTTGAAAGAAGTAAAGCCCAGGTATTAACTGAGCTTAATTATCTTGAATAGTACTTAATAAATAGATGATTGACTATCTACTTATTTTTTCTTTTTGTGTCTATTCTTTCTTAGCCTCTTCTTTCTTTTGTGAGTGGCCATTTTATGTCTTTTTCTTTTCTTACCGCTTGGCATAATAAAAAGCTTTTAAATTAATACTGTAAAAATTTTCCTATTGCTTTATATAAAAAACTTCCTGATTGACAGGAAGTTTGATAATGTCTCCTTATAAATCGGAGCACAAAGATATAAAAACTATTATGTTTTACAAAAACCTTATTTTACAGTAACGTTTTCTTTAACGTCTTCTACGAAAGTTTTAGCTGGTTTAAATGCAGGTATGTTATGAGCAGGAATAATGATTGACTCATTTTTTGAAATGTTTCTTCCTGTTTTCTCAGCTCTTTCTTTAATGATGAAAGAACCAAAACCTCTAAGATAAACATTGTTCCCCTCAGAAAGTGATTTTTTCACCGAATCCATAAATGCCTCAACTGTTGCTTGAACTGCAACTTTTTCGATACCTGTTTTATCAGAGATTTCTGTAACTATATCTGCTTTTGTCATACTGATTAAAATTTAAAACGTTTAATTCGTGGGCAAAATTAATGCTTTTAAAATGAACAATTTGAAATTTTAGACGGAACTTTGTTTTAATAATACAAATGCAAGATTTTACAACATTAATTCAAAATTGGTATCGACAAAATCGCCGAGATCTCCCCTGGAGAAATACCTGTGATCCGTATTTTATTTGGTTGAGTGAGATTATATTACAACAGACCAGGGTAGAGCAGGGAATGTCTTATTATCTCAAGTTTGTTGAACATTATCCAACTGTTAAACACCTGGCAAATGCCGCCGAAGATGAAGTGTTAAACTTATGGCAAGGATTGGGTTATTACAGTAGAGCCAGGAATTTACATGCAGCCGCTCAATACATCCATCAACATAATCAAAATCAATTTCCGGATACATATAAAGGTGTACTCAGTTTAAAAGGAGTAGGTGAGTACACCGCAGCTGCTATTTGTTCTTTTGCCTATGATTTGCCGCATGCAGTTGTAGACGGAAATGTGTATCGCGTTTTAAGTAGGTATTTAAATATTGATACCCCAATTGATAGTACCGAAGGAAAAAAGATTTTCAAAGAAGCTGCAGAAGAATTGTTGGATAAGAATGATCCGGCTACACATAATCAAGCAATCATGGAATTGGGAGCTTTGGTTTGTAAACCTTCAAATCCTGATTGTGATAATTGTCCTTTAAATGAAAGTTGTGCAGCCCTTGAAAAAGGAGTGCAATTGCAATTACCGGTAAAGTCCAAAAAAGTAAAAGTAAAAAAGCGATTTTTTCATTATCAATTAATAACGGATGGTGAGCATTTGCTGATTAAAAAAAGAGGTCCAAAAGATATTTGGCACGGCCTATATGATTTTCCGCTCATTGAAAAAGACAAACAAAATGAGCAACTTTCATCTGCAGACATAAATGCTGATGAAAAAGGAATTTCATTAGATGGCGAATTAAAACATATTCTTACTCACCAAGTGATAACTGCTTCTTTTTGGATTGTTGAGGTTGATAAAATGCCTGCTCTTGATGGTTGTATCCGGATAAAAATCAAAGAATTAGATGATTATCCCATGCCTCAACTGTTAATAAGATATCTTGAAAGTTCTACCCTTTTCAAAGCAGATTAACTATCTTTGATTTTACTAGAACAAAGTAGCGGTGTAAAGCTTTGTGGATTAAACTTCAGTCTTTGCATTTTAAAACTTGTTCTTTAATTTGAAAAATTAATGGCAGGAAGCGTAAATAAAGTAATTCTCATAGGTAACCTGGGCAAAGATCCTGAGGTGAGATATTTGGAAAATGGAGTATCTGTTGCAAGATTTCCATTGGCTACATCAGAAAGTTTCACAGATAAAAATACCGGTGAAAAAAGAGAGATCACTGATTGGCACAATATCGTGTTGTGGAGAGGATTAGCTAAAGTGGCTGAATCTTACCTTAAAAAGGGAATGAAAGTTTACATTGAGGGTAAATTAAAAACCCGTTCATGGCAAGGTGAAGATCAACAAATGAGATACACTACCGAAATTGTTGCCGATCAAATGACCATGTTAAGCGGAAAAGCTGAAGGTGATAACAATCAGCAAACCAATTATCCTAACAGTGTGGAGGATAATCCGGTACAAAAAATGGATCAGGATATGACTCCTGAAGGTGATGATGATCTGCCGTTTTAAGTTGAACCAAATTATAAACCTTGGATAGTTCCGTCCCCATCCTCTTACAAATACCCGATCAATCTTCGATTGGAATCACAGCTTTGATTGTGAGTTGTATCATTTTGATACTTATGCTCATGATGTCTGCACTAATTTCAGGTTCTGAAGTTGCCTACTTTTCATTAGGACCAGCAGATCTTGAAGAAATTGAAAGCGATAATTCTAAATCGTCTGAAGTAGCGGTTAAATTATTGGATAATCCTAAAGAATTACTAGCTGTTATTTTGATAGCCAACAACTTTATCAATGTTGGTATTATCATATTATCAACCTATTTATCAGATACCATTTTTCCTCCGGACAGTGTTTCATTGCTGGTGAAAAGGCTTATTGATATCGTTGCTATTACATTCATTTTATTGCTCTTTGGTGAGGTGATTCCTAAAATTTACGCCACCAAACACAGCAAATCAATGTCACTTTTAATGGCAAAGCCGTTAAACTTTATCAGAAGACTTCCTCCATTCAGTTGGTTAAAGGCTGGTTTAATTGCCGGAACATCACTGATATCAAACCGTGGTAAGAAAAAAGCAGTGAATATTTCTACGGATGAGTTGTCACAAGCTGTGGAACTTACAATGGGTGAAAGTGGAGACCAGTCTGAAAAGAAAATATGGCATGACATTGTTCGTTTTGGTGAAAAAGATGTGAAGCAGATCATGAAACCACGAGTAGATGTTGAAGCCCTGGAAGTGGGAATGAATTATGTGCAGGTGGTTGAAAAATTAGAAGAAACTAAGTACTCAAGATTACCTGTTTACGAAGGTTCTTTTGATAAAATTGCCGGAATCTTTTTTATCAAAGATTTGCTGCCTTATTTGGATGAGGATGAAAATTTTAATTGGAGAGATTTAATCAGAGATCCATTCTTTGTGCCGGAAAATAAAAAGATTGATGATTTGATGATCAACTTTCAGGAGCGAAAAATGCACATGGCTGTGGTGGTAGATGAGTATGGTGGAACTTCCGGAATTGTGACGCTTGAAGATGTTTTAGAGGAAATTGTTGGGGAGATAACAGACGAGTTTGATGAAGATGATTTACAATACTCTAAACTGGATGACAACAACTATGTGTTTGAAGGTAAAACTTCTTTGATAGATATTTATAAAGTATTAGATATTGACGGAACCTTGTTTGAAGAGGCTAAATCTGAATCTGATACATTGGCCGGATTTGTAATTGAACAGGCTGGTAAAATTTTAAAGAAAGGAGAAAGAGTAAAATTTGAAAATTACACTTTCACCATTGAAGCAGCAGATGCTAGAAAAGTGAAGAGAATTAAAATGACAATACACGAAATTGTAAGCAATGAAGAAGAGGATTAGTGTTTGGTTATTGATTTTGCCAATTGTAATGTTGGCTTGCGGGTCAGATGATCCTGAATATTATCCTAAACCAAGAGGTTTTATGCGTTTGGAATTTCCTGAGCGTGTGTACCATACTTATGAGGGAGACTGTGGATATTCATTCGATATTCCTGAATACTTTAAAGTTGAAAACAAAGAAGGATCGTGCAATAAAGACATTGTCATCAATAGATTTAACGCCTCTATTTATTTGACCTATATTCCGGTTGATACCAATCTTTTAATGAACATTGAGTATTCTCAAAAACTGGTTTATGATCACAGCATCAAGGCTGATGAAATAATGGAAGCAAGAGTGATAAATGATGAAAACAAAGCTTATGGTATGAAGTACAATATCGTAGGTAATGCAGCATCACCTTATCAGTTTTATGTTACCGATAGCAGTACACATTTTTTAAGAGGAGCATTGTATTTTAACGCCGCTCCTAATTATGACAGTTTAAAACCATCTTTAGAGTACGTTTTAGAAGATGTAGACAAGATGATTGAAACTGTAAAATGGAACAGTGAAATTCAACCTTTAAACGAATGAAACTAAATCGACCTATCCAGGCAATAATATTGGGTAGCATTTTAATGGCTGCCTTGATGTTAGTTGCTTTGATAGTGTTTCAAATGATATCCTCATATGATGTCAGCAAGTTTGTTTTTATCGCTATTCCTTTATTAGCTGCTGTGCTGAGCTTCATAATCTTCTCAGTGATTTTTCAAAACTTCCTCAATGAGCGTATCAAGGTTATTTACCGTCTGATTACCAAAAAGAAATTCAACGAGAAAGAATACGAGATGAACATCTCTGAAGATATCTTTAACAAATTAGAAGAAGATACGGCACAGTGGGCACGAACCCAAACTGATCAAATTGCCAAGCTAGAAGAACAAGCCAAGTTTAGAAGAGAGTTTTTAGGAAACCTTGCGCACGAATTAAAAACCCCCGTTTTTAGTATCCAGGGATATGTACTCACCCTTTTAGAAGGTGGTTTAGAAGATGAAAAAGTAAACCGCGATTTCCTGGAAAGAGCATTGAACGGAGTAGATAGAATCTCTGATATTTTGACAGATTTGGACGAGATTTCAAAATATGAATTTGATCGTTTTTCACTTAAGCTGACAGATTTTGATATTGTAAAATTGACCAAAGCTATTTTTAATGAGCTAGAAGGGAAAGCTGAAACTAAGAAAATCAAATTCGAATTCAATAAGTCTTATGATCCAATAGTGGTGAATGCAGACAAGGGTAAAATTGCCCAGGTATTAACCAATTTGATCACCAATTCAATTGTTTACGGAAATGAAGAAGGAACCACAACCATTCGTTTTCACGACATTGATCGCAACAAAATTTTGGTTGAGGTGGCAGATAACGGATTAGGTATTGCAGAAGACCATTTACCAAGATTATTTGAAAGGTTTTACAGGGTGGATAAATCCCGTGCACGTCACATTGGTGGCTCAGGTTTAGGTTTGGCAATAGTTAAACACATAGTTGAAGCACATGGCGAAAGTATCAGTGTAAGATCAACAGAAGGTAAAGGATCTACCTTTTCATTTACCTTGAGAAAAGTGTAGATTTAGAATCTGGCACCTATTACGCAAACGTCATCTAGCTGTTCAATTTCTCCCTTCCATTTTTCAAAGGCAGTTTCCAAAAGCAAATGTTGTTTTTTAACGGGCTCTTCACGGTATTTTACCAGGAGATTTTTGAAGTTTTTATTCTTCATTTTTTTCCCTTTGTCCCCTCCAAACTGATCGGCATATCCATCAGTAAACAGGTAAACCAAATCTCCCTTATTGATGGTAACTATGTGATTAGTGAAAGCGGTGCTTTCTTCATGAAAACCAACAGGCTGCTTATCACCTTTTATTTCTTCAATGTCATCATTGTCTTTTCTAATGATCCATAGCGGATTATTGGCACCTGCAAAGTTGACTTCCATGCTTTCACCACCTTTTTTCAAATCAGCAAGTGAAAGACTCATCAAAGCGATATCCATTCCATCCCTTACCTGGTTTTCACTTTTTGAAAAAGTCTCAATCACCAACTCTTTGGTTTTATCCAAAATCTCTGCCGGTTTATGTAAGGCAAACTCTCTAATGGCGCGGTTCAAGGCATTGTGGCAAACTACCGAAACCATAGCACCCGGAACTCCATGTCCGGTGCAATCTGCGGCAGCAATAAATAAATGGTCACCTACCTCTTCAATCCAGTAAAAATCTCCTGCAACAACATCTTTTGGCTTGTAAAAAACATAGGCGTCTTTTAAGTGTTTATTGATAAAGGTATCCGGAGGTAGAATGGCATCCTGAATTTTTTTGGCGTAGTTGATAGAGTCTAAAATCTCTTCGTTTTTCTCCTCTACCTGCATCTTCTGTTCTTGAATTTCCTCTTTTTGTTCCTTAATAATTTTGTAGCGCTTAAAAAGGATGCGGGCAAAAATCAAAATCAATATTCCCACAAAAGCCACACTGAGTAAAATGATGTTTTTTTGTTGTTTTTGGGCCTGCGTCTTTTCTTCAGCCAACTGTTGTTTCTTTTCATCCATCTGCTTTTGTATGGCCAATTCAGCTTGTGAAGATTGCTCCAATACGTCAGACATTTCTTTGATGCGGGCCTTGTTTACACTGTCAATTATTGCAAGGTTTTTGTCATAATATTCATAGGCTTTTTCATGTTGCTTCATTCCACGAAATGCCTTTGCTAAAAACGGATAAACGTGTTGCGCCGGAAAATCAGTTGAATCTAACAGGTAGTTCATTAACGGCAAACCAAGCTTTTCATTCCCTGAAGATATAAAGGCAGATCCACAATAATAATGTGCTTGAATATAGAGCTCTTCATCAAAAGCTTTATACTCTTTAAACGCCTCATTCATATAGTAAACCGCCGAATCCCAATTGTGCAAAAAAGCATAAGCGTTTGAAATGTACATGTACGGACCGGCATGATAATATTGGCTGTAATATTCCCCCTTAATCTGTTTTGACTCTTCTGCGCATTGCAATAAAATGGTAATTGACCTTTCAAATTGTTTATCGCGCATAAAAGTTCTGGCCAATAGGTAACCAGGTTCTACATTAATGTCTTTTGTCTTAAATAAAGTTCGGTGTTGAACAGATTTTTCTAAAAAGTAAATGGCAGAGTCATTTTCAAACTCTGAATAATAGGCATATCCCAGGTAGTATGAGCTGGTGCTTATTAATTGCGAATCACCGGTTATAATTGCCTGCTCCTGTGCTTTAATTAAAAATCCTTTAGCCTGCTCAGTCATTCCAAGGTTCACATGGGTAGCGTATAAATTGTTGTATGCCTCAGATTTCCAATAAGGGTTGTTGTATTCCTCCGCCTTTTCAAGCATTTTGTAGCCGTGAGCAATGGCTTTATTTACTTCATTTTGCTCCCTAAAAATCAGGTTTAAAATGTTGTGCCATTGCCAGTAAAGCTCAATTTGGTTATAGCGTTGAACAATGGGCCAAACACGCATTAAGTTGGCCATTTTTTGTTCGGGGTGAAAATGAATGTTTTTCACCACGGCATGCATTTCCAGGCCTTTATCTCTCCAGCTAAGACTGTCATTGTCCAGGCTTTCTTCAAATTCTTTAAAGTAATCTACTTGTCCAATAGAGAAAATTGGACACAAAAAAAGTGCGCTGAGTAGTAGTATTTTAAATTGGGTTCTCACTAGTAAAAGTCTAATATAAAACTAAAAAATTCATTTATAGCAAGTTCTAATGTTAAGCCTTTAATTCTCTTAGAGATAATCTATAGTGTAATCAATATTATCGATTTGATTTATACCTTAATTGTCCCCAACTTTGTAGTGAAACAAAACTAAAAACAATGAAAAACGCAATAGGAATTGAGGTAGAAAAAGCAAAACAATTGTCACAAGGATTGAATGATCTTTTGGCCAATTACCAAATATTTTATCAAAATCTAAGAGGATTACACTGGAATGTAAAGGGGAAAGAATTTTTTGAACTGCACTTAAAATTTGAAGAGCTGTACAATGATGCCATTTTAAAAGTTGATGAAATAGCAGAACGTATTTTAACCTTGGGCGGAACTCCGTTGCATACCATGACAGATTATATCAATAATTCAGAAATCAAGGAAATTAATAATGTGTCAGACGGACCTGCCGGAGTACAGCATGTTATCAATAATTTTTCTGTTTTAATTGGCAAAGAAAGAGCCTTGTTAAGCCTTTCTGCTGATGCAGATGATGAAGGAACCAACTCTTTAATGAGTGATTACATCTCACAAAGTGAAAAACTAGTTTGGATGTTAACCTCTTATTTGGGGTAATATAAATAGTTGAATTAAGTGAAAGGAGAGCCTGTTTTACAGGCTCTCTTATTTTGTATTTGGGGCTTCCCAACTACCGTTGGTCGGGCTTTCGCTCAGTCGCTTTAATTGGCTGCGCAAATTAAGAGCTCCGCAACCACCCACCAGCCTGGCGCGCTCAATCCCTAAGCTGGAATAGTCGTATAATTAAACGTATAAATACACGCTTATAATTTTAGGTTCGTTCCATTTTAATTATCTTAAAATTATAAGTTCTTTCAAAATTTTCACCAACCTCAAGATTCAGTATTTATCTAATATTTCAAGCAATCTGAAAGCAATTAAAGACTTAAATTCAATTTGAATTGAGTTCAATTCTTTTTTATAAATTAGGTGAACAATAACTATAAAAGGAATAAAGTAACTAGTTACTTTATTCGGATGTTAGCAACAATTAGTAACCATTCCATAATCAGGTTTTATAAATAAAATAGAACTTCCGAAATGATCACTAAAAGATTAACACTTCTAATCTTATTTTTTCAGTCGCTATTTAGTTTTGGACAAACTGATACTATTAAAATTAGAAGTTGGAAAGACCTGAATGTTAATGGCTATTATCAGGTCTCATTTATTCATCCTTGGGACTCAACTGTAACATTTTACTGCGGTATTTTCGAACAAAATAAATTCCAAGGTATTTGGACAAAATATAATAGAGGAGATTCAACGAAATATTCATTTTCAAAAAAAGGAATTCTTACGGATCGAAGTGAGTTTTTTAAAGGAAAGCTATTCATCCATAACTATATAAAGTTTGATACATTAAATTCACCGATCCTAATCACAAAAGAATTTCGTTTGTGGCATGAAAAAGAGCCATACAACTATGAAGGAAGACCCAGAAGTATCAAGTTTTTCAAAATTATAGACAGTCTCTGTGATTATTCTCAATTTGACTATTTATTGAGTTGTGGAGGTGACTGTAGGTATTTTTCTGACAGTAGTGATCTAATGACATTTTATAATGGTTCTTATGAGTATTGTCCACGTGATCAAATTATCACTCAATATGAATATTTTGAAACTCAGAATAATAATCATTTAATTTTTCGCAAAGAAATTACAGAAGATTCAATACCTGTCATTGCTAAAAGTGAGGTATACTATTATAACGGAATCAATGAAATTCCAATTGCTCAACTTGACTCAAAAAGACAAATCCATTTACTTCTTTCCAGAAAAAAAGTAAATGAAATAATAATAAGTTTTCCTGAAATGGCATGGAGGTTTCAGGATTTTAATAAAAAGTACAAATACAAAGGGTTAATTATGTACATGAAATAGAAAACTGTTGCTAACACAATAGCTAAAGCAAAGCGTCCACCCTTGGCCGGCGCACTTGCTCCCATTGGCGTGTCCATATAATGGTTTGGCCTAACTCGGTGGACAGCCACGATACGGGGTTTTGGCCTCCGCACTATCGCACGTGTTTTGTACTTGCTGCGCAAGCAACAAATCACTAGCTTTAGCCAAACGTTGTGTACCATTGAATTATGAAACTAATTCTGATTTTTCAGGTTCTCTGCTTTCTGTTAATTACTTCCTGTAATTCCAAAGAAATAGAAAGTGTCAATTCAGTGCCAATAACTCAGGAGCCTTTTGAAGATTCTATTACTCTTAACAAAGATTTTGTTTGGAATAAAATAGCTTCATGGCGAGACAGCACAATTTTAACCGTTTCTGTGACAAATGGAGATAAATTCAGTTTAGGTCAATTCGTTAATGACTCGGTTTGTGGATATGATCGTGACTCATTGCCACTTCAATATAAAATAGACGAAAATTCTCAAGGAGTATATTTTGAATTCTATGGTGAAAAGAGCGCAATAGTAGGTGTGCCTTCAATTTCTAAATTCCATATTTACAAATTTGAGTATGGAGCATTTTATGGCACTTCGGAGCCTATATCACCTGAACATCAACCAGACAATATCGACACAATGGTAATGGTTCCCAGAGATAGATATGACCCAAAAACCCATTGTAAAAAACGGTACACAACACAATAGCTAAAGCTAACGTCCGACCCTTTGGCCTCGCTTCTTCCGCCCATTACGTGTCCACAGTCCGGGCGGCCATCTCGGTCGGACAGCCAAAGTCCGGGATTTTTTGCCCACACACTTCGCACGCAATAAATTGCTAGCTTTAGCCAAACGTTATGTGCAATTAAATGAAGTTGAATCTAGTCATATTTGTGTTGCTTTGCTTTTTCAAATCATTTGGACAAAATAAAGTGACGGAGATTTTTTTACCAACTGGAACTTTAGAAAACGAAAATGAGTTTGTAATATTCAATATTCAGAAGTCAAAAATTTACGTACATAAAGACACACTGAATAACGCTTTAAGACACAAAATCAAAACAGTAAATCAAGATTCTACAACAACAATTTATCACAAAATAAAGGAACAACTACAAGCTGACTATGTGATTAAGGGTAATGTCAACTACTCTCTTAATTCTTACCTTGAAAAATACGACTCAGACAAAACAAATTTTAATCCAAGCTGTCTATTAATCAACTTATTACTAGAACAAAAAGCTTTTCTATTTTTCAATGACTCATTTGTCTCTTCAATTCGGGTTAAAAGGACCAATTCAAAAATAATATTGAATGACAAAAAAGGTAAAAAAATTCTCGGAGTAAAAAACTGCACATAACACAATAGGTAAAGCACATGTCCTTCCCTTTTTTGCCAACTCACTTGCGCCCATAGCGTGCCCATAAAATGGTTTGGCCTTCACACGGTCGGACAGCCAAAGTACGGGGTTGGCCAGCACACTTCACGTCGCAATAAATTGCTAGCTTTACCCAAACGTTAGCAACAATTGTGAAAAACGGGAAGTTAAAAAAGCGAGCTCTCATTTTCTTGTCCATTTTTATATTCGGATGGCTTGCAATTGTCTTAGCTAATTACTTTAACTATCGAAGTAAAATACCTTCTGAATATGGAGAGTCATATTGGACTGGTGAATGGGAATCGGACGACTATTTCATGATCTCGGGTAGAATTGTTGCTGACCTACCTGAAAACATTACTCCAAATCAAGAGTTTGAATTTAACGCGACCATATACTACGATTTATGGAGTCTTTACAAAACAGGAGAAACACATGAAATAATAATGGTAGGTGTATTCTCGAATAAAATGACGGAAGGAGATAATTCTGAAAATCCAACGGAAACTGAATATACTGTCAAATTTAATATCAAAAACCCAACTTCGGAATCATATATATCGGAGCAACAGATTTCTTATTCAGGGAATTGTGACAAAGACTTCACGAAAGTAAGTGGCTACTACGCAACTGTCAATCCTAGCGACAATGGGGCTTTCTATATTGATAAATAACTGTTGCTAACATAATAGGTAAAGTTCATGTCCGACTCTCTGGCCACGCTTTTCCCTCCCAGTACGTGTACATATCCGGGCGTCCATCACTCGGTCGGACAAACCAGAATCCGGGGTTTTGGCCTGCGCACATCAAGACGGCATAAATGCCTAACTTTACCCAAACGTTATGTATTATTCTATATACTCATTTAAGATCTTAACAAGTTCAAAAACGAGTGTTACAGGAATTTGTTTGTGCGGTGGTTTATCAGAATTAAGTTCAAATAATTTTTCCGCACGATCTATTGCCAACTCTTGGTTTGCTCTTTCATCTCTTTCCAAACGGGAATATATATCATTTGCAAATGCCCATTTCTTCCCTTCTCTAACGTATGATATATCCCAAAACTGACTTAATTTTTCGAATAAAAAATCTCGCAAATATTCTTGATCAATGTGTTCGTAGTGCAAGACAAACCATAATTCGAAAGCATCATTAGAGTATGCACAATTAAATCCGTTAGATACTGTCATATTGATTGCATTATCAAATCTTTCAAATTGACCATTTTCTCCAGGTTTAAAATCCATATCGAAAACACACCAAACCTGATCATAATCTTCGTCCTCAGCCATATTAATTGCACATTCGACTAAGGACTTATGGCTACAACCTACACCAACCGGCTGTACCTGAGCATTTGAAACTGGAAAAGACTTAAAATATCGTTCTTCAGTTTGACCTTCACAAACAATCAAAATTGAATCTTTGGGTTGTAATTCTTCAATTTTGTATTTGGTCAAGCTCTTTTTTCTTAACCAAGGTTTGCTTTGATCTGTGATCTTAATATGTCTAGTCTTCTTTGGCATAATCTATCCAAATACCTCTTCTAAATTTCCTAAAAATGGTATAGCGCCAAATTTTCCTTGGATGTAGTCCTTTTCAAATGAAGAGTCATTTCTTACTCCTTTAAAATCCACAAGACTATAAAGGTGACTCGCTCCGTATTTATCCTTCTCTACAAATGAAATTTGATCTCTCCTCAATAATTTTGCTGAAAGCAAATTGGTGTCATGAGTAGCAAAAATTATCTGTGCGTTCTTTTTATTTGTTCGCTTTGAATTGAACATCTCCACAATCTTTCGCGTTAATAGGGGGTGCAATCTAGCATCAAATTCATCAAACACGAGCACCTTACCATTATTCAACACATCCATAAGAACTGGACTTATTTCAAACATTTTCTTCGTTCCTTCAGACTCATGGATGTCTAAACTCATTGGGAAAGTTCCTAACTTTTTACCTGACTTATCATATTTCATATGATCGGTAATAACAATATTATGTTTTTTACCTCCCCTTACTTTTTTCATAAGTGCTTCAGGCGCATCATCTCCTAGATTGTCTTGATTTATTTCTAAGACATTAATATCCTCCAGTCCAATATCTGCATTCTTTAGCATTTTGGCTATTCTTGCTCGAACTTTGTCATTTTGTAGTGCAGTTTCAGCAAATCTTCTTAATTCAAAATCCATCAATCCTGTGATCACAACCAATCCGGACAAATAGTCTACAATGGATTTTGCTAGTTTACCATTTAAAGTAGCAACGGTCGTTAAAAAAAGAGAATTCGGCCTTGCAACATCACTATCTTTGCCGAGCAACTGTTCAATTTTATGTCCTTCTAAAAATTGATTGCTGTTAATCTCTATTTTCTTCCCTTTTCTTCTAAAAAAATACACTTCACGCTTGTTGGGAGTACCATACAACCATTCAGAATGAATTTTTGATCTATCCGCTTCAAACCCATACCGATAAATAACATTGTTAACTGAGAAAACCATCTGAAAAAACGAAGGCTTGGAATCAGTTTCCGTAGAGAGTTCAAAGGGAAAAATTCTAAACTCCAATAATCCATCATTCTTTACGGACTCATTAATAATTGAAACAAATGAGACAAAAGCTCTAGAAAGGTTACTTTTCCCACTTGCGTTTGCACCATAAATTGCCTTAGATTTCAATAATTTAAGCCCTTTATGATTGAAAACATTATTTTGATCCACAAAAGGATATTTTGATACAATATTTGCAGCATTTAGACTAATTGTCTGAATATCCTTAAACGAATAAAAATTGCCAACACTAAATTCTATAAGCATCTAATTCTATTATTTGAGAATTTTTCACAAATCTAACAATTAAAAACAATACATAACATATTAAGTAAAAATAACTGCTTGCGCAGTGCGGCATCAATGCCTATTTTTACTCAAACGTTATGCACAATTACGCAAAAATAATCAAAGTACTTACCTTAATTTTTTTGTTTTGCACAAAGACCACCTTTTGCCAAGAGATTAATATAAACTGGAAAGCTTATCAGTCTGAAATAAATAAAGCCGACAGAAATTTTAGAAATCAAAAATTCCAGAAAGCTCTCAATCATTACAAAATAGCCTCAAAAGAATGGAAATTCAACTATGTACAAAGTATGATCTCAATTTGCGAATCTTTGGTTGACAAAATTGAAAATTCAAAGAATCCAAATCTGGCAGTAGTCTTGTTCGCCGACTCTTTATTTACTAAAAGAAATTATTGCTTGTCATATCGAATTTATTCAGGATGTAAACAAGACGCTCATGTCACTTCTAGAATAAATGATATTGATAAAATGGTAATACATTGTGATTCAGATGAAGAGCAATATTTCGCAATTATTCAGACAGCAGAAAAATATGTTAAAGAAGGAAACCATGAAAAAGCATTACTGTTGTTTCAAAGAGCATTAGCTATTAATCCTAATGATCCATATCCAAAAAAGAGAATTACGGACTTAGGTGGTTAAAACTGTGCATAACACAATAGGTAAAGCAAAGCGTCCTCCCTTGTCCATCACACTTGCTCCCATTTGCGTGTACATATCTTGGTTTGGCCACTTCACGTAGGACGCGCCCAGTATCCGGGGTTTGGCCAGCGCACTTTCGCACGTAATTTGCACTTGCTGCGCAAGTAACAAATTACTAGCTTTACCCAAACGTTATGCACAATTACGCAAAAATAATCAAAGTACTTACCTTAATTTTTTTGTTTTGCACAAAGACCACCTTTTGCCAAGAGATTAATATAAACTGGAAAGCTTATCAGTCTGAAATAAATAAAGCCGACAGAAATTTTAGAAATCAAAAATTCCAGAAAGCTCTCAATCATTACAAAATAGCCTCAAAAGAATGGAAATTCAACTATGTACAAAGTATGATCTCAATTTGCGAATCTTTGGTTGACAAAATTGAAAATTCAAAGAATCCAAATCTGGCAGTAGTCTTGTTCGCCGACTCTTTATTTACTAAAAGAAATTATTGCTTGTCATATCGAATTTATTCAGGATGTAAACAAGACGCTCATGTCACTTCTAGAATAAATGATATTGATAAAATGGTAATACATTGTGATTCAGATGAAGAGCAATATTTCGCAATTATTCAGACAGCAGAAAAATATGTTAAAGAAGGAAACCATGAAAAAGCATTACTGTTGTTTCAAAGAGCATTAGCTATTAATCCTAATGATCCATATCCAAAAAAGAGAATTACGGACTTAGGTGGTTAAAACTGTGCATAACACAATAGGTAAAGCAAAGCGTCCTCCCTTGTCCATCACACTTGCTCCCATTTGCGTGTACATATCTTGGTTTGGCCACTTCACGTAGGACGCGCCCAGTATCCGGGGTTTGGCCAGCGCACTTTCGCACGTAATTTGCACTTGCTGCGCAAGTAACAAATTACTAGCTTTACCCAAACGTTAGCAACTATTGCAATAGAAATGAGTCTCTACCCAATTACATTTGAAAAAACTGGATTCCCCAGAATCAATGTTTATGAAGACTATTTCTCTGTTGAATCTCAAGAAACTGGAAAAACAAAGCAATACCAATTTTCTGATGTTAAGGAAATTAAGATAAAACGTCAGAAAGACAGTTTCTGGTATAAATTACCAGGTTGGCACCAAATAATTGCCGACATAGTTAGCAACGCAGATGAACCTACAATTCTGAGAATTATATCATCTAGCGGAACTCCTTGGGAATATGAAATTCCGAATGGCACCGACTCAGATTTTCTCTACCTTCTTGAATACTTGAACTCAACTACCAATAGCTAATTAATTGGTATTAAAAAACAGTTGCTAACATAGTAAGCAAAGCTCACGTCCGACACTTGTCCATCTCACTTTGCGCCCAAAACGTGTCCATAAAGTGGTTTTTGCCATCACACGGTCGGACAGCCAAAGTCCGGGGTTTTGGCCAACGCGCCTCGCGCCGGCATAAATGCCTATCTTTGCTCAAACGTTAGGTGCAATTACGATATTACATACCTGTACTAATTTTGCTGTCAACTAATTTGTTGAGTTGCAATGGAACCTCTTCAGAATCTGCAAGTTTATCTGAATCCGATTCTTTACATATAGAAGAGCTTTTAATGCAATCACAAAATCTCAGTAAGTCTAATCAATATATCGAGAGTATTGAAACTTGTTCAGAAATTTTATCAATCCAATCTGCAAATGAAACCGCATTAACGAGAAGAGCCTATGCCTACATACAGCTTGATAGTATTAAGTTAAGCGTTCTTGATTACAACCATATTCTCTTGTTCAATCCGAACAATAAAAATGCTTTATTAAACAGAGGAAATCTAGCATATGAATTTAAACACTATGAATATGCTATTCAGGACTTCACAAGTATCATTCAAAAAGTAAACGTATTTCCAGACTCCTTTTATTTGGATGTTGCTCACTATATGAGAGGTAATTGTTACAAAGAAATACATGAATGGAATAATGCAATTATTGATTTTGAGACAGCTATAAGCTTAGGATTTACAAGTGGACTTGATATGACATTCATGAAAATAGGTGACTGCTTCGAAGCGATTTCTAATTATGATTCAGCTATAGTTTATTATTCTAAATCAATTGAATTCTCGCCAGAAGACCACTCACTTTACAACCGCAGAGGTATTGCTTACGCAGAATCAGAACAATTTGATTTGGCACTTGCAGATTATTCCAAAGCTATTGATCTCGGTGGTAATTGGCACAGTAATCGAGCTACTGTTTACCAAGAACTTGGTCAACTGGACAAAGCACTGCAGGATGTAAACACCGCCATAGAAATTACTCCAATAAATGATTGGGCATACGGCAATCGAGCGTCAATTTTACTTGACATGAAGCGCTATCATGAAGCTATACCCGATTTCAAAACAATGCTACAATATGACACGACAGCTTTTTTGATGTATGGTCTTGGCAAATGCTATGTCGAAACTGATAACATAGACCTAGCATTAGAGTTTTTGCAAGGTGCAATTGAACTTGGCTCTGAAGAAGCTTCATCAGAACTTGAAAAGTTGGGACTTTAGAAAACTGCACCTAACACAGTAGGTAAAGTTCATGTCCGACACTCTGGCCTCGCTTTTCCCTCCCAGTACGTGTTCATATCCGGGCTTCCATCACTCGGTCGGACAAACCAGAGTCCGGGGTTTTTCGCCACCGCACATCAAGACGGCATAAATGCCTAACTTTACCCAAACGTTAGGAAGCAATTAATGCGATTATTTCTTGTTATTATATCATCTATCCTGTTATCAAATTGTTCAAATTCGGAATTAAAGGAATGCGGTGAGTTGAACCTGGACTGGACCAAACTGTCAGATCAATATCGTGTTCGCTTTTTTAAATCATATCAATTTGAAGAAGTACATATAGAGTATTATGGAAAATCATGCTCTGATTTCCTTTACACTGAAAAGAGTTGGACGGACTTGAATTCTGAAGAAATAAGTCAATTGAAAACAATAATTCTAGATAGTTCGAATTGGGTTCAAGGCAATTATTCTGACAAAGCGGACCTTGGTTTGTTTGCTGGATTCACAGTTTTCAATAAAGAGAATTGTCTTGTTGGTAAAATTGATATTACGGAAGCAGCAAATCATTACCAATTTTTCCCTGAAAATATTTTCACAAATAAGGGTGATATTAATTTTAAAGGATCTTGTGAATTGGACTCGCTTTGGGATTCTGTGAATTTAAGAGCTCAAGAAAATAGATATACTAATGAGTAGAACTGCTCCTAACACATTACCTAAAACAAACGTCCACCCTTGGCCTTACACATCCACCCAATAGCGTGTCCACTTACCGGGTTACCCTCCCTCGGTCGGACAGCCAGAGTCCGGGGTTTCGGCCTGCGCACATCAAGACGGCATAAATGCCTAACTTTACCCAAACGTTGTGTTTAATTGAGTTGACCTGAAACTTAAAGATCAAATATTAGTTTGTAAGCGAATTAAAGATTTACCAACAAGTGACCAAATCCAATCTTTGCCAAATGGAATCAGATTGAAAGTAAAATTTGGCAGATGGATAAAATCTAAAAGGGAATCAATCGGAAAAAAATGGAAATCTGATCATCCTAATTTTCAAATCGGAATTCATACGGTTTTACCAGAAATAAATATTGTCAAACTTATTACTTCAGAGGAAATTCACAATAATCAAGATTTTTTTGAAAAATGTGCCAAAGATTATCGGAATCTCGCTACAAAACTAATAACAGCATTTGCGAAAGAATACGACATTACGATCAACCCAGAATTACCAATGGACACTTTGCGCCATACAAATAAATTTGGTTATGAACCTGTGGGAGAATTTAACGGTTGGAAGTACGCATTTCATGGAATTCATTGTGCATTCACTAATAAAGAGACCGGTCAACAAATTGAAGTTCCATTGAACTATGGCTTAGAGTTCGGACAACTTGATCCTTACTTTTTTGTCCAATTTATTAAGACAACACAAGAATACGAGCCAATACCTGTTAAGTTGTTTTGTGACTATGCGGATGGAAAACGTATTTTGGAAGAAATGGTTGAACTAGGAAAGTTTGAATATATAAACTCAAACTGGCCTGATGAAAAAGGTGTAGTTGTAAAAGAAAGGTCAAAAGTAGATGTCCCTATTCGTAAAACGAATGCAACCTAAGTAAAAAACTAAACACAACATAATAGCTAAAGCTAACGCCCGACCCTTGGCCGGCACGCTTTCGCCCATTACGTGTCCATAATCCGGGCGGCCATCACGGTCGGACAGCCATAGTCCGGGATTTTTTGCCCGCACACTTCGCACGCAATAAATTGCTAGCTTTAGCCAAACGTTATGGGTAATTAAGCAAAGCAATTATGTTAAAGAAACTATTTGGCAAATCAGCAGGTCAAGCTGCACAGAATAAGGAACATAACCTTCAGAGAATATTTCCGATAATAAAAGCTCAGCTGGGCGGAGGAACTTCGGCTGGTCTCGAAAACATTTCTCAGCCAATTTCAGAACATCTGGTTGATAACCTACATATCTACTTTGCAGAAGATACGGGAAGTCAATTTGAATACTTGAACGAAGAGAGCCTTAAAGATCTCCAAAAAAACATTGCTCAAATCAAAGAGATTGCATTGGCCAATCTCGAGAATTACGCTAATAAAACTGGAATTTCTATTGAGGGTGATGATAACCTTCAAATGGTGAAATTGGACAGAAATTTAGAAGCATCTTTGATTTTAATGGAATCTCTATGGTCTCAGGTACTTGCGAAGTACAATGATAATGCAATAGTTGCAATCCCGTCAAGAGAGCTTTTGATAATAGGACCTGCATCAAACAGTACATCTTTGAGCCAGCTAACACAAGGAGCCAATGATCTCTTCAATAGCGGTGAGTACAAACTCTCACCGAAAGTTTTCTTAAAGCGACCTGGTGCGAAGATTGAATTGCAGGGGTGAAAAACTACCCATAACACAATAGCTAAAGCTAAGCGTCCACCCTTGGCCGAACGCACTTGCTCCCAGTGGCGTGTCCAAAGTCCTGGTTTGGCCTAACTCGGTCGGACAGCCAAAGTCCGGGATTTTTTGCCCGCACACTTCGCACGCAATAAATTGCTAGCTTTAGCCAAACGTTAGCTGTCATTGATATGAACTTGAAATACTTGTTGTCATATTTAGTAATTCTAATAACTTTTCAAGGGTTTAGTCAGATTACTTTACCTTCTGAGAATGACAGCAACTCAGTGATCATTCTTGATAATATGAAATGGGATCTTACATTATTCAATACCGAAATTGTCTATGACTCCTTGGATTTATGGAAGTACAATGTTTTGGCATTAGACTCAATAGAATCAAAATTTTTGATCGCTAAAATTGAATTCTATCGTTCAGACAGTACTAAAAAATCCGTAAATGAAAGTTCAAAATCATTCGGACTTACCTTTGAAATTTATCCTATATCAGAATTAGATAGAATTTCAAAACATTCAATTGATATTATAATCATGTCGAGTTGCTGCTGGCCGAATTCAGGACCTCATTTGTATACAACTCAAGATTTTGTTTTCTACAGCCCTTCTTTGTGCAGTAATTGTGGGTATAATTGCAATGAAGCTGATTATTGTTCTGGAAATATCAAAAGAATATTGGAACGAGTGAATCGTCAAAATTTTGAAACATTTGAGGAACTAGTTCAAAATCTACCCATAAAGAACGGAGGTAATTGATTTTGGTAGAAAACGCCAGCTAACACAGTAAGCAAAGCTTACGTCCACCCTTGTCCATCTCACATTTCGCCCATTTCTTGTCCAAAGTCCGGGCGGCCAGCTCACGGTCGGACAGCCAAAGTCCGGGGCTTTTTTGCCAACGCACTCGTTCGCAATTTAGGTTTGCTGCGCGCACCATAAATTGCTAGCTTTGCTCAAACGTTATGGCTAATTACATCAAACAAATATCTATTCTAACCTCAATAATATTTATTGTTATATCCTGTAATTCTAACTCTAATATTCATGAGAGTTTGCAAGAAACAAAAAATGAGCAGAACTCATCTG
The DNA here is from genome assembly GCF_019740355.2 of Paracrocinitomix mangrovi. Taxonomy (GTDB): domain Bacteria; phylum Bacteroidota; class Bacteroidia; order Flavobacteriales_D; family Crocinitomicaceae; genus Paracrocinitomix; species Paracrocinitomix mangrovi. The sequence continues at coordinate 2,148,212 of NZ_CP091819.1, read as the reverse complement.
ATTCTATTGATATTGCTAAATTTCAGCCATATGAATTGGATGAATTTCCAAAAAACTGGATTCAGTTAACTAAAACAGATTCTTCATTTATAATTTATGAAAGCTGTGACATGGGAAACGGAATGATTAGCATTACAGAAGTTGAAAATAACTGGACCATTTTATTACATGGCACGCAGGAAGAATTTAAATTCAAAATAATAAATTCGCGAATTTCTAGCTCAGGAGAAATTTTGATCAATTCAGAAAGCTTTGAAACTAATGAAAAATTAAATTGCTCAATTAGCTGGAACGAAAAATATTCAGGAGTTGCGGCCTGGAAATTTAATTGGGAAAATGGACATTCTACAATTAATGATTATGTTAATTCGGAATTCGAAAAAGAATTCGAAAAAGTAGAACAACCTTGCACCGATTGCTGGAGTCAAGAGGATTGTGATGCCATGAAAAACTAGCCATAACACAGTAGGTAAAGCGCATGTCCTTCCCTTTTTTGCCAACTCACTTGCACCCATTGCGTGCCCATAAAGTGGTTTGGCCTTCACACGGTCGGACAGCCAGAGTACGGGTTTGGCCCACGCACTTCACGTCGCAATAAATTGCTAGCTTTACCCAAACGTTATGGGGCATTGCTATGAGCAATAAATTAATGATCATCTCGACTTTGCTACTGTTCGGTTGTTCGCAGCCGTCGGAAGAGAAAACCCATAACCAAACCAAATCAGAACCTCAAATTCAAACGGACACTATTGCAACTGAAAATCAGGTAGAAGAACTAGAATTGGCAAAATTAAAGGACTCTACTTTTATAAATGGTAAACATGTAGTTATTTTCATTCCAGACACTGTACGATTCAATAGTTATCTTGAAAAAGGAGAAGAATGGATATATGAAGTTGATTCAGATTTTGGTTTTGGAATAAGTGACGCTCTAGATTCTCTTGAACAAGAGAAATTCTTCAAAGATGTAAAAACAACCTCAACAGAAAATCGATATGTAATTATAAATGGAAATTACAACCAAGATGTGATTATTGATCGTGATACAATTAACTACGGACTGTTGCTCACAGCACCCAATCATGAATACCAAATTGATGATAACATATACGGAATGAGCTACTACTATGACCTAATCAAAGCGTATTTTCAAGAGTAGAAAACGCCCCATAACACAATAGGTAAAGCGCATGTCCTTCCCTTTTTTTTCAACTCACTTGCACCCATAGCGTGCCCATAAAGTGGTTTGGCCTTCACACGATCGGACAGCCAGAGTACGGGTTTGGCCTACGCACTTCACGTCGCAATAAATTGCTAGCTTTACCCAAACGTTATGAATAATTACAAGGCTTATATTCATTCTGCACTTCTAATTTTAATTAGCACTCTATTTTCTTTTTGCAATTTCAGTAAGGAAAATTCTAATAATTTGCCACAAGAAAATAACAACACAATAGACAAGTGCGACACTTTATTTGGCTTTGCAATTTACCTCTTAGAAAATTGCTACAATGAAGCTGATTCAGTTGAAATAGTTGGCACTGAGTTATATTTACCTGCAAGACCTTTGTCATTTTCAAAAGTTGATTTCTCTGGTGAAAAACCTGAAAAAAAACGCAGTTTGTTTTCGAACAAATACCATGAAAAATTAGACACATCATACCTTTGGACAACAAAACAACTTGATACTATTTTCACAAGAAAAGACTTTGAGAACTATGGAGCCAAACCATCTAGAATTGACGAAATTTGTTATCCAAACTTAAATATTTTAGATTCTGACTCTTTGACAAACAGGATTAAAAATGGTCAAAATGGTTCACAAGATTTTCCAGCTCATTATACATTCTCAAAACCTACCCTAAGTTCGGACGGAAATTACTTATTAATTGAAGTTGATAGACACTGTTGGGGTCTTTGCGGAAGTGGTACTACATACTTATTTAAGAAACAGAAAGATAAGTGGGAATTAGTTTGGAAAAATACACGTTGGGTGAGTTGAAAAACTATTCATAACATAATAGCTAAAGCTAACGTCCGACCCTTTGGCCGGCACGCTTTCGCCCTTTTCGTGTCCATAATCCTGGCGGCCATCTCGGTCGGACAGCCAGAGTACGGGTTTGGCCAGCGCACTTCACGTCGCAATAAATTGCTAGCTTTACCCAAACGTTATAAGCCATTACAGTTCTGCCATGCGCCCATTTGCTATTATATCATCACTTTGCACCTTACTGCTTATATCTTGTAATGATTCAACGGAATCCAGTGGCTCATCAACGACTATTCAGGACACAGTTAAGGACTCAGTGGATAGTACCCAAATTATTAAACCTATAGATTACCTGTATGTAACAAATGAGGAAGAAGCCACTTCTCACATTGATAGTTTGTTTCGGAGCTTTTCAATTGAAGACACACGCGGCTATCCTCATGACACAATAAATACCAAGCCCGCATTGCTTATTTTGAGACACAACAATCCAGATACTCTGAGATTTTTTTTGACTTATTTTTTTCTTAAAAATTATAGGTTTGATCTTTCCCATAGCAGTATGGGACACGACATAAGAGATATGTATTTTTTATCCAATCCAAAGGATTACTTCATGGGAATCGACACGCTTGCTGACCCAATTTTGTACGAATTTTTCAGGTTTTATAATCCTTACGAAGAGAAAGGAATCTCTCTTGATTCCCTTATGAAAAAACCGATTGAAAGGATAGGTTCGGGAATTGTACTGGATTGGCTTGAAAAAAATCCTAGATATAAAACCTATCCCTTAATTCGAGAAGAGATCGATTCTTTGCAAATTGTGCAAAAACATTGTGACACTTCAATTGTTTCATTTACTGAATTGTAAAGCACAGAAAACGGCTTATAACACAGTAAGCAAAGCTCACGTCTGACCCTTTGGCCGCGCTTTTTCCACCCAGTTGCGTGTACATTACCGGGTGGCCATCACGGTCGGACAGCCAGTATCCGGGGTTTTCTTGCCTGCGCACTTCGCACGCAATAAATTGCTAGCTTTAGCCAAACGTTAGCACCCATTACCCAATGCTTAGAATTAGCTCTTTAATAATCCTACTCTATTCCAGTCAACTTTTTGCTCAGGAATTATATCCAGCTTTTCTCCCAAGCATGAAGTTTACGGATAGCTCATCAACACATTCGGAAAAGAATTCGTTGATTCGTGTCCAATACTATGATACAACAGAATTTCCAACTTGTGCAGCTATTTATTACCCAAACGGAAAAATTCATAAGTACTATTCTTACAGTGATGCGGAAGGTTATGACATCTACGAGTTGAATTATATTGAATGGAATGAGGACGAACTAGTTTATTATCAATATCTAGGTCCTGGAGACTACCAAAAGTCTTGGATGAAAGATTCTCTTGGCAATATTACGATCATTGATATAGACTCGCTAGGCCATGGAATTTCAATTACTTACGATTCAAATCAAAACATAATTCGAAAAGGTGTTGTTGATTTCGCTTATGAGAAAGTCACGGAATATTACACTAACGGACAAGTCTGGAAACAATACAATGAGTGCTTTAACGGAAGGAGATTTGAAGACTATAAAGAGTACGACAAAAATGGTTCACTTTTAGTTGAAGGTGAATACACCGGAAAGAACAAAAAAGGGGTTTTAGATTGTGCAAATGAAAATGCAAGTGTTAAGCACGGAACTTGGAGATACTACGAATCTGGAGAGCTAATACGCAAGGAGGTTTGGGATAATGGGAATCTGAAAAAATAGGGTATGAAAACGTGTGCTAACACAATAGGTAAAGCGCATGTCCTTCCCTTTTTTGCCAACTCACTTGCACCCATTACGTGTCCATAAAGTGGTTTTTGCCATCACACGGTCGGACAGCCAAAGTCCGGGTTTTTTGGCCACCGCACCTCGCACGTGTTTTGCACTTGCTGCGCAAGCAACAAATCACTAGCTTTGCTCAAACGTTATGAATCATATAATGAGAGAAAAATCTACTATCTTATTTAATGCATTCATGTTTCATTAAAAAAGACTTATTGCCGTTTCCAAAGTGTTATCTTGTCCCATTTGCATTTCAGAAAGAAGGTTTTTACTATAGATATCTGGAGACATTCCAATACCCTCGTACGACAGGCCATCCATAAATTCTATTTTCTGCGTTACTAGGGTATAATACCAACCGTTGATCAATTCCTTAGCAATTTTTGTCCCATAATTTCCATTGGTTGTATCACCTACATGTGTAACATTGGGCAATGTTTTAAATAACATAGTAGTTCTGTCGGCGGCACTACCAGTATATCTATCCGTAAGCAAAACTACTGGTTTATCAAAAAAATCACCTTCTGGATAAACACTCCAATTATACCAGTCTGTGTAATCGTCAGGCCCAGGCCCTGACTTTGTTTTCGACCTGAAAACAAAGCGTTCTTCATTGGTAAACCGCCCAAATTCTGAAAATGCGTAGGTAAAGTTACCACCATAATTATGACGCAAATCAACTATCAATCCTTGTGAAGATGAAAAATAATCTAACACCTCATTTATTGACAGTAAATTATCTCCAATATACTCTATGTACAGATAACCCACATCACCAATTTTTCCATAGGTATTTCCTCCATATCCATTTTCTAAGTATTCATTATTAAGGTAATTGGATTTAATTATTTCTAAATCAAAAAGATCATCTTCCAACATCAAGTCATAAAGACTATCTGCAAAAAATACATTCTCCTCCAAAGGTGTCGCCATTTGAACATGACCATCCTTCAATTTTCCTAGCATACTTTTAAAAATTGCAAATAGCTCTTGATCAGTAGTGTTTGATGTCACTTGAGGTCGATAGATTGAATATTGTTCTTTCCAATCAACTCCGCGTTCTTCAAAACAAGCATAATCAGTATTAAATGTTCCCCACAATTCTTCAAATAAAGCTTCAGGATTATTCAATGGCTCTGGTTCAAAAATTTTCTTTTTACAACTAGCAAGCAATACGATTGAAGCAAAGATTAATACACTTTGAATTTTCATTTGATTAAAATTTATAGTTTGCGGATAAATAAAGGACATTTTCTATTGAAGCATATTTTGTTGGTTTTTTATTCGTGTTTATTGAAAACCAATAGTTTGCTCCTAACTCCCATTTCTCTGTAAGAGCATAGTAATAGTTGATGTCAAAATCAAAATTTTGAGAATTGTTCCAAGACTGAATTTCACCTCTCTTGAAATAAAGAAAGAAGCCTTTTACATCATTATGCGAGTAGATATCTTCAAAATACTCATCATTCTGTGTGAGGTAAGGTGAACGATACACGAATGCAAAAATAGGCACACTCAAATTAACTTTTAGTCGGTGTTTTTCAGAAATTTTATACTTCAGGTTAACCCAAAAATCTAAGCCCAAGGACAGATAGTTTCCTGCTGTCCCGTTAAAACCGTATATGTAATCAGTAATATCAAATCTATTTCTTGATGTTCCTCCTAAAATCAACTTGAATTGATCTCGTTCTATGACAGATTTTCCAAGTGAATAATTAATTGCTGCTACATTTATATTATGCGGAGAGGTAGGATAACTTTGACTACTCCAAGGAGTATTGTAAATGAACTCTTCACCCACACGTGATTTATAGTTCCCATATCTGACATTGACCTTATGCTCTAATTGATTAGATCGTTCATAAGTAAATAAAAAATTAACAGGAGACCAATCACCGTGGATCAACGGAGAAAATGTTATATCCTGTTTAACCAAGTTCCCCACTCCCCAACTAAGAGAAATGTCATTTTTTAATTCCTCTTGCTCCTGACCTATTCCAAGACTTGGAAGAAAGATCAGCATAATTATAATGGCATTTTGTTTTATCATACTGTTAAGACAATTAAGAATTAATTTACCCCTATTTATTGATCAAAATTATCCTAGTCATGCCTAATTATGGGTGATTAAAATCATTTCGAAAGCTGAAAGAATCCGGCTAATATTAAGTTGATGATGAGGTTATATTCTAGACACATTGTAGAAAACGGTTCATAACATAATAGCTAAAGTTCATGCCCGACACTCTGGCCACGCTTTTCCTTCCCATTACGTGTACATATCCGGGCTGCCATCATCAACTTCGCTGAAGCTATGTTGATTGAGAGCGGTCGGACAGTCATCCCGAGGACTCGGGAGGGATTTTTTGCCCGCACTCCCGATAGCTATCGGGATCGCACGCAATTCAACTTCAATTTCATTTTCGTTGAACAAAGTAAATTGCTAGCTTTAGCCAAACGTTATGTGATATTGGTATTAGCCCTAATCAAGAATGTCATCAAATCTCTACGACATATCATTGTTCAACATTCTTTCACTACATCAGAAGGAAAATCAATCATTTCGGAAGGGGGACTTCAAGAATTCTGACGGAACTGACCTCTCAGATCAAAAAAAGGTCATTGATTTTCTAATTTCTAATGATTTGATTGAATATGAGTCAGACAAAATGCTCTACTTTCTTTCACCCGAAACTTATGATCTTATTGAAAGTTCCAAATTAGAAGATTTTCTGTGGAGCAAAATTGGGGAAGAAGAGCAAAAAAAACATTTGGAAGCTTTAAAACCGAGAGAGAAAAGAGAGCTTATATATCAAGCTATTGAACCAGAAGTAGAGCAAGAAAAAGAACCATTACTAGGTAATATCTCAAAGCCATTAATGGCAGCAATCTTCACAACAATTGTGGCTCTGCTGTATTTCATTATTCCCTTTGAAAACAAAGCTCCTGAAGAGAAAGGACCATCTCCAGAGGAAATTGATGTGCTTAATAATGTAATTATGATCAATGAGGATGGGGATACCCTTTCCCTTGATGAAAAACAGCACATAACACAGTAAGCAAAGCTCACCTCCGACCCTCGTCCACGTGCTTTTCGCCCAGTACGTGTAAATTTCCGGGCTGCCATCTCCCAATAGTTATCGGGACTGGGGTTTTGGTCAGCGCACCTCACGTCGTAATTCAACTACAATTTCATTTTCGTTGAACAAAGTAAATTGCTAACTTTAGCTAAACGTTGTGTACCATTGAAGAACCCAAAAATTGACAGGACAAAGGAAAATATTAATTATTGGTGCACTCATACTTTTGGGACAATTATTTTATTTCTCTGACTACATCTCACCTTTTCAATGGGGGCAAATAAAAGTTAGCGGACTTGCTTGCACGTGTCCTGATGAAACAGTAGTAAGTGGCAAATTGTATTTGAGAAGCATTACTCCCGACAGTCTGAAGAAATATGACATGGACTACTCTGAAATTTATGTTTCCGAAAGACCTTCAACTAAATTTGACCCAATGGGCGTAGACTTATATATTATTGAAGGTCAAGTTATAGGTAAAGACAGGGTGAGTGAGGGAGATCCCTGGAACCCTAAATTGAAAATTAGCAAATGGCGAGAAGTTGATATAGTTAAGGACATAGGTGTGAAAATACTTTTCTTTGGACAATTATTTATATGGCTAATAATGATAAGACAAACCAGAAAGAAAAACAGCACATAACACAGTTAGAAAAACTCACGTCCGACACTCGTCCACGTGCTTTTCGCCCAGTACGTGTGCATTTCCGGGCTGCCATCTCCCGATAGCTATCGGGATCGCTCGCAATTCAACTGCAATGTTCATTTTCGTTGAACAAAGTAAATTGCTAGCTTTAGCCAAACGTTAGGTGCTATTACGATATGCGAAAATTTGTGCTCATAGCTTATGTTTTATTGACATTTTCAACTAATGCTCAAGAATATAACGGACCTATTAAACTGGAGAGTATTATTGCATTCGGGGTTGGACAAAATTTTTACGAGTGTGAAAATACAGCGAAAATCTTCTTTGAACTAAATGATTCAACACGTATACCTTTTAACAGTTGGCACACATTTGAAACTGGGTTGTATATAAAGGATACAACCATCTTCTTGGAAAAACGATCATACAGGTTAATACTCACAAGTGACCAATCAGGAATAATTTCTATCGAAAACTTCCACGCAGATTCAGTGGACTCAAACGGACAAATAGTGGTTGAATTCAAGTCAATCGATTGCTGCCTGAGAGATAAGGGACGATATCTTTTTTTTAAAATTAATAGTGACTCCCTTGTAAACCTGAAATGTGATAACATTTTGAATTCAATCCAAACAATTAAAGATTCCGATAAAAAATTGAAAATTATTGGGATTTCAAGTGACAGCACATCAAATAATCTTGCTCTAGAACGAATAGAATATGTTAAAAATGTACTACTGGAGAACGGAATAAATCAGAATCGGATTTCTGAAACTTCAGTTCAAAATTCACTCCCGACGAGAAATTATTTCTCCTATGGTTCATTAATGACTTATTATGATAATGAAACTACAGACCAATTCCTTGGTAAATTGGAACTTGGAATTGTTATTGAATTTGAAAACCCATAGTAAAAAACAGCACCTAATATAATAGCTAAAGCTAACGTCCGACCCTTGTCCAGCGCAAAAAGCTCATATTAGCGTGTCCTTAGTCCTGGGGTGCCATCATCAACTTCGCCAAGGCTACGTTGATTTAAAACGGTCGGACAGACCAGTCCCGATAGCTGTCGGGACCGGGATTTTTTTGCCACACTCCCGATTGCTATCGGGATCACACGCAATTCAACTGCAATTTCATTTTCGTTGAACAAAGTAATTTGCTAACTTTAATCAAACGTTATGTACCATTAGCATGGTAACTGTTCAGAAATATAAAACTGATTCTTTTCTTTATTTCAGCTGGCACTTTGCTTATCTGATTTGGGGTTTCTGTTTTACCATGCTCCCATTGCTAACAGACGGACTAATATTTATCTCGATTATTGGAATTATTCCTTTTGCAACGTTTTTTTGGATGTTGTTCAAACTTTACAAAGCAGAAGCAAATGAAGACGGACTTATTCTGAAAAATCTAATTTCAAAAATTGAACTAGACTGGTCGGAAATTCAAACTTGCGAGGAGACTATAAAGTTTCCAATATCCAAAGTAATTAACTATAAAATCACTACGAAATCAGGAGATAGTTACCGTTTCCCGTTGGACAGACCAGAGAGAAGAGCTATTGGAATTCCATTGGAAAACTCTACCCCAATGGAAAGGTTCATCTCTCAGATGATCGGCAGATCCAAATTCGAACATGCAAAATCCAGATTAGAAAACAGTGCATAACCAATTTTGGAAGAACACACTGAATGGTACAATAATCATGAAGGAGATTCTGGTTGGACCGAATTTGAAGAACTTAAGAATTTAGTAGTAAAGTGTTCTATACCTGATACTTCAGAATGAAATGGATTCTTTCCGTAGTACCATTACCTGAATAAGGAGTAAAAAAACTGCACATAACACAATAGGTAAAGCGCATGTCTTTCCCTTTTTTGCCAACTCTCCCGATAGCTATCGGGATCGCACGCTATTCAACTGCAATTTCCTATTCGTTGAACAAAGTAAATTGCTAGCTTTAGCCAAACGTTAGGTGTCATTGCGGTGATCACCAGAATTGTAACGTTGAAGAGATAAACCGTTAGGTGAATGAGCCCAATACTCTAGACACATGTTAAAGAATTTACTTTTCATTTTCTTAATTCCTTACGGAGTTTATTCTCAAAGTAATAACTCTCATTTATCAAGCGAGACCAACTTAAAGGGTAAAGTCAAATCTTTTTCTATTCGGTCAGAATGGCTACAAGATGATTACAAGGAATTGAAACTTGGTGTGCTCAATGAATATGATAGGATTTATGGAAATTACTACATGGAGTTTGATGCAAACGGTAATTGGTCGAAATTCGAGCATTATTATAGAAATGGCGATTTAGATTGGGGTAGAAATACAGTTTATACTGCGGACGGGCGGTTGATTCAAGAAATTAATTTCGACTCAATGCGTTCGATCACCTTCTTCTGGAAAAATATTTGGGAAAATCAAGCAAGAATGAATCGTGCTTTGTTTGGGAACACTGATACAACTGTTTACTACAGAAAACTATATTTCTATGATTTAAATGACTCTTTGATTAAAACTGAAGACTACGATACAAACAACCTTCTGATCACTTACAAAGTAATCGTTTACCAAGATAATTATAAAACCAAGATTTCAGGACAGTTTGATGGTTTAGACAGCTTGAAATTTTTGATTAAAGAAGTAAGAAATAAGAGCGGGCAAATAACTAATTCCTATATGGAATCAAATATGTCTTTTCTCACTTCATTCCCTGGTTTTGAGTTTTTAGACAAACTGGAATTACCTGAACAATGGTCGTCTGAAGAATTTTATCGATATAAAAAGAAAAGCAAAATCAAAGAAAAGTGGCTTGTAACTGACAACAACAAAAGAATAGAAGAAAAATGGGTATATGATTCTAAAGCAAGACTTATTGAGTACTATTATTTTGCACCGCCTAACTATTCATGTGGAGTCATTCATGACGAAGTTGAGACCTATAAGTATGATTCAAAAGGAAACATGATTGAACGAACGATTAAAGGTTATTCAATGACAAAATTGCTTTACGAATATGATGAATTAGGCTATTGTGTATCCTCTAAACGCATCAACGATAAAGGGAAAGTAGATTTTGAAGAAAGATGGAATCGCGACAATTTTGGAAATACGATCGAATATGAAAGATATTCTGGTGGTGTTAAAGACGAATTTTTTAGCTACACAGCCCAATATATCTATGATGACGAGGGAAACTGGACTTCAAGAAAAGAATTTAGAAAGGGACTTCTCTATTATACTTCAAAATGTGAGTATGAGTACTATTAGGTTTTACCATAGTAGAAAATTGTGCATAACATAATAGCTAAAGTTCATGTCCGACTCTCTTGACCACGCTTTTCCCTCCCATTACGTATACTTATCCGAGCGTCCATCTCCTGATGGTTATCGGGACCGGGATTTTTTGCCACACTCCCGATAGCTATCGGGATCACAAGCAATTCAACTTCAATTTCCTATTCGTTGAACAAAGTAAATTGCTAGCTTTAGCCAAATGTTAGCTTTAATTCTTGCAACGAATTATTTACATATCTCTTTTGCTTCTAATTGCTACCGGTTGTCGCTCAGAACTAGAAAGGAAATTTTACAATGAAATTCCTGGACTATGGCAATATAGGTTTCCGAAAGACTCAACCTTTGATTATCAAGGATGTATAGAATTTTTTAGTGATGGAAACTGGATAAGACATGATGGTTGCACCATTGCTTCAGGTCAGTATTGGTTTGATGAAGATTCGCTTTTTACTACCGAATGGAATTACCGAACGGACAAAAATGATACTATAAAAGCTATCATATTTACTCTTGAATCAGGTAAAATGACAACATTTGATCTCACACTCACGGACACTATCTTCTATCAACGGACTGACAATGCTAATGGTGAAAGTTGCTGGAGCTTTGAAATGTAGAAAACTAAAGTTCACATCTGACACTCTGGCCATGCTTTTCCCTCCCAGTTCGTATACATATTCGGGCTTCCATCTTCCGATAGCTATCAGGGCCGGGGTTCTACCGTACATCAGGCTTTGCTTCGCTGAAGCTACACGAAAGCGAAGACGGCATTCAATTACAGCAAAGCTTTCGTTGAATACGGTAAATACCTAACTTTACCCAATGGTTATGTTCAATTGATATTGATAAATGAAATACCCTTTTATCATATTTATCCTAATAGTCAGTCAAGTTTTACATGGATGTAAGGCAAACACCGATACGCCTGAAGACGTTGTGAAAAAAATAGAAACTTACTTAAGTCAGGGAAAATGCGAGGAAGTTCTTAGTTTATGTACTGAAAAAGGAAATTTCAAAGAATCTGTGGAAGGCACTATAGAATTAGGTTGTAGTCCATATGAAGCTAAAATTGACTCCGTAATTTGTAAGGTTAATAACGAAACAGCCACGTGTAACTGCTATGAAGAAAGAGAACTGATCTTCATAACAACCTTTTGGGATCTTGTTAAGGAAGATAACAAGTGGTTGATTGATAATCTAAATCATGATTATGATATCACTTTAAAAGACAACAATGACATAGATGAATCAGAACCTAATGAAAGAAACTTTGATTAAATCCCCTTATTTGGCTATACTTTTTTTAACTCTTGTTTCTTGTTCCACAGAACCAGATACTCCTGAAGAAGTAGTCAAAGAATTCACAGAAGCCATAGCTAATTGTGAACAAGATAAAGTTTTAGAATTATCCACTGGAGATTTCGCCGTATTTTATAAGGAAACTAATGAATATAATCCATGTACAAAATACAATACTCAAGTGAAATGTGTACAATGTGAAATAGAAGGAAATTCTGCCATATGTAAATCAATAGAAGAAAGGTCTTTTTATGGAGTAAAGTATGGACAAATGGAATTTTGCTATGATATGTTATGGACTGATGGAAGTTGGAAAGTTAGTAATACTAGGGAATGTCTTTTTATTGAATTTGATGAATGTAAGCTAGAAATAGATTGACATAAAAAATTGAAAAAACCAAACATAACATAATAAGTAAAGCATACCGCTTGTGCCGTTCGTGCTCAAGAACTAGCTTTACACAAACATTAAATTATATAATGCGAACTTGGATTGTCATTAATACTATCACAATTTGTTTCTTTACTCTATCTTGTGGAACAATTGACTGTTCTGAAGAAGGTGAGCAAAATATAACTTGCGCGTATCAAGACTATAGAGAACTTTATAATCTCGACACATTGTTTCCTTGGAACAGTTTTAATTCAGTAAAACTATTTGTTTATCAGGAAAGCGTAGGAAATGAAGTTCCCGTTGATTTAATCTCAGGAGACAAAGTTTTAATAGAAAATTCTCTTGAAACTATAGAGTTGAATGATGAGCAAATAGACTCATTAAAATCTACTTTTCTTAGTTGGAAGGTCACAGAGGTTTGTGGAAATGAAAGGTCGGCTTTGGACTGCGATTATTTTCCTCATGAAGCAATAGTATTTTATAGAAATCAGCAACCAATAGCGTTCTTTGAAATTGCTTTTGACTGTGACAGATGGAATGGTACTGTGGATGCATTTTGGGGATACGCTTGTGACAATACTAACCGACTTCAACGAATAAAAACATTTTTTACCTTCTGTGGCGTAAAGAATTGGATTGATTGAAAATTAGCCGTGATTTGTATAACATACTTTATATCGACATTCTATTTTAATTTCATTTTCGTTGAACAAAGTAAATTGCTAGCTTTAGCCAAACGTTTTGAAGCATTCGCCTCATGAACTTCCCAGATTCAACATATGAAATGTTATATCTTAAAGCAACCGGTGTTGTTAATGATATGCGGTGGGTTGACTGGGCGGAAGAAATGATTAATCTTGGGTTTAATTCTGAGTCACTTTATATTCTAGCTGGGGAAAGACCTCCATTTTATGCATTTGAGATGAAAGATTTAACAGATGCAGTTTGCAGAGAACTTAACATTAATATTAATGATCAGCAAGAACTTATTGGTAATTATATAATGTTCCTAAGAAACCAAGTTATAAATGACAAAAGAAAACCAATTGAAGTTTTAAGAATCCTTGGTGGAATGTATAACGAATTTAATTTAAATAGGTCTATCCAAGACTTCGCATTGCTCAGATGGGCAAAGGAAGATCTTCTAAGACAAGAAGTTCAATGGTACTGGAAAGGAGCTAATCGAAGTAATATTGACCAGATTATTGACGACCATTTCCTTAATTGGTCAAAAGAAAAGTTTGTACTTGACCCAGAGTAGAAAGCGCTACATAACACATTACCTCTCAGTACGTGTACATATCCGGGCTTCCCTTCCGATAGCTATCGGGACCGGGGTTTAGGCCACCGAACATCAAGCTTTGCTACACTAAGTCGAAGACGGCATTCAACTACAGCAAAGCTTTCGTTGAACATGGTAAATTCCTAACTTTGCATAATCGTTATAACCCATTATAATAGGACTTATGAAATTCATAAATCTATCGACTGGATTATTCTTAGTTTACATGTTTTCGTATAAAATCATGGAGTTAATGAATTACCAGAACTTAAAGGAATTCTTAATTGAACATCCTGAATTACAAGAAGAATTCTCTCCAATAGATAATTCTATTACGGAATACCCAATTTTAATGATTTGGACTTTGATTTTTGGACTTATTTTATTGATTTGGATTTGGACGCAGATTAAAAAACGGGCTAGACTCAAACTAATTCTAGCTGGAATTACACTGTTACTTGGAATAATTTTGCATTTTACTGACAATATTGACTATTCAGCTAGTACGCCTATGAGCATTGGAGGCGAACCAATTACAGACTAGCTTTGTTGGAATAGAAAACGGGTTATATCACAATAGGTAAAGTGCACGCAATCCAACTACAATTTCATTTTCGTTGAACAAAGTAAATTGCTAGCTTTAGCCAAACGTTGTTTGCCATTGGTGATATGAATTGGAAGGAAATAGATGATTTTTGGAAGCAATATGCTGAAGAAACAAATGGTGTGTTGAAAATTGATGAACAGCCACATTCATTCGGTAAAACGACTGAATACCATTACTCAACGGACTTCAACGGTGGACAACTAATAATTGAAGGGAAAATCCGAAAATCAACAAAAGGATACAATACCTATAGGACTATAGCTTTTTTCAAATCGGACAAAATAAATTTTGCGGAACTGAACATTTCTAGAAGAAAAGGTCTTGGAAAATTATTCGGAAAATACTCCGGAATTGATTACCTGGGGAACAATACAAAAGAGCTAATAGAAAAATCTGAAGTAGAAAAAATTACTGGAACCCAAAAAGGATTCAAAGTAGAATATGACTACATGTTCTCAGAGTCTGCTGAATTCATTTCGAATAAGGAACTCTGTACCCTTTTGTTAGATGAAGTGAAAAACAGGTTATATCACAATAGGTAAAATGCACGCAATCCAACTTCAATTTTATTTTCGTTGAACAAAGTAATTTGCTAGCTTTAGCCAAACGCGGCTTTAACCTCGAATAACCCAAAATTTTGACAAAGAATGAAGGAGGAAGGAATTAGAATATCATCAGATATAACATTCGTAAAAAAGTATATTCTATCACTATTACTATACGGATTTGGCTTTTTTGCTTTATATAAAGGAACGTCTAAATTCTTCCTGTTTTTTCTAGGAATTGTTAGTATTCTTTACGCTACTTTATATATCAAACTAAGCAGTTTATACTTTAATGAAAGTTTTATTTTCCTAGGAAAGAAGCGATATACTTATGATGATATAGTACATGTGAAATTCTATGAATTTAATTTGTACATGTATATCCAAATAAAGGTCAAAGAAGGCAATAAGTCCAAATCGTATTTTATTGATCCAGGCGGAAAAATTTCAATTTTAGATATACTTTACGCTATACTAACTGGTAAAAAAAACGTGCAATCAATGAAGCTTTTCCTTGATACACTGAAGGAGAAAGGTGTGAAAGTGAAATAATACGGACTGTTTAAAGAATGTGAAGCATTTCGTTATCATTTCCTATTTTATGTAGCAAACAACGCCGATTGTTTTCCCTTTACCCTAAATCTTATTGTTTTTGAGAGTCCTAATCCAACTTCATTTTTACTTGCTTTGGAAACTGTAAAATAATAGCTTTGCTCAAACGTTTGTTACCATGAGTTATGAAACTATTTCTTTCCTTTTTCGCACTTTCATTACTGTTAATCAATTGTGGTTCGCATAACACAGCAACAGAAGGAATTGAAATTAATAATGAGGTTGATTTTACCAATAACAATGCAAATGCAATTGAACCTGGAATTCAACAAGAAACAGATAAAAGTCCTGTGATATTTCATTCCTCAATAATTGACTCTTCTGTGAGTTTTCCAATTTTCGTAATAAGCTCTGAAAATCCTAATTCTAGAGTATTAAAATGTTATACAGATGGGGAGTCTGTACATGGTCAATCTGATATATTAATTTCCTCTCCTGAAATTCATTTTGAAATTTCAAATTACCTCAATCTGAAGGTTGACAGTGAATATTTAATACCTAATGATCAAATGAATCTAAAAATTACGGAAATGGGGATTCTTTCTAATTTTTGGGTAGTCACAGATTTAAAGGGTAGCGTTATTTTTAGAGAAATAAAAGACTCACTTATGATCGTTCAATTTGATTTAAATGGAATTTGGACGAATACTCATGAACCTAAAAAATTTGAATATTTTAATGAAGTGATTTTTGATAATTATCACTGACCACAGAAAAAAAACGACGTCCCACATATTCTATTAAATTGATGTTCTCCTTTTTGTCTGTAAGTATCATCTACTAATCCAACTTCAATTTCATTTTCGTTGAATACAGTAAATGCCTAACTTTAAGCAAAAGTTAGGCATTTATGGAATCTACTTTTTTTAGCATCAAAAACACATGAAGTTGTTATCTGCACTTTTCTTCATTTGCTCTTCATTCCTCGCTAGCTCACAAGATACTTTAAGGGAAAGAGATGCGAATATGTACAGCCGTTATTACATCCTTTACGATAATGGAAAATTTGAGTATCATTTCAATCATTGCACTGGGCAGTCAATTGGCTTTGGGACCTATGACAGATCAAAACGAAACATCAAATTCAATTATGATTCTATACCAGTACCTGGAACTTCAGTACTCAATGAAAAAGCTCACTCTGATTCAATAAAAATTGAACTTTTCAATATTATGGACAGTTCAAGAATTGAAGTTTTCAAGGTTCAAAATGGACATAATCTTGAAATGGTATTTGATGGACAATTTTTAGTTTCGCAAACATCACTAAACGATACTCTGATTATTCGCTATTTCTCGGATACAATTGAATTTAATTTTGATCCAGCATACAACTCATACAGAATTTATTTCCTTCCATTTCATGTAAGATTGGAGTATTTAGCACAGGTAAATATGAAAAGAAAAGGTGATTTTTATTTCTATAAACTGTACCATAAAAAGGTGCGTGAATCAAGGAACAGGACTTCAGTAGGTAGAAAAGTATGGTTCAAAGTATATTTTGAATTTGACTAATGAGAACTGTTGCTGACAGAATAGGTAAAACGCACGCAATCCAACTACAATTTTATTTTCGTTGAACAAAGTAAATTGTTAGCTTTAGGTAAATGTTATGAATAATTATGCGTTTAACTCAACTCATATTATTTTTTTTGTTAGTCTCAACGGTTTGTTTCGGTCAGGATTTTGAGCTTAAATATGCCTCTTATGGACTTGGCTCAAATTTAGGACGAGCACCTTCAAATAGGATTTATCTTAAAAATCATGATTTAGAATATACATATCAAATTGAAACTGATTCCATTAATTTTATTGAATTCGAAGGCACTGAATTTGAAGACACTTTTTATGTATCGAAGGACACTAGCCTAATTATTCAGATTGATCAAAACGATCTAGACTCAATTTCCAGTTTATTCAAAGGTCTAGAGAATACTGAAATTTCCTATTCCAATATGTATGTTAGAAGCGGAGCATGTTATGAATTGAAAGTCAAGGCGGACAAAGGTTGTACAAGTATTGTCATGTACAATAATTTTGACTCAACAGTTTTCAAAGTTGTAACTATCTTGAATCGATATCTGCCAGAGAAATTACAAATTTATATTCCGGAAAGCACTTGGCAAGCTGCAAGGGAACGCAGTAGACCTGGAATGGACTTAACTGCTGGAAGAAAAAGTCAATACAACTGTTTTAAATGGAATGATTGAAAACAATTCAGAACATACCAGTTAGCTCCAATTATGGAAACGTTCCAATGTTTTCATCTATAGGTTATAAACTTGAAACTTTATAGTGCGTTCCGCAATTCTCATATCCTTATTACCATTGATTCTTTGGAACAATTCTTTTGATCCAGAATTCATTTGGGGTAAGTACTGCTTGAAATTTCCAGAAGGAGGTGAACTCGTTTTGACTTTCAAATCGGACTCCACTTTTTATTTGAAGAGTTTTCAAAGTAACGCGATTATTGAAAACCAAGGGGTTTATGAAGTGTATGATGATTCAGTCTTTCTCACATATACAATGCCTTCAATTCAGAACTCCGTTGACACATTTGCCAATAAAAATCACTTCCATCCTAGAAAAGACACGCTATGGATCATTGATGAAAATGAAATTGCTACCGGAACAGATATTCTTTCCGAGCGATATTATCAATTTGAAAAGCATTTTGAAGATGGCTCAATTAATATTGCAAAAGAATGGGAACTTAGAGACTCAAGTTTGATCCAAGAAGATTCATATGGAAACAAACACATTTATGTACTAAGAGGAAGAAGAATTAAAAGAGGAGTCTGGAAATATTATAATTGGAATGGTGAATTGATTGGGACAGAATAACCAGTGTAAAAACTGCAGATAACACAGTAAGTAAACTTACATCCACTCTTGTCCATCTCTCTTCAGGGCGTAAAAAATTTGCTAACTTTAACTAAACGCTAGCACATATTGATGAATCTTTCTAATTCGTTTTCCATAGCAATTATTATGTTGTTTTTTTCCTGTTCGGATCAAACAGATTCAGGTATTTCTGAGAATGACGCGGAAGTAGAAAGAATTCCCATTACTGCTGTTGAAAATATAGCTGCTTCTGAATTTGAGATAAATCAATTTGTAAAATTGACAGATTCACTATACGAAAACAACAAACTTAAAAAAATAGAATATCACGAAATGTCTTTGTGCGGTGGAGCACTTGCAGGTTATACTCTTGGAGACTCTATAATGTTCCTATCTGGATTGCATGCTGTAGGTTTTTCTCATACAATAAGCAAATGCTACTTCAAAGACTCCATTCTATATAAAACAATTACCACCACTCACTACACAACTAATGAGGAGGACTCAACTATTTATAACAATGATGGCAAAATTGAACCGTCATTATTAAAATATTCTAATGAAATTGTCACAATTTTATATACCGAAGAACCCAAAATGATAAAGACTATTGATGGCGAAGAAACTAGTCATCATATTGATACCTGGAATAATATTATAGAACATAAACGACAATGCGCTAGCGAAATGAGATTTGAAATTTTAAGTGAGTTGAAAAACCTGCGCTAATACAGAAGGCATTACGCATGTTCTTCCCTTTTTTACCTACACACCCGATAAATATTAGGATCGCAAGCAATTGAACTACTATTTCATCTTCGTTGAACAAAGTAAATTGCTAGCTTTAGCCAAACGTTAGGGTTAATTAATGAATAGAATTTTACTTTTTATATTATTGTTACCGAATATTGGAAACGCACAATCCAAAAATTTCATCTTGTTTGAAGATAGTTTTTGGGCCAGAGGCCTGTACTATACCAACTTAGATTCATTCCCAATAAATGATTTTGACAAAATTCTGGAACCATCAAAAAGAAAAAATTTAAAAAATTCTGATTGTGCTCAGTATTATAGATTCTGGGTTATTAAAAACAATCAAAAAAATGAACATTTTGCTTATTGTGACTCAACTGATTTTGATTATAAATCAATTCAAGAAATGTTCAAGCCAGTAAAAATTTTAAAGCAAACTTTTAACTACAATAAAAAATCGTATTACATAGACAGTTTAAGAAGAACAAACACTCCTTTCTATTATGATGATCAAGCATCCGACAAAACACATATGGTAGAATTTGAAAGTTATTTTAAACCAGAAGAGTTTTCACCTTGGGGCTTTGGTCCTGAAAGGTTAAATTGGATTGTTGAACATAAAGATTCATTGATGAATTTAATTGTCAATGCTTATGATAATGTAAAATTATCTGACATAGTTTTCACTGCAGCTGATGGACCATATAAAAAAGGTGCTCATGTTCGTCTTAGAATATATTTAAATGATCATTATTGGAAAATGGATCCAATAATGGATTGTGGATACTATCCTATTTCATCTGCTAAAGTGGTAGACAGGGAATACACCTTTTATATTGCAGTACCTAGAAATGAAAAAGAAAACTAATCCTAATACAACAGGTAATGAATGTGTCCTTCACTTTTTTACTCGCACTCCAGATAGCTGTCGGGATCGCACGCTATTCAATTTCATTTTCATTGAACAAAGTGTATTGCTTGCTTTAGCCAAACGTTAGTGTAAATTAATTGAATATGAGGTATCTTAATACATTTCTTATTCTACTGGTTATTGTGTTGTTTTCTTGCAACAACATGCCAGAACTTAATGGAAAATGGGAGTTGACTTCTGCTAATTTTGAACCGATTAGTTTAACAGCTGAGTTAAATTGTCTAGAACTTAATAGCGAATTCGACTTCAAAGAGGGAATTTTAGTCGTAAATAATGATGGAGAGATAATTAATTCTAAATATGACGATTCATCATTTAAATCAGATTCAATAATTATTATAAAATCAGAATTAAATCCTACTGAAATTAAAATGACAGAGTATGATGGTGAAGTTATGTCTTTTGAAATTGTAGTTGATGAAGCTTACTGGGCTTTACCAGTTCCTAATAGTTTTGCAAAAGAATTTTATAGCAGATGGAAAAAGGGATGGCAGTTCGAACTTAGCAGAATAGAAAACTAGCTATAACAGTAAGTAAAATTCAAATCCCCGCGCAGTTTAGCTCCCAGTGGTGCGTCAAATGTCCGGGTAGCCAACATACGGTCAACAACCAAAGTCCGAATTTTTTACCCACACTCCCGATAAATATCAGGATCGAACGCAATCCAGCTTCAATTTCATTTTCGTTGGACAAAGTAAATTGCTAGCTTTAGCCAAACACTTGGAAACCATTGTAGCCAGTTTTTATTTTGCTTATGTCTTCTAGAATTCGTCTTACCACTTTAATTATCCTTTTTGTCGCATTTTCTTGTTCAGAAACGCCCAACACTCCTGAAGTTGTGTTGGAGAATTACATAACAAGTATAAACAATTGTGACTGTGACCGTGCTTTAGAATTTTCCACTGATGAAATGCATGGAGCTGTCCAAAATATTATTGAGAAAGGGTGTGTACCAAATGAAGAAGACATTTTATCAATAACATGTGAAGAATCAAATGATACAGCCGTTTGTAATTTAAGAGTAAGGAGGGAAACTGAGCCATTTGGTAAACCATTTGGAAAATACACTTACAACTATACATATTCCTTGTTAAAGAAAGACGGTCAATGGAAAGTTTGGGTTCAATGGAAAAGTTTAAACTTGCCGGAAGAATTTTTTACTGATTTATCTGATAGCACTGATATTATTAGCAGTGAAAAGTCTTTTGAAGAATTCTATGATCAATTCATTTCCGATTCAATCTTCCAAATGTCAAGAATTAAATTTCCATTGATTGGGACCTATACTGACTATGGAGGAAACACAGAATGGACCAAAGAGAAATGGCCGTTGATGACTTGGGACTATCGGGAGGAAATAAAAACTACTGATGATAGTGTGTCCATTATTCAAACAGACTCCAGCTTTTACTTTGGAACTTTTTGCCGTGATTGTGGATTTTCATTTTGGATGGAATTTGAAAAGTTAAGTGGTAAATGGCAACTTACATCTCGCCAGGAAAACAACTTTTGAAAAATGAGCCTTAACTCAATAGCTAACAGGACGGTAGGACGCTCACCAGTTTTAATGCTTTTATTCCTGCCTCCAAAGCTCGAAATGTTAAAAATATCTTAATGTTTGAACGCCATTGTTTTCAAAATGTATTCAATCAAAAGACAATGATGAAAATGTATCTGCTTATATTGATTTTATTCCTTCCTATCTTCGGAATTTCTCAGGAAAACCTTCAAAAATTTGAATTGAGTGGAAATGTACAAGCCACCTACTTTTATCAAGGAGGAGTAGAGAATCCTTATGAACCAATTCCCGTTCCACTGCCTTATATTAAACTCAATTTAATTAGGCATGTCAAAGGTGATAGTGTTCCTCAAATTGTGAAGACATTTCAAGTAGATTCTTTAGGGAATTTCAAAGTAGAAGTTGCAGCTGGTCATTATAGTTTTGCCGCATTAGGGGATTCATTAACCAGTGAAAGATTTGTGCCGGCGCCAATCTTTAATGTGGGGCCTTTTGGAGGCTCTGAAACAATTCAATGGGAGCTAATGAGCCTAGATGTCCCAATCATTGTATTGGACAAGAATGTTTCTGGAGTTACATTGATACAACACACCTCTACCATTTGCGGAATGTGTCCATAGTTATTTGACCACCTTGTTGTCATTTGTTATGTGCTTTATAAGGAAAACCGGTTCCGTTTTATCTGTCCTGTGCACATCAAGTTTTACTTTGCTGACGCTATGCGAAAGCGAATATGGCATTCAACTACAGCAAAGTTTTTGTTGAACGCGGTAAATGCCTAACTTTAGCGTAGTTATAAAAAAAACATCAATCAATTGAAAACATCAGAAACAAAAAAGAATCCGGAATTTCTTGAAAATGTATATGAGCTAACGGCAGGTCTTGAACTGTTACCTGCCCTAAAATTGAGTTTGAGTGAAATTGACAAACTTGATGTTGATCAATTAGAAACATTAGGCTTGAGAACATATGAAAAGGACAAGTGGACAGTGAACAAGATATTTCAACATCTAATTGATTGGGAGAGAATTTGGAGCTTTAGAGCCATAATTTTTGCTCGTGATGAAGGAACTACACCAGTTGCACACGATCAAGAAATAATGAGCAAAAATTCAAATGCAGATGAATTGTCTATACAACATTTGATAAATGAGCTCCGTGTTGTGCGCCAATCTTCAATCTTGATGTTTGAATCATTTAACAAGAAAATACTTGATACTAACTGCGAATTTTTCGAATACGAAATGCCTTTATCTGCAATAGGATTTACTATAGCTGCACATCAAATTCATCATTTCAACATCATAAAGGATAGATACATCCCTTTATTGGATAAAGACTGATGTGTACCGCTATACCTAATTGGTTCTAACTTAAAAGTTGTTGGGAGCGCATGTAATTCAACTACATTTCATTTTCATTGAACAAAGTGAATTGTTAGCTTTAGCCACACATTATGATGGTATCAACTAGAGTTTTTCAATACATTCTATTAGCATCTACAGGAATCTTCTTTTTTAGCTGTAGGAACCCTAACTCATTTGAAGAATTGGAATTTATAGAGCCAACTGAAATCTCATATGATTCCATACCACGTGATACCATTCAAATCACATTGACACCAAAAGATCAGTTGCTTTGGAATAACGTTGAAATTGACACCCTTAATTTTTCAGACTCCATAAGGGCGATTGTTATACGCTCTATTGACAGTGGGAAAAGAACAAAGAAATTTTATTCATTGGGACTTCAAAATATTTCCAACTATGTTATTTATTTGAATACTTATCGCCAAACCAAATATGGATTTTATAAGTATGTATTGAACAAATACGAGATGGAATTGGATAGAATAAGAAATGATTATGCTATTAAATTATTTGGTCAACAAATTTATGAACTAAATGAAAATGAGTTTGTTGAGATAAGAACGATTATAGGGAATTCGTTGATAGAGAATCCCGTTCTTGATTTATGAATTCATCTTGTATGAGTTCTAAATGATTAGCTTTAGTACTTCGCTTTATCCATTATTTTAGAACTAAATTGTTTTGATTCATGAAAAGAATTTTCTTTTTCTTTTTTATCCTGTTATTCATGCTTCAAAGCTGTTCGTTAAGAAGGTTTGACAATTTCTCGCAACAGAAGTACACTAATTTTAAAACGCTTAAATCAAAAAACGAACAGCCAAATCAGGAGCCAAAACAGGTATCTGCATATAATGTTCAATTGCCCGAACAAGATACTTTTCGTGTCAAAAATGAGCTAGCATCTGAAATTCCCGCCAATACTTTAGAAAAAAATGTTGCATCAGAAAGTTTTGAGAAAGAAACATTTGATGTAAGTGATCCAATTCAAACTGTATCTGCAGTTCAAGATTATACCAACAAAACTGAAAAGAAAGAGAATGGCTTTGTTAAAAAGAAAGAAGGGAAGAAAAATGTTGGAGTAGGTTGGAGTTGGGTGCTTTATTCATTGCTCGTATTAAGCGGCGCTTTTGTCATCTTTTTTGGAATCTACACTATTGTTTTTGGAGGACTGTTTGTAGGATCCCTGTTAGTTACATTAGGGGCGTTGCTTTGTGCATTGGTTTTAATCCATGCTATTCTTTCTTTTAAGAAAGATAAATCCAAACAGAGAAAAGCACTTTTGATTTACGCTTCAATTTTATGTTTAGGAGTTTTGGCTGGGCTTATTGGACTTATTGTTTCATAAAGAGTGAATGGTTTCAGACAAGGTATATAACTAGCTTTATTATACTATCAATAGAATGAATAGAAAATACATTATAGAATTTTTTGGAGGAATAATTGTTTCCTTGTTGACTATAAAAGGATTATCTCTTCTTACCTCAGTAATTGTAGCATTAATATTAGGTCAAACAAAAAGTAAGATTATGTTATTTACTGATCTTGCTTTATTATCTACTGTCATACTACCAATTCTGCTTGGTTTGATAATATTAATAACCCTTATAATTACATTTTCATTGGCTTTTCCGCGAAACAATAGTTTTCTGCTGTTTGCCGGGTACGTTATAGCATTATTAATTGCGTATAAACTAGATCAGTATTTTTTTGGGAGTGTTGGTTCATTCAATGTTTGGGTAGATTTAACAGTTGGCTTTTTATTTATAGGCTCATCTATTATACTTGCTAAGCTTTCTGTGAAATATCTATTAAAGGAAGAGATATAGTTTTTTTGAAAGTGAGTATAAATCCCTAATTAATCATCACATATCCAAAGTCCAGCTCACCTGCAGCATTCATATTTACCCATCCACTTCCTGACATTCCAAAAGCTGAAGCCGTAGCATAAACTATATCATTAATCTTCACATCCGCATTTAAAAATAGCTCGGCATCAATGTAATAGGTGTTAGTTGACATGCCTTCTAAAAAACCGGTGATAAATACGTTTTCGTGATAAATTTGAACATCCGACTCACTTATCGGTCCCCAACTATCTGCCACACCAATGGTAATTTTTACTGTCTCGTGTTCAACATAACTGTATTTCCCATCTGCATATGAACAGGTACCGTCATCTACCTCTGCTTTTTCGTTGTAATTGTCGGCATGTATTTCTGTGCATCCTTCTTTTTGACAGGAGATAAGAATATTGCAAGAAATTAGAAAAATATAAAATAGGGATTTGCGGTTCATAAGAATTGGTTGATATGTCTAAAAGTAAATTGAATTATTGGATTTGTAAATCAAAAATGCAGATTGTCAATCTATGTAGCATAATTGAGTATTTAACGGTGTTTTGAAGAGTCTCAAACAAATTGTTAGTTTTAACTTATCGCACAATTGATAATTAGCATTCATGAGCAATCTCATTCTCGAAACAAACGGTTCAAAATCTATTTGGAGATATATAATTTTATGGGTAGCTCCACCATTTACTATTATCCTTTTTTTAACGTCAGTTTATAAGCCCATTATTTGGCTATTTCTATTGCCATTTGTCATTGTTGCCCTGTGTGCTATCTATTTCAAATCGTATCGCATTAAAGTTTTCAATGATAAAGTTGTAAAGGAGTATTTAATCAGAAAGAAAAAAATTGAGCGCAGTTCATCCAAAATCAAATTTAGAATGGGTGATTATTATGAATCGAGAGGACATAGTGAAATTGTAATTATTAATTGTGGAAATGAATTGATAGGAACAATTGAGTTTAGTTCGTTTTCAAAACTTGAAAAGTTTGTTGAGCAGACACTAAAAAGTGGCGATCGGTATGTCTGGAATAAAACCATGGGAAATGGTGATGTTTATGATAAGATCAAATTCTTAATTAACAAGTACCAGAGCGAAATAAGAGTTTAATGCGAAACTTCTAATCAAGTCCAATTTGGCAAGATTTGTGTGGGTCTTATTGTATGAATCACTTCAGTCAAATATTTAGTTTAGCCTTTTTTTTAATGACTTTCTTTTCTTGTGGCGCGCAAGACAAAGGCGAATTAATTGATCCATGTGTCATTTGGGAAACTGACTCATTTTATGTAGAAGTTGAGCACTCAGTTTTCAAAGAAAATATGAATCGTTGGAAAGAAAGTTGGGGTGAAACTGCAGTTGATCTTGAAAACAAAATGGATGCGGATACAAGGAATGTTTTCGAATTGGCCGATAATCACTCCTGTAAATTCATGTTGGAAACATGGGTAGGCATGTTCTACAAAAGAAAAGAGATAGTGATTCGGAATAAATCAACCAATAAGATTGAACAGGATATTAAAGAGACGAAATATCAAGATGTGGGCACTGAAGGGATTGAGATTTATGTAAGAGATGAGAAAGTGATAAAAATTATTGAAATGGTTTATTAAATCATGTTAACAGAATGTAATAAGCAACTTTTCACCATTTGTGTTTGTCCTCTGTAAAAACTAACTTTATTCAAACCCATTTCATAATGAAGAAGTTTGGAACAATCACAGGCATGATACTGTGGCTATTTACTTTTGTATTAGCGCTTTCATTAATCGGACCTCTAATCTTTTTAAAGATTGCGTCCAATCTTGGTAGTTTATTTGAAGGTTTTGTTGGTTTTTCAGCGATTAGTTCAATGCTTTTTGTAAGCATCATTTTTTTAATCTCGCCTATCATTTTCTATTTATGGAACCTGAAAAAAAATGGAAAACCCTCAAACCTATTGTTTATTCTAACCTGTATTCTTGGAGTTGTATTTATGAATACAACAATAACTTTTCTTTTAGTAGATTGGAATTCTGATACAATACAAAGTGATCTGGAAAACAAAATTATTTCAGTTACATTATGGACAAGTTGGACATATGTTATTTTCGGAATTATTCATGACATTCTTAAGTCGAATAGATGATATACAGAAATGAACACGTACATCTTCATAGGACTTCTTATTACAACTTTTGTTTTTGCTACAATAATCTGGAACAAAAGACACAGGCAAAAGCTTCGAAAATTGGCTGACTCCAGGCCTGTTAAATCAAAAGAAGATTATATCTCTTTTTATATCCAAAAAGATTATCCTAAAGAATATATTGAAGCCGTTTATGATGCTGTTCAAACCTATGTAAAACATGATTGGTTTTCAATGTATCCCGAAGATGATTTGATAAATGACTATGACATTGACCATGAAGATTTGGAAGAGTCATTAATGTCTGTCCTAAAAAAGAAAAATTTGACCTTGCCGGACAAATCTAAACTGGATTTTTTGAATGAAAAATATGCAGATAAATTAACTGCCGAACATTTAATTGAGGTTTTGAGTATTGAAAACTAAAGCCGATAAAGCAATTAATTTCCAATACTCCTTTCTCAAAACAGAAGAAAGCCTTCTCCGCAGTCCTGGCTACGCTTCTTCTGTAGTATCTTCTGATTTTTTGGTCAAAATCACAACTCCCATTGCAACTAACCAAATTGATTTAATGTGAAATAGCGGTTTGTAAATCTCAAAATTGTCAGGAATAGCCAAAATGATAGCTACCGCAGCTAATCCAAGCAATAATGTATAAGCGCCTAACCAAGTTGGAAAAAGTTTCCATTTAAGAAATCCTGCCCCTAATAAAATCAATCCTACACCTGAAAATATCTTTCCAAATCGCAAGAAACATGTTACATACTGGTTAACAGGTAAAATTCCGTTCATAAAAGCTTCTACTTCCTCTGGTGATTTATCCATGGTTTGTCCAACTCCCCATGCACCAAAATTGTAGTAAAATGCCGCAGCAATAGCCAAAGTAAAAGTTCCTACTATTGTCATACCTGCGCCAGGCAACATTACAACTCTGTATGGTTTTTTACCAACTATTGATAACAATGCCATTACAGCTATTGCCATTGTAACCCATCCAAAAATATGGAAACGATACATCCAGATCCAATACCAAACATCTTCGCCAATAACAGCAAAGTCTGAAGATTGAATGTATTCACCTAAATGATGAGATGAAAATGCCCATCCTCCCCAAAGTAAAAGGGCGCCTAAAATAAAAGCCCACCCTGTGAACTTGTGCTCAATACTATTATTCATTTCTTAAGGTTGTGATTAAACAATTAAAATTATGCTAATCCCTCCGGTAGTTTTGTGACAATTGTTACACAAGGGATTTAAATTGAATTTAAGTGTCACGAATTCAACCTATTATGAAGTAGGTTGAAAACGTTAACACTTTTACATAAAACGGACCTTTTATTCCTCATCAGGAGTTTTACCAAACCCTGAAGTGATAAGACCAAAAAATCGTTTTGGATATTTCTCCATTTTTGGGAAACCTAATTTTATATCTCTACCTGATGAAGGAATATAGCTTTTACCAAATAAGTAATCCCAGATGCTTAATGTAATTCCAAAGTTTACACCATATCTTCTTTCATGCGGTAAATCTTTTGCGTGATGCCAAATATGCATTTTAGGATTATTGAAGATGTATTTAAGTGGCCCATATCCCCATCCTAAATTGGCATGATTTAAGTGCCCAACAGCTATGGTAAAGAAGTAAATGATAAATGCTTGCTCAGGAGCAAATCCTCCTATAAACATTACAGCGATAAATTTCATTGGTGTGTAAAAAACAGTCTCCATCCAGTGGTATCTTAAATGTGCTGCAAATCCCATTTGTTCAACTGAGTGATGCACTTTGTGGAATCTCCAAAGGAATTCAAATCTGTGTAAAGCCACATGGGTGATCCATTGAATAAAATCTGTGGCCAGGAAAAAGATCAACATCTGCCATCCCCAGGCCAAACCGCTCATGTCAAATACGGAAACTCCTGTAATATCTGTTCCGCTTAGATCATAAATAATCTTGGTAACAAACTTTGAAAACGCAATGAAAATAACAAGGTTGAAAATGTAAAAGTTGAAGAACATAAAAAAGAAATCCAACCAAAAGTCTTTTCTGAAAATAGCTTGTTCTTTTCTCCAGGGAAACAATATTTCTAGTATCCAAACAACTAATGAAAGGACAACTAAAAACCAAAAATAATTCTCATACCAAGGGGTTGATCTAAAAGTTATTTGATCAACGATATAGTTTAAGTAACCAAAAAAACTGTCTTTAAAAAGTTGTCCGTAGGTAACTTCATCTAAAGGATTGATTTCTCCTGTTTCAAATGGCAAAGTTTCGTCACTGTTCCACTCAACCCATGATCCATCATAGTTTTTTACATTTGGATAACCAAGTACTTGCGTCAATACCATATAGGTGTGAGATGATCTTGTTCCTGTATGACAATAAACAATGACATTTTTATCTGGAACAATTCCTTTTTGCTCAAATTCATATTTCAAATCATTGAGCGGTTTTAATGATTTGCCGTTTTCAAAATCTACCAGATTTCCCCAATCTAAATGTACAGCACCGAGAATACGGCCTCCTTTAGCGGCAGGAGATTTAACCATTTCACCTGTGTACTCCTCATACATTCTGGTGTCCACAATGATGAAATCGTTTTTATCTATAGCCTCAAGTACTTCATCTTTGTTGGTTAAAAAATTTGCGCTATTGTCCTGCAGCTGTAAAACTGCTGTAGAGTCATTGAAATTGGCCTGTTTAAATGAAGCATTTTCATTATTCCAGCTATCTAATCCACCATTAAAAACCTGAACATTTTCAAATCCGTATGATTTTAAAACAATCCAAAATCTGGCGGCATCACTTCCTCCTTTATGGTCGTAAACCACAATTTTGTCATTGTTACTAATTCCGTAATTGTTTAAGAGATTCTCTATCTGTTCCAGGTCTGCTATTTCACCGTGAAATTGCCCATCTGATTTTGAAATGTCATCTCTTGTAATGTGAATAGCTCCATCAATGTGTTCTTTTTCATAAACATCCTTTTTACTGATGTCAAATAAGAAAATGTCTGAAGATTGTTTGGCCAGTTCATCTGCTGAAATAAAGGCTTGATTGTCTTGGGCAAATCCTAAATTAAAAGACAATAGGATAATTGCCAGTGCGGTGAGTCGTGCGATCATATTAAATTTTTTAGATTCAACTTAAGGTGAGTTAAAGCACTAAAAATCTACAACTTAGTGATTCGGCATTTTAGTAAGTTATAAATTTAAATACCTTTTTACTTTATAATGTCTTTCAGGATGTTGCATTAATTTTTACATTATTTTAATACAACAAAGAAGGACATGGTGAGTGCTGTAATTGCGAAACTACTCCCAAAATAAGGATTACTTTGTGACATTAGTTACAGAACTTTCCTTTATTGATTCTTAGCTTTGAGTTTGCTCATCATTTTAAGAGATGCCTATGGACAGTGAAAAAAATTCGAGTAGAAGGAAGTTTATTTCAAAATCTACTCTAGCCATATTTAGCGCCGCTATTGGTTCTAAAATTGTTTTTGGGGAAAATTTACCTACCGACATGGAGCCTATCGGGCTTGATGATAAAAATGGTCCCAAAAAAGTTATTCCGGGTAAAAGCGACCGACTTAAAATTTTAAATGACAAACCATGGAATGGTGAAACTCCGGTTCATTTATTGGATCCAGAAGTTACGCCGGCTGCTTTAATGTTTGTAAGAAACAATGGAGTTCCGCCTGAAGATGTTAATGTAGATACATGGACGCTTGAAATTACTGGAGAATCAGTTAAGCAGACTAAAAAATATACTTTAAAAGAGTTACAACAAAAGTTTAAGCAATATTCATACAACCTAACTATTGAGTGTGGAGGTAATGGTAGAGCCGAGTTTAATCCTCCAGCAAAAGGGAATCAATGGGGTCTTGGTGCAGTTGCCTGTACAAAATGGACCGGAGTGAGATTGAAAGATGTTTTGAATGATGTTGGGATTAAAGATGATGCTGTTTATATAGGTTATTATGGTGCAGATACTCATTTGTCAGGAGATCCTGATAAAGTAGTAATATCAAGAGGAGTTCCAATTTCTAAGGCTATGGAGGATGAGTCTTTAATTGCCTGGGCAATGAATGATCAACCTATTCCGGAGATGAACGGATATCCGTTGAGATTGGTAATGGGCGGATGGCCTGCCTCTGTATCTGGAAAATGGCTTACAAAAATTTCAGTTCGTAATAAAGTACACGACGGACCTAAAATGGAGGGTCAGTCTTACAGAGTTCCTAAATTTCCTGTACCTCCTGGAACAAAGGTGCCGGATGAAGCAATGGAAATCATTGAGTCAATGCCGGTAAAATCTATTATTACTTATCCTAAAACAGGTGCAATTGTAGGAAAAGGAAAAACATTTGAAGTAAGAGGACACGCATGGGCAGGGGATTTGGAAGTGAAAGAAATGCATGTTTCAATTGACTTTGGAGTTACCTGGACGAAGTGTGATTTGCAACCGCCAAAAAATAGACTGGCCTGGCAAAGATGGAGCACCAAGGTAAAGCTACCTGAATTTGGATATTATGAAATTTGGGCAAGAGCAACGGACCAAAACGGAAAATCTCAACCAATGGTGGTTCCTGGATGGAATCCTAAAGGTTACCTAAACAACGCATGTCATAGAATTGCGGTTAAACAGGCGTAATGGATTTTGAAGAGTACAAAGAATTAGCCTTAAAGAGGGCCAAAATTGCTATAAACACTGGTGTATTAATCATTGTGTTTAGTGTTGTTTGGTTGCTTCAGGTGGGATTGTTTCCGGATTTATTTGATCCGGCTCCCGAGATTGTTGCAATGGACACCACTAATG
The DNA here is from genome assembly GCF_019740355.2 of Paracrocinitomix mangrovi. GTDB lineage: Bacteria > Bacteroidota > Bacteroidia > Flavobacteriales_D > Crocinitomicaceae > Paracrocinitomix > Paracrocinitomix mangrovi. Next base: position 2,116,404 of record NZ_CP091819.1, on the reverse strand, counting down.
TGCAAGAAGAATACATTCCGTCAACAACAATTGATTCAGCAGATGTAGTGGACGGAATTCATCAACCTACTGGTTTGATTGTAGATAAAGGAGTGGAGGATGTTATGGTTACCTGTGGTGCCTGTCACTCACTTAACTTGGTAACGCAAAACAGAGCAACCAGAGAAGGTTGGAAAGATATAATTGTTTGGATGCAGGAAACACAAAAACTTTGGGATCTTGGACCAAAAGAAGAAGTTATCTTGGATTATCTAGGTAAAAACTACGCGCCTGAAAATGAAGGCCGAAGACCAAATTTGGTCGTGGAAGAGTGGTATCACTTGAATTAGTTTCGATTATTTAATTTCTAGTAGTTCACTTTAAGACTTGTTCCGGCTGTGATGATTATCGCGGCTGGTGAGTCTTTTTTTTCTTTGAAGTATTTTGGTAGATTTGAGAAAAGCATTCTCAAAAAGTGAACGTAAAAACAATTTCAGATGAAGACTTTTTTAATGATTCAAAGTACTTGAATCTAGATAAAAGCTTAAACGCAGATTTCCTGATTTATTACTATTCACAACCTACTTGGAGTGAAATGCCTAGAACTGTGAAGTTGATTATTGATAGTGAATATCAATGTGAATTAAAACTGCTATGGTATCAATTTCCAAAAACGGAAAGATTGTTTTGTCAAATATCATTTAAAAAGTTGCCTGACCAAATTGTTGAATTAATTCAGCGATTGCAATCATTAGGTGATTTTCAACTCAAAAAAATGTATACAAGTAAAGATGAAGAATACGGGCCAGAAGGTCTCTCAGAAGATTCATACAAATTGAACTTCCCTTCATTTACGAGTTCCATTAATATGAGTGTATATTGGACAAATGAAATGCTTTTTAAAAATACTGGTGAAATAACCTTTCTAGAGCTGCACAAAGCCCTTAAAGATTGGAATGATGATGTTTATTTAGAGTTGGTAGAGAAGAGTAATTGAGATTAAATATATCTTCACTATGAGCTAATCCAAACATTTACAATAAATTGTATTGATGAAACTCACATTTTACCTATCAATAATTCTGTTGTGTAATACACAAAGTCTTTTTGCTCAGTCTGACACTTTAAATCTGTACAATACAAATGGAGAAAAAAAGGGTTGGTGGGTAATTTATTTGGATCATAATTTAGAACAGGTAGATGATAGCACAAAAGCTACTCATTGCAGATATACATATTATACCGGAAAGTTTGATCACTATAATATGGGAGCTATTGGAACTAAAAAAACACCGGTTATTTTCCCTAAAAATGATACGTTAACCTTTGGTGGATTAACCATGTTAAACGGAACCTATTCTTCAAATTATAAAGGAGGAAAAATTCATTTTGAATTATCGGCAGATGCTGGTATTCTGAAGGAGTATAAAGAATATTACAAAAATGGTCAGCTCAAAACGCATTTAATTTATTCTGAAAAATGTGGTGCGCCAATTAGAGGTTGTATCAAATTATATGATGAAAATGGCAAGCTAACTTATGACGGAACCAATCGGATTCCGGGTGATTAAGTCAATCCAATATTGAAGTCACATCTTATTTGATTTTTACGTTTTAATACTTAATTCTCTCTTTTTTTGACAAGTATAAAATCAATTTAAGCTGTTGATTTGTTATTACTTAAGTGGAAAATGATCCCATATTTTAGATCCAAATCCAAAATCTAAATAATGAAATTACTTTTCCTTTTTACCTTTTCTTTATCATTAACCCTTTCTCAAGCTCAAGGTTTTGAATGGGCTGGACAAATAGGAGGTGCTAGTATTGAACGCCCTCATGATATTCTAATCGATAAAGCAGATGGTTCTGTATACTTAATCGGCTTTTTTTATGGTCAGTTTGATCCGGATCCAAATGGCAGTATTCCTATTGATGCTATTGATGCTTCAGACGGAATTTTTGTAAAATTGAACAGTTCAGGTGATGTTGTTTGGGCTACACATTTTGGAGACATAGGTAACCAAACAGGTACAAAAATGGCTTTTGATAATCAGGGTAATATTATCATAATAGTTAATGCAAGTCCTAAAGTAACAGTTTACAGTTTTGATAAAACTTCAGGGAATAATAACTGGTTTTACTCCAGTGATTACAGTTCGCAAGTGAATGGATATGGTATAGCTAATGACATTGATAGTAACGTTTATGTTGTAGGAACCTATTCAGACACAGTAGACTTTGATAATACTGCAAATACTGAATACCTAATAGCAGAAGGAAATGAAGATGGTTTTGTGCTGAAACTAAATCAAAATGGGGAGTACGTATGGTCAAAATCTTGCGGAAATTTATTTGGAGGAGCATTGTTTAGAGATGTAGAATATCATGAGAATAATGACTTATATATTTCTGGGTTTTTTCACGGACAAGTAGATTTTGATCCTTCAGCATCTATTAATTATTTGAATGCAACAGGAAGTACAGATGGTTTTGTTATGAGAATGGACACAGCCGGTAATTATGTTTGGGCAAAGCAAATAGCCGGAACTTCGTCAATTCAATGCAATGGTTTGGCCATTAAACTTAACGGAAATATAGTAATGTGCGGTTATTATGACGGAACTATTAATCTGGATCCAAACGGCTCAACAGCCACATTCACTGAAGAGGGTTCAGGAGATATTTATGTTCATGAGCTAGACGAAGATGGTGACATAGTTTGGGCCAAATCAATTGGAGGAACTGCCTATGATGGAGCAGAAGGTTTAACTGTAGACGCAGACGGAAATGTATATGTCACTGGTGGTTTTGGTGATGTAGTAGACTTTGATCCTTCTACTGCCACTTTTGAATTAGATTCAGGTTTTGCAGGTGATGCTTTTGTATTGAAGTTAGATAGCTTAGGTGATTTTAATTGGGTGTCATCTGTTGAAGGTAACAACGGCTTTAATAGAGGTTATGATGTTGATTTAGACGCAGATGATAATGTGTATTTTACAGGAACATTTGGAGATACTGCTGATTTAGATCCAACCAATGGTATTCAATATGAAGTTGCCACTGATCCAATGGATTGGTTTGTTATTAAACTAAATCAAGATTACTTTTTTGAAGTACCTGAAATCGAAAATAACTTGGTAGTATATCCAAATCCATCAAAAGATTATTTATTCATTGAAGGCTCAAATACAATTGATGAATTCTTCATTTTTGACATGCAGGGCAGAATTGCTTTAAGCGGTAACAATACTTCTGTGGTAGATGTGCGTCAACTTTCTAATGGGCAATATGTTTTTGCTTACACACAAAATGGAATTGCCAATAGTTTGAGTTTTGTCAAGGAATAGATAGTTGTTGTTACAATTTCGTACATTCATGTAATTGTTTGCATTGAATGGCCCAAAACGAAATCACAAAAGCAACGCGATTTATCAATTTTTTCGTTGATAATTTGATCATCAATTTTGTTGTGCAAGTCATTGTCATTTTTTCTGAGATGGATCGCTTTTACGCTTTGATATTTGCTATTAGTATGTACCTGGTTTACTACATTACCATGGAATATTTATGGCAGCAAACAGTTGGTAAAATGGCTACACAATCAAGAGTGGTTGATCTAAACGGTAACAAACCTCCTTTTTGGAGAATTGTAATTCGTACTTTGTTGAGGTTTAATCCACTGGATGGCTATTCGTACGCATTTGGACAAGAGCAAGGAACCCATGATTTGTTATCAAGAACTAAATTGATATCTAAACAAAACTAATTACAGATATGTTGAGAATGCTAATTATGTATGTGGTGTGTTTGAGCTTTGTTTCATGTAATTCAACTCCCCAATATGAAGACAATTTGGATGATGTTGATTTGTACAGATTTGAATCATGGCTAAGCGAAGATGCTTCCAATTTAATTCAACAAATGGATGAATATGGAACTTATGAATCGCAGTTTGTGGGAGCAGGTGGTTCTCAATCCGAACAATGGACGAGATATGAAAAGCTCAAATCAATACTAACACTGGATGAATTAGTCTTGTTAACGAAGCATCCGTCTGCCACAGTTAGGGCTTATGCCTATGAAGGAGTTTGTTCTTATCATTATGATGGGTCTTTTAATTTGTTGAAAGATAACCTACACGATACCGCTAGAATTGAAACTTTGTCCGGTTGCGAACTGGGTTTTACTTATGTTGGAGATATAATGATCTACAGCTATGAAGCTGAATTTATTTACGAGTATCCTGATACCCATCAAACTGAATGGGATGAATTAAATGATCTTTTGACTAATACACCCAATTTGGTTTTAATGCATCAAGCGGCAATCAAAGATTAGTTATCTTTACCAAAAATCACTGAATATGAAATGGTTGAATCTACTACTTGTGCCATTTATCTTTTTACTTGCTTGTCAACAATCTGAAACGCCAGATGAAACAACAGAAGAAGTTACCGAAGAAATTGCGGAAGAAGAAATGATAGAGGAGGTAAGTGAACCAGATGGTCCATTAGAAGAGGAAGTAGAAGAAGATCAAACTGCATTTTTCAAAGGGATTTATTATCGTTTATATGCTAATTATCTAAAAGATTATGAGCGCTTTATAAATGAGAAAGATCAATTGCTTACAATGAGTAGACATTCATTTAGTGTTTATCATGATGAAAACCAAACCTGGTATTTCAATAAAGAGGGTAAGCCGGTTTTTTATATATCAGATATGGGAGGAGAAGGAGGATATATGTCAGAAGAGTTTAAGTATTTTAAAAACGGTAAACTTTGGCTACAATTTTTGAAGGAAGATGATGGTGGTCATTTATCCACTAAAATCAAAGCTTTGTCTGAGGATGAAACACTTGAAGCAATGCAAATGTCACTTACTTATGATGGAGATTCTACATTTAATGCGGTAAATTATGAGGAGCTGGATGTTGTCTACAAAAAAGTACTGAAAGCTGCCAAAAAAGATGGTTTTAAAGCTGGAAATAAATATGTTTTTGAAGATATAAAACAAGTAGAAAGTGAATATGGCGGAATGGAAAGTGAGGGGTATGAATTGTCCATTGATAGTCTCTTGTTCCCAAAGCTTTATAAGTAGATCTTAATTTTTCTTCTGAAAAAAATTGCCGACCTTTAAACCTTTGTTTAAAAAAGGTGTCTAAGTACGGATTATAATCGCAACTATGAAAATTAAATTAATTGCAGCCTTTGTTTTGCTGTTGTCTAACCTAATGGTTTCAGCTCAACTTTCAGGTGAAGTTCAATATACAACCAAAATAAACATGCATAAAAACATTCCGGATACTGAGCGTGGTAAAAGGATGAAGCAGTTTGTGCCTGAGTTTATGGATTTCAAAAACACTTTACTTTTTACTGCAACAGAGACCGTTTACAAAAACGTTCCGGATGAAGATGAAGGTGTTGAAATGGATGAAGATCAAAGACGCCAAAGTTGGATGAAAAAAAGAATGGCACCGGCGAATGATATTGTCTACACGAATGTTGAAACCAATGAAGTAGTAGAGAAAAAAGAATTCATGGACAAGGTGTTTTTAATTGAAGATTCAATAGTTGCAGCTAAGTGGAAATTAACCGGTGAAATGAAAGAGGTATCCGGAATGAATTGTATGAAGGCGGAGTATGTGCCGGCTGCTAATGATTCAACCGATACTTTACAAATGTATGTTTGGTTTACACCTGAAATTGCAGTTTCTTCTGGTCCGGCTGGTTACGGAGGATTACCAGGCTTGATTGTTTACCTTAACGAAAATGACGGAACCAAAGAAATTTCCTTGTCAACTATTGTGATGAGAGAAATTAAAAAAGAGGAGATTGAAGAACCTAAAAAAGGTAAGAAAGTTACACGCGAAGAATATCACGAAATTGTAAGAAAGAAAATGGAGGAACAACGCAAACAGTGGGAAGGCCAAAAAGGCGGTCACTGGCATTGATCCTAATCTAAATCATGAAAAAACTTGGACTTTTCATCCTTTTGGCAATTGGATTTGCTACTGGATCACTTGCACAAACTATCAGTATTAAAGGATCAGTAAGATCTTTTGAAGGAGATTCACTTACAGGTGCTTCCGTAATGCTAATTGGGGCGCAGGATTCAATTCTTAAAACATATTCAATCACCAACAAAAAAGGAGATTTCACTTTGAGTGGAGTAAAAGTTGGAGATTACGTTTTAAAAGCATCATTTTTTGGTTATTTGCCATTTGAACAGGGTATTTCTATTACTGCTGAAAGTAAAGACATGGAGCTTAATCCTTTGGTTTTGCAACCTAAGATGTTAGATGGGGTTGTAGTGGATGCCAACTATGTTCCATTGCAAATTAAAGGAGATACCATTGAATATGATTCAAGAGCTTTTGAAGTAAAAGAACATGATGTTGTAGAAGATCTTTTGAAACAATTACCTGGTGTTGAGGTGGCAGAAGATGGTGGAATTAAGGTTCAAGGTAAAGATGTACAACAGGTGTTAGTAGATGGAGAAAAGTTCTTTGGTGATGATGCTACTATTGCTACTAAAAACCTACCGGCTAATTCAGTTGCAAAAGTTCAGGTGTTTGACAAAAAATCAGAGTCTTCAGAATTTACCGGAGTAGATGATGGAAGTGAATCTACTACCATCAATATCAAATTAAAAGATTCACACAAGAAAGGATATTTCGGAAATATTGCAACTGCAGGTGGAACGCAGTTGCCGGTGAATAATAATCCTCCAAGATATGAGGCCAAGGGAAACATTTTTATGTTTAAGAAAAAATGGCAAGTTTCTTTGATCGGAATGTCCAATAATGTCAATCAAACAGGCTTTACTTATAGTGATTATTCAAATTTTATGGGTGGTGCCCAAACCATGCGTAGAGGAGGTGGAGATTTAGGAGGATTGAGTTTGTCAAACGGAGATCCGGATGACGGGTTTTTAAATACCAATGCAACCGGAGTTAATATCAGTTATAAACCTTCAAAAAAGACTACATTTTCATCTTCATTTTTCTTCAACAAGTTTGATAAAACCTTTAATAAATCATTGTACAGAGAAACCTATTTTACAGATTCAACTTTGATTACAGATGAGTCTGCAGATCAAAATAGCAACTCGTATAACGGAAGAGCAGATATCTTGTTTGAAAAGAAAATAGATTCAACACACATGTTAACTGTGAAGTTAAATGGTAATGTAGGTCAAACAATTTATGACAATGCTAACTTAACAGACAATTTTACGGATGACAATCAATTGGTGAGTGCCTTTAATACAGGTTTGAATCAAACAGACTTTAACTACACTTTTACGGGATCTGCAGATTACCGTAAAAAGTTTTTGAAGGATGGAAGATACACCGGTATTGACGTTTCTTATGATAGAACTAACAAAGACTTGACTACTTATCTGGATTATTTGAACACCTTGGTAACCAATGGCGTTTCAGTTGAAACAGCTACCAGTCAGGATCAGTTGTCCATCCAAACTACAGATAATTTTAATGCTTTGTGGACATGGTCTGAACCTCTTTCATTGAGACATTTAATGCAGGTTGATTTGAGTGTTGACAGAAATGGTGAGTCAAGAAACAGAACAGTGTATGACAATGTTTCTGATCAACAAACACTAAACACCATTTTATCTGGTGACGGAGCTTATCACAGAATGCACTATAACGGTGAATTGCGTCATAAATACTTTGGTAAAAAAATCAATACAACCATTGGCGCGCAATACAAATATTTGAATTTGGCAGGTGTTGATTTGTTTACTGCTCCTAGAGAGTTCCACTACATTTTGCCATCTGCAAGATTTGAATGGGATCCAAACAAGAAAACAAATATGAGGTTGCGTTATTCTACTTCAATTACGGCTCCAACATTGAATCAATTACAACCATTGCAGGACAATACAAATCCATCTCAGGTGATTTTAGGTAATACATCATTGTCTCCTGAATATAAGCATACAGTGAACTTGAGAATGATGAATTTTAATCAGTTTAATTTCAGCTTTTTCATGTTCAACATTAGCGGAGGATATACCCAAAACAACATCATCTATTCGCAACAGGTAAATGAATATTATATCACTGAATTGGTTCCTGAAAACATTGGAGATGAAAAGAGTTTGAATGCTTTTGTGATGTACGGAACCTCCATTCATCCAATTAAAACAAAATTCAGATTACATACCAACGGTGGCGTATCTAATGGTTTGGTTAATTTGAATGGATTGCAAGATGCCTATACAACTTATACTTTCTCTCCTAGTTTGACAATTGAAAACATTGGAAAAAAGGTGATGGATTTGAGAGGTGGTGTAGCTTATAACTATTCAAAGAATACTTATAAAGACAACCAAAGCTTTAACAATGATTACCAAAACGTCAATTACTATTTGAATTTCACATTCAATATCAAAGACAGATGGGAAATCAATCCTAAGTATCAACACTATTTCTATCCTGATTTTGCTACAAACAATCAAGTAATGTTGTTGGATTTTACAGTGGCTTGCAACTTCTTAAAATCTCGTAAACTTCAAGTTTATGCAACAGCAAAAGACTTGTTGAATCAAAATACAGGTTTAAATCAGTATTACCTGCAAAATATCTACGAAAGAGAAGTAACCCAAACTTTGGGTAGGTATGTGATGTTAGGTGTTAAATACTCTTTCCAAAATCTGGGAGATAAAGGCGACAAGGCAGAAGAGAAGAAAAAAGATCAGTAAAAGGTATATCTGAATCTTATTTCGTAGTATTTACCATCCCTATCAGTACATTCAATCTTGGAGATAAAAGTGGCACTTTCTCCTTTATTGTTATAGTTTTCGTAAACTATCTTTTCTTGATGCAACAATTTGTCGTTTTGATATACAGTTTTGCTTATTGGTTTACCTCTAGTATCTGTTTTCACCAAAATAGTTGTCTTTAACAGTGAGTCAGGTCTAATGTATATGCCGTCTAATACTCCGGGAGTAGGAAATAATTCAGCATGTAAGTCAAGAGTAGTTGTTGTGTAGTTGTTGGGATAGTAATAAACTAATCTATCAGTAGCATAGGTAGTAGTGTCTTTGCCTGTTATAAAGGTATAAATGCCATCTGTGGAATCCTTTGTGTTTGGAGTAGAAAATGATGGTCTCCAATTAGGTGAATTTCTTTTGACTCTGGCTTTGTTGTAATAATGAAATTGATAATGTTTGGTTTTAACTCTTCCCAAAGTATCAAAAACCAAAACCAATGAAAGATCATTGTTTTCTTGAGTGCTGTCAGTTGCCGGAGTATGTATAATCTCCTCAATTGACTTCACTTTTAAATAAGAGAAATTCCAAAAATGATGATCTCCATAAAGCTCTTTTTCAGCTCCATATTTTGTGAGAGGAATGACATCTTGTCCAAAAGAAGTTAGATGAATGAAGATGAATAGGGTTAAAATGTTTTTCATAGTGTCGAAATAACGAAATCTTAGTAAAAAGGTACATTCAATCTACAGAATTGGCAATTTAGTAAATCTCTCATAGGACACTCAAAAATTGTTCTGTACATTTGTTCTGATTTGCCATCAAATGCACAAATAGCAGTACGTTCAGTAGTATTAGGTTTAATAGGAAACATCTTTTTAGCCGCCATTAAATTCGTAGCCGGTTTTTTAGGTAATTCGTATGCTTTGATAGCAGATGCCATTGAATCTACCACTGATATTTTTGCTTCTATTTTAGTGCTGGTCGGAATCAAATATGCAGCAAAACCGGCAGATGAAAATCATCCTTATGGACATGGTAGAGCAGAGGCACTTTTAACCTTTGTAGTGGTGGCATTTTTGGTATTAGCAGCGACTATTATTGCTTATCAAAGCATCATCAATATTCAAACACCGCATGCAACTCCAAAACCATATACCTTGATTGTGTTGGTGGTAATTGTTGCATTCAAAGAAGTGTTATATCGTTTTACTAAAAAGAAGAGTAAAGAAACACATAGTACTGCATTACATGCTGAGGCTTGGCACCACCGTTCAGATGCTATCACTTCATTACTAGCAATGATAGGTATTACTGTAGCCTTGATTTTTGGGCAGGGCTATGAAATTGCTGACGATATTGCTGCCTTGTTGGCTTCTGCTTTTATTTTGTACAATGCCTACACCATTTTCCGTCCTGCTTTGGGTGAAATCATGGATGAACATACGCATCAAGAGTTGGAAGAAGAAGTAAGAAAATTATCGGTTGAAGTAGAAGGTGTGGTAGATACGGAAAAATGCTTTATCCGTAAAATTGGAATGGAATACCAGATAGATTTACATGTAATTGTAGACAGAAATATTCCTGTTTATGAAGGTCATGAAATATCTCACCGTTTGAAAGATCATTTGATGAGTTCATTACCCAATATCCTAAATGTGTTGATCCATATTGAGCCAACGGATGAATGATTTAGTTGGCAGTAAACCTCACTATTAAATTCTCAGCCTGCATGGTAAATGCAAATTTTTCAATAACGCTTTCAACTGGAACAGTCAATTCAAAATTGTAATGCTTGCAAACAGTAGAAATGGCCATTGTCAATTCGTCCATTGCTAACTTCATTCCCGGACAAAATCTGGGACCCGCTCCAAAAGCTCGCATGTATTGTGGATGGTGTTTTTCATGATATGGACATTGCGCTTTTAGCCAACGCTCAGGATGAAAATTTTCTCCATCAGTGAAGAAGTTGTCTGCAGTTTGCGCCACCATGTTTTGCAACATTACTACCTGTCCTTTTTCAATTGCCAGGTCATTGATAAGGACATCTTCATTGGCTTGCATAAAAAGTTGAGGTGTTGTTGGTTTTAAACGAATTGCTTCTTGAGCAACAGCATTTGCCAAACTCAATTTTTGTAAATCTTCATATGTTTCAGGCACACTGTTATTCCCATAAATTTCATTTGCTTCGGTTCTAATTTTGGCAATCCATTCAGGGTGTTGAGATAAGTAAAAAACAGCCCAGGAAATGGAGTTAGAAGTGGTGTCTTCTCCGGCTAAAAGCATGGTAAATACATTGCCAAAAACTTCCTTGGTACTGAAATTATCTTCCTTTGATTCTATCAACAAAGCCTCTAAAAAATTGCTGGCAGTTGGTTGAGTTTCTAATTTTTTTTCGGCGTGTTCAATGAACTCATTTATCTGTGTTTCAACCGACTTCAAACTTTCTTCCAATTCTTTATCTTTCTTGCTTTTGAAATAACGCCAATACGGAAAAGGAGCAGATATTCTTTTGTTGATCATGGGAAAAATCTTTTCCAATTTCTCTTGAAAGTTTTTGCCCGATTCGTTGAGTGTGTTTAAGGCATATCCAAAGGCAATTTCTGTAGTAATGTCAATGGTATATTTCATGCTCATGGCAGAAACATTGATGTTATTTTGTTGATGTCGCTCAATGTGATTAAGCAATTCAATTGTGTTTTTAGCTACAATAGGATAATAGAGCTTTACGTTTTTGGCGTTCAAAGCTTCGGCTGCCGGTTTTCTGTGTTTATACCAATCTTCTCCTTCAGCATTAAAGACGCCATTTATACCCAATTCTTGAAATACTTCGTTGATTTTATTGAATCTGCTAAATTTCTCAGGGCGCATTTTTAAAATCTTACCATTCAATTCAGGATCAACAGAAACAATAAACTTTTTACCCGCTAAACTGATCTTGAAAATGTCTCCACATTCTTTGGACCATTTTTCAATGACACGGTGTTTGTTTGCTTCTTTAAATTCAGCTAGATTTCCCAGTGGCCACTTACCTTTTGGTTGAGGAAGATCTTTCAACTGCATTGTTACCTGATTGAGATTCATGAGGTAAACTTAAAACTTATTCGGCTTTGTAGATCTTAAAAATTGAACTGCAGCTATCTTTTTTGGAGAATAGACAAAGGATCTAATTTTATTTGAGTACTGTTACATGACCACTAATGGTTTGACGTTCATCACTCATTGTAGTACCAAAAGATATTTTCCAAACATAAGTTCCGTCTTGAACTATTCCGGCATTACCGTAGGTTCCATCCCAACCAATTGAGGCGTCATAAGATTCAAAAATTATTTCTCCCCATCTGTTGAAAATGGTCATATGATAGTCGTAAGGATCAAATCCGGATGTGAAAACAGGTGTAAATACATTGTTAAAATTATCTCCATTAGGCGTAAAGGCATTTGGAACATAATAAAGAAGAATGTCGTCAATATGGATAATGGCGGAGTTTGAATCAATACAACCGTTATCATCTTCCACTAGTAAAGTAATAGTATAAGAGATGTTGGGGTTGGTAGGAAAAATGTGATCTGGATTTATATTCGTTGAAAAGTAACCATCTCCAAAATCCCAGGTGTATGACAGCAGCGATTGGTCACTTGCAGTGAAATTCACTTCAGTGTTTTGCGTATTTGGGTTGGTAGGATTAAATGTAAATCCTGCATTAGGTGTTGGATAAACTGAGATATCCAATACATCTGTATTGATACAGCCATTCAAGTCAGCTGTTACAATAATGCTAGAAGTGCCTGTAACTACATAACTTCCATTGTTATTAGGGCTATAAGTCAGTATTGCATTATCAGGATTATCAACCATTAATTGTACAGTATCTCCAACACAAGCTATTTGATCTTGAGCATTGATAAGAGGAAGTGGAAGCACATCAATGGTAAAGCTTTCTGAATTTCCTGCACAACCTCCTGCACTCACAGAAACTACTATGTTTGCTGTTCCCTGGTCTGTACACGTAAATGCACCAATATCACCGGTTCCGTTTGATGGTAATCCAATTAAACTATTATCATTTGTCCAGCTTATGGTGGCTCCGGTAGTAGTACTGAAGTTGATACCATTCACAAGGTCTCCTTCGCAATAAGTACTATTATTTATTGGGTTTATTTGCGGTTCTGCTATAATTTGAATTTGGATGGTGCTGTCTGTTGGACAATTTCCGTTCAATGAGTAATTAACGCTATAATTTCCGGGTGTTGAGTTGTTTGGAGAAATCTCACCGCTACCTGGATCAATGCTCAAACCACTTGGAGTTGAACTGAATGTTCCACCGGTATTAATAATTTGATCAGGTACTTCATTGGCATCTAATACGCACCAGTTATTATTTGAAAATGAAAAAAACGGATCAGCTCCAATTTCTACTTCTACATAAACAGTATCTGTGTTTTCACAACCGTCAGCTGTTGTCCCTGTTACAATGTAGTTGTTTGAGCTAAGAGGTGTAAATGATACTCCATTCATTATTGCCTGATTCCAACTGTAGGTTCCGTTCACCCCAGCTCCATTTGCAGTAAGGATAACATTGTCTCCATAACATACAGTGTCATTAATACCTGCGTCAATTGTTGGAATCAGTGATTCTGTTACAATGATAGTGTCAGAAATAGTACAAGTACCTTCAGTTAATTCAGCTATATAAGTTCCGGGTGAATTTATGGTAATGATTGAATCAGTGCTTCCATTATTCCATTGATAAGTCCATTGACTGCCTTGACCGGCATCAATAGTGATTGACTCTCCTTGACAGTATGAACTGTCAGATGGTAAAAAATCTACGGGTGTGCAAGATTCAACTCGCCAAGTTATCCCTTTAAGTAATTCTCCGTTAAAATCTGCCGGCGTAAACATCATTCCAACAGCAGAGTGGGTATTTGGTCCTAATACAACTTGTCTTAACTCTCTATTGGATGAATAATATAAGATGTCATCCTTTACCGTTAAGTCTGTAGTTGGATAATAGGTGTTAACTCCATAGATCATGGATGAAGGAGTTGCCATTGTTGGGTCTTGCTCAAATATTCTCACAAATCCTGCACCACCCGGTTGGCCATCTAAGTAATAGAGGTGCCCGTTGTCATCAAAAGTTATCATATCTCCTTCTGGTTCGTACGGAGTGGTATGATTGAAAGTGCCAATTATTGTTCCTACCAGAGTGTTGGTATCAACTCTTATCAAAGTTTCAGACCAATAGTCGTTAGGGATAAATCCATTCAAACTTCCGGTAACATAAAGCTCTCCGTCAAATCTGTTAAAGGCAATACCTTCAATAAAGTGCACTGTTTGTCCCGGAATGGTGATATTCCCCAAAAAAGTATAGGTTCCATCCGCAGTAATTTTGGCAATACCACTGTTGTTTGTTGAACCATCTGAAATAACAAAGTAACATTGGTTTGGTTCAGACCAGGTTAAACGATAAGGATTCCATCCACTTGGGATATTAGACAAAGGCACTTCCACAGAAACATTGGCATTGTTTCTATTGATGCGAATTAACTGTTGATTAACCAAGCCAGTTAAGGTGTCATCTGCGGTTTGAGCATTGCTCCAAAAAGTTAGGAAAACGCAAAAAGTAATTGCCATAAATTTAAATGGCCAAATAAATCGTATTCCTTTGTGAGTGAGCATATTCCTTGCAAAGGTAACAAAAAGGAAGGATCAACTAATTTTATAATAGTTTGTGTGGGATTTATTTATTCAAAGGTTGATTTTTTGATTAAATGGAATGAATTCAATAAATATTATCCTTAATTCTTGGATTTATTGGCTTCATACTTATCTAACAAGCGGTTAGTTTGTGCCTGCAATTTCTTCTTAAAAAATGAAGTTCTACCTAATAGAAAACCTTTAAATCCTAAAGCTTGTTTGGCCCATTTGTGCAGGTTAAAATCATCCGTATGTTTGATGATTTTTCCGTTTTCAATTACAAAGGTTGCTTTGATGATATTGTGAACTTTTCTTCCGCTTTGGCTAAAGGTGTATTTGGCTTCCCAATGGGCAGAATTTTCAGTGACATCAGAAAATGTTACTTCAAAGTCCTTTCCCTGTTGACTTTCAATAAGCATACGCCACATGTTTTTGGCTCTTTCTCCTTTGAGTTTACCAAATGCAGGATCTTCAAATTCAACATCATCTGCATAACAAGCGGTCATTCCCTCGGCGTTTAAATCTTTAAAAGATTGATAGAATTGTTCAATTAATGTATTCATTGCCCGAAAGATACAATAAAGCTTGTATCCATTTTATAAATGAACACAAATACCAATGTCAACCATTTCACATTTGTAATCTAAACATCCATTTTCTTTGTAGTGGGTCCAAATTCCAGTAGCCAAACCCTCTTCATATCTGCCTATTGATTCTATTGAACCAGAAGGATATAAATTGGTAAATATGCCTTTCATAAATCTTCCTTCTATAAACTCTCCTTGCATTAAAAATGTGTGATGTACTCCTACTACTTTTAAAAAGTAATTACCGTCCATTTTTCCTTCTTTTGTAAAGTAAATTGTAATTCCAACTGGACTGGTAATTTGGTGAGCAACGCTACAAAATGAATTAATGAAATAAACGGTGTCCATGGATTCATTTACGTAAAAGCTTTGATGCAAACTATCCGGACTTTCGCTATAGGTATTTTGGCAAAAATCATCCCAGTCAATAATCAATGAATCACTTTGCGCTTGACATAATTGACTGATAAATAGTAGAGATATTATTGTGGTTAGCTTCATGTTGAATAGATGCAAATAATTTCATCTTTCCACAAAAAGAGCTTCATTTTCAGTATATTACTAGCGACAGGTATATATTTTTCATGAAAAAGAAGAAGATTTTTATCCAATCGGTTATTAAAAAACGAGGGTTTGTATACGCTTTGGTGGGTGTTATAATGCTTGTAATTATCACAGGTTCACTTTTAAATATTACCATGTGGGGACTTCAATACTTAAGTCCCCATCAACGCTATTGGTTAGAGGATCATAATATTTCATTGGAGATGGTTTTGATTATACCAACTTTAATAGGTGTTATACTTACGATAATTGCTTCAAAAATTAGAAATAGGGTGGTGGCATCCCGGGAAAAGAATAAAATGTTGAATGATAAAACATTCCTAAATGCGGCAGAATTTATTGATCAATTACATGAGCAAAGAGAAAAAGGGAAATTGATAATGACAATTCAATTTGAAAAAAAATGGTTGAAGAAAGATCTTAATAAGTTGGATGAAATGATCAGAAGCGCCGGAAAATCATACTTTGCTCCACATGTTCATGAGTACTATGATGAAAGACATCTTGATGAAGTTATTAGATCTAAGGAATGGATTGGTGAGGAAGAACTGAAATTTACTTTTACAGAAGAAAAAGGATATACCTCTCCCTATGTTGACTATTTAATGATGAAGTATGGACGTACTTGTAATAGAAGGTTTTATGATCAATACACCTATACTGTTAAATATCTCTTTCCAATACTCAAAGAGGCCAGAGAAATAAAATCTATCAATGTCCAAATAGTCAATTCTTAAACACAAAGTAATGTCCGAAAAACTTGATAAAATAGTAGATGAGCAATCAGAGGTGCTTAAGGAATTAAATAAGTACCGAACTAAAAGGTTGGCTAAAAGGAGGTTTTGGATATTATTTTTTATCCTGGCAGTGGCTACCGGTTCAGCAATTATTTATTATTACCCCGCATTTACTTTTTTTGCAGGAATAGGAACTTTACTCTCTTTAATCCTTCTGCTGATAGTGCTTTTTAAAAACTTTGCAAAAGAGGATTATGAGTTGTATGCGGATACTGTGTTGCTCAAACACATTTGGAAAAAGTGTTTTGGTTTGAGGTCACCTAAAAATCAAGAATACGAAAGTGGAAGGTTGTATGAAGATATTGGGATAATTGAAACACTCTTGTTTCCTGCATTGGTGGGTAATACAGAAATGTATTATAAGTTGAGAAGTTTTTACGGAGGTCGTATTTCCAAGACCAATTTTGAATCTCAAAATATGAAGTATGGAATTCGTGAAAGTGACCGTTATGGTAAAAGTTCAATTAAATCTGTGATAGGAGATTTTTACGTTTTTCAATTTACAAATCCCGAATGGAAATTAGAGAAAAGCTTTATTGTGCCAAGTAAGCTTAGAGATTTTCACAGAAAAGAATTGTATGCTTATCAAAAAGAAGTGAAATTTAAAAGTGACATTATTTCCACATCCAAATATCGTATGTACACCAATAATGAATATTACATTGATCAGTACGTAAAAATATTTGAACGCTATAAGCAATTTCAACCATTACAGAATACCAATGAGGTAAGAATTTCCTTCAATAAAAGCACAATTGCTTTTGCATTTCCAAAAGATAAGAACCCACTTTTTTCTGCAAGAATTCATCAGAATCCACTGAGGAAGAAAGAGCTAAAAAGAATTCATGACTTATTACATTCAATCATTGAGATTACTAAAGAAGTGAATGAAATTGCAGGAGATTTTGGTGCTTCAACTCAATCAAATATTAGTAAAAGTAATTGATGAACTACAAACCTGCTTTTTATTTACGTTGGTTACTTTTTTTTGCCATTGCTGCTGTGGTGTGGGTTGTAATGGATTTAGAGCCAAAAGACATTACTGATTTCGATTCTAATTTCCTGGTTTATTTGGTGATGTGCAGTTTTTATTTGTTTTTGATTACTGCTGATATGAAGGAGCTCAAAAAGCTCAAGATCGTCAAAGAAAAGTACAATGTTCGGGATGAAGAAGATTTCAATTCCTTATTGCTCGGAATGGTGGCATATTTGCTTGGATTTAACGCTAATTCAAAAGACACCGAATTCAAGTATTTAGAAAAGACTTTTCTTAAATATTTCAGTCAGCAAAAGACCGATTACTTAATGGCCAGGTTGATAAAAGATCACCTTACCAACCAAACTAACTTAAATTCTCTTTTAGAAAACTGTAAAACCAAACTTAATGAAGCAGAGTTGAATCACCTCTTGTTTATTTTGGTTGGAGTAGCCACTGTAGACAAATTAGTTGATGATAGAGAAAAATCCATTCTAAGTGAATTTGTTTCAAAAGTAGGCTTATCCTTTTCCGATTTAAATTCAGCTTATTCGCAATTCACTTTTGAGTTTGAAGAAGATAAACGGAAAGAGCAAAATAGAGAAAAAGAGTATTTTGATTCATTTGAAGAATGGTATAAAGCCTATCAGGGAAGGCGACAGGGATATTCAGCACCTTCAACTTCCTCTATTGAAAAGGCATACGAAACGCTTGAACTTCCTTATAATTCACCTTTGGAAGACGTTAAGAAACAGTACCGTAAACTGGCCAAAAAACATCACCCTGATTTAATTGCTCATTTGGGAAAAGAGCATGTGAAAATTGCAGAAGAAAAATTTAAAGGAATCTCTAATGCATATGAGTTGTTACAAAAGCATTTAGGTAAAGTATAGATTCTGTTAAAGTTATTTATTCCAATGAATAGACGTTGGTAACTTCAGCTGCTCCCTTGTACTTTTCTCCGTTTTGATCTTCAGCAATCACATACCAAAGTGCTAATTGTTTACTACCATCCAAGTTGTTGCCTTTGCTCCAATTGTTTGGGTCAGTGTAAGTTTTGCCAGAAATTAACATGCCATTGGGACAGCTGTACCATCTTTCAAATTCTTCAGCATTATAGGGTCTATCGTAAATTGAAGTGAATTTCCATTGTTCATCTTCCCAAAAATATGCACCAAATTCAATTACTTGCAAGTCTCCTTTTTGAGAGGAAACTGAAGTTGTGAAGTGCCATTTGTATTTGCCATATCTCTCCGGGTCCTCCATATTTGGTTCAGCATAAACGTATTCTTTACTATGCTTAACAGTAATTCCATCAGGAATGGAAGTAAGTTTATCAGGATATTTTTCCGGGCCAGATTGACAACTGAAAAGAAGCAACAATAGTACCGATAAGGCGCTAAATTTAACCCGCATAAGTAGGGAAGTTTTCTTTCACCCAATTAAGCATGTCTTTCACTTTGGATTCGTTGTTTTTAATCCATTCAGCCGCTTTTTCATTACCAACTTGTGAGATGTACATGCAGTATGCTTCTAAATGATCAGATTGACTTAATTGATGATTGAATTTGGCATAAAAATCCCACCAGATATCACCCTTTTTTTCATCTCTCATTTCTCCCATGATATCGTAAAAGGATTTGTTGTTTTCAACAAAAAACTCTTCTTCTGTCATGTCCTTATATTCATCACTTCCTTTTTGAGCGCCTTTTAAACCAAGCATTAATTCTACGGCCATAAAATCACTTTTTGGATCTGATGATAACGAAATTGAAATAGTGTTTTCTCCTTTGTCTCCTTTTTTAATGTTGCCGTAAAATCCTTCCATCATCATATTATATGCGTCCATTGAACGCTTTGTATCCGGCTCTAACAATAAGAAAAATTGTGAAGCCAAAATAGTCGGAACTTTAGCTCTCTTTTCATTTTGTAAATAAGCTAAAAGCAAATGTGTGCTGCTATGCGCCGAGTAAGTTGCCACACCATCAATCAGTGCTTCAACTGCATCATCTTTTAGTTTTTCTTTATAACAAGTAAGCGCCAAATTGTAGTTCAATAAATAATGACCATCTGTTTGTTTGATGGCTTTTTTATACACTTTAATCGCCTTTGCACCTTCACCCAATAAATCCAATGAATTTCCTTTAGTGATATAAGCGTAAACCAGATTTTTGTCCTTTTGTTTAATGGCTACATCAGCATGTTCAATGGCTTTATTATAATTTTTCATCTCAAAATATGTAAGCGACATCTCATAGTTTACCCAGCTTGATTTTGGGTCCTGATCTAATGCCTGCTTGTAATATTTGAGTGCTTGATCATAGTTTCCCTGATCGTGAAAAGAAATTCCTTTTTCAACTAATTGTTGCACCGTTTGAGCCTGTCCAAGTTGAAAAACAAATAGCGCCGATAATAATAAAATGATAGATTTCATAAGCCTTATTTTGGGTTATACTACTACAATATAGGGATTAATTTGGGACGATCTAAGTATAAATAGTTGGGTGATTACAAGTCATCTAAAATTTCATTGTCTTTTGGTTTCTGATCAATAAAAAAGGTGAGAAGAAATATTAATACCAAAGAAACCAATCCTGAATAAAATGGAATCTTGGCATATGGAAAATGCATTGTTTTAAAAAAGATACCAATTGTAAAAATCAAAGTGCCACTAATATATAATGTTTGAAATGTTCTAAAATACCTGTTTGGTATGGTGTTTTTATCAATTATATATGGAAATAAATAAGAAGAAAGTAGCACAACCAATCCAATTCTTTCCAGCGAATGATATATTAATTCATGCTTATGAAGAATGGAAATAATCCCAAATCCACCATATAAAATAGCTCCTAGACCCGTAAGTACATCATAAGTGAATTTCTTCTTTTTTCTCAAAATTGATGCAGGCAAAAAAATGGAAATGAGCAGATAAGCTGATAGCATCATTATTCCGGCGTTTGGCCAATGCATGATGCGAAACATGTAGCTAATAGCCATAAGTATTGCACCAAGTTTTGTAAACCCTAAGAATAATTTCTGAT
Organism: Paracrocinitomix mangrovi; assembly: GCF_019740355.2. Taxonomy (GTDB): domain Bacteria; phylum Bacteroidota; class Bacteroidia; order Flavobacteriales_D; family Crocinitomicaceae; genus Paracrocinitomix; species Paracrocinitomix mangrovi. The sequence goes on along the minus strand of NZ_CP091819.1, from coordinate 2,096,019 downwards.
TATTGATTTTCATACTTAACAAGTTTGATGAAAGTAGCTGTATTTTTCACCATCCCAGTAGATTAAACCTCCACCAATTTCAGATGCTGCTATATAGATTGAAGTAGTAGTTAATTGTAATTTGGTAGGTTCCAAACTAATATCACCGCTTTCATCTATTTGGGTTCCAAGATTGTTTTCTAATCTGTTTATTTGCCAGATGTCCATCCAGTTGAGATTATCACCAAAATCTTCTTTTAGTCTGTATCCCGCTCCAACAATGAAAACTTCCAATGTTTCTCCATGAATAATAGCGATTCCTTCTTTTTCGGTATTATCATCTTTTATTGGAATGGCTAAATCTAGAATGCTGTCTCCATTAAAGTCTGCCTCCAGATAAAGCGGATTCATTCGGTGATCATAATGGTAATGATCTTTAATTTTTAAATCTTTTAAAATTCCTGTCTTTACAAACCAATCAGGTAAACGATCATTCACATAATAGTCAAGTTCATTTTCATCTTCATTGATATATACCTTTTGAATCAAGGTGTCAATGTAAACGGTATCTACTACTGTTTGGGTGATAATTTCTTTTTCCTGAACGCAGTCACTTTCTTTAGAGGAACAAGCAAGCAGAAACAGCATGCTGAAAGTATATACAAAGGATTTCATATTTGTTTTGGGTTGAATTTATAAGATGCAACAAATATCTACAAATACCTTTTATTATTTGGCGACTTTAAGAAATTATTGGATTTGTAAAAGAAAGCACGCTTTCATGACGATTCACAAAAGCGTGCTTCGCACTTTTATAACCCACATTATAAATCGGTATATAAAGTGAAGGGGGAAGGTCTGCATGTAGTAGACAGTGCAAGTTACCAACTATTTATATTGGTTTAACTGCGGGAAATACCCGTTTTTTTATTCGGAATCTGCGTTTTAAGAATGGCTTGGCACTACATCAATGATAGTTTTACTTTTATTGAAATGATAAAAAAATAACACTCAACTCAATAAATGTTCTTATAATTAACAATTGTTTGACCCGAATATGGCATTTTATTATCATTACGCACGACAATGTTCAGAGTAAGAAAAGCAATAGAGGAATTGGGTTTTTTTAAAGCTACCTTATATGAAAATGGGATCATTCATATTTCGTGGGATAAGGAGATCAATATGATAGAAACCAAACATTTGGCTAAAATGCAAGAGGTAGTTTGTAAGTTAGGTGATGGAGAAAAGATGCCTTTGTATTTTACTACTCATGCTTTTTTACAAGTTTCTGAAGAAGCACAATCATACGCCACATCTCAAGAAGGTACCAGATATTCAAAGGCCATTGCTGTTTTGGTAGAGGATCTTGCTACAAAAATAGATTACAACATCTTTTTGAAAAAGAATACGCCTGTAGTACCCACTCAAGCCTTTGGTTCAATGGAGGAGGCGTTTGAATGGTTGATTACTTTTTAATTGGCTTCTATTCAGGCATTCCTTGCGCTTGCCAATTTTTTAACAACGCTATTTCTTCTGCAGATAATGCCTGCTTTTTTTGTTTGTATGGCATGAATTTGATGTCATTTGGCTTAAGCTGAATACGCTTGATAATTTCATCAATGTTTGCAACAGTTGTTTCATAGTTATTCAGCATTTCTTTTCTGCCCTTTTCAGGAAAATGACAAGGTGTGCAACTGCGCTCCATTATCGGGTATATATCTTTTTTATATGAAACTGGAGGTCCATCATTTTGTTCCTTACTTTTTTTTGTGGCATCACATGAAGAAACTCCAACAAGAAGAACTAAAATGAACGGCAAAACAAATTTTTTCATGACACTTTTTGCTTCAAGTTAATGACTTGCTGTTCACTTTAGCACCCAAATGTGTTGATTGGTTGAAAAAAGTATGAGTTCGGTGAATTTTAATTTTCACATTTATCTTTTAGATAGCCCAGCCAATTATTTAAACCTTCATGAAGCTTTTTTGACATTGCAGATTTAAACATTGAGGGTATCAAACCTTCCATACTTTCAGATACTTCAACAATTGTTTGGTTTTCTTGACTTGAAAGTGACCAGTTGTGGATAGCTCTGGTGCCAATTGCCTTTCCTGTCCATCCAAAAACTTGATTGACATTGTTGGTATGAATGCGCGATTTGATTTTGATTCCACCTGATTTCCACTCAAAAGTGGTGTTAGGTTTTGGATCTCCTTGAATTTTGGCAAATGTGATATCTTTTTGCCAGTTTTTCCATTGATTAATTTCGGTGAGTATTTCCCAAACTTTTTCAATGTTGCTGTTAATTGAAATTGTTTGAACACTATGTACAGGGGCATTTAAGTTGATATTTTTCATCTTGATGTTTTTGTTTCTTCAAAGATCAAGACAATTCAAGCTGCTCCTCTTGACATATATCAAGAAGTTGAATCAGCCAGTTTATTTCTGATTCTGCTGAAAGTTTCAGGGGTCATTCCAAGCATTGATGCTATGTATTGAAGCGGAACAGTATTGAAAAGTGATTTATTGATTTCAAACAGGGCCAAATATCTTTCTTCTGCAGACAGGCTAAGATGATTCATCACTCTTTGCTCTAACACTGCAAAACATTTTGCAATAAAGAGTTTTTCCAATTCTTTCCAGCGTTGGATATCATTTCCTATTTGGCGATAGGTATTTCTGTCAACAACATATAATTCACTGTCCTCAATAGCATGAATGTTGTACCTGGCCGTTTCATCAAAAAAGAACCCAATAATGTCGGTCACAAAATATCCTTCAGTTGAAATCCACTTGGTAACTTCTTTGTCATCAACTTCAACATATTCTCTTAAAACGCCGGACTTTACAAAGCCTAACTTATCTGAATATTGACCTTTTTTTAAAAAATGAGCCCCTTTCTTTAAAGGTAAAATGGTGAAGTATGAACTTATTTTTTGCAAATCTTCATCATGCGCACCAAAATTCATTTTTATAAATTGTTCCAATTCAGGTTTTCGTTCAGTCATAACAATAGAATCTTGTTTAAAGTTAATTTTTCAACGCTAATTGTCAAATCATTATACGCGCACTCCAAGTTTAATCCTTGTTGATTCAAACTATCCTTCGACTACGCTCAGGATTTGTGTTATTAAGGAGACGGGTTTATACCCGTACTCCAATAACACAAACGTCATCTATCTGCTCATACTTTCCTTTCCAGTTTTCTAATGAAAGTTCCAACTCTTCTTTTTGGTCTTCCATTCTCATCTCTTCTAACGATAACAGAAGGTTTCGAAAACGTCGTCTGTTGAATTTTTTAATGTTTTCTCCACCAAATTGATCTGTATATCCATCCGAAAACAAGTAGAACTGATCTCCTTTTTTTAATTCAATTTCAATTGTAGGAAACTCCTTTACTACCAAATCATTGTAGCCAACAGAAGATGGTCCTTTTTTGAATTCAATCAATTGTCCATCTCTTACCAAAACCAAAGGGCGACCTGCACCACAAAATGATGCCTTTTTGGTTTTTAAGTTGAACTTACAAAAAGCAATGTCCATCCCGTCATAGGTTTGTCCTACAGTGAGGTTGTCATTGAACAATGCCACCAATTCTTTATCTAAAAGAGATATTATATCAGACGGGCTGGAAACATCTTTTTGTCTGATAATCTGCTTTAAAATAGTGTTGCCGGCAATATTGACCATGGCTCCCGGTACGCCGTGTCCTGTACAATCTCCTACTGCGATATATACGTCATTACCGTATGTTGCTATCCAATAAAAATCTCCGCTTACAATGTCCTTTGGTTTAAACATTACAAAGGCATCATCAAATGCATTTTTGAATAGTTTTTCATTGGGAAGAATGGAGCGTTGCAAGCTTCCTGCATATTGAATGCTTTCTTCCAATTCCTTGGCCCGCAATTCTAAATATTTCAGTCGACTCTCTGAAACGGGCTTTAATACACTACTTGTTGCTATCGTTTCCATAGCACATAGATTGAATTTAAAATGTTTGATTGGTCCGATTTGATTCGAAGAAGATCGGGAACTTCTGTGTGCTAATTACCCAATTTGGGTCATCATAAAGACATGATACGTCCTATTGGTGTTCCAGAAACACCAGCAATTATTAATAATAATATTTGGACGTGATAAGCACATTACTGTTGCAAAAATAGGAGAAAACTTTTATGACCGCATTTGTTGGTCAACAAAAATTTAAATTTATCTGAACATCATACTAATTGAGTCGTTTGCTCGGGATAATCCTGTACTAAGATCATTGCAAGGAAGCACACTGCAGTATTGGTGATCGGTGTATTCAAAATTGGGGTTGATCAAATCTTCGGAAACGTTGTAGTTTGATGCAATTTGAATAGGCTCCTCTTTATCTTCAGATGGTACATTTTTGTATACAATTTTCACAATCGTATCTGCCTTTTGCGGAACTGTTACTTCTACTATTTTATCCTGATAAACGGTGTCTCTTACAATTTCAGTTATCACAGTGCGCTCTGTTGTGTCTTGATTGTATTCATTGAATCCCCAAACAGAAAACATCAACAATATACAAGCTGCTACTGCAGCCCAGCTTGGGATTTTATGCTGCCATAATAGTAGCAATCCGCCTTTTTTAACTGCTTTTTGATTGGTGTTGAACTTGTTTTGAGCGGCCAGCAAAATGGAAGGATTTGCCTGCAAAGTTTTTCTTTCTTGAGCAGCCAAAGATTTTGTCGCTAAAATGATTTTCCTCTGCTCCAGATATTCCTCTGCGGTCATTTCTGATAATACCAACAATCGCTCATCATTTGTGAGCTGTTCAAAATTCTTGGTTTCAAGTAATGTCAATAATGTAGTTCTCATAATATCATAGATTTAATTGAGAATAAAATTCTTTAAGTTCCTGGTTCAATATTTTCAAAGCATTGTGCAGTCTTGATTTTACGGTTCCCAATGGGCAATCCAAAATCTCAGTGATCTCTTCGTTCGTCAATCCTTCAAAATAGCGCAGCACAAAGGTTTCTTTATAAGCAGGATGCAATTTTTGCACTGCCATATTGAGTCTTTGCTGCATTTCCTCTAATCCGTTTTCATTTTGAGTATCTACAAACACATCTTGATGATCAAAATTATCGGGTAGGGAAGTGAATTTGTTTTTATGGTCTCTGAAATGATTTTTGCAGCGATTGGCAGCTATTGCAAATACCCAGGTTTTGAAATTTTTATTGCAATCAAACTTATCCGGAGCTTCAGCAATAGTGATGAAGATTTCTTGCAAAATATCCTGAGCAGTAGCTTCATCTTGCCCTAACATCTTGTACAAGAAGTAAAGCAATCTGTCACTGTATCGCAGATATATTTCATTAAAAGCATTGAGTTCACCGATCTGAACTGCTTTCATCAAGGATTCATCTGTGCTATTTTTTAAATCTGTTTTCAATGCTTTCTCTTTATACAAGGAAAAGCCTGAACATTTGTAATGAACGGCTTCGCCTCGTTTTCTCGAACTGAAAAAATCTAACTTTTAATATCTTTCAAGTAGTTCATTTATCTGCTCTTCATAAGAGCTGCCTTTACCCACTTTTAAAATCATGGCCTTTGTTTCATCAAATTTCTTTTGATTTCCTGTTACATGATAATGATCCAATAAGTGGAACATACTGCCTGAATAGCTGAGGTTATGATCATGTGCTAATTCAGGGTATGATTCGTAAACAATTTTGTCGTGCTTGATGTGATCAAGAATGTAGTTGTTTTCGTAATTGTTGATCAGGTAGTTGATGTTGAAATAATTATTTTCAAAGTAATGCCAGGCTATTCCTACAGAGTAAATGTGCTCGTTCAATACCTCAAAGTCTTGAAAAGGAAAACCATTAGAAAAGTAAACTTGTTTTTCACCTTTGTGTTTAATAACGTGTTCAATAACTGCACTTTGAATATTTGTGCTATCAGTCATTGCTGGAATGCCGGCTTTTTCAAAAGCTACTTTTCTATGTGAATCACTTTTAGTCATTAAATAGATATTCATAATGGTCACATCTTTTTGGATCCCCTTTCCTAATTGCAGTACATAAGCCGGAAAAGTATCATTATCTCCTGCAGTAAAGATGATGGCATCAGATTCTGTAGAAACCAGCATATTGTAATTTAAAGCTAAAGTGCTGTAAGTAATATCGCCAGAAGCCAACCATTGTTTCGCAATTTCTGTAGCTTTTATCGTGTTGCCTTGTTTGATATACATAGGCATTAAAAAATCATAAGTTTCCGGTCTATTTGGGTCTTTTGCATAGGCCTTTAAAATGAAGTCGTCAGCCTCTTTTCTCATTTTTTCCATCTCTGCCATGTCTGAAAGTTCAAAAGCCTTGTTGTATCCATGTCTTCCTTTTAGATACAAATAATTGAAAGTGCCGGAAATGTTGTTAATCTGATCCATTACATCATCCATTTTTTGGAACCATTCAGCTCTTTCAGTTTCAGATTCACTGGTAATTTGTGCCATACGGGCTGCATTATAAATGCTTAAATAGCTATCCGGATTTTTTTTGTTTTTAGCTATTTCTTTTTCCCAAAGTCCGTATTGCGCTACATACCATTCATGGTTTTTTCTGACTTTGATAATGGAGTAAACTTTTTCGGGTTTTGTATCTTGAGCAAAAGTGGGGTTCAATAAGAATATCAATCCCAATGCGCCGATAATTTTGATCATTTTCATCTTCTTGTGTGTTTGAATTTCCCGTATTACACAAGATTGCATAAAAAGTTCGCGACAAAATGTTAAAATTGTTTAAAGTCTGAATTGACTTATTCAGTTTGAAATACAGTGGTGTCCCCATCCTTAATGACAATTATATCTTGTAAATCCTTTAAATCATCTGGGTGAATTTCAATTTTTTGTTTTGGACGACTTTCTCTCTGATAAAGCAAATAGGCCACAAGCAATCCAAAGGCACTGTAAAAAGTAATCTTTAAGAACTGATTTTTACGGTTCATCTTTTTAAATGCCAATATTTGCTCTTCCGTCAATTCTATGTCTTCATCATTCACAACTTCAAATTCTTCATCATGTTGCTCGTCCAAAGCTTGCGGAAGTAACGCTCGTAATCGACTTCCTAATTGACCTTCTTCCAATAAATCATATGTTTCGGGAGCGAGATAAAAGACATCCGGATCTGCTTCTGTTTCAATTAAATCATTGTCCGACAAAAAATCTATTATGCGCTCTTTATTGAAATAATAGTTTTGGTGTAAATCAACAAAGTCTCTGCGGTGTAGATTTTGATTGGGTTGACTCACAATTTTATAAATATTGGAGTAAGCCAAATGATAAAGAGATATGGATTCTTGATGTGTCATCCGTTTTGGGTTGTACGGATAAAGCTAAAAATTTATTTGCGCAATGAATGTCAATTGCTTTACTTCCATTCAATGGTTCAATTGCGTATATTTAGCTTCATAAAATTTAATCCAATTATGAAAAAGTTCACTGTAGTTTTAGCTGCGTTTGCTTCGTCATTATCTATTTCATCATGTAATAATGAGGAACCTAATGACAAACCGGCTGTGTCAATTGTTAAGCCACTGGAAAATGCTGAATTATTAAATGATTATGCTTTTAGTGTTGAAGGTATTGCAACAGATGACAATGATTTAGCTTCTATTCATTTTAAATTGTCAAGTCCTAATGCTTCATATAATTACGATTTTGAAGACAGTATTGAAGTGAGCGGTAGCAGTTTTGATTATACGCACTGGATTACTTTGCCCCCAACTGTATCAATAGGTCCGGCTATTTTGGAGGTTTATTCCAAGGATGTTTTGGGTGAAGAATCAGACCATGTTACAAGAGATATTTTCTTTAAAGATCAGGTTGAACCAGTCTTAGATACTTCCAATACTTTTATGGAAGATTTAGATTCAATTCAGGTATTTTTCTTTAAAAATACAGATGGGGTATATGATTCAGCAACCATTTGGAATTATACAAAAGCAACAATGATCGGAACATGTGTAGATCCTGGAGGAGGTTTCCGTGAAATTTATTACTATAGATTTGGTGAAGGAGGGCTTTGGAATCCGCAAGAAGTAACAGTTAATTTGGAGAATGAAACGGCTAATCCTTTTGTTACCGGCATGACAATTCAATTGTACTCAAATTACACTGAGTATTATTTACATCCGCCATATTTAGAGATTGCATTTAAGCAGTATTTACCTGCATTGCAATTTAACAATGCGCCTTTTGGACATTATGAGGTGCTGTTTAATGTGACGGAATAAGTTTACATTTAACGGATGCATCCCGGATTTTATGTATTGTTTGCCTTTATATTGATTATCATATTGGGAATCATTTGGGGTTTTAAGTTGCGCGCTTCCAGAGAGAAGGCTGTAATTGATTTTGCCCATAAATACGATTTGGAAATTCATGTTGATGATGTTCTTAAAAAAGGACGATTACACATATCCGGAAAAATTGATGGTTATGATTTTGAACTGATAGAAGCTGTTGCTACTCGGCTAGAACACAAACCAACGTTTTGGACCTATGTAAAAATATCTCCCTGTACTGTAGATTTTGATTTTCAGATTATGCCTGAGTACTGGGGTATGAAATTGGCCAAATTGGTTGGGTATACGGATGTTAAAATTGGAGTAGATACTTTTGATAAGCAGTTCATCTGTCATGCAAAAGAAGAAGAAAAATTAAAATTTTGGTTAACTACAGAGAGACAGGAGTTAATAAATTCAATTGAAGACAACTTTTTGGGAATGATTGAGAACAATGTTGACGAGCAAGTTTTACAATACGTACACATGGGCACTATTCAACAACAATATCAAATGGATAATATAGAAGCTATACTTTTAGCTATGTTGAAATTAAAATAATTGATTTTCAACGGACTATCTTTGCGGCTGCCGAAATCACCAGTTAATTGTAACTTACAGACTCATTTTGAACTATCTTTGTAGCACTAAATTTTACGTTATGCAAAAGCTCGTTTCTCTTTTATTCTTTGTTGCTTCATCTGTTGTTGTTTTAGCGCAAGAAGGTTTATTGGTAAAGTATGATATTGATTCGGAATTTAAAACTGAAGAGAATCAGGGAATGGAATTTTTAATGGAAGGAAGTTCAATGACGATTGCTTCAAGTGCAGACAGAGGATATGTGAAACTGGTGATGGGATTTGAAATGACTACTGAAGTTAAAAAGGCAGCCAATGAGGTAACAATGGTTATGACCTTTTTTGGTAACGATATGATCTACCAGGGAAGTTTAGATTCTTTAAGAGATGACTCAACAAATGTGAATGACGCTCCATTTGAATTCAAAAACGAAACAAAGAAAATTTTAGGATACAAGTGTAAAAAAGCGATTCAAATAGTAGATGGATTTGAGAATGTGTATTGGTATACAGAGGATATCAAAAATCCTGAAGAAGTAAAAGAATTGCCGAGTCAGTTACCGGGAATGGCCCTGGAAATGGTTGTGGAAACAGTTGAAGGGATAACAACTTTTACAGCAACAGTAGCTGAGCAAAAAACTGATATCAGTAGTTATACAATTGTTATTCCTGAGGGTGCTGAAGTATTGCCAATTGAGGATTTGTATAAAACGCCTGAGTAAGGTTATTCTTCACAATAAAAGCTAAAGCCTTTAAAGTAGATAGGGCCATCTGCTCCATCATATTTGAAAATTGCTCCTGCACTGATGTATGTTTCATCTTCAAAGAATATTACTTCATCAGGATCGCATGAAATTTCAAAACTGATAATTACGTTGGTATAAAATTCATCTTTACCATTTATCAAGCAGTAATTTGCAATAGGTTTTGTCTCCGTTAAAAACAGTTGATAAAACTCGTTTTGCAAATCAAGTAATTTACCCTGATAACATTTGTTGTCGATAGCTGCTCTGCATGCTTTAACCTTGCCGCATGAATCTAAATCCAGCATAAAGGTAAAGTGATAATTACAGTCATATTCAGGACCACTGAAATCGTATTTTTTAAAAATAGCTTCTACTTTTTTTCTTTGCTCAGCCTCTACCGCTTCAGTTATTTCCATAAAGGACATCCACCTTACATCATTAAAGTCTTTTTGAGTAGGGATTGCAATAGTATCCTGTGCAAATGTTGTCTGTGAGAGACATAGCATCAAAAGAATAGCTGGAATTTTCATATTCCATAGATGCTATGGGGATGTGAATTCCATAAAGGAATCTACTTAGCATTGCGCTTTGCAGCTTTTTTTAATTTCTGATGCTTTTTAATGTCTTTTTTGTATTGTTTCAAATCCCATTCAAAGTTCCAGATAGAAACATACTCTTGAATTGCGGGTAACCCAACTTCGGCTCTTCGTTTATTGATGTTTTTTGGGTCTTCAACCGGAAGAACATATGATCTTTTTTCATCTGCAAAATAACCTATTTGTGTTCCGTAAAGCTGCTTTTTTCCCAGTTTTAAAGCAACTCTATCTTCAAGTAAGGCCAGATTACTTCCGTTCAAATAACCATCTGCTACTGCTTTGCGAACTGTTGGTAAATGTTTTACTTGTACTTCAATATTACTTGTGTGTTGTATTACTAAAAAGATAGTTTGAGATCCATTCTCACTAATTGAGTCAGGACTGAGCCAGCCATGTTCATCTAAAAATGCTTCAATTTTTACAAGGTTGATTGAGTCTTTGTAATGAATCACCTTGTTTAGTGAATCAAATTGAGGTGATTTTAAACCGAAGTTATCTCGATACGATCTATACAATAATCGGTCGGTTTGATCATCAATGTAAATGCTGTCTAAAAATGCAACGAAATCCTGATTAAATCCAGCCTTGTATTTTTCATAATTGGCTTTTAGCTGGTTGATTACTTCTTCCCAACGAGGATCATCATGCAAACTATTTAAATCTTTATCTATTGTCCACCAATCAAAGTTGTAGATAAAATCAAATGACGCCAAATGGTTAAGGTGTTTAAATGCTGAGTCTTTTATACCTGCTAGCGCGTATGAACAAGAAGCATTGTAGAGGTCGTTATCTATGCTCCTGCCATCCCAGCTGTTAAAAGCTTCTTCGTATTTGTAAGCTGAAGCCTTATATTCACCTTTTTTGTATAGCGCAGCTGCTTCATCTCTCAATTGAATATATTTATCAGGAGGTCCTTGAGCAGTACTTAATTGACAGTAAAAAAATAAGATAAACAGTAAGGCTATCTTTTCCATAGTAAAAGTTTTAGGTGCTGCAAAAGTATAACATCACCTAAAAATTCCAAAAACTTATGAATACAATTAATTATCAACAGCTGGTGGAATGGTTCCACTAAAAGTATCCGTCGGATGGGCAAGCGTATCCACCATTGGTTCAATGTAATTCTCTAATTCTCCTAATTCAGTAGGATTATTTTCTTCTATTGAATATTGTTCGTCATTTTCCTGCTCATTATTACAAGCAACAATGGAAATGAGCATGAAGTTGATATAGAGGATTTGTTTGGTCATACGGTCCTTATCGCCCTTGAAATTTTATCTGCAATTCCGGCAAGGCTTGATGAAATATATTGTATTTCTGGCAATCGCTTGTTTTTGAGAATAGCGGAATAACTTAATTTACCATCTGAATAACTTAAAACACATCCTCTAAAATTTAAAAGATATTCAATCTCATCATATTGAAGCATCTTGTCAGACACTTTACTTTGTTTACCTCTGGATGATAAAATATTATGAAATATGATAGCTCCACGAACTGGCAAAATCATTATTCCTTTTTTAAGCTTGTAGTAAGGATAGTCATAATATCTACCCTTAAATTGAAATTCAATATTTAGTTCGATTTTTCTTTTACTGATCTTTTTAGATCGAATGGTAAGCCGACATTCGCTATCCTCAAATTGTGCGTCATTGACTTCCGAATTTTTGTCTAGAAAGTTTGGATGATTGCGCAGTAAATCTGTGACTAGCTGTTTCATTGTTTTGGGTTTTGCTAAAAATAATACTTAGCACACATATTGACAAACGTCATTTATTTATCTTTCTGAATGTCTTACTTTTAAGTGGGATGAAAAAGGTATTACAGTTAGCAGTTTTGTCTTTGGCACTGTTCAGTTGCCGAAAAGATGAGATGTCACCGGGTGTGGATTATTCAGATTTACTGGGCAAATGGTTCCTGGAACGTGTGGAAGTTGACTCCTCAAATATCAAACACTACAATGGTAATTTTTACAATGATCCTGAATATTGTACCTGCACTTTTTTAGAAGAAGAGTCAAAATTTTCCAGTGACGCATATAAATTACAAGGGATTTTGTACAACTGTAATAGCTCAATTGATTATCATGGTTGGGTGCTGTACGAAGATTATATCCGCGTAACAGGAGCGCCAGGAGGAGGTGTCTCAGATTATTACATCAATTACTTTACGGCTGATTCATTGTCTTTGACCAGAAATGGAAGCAATTTTATGTACTCAAGGGCGGATAATTTTACTACTTGTGGCTACACCTATGCTTTTGATTTAAGTGAAACTCCACCCGATTCAGCTTTGATTGTAACCTACCGTGATGCAGATGGATATTTAGCAAGTGAGTATGTAAATAGTAACAGTTGGAGCAAAACAGTTTGGCCCAATCATGTGGACAGTATTCAGGAAAAATTTCATTATGATTTTACCTTAAAACCAAATCCGAATTTTCAAAGTACCATAGCGGCTAATACCATCATCAATGCACAAGTGAGTTTGTTAGATGAGCAGGGTGTAAGCAGATCAATTAATTCAAAACCAATTTGTATTCAGGGAACAGACATGATTGCCTGTGATGAAGATTCGCTTTTTATTTCAATGCTTTGTTTGACTTTTTAGGGGTGTCAATGAACTTCAATCTTTCTACGTCTAACTATGGAAGTGATATTTGCTCTTAGCCCTATTCCGGTATTTAATTTTGATATTTTATTGAGAAGCAAGCCTTCAGTATTCCATTCGTGCTTGTTATGATGTAGTTGGTAATTAGTAAAGGCATAAAACCCAAATTTGTATTTCATTTTTTTTGGATAAAAGTCAAATCTCAATCCATATTCAGAGATGAAACCTAAGCTTGCATTGTCTCCATAATAATCTTGTGCTCCTTGTGCTACCTGACTCAGAGTGACCGTTGAATCATGACTCCGTACGCCCATACTTACACTTGATATTCCCAGTCCTAGGTAGGGTTCAAGACGAACATTTTTTTTCTTTCCTATCAGATCAAATCCATAGTTTAAAGAAATTGCCGTATGTGATATTGAAAATACCGTTTGTGGTAGTGAGGCGGTGTTTCTTAAGGTTACCGTATTTAAGCAAATACTTATGTTTGAACGTTTGATTTGTGTTGCATATTCAATTCCCAAATTCGAGCCACCATTTATTATTGGAGCTACGTTATTATTTTCCAAAACGGCATTCATATCCGTAAAATCGTTAGCGAATGCCAAACCAAAATGTACACTAGCATAACTTTGAAAAGAAATTGTGTCTTGACTTTGCGCACCAAAGGATATTAGGATGGTAAGTAGTAATAGTTTTGATTTCATTGTTTTGGGTTAATCATTTACTCTTGATAAAATGCTTCTTTTTCAATCATTTTAAAGTCCTTGTCAATGGTTAAAAAGTAGTAACCACCATCCGTAAACATGCCACCTAATGAATACCAGATTACTCCATTTTGATCAAACTTAAAAAGGCTGTACTCTGCATCATTTTTATCTAAACCATTTTCCAGGGCAACATTTCTGCATTTTTTGATGGTTTCTTCCTTTAATAAAGGTGTGGACCAATCTAACTGAACAATTTTACTGCCTTTATAAATGGCAGATGCCACATCACGATTGCTCCCTTTTTTAGCCAAACCTACCAATATATAACCACCGGATTTGTTGGCAATAAATTCCATGCCTTTTTTGCTTGGTTTACCCAGGGCTATCCAGGTTTCTTTGGCCAACTTTTTAGTGATGACGTTTTTGTTTAAATCATAAAGGCCCGTAAAATCAGCATCAATTTCCTTGTAAGTGGTTTGCGCAAAAGAGGAGGTTGAAAGGACAAAGAGTAATGTGTAAAAGAGTGTTTTCATAGGATTGATTTGTTCTAAGCTAGTAATTATTTGGGTTCTTCCAACTTAAATAAAAACAACTGATGAGTTAAAATGGATGTTGCAATAACTCCTATTGTTGGTAGTAAAAACAATATATCCGGATGTGCATCCATCAAGGATAAGATGATTGTAATTGGCATTGAACTTATTGAAATAATCAGAATTGCTTTTATGATGCATGGATGATTTTTACCCACATTTTTAAGAGCAGAATTTCCAATTATCAGTAAAGTAAAAGTGCAAATAGGAATGATGTAGATTGCAAATAAAATGAATACGTAAAATGGAGGAGTGCCTCTGTACATCACAGATTCAATGATCATGATCATACACCATAAAATATATCCAAGTGTTGATACGGTAAACGCTAATCCTATTTTTCTAATAGTTTCATTCATTTGATTCCAATTCTTCAATGGCGTGGCATATATTGTAGAATTGCGTACCTCTTTCAGGTGACCATCTACTGGCAATGAAGTATTCTCTGTATACAGGATTTGTAGCATCAGGATCAAATGCTTCCAAAATGCAGGTTCTTCCATCCAAACCCCTTTCAGCTTCTGTAGTTTTTAATGTCCAAAAACAATTGGCATCAAAAGCTTTTTCAATTTCTAACCATTTGTCCGTTCCTAAATCTCTAGTGACTATGGTATCATTGATGCCCTTAGATTCTTTGTAATCATCAGTATAGTATTTTTTGACAGTGAGATTTGCACCCTTATCCGTTTGCACTAAGGTATATATCCATGTTTTTCTCTCAAATGAATAATGAATGGTGAGTCTAAACGATTTTGTTGCAGAATTGCGTAAATCAGCTTCGTTATAATCTATCATAACATCAACGTAATGATCAATTATATCCGGAATTTCAAGTATGCTGTCGTTGAAGTGTAAAACTTGCTCATCCATTTCACAGTTGTATGGATTGTTGTCAGCACAACTTGAGATAAAAAGTAGGCCAATAATGATAATAAAATACTTCATCTGTTTTGGGTTTTGTCTAAGCTAATAAAAAATGAACTTTAATGCAGTTCCCTTTTCAAATCTGTTAAACCCGCTCTAATTTGACAAATGGTTTTTCAGGTAATTCAATAGTTATTTCATCACCAGCTTGTATTTCTCCGCCTTCTACCACAATTCCCATAATACCGGCTTTTCTAATGAGATTGCCCTTTTCATCAGTATCTAAAACTGCTTTCATTAATCCGTTTTGTTTTAGGTCAAGTTGATGACATGGGTTGCGAAGGCCGGTGATTTGTATTCTGGCTGATTTACCAATAGTTAAAAGAGTATCCTTTGGTAAATTCAAGAGGTCAATTCCATGTGTTGTAATGTTTTCGCCAATGTCTCCTGCGCTGATGTTAAAACCTTTGCTTTTTAACTCATCAAACAACTCAGCATGTATCAGATGAACTTGTCTTAAATTGGGTTGATTAGGATCTTGCTTCACTCTTGATCGGTGTTTGACTGTGCTGCCCATGTGTGCGTCACCCTCAACGCCTAATCCTTTTATAAGAGTGATTTTTGAACAAACCTCTTTGCTGAAATTGTGTGTTTCACTTTTGTTAACGGATACTACTTTTGCTTTGTTCATGGTTATACTTAATCCACTTGAATGATTTCAGTGCCAACTTCCACTTTGTCAACAATAACTTTTGTTCTGATGTTAAGTGAAATCCAGATAACAAGCAGGACACCAATTATTCCAATGAGGTAGTATTTGTATTTTGTGATGAGGGATTTCAAATCTGTGTAAATTATCCAGGATCTTTAAACTTATAAATTCCTTCCAATGAAAAGGTATCGCAGGCTGTACTTTTATATTGAATTGAAGCAGTTCTTGTATATACAGAGATGCAATCGCCGGGAGGTTCTTTCATCCAGTTCCAATCACCTTTTTCAATAGATCCGTTTGCTTTTGTGATAGCATACCATTGGCCGTTGCAATCAATCATAGTAAAATCATCTCCATTGGCAAAAAGATAGGCTTTACAACCAATTCCCGGATCAGTATAAATTTCCATTTCATCTATTAGCTCTCCATCTGTAGTTATTGTTTTTAGTATTCTGCCATGATCACTGAGAAGTGGATGTTTGTCTGTTTTTTCAATGACAATTTCATCAGCTGTAATGGGTGTAGTATTGCTGCAGGATATGAGGAGAATTGAAAGTGTTAGGGTTGTGATAATGCGCATTTGTTTTGGGTTTTGATCTACCTACTAACTTTTATTTTTATTGAATTGATCTTTGTTAATGTAGCCTGTAAACTCATTTGAATATAATTCATTGTTCAAAGTGTAAGAAAGTCTCAATTTTGTTTGAAAATCACCTTCAAATACTCGGCAATAAGTTACTGCTATTTGATTTGGGAGCAAATACGGAATTGTCATCCCAAAACCGCATAAGTACATATTTTTTTCTTCAATTGGTCTCCAAAATCCATTTTCATCCTTGGCCTCCAATTTTATCGGTATAATGTCATTATAAGCAACATATACGGTGTCATTTGAAATGTTTTCTATCACTACAGGATAAGCCATTGGGTAGTTCATAACAGTTGTATCTGTTTTATCTATCCATCTTTTTTCTTGACTTCCTCTAATGTATTGAGAAGTATCTACGTAAATGCTGATTTGCCCTTTGTCAAGTTCATTACTTACATGTTCTGTTAGTTTGACACTCTGAAATCCTTTGTGTCTTCTTAGAAGCTGAATGGTATCTGTTTTGTCTCCCAGATATAAAATTGAGGCGTATGCAGAAGATACTGAACTTTCTTTTGACAATTCTAAAACACCTTTGACTGAATCAGTATAGACGTATTTTTGATTTTGTCCAAAAGTAAAAATAGGTGTGAGCAATAATAGGTAAAGGATGATACGCATCTGTTTTGGGTGTTGAATGAAATCGTTTCCCTAAAGTTAATGTTTTACGAAACATCTTCTACCCCTCAAAAATATTTGAATTGATTGGGGATTAATTCGATTGATTTGTTGTGAAAACAGATTTTTTGATTTGATCTTAGGTGTTGGATATCAACCAAATGTGTAATATTTTCGTAATAGTTAAAAAGAACACATTATGCCCAAAACTATTTTCTTGTGTGCCCTGATTTCATGCAGTTTGATTTCAAGGGCGCAACATTCCGTGACAGCCGGAATCACAATGTTTCCTTATTACAATTCACTAGGAAAATTTATGAATGATGACCACCTGATTATTGAGGAGAATACCTTTCAACCCTTGCATGATTCACGAACTTATTATAATTATGGACTGAACTTGTCTTATCAATTTGACAAGGAGGATTATTTTCATCAAGTACAATTCATTGGAGGACATAGATACATTCAAGAGTATTATGGCGATTTAGTAATTGATGACGGTTATGGAGGCGGTTATAATGATACATCTTGGACTAGGTACAATCAATTTAACTATGGTTTAAATTACATGATTGGCAGCAATTATCAATTAGGTAATTTGTCGCTTGGTGGTGGCGTTGGTATGTCAGTTCAAAGAATCGGGAAGGGTTATCAAGATTGGTACATACATTTTGAGTATTTGTATGACGGACAGCTGCAATATGAACGTACAATTACTGAAAGAGTGACATCTGCAGGTGGGTTTGGATATGGACTTGTTGCAGAGTTAAATTTAGAGTACCAATTAGGCGATAATTTCAGTTTGGGATTTTCACTGCAGAATTATTTGATGCATTTTATTTTCATAGAAAAAGATCACAGAGTTGGCAAAGAAGATTGGACAGATGGATGGATGTTCCCGGATAGCGAATGGGATTTTAAGGTTAACAACAAAGATCAAAAAATTGGTTTTTCAAGAATAACACCTGTGTTTTATTGCAGATTTGCTTTGTGATTGGGGATTAATTCGTTTGGGGGATAAGGACGAAGTCTATTTCTTAAGGTTAAAATTATCTACCATAATTCTCGAAATTATAATTCATGAGTTCTGGACTTTTTGGGACGAGTAGTATATTGTATTGATAAATTGCCATAGCTTTAAAATATCCAATTAATCACTCTTTCAATTCCTATTACGAAAATGCCTATAACTATTAAAAGCATAATGATACAGCCTAATTGATGAATTTTATTCCAAAAGGAGTCTTTAGGTTTTTCTACTTTAATTTTTTCACGGATTTCTTTAAGGAGTTCAACATGTTGAATCATGATTTCTCCATCAATCCATTCTGCATTATGTGCTATTGGAACTATATTTTTTTCATTGTTTTCATGAGCATCATCAGACTGTAATGAAGCCTTAAGTAATTCAGCTGCATAAAGTTCTAATCCTTGCTTGTTTGCGTATATATAACACTCTTCTGTTCCACCAAAATCATATATGGCAAAATACGCTTCACTTTTTAAGTTATTAGATTCAATTTTGGCGACAATAGATTGTAGTTCTTCTTTTTCGACAGCCATTGTTTTTGGGTTAGTGTTTGGGTAAAGTTAATGTTTGAATGGGAACCGTCCAAGTAATTATCTGATCTACGGGTTATCGGCTAAAAGTCTATTCTTTTTTGAGTTTTATAACTAAATATTCACGCAATGTCCAGGTCATTTCTGAGTTTGAAATTATCTCAATTGATGCATTCATTTTTGTTGGATCAACTGTCATTGGATGAGTAACAAAAAAGTGCAGATTCTTGTATTTTGGATCATATTCATATTTAAAATTCCGGTTTTGTAGAACTGAATCAGGTAGCATATTTGTATGAACCTCTCCATTGTTAGTAAATTCAAACTTTTTGCCGTTACAATTTGACCAAATTGGAGGTTTAATAAAATCCATCAAATCAAATTCATGGTCGGAAGGCATTAATGGTGGCTCATCTATTTTTTCTTGAGATGTAATCATCCAACTTCCTTTAATATCAAACTCTTGAGAACATGAGATAAGTAGAAAGGTTAATGATAAGATGGAGATTAACTTGTTCAAGGTTTTAGTTATTTTTTTTTATCATATGTTCTACATATTCAGGCATTAAACTATATGATGGGCGAAGTTCAGTGGACAACCAAATATCGTAATGTTTTGTGGAGGTAATTAATCTCAAATGTGTCTTTCTTTTTGGATCTTGTTTTGGAATAATTTCTTGTGCTTCTTTTATTTCAGACCATGGGATTAATTCACCATTGACATTAAAACCATTTTGATCTAGTATATAATTATGGTTCTTTAGTTTGTCTCTTGCAGCTAAAAGAATTATTAAACCGAAAAGAGACATTATCAAACATCCAATTACGGTACCCCATACAGGAAATTTGAACATTAACAACCAAGGCAACAGCATAATAGCAATGGCCATTACTAGCTCGGCATTATATAAACTTTTAGAATGCTTAAATATGAGCATTGGAGGAAAATCTTTTTTGCTAGAATAGGAGTTTGACTTCTGATAAACTTTCAGAATTTCATCTTCTTTTTTCCACCAATTAAGTTGAGACATACTTGTTTTCTAAAGATAATGTTTGAGTGGGAGTTGTGCAAGTGCCAAGACCCAGTCTTTATGTTAGCTATCATTTTAGTTGGGTTTGATAGTGTGATAATTTTAGGTTTCGGGCTTTTAAACGCTATACAATTTATTTCAATTTTTCCGTTTATTTCAAATATATAAGACATCAACTTTGAATAAATATCTTCTTATAACTATCAATGTTTTTTTATTTAATTGCGGATTTGCACAAATTGGAAAATACGAATGGACAAATATACCTAAGGAACACCTCTATGTAATGAAAGATTCTGCGGGAAATAATCTGATTCCCTCGTTGCGTATTGGAACAATAACTATTAAAATTAAACCCTTTAAAAAAGCGATTGTAGAGTACAATAAGGAAAGAAGGGATGAGCAGATTTTTAAAGGTAAATGGATAATTGAAAATGGTCTTCTTCTAATAAAAGCAAAAAATAGCGCTGAGACTAAAGAGTATAAATTTGAAATAGTTCAATTGAAAAGTGGAGTATATCTTAAATCGTCAAATGGATATAACTACTTCAAGAAAGAATGAGATAATATTTATTTACTTTTTCTATTCGCCTTTATCGAATATCAACCAGAAATGATCTTTATCTTGAATTTTAATTTCTCCATAAATAGCGGAAAATCCTCTTATATTTCCTACGTTAAATCCATAATTATCATATGTCCACCATGTACAAGGTTCAAAATATGGAATTCCTACTTTTCGAGTTTTCCCTATTAAATTGCTAGAATATTTTAAAGAGTCATTGTCAAAGAATGATAGATGATGCGAATTTGAAAACTTCCCTTTACGAACTTTACAAGAACAACCTCCCCTGGTAAATTGCAGAGAATCAATTTTCGGGTTATATGACACGAAATTCTTAGAAAAAGAGTAGCAAACAGTCCATTCCCCTAAAAGGTAATTGTACTTTTTTCTTATTGGTTCTAGTTCAAACTCATAACAGATTTTTGCTGTATAAGAAAATTGATTGTCGTAATAAAAGTCAATCGAGTCTATAAGTTGAATAGTTTTATTTTCAACCACTGTATCAGAATAATAAAAGTTATTCGTTACAGTCTGTCCGGATGATATTGTGTTTATAGTTTGGATTTTTCCGAATTCATTATAGGTTGTATCTGCTTCACCGGAGTATGAATATGGAAGTCCAAAAATTATAACTGGGCGACTAACAAATCCAGCTCCATTGAAATTAAACTGCACGTTCAACCTTCCAAAACTATTAGAAGTTGAATATATTTTTGAAATATTCAATAATTTGATTTCTTCTTTGGAATGTTGATGAAGTAATTGTCCAAAAGAACAATTTGCAAAAAGAATTACTATTAATCCGATTATTTTCATAATTCAGAAATCCAACAGCTGATATAAAGTAACATCCATCACTTTTTTGGTGATAATGAATGTTTGGGAAAAGTTGGCAACAAAGGGAAGGACATGCACTTTACCTATTGTGATAGGTGGCGTTTTCTACACCTTCAGTATCTATTCGCAATTAAAATACTTAGACCAATTTTTTATATCTGCATGGAATATTGAGTCTGTTTTGTAAGTGTGTCCAAAAAAGCCCTTTTCACAAGAGGCTTCTATTCCAGACTCATTTTCTAATTGTGGTATTATTCTGTTAAGCCAGAAATTAGAGCGCTTTTCTTCCCATTTTGTTTGAATAAGTATGATACTATCACAATAGTTTGTTGTAATGGTAAAATTTTCATTTTCAAATTTGTCATTCTGTGAATTCTGACAAGTCATGAAAAATGCAGTTAAAAAGAGCAATATAGCGATTGATTTAGTTTTCACTAATGACACCTAACGTTTGGGTAAAGTTAGTGCTTGAGCACGAACCGCACAAGCGGTAAACTTTACTTATTTTGTTGTGCTGCGTTTTCTATATTCCTGAAAAAATGTCAATTAAATCTTGTACAGCTTCCGGTTTTTCCTTTAATGCTATATCAATATAGGCATGTTTGATTCGTAGAGGATCACCTTTCAGAACTTCACTGCACATTCTTGAGAATATAATTTTTCCTTGATAATTGTCCTTCCATTCCTCTGACTCGATCATTGATGTCAATTTGGTTTCTTCTTGATTCAACCATTCGGTCATATTCTCTAAGCTCAGATCATTGGACAATGTGGAAATATTGTTTTGTATTCCATCCTTTAGTTCTTGCTTAATTTCTTCCATGGATTTGTTATCAATATTTCTTACAGTTGGAATTGTGAAATGATAGTTCTGACCTAAGTGTTCTTTAGAGTTTTTCAGTAAGTTGAATTTTACGGATTCTTCTGCAATTCTTTTGATTTCATTTTCAATGTGTTCAGCAGATAGGTTTGGAGTATTTCTCGTTAAATAAAGTTGTTCAGCAACTTTGTATAGAACCTCAGAATCAAGAAAGTAGTTTTCAATGTGACGCCTTGAAAGACATTTGACTTTACCATTTTCTTCTATTCTCGCAATTTGATCTGGAGTTAACCCATCTCGATCACGAATCATGAAGATATTGATTCCAAAGATTGAATTTCGAATTTGTTCTTCTATGTTTTTCAGAGTCATTATGTTGATGACAGAGCCAATAGGAACAATTTTTATTTCAGGATCAACTGATTGTGCGATAAGATGATACGCTAATCTGTCAATGCTGGAACCTTCTCCCTCAACGAAAACAAGTTTTTTACCTACAGCAAAAAGCCCCAAATTCTGTCCAATCAAATTGACAATTTGATTATGACTATGATTTAAGTCGCTTAGGCGGTGAGCCTGATTTGCGCCAGTTTGTTCAGAGTCAATGAAGTATACATTTCCAGTAGAGAAATATGTACTTATTAGGTCAGCTGAGTGTGTGAGAAATATAAATTGATTGGTATGTTCACCAATTGCTTTTAATGATTCAATTAGCTTAAAAGTCAAAGTAGGGTGTAAATGCAATTCTGGTTCATCAACGATTATGATAGAATGTCTTATTTCTTTTCTAGCGACATCAAACAATACTTTAATTACTTCCTGCTCACCAGAACTTAAGGAGTTAAATGGTAAAGTTTGATTATCTACATCTGTGTATTGGAATTCTTTGGGTTGTGCTGGGTCGATATCCAATAAGGTCTTGCCCGGTAACAATTCAGCAAATATTTGCTGATACTTTAAAAAGGGATCTGGATTTTTTTGAATTATTTCTTCACCTTTGGAAGGTTCTTTTTTTAGTTCATCAGCCAATTTCTTGTCCCGAGCTGCAGCTTTCTGATGAATATAATTGACAAAATCTTGCCAGCGATTTGAGAATGGATTAAAATAAAAGTTAATTGGAGATACAGTGTCATCTGGATCGCCACCTAGCCAATTTACCGCGTTGTATTTTAGAGTTTGAATACTTCTGTTTGAATCAATTTGAACTAGTGAGCCAACATAGCGACCTGCACCATATCTTCTACTCTGGACATAATTTGCTAAAACTGGATTCTGTTCACCTTGTTTCACTTCAATATTAGCGGCATTAAAATACTTTTCTTCTTCCTCCTCAGGTCTAGTTGCCTCTATTAACATATCCATTTGTGGATTTCCCTGCAGTGTAGATACAATAGCCTGTTTTAGTCTTGTTTTTCCAGATCCATTTGCACCTGCAATGATCACAATGTCTCCAAGGTCTGAAATTTCAATATTCTTAATTGGTTTAAACTCTGTTATTTTGAATGACTTAATTCTCATTTGGTAATTTCCATTTAATGAAGCACAACATCCGTATAAAATAAAGTACACTCAATTCTATAAGTCCTTCAAATTCTATTAAAGGCCATTTCAAATACGGTTGTAGCCGGATGTATTCTTTTTAATAAATAATAAAGGAGGTTCAAATGGGTATTGGCAAGATACCAATAAATCTGCTATGAATTATTGCGGGAAATACGCAATCTTGGAGCAAAGAGATTAAAGAATCAAGAGTCTAGAATCAAGAAACAAGACTTACTTGGAGGAAGGAGCAAAGAGCAAGAAGCATGGAGGAGAAATCTGATTGATGGTATAGCTTTGGGGGAGGTGTCTCCACTTTGGTCGACACGACTAATGGAGTAAGGAACAAGGAACATAGAGCAAGGAGGCTTAGAGTAAGGAACAAAGAACAAAGAGTAAGGACACTTGCGGGTTAAAGTCAAAAATCTAACATCAATAGTCTAAAGTATAATGTCTACCATCTAACTACTCAATTAAAACAAAAGCGGCCCAGTAATATGGATCATATTGCTTGCGCATTTCAGATTGTGCGGCATTAAAGGCTTTGCGGATGTCTTTTAGGGCAAATAAATTGTCGTAAAACAGGGTCATGAACTTGGCTGTTTCAGCATCAGGTACTTGCCATAAACTCATAATTAGATAATGTACGCCGGCCATTTTAAAGGCACGTTGTAATCCATAAACCCCTTCGCTTCCTCTGATATCTCCTAAACCGGTTTCGCAGGCGGATAGCACCACCAACTCGGTATTAGTTAAATTCAAATTAGATACTTCTTGCGCAGAGAGTACGCCGTCTTCTCCCTCAGCAAAAACATCTCTTTGCCAGGCATCATTAGCGCCGGCCATGGCTAAACCTGATCGCATTAAAGGGTTTTCATTGCTCACAAAATTCCAGATGCCGTAATTGGAGGCGTTTCCTCTAAAGGCCAAATCATCATTGTCCAACACTTCTTTTGTGGCTTGCCTTACCACCGCCGGATCAGGATAGAAAAAACCGTGTGTGGCTATGTGTAAAATGTTACTTTCACCGGCTATTTGCTTAAACTGTGCCTCTGATGCTTCGTACCCCTTGTAATAGTTTAACTGTGATTTGGCATTGATGATTTTTTGAATAGAATCTGTCTCCTCTAACGATCCGGGTAAGTAGTTCCAAATAACATGTTCTGAACTATCTGTACTGTACTTTACGCCTCCAAAAAGAGTGGCTACATTTTCTTTTGAAAAGTCCATGCCTTGCTTAGACAACATTTCAGCCGTACTGCCCATTTGAAACAGTTCAAACTTATCTGACAAGTAATGTTCATCATCCACCCTAATGGCAGAAAAGGCTACTTTGTGCAACAAGCCGTCGGGCGCAAAATAGATTTGATCTACCCCTTTTAAACTGCTTTTAAGTGGTTCCCAAATTAATTGAGACAAGGCCTGATTACTGCTGTCCGCGGTTCCGTAAACATCATTCACAAATGAGATGTTGTTGGCCCTTGCCAATCCTAAAATTTCTTGCAAATCTGTTTCGTAACACAAATCCACCAATTCTGGCTGTTTGGAGTTAGGTTTTACAATTAAAGCAGAATAAATAATCGGTGAATTTTCATCTCCAATATTTTGCGGAAACCTGATAAACTCAATGGCAGCTGCTGCAGGAGTTAAGTTGGATTTAATGTCTTTCCAGCTCACGCTTTTACCGTTTTGAAACTTGTCAAACGAAGCGGATTTTTTAACCAGTTCCTGCTCTAAAGTATTGGCGCTTTTCTCTAATTTTTCAGTTTCTAATCCTTTGGCGTAAGCATCTGCAATTTGGGTTTTAAGTAAAATCCATTGATCGTATTGCTCAATTAATCCCTGATCATTACTGCCCAAAATAGCTTCACGCATGGCTGTGGTAGATTGCAATAACAACCCCTTTAACAGCAAAGTGTTATCATACAATGTAATGGTGATGTCAGGGTTTTGGTCCTTTATAAAATGACCGTAAGCGTAGAGATTTTCATACTCTTCTGCCATGGTGTTGAAGTACATTTCTTTTTGCTGCTCGGGTAAAATGGCAAAGTTGATTTTGATGTCGTTTTTGCGCATTTCTACCAATTTGTTGAGGTAAATCTCAGCTTCGTCATATTTTTCCCACCACAAATAACCCATGAACAGATGCTTCCATGAAGCCACCATTTCAATTTGAGATCCAACTTCAGTGGCAATTTTAAGGGCTTCTTTTACGTGCTTTTCTCCTTCTTCATATTCGCCTTTTAAAAAGTGAATGAATCCCAGATAACTCTTGGCGCCTGCAATTCCTCTTTGGTCGCCCAATTCTTGCGACAACTGTAAACCGTAATTGGTGTATTGAATAGCGGTAGCAGTATCTCCGGCCAGAACACAAATGCGCGCCACATTGGCTAATGAAATGGCCATTCCCTGTTTATCCTGTAATAGTTCTTTGATGCGGTAACTCTCTACATGAAATTCAAGAGATTGCTCATAATCTTCCAGCATGGACAAAATATGACCAATATTGCTGTACTCACTGGCCACACCAGCCCAAAATCCAACTTGAGAATGAAATTCAACAGCCTTTTCTAACTCATCAATGGCCGTAAAATAATCACCATGACTCATGTGGATGATGCCCATTGCGTTGTATGAAGCTCCGAGCCCCATAGTGTCCTGAATACTTTCTCTGATTTCTAATCCTTGTACGTGAAATTCCAATGCTTTGGCAATTTCTCCTTTGGTGCTGTAAACAGATCCGATATTGTCAATGGCATTGGCTGCTCCTTGCTGATCTCCAATTTCAGAGTAGCGTTGATAACACAGCTGAAAATTATCTATTGCTCCCTGGTAGTTGGTTTTGTAAAAGTGTCCCCAACCGCGGTAATAAATGGTTCCGATATTGAGTTGGTTGTAGATGTAGTTGAGAGAATCTGAAAGATCTTCTTGCAGTTTTTGATTGGTAAAATCGTGGACCCATTCATTGTAAAGCGGCCACACTTTTTCGTCCCAACAGTTTCTTACAATCTCGTAAATGGCGCTCACTCGGGTTAAATCGTCATTGGCTTCGTGGTAGAATTTAAGGTAATGATCTACCATGATTTGGTAGTCAGAGTAGAGGTCGTCATAAGGTAGAGAGTCTACTAGATAATACTCTTTATCGGCGTATTTTTGGCTATATCCGGCAGAGCCGATTAATAGCAAGAGGGCAAAAAGGAAGCGGTTCATAATCTAATGTAGTGAAATATAGATAAAAGACGTTAGATTTTTGATGTTAGACTTTTTGATGGAGTCAAGAGATAAGAGTCTAGATTCAAGAGTCAAGATTCAAGACTTTTATTGAAAGCGCAGAAGATGACCAATACGAGACATTCTGAGATCGGCATCTGCTAATCCTACGAAATAAATTAGCCCGCAAAAATCGTATTGAGGCGACCCGTTGAGGCGCAGCCGAAACAATTGAGCCGAAAAGATTTAGAGGAGGATAATTTAGAGTAGGTTAGGAGCAGCCGTTCCAAAAGATTTTTTTGTCACTTTTTTCATCAAATGGAAAAAAGTGAAAGAGCTTAAAAGGATAATACTTTTTTAAAAAGACTGTTTTATTCTTTTTTCCCATTGCGCAAAAAAGAATCAAAAAAGGCTAGCATCCCGCTTCACACATTCTAATTTGAACTCCTCAAAAGCTAAAGCCTAAATATTTTCTGACGTGCGCCCATATCCTGGGGTCAGAAAATCGGATCGGCTTTTGACGCTTTCTACGTCGTCAAATTCACGAATGATTAGAAGATGGATGCGATTTTGAATTTTTCTACATAAATGAATTCAGTTTTAGCGCAGAAGATGACCAATTTTCTATATGTTGAAATTTAAATCATACGAAGTATGTGACCAGTAAGATAGATTCCAAGATCGGCATCTGCTAAGATTGCGTCATTTTGCAACCGGAGAATGCGTAAAGAAGCCGATCCGGATACCGCTGCAAGCGGGATCATTTAGGCTTTAGCATTCGAGGATTTGGAAAATAGCAAATTAGCAGCCGCCGCCACAAGAGATTTTTCCGCGAGCGCATGAAGCTACTCTGCGGAGGCGCTTTGTCACTTTTTTCATCAAATGGAAAAAAGTGAAAGGTTTAATCTACATTAATCCGACAAAAAAGACCCATACGCCAAATGAGTAAGCAAAAACCTTTTATCATTCATCCAGGTAGGTAAATACCTTGGCATTTCTACTAATCCTAAGGAATGAAAATGTTTGAGTATTGGAATATCTGAGATGTCTAACTTACCACAGAATAAAAGATTCAAATCATCAATATTTCCATTTAACATACACTCTTTAAGGTATTGATGAACACGGATAAATCCATCTAAATAGACAATGTCTTTAGTAAAGGGAGCACCTCCGGTAATTACACCACCTCTGAAAACTCTACGGGCATTATCATAAGCTGCGTCATCACTTGCAGATCTACCTTGGTAGAAACGATAAACTTCAATAAAATCTGCACCTTCTACAGCCATTTGATTGGCTAAAACTCTATCGGTTAAGCGCATTACTCTATCCAAATCTATATAACCTGTGATATACTCGGCAAACACGGCAATTCCTTCTTGCGTTTTGGTAGTTCCGGCATGGCTTTCACTTAGAATTTTGAGGTGAGGTTGTAAATATCCATTTATTGAGGTTCCAACGTGAATTGCTGCTTCATGTTCAATCAATTGATTGATGTCTTTTTCAGTAAAAGTAGCAGATGGCCTTACTTTAATTCTTCTTCTACCTGCAATTGCTTTAGAGGCCATTTTGTTGTCCAGTACTACTTCCGGGGCATGCTCACCAAACATTTTGTTTACTGCTTTCTCCATTTCCGCAGCCAAATGTTCGGCATTTACATCATTCAAAGGAGCACCCAAATGCATTTCTGTGATATGGTCAAAAATATGGTCGAAATGTTTGGCTAATGAAAGGGCACTTTTTTCTTCTCCGGGTAGAGGAGCGGTAGGTTCGCCATACAATTCTTTAGAGTATTTAAAGAAATCATGTGTTCCTCTGGAGGCCAACATCATTGATGAGCTTTCTATTTTATCAGCAATCTTGTTGACCCATTGATGCACTTCATCAGATTCATCATTGGCTAGCTTTCTGATTTGTCTAATTTGATGCAACACATCTTTTGGATCGTAAGCTTCGTATTCAACAACCGGCAATTTTTCGGCATTATTTCTGAAAAACTCTGTTTTCACTTCTTTTGGCCAATCTATGTTTCTTAAGATTCTAACACTGGATGCTGCTTTTTCAAGCATATCGCTGAGTTGAATAATGTGAGATTTGTCGGTATTCATACAATCATTTGCTTATTTCTAAAGATAAGAATGAAATGAATATGAGGGGATTAAAAATTTATGCAATTGAAAAATAGAATTATAGGCATATATGATTGATTGTTCTTTTTTCCCATTGCGCAAAATGGGCAAGCAGCACTGCTGCGGCGTAAAAAAGGCTAGCATCACGCTTCACACATTCTAATTTGAACTCCTCAAAAGCTAAAGCCTAAATATTTTCTGACGTGCGCCCATATCCTGGGGTCAGAAAATCGGATCGGCTTTTTACGCTTTCTGCGTCGCCAAATTCACGAATGATTAGAAGATGGATGCGATTAAAAATATTCTATTTAACTGATTTGAGTTGTAGCGCAGAAGATGACCAATACGAGATATTCTGAGATCGGCATCTGCTAATCCTACGAAATAAATTAGCCCGCAAAAATCGTATTGAGGCGACCCGTTGAGGCGCAGCCGAGACAATTGAGCCGAAAAGATTTTGAGGAGGATAATTTAGAGTAGGTTAGGAGCAGCCGTTCCAAAAGATTTTTTTGTCACTTTTTTCATCAAATGGAAAAAAGTGAAAGAGCTTAAAAGGATAATACTTCTTTAAAAAGACTGTTTTATTCAAAATCCTCATCTTCCTCCGGTTCTGAAGGCTGAAATTTTGGCAATGCTACGCCAATTCGTTGGAGATTTTCAATGGCTTTAGTGATGGATTTTACATTGCTGTAAATAAGACGCAATTTTTCGTTGCGTTCGTTCATTTTTACATCAGCCGGATTGGTTTGGATAAAGCTCAACACTTGCGTAAAAATGCTGCTTTGGTAATATGGTGAAGTTTGTTTGGCTACGAAATATCCCAGCATTTTTCCTCCTTTAATCACGAGTTTTTCAAATCCAATAGCTTTGGCCATCCATCTTAAATGAATACTTAGAATTAACTCTTCCACCACTTCAGGAATCTCACCAAAACGATCTCTTAATCCTTCACGGTAATTGTCTAACTCTTCTTGATTTTTGACATTGTCCAACTCTTGATACAACAATAACCTTTCTGCTACCTGATTAACGTATGTATCCGGAATCAACAATTCTAAATCAGTTTCTAGTATACAGTCTTCAACAAACTCTTGTCCGTCAACTGATTTGTCCTCAACAAACAAATGCTTGAATTCTTCTTCTTTGAGTTCTTTGATGGCTTCATTCAGGATTTTTTGATACATCTCAAAACCAATTTCTGAGATAAATCCTGATTGTTCTCCGCCCAATAAGTTTCCTGCACCACGAATGTCTAAATCGCGCATGGCAATGTTAAAGCCAGATCCCAAATCAGAGAACTGAGCCACCGCCTCCAATCTTTTTCTCGAATCTGAAGGCAACAAGTGCATAGGAGGGGAGATTAAATAACAAAATGCCTTTTTATTTGAACGCCCCACACGACCTCTCATTTGGTGCAAATCACTTAATCCAAAGTTTTGCGCCTGGTTAATGATGATGGTGTTGGCATTTGAAACATCAATTCCTGATTCAATGATGGTAGTGGCAACCAAAACGTCATATTCTCCATCCATGAAACCAACCATTATTTGCTCCAGTTTTTTACCGTCCATTTGACCATGACCAATTCCTATCCTCACTCCGGGACATAACCTTTGAATCATTCCGGCTACTTCATGAATGTTTTGTACGCGATTGTGCACAAAGTAAACTTGTCCTCCTCTTTGCACTTCGTACGAAACTGCATCACGGATAATTTCTTCATTTAAACCAATGATTTCTGTGTCTACCGGTTGACGATTCGGAGGTGGAGTATTGATGGTTGAAAGATCTCTAGCTCCCATCAAAGAAAATTGCAAAGTTCTTGGAATTGGAGTGGCAGTTAATGTCAATGTATCAACAGATGCTTTGAACAATTTTAATTTGTCTTTTGTGCCTACTCCAAATTTTTGTTCTTCATCAATAATGATCAATCCCAAATCTTTGAATTCGGTTTTTTTGCCCACCAATTTATGCGTCCCAATAATGATATCTGTAACACCATCTTTGAGATCTTTTAATGACTGCGTAATTTGCTTTTGCGAACGGAAGCGATTTACGTAATCTACCTTGCAAGGAAAGCCTTCTAAACGTTTCTTAAATGTTTTATAATGCTGTAATGAAAGAATTGTAGTTGGTACCAAAACCGCTACCTGCTTGGAATCGCACACCGCTTTGAAGGCTGCGCGTATCGCAATCTCCGTTTTTCCAAAACCAACGTCTCCACACACCAATCTGTCCATTGGAGATTCAGATTCCATGTCTTCTTTTACGGCAACAGTTGCCTTTAATTGGTCGGGAGTATCTTCATAAATAAATGAAGCTTCTAATTCATTTTGTAGATAATTATCCGGTGAAAATGCGAAGCCTTTTTCGGCTTTTCTTTGGGCGTATAATTTGATTAAATCGTAGGCAATTTCTTTAACTTTTGCCTTGGTTTTATTTTTAGCATTGTTCCAAACCGGCGATCCAATTTTATTCAACTTGGGTTGCGTTCCATCTTTACCTGTGAATTTTGAAATTCGGTGCAATGAATGGATAGAAACGTATAAAACATCATTGTCTTTATACACCAATCGGATAGCTTCCTGAGGTTTGCCATTTACATCTATCAATTCCAAGCCTGAAAACTGTCCCACACCATGATCAACATGTGTGACAAAGTCTCCTTTTTGAAGATTGTAAATTTCCTTTAAGGTTAAAGCTTGTTGATTTTTACGGTAACCTTCTTTCAGTCTAAATCTGTGGTAACGCTCAAAAATTTGGTGATCTGTATAACAGGTATAATTGAGATCGTTGTCAATAAATCCTTCGCTTAAGGCAATGTTGATGGTGATAAAAGAAACAGACGATTCCAAATCCTCAAAAATGGAATAGATACGTTCAATTTGTTTGTTTTGCGAAGAGATGATAAAGTTCTCGTATCTGGCCTGCTTTTTTTCTGTCAGATCTTTTATCAATAATTCAAAGTTCTTGTTGAAAGCAGGTTGTACTTTTTGATTGAATGTAACTTTCAGGTTAGTTTCGCTTGTCTTCTCGACTACACTCGAAGTGCCCGCGAAATAATCATTGGTCCCAAACTCAATAACTCTGTAATCTTTGATTTGCTCTTCAAACAAATTCTTTTCAAAGTACAAGTCAATCGGCGGGCTGTAAGTCACTGCAGATTCAGGCAGATTATCGTATATCTCTTTTGCTTTTTTATACTCTTCGTCAAGGGTTCCTTTGATAGATTTGTAGTCTTTGATCCAAACCACAGTTTTACCTGGAACAAACTCCAAAAAAGTTTCTCTTTTTTCTTCGCTTTTGTGTTTTTGAATATTCGGAACAACAGAAAATCTTGTTAAAGATTTAATGGACAATTGATTCACCGGATTAAAAGTTCGAATAGACTCAACTTCATCTCCAAAAAACTCTACACGATATGGCTCGTCATTAGAGAAAGAGAAGATGTCGACTATTCCTCCTCGCACGGCAAATTGTCCCGGTTCATAAACAAAGTCAACTTTTTCAAAGCCGTGTTCAATCAATAGTTCATTGATAAAATCAATTGAATATTCAACCCCGCGTTTAATCTCCATGATGTTTTGCGCAAACTGTTTTTTGGTGATCACTTTTTCAAAAAGTGCTTGCGGGTAAGTGACAATTACAGAATTATTTCCTCTGTTCACTCTATCCATTACTTCAGCTCGGGACACCACATTGGCATTATCAATCTCTTCAAATTGATAAGGAGCTTTGTAAGAGTGAGGGTAAAAGAAGATGTTTTGGGCGTTTTTGTTGAGGTTTTGCAAATCACTAAAAAAGAAAGCAGCTTCTTCTTTGTCAGACAAGATAAAAAGATGGAATCCTTTGTGATTTTGAATTACGCTATCTGCAACAATTGCGCGTCCTGAACCTTCTAGACCTTTGAGTGAAATTTTGGTTTCATCATAAACCAATTGGGCAGAGATATCCCTGACTTTTTCAGTCTGTTGAAATGATTCTCTGAACTCCTGCAACGTCATTTGGCTGCAAAATTACCGAATATATTTTTTCAAACCATCAAATAATTATTAATTCGATTCAGCATTAGATAAATTGATCTTTAAACTGTTTTACATATATTTACTTAATATGATAAAACCATTGATATTTAGTTTGTTATTGTGTTTTTCGACTTTGTTCCGGTCTTCATTTGGGCAAGGCTGTAATCCAGATTCTTTGCAGATTGAACAAGTAAGAGCGAGTGATACTGATTCAAATATCTCGTGGGAGCTTTTCAAGCATTATACATTTTATAATCCTCAATGCATTCCTCAAAATAAGCTTTTAGTTCATATGGTTGGTACCTATGACAATCCCGGAAGCACTTTGTTATATCCTAGTTTGGCTGCAAATAATGGGATACATGTTGTTAGTTTAAAATATCCAAATGATCAGGCTGCTCAACAAGTATGTGGCGGTAGTACCGATATTGATTGTCATTTCAAATTCAGAAAAGAAATAATTGAAGGGATAGATTACAGTACTGAAATTAGTGTTGATAGTGTTAATTCAATTTATAATCGATTGATTAGATTACTTCAGTATATGGGTACTAATTATCCTACTCAAGGATGGGATATGTTTTATACCGGAGATTCAATTCATTGGAACATGTTAATGCTGTCGGGACACTCGCAGGGTGGAGGGCATGCGCCAATAATAGCAATAGACAAACCTGTTAATAGAGTTCTAATGTTTGCAGCTCCTAATGATTATAGCGTCAATTTTGGACAAGTTGCTACTTGGACCAGTATGTCTCATGCAGCTGCAGATTCAGTTTACTTTAGTTTTAATAATATCAATGATCAGGTTGCTGAATACAATTGGCAATATTCGGGAGCATTAAATCTGGGGGAAGGAGCTTATGGAGATACAGTAAATATTGACTACAATGAATGCCCGTATTCGTATACCCATAACTTGTACACAACAATAGATTCTGTTACTTATAATTCAAATCACAGCATGGTGATAATAGATAATTTTACACCTATTAGCGGAACAGGAAGTCCATTATTTGAAGAGGTTTGGGCGTATATGCTAGGGCTAAATTGTGAAATTCTAGATGTAGAAACTAATAAAATTTTAAATCAAACTTTGATTTATCCAAATCCTAGTAATGGAAAATTTACTGTAGCAACAAATATGAAAAATGCCGGTTTTGAATTTTATGATTTGCAGGGTAATAAAGTTTCAGTTAAGGTAATTAAAACCGGAAATACGGAATTTGATTTAAGTGAATTATCAAATGGAACTTATATTCTTGTTGTTTCAAATAAAGATCAATTGAAGACTTATAAGCTGGTAGTGGAATAGTATTACATTTCTTACTCCAATTTCTTTTTCATTGCTTTAAGCGTATCAAAAGGAGCGTCTACCACAAATAAATTCGCAATCCATGCCGGAATACTTCCTCCAGGATCAGTTAAACATTGATAAATAACTTTTGTTCGAGATCCTTCTTGAATAAACTTCCAGTAACCGCTTGTGTTTTTAACTCTCACAACTCCATTAACCTCTGATTTGTAATTAATCGCATCTTTAAAATTGATGGTTGTTGTATTATTAGCATCATCCCTTTCAAGATTCAATTTAATACAGGCATCTCTATTGCTAGATGGCCAGGGCGTGTCAATTTTATAATATACAATGTACTCACCTGCACCTTCCTTTTTTATAAGCTTAGATTCTAAACAATCAGGAAACCAATTGACGTATTCTTCAATTTCCAAAACCATTAAAACTACATTTCGTCTGTCAGTTTTAATGTATGTTACTCCTTTGTATTCTTTGAAGCTGGATAAGGATGTTTTACGGGTATAAACTTTGATTCCTTCCTTGTCTTTTTTCAGTTCCCATGGTTCGGAAAAAGAGAAAATAGAGATCAATAATAAAAATATAGTTAGCGATATTTTCATTTAATGCACATGTATCAAACAAATATAAATTTAAGGAATTGTAATCACATTACTTGTTTTCAAATACTTAAATAATGGTTGGATTTTGATTGTAAACAAATTGTGAAAATTGGGTCTGCTTTTACTAATGATTATATGATGAATCCTTAATGATTCGTAAATCAAATGAGCCGTGTAGTTGAGCGAATTTTGCAGCAAAAAACAAATGGAAATTTACTTACTTAGTTTCGCCGCATTGTTTTCGGTGATTAATCCACTTGGAACTGTCCCAATTTTTGTTGGATTAACTGGTCAAAACTCTAAAAGAGAAAAAGCTCAGATTTCATTTTTCACGGCATTATATGTGTTTGTCATTTTAGGGGTGTCATTTTATTTAGGGAAATACATTTTAATATTTTTTGGCATTACACTTGAGGCATTAAAGATAGCTGGTGGGATGATTATTGTGAGCTCAGGTTTTGCATTGCTTTCTGGCAATTTTACGCAACACAAGGGGATGAAAAAAAGAGAAAAAGATGACGCCTTTAACAGGTCAGAGATTTCGTTAACTCCCCTAGCTATTCCAATGTTGGCAGGTCCCGGAACAATTAGTTTATTGATTACCTATCAAAAAGAGTATCAAAATTTTAATGATCAAATTTGGATAGTTGCTGCCATTGTGAGTGTAAGTGCATCTATTTATTTGATTTTGAAAAGTGGTAATTATATAGTTAAAGCGCTAGGAGCATCAGGTCTTAATGCATTGTCCAGAATTATTGGATTTATTGTAATTGCTATTGGAGTTCAGTATGTGATAGGGGCAGTTAGTGATTTGATTTTTGAGAAATAGAGAAATCAACAAAGAGCACAAATGGTGCTCTTTGTATTATCCTTTTAAAACTGCTAGCGGTTGAAGTTCAACCACAATTTCTGCTAAATCTTTTTGATTATTCATTACAATATTGATGTCTTTGTAAGCAGACGAAGCTTCGTCCAGATCTTTGACATTTCTTATTGCATGAACAATATCCTGATCATCTAGCAATTTCTTTTCAAATGTTAGATCAAGTTCACGCTGTGCTTGTTTACGTCCCATTTTTCTTCCTGCGCCATGTGAGCACGACATAAAGCTTTCAGGGTTTCCCAATCCACGAACAATGTAGGATTTAGTTCCCTGAGATCCTGGAATCATACCTAATTCACCTTCAAAGGCACGAGTTGCTCCTTTACGGTGAACAAGTACATTTTCATTGTAATGGTTTTCCCAAGCTGCAAAATTGTGTGATTCATTAATGATTTCATCTTTTTCAAAGTCTCCTTTAATTTCAGTTAATGATTCCATCATTCTTTGCATCATTAATTTACGATTTGCCAAGGCGAAATCAACACAATAATTCATCTCA
Organism: Paracrocinitomix mangrovi; assembly: GCF_019740355.2. GTDB lineage: Bacteria > Bacteroidota > Bacteroidia > Flavobacteriales_D > Crocinitomicaceae > Paracrocinitomix > Paracrocinitomix mangrovi. The sequence continues at coordinate 2,060,027 of NZ_CP091819.1, read as the reverse complement.
GATATGTAAGCTTTTGCTACATCTAGTTCCATTGGTAAAAATGCTAGTTCCATATCAGGTGTCACTTTTGAATGCCATTTTGCATTCAAGTCTTTTGCGATATTGTTATAGTGTTTTGCTACACTATACCCAAGATTACGACTTCCTGAATGAATCATTACCCAAATAAAACCATCAGATCCTTTTTGAATTTCAATAAAGTGATTTCCACCCCCAAGAGATCCAATTTGTTTACGGGCCTTTTGGTAACCATTTGAAACAATTTCAAGGTCATCATGTCCTAATGGCATTAATGTTTTGTCTTGATCTGTTTCATGCCAATTAAATCCCAATGGAATTAAATTTCTAGCGGTACCTAAAACTTTTTTAAGTTCATCTTTTGAGATGGACGTTAAAGACGTTTTTTGGGCGCACATTCCACAGCCTATGTCAACACCAACAGCATTTGGAACCACTACTCCTTTAGTTGCTAGAATAGAACCAATTGGCATTCCGTATCCAGTATGACTATCGGGCATTAATGGGATGTGTTTAAATGCAAATGGAAGATTAGCTAAGTTTTTAGCTTGATTTAATGCTTCTTCTTCCAGGTCAGATAACCACATTTTAATTGGTAGACGTTCAGTAGAAACTACATTTTTCATATTTATAAATTTAGGTTTTTAATCTTTTTAAACTGCTTCAATTAATGTTTGTTTAATTGGATGGTACAAAGAAAACATCTATGTGCGCAATCATGTTGCGTAATACAATTTGATAGTAAAAAAGATTTTTTTCGGTCATTTTGACAGTAGATAATTTAATGGAATGATTTGTGATTTAAGACTTGCAAAAAAGATTATGATTCTATTAGTTATTTTATCTATAGCATTGACATTTTTAGTTTTGATTCAAAATCCAAAAGGTAAAGCCGTTATGGTGACACAGACTGTAGGTGCCAGTAAAAGTGAATCGATTGTTCAAAAGACCACATGGTTTTTAGGTGTAAGTGTATTCGTTGTTAGTTTATTGATGTTTTAAATAAGATAACTGGTGCCAAATTATTTAGGAACCAGTACCTTATTTAATTTGTTGTATGTCGGGAAGGGATCGAACCTTCAGTCGCCTGCGTATAAGACAGGTGCTTTTACCTTTTAAGCTACCGACATGTTTGACTTCACGGTCAGATTTGAACTGACATAAGACTGTTTTGCAGACAGTTGCCTAACCATTCGGCCACATGTAGTTGTTGTGTGCTGAGAAGGGATCGAACCTCCGGTCTTCTGCGTATCAGACAGATGCTTTACCGCTAAGCTATCAGCACGTTTTCACAATGAGAAAGAATGCAGATTATGGAGCTCTAAACACATTATTCTCATTCATCATTCACTCTTTGATCATAGTTGCCCGGGCTGGGATCGAACCAGCGTCTCTTCAGTCAAAGTGAAGTGTCCTGCCGCTAGACGACCAGGCAATTATAAAAGAGAGGTAGAACTTTATCATCACACACCTCTCTTTTCTCCTTTCTGAGCCATGTTTTAATTGCATTTTTCATTTTACTCTTTAATCTGAATTCTCATTTTGTAAATGCTTGGGTGTTTTCGGGGCTCGAACCCTGTTCTCCTCATTCACAGTGAGGTATTTTACCGCATAAACTAAAAACACCATTAGTAGGCCTGGTGAGATTCGAACTCACACTTTACGGTTTCTAAGACCGCCGCCTCTGCCGATTGGGCTACAGGCCTATTTTGTAGAAATGGAAGGATTCGAACCCTCATCTTTTGGTTCGTAGCCAAACGTTCTGTCCGTTGAACTACATTTCTATTTGTGCACCTAGCTGGATTCGAACCAGCACTGAACAGGGTTTAAGCCTGATGCCTCTGCCGATTGGGCTATAGGCGCAAATTTGGATCTCACTCATTTTCAACCGAGCTTGAATTTCGTTCGATCATTTGTCACCCGGACGGGATTTGAACCCGCGATTTCCTCCTTGAAAGGGAGGCGTCCTAGACCGCTAGACCACCGGGCAAATTGGCCGAAAAGTAGGATTCGAACCTACGACCTTCCCCCACGACGGGGATGAACAACCACCGTTCTCTCTTCGGCTTGCGGAAACAGCTGGATTCGAACCAACAACCTTCTCCTTAACAGGGAGTAGCTCTACCATTGAGCTATGCTTCCGTTTGCACTCTTTTTATAAAAAAAAATGGCGGTCCCGGAGGGAATCGAACCCTCATCTTCCGATAGACAATCGGATATTCTCGCCGTTGAACCACGAGACCGTTTTTAACCTTGAAGTAGGATTGTTTTATGATCCCTTCCTTCCCAAGGTCATAATAGAGGTGTATGTTGCTGCGCAACATGTGATTTTCGCTTCCGAAGAAATCAAGAAAGCTTGTTTCTTTGATCTGCTCAAATCTCGTCACACTTCTATTCGCTGGTCTAAGGGGCAGGATTCGAACCTGCGACCTCCCGATTCCAAGTCGGGTAAACAAAACCACCGTTATCCCCCTAGATGTAAAAAAGCCTTCCCGATCATTCTCAGGAAGGCTTTCAAAAGCATATATATAGACATACTTTTATTCCTGAGTTTTACCATATTCAATTAGATCACAATTCGGTTGAAGTTCCGGATCGCGCAATTGAAGCTGCTCGTTTAAATGAATAATATGTATGTTTTCTAATACCATTTTTTTCTTCCTTTACCCCTCGTCTGTAGTTTTCATTTTTTTGTACAGACGAGGGCCTTTGTTTTTAATGATGATTCAAAGTAAATAACCTTGTGTGCAGTCTTTTTGCGTAGATGTAATATTTTTTTAAAAATTGTTTTTTATTTTATTAACTTCTTGGTTTACAAGGTTTATAAAGTCATAATGATTTTTGTTTTCTTTTACCATAGTTGAGAAACTGATCTTTAAATAGATCGTTTCTACTTTGTTATTGTCTAAATAAACTAATCTTGGAAATCCTCCTTTTGATCCTAAAGTTTCATCTACCAGGAATCTGCTGAAATTATCTATTATAACATTTCCTTCTGTTAGTTCAAGTATCTCAATTTCATCATCAATAAATGGCAGGATATTTTTCTTTAGAGTATTATGTCTTTGCCTTTGTCCTGGAATGATGAAGAGAATTTTCTTGCTGAAATTTTTGTAAAAAGTTCTTCTTTCTATAATTCTCAATTGTTTGTCTGCTTGATTAAGACAAATAAAAATAATGAAGATTAAGATTAGGATTTACCACCATGAACTAATAAAGCACAATATAAAGGCATATAATGCACATGCAAGAAACAAAAGTCTGGTAAGGCTATTCAAGAAATGTTTCATAATGAAACAAAGAAAACCTTGATATACGCAGTTAATTTGCGTAGAAATAAAAAATCCGTCAAATATTGCTATCTGACGGATTTTTTATTTTTTGTTTGGAGTGAAAATCTCCTTTAACTGTTCTACAGCATTTCCGTTTCCACTTACTGTGATCTCTCCAATTTTTTCGGCGATCTTTTCAATGTACTCCATCTCTTTTAATTTGAACAACATTCCGTTGTCTTCCATTAATTTTGCTGTGTTCAGCAGGCTACGTGTTGAGGCAGTTTCCTCTCTACGTGTAATGATGTTTGCCTGTGCTCTTTTTTGAGCAACCAACACCTGGTTCATGATTTCTTTCACTTCTCCAGGTAGGATCACATCACGGATACCTGCGTTGAATAGTTCTACTCCCAGACTTTTTACTTTGTCTTTGAAATTTGACAAGATATATGTTCCAATCTCATCTTTTTTCTCCAGTAATTCATCCAGGCTCAACGTTCCAATGAATTCACGAAGTGCAAACTGCATTAGCATATACAATTGGTCAACAAAGTTTTTGTTTTCCATGATCGCTAATTTGATATCTGCAACCTGGTAGTGTACATAAAAGTTCACTCTCAGTGCAGCTTTATCTTTCGTCAGGATTTCCTGACCAGAGATTTCCAGTTGTTGCTGACGTGTATCCACTTTTGACATGGTGATCGGAACAGAGTTCTTCCAGAACTTGTAAGTTCCTGGTCCGATTACTCTTACGAATTCACCGTCTACAAACAGTAATCCTTTTTGGAATGCTTCCACTACATGTTGTCTCACAAAAGGAGCCAGGAATGAAGTGTATAAAATGTTTGTATCCAGATCCGTAATTTCTTCGGTGCTGGTCAAGTCGATTACTTTGAACTCGTAATCAACCTCACCTTTCCAGAAAGTGTGAATCCCTGTTCTCAAAACCGCTTTCAGAAATCTTTTTTCATACTGAAGCGCGATCTCGTTTTCTCTTACTTCTACCAGGATTAATTTTTCTTTTACATCCTTGTTCTTAAGTAAGAGATCCAAGTGAATTGGTGATTCAAATTTGCTAAAGAGATCATAAGTTCTTACAATTTCTTTGTATTTCACTCTGTGTTCACCAGCTTCGATAAATCTTTCGAATTTATCTTTCATGAATACCATTCCAATTGTTCCTTCTTTAATTGTTACGTAAGGCATTGTTTTGGTTTTTTATTACTAATTCAAAGCGCCACAATCCATTCCCGAGGCGCTCATTCGGGATTTATTTCAGTTTTATTATTTTAAAAAAATAAACAAGGCAATCAAGTCACTTCCACGAAGCGGGAACCAAAGGTGAGCATTGAGGTTGATTGTCGCTGTTCAATTGGGAGCGGAGAGAAGCGTTTAAAAATTTCGGTTCAAACAACTGCCAATATCTCTTTGATGATCTTTCACAATGTCAGCTTAAGTTCCAAGGTTCCGACAAAGCTGTATTGTAATTGGATGTTCCTTTGACAAGCAAAGGACTCAATAGCGCAACAGACTTGCGTCACCTTGTTTAAGTCGGTCTTTTTTAAAAGTGACCAGCTTTTGATAAAACCAGATTTTTAGTCTGATTATTTACCCTGATTAACGGTCAGGTGCTCTACCACTGAGCTACACGAGCGTAATTCGTGATGGGAGTCGAACCCATGCTGAAGCATATGCTCTAACCAACTGAGCTATTCATCTTAGCAGACGAAGAAGGAATCGAACCTTCGACTTTATGCGCGACTAAACGTGTATAAGACAATCGGCATATGGATACTTATTAGTTCCACACCATGGTGTATTATAAACACTCATCAGGTATTGTATTACCACTATTTAGCATTTTTAGACCCTCGTTTGGATCCTGGTGCAGTACGTAGGGCTCGAACCTACTACCCCCGCTTTAAAAGAGCGGTGCTCAACCTGTTAAGCTACTACTGCATATAGTTGGGATAGAGAGAGTCGAACTCCCGACTTCTTGCGTGTAAAACAAGCGCTCTTACCACTGAGCTATATCCCAATTTGTGCAGCAGGACGGACTCGAACCGACAACCCTCTGGGTGGAAACCAGACGCTCTAACATTGGAGCTACTACTGCATTTTTCATCTTTGCGCCCATTATATCCTTGACGCATTTTATAAGATAGTGGCGCAGGTGGGAATCGAACCCACGACCTGGAGAATATGAGTCTCCCGAGCTGACCATCTGCTCCACTGCGCTATTTGATCTTCCAGCCGGCCTCGAACCGACAACCTGCTGTTTACAAGACAGCTGCTCTACCGAATTGAGCTATGGAAGAATTTGATGACGGGCATGAGAAACGTTTTGAGTATTGAACTCAATCATGCCCGTCAGGGCACTCTGTTGTTCCCCCAAAGGGAGTTGAACCCCTATTCCCTGTTTAGAAGACAGGTGTTCTATCCATTGAACTATGGAGGAAGGTTTAGAAAGAAATTGAGAAATGAGAATGAAGAATCCTCAGTCTCATTCATCTCTTCCTCATTCTGACTTTGGTGGAGCTGCTGGGGATCGAACCCAGAACTAATGCTTGCAAAGCACTGATGATCCCGTTTTCACCACAACCCCATTTGCACAGGCGGAAGGAATCGAACCCTCGTCATTGGTTTTGGAGACCAATTCACAGCCTCTGAACACCTGTATGTAATTGCCAATATTTCAAATAACTTCTTAAGTGGAAAAGAGAGGAATAGCTTTGCTGATCCCTCAGATTCCCTCAGTCAAAATAGATATGTATGTTGTTGTACAACATGAGCTTTTCGTTCATCAAAAACTAAAGCAAGTTTTGTTTTTGAGATCACTCAAATCTCTATACATATCTATCCCCTCGTGGAAAAGGATGGATTCGAACCATCATTGCCGGGTCTTCAATCCGGTGCATTGACCTACTTTGCTACTTTTCCATTGCGGAAGGAGAGGGAATTGAACCCCCAAGTCGGTTTTCACCAATCGACTGTTTTCAAGACAGCTGCAGTCACCTATCTGCTTGCCCTTCCTTTATTTGTAGAGGTAGTAGGATTTGAACCTACTCAGTTAGAAACAACAGTTTTACAGACTGCTCCGGCTCTCCAGCTCCGGCGTACCTCTTTATGTCAATCGTCTTTTTTTGATCGTTATCTTTTTAAGACAAGACAAAGTAAAATACATAATGCGCAGTATATCTGCGTAGTAAAATATTTTTTTTATTTTTATAAAAATTCAATAGAAATGGCTGTAAATAAGAATGCACTTATTAGGTATAAAACCATAGATAAATGCTTGCAAAACAGATATAGGAAGTGGACCCTGGAAGATTTAATTGATGAATGTTCAGATGCGCTTTATGAATATGAGGGAATAGATAAAGGAGTTTCTAGGAGAACAGTTCAGGCTGATATCCAAATAATGAGATCTGATAAATTAGGATACAATGCGCCTATAATAGTAGTTGATAAAAAATACTATACATATGAAGATGCAGATTATAGTATCACCAATATTCCTATTTCAGAGCAGGATCTAAATAAAATGTCTGAGGCTGTTGAATTTTTAAGACAATTTAAGGGCTTTTCTCATTTTAAAGATTTGGACAGCATGGTTCAAAAATTAGAAGACCATGTTTACAGTCAGAAAACTGATCAGCAGCCGGTGATAGATTTTGAAAAAAATGAAGATCTAAAAGGTATCCATTATTTGGATGAATTGTATCAGGCTATAATTAAGAAAAATTCCATTAAACTAACGTATCAATCCTTTAAGGCCAGGTCTGCTAATTCTTTTGATTTTCATCCCTATTTATTAAAAGAGTTTAGAAATAGATGGTTCATTTTGGGAAGAAAGTCAAAGGGAGAGGATATATTAAATCTAGCCTTGGACAGAATTATCAATATTGAAAAAAGTAAGGAGCGTTTTATTAAGCCGGAAGACTTTATACCAGAAGAACATTTTAAACATGTGATAGGTGTTACGGTTGCAAAAAATTCGCCCGTGGAAGAGGTAGTTATAAAAGTATCTCATAAGCATGCACCTTATATAGATACCAAGCCTTTTCATTGGACTCAAAAAATTATTGAGCGAAATAAAGAAGGTGTTACCTTTTCATTTAAAGTTCAACACAATTATGAATTGGAAAAAGATATTTTAGGATTTGGTGAAGCGGTTGAAGTTTTGAAGCCTTTAAATTTGAGAAGATCTATTAAGAGGAGATTGAAAGAGGCAGTGGGAAATTATAAGTAAGTTGACATATGAAACCATGGTATATAATTCTGTCCATCATTTTAGTTGCCTGTTCAGGAAATACAGATGCTGATGATGGAAATCAAGAACAAAACATAATAATGGATGAAGTTTGGGTACCTCCCATTGACACAATGGAAGTGATAGAGGAGAACTATTGGGAGGCAAATACAGATCTTTTTAACAGACCCATATATCTTTTTCCAACTTTGGGTTCTACCGAAATATTTGGCAAGGAATTTCATAGTTTGTTTCTGGAGGGTGATTCTTTGGTGTTTTATAATTGTAATGATGGAGATAAATATGATTTTAAAGCCAGAATTATCAGGGTTACTGAAGACTCACTAGAGTTAAAGTTTGTCGAGGAAAATGAATTTATTCCAATCGGTAGTTTGCTATCGTTTGAAAATGACAAAAAGTATTTCCATAAGGATTTTAATTTGCAAAAGATAAGCTATTCAATGGCAGATCCATTGCAACAACGTTATTCATTTTCTGTAGAATTTGACTCCACAACATTTGTTTACAAAGAAGCCTATGTAAATGGTGGGGGAGAAGGTTTTAATTGTCATAAAGCAAGTACACCAAAAGAATTATTTGCAGATGTTGAGGAAATGTTGTCCCAATTGCAATTGTCTCGAGTTTTTGTCCCGACAAAAGATGTTGAGTTTTATGAACCATATAAGTTATTGATAGAGTACAATGGTAAATCTGAGAAGATTGAAGGATACAAGTATGCTTTAAATCCAAGGTTAAGACAAGTAATAAAAAGAATTGAAGCTGGAGGGCCAAGAAACCATGAATTTCTTGAAATGTTAGGGTTTATGCTGCCTGGGGATGAAGAATTAACACGATTGAAGGATTATCGTTTTGAAGTTGGAGAAATAGAATTAGAAAATGTGTATCCAACTATGATTGAAGATATGCCTGACTTACCCGAAGAGATTGAAGATACGCCTGACTTACCCGAAGAAATTAAAGAGTAAAAGCGGAAAGCAGTGGACACGATCCACATTCGCTCAAGGCGAACAGAACGCTTAGCAGGCGTCTTCCCGCTCCTGCGAGATTTACTTTCCAAAAATGGATCTCGGTCCCTGAAATTCCTAAACAAATAGGAATAGCACTATTTCACCCACCCGTGCTAACCTTGTTGATTGCGGCAGTTTAATGCTACAACAAGATTCCTAAAGATCCATATATTTTTTATTGTCTTTGGTGGGTTCCATACCGCTAGGCATAAAAAAACCCGACCAACTTTGAGTTGATCGGGTACCTTAATAATTGTATATATATCCTTACACTAAGTACACATCAACTCTCTTTTCATTCGATCTTGTGTTATCGAATAAAACTGACTAAATAGCTCAGCTAACCCACACGGGCGCATGCCATTTGTCCATTTGTTAATATGTCTTTGTGTCGTTGTGACCATTTAATTGTTTTTACAATTCTTTGCGAATATGTGCCTTAAAAACGCAATGCACAAATGAAAGTTGCTTTAATTTTCAAAAAAGGGAAATAAAGTTTGTTGCGCAAAAAGAGTTCGCATTAGTTATAGATCTTTGTACATTTTATTATTCTCAAAAGTGTAATAAAACGCAAGTATTTATTCAGAATCCAATTTTTAGAAAATAATTTTTCACAATACCTTAATCGTTTAAATCACCATTCGCAAAATTTTTGTCGATAAAAATTGAAAGTTAATCGTTAAAAATATTGCATAAATAGATTAAATGTCAGAGATTTAAGGGCAATTGCGGGAAATACCTACTCCAGAAAAAACTCAACCGCTATAATAACTTTAGTAGAGAACCTCAAATCTATTATTAAGGTGATGGAAAAATATGATTATGATCTTTTTACCAGAGACGATCTATCCATGTGGTACAAAGGATCAATTAGTGACGACATTACAGAGAACCTTATAGGCGTGGCAGAATCTGATGCCAATAAACTAGGTAAATCCAAGAAAAAAGTTTCATTTCTCATGGCAGAAAGTTTTCAAAACATTGTACGCCATAGTATCAAAGATTTGGAAAGAAGAACGCAAGCATCTTTTGGTATTACAAACAGGGAAGGAGAAATTCACATTTTTTCGGCGAATTATGTTTCAAAAGAAGAAGGTGATAAAATCAGTGAGAAACTCCAAAATGTAAACGGCTTAAAGTCTGAAGAATTAAATGATCAGTATCGTAGAATTTTGTCGGACGGAACATTTTCAGAAAGAGGAGGAGCAGGACTTGGTTTAATATCAATGGCTAAAAAATCAGGTAGACCTTTGCAATATGCATTGATGCCAATTAATGACAGAGCAGAATTTTGTCTACAAATTGATAAAGCTATTAGTGAAGAAAATCAAGTTACTAATATGCCTGTTGATGAATCTGTGCAAATTCATAAGTATTTAGAAGATAAAGGTGTGGTTTTGTTTTTTAAAGGAGAGTTTGACTATGAAACGACAGAGAACATGGTAAAGATGTTCCGAGAAAATTCAGAAGTTGAGCGAAGCAAAAAAATCAATCGCGCCATATTTCATGTAGGTATTGAATTGATTACCAATATTACCCGTCACGGATTATCTAAAGACGGAAAAACGAATGGATGTTTTATCATGTCTTTAGTAAATAATGAGGTTGTATTAACTACCAAGAATTATGTTGATCCTTCAAAACATGAGGAGTTTGAAGAGCATTTGGCAGAAATCAATACAAAAACAAAACAAGAACTTTGTGATTGGTACAAGTCTCGCATGAGAAATAATATGTTAACAGAAGGTGAATTGCAAGGACTTGGATTAATGAATGTGGCTAAGAAAACCAGTAACCCAATCAAATATTATTTTGAATCTTCATTAGAAGGTGTTGAAGGTATCATAGAAGTTAGAATTCCCCTTAATTAAAGGACAACTTATTATCTCTTTTACTGGCGGTCTGAAGACTAAAACTTCAGGGTAAATAGACTAGGTATTAATTATATTTTCACCCCAATGACGCAAACGTCATCTAGTTGCTCTAAATCACCTTTCCAGATATTGAAATGATCTATTAATGCTTCTTTTTGAGCATTCATTGGTAGATGATGTAATTCAAGCAGCAATTTCTTTAGAGATTTGTATTTGAATTTTTTGCCTTTATCTCCTCCAAATTGGTCAGGATATCCATCTGTAAAAGTATACACAATGTCTCCCTTTTCAAGTTGTATTGTTGTTTGAGTAAAAGGGGTGCTGTCAAAAGCATGTTTTCCAACCGGCATTTTATCCGATTTGAACTCCATTAATTCATTATTGCGAATAATCCATAATCCATTGTGTGCAGCTGCATATGTAAGTTCAAGATTTTTTAAATCAAACTTGATCAAGGAGCAATCCATTCCGTCTTTTCCTCCTTCTTTACTTCCATCTTTAGCAAGTGTTTCTATGATTTTAGCTCGCGTAAAATCTAGAATTTGAGCAGGTTCTGTTAGTTGAGCCGTTTCTGTAGCTTTTTCAAGACATGATATATTGAGCATACTCATAATCGCTCCTGGAACTCCATGTCCTGTGCTATCTGCGGTTACAATAATAAATTGATCATCATTGCTTGGAGTAGCCCAATAAAAATCACCACTTACAATATCCTTTGGTTGAAAGAAAACAAAGTAATCTTTCAAATGTTGAGATAGCATTTCATCAGTAGCTAACAAAGCCTTTTGAATGCGTTGTGCATAATTGATACTATCCAAAATTTCTGTTTGTTTCTCTTCTATTACATGTTTTTGAAGTTCTATTTCAGATGTTCTTTCTTTTACCGTTTGTTCCAGCTCTTCTTGTCTTTTTCTCAATTGTTTGTTTCTCAATCTCACAATAAAATATACAAGGTAAATAATAGCTGCAAGCGTTAATAACCTAAACCACCATCTTTGCCAGAAAGGAGGTCTTATTTCAAATTCAAATGTTGTGGTAGGACCCCAATCATTACTCTGAACTTTACTTTGAACAACAAATTGATATTTCCCCGGAGATAAATTGGTGAATTTAGCCTCTGCAGTTTTCAATGGCTTGCTCCATTCCTCTTCAAATCCTTCAAGTTTGTATCTGTATTTAACTTGATATGAAGGCGAGCCATTTAAAGAGGAGTAATGAAAAGTAACTGTATTGATGTCATAAGGTAAACTCAGATTAGTAGGACTATTAAAATATGGAGCTGTTCCGGTGTATTCAACTCCTTCAAGTAGATTTTCTAAAGTATCGTTCTTAGTTTCTGTATAGTCGACATGTTCATTCATTAAGTCAACATTGGTGATATAAGTGCTGTTTATTTGAGTCGATTGATCAAATGTGTTGAGATCCAATTTGACTAATCCATTTGAAGTTCCCCACCACATAATATTGTCATTGTCCAAAACAGCAGATCGTGGGTGAATGTCCGCTGAAATTAATCCGTCATTAATGCCGAATTGAATAATGGCGTAACCCTTTTCTTCACTGTTGTCCGGAATTAGCAAGTTGATTCCATTAGAAGTTCCAATCCACACCCTGTTTTGGTTATCTTCAGTAATTGATGTTATTATGTTAGAAGTAAGACCATCTGCAGTGGTTATTAAATTGTAGGCATTGTTTTGGAAACGAATCAAACCATCATTTGATGCAAGCCAAACTTCCCCACTAGTTAATTGAGTGGCTGAACTTATAAAGTTAGAGGGTAGCCCATTTTGAGTTGTATAGTGATTTATTTTACCATCTTTCATTTTACTCAAACCAAGGCTTCCATGCATGATCCATAAATATCCTTCCTTATCAAAAATCATGTCACTTATTCGTTTAGAGGCAAGCCCGGATTTATTAGAATAAGTCTCTGCTTTGTTGTATGCAGTTTTGTCTTCATTTAGAGAGTATTTGATCATACCATGGGTGTCATCTCCCAGCCAGAGGTTGCCATCTTTGTCTGTTATTATTGCGTTGACTCCCCAAGCAGGGGTTTTGTATGTTGCCGTTATATCTAATTGTGATTCAAAACAAATGGTGTCATTTTTACTCGCTATAAATTGTCTTGTTCCAAATTGATGTGCCCCTGCAATTAAGTTTCCAAAATAATCTTCACCTAATCCTTTCACTATCAAGCCTCCCATGTAATGATAAAAGACATTTAGTTTCTTGTCATAAATCCAAACTCCACCTGTTGCAGTTGCCACAGCAATTTTGTTGTCTGAAGTTAGATGCATGTTGACAATTGATTTTTCGGTAAATCCGTGTTGGCCATTGATCGTAGTAAAGCTGTTAGGAACAATTTTGTTCACACCATCTTCTGTGGCAACCCATATATTTCCTTTACTATCTTCAAAAATGTCAATGGCAATGTTTGATGAAAGACCTTCTGTGGTAGTGTAACCTATGTATTGATCATTTTTTAAATGGCTCACACCAGCTTCATATGATGCAAACCAGTAATTGCCATTTTGATCATCAATCATTTTGCTCATAGAAGAATAGGGGATTCCGGTTTTACCTTTGAATAGGTAGGATTTACCATTGTCTAATAATGCTGCTCCACCACTCCCGTAGGTGGCAATTAAAATCTCACCTTTTTTTGTAGTTGACATTTGCTGCAACATCAAGGAACCAAAATATTCATAGGTTTCATCAAAACTGTGGATTTCATCTCCTACAATGTAGTCAGGTCCCATGTAAAAATTACCTACCAGTACCCGGTTGTCCTGATCAATATTCATGCTCATTACATTATTGCTTTTGATACCGGTTTCCATGTTGTAGTTGTAGAATTTTTCACCATCAAATTTGGTAACTCCATTTTGGTATTCTATGAACCAAATATTACCATCCTGATCCTCTCTTAGATTGTGAACGATTAGCGATTTAAGTCCATTATTTCTGGTATATGACTCAATTCTATTGCCGTCGTATTTCATTAAGCCTTTGTAAGTGGCCAACCACATGTTGTCTTTTGAATCAAAGAATACTTCTATGACATTGTCAGATAATAAACCATTTTCTGTAGTGTAATTGAGAAAATAATTGCCATCATATCGCACCAAACCTGTACTTGTTGCAAACCATAAAAATCCATATTTGTCTTCATTGATTTGTGAAACAGTTGGGTTTGGAAGGTTTTGACCTACCCCTAATACTTGAATATTTTCTGAAGATATTGGACTGCTGCGTAATTCTCCCGCTTTGATCGGTTGGGGATGACTCACATAAGAAATGTAAGGTTTAGCATCTTGGGATGTAGGATTAGCCTTAAAAACCGTATCAACAGTTGGCTTATCGTATACTATGGTGTCGTTTGCCTCAAAGATGTTGGTTGATTTAAATGGAATTTGTGGCGAAAAGACCGGATTTGGTTCTACTTCTTCAAAATAAAATGAAGTATCCGGTTTAAAATCTATGGTTTCATTGATACGAATGGTATCTACCTGAAGCGTATCCTTTGGAGCATTTGCTAAAAGATTGACATCATTAATTGCTTCTTTTTCTGAACAATTTGTGAGCAGCAATGCAAGTGATATAACAAATACAATTCTCAATGAATTCATAGGTTCAAAGTCTATCGACTCATAAAAATATAAAATGAATTGACAATGTGTTTGTTAAGTATTAAAATCGAGTCAAAAAAAGGGGAGCTTTTACACTCCCTCTTGACTAGAAACATTGCGATCAGTTATTACTTTTCTGACAAATATTCATTCATCAATTGTTGACCTTTTTCTACGAGCTCAACAAACTCTATTCGATAACCATTTTTGTCTTCGCCTAATGAGATTTTTGCTCTTTGAATAACGGCAGCAAAAGATGCATTTCCTTTGTATTCAGAATCTCGCAGCAGCATACCAAATTCAGCAACAGCCGAAGCAAAACGGAAATTCTCTGAAGGGTTTGGGTTAATGCTCTCTTTATTGATCACTTTTGAAATAAGCTGACTCTTATTTTCTTTAGGTTTTTTATACCTGAATTTAATGGCAGCTATTTCATCTTCAATTCCTTTTGAATTGTTAGTGACTTTACTTTGGTATCGCAAGTTTTTAGCAGTTTGCACATCCTTTTTATCTTCTTCCAGGATGATTTCATACAAAGCAACAACTGTATGGCCAGATCCTATCTCACCTGCATCTTTGGTATCGTCATCAAATTCTACATCCTTTAAAATTCGATTTTCATAACCTAACAATCTGTAATTTTTTACCACTTCTGGATTGAATTCAAGCTGTAACTTCACATCTTTTGCAATGGTGATTAACGTTCCGCCAATTTCATCTACCAATACTTTCTTGGCTTCCATTAAATTGTCAATGTAGTAGTAGTTACCATTGCCATTATCTGCCAACTTTTCCATTTTAGAACTTTGTAAATTCCCGGTTCCAAATCCTAGTACAGAAAGATAAATACCTGAAGAACGTTTTTCTGAGATAAGCTCAACTAGTTCATTATCTCCTGAAACTCCTACATTGAAATCACCATCTGTGCAGAGCAATACACGGTTATTGCCATCTTTTAAAAACTCGTCTTTGGCAATTTGGTAGGCTAATTGAATTCCTTCACCTCCTGCTGTAGATCCTCCAGATTGAAGCTTATTGATAGCTTCTTTGATGATCTCTTTGTGTTTTCCTGAAGTTGAAGGAAGTACCAGACCTGCATTACCTGCATAAGCTACAATGGCAATTCTATCATCATTTCCCATTTGATCTACAAGTAATCCTAAACTTTGTTTAAGTAGTGGCAATTTGTTTTGATCTTGCATTGAACCCGAAACATCAATTAAAAAAACGAGGTTATTAGATTGATCTTCATCCATTTTTATGGACTCGCCTTTTAGTGCTATTTGCATCAACAGGTGATTTGTTTGCCATGGACATTCAGCAACTTCTGTAGTAATACTAAATGGATGTGCGTCATCCGGTTCTGGTAAATCATAGTTAAAGTAGTTGATCATTTCTTCCAACTTTACTGCATTTTTTGGAGGTAAATAATTACCGTTTAAAAATCTGCGTACGTTACTATAACTTGCGGCATCCACATCAATTCCAAATGTTGACAAAGGTTTGCCTAATGGAGTTTCAAAAGGATTTTCTTTAAAATCACTGTAGTATTCGTAGTAATGTCCTACGTTTTCCGGTCCTTCTTCTTCATTGTATGTTTCCATGTAATAACCATAAGGGTAATTGTGATTTGGATTATAGCTCTCGTTTTGAACGCATCCATTATTGTCAGTAACTGTGTAGTTGAATGTGGCATTACTTGATATGTTATCTGATGTTAATCCAACTGTGCTGGTCCATTGATAGGAAATGTTCTGTGCATTTAAATTATACCATCCCAAGTCTTTGTCAAGATGGCGAGGTTCTATTTTGTTGAAATTAAAAACCGGCTCATCATCCCAGTCTATTCTCTTTCTATTAGGATGTTCTTCTGTAATAACTGAGTCCATGTCAGAATCGGCATATTTACTTTCGTAATCAAATTGGTTCAGTTTGCTGATCATTATAATCATCAACATAATTGCTGCTGCACTTCCAATGATTAAAAAACCATTTCGTCTTCTTTTATGGGAAAGTTTTTGCTGGATTTTGTTCCAATTTTCCTGATCGGGATGATAAATGTTTAAATCATCCTTGTTGTCATCTATATATTGTTCGATTAAATCTTTCATAATTGCACCATGTTTTTTAGAGATAAACTCAATAATTTTTTTGCTCTGACATATTGAGATTTGGCTGTAGAAAGACTGATGTTTAAGGCTTCTGCAATTTCTTCGTGTTTGTAATCTTCAAAGGCTTTTAATGTAAAAACAGTTCTACACCCTGAAGGGAGTTTTTCAATGGCAGCATGTAGCTTTTTTGGATCTATTTCAATGTGTTTGTCTTCCGCGTCCGGAATATCAAAATCCAGTTCTAACCATTTTAGTTTGCTTTTTCTCAGCTTGTTTAAGCATATATTGATGGTGATTTTGCGTAACCAGGCGCCGAAAGTTACTCTACCATCAAATTTTCTGAGATTTTGAAAAGCATTTACGAAGGCATCTTGCAAAGCGTCTTGTGCATCTTCATTGTTGCCAAGCATTCTTACAGCTATTGTATACATAGCCGAAGAGTATCTGTCATACAATTCAAATTGCGCGGCTGTATTATTGCCCAGACACTGTTTGATTAAACTATCGATATGAATTTCTACTTGTTCCAAATTATGTCAGTTTATATTAAATAAACAGGCAATTGCAAAAAGTTGGAATTTTGGTGAAAGAAATTTAGATCATCTAGATAAATCAGTTGATTCAATTAAGGTTTATTTAACATTTTTCTGACTTATTCAACTAATGAAGACTGGTATTCTGTTAATTCCTTGTTAAAAAGGATACTTTTAAAAATTTATTTTTCTAAAAGGTTTAGATGTTAAAATTCAGTAAAGATGAGGTTTCCGATAATATTTGGGGTGACCTATTTAAATTGCCGACATATACATTTAAATAAATGAAATGACAACTCAGCCCACTAAATGAATTTTGCTTACGTTATTATTAACAGAGTACTCCCCCTAATTGAACCTTAAGTTACCCATCCATGAGTTGATCAGAAATGATTAATGAAATTAAAATTGTCTGATTGGCAACAAAGCTGATAAGATAAAGAAAGGAGAAAGTTATGCAGTACTTAAAGAAAGAACTAAACAAAGTATTACCGCTGGCACTTTTATTTGGTGCAATAGGAGGTGTGTTACTGATTGTAATAAGCAATCTACTTGTTCCGTCTGAGCTTGCAATTCTTTTAGTGTATGGCGTGGTATTGACGACAAGTGTTTTTGTATTAAATAAAATCAGATACAGAAAAGATACTAAGAGCTCTGTATTGTATGGTTACAGTGTATATGCTGTAATGACAATAATCGCATTTTTAGATATGGTCATGAATGCGAACCCTGACTTTGTGAATCCTGTTTTTGAGAGCATCACGTTCTTTTTAGTGATTTTTGCAGCCGTATTATTGATTTCGGGTGCAATTCCACTAATGTTTAGAGAAAGTGAAGTTTCTTGAGGAATTCTATCATAACTTAAAACAAAAAAAGGAGGTCTGCTTGAACCTCCTTTTTCTTTTTATAATGTTTTAGATTATCCTGCAGCCAGAACATTTACAAGTCGTAATCCTTCTAATCCTTCTTCAAAGTATAAAAAGATACCAGATTCATATTCATTTCCTTCTTCATCAGTTCCGGATACGGTTGCTGAAAATTCTTTAGCATAATTTCCATTGTATTCTGAATCTCCTAACTTTTCGTAGGTTGTTTTTTTCATTGCATTGATTACGTAATCTTCTCCGCACAACATTAATATTTCGTCAGCTGTATAGGCAGATCCTTCAGGTAAAAAGTAGTTCAAATCATCCGCATTTTTGGCATATACGGCTTCTTTAAATGCTTCCCACTCTAAGTCGTAGTGATATCCACCTTGATAAGATTCAGCAACTGTTTTTGCATTATTTTCTGATACAAAACTATAACTCCCTATAGTGATCAGTGCCAATGCAATAATTGAAATTGTTCTTTTCATAGTTATTCTTCAGATTGAATAAATTCTTCGAGTTTTTTCACCATGTTAGTTGATCCCACATAATAAGGAACTCTTTGGTGCAAAGAGGTAGGTTGAATTTCCATAATTCTTTCTCTGCCTGTTGACGCTTCACCTCCTGCCTGTTCAATCACATAAGCAAGTGGATTGCATTCATATAAAAGTCTTAATTTTCCGTTAGGTGATGAAGTTGTGTTTGGATACATGTATAAACCACCTTTGATTAAATTTCTGTGGAAATCTGCCACCAAAGAGCCAATGTATCTACCTGTGTAAGGTCTTTTTGTGTCTGGATCTATTTTTTGAGCATACTTAATAAACTCCTGAACTCCTTTTGATGATTTGTAAAAGTTTCCTTCATTGATGGAATAAATGGTTCCGTCTTTAGGAATTTTCATATCCGGATGAGATAACACAAAAACCCCCATTCCCGGGTCATAGGTAAATCCATTTACACCATTTCCTGTAGTATATACAAGCATTGTAGATGATCCATAGATAATATATCCGGCTGCCAATTGCTCCGTTCCTTTTTGTAGAAAATCCTCCATTGTTACAGGACTTCCTTCTGGTGATATTCTTTTATAAATTGAGAAAATGGTACCAATAGAAACATTTACATCAATGTTTGATGAACCATCCAATGGATCCATGGCAATGATGTATTTTCCTTCCTGGTTGATTGAAATGTAATCGTCATTTTCTTCAGACGCGATTCCACAAACTACTTTTCTTTTTGTAAGTGCTTTGATAAATTGATCATTTGCGTAAACATCCAATTTTTGCTGTTGCTCACCCTGAATGTTTTCAGTACCTACTGATCCTAGAATATGATTAAGCAAACCTGCTTTGTTTACTTGCTGACTCACAATTTTAGATGCTAGTCTGATGGCACTTAATAGTCTTGAAAATTCTCCACTTGATCCCGGGAAATCTCTTTGTTTTTCAATGATAAATTCTCCTAGGGTAGTAACGTCTGTCATAAAAATTATTTTCTGCTTTCTGGAATATCAGTTAGCGACCACAAATTAACTGAAAAAAGCAGATTTATACAATGATTTAGTACCTTTGTTGTATACTGATGATTAAAGATGTCAGTTAAAGCAATCTAAATGAGAAGAGGAATTTATTTATTGATGTTGTGCTTGTTCTTTGTTCAGGATTTATTTGGACAATGTGCTATGTGTAAAGCTGTAGCAGAAGATCAGGCAGAAGAAGGTCCAAGTGGAATCAACACAGGAATTCTTTACATTATGATTATTCCTTACATCATCCTTTTTTTAGTATTCAGAAAAAAAATATTTTCTTTCTTGAAAGAATTAAAGAATGCTAAACATGAGGTAATCAAAGAGCAATAACAAAAAAAGCTACTCAATCATTAAGATGAGTAGCTCATATATATTAGACTAATTTGGTCTTATTTAATTTGATTTGGGTCTGCAGCCGCTTGTTGATTGTATTTGTGTTGACGATACATCCAGTAACCAAAACCGACAAATCCTCCCCATAATACTAATCTCCAAATCCAGTCACCGTCAGAAATTGGCTCAAGTGTGTTTTCAAATAACCAATAAAAAGCATCACCTAACCAATAAAAAAAATCTGCTGATCCCATAGTTGATAAATTATTTTGTGTGAACAAATGTAATAAATAATTCAACTAATTTTACAGCATGCTGGTAAATTTATATAGAGATAAAACCCCAATAGCTGTTCTCAGTTTACCTGTGTTCATAGCAATATGTGCAGCAACTGTTTTTCTTATTGATTTTCAGCCAAAAACAAATTTGTTAGACTGGCATAATTCGTTTGAACAATTCATTTATTCAGAAAGTTGGTTGAATTATTTAGCGACAGTTTTAATAAGCAGCATTACAGCACATCAAATAAATAATGTCTATAACAGACATACTTTTTATTCAAAGGCCTCTTTTTTACCTGGTTTATTTTATATAATAATTTTATTCTCAATGCAACAATTGAGTTTTTCAATGGACTTAATTGGACAACTTTTCATTGTGTTAGCCTTGGGAGAAATTCTAAAAATTAGAAGACAAGCTCCAGCTAAAACAAATGTCTTCTGGGCTTCATTTTTACTTGGAATTGCCTTTGTCTTTTCATCATTTTCAGTTTTATTAATTCTTTTGCCCTGGATTTCATTGGCTGTTTTTAGACCTTTTGTATGGAGAGAATGGGCCATGGTAATTCTTGGCGGAATGTTGCCATTGATATATTATTTAACCACACTTTTTGTGATTACCGGAAGTTTTTATTTTAATCCTGTAGTTGGTGAAAATGCATCTGACTTTGAATGGAATTTGTTTAACGCTTCAAATATTGGATATTTTGGTTTGTTGTTTTTAGGGACCATGTATAAGTATTCAGTTGTTTTTAGATCACAAATTAATCGATTCAAGAAACAAAGTCAGGTGATTTTATTTCTTTGGATTTTAACTGTGATTATATGGTCTGTAGCTTATTATGTCTTTGATTTAGCATATATGAGTTTTGCAATTCCTTCTGCTATTATTATGGCAACACCTATTTTACATAGTAGCAGAACATCTCTATCAAATGTACTTGTTATTATCTGGTTAATAATTAGTCTATCAAATATGTTCAATTAGGGCTGTTATCTATAGATGATTAGTTAACTTTGCATATCTAATTTATCAAGATGAAATTTGGAGTTGTTACTTTTCCCGGATCCAATTGTGATCAAGACATGATTTATACCCTTGAAACTTCTTTAGGGCAAAAAGTTGAAAGATTATGGCATAAAGACACTGATTTAAAAGGTGTTGATTTTGTTGTTCTGCCTGGAGGTTTTAGTTATGGGGATTATTTGCGATCAGGTGCAATTGCTAGATTTTCACCGATTATGAGTGAGGTTGTAAAACACGGTCAAAATGGTGGATTCGTAATGGGAGTATGTAATGGTTTCCAAATTTTATGTGAAACTCCTCTTTTGGATGGAGCATTGTTGCACAATAACTCGCAAAAGTTTATTTGTAAGAATGTATTCTTAAAACCAAAATCTTCTACTTCTGCTATTACAAAGGGATTGGAGGATAGAGCTTATAAGATTCCAATTGCTCACGGAGAAGGAAGATTCTATGCGCCTGATGATATGATGAAATCAATACAGGATAACGATCAAATATTATTTCAGTACTGTGATGCAGAAGGTAATGTTGTTGAGAATGAAAATCCAAATGGATCCTTGCTTAACATTGCCGGAATTACCAATAAAGGAAAGAATGTGTTTGGAATGATGCCGCATCCTGAAAGAGCAGCTGATGACAATCTTTACAACACAGATGGTAAATTGATTTTTGAATCAATCCTTGAGAATATTTAATTTTTGTTTTTTAGTGAGGTAAGTATTTTCTTACCATTCCGTAAACAAAAGTTCCCAATAAGGCGCCAAATATTACAATAACAAACTGGGTATATCCGTAGCCGAGCAGAATATACATTGGACCTGGGCAACTGCCTGTTAAAGCCCAGCCTAATCCGAAAATAATCCCTCCAAATAGATATCTGTAAAAGGATTTGTCTTTAGGTTTTATCTGAAAAAATTCACCGCTCGAATCTTTAAGCTGTTTTTTCTTAATTATTAACATGGATATTATTCCAATAACTACAGCAGAACCAATTACGCCGTACATGTGAAATGAATGAAAGCGAAACATTTCTTGAATTCTATACCAAGAAATAACTTCTCCTTTTGCCAATAAAATGGCGAAAAACATTCCCAATAGTGTATATTTTATAAGCTTTATCATTTCTTTAGAATATCAATGGGAAAATAAAATAGGTCATAATTAATCCTCCGGCAAAAAAGCCGATAACGGCAATTAATGAAGGGAATTGTAGGTTGCTAAGTCCTGTAATGGCATGACCAGACGTACAACCACCAGCATATCTAGATCCAAATCCTATTAAAAAACCACCAACAAGCATAAATAGTATACCAGTTGAACTTTTAAGTGCTTCCCAACTGATTAAATCTGTAGGAACCATTGGATCATTAACAGAGATGTTTAATTCATTTAGTTCTTTAACTGTTTTACTCGATAATTCAATTGGTTCACCGCTTGTCATAAAGTTGGATACGATAAATCCACCGATTACCGCACCAACTAGAAACATGAGTCTCCACCTGTCTTCTTTCCAATTGAAATCAAAGAAACTTGAAACCTTACCTGCACCTAATGCAGAACAAATAGTACTGTTAGAAGATGATATACCGAACGACTTGCCCCAGTATCCAAATAATAACATTACTAAAGCAATTCCGGGCCCAACCACGTACCAGGGCCAAGGAGAAAGTAAAGCTTTTTCTATTGTTTCCATTAGTTACTTATCACTTTTAAGATGGCAAAAGTAATAAATCTATAAAATCTACCAAATAAGTAGATTAATATATTTGTTGTTAGTGTTCTTCGCAGTGAATTGTAACAACGGTGTCACCAATGGTATATCCATTAGCTTCAGCATCTTTTAATTCATCACCACATATTTCACCAATTTCTACTAAACCATTGGTGCTTTCATAATGGCAATCCTGACATTTTTCACAAGAAACAGTTACAATGGCAACTAATGAAAGAAAAACGATTGATATTTTTTTCATTTTATTTTGATTTAAGTGATTTTTCAAATTCATATCTAAGGCTAATGAATCCATTTATCCCTGGGGCGCTAATGCCAAGATATTTTAGTCTCGATAAATGGTCAATATAGGTGGTGTTTAAAATGTTCCTCACGCCAATGCTTATCATTAAAGGATTTTGCCAATCTATTTTCATATTGATGGCCAAATTAAGTAGGTGATATGAGGGTGTTTCTGTTTCAAATACAGCAGTTCTATTCTGTTTAAACAAGTAAAGGTGCTGTATGCTTATGTCTTCAATCTTGAATTTCTTTTTCATTTCAAATTCAAGTTTTAGTTGAGTGTTTATTCTACTCTGTGGTATCAGAGGTAGGGCTTGTTTACTGTTGTCTTCTGCAAAAATTGTTGAGAAAGTAGTTTCCAAATGAACCCAATGTGCTTTATGCGGATGATAATGAAATCCGAATTCAGTTCCATATAATTGAGCAAAAGAAGCTTGCTGGTAAGTGTAAACTTGAAAATTGTCAATAATTGAATCTTCTTGTTGCAGATAAATGTAATCTCGGATATAGTTATAAAATGGATTTACTATTAATTCCAAATCATCTAAATGCAGAGCAAAACTTGCATCCAATTGAGTTCCTTTTTCTGTTGTCAAATTATTATCTCCAATTTCGTATCTATAAGATCCATGATGAATTCCATCTGACAATAATTCTGAAGATGTTGGAGCTCTAAATCCTGTGGAAGCATTGAATCGAACAGTGCTTTTATTTCCGGTAAATGCAAATCCGGCTGAATAATTTAAACCATTAAATTGCCCTGTATAGGTTTCAGGATTAAATGTTTGGATTTGTCTATAATCATATCTTCCACCAAACATAGTAGTCCATTTATCCTTGTGAAATCTGATAAGCGCGTATAAACCTGCATCAATTGTTTTACTATCCGGAATCAATATTTCAGTTGCATCTTTACCGTTGGTGTTCATTTGATACATTCCTTGAGATCCAATTATTGATTCCCATTTTGAACTAAGTTTTGATCTCCATTTTACATTGTACAATGAGTTGTTAAGATTCATTACGATATCGGGGAAAAAGAATTTTTCTTCGTGTTCTTTTAATGCATTGTTAGTATTCCCTAAAGTGATGTACAATTCTTGATTTCCAAAAAAGAATTTGTTTTCTAGACTAATGAAGTGATTTTGAATACGCTGAGCCGGTACATTGTCTTTTCGGTTTTGGTTGTCAGTATAAAAACTCTCCAATGTCGGGATTGAATCATGAGTGTGTCCAGGTAACCCAATTCGCCCATTGTAGAAATTGTATCTAAGGTTAAAAACCCAAATCTTTTTGCTGTATCCAAAGGCCAGTTTGGCAGATGTTTGTTTGTATCTTGAGTTTAAAAGTTGTTTACCATTGGGTAGAGTAAAATCTGCGTAATTATCATGGGAGCCGTAAATATTCATTTTGAAAGCGTCTTTGCTAAAGCGCATTCCTCCACTGTTGCTACTTCCTAACGAATTATGATCAAATCTACTTGAGATATAGGCTGACATAGTATTTCTTTCGGCAAAAGGTTCGTCAACAAAATAAAGCACTCCGCCTAAAGCATCTGCTCCATATAGCAGGGATGCCGGTCCTTTAATCACTTCAACACCTCCAATTCCAAGTGAGGTAATTGGTAATCCATGGTCACCACCCCATTGTTGGTTCTGAATTCTTAAACTGTTAATGTAAGTTACAACTCTACTGCCGGATAAGCCTCTGATAACAGGTTTGCTGATTCCATTTCCGGTACTGGATTGATACACGCCTGGAATATTTGCTAATGCTTCTCCCAAATTAGTGGTAGGTATTGTTGTGAGTTCAGTGAATTGCCTTGATTCCACATTTGTTATGCTTTCTCTATGTAAATAACCATTAGCACTTACAATTACTTTGTCAAGTTTGTGATGCGTGGGTTGCATGGTTATCAAACTTGATTTGTTTTGGATAAGCTCCAAATCAAGGTGAAGTTCTTTATATCCAACTGCTATAACTTCAAGGTGATTTAGCCCTTCCGGAACATCCTGTAAGAACCATCTACCTGTTGAATCGGCAATAATTTTAATCTCCAGATCTACAAAATGTAATTTGGCATAGGGAATACCTTGTCCATTGTTGATGTTAACTACCTGCCCTTTAAACTCTTGAGTATAAGAAGTTAGTCCAAGAAGTAGTAATAATATGGCCGAAGTTAATTTCATTTCAGTGTACAAATTTAATTAATAAATGCAACAGTGTTGCAGAAATGAATATTTATTTGCATTTTTGGCATATGATTGATTTGTTGAAATCGAAAAAATTAAGAGTTACAGATTTTAGACTAGCTGTTCTTAAAGTCTTTATGGATAGTAAAGCAGCAATTTCATTGTCTCAAATTGAAAAGGCTCTTGGTGATTTTGACAGGATCACTTTGTATCGCACATTAAAGTCTTTTAAGGCCAAAGGTTTGATTCATGAAATTAGTTTGGGCGAAGAGAAAAAATTGGCTTTGTGTGAAGAAGATTGCCATGAAAAGGCACATCACCATGAGCACGTGCACTTTCAATGCAACAATTGTCATGAAGTTTATTGTGTTGATGTTCCTAAAATTCCCGACATATCTTTAAAAGGATTTAAAGTAGACCGTGTTGAGATGCAAGTTTTTGGAATTTGCTCAAGCTGTTCTTAAGGTAAAAGTGTTTATCCTAAAAATTCAATTATCTGATTAACCAGCAAGTCTTTGTCTATTTGATTTAAAGGGTGTCTGGTATTGATAAGACTATAGTAATGACTGTTTGGTAATGCGTCATGCACTTCGTTAGTTTCTCTGCAACTCACCATCTCATCATGATCTCCTAAACCAATAAAACACTTGTTCTGCACTTTTGAAAAGTCTGATAATTCCAAAGCGGCTCCATTTCCAAGGTCTATCATTAAATCAACCGTTTTTAGCATATTTTGCTTCCAATCAAGATGTAAACTGTCTAAATACTGAGCAAATTTTGGAACCTTTTCTTCAATAATTTGGGGATTCAATTTTTTGGTTTCAGCCTTGGCTGTTAATACATCCCATTTGAGTTTTGTCCCTAAACTCATTATGTCTCCTAATAAATCTGGTTCTTTAATTGCCAAAGTATAAGCTACGTATCCTCCCATACTGTAGCCAAATATTTGAGGGCGATCCAGTTCATTGGCTATTATGAAATCTTTCAAATTCTCTGCAAAGAGAGACATGCTAAATTTTTCAGTTGAATCATTGTTGCCATGTCCACTAAAATCAAAGCTATAAACATTAAAATGCTCAGATAGGTCTAACACAAAGCGCTCAAACTCTTTGGCAGCACCCAGTGCGCCGTGTAATAAAATCAGATCTTTCTTCATTTGCTTTTTATTAGTTATCTAAGATATCGTTATTTATTCTACATCAATTGAAAACTGTCAAAAGGTGAATTTCACCCTTAACATAACTCTTAGTTTCAATACTTATTGAGAATCTTCCGCCAAGTTTGTCTTCAGGTATTATAAAGAAAAATGCATAGTCATTGTCATTGTCTATTTTGGTTGCATGATTACCTAGACAAAAACGTTGTTCCTTTTTGAAATCATTATTTTGATAACTGCACACTATATCACTATCCAAAATTCCAAATGTAGTTGCAATAACAGTTTCAATTTTAAGATGAACATCCTGTACATTATTTAATTCGATTATAGGTATAGGATTTCCTTCTCTGGTTTCTATCGGTTGACTGCTAATGCTGACCAGAGTCTTTTTGGGTTCAAAATCTGAAACATAGTCACTTGTTTCAATTAAACTTGCAGCTAATGGTGTGACTTCATTCTTTAAGAAAACTGCCTTATAATATTGAAAATTCATTCCATCTCCAATTAAAATTCCTTTGTTGTATTGATGTATTTGAAAGATGTTTACAGAACATAATATTATTGCGATAGCTGATACCAGGTACCTTAAATGTTTTTTCCAACTATGTGAAATAAATGCTGCCAAAGGCAAAGCCAAAACTGGGTATGATTGTACAAGAGCTCTTGTTGAATATGATGCGCCATATCTCCATTCGTGCCATGAAATGATAATCCAGATATTAATAAATGCCAAAGTACCTACAGCAACTCTGAATTCCTTTTTTCTTATTAAAAACAAACCAATTATCATGAATATGGTGACAGGAGTATAGATAAACCAACCCTTTTCAAATCCTGTGAGTACGCGGAACCATGGGTCTAAGAACTGCCATTTACTTCCCATTTTATGCAATGGTGAACCAGTCACATACCACCAATACATTATTTGTGGAAGAATTGCCAGTATTCCAAAAGCTGCACACCACAATAATAAGCTGCTGTTTTCTTTCAATAGTTTGATTTTCTGTTTCAGACTTTCTTTATCACTTATTCCCCAAAGAATTGGGATTAAAATCATAACTGCATCAGTAATTCTACAAATTGCTGCAAAACCAACTGTGAAACCAATTAAAGCTGAGTATTTGAATGTTGGTTTGTCATGCCATTTAATGGTAAACCAAATGAGTAATGAATAAAGTAAGAAGATATATCCATGACTCATTCCGGCTTCAGCAGCAACGTATTGTAATGTGTTGGTAGCGAGGGTTATTAGAATAAGTGTGATTGAAGTAATTGTATCGTCATAATATCGTAAGAGTATCTTTCTTAAAATGAACAATGCCAGAATAAAGTAAAGTACCATTCCATAGGCAATTGCATATTGGTATGGGGCAGAAAAACCATCTGCTTCGTAGTCCGATAAAAGAGCATAGGAGTGGGCTAATAAAAAAAATGGGCTTTGCATAATTGCCACACCTGCTGTGTACTTGGCAACTTTGTTTCCGTTTTCTAATTGCTGATATTGATATATTTCGCCACCACTTAGATTGTATTTACTTTCCAGTTTTTCATACCATGCTAGTTTGTCAACATCATTGTAAATAAAAGTGGCTGGTAGATATTGATAATAACCCAAAGCATCCCATATAGTAACTTGCATGGGTTTATTGTTTAAGCCTGTTAAGTGAACCCTTAATCCAACGCTTATTATAATAAGTAAGATAAAAGTGTAAAAGGATTTTTTATTTGACTTAACAATTTGCTTCACGAATTTTTTAACGTGTTTTGAGGTTGGGTGAAAACAAAATTAAAGTCATTTTTTTAATCAAGGGCTTTTAATTTGGAAGATATATAAACAAAAAAAGCCGGCTTCAAATTTTGAAGCCGGCGTAACCTATTTTCAAGATTACAGTTAAGGTAACCCGTTTTAGATCGGGTTTTGATGCGTGCAATTTAATTGGCTGCTTTCGCTTCTATCCAGAGCACATTTCGCAGCTGTCCGGATCATCCAAAGAGCAAGCAATTTCTGCCATTCTCTCTTCTTCAGTTTTAGCAACCGGAGCGGCTGTAGCGTTCTTGTCAAGTGTAAACTTGATAGCGTCTGTAGCAGCTTTTGTTCTTAAGTAATACATTCCAGTTTTTAAACCGGCTTTCCAACCGTAGAAATGCATTGACGTTAATTTAGCGAAGTTCGCATTCTCCATGAACAAGTTCAATGATTGAGATTGACAAACGAAGGCACCTCTATCAGCAGCTTGATCGATAATCGTTTTCTGAGAAATTTCCCAAGCTGTTTTATAAAGTTCTTTAATGTCAGCAGGAATCTCATCAATATTTTGAATTGATCCGTTAGCGGCCATTAATTTGTTCTTCATTGTGCTATCCCACAATCCTAACTTCACTAAGTCTTTCAATAAGTGTTTGTTTACGATAATAAACTCACCAGAAAGTACTCTTCTTGTATAAATATTTGAAGTGTATGGTTCAAAACATTCGTTGTTTCCAAGGATTTGAGCAGTAGAAGCTGTTGGCATTGGAGCTAACAACAATGAGTTTCTAACTCCGTGTTTTTTAACTTCTTCTCTCAAAACATCCCATTCCCATCTGCTTGAAGGAGTAACACCCCACATATCAAATTGGAACTCTCCTTTAGAGATTGGAGAACCTTTCCATGTTTCGTAAGGTCCATCAATTATTGCTTGATCTTTAGAAGCAGTAACAGCAGCATAATAGATAGTTTCGAAAATTTCTTTATTCAACTGTCTTGCTTCAGGAGAATCAAATGGATATCTCATCAAGATATAAGCATCAGCTAATCCTTGTACACCAATTCCAATAGGACGGTGTCTCATATTAGAGTTACGAGCCTCTTCAATTGGATAAAAGTTTTGATCAATTACTTTATTCAAGTTAATTGCTAAGTGATAAGCAACATCAAATAATTTGTTGTGATCAAACTCCTTAGTTTCAGCATCTACAAACTTTGGAAGTGCAATAGATCCTAAATTACAAACTGCTACTTCATCCGGAGCAGTGTACTCTAAAATCTCTGTACACAAGTTTGAAGACTTGATAGTACCTAAATTCTTTTGGTTTGATTTTTCGTTGGCTGCATCTTTGTAAACCATGTAAGGAGTACCAGTCTCAATTTGAGATTCTAAGATTTTAAACCAAAGATCTTGAGCTTTAATGGTTTTTCTTCCTCTACCTTCTTTTTCATATTTAGTGTAAAGTTTTTTGAACTTATCACCATAAGCTTCAGAAAGTCCAGGACACTCATTTGGACACATTAAAGTCCAATCTCCATTTGACTCAACTCTTTCCATGAACAAGTCAGAAATCCACATAGCGTAGAATAAATCTCTTGCTCTTTGTTCTTCTTTACCGTGATTCTTTTTCAAATCAAGGAAATCAAAAATATCAGAATGCCAAGGCTCCATGTATATAGCAAAAGAACCTTTTCTTTTTCCTCCACCTTGATCTACATATCTGGCAGTGTCATTGAATACTCTCAACATTGGAACAATACCATTTGAAGTTCCGTTGGTTCCTTTGATATATGAACCTTTGGCTCTGATATCGTGAATCGACAAACCGATTCCTCCGGCAGATTGTGAAATTTGAGCACATTGTTTTAATGTGTCATAGATTCCTGCGATACTATCTTCTTGCATTTGCAATAAGAAGCACGACGACATCTGTGGTTTAGGAGTACCGGCATTAAATAAAGTAGGTGTAGCATGTGTAAACCATCCTTCTGACATAGCATTGTAGGTTTTCACTGCTGAAGCGATATCTTCTTTGTGGATACCAATTGCAACCCTCATCAACATTTGTTGCGGACGCTCAACAATATTCCCATCAATCTTCAATAGGTATGCTCTCTCTAATGTTTTAAATCCAAAATAATCGTATTTGAAATCACGATCATAGATGATGCTTGAATCAAAAAATTCTGCATTGTCTTTTACAATTTGATAAACATCTTCTGCAATCAAAGATGCATTTTCACCTGTAATAGGGTCAATGTAATTGTATAAATCATCTACTGTGTCTGAAAACGACTTTTTAGTGTTTTTGTGAAGGTTTGAAACTGAAATTCTTGATGCTAACAAAGCATAATCAGGGTGCTCAATTGTCTTAGAAGCAGCAACTTCAGCTGCTAAACTGTCAAGCTCTGATGTGCTAACACCATCATACAATCCTTCAATAACTTTCATTGCTACAACTTCTGGCTGAACCATACTGTCCAGGCCGTAGCACAATTTTTTTACACGCGCGGTTATTTTGTCAAATTTAACCGGCTCTTTTCTACCATCTCTTTTTACTACATACATAATTCGTCCTTGGCTGTTGCTCGTTCATTCTTTACTCCCTGGGATTAGAAGTAAACAATGGACAGGGGTTTCACAATTCAATTCTTTTAAAAATCCTCATCCAATGAGAAGGTCTGGTTTTCTCCTTGATTCATTACACCTGCTTTTTGGTATTCAGCAACTCTCTTCTCAAAGAAGTTCGTTTTACCTTGAATACTGATCATATCCATAAAATCAAATGGATTTGTCGAGTTGTACACCTTTTCACATCCCAACTCGGCAAGCAATCTGTCAGCAACAAACTCTATGTATTGCGTCATTAGATCAGCATTCATTCCGATTAACTTAACTGGAATAGCATCTGTAACAAATTCCTTTTCTATCTCTACTGCATCAGTAATGATCTTACTTACAGTCTCTTTTGATAATTTGTTAACCAGGTGATTGTTGTATAATAAACAAGCGAAGTCACAATGTAATCCTTCGTCTCTTGATATAAGTTCATTTGAAAAACTCAATCCAGGCATTAATCCTCTTTTCTTTAACCAGAAAATAGAACAAAATGATCCTGAAAAGAAGATTCCTTCTACTGCAGCAAATGCAATTAAACGCTCAGCAAAAGAACCTTCATCAATCCATCTTAATGCCCATTCCGCTTTTTTAGCTACACACGGAATAGTGTCAATGGCGTTGAATAAATAGTTTTTGTCTTTTGTGTCTTTGATATATGTGTCAATCAGTAACGAGTATGTTTCTGAATGAATATTCTCTATAGCAACCTGAAATCCGTAAAAGAATTTAGCCTCAGTGTATTGTACTTCTGATAAGAAATTTTCTGCCAAATTCTCATTTACGATTCCGTCAGAAGCAGCAAAGAATGCTAAAACGTGTTTAATGAAGTGACGCTCGTCATCATTTAGTTTTTCATTCCAATCAACTAAATCTTGAGCTAAATCAATCTCCTCAGCAGTCCAGAAGCTAGCCTCCGCCTTCTTGTAAAACTGCCAAATATCATCATGCTGAATTGGGAATAATACAAATCTGTCGTTGTTTTCTTCTAAAATCGGTTCTTTTGCTTCTGCCATTACGCTCTCCTTTTTTTAATTCAAATACTTTTCTTTCCTGCCTCCGAAACTTGTTCAGTCAAAAGTGACAGGTTGGTCATTTTTTTAGTTAAAAAATTGTCCACTAAGTAGCGGAAAAATTTAGTTGATTTTAATAGGTAAATCGGTACGACAAAACTTGTGATTTTTTCGACAAATCACAATCAATTTTAATCCACAATCACCCCTTACTTATCAACAATTCTTAAAATCTAAACTTTTAAAACCCTCTAATTGCAAGGGATTCAGGCTCTTAATATTCTGATTACAATTTCTAAACCTTAAAAATATTGACACGGTTTTTCACTTTATTTCAACAACTCCTTTATTGCCTCCCGCTGGAGGGTATTTTGTTTGAGCTTGGACTTACAATTTACCACAAATAACAAGTTGGAATCAAGTAAAATTTGGTTTTAATTTATCCACTTTAAGATGTTAAAAATTAATACTAAATTTAATGGTAACTTTCTTCAAGATATTACTATATAAGTGATCACATATCAAATTAAAAATATTGCAACAGCTACACTAGATGTCTTTTATCCCAATCATTGCGAAATGTGTAGCGTAGATTTAAATATAAATGAGCAATATTTATGTCTCAATTGTCTTTACGATTTGCCATATATAAATCAAAAAGTTACTGATCAAAATGCCCTGCAACAACTTTTTTGGGGGCGAGTAGACGTGCAGTATACACACGCTTTATTCAATTTTGAGAAAGGGAACAAAACACAGGATATCTTGCATCTTATAAAATATAAAAGTAGAACAAAGTTTGCTGAATTTTTGGGTGAAAAACTGGCGCAAAGTATGCCTTCTAATGTTAGTTATGACTGGATTATACCTGTTCCATTGCATCCTAAAAAAATGCGTAAAAGAGGATTTAATCAATCAACAGTTATTGCCAAAGGTTTACAAAGTGTCTTAAATGTTAGATTAAATGAAAGTTTAATCAAAAGAGTGAAACACAATCCCTCTCAAACAACGGTCACTAAATTTGATAGATGGCAAAATGTGCGTGATATATTTGAAGTAAACAAAGCTGAAAAATTGAAGGATAAACATGTGCTACTTATTGATGATGTTTTAACTACAGGAGCTACAATAGAAGCATGTGTAAAACAATTGTTGAAGATTGAAAATTGTAAAGTTAGTGTTGCTACATTAGCAGCCAGAGTTTAATCTTAAGATGATATAAGTTATGATGAAAAAAATATTTTTTATCCCAAGTTTGTTGCTTGTGTTAGCTGCTTGCGGAGGAGAGGAAGTTGTAGAAGATCAATCTGAAGCAACTGAACAAGAAACAATCGAGATTGAAGAGTCAACAGATGATGTTGATGATGGTTTGCAAGATTTAGAAAATGATATGAACAACTTGAGTAATGAAGTTGATTCTTTATTAAATGGTATTTAAGATGAGAAAAGTATTAATTATAGCTGTTTTGCTATTCACTTTTCTTCCAACTTATGCCCAAAAAGGTCATGAGAAAAAAGAAGAAAAAAAGAAAGAGTATAAACATGAAGAAGATGATGATGACGATCATGATCATGACAAAGAAAAGCATGAAAAACACAATGATCATGATAAGAAAAAGAAAGATCATGATGATGATGATGATCACGATCATCACAAAGAGCATAAAGAAAAATCCAATAATGGTAATGCCTACGGTAAAGATAAAGGTGATTTAAGCGGAAGAGAATTTGGTCAGCAGCGGGCAGAAGAAGCAAGGCAAAAAGCCAAAAAGAAAATTGAAGAGGCGGAAGAGAAAGTAGAGGGATTTCAAATTGAAATCTCCCTAAATCAAGGTAAAATTGATATCGCCCTTGAAAAAGTGGAGAAAGAAAAAAGCGAAGGAACAATTACAGAAGAGGTGTATAAAGAAAAAGTTACCTTAATTGATTTGGCTCAACAAAAAGTTGATGAAGTCAAAGAGAAGGTGGATGAAGAGTTGGGTAAAATCAAAACTTTAAAGGAACTTCTCGAAAAAACAGTAGAAGAAGAATAAAATAATTCAAAGGTGGGTGTTACTCACCTTTTTTTATGGAACAATCAAATTACACAATTATAGGATTTGGACTGGCCGGTGCAACATTGGCCTGGCAATTTCATCTTAAAGGTATTCCTGTTAGCGTTTATGATAATGGAAAAAACCATTCTTCAAGAGTTGCAGCCGGAATGATCAACCCCATTATTTTTAAAAGACTTACCAAAGGTTGGAATGTAGATGTTTTGTTTCCGGCAGCTCGTCAATTTTATTCCAC
Source organism: Paracrocinitomix mangrovi (assembly GCF_019740355.2). Taxonomy (GTDB): domain Bacteria; phylum Bacteroidota; class Bacteroidia; order Flavobacteriales_D; family Crocinitomicaceae; genus Paracrocinitomix; species Paracrocinitomix mangrovi. The sequence continues at coordinate 2,026,238 of NZ_CP091819.1, read as the reverse complement.
AGTTGAAGATAAAATAGGAATAAAATTGTTGTCCCACCGCTCAATAGTTCGCGTATTTGCTTCAATTGAGGAGCAAAACAATTGGGCCGCATTAGAAGGGGATGGTAGGTTTGATCAATACTTACAAGCTGCAGAAGATTTAAATCATCCTTTTGTTGATGCTCCTTTTGGAGTGGGAAAAGTTAATTCTCTGGGTCATCTGGATGTCAATGCATTTTTAGATGGATCTAAAAAGTACTTGAGTCAAAATGGTGTTCAATTTATAGATGAAGCCTTTTCTTCAGATCAAATAGAGAATAACGATCAATACATTTTTTGTGAAGGTTATCAATTAGTGGATAATCCATATTTCAATTATATCCCAATGAAACCTTCTCATGGAGATGTTTTAACCATTCATGCTCCCGACTTGAAGTATGATGACATTCTGAATAAAAATATGTTTGTATTACCTATTGGAAATGATCAATACAAAATTGGTTCTACCTACAATTGGCAACAAGATAAGCCCGTTCCAACCCAGGAAGGGAAAGATGAATTGCTGGAAAGGCTCAAAACTTTTTGTCGCTTTGAATTCAATATAGTAGATCATGAAGGTGGAATAAGACCTACAGTTTCAGATAGAAGGCCACTTTTGGGAACACATCCTTCCTTAAAAAAGCTTCATGTTTTTAATGGATTGGGGACCAAAGGTGTTTCTATTGCTCCTTTTTATGCCATTCAAATGTTAAAATATCTTATAGAAGATTGTAAACTGGATGATGAGGTAAACGTCCAACGATATGAAAAGCATTTTTATGCGTAATTTTGCACAAATAATTTTTTGATTTTAAAATACTATATATATGTATCCTACAGAATTAACAACACCAATGAAACAGGAGCTGGAAGCAGCAGGATTTGACAGTTTAGAAACGGTTGATCAAGTTGATTCAGCTTTAAATAAAGAAGGAACTACTTTGGTTGTAATCAATTCAGTATGTGGTTGTGCTGCCGGAACAATGAGGCCGGGTGTAATCTTATCAACTAAACATACAAAATTGCCTAATAACATGGTAACGGTTTTTGCCGGTGTAGATAAGGAAGCAACTGAACAAGCAAGAAAATATACCTTGCCATATCCTCCATCTTCTCCATCTATTGGATTGTTTAAGGATGGAACTTTGGTTCACTTTATTGAAAGACATCACATTGAAGGAAGATCTGCAGAAATGATTGCAGACAACCTAAAGATGGCATATGATGAGTATTGCTAAACTTTAGTGTGAAGTGGATAAAAAATTGAAATTCATTTTAGTTTTTTTAGGATCAGGAATAGCAATGTTCCTGATCTTTTATTTTTACCCTGCTCAAATTTTTGAAGTAGAGTTGTCAACGCTTGTGGCTGAAAAAGAAGAGACCGTTAGCTTACGCCAGTTTTTTGGTTGGGATCAGGATTTTAATCGAGATTTATTGAGTAGTGGGGTTGAAATGACAAGAAAGCTATCTGGTTGGATGATTGCTGTCGTTTGCTTTTTAGGAGTTCCGGCCATGCTGGCATACCGCCTTACAATGATAGGAGATACTACAAAAGAAAAAGAATAATTATATTGAGTTTTTAAAACCGGTACTATGTCAATTAATACAAAATTATTAGCCAAAATATGTAAAACTCCTGGTGCTCCTGGGTTTGAGCAAAAGGTGCGTGAACTAGTAATAAAGGAAATTACACCTTTGGTAGATGAAGTGGAAGTAGATAATATGGGAAATGTCTATGCCATAAAAAAAGGGTCGGCAAAAGATCCTAAAAGGGTGATGATAGGTGCTCATATGGATGAGATAGGTTTTATAGTAACTCATATTGACGATAAAGGATTTATCCGTTTTCATACTTTGGGTGGATTTGACCCAAAAACATTAACTGCGCAACGTGTCTTAATTCATGGTAAAAAAGATGTTATCGGAGTGATGGCATCTAAGCCAATTCATGTGATGACTCCGGAAGAACGCAACAAGGTTGCCAAGATTTCTGACTATTATATCGATACAGGTTTGTCAAAGAAAGAAGTAGAAAAGTTAGTGCAAATTGGAGATCCTATAACAAGAGAACGTGAGTTTATTGAGATGGGTAATTGCGTTAATTCAAAATCTTTAGACAATAGGTTGGCGGTATTTATTTTAATTGAAACGCTTAAAAAACTGAAGGGTAAAAAGGTGCCTTATGATATTTATGGGGTCTTTACCGTTCAAGAAGAAGTTGGAATTAGAGGAGCAAATGCGGCATCATTAAAGGTTAATCCTGATTTTGGTTTTGGATTAGATACAACCATTGCCTTTGATTTACCTGGTGCAGCTGAACATGAAAAAATTACAAGACTAGGTGAAGGAACAGCTATCAAAGTGATGGATGCCGGTACAATCTGTGATTATCGCATGGTTGAGTTTATGAAAAACACTGCGAAAAAACATAAAATTAAATGGCAACCTGAAATTCTACCTCAAGGTGGGACAGATACTGCCGGAATTCAAAGAATGACTCAAGGAGGTTCTATTGCAGGTGCGGTTTCTATTCCTACCAGACATTTACATCAGGTAATTGAAATGGCCAATAAAGATGATATTGCCGGTTCAATTAATTTATTGACATCTTGTTTAACAGATATTGATACGCACGATTGGTCTTTTAAATGATGAAGAGACTTTCATTCCGGCTTTTTTTTCCGATTATATCTTGCCAATCTGGTGGAGGTGTAAATGATAAAGTGATTGATGAGCCTCAAAAAGAGGTGATGGAAGATGTTGATCATGTGGATGTAAAAGATGCTCCTAAGCGAGAAGAATATATTGATGAATCGATTGCTGCCCATCTTTCCTTAAGAAATCCTGCAAAAGATGAAGTGAGTCATCCAAATACTGTATTTGTTATTGATGCAGATGAAAAGTATGAACTGCAAACTTATGAAGGTAGTTTGATGAAAGCATCCGGTGCAGAAGGTGGGTTTAATTTAAAATTAGTTCCGTTTCATGATTATGATTACAACCTTGAAATGGAGATAAGAAGTAAATATGATGAAGATTTACTTGTGTATATCACAAAGGAACAAAATGAATCACTTGGATATGTCAATTACGATAAATCAACCAATAATCTGCATTGGGATTACTTAGAAAATCTTTTTCAAGTATATTATTACCAAAAAGAAGGTAAAAATATTCCTACCAGGTTTATTAATAAAGGAAAGACGGATTGGGATGGTTAATTTTCCCAGGGCTTTGATTGTAATTTAAAGTTTTCTCCAATCATTAATTTGTAGTCCTGTCCAACTTCTTCCATTTCAAAATCATCCTCTTCATAAATCCAGGTGATTTCAACTTCTTTTTTATTAGATAGATTATCTAATTGTTTAAATACATCTAGTAAGATGCTAGAAGTAGAGGTGTTGAAATATTCCAAATCTAACTCAGCATATATTTTATTGCAGTCAGATTGAACAAATTGCATAAACCAGTCCCTGAAAGGTATAAAGAAGCCTCTGGCGTCTTCTGGTATGCATTTTCCTTTGATTGAGAATTTACCTTCTTCAATATTGCCTTCAATCTCAGGTGTCTTGTGAGTGGCTTCTACTTTAAAAGTGTTCATGGGTCATTCTTTTAATAGATTCGGGTCAAATATACGTGTGTGCTTTTCAATTTAGATTGCATTCTCGGTAAGTTGACGAAAAAATTCGTTGAATTGTGAGATTCTTATTCTAAATCGTATGAAATAAGGGTTTTAAATAGAATGTTTTCTTAATAAATCCTAATTACTGTCAACAAATCAACTGCTTAAACGTTATTGTAAAAGCGCAATTATGCGTAATTTTGTAATAAGATGTCTCAATACAAGGCCGGCCCACTATTAAGTCAGATTAATACCCCTAAAGATTTAAGGGATAAAATCGAGATTGATCAACTACCTCAGTTGTCTGATGAGTTGCGCCATTACATTATTGACGTTATTTCAGAAATTGGAAATTCGCATTTTGGTGCCAGTTTAGGTGTAGTAGAACTTACTGTTGCTATTCATTATGTTTTTAATACACCCCATGATCAGTTAATTTGGGATGTAGGACATCAAGCTTACGGGCACAAGATTTTAACTGAACGAAGAGAAAGGTTTCATACAAATCGTCAAAAAGGTGGAATCTCAGGGTTTCCTAAAAGGTCTGAAAGTGAATATGACACTTTTGGTGTAGGACACTCTTCAACTTCTATTTCTGCTGCTTTAGGTATGGCTGTAGCTAATCACTATAAGCATGATGAAAGAAATCATATTGCTGTTATTGGAGATGGTGCCATGACGGCCGGTTTGGCTTTTGAAGGTCTAAATCATGCAGGTTCATTAGAAGATATGAATCTAACGGTTATCTTAAATGATAACTGCATGTCAATTGACCCTAACGTTGGAGCTTTACGTGATTATCTTACTGATATTACAACTTCTCATACCTATAATAAGGTAAAAGATGATGTTTGGAAATTACTGGGTAAGGTTTCAAAATTTGGACCCAATGCTCAAACAATTGCTTCAAAAATCAGTAATGCTCTAAAAGGAACTTTATTAAAGCACTCAAATTATTTCGAGTCTTTGAATTTTAGATACTTTGGTCCTGTTGATGGACATGATACCATTGCTTTGGTAAAAATTATGGAGGATTTTAAGGACATAAAAGGTCCTAAAATTTTACATGTTTTAACCAAAAAAGGAAAAGGTTATGCTCCTGCTGAAGAAGGAGATGCTACCAAATGGCATTCACCGGGTATCTTTAATAAAGAAACTGGAGAAATTGTAAAAATCATTCCTGAAAGTCCTGAGCCTCCTAAGTACCAGGATGTTTTTGGTCATACTATTGTTGAATTGGCTGAACAAAACGAAAAGATAATGGGGATTACTCCAGCAATGCCAACAGGCTCATCTTTAAACATAATGATGAAAGCAATGCCGGATAGAGCTTTTGATGTGGGAATTGCAGAGCAACATGCTGTTACTTTTTCTGCCGGTTTAGCTACGCAAGGTATGATCCCGTTTTGCAATATTTATTCATCATTTATGCAAAGAGCTTATGATCAGGTGATTCATGATGTAGCCTTGCAGAATTTGAATGTTGTTTTTTGCCTGGATCGTGGAGGATTAGTCGGAGCTGATGGTGCAACCCACCACGGAGCATATGACTTGGCTTACATGAGATCAATTCCAAATATGATTGTTTCCGCTCCAATGAATGAAGAAGAGTTGCGCAATATGATGTATACTGCACAACTGCCTAATAAAGGTCCTTTTTCTATCAGATATCCACGTGGAAAAGGTGTCATGACTCACTGGAAAAAACCTTTTAAAGAAATTAAGGTAGGTGAAGGAAGAAGGTTGACAAATGGTGATGACATTGCTTTTGTCACTATAGGTTCTATCGGAAACTTAACGCAAAAAGCAATTGATCAATTAAAAGAAGACGGAATTTCTGTTGCGCATTACGATATGCGATTTGTGAAACCGATTGATGAATTATTGCTGCATGAGGTTTTTACAAAGTTTGATAAGGTGATTACAGTTGAAGATGGATGTTTGATGGGAGGAATGGGGTCCGCAGTTCTTGAATTCATGGCAGATAATAATTATCAAGCAAAAGTGGTTCGATTGGGAATTCCAGATAAATTCATAGATCACGGAACACAACAAGAATTGTATCGCGATTGCTTTTATGATGTAGAAGCACAAGTTAAATCTGCTAAAAAGCTAATGGACGGGATCATTTTGAATGCTTCTTCATTGGTTGGCTAATCAATATTTTATGAGATTCTTTTTTCCCTTTTTTACCGTTCTAATTTTATTTTCCTGCAACAATAATGACGATCAAAATACCCCTTCTGATCAAGAAATAATGCGTGATGAAGTGCGTAACTATTTGTTTTTGTCTGATACGGTTCCGGTAAAAGTTAATATGGTTGATACAGTATCTGTTGATGACTTAAATGGAATGCTGGCAACAACGGAGGAGAATTTGAGATTAATACAAATGGACATTGACACTCTAGGTTCCATGATCGATACTATGGCGTATCAAAATTTAGCATATGAAAATTCTTTGAAACTCTATCCTGAAAGTCTACAACTTCACATGGCTCCTAAAAACCTTGAATTATTGAAACTTCGCTTAAAAATGGCCGAACTTAAATCAAAGCGAGAAGAATTTAATCAAACGCAGAGAATTTTATTGCATTTGCGTCGAGAACAAGTTGGTCAGATTGCCGGATTTGAAGTGATGGCAGTTTACAATCACAAGGGGCAAGAAATTGAGATTTCATTCTTAATGAATAGAAAATATAGAATTATCGATTAATTTTTTTTGCTCTTCAAGCCCAATAAAAATGGGCGTCTGAATTTTTCAAGCTAATTTTTTAAAATTAAATGCAACCCTTTTTCAAGGAGATTCATCAGTACTGAAAATGCTGACCAAAATCTCAATTATTACAAAATGAAAAAGATTGCGTTTTTATTATTATCAATTGTTGCACTAAGTGCTTGTGACAAAGCTGTAAATAAATATTACTGTTATGAGCCTGTGTATACAGATGCCGGAACTTTTAGAACTCCTGCCGTATTTGAGTCGCCAAGATCTATTACCAAAGATGGTAATATCTACTTTTTTAATGATCACTTATTTGTTGTAGAACCTAATGAAGGAATTCACTTTATAGATAATTCAGACCCTTCAAATCCTAACAATGTTGGGTTTTTGAATGTAATGGGTGCCTCTGGTTTGTCGATAAAAGACAATCACCTTTACATTACGGCTTTAGTTGATTTAGTGATTGTTGATATTACTTCACTTTATAATCCGGTTGAGGTAAAAAGGTTAGAAGAGGTTTTTCCAACAGCCTTGCCGCTCATGGAAAAAAACTATCCTACTCAAACAATTGACAAATCACAAGGTATAGTTACTTCTTGGAATGTCGTAAAGACAAAAGATGAAACTAATCCAACACCAATTTGGACAGGCTGTTTAGGTTGTGAAACTTTTGCCTTAGCAGATGCCAGTACAAATTCTTCTCCCGGAGGTACAGGAGTTGCGGGTTCAATCGCTCAGATGACTATTTTGAACAATTATTTATATGTGATTGACAATAATCAATTAAGACCTTTTAGTATTTCAGATCCAATCAATCCAGTTGAAGGAACGTCAGCTTATTTATCATGGAATACTGAAACTATTTTCCCTGATGGCAACTACTTGTATATGGGTACTCAAACAGGAATGCTTATTTATAGTACTCAAGATCCGGCAGCTCCGCAATGGGTTGGTTCAATTGAACATTGGAGAGCCTGTGATCCGGTTGTTATACAAGATAACATAGCTTATGTAACTGTTCGTTCAGGTAGTATGTGTGGCGGCGATATCAATCAGTTGGATATTATAGATATCACAAATAAATCAAATCCTGTATTGCTAGAGTCTTATGATATGACTAATCCCCATGGTGTTGGAATTGATGGATCAACATTATTTGTTTGTGACGGAAAAGACGGGTTGAGAGTATTTGATGCGTCCAATCCTTCAGATGCCGGAAATCATCAAATTAAAAGATTCTCTAATATCCAGGCTACAGATGTAATTCCTTATAACGGAGTGGCAATGGTAATTGGTGATGACGGAATCTATCAGTATGATTACACTGATCCAAACGATTTAAAATTATTGAGCAAAATTCAATTTTAGCATGAAGTATTTAGTGATTTTATCAAGCGTTTTACTCCTGTTTTCTTGTAAGAAAACAGGGGAAAACCTTGTATTGAAACAAGGACAGGTAGGAGAAAATGGTGATTTAACCATTGAAGCAGTTGAATTGTCAGATTCACGCTGTCCAAAAGGAACAAATTGTATTTGGGAAGGGTATCCTGAGGCTTATATTAAAGTCACCAAAGGAGATTCTATTAATCATTTATCATTAGGGGGGTATACAACCTATGATACCATCATGTTTGATTATCAAATAGCTTTGATTGATATCACACCCAATCCTGAAATAGAAGGTGAGGTAAAAGCCTATAAAAGAAAGGCTCATTTCACCTTAAAAAAATTATAAGATGAAGAGTTTATTATTGATTTTATTGACTTTAAGTACTTCAGTACTTTTTGCTCAACAAGACAGGACTGTTAAACTAAAAAATGGTTCAGAAATAAGAGGAAGATTGTTGGATTTAGATTCTACTGGTGTTCGTCTGCAAACAAAAGATGGTTCTATCTGGTCTTTTGCAAGCAATGAAGTTGCGGGTATTGAAAAGTTCACTCCTAAGGTCAGCGGGAAAGGAATTTTTCTACGCGCAGAAGTAGGAGTTGTCGGAGGGAGTGAGCTCTCTCCTTCAATCCTATTTAGTAATGGATATTCTTTCAATGAGCATTGGGATGTGGGGCTAGCAATTGGTTGGGAGAATTACTTTTGGGATGCTTATGTTCCCTTTTTAGCCACAGGAAGATATAATATACTCAATAAACACTGGACTCCTTTCGTTGAAGTATCAACAGGATATTTAATGCCTATGAGAAATTGGGACAATAATTCAGGAGGATTAGGAAGTGGTGTCAAGTTGGGATATACCAAGTATTTTGGCAATAGAATGGGTTTTTCCACTAGTTTAGGATACAGATATGCTTATTTAAAAGAGGTTAATAGTTGGTGGGATGATTTTATTACCATCCGTCACGCTAATAGAATAGAATTAAAATTTGCCTTAACTTTTAAATAGAAAGGAGACTTATTTCAGAATATAAGAAACATACAGATCTGGCATTAGTAAAGGCTTGTTTGGAAAATAACAGACAGGCGCAGTATGAGCTATATCTCAGATTTTCATATATGATGAAGGGTATTTGCTTACGGTATGCTTCAAATGAAGCAGAAGCAGAAGATATATTGCAAGAAGCATTCATAAGGTCATTTAAAAATTTAGAAAGATGGTCTCAAACTGGTCCACTTGGCGCTTGGTTAAGAAAAATCACTGTTAATACTGCACTAGAGCAATACCGGAAAAACAAGTCGCTTAAAAATTTGAGTCAGTTCTTAAATGGAAATGATTTACAGCCAACCGTTGCAGATGATGCTATTGAACAATTAGAATTAGAAGATTTAATGCGAAAAATCCAGCAATTACCTACAGGTTTTAGGACTGTTTTTAACTTGTATGCAGTGGAGGGATATACGCACAAAGAAATTGGAGAATTATTAGATATCTCAGAAGGAACATCAAAATCACAGTATAGTAGAGCCAGAGTTTTGCTGAGAAATATGATTGAAGAAGAAGTGCTGGAGGATAAAAAAAGATTGAATTATGCAAAGTAACAATACACAAGCCGGTAGCTTGAAAGATAAATTTCAAGATTATGGAGCTGCACCGTCTGAAGCTTTGTGGGGAGATATTGAAGCTGCTTTAGATGGTGGAGAAAGAAAAAAGCGTGGAGCATTTTGGTGGTGGTTCAGTGGTGTTTCTTTGGCTATGACTGCTGTTATTTTATTTGTTGTTAATATTGATCAAGGCTCAAATGATCATTTGGCCAATAATAATTCCAATGAGAGCAGTTTAGTAGATGTTGATGAAAATCAAGAAGAATCTATTTCAAATAATGATACTTCAAAAGATATAGTTGAGGAAAATGAAATTTTAGTTGATGAAGTGAAAAGTGCCAATCAACAATCAAGTTCCGTTCAATCAACTAAAAGTGTAATCGCTAAAAATGAATATGTGCCTTTTGAGAATGTTGAAAAGGTAGAACATGATGTGATTTCTTCTTCGGATTTCATTGCAAAATTGCCAAATCAAAGAGTTGGGTTATTGCAAAACATTTTTCAATATCCACAAATGCAACCAATTGAAGAGTTTACTCCTAAAGTAAATAGACCTTGGGAAGTTGGGTTTGAGTTTGGGTATTACAATGATGTAGATCAATTTTTTAATCCGCAGGAGGAGATGATCAATACGGTAGTTCCGCCATTAAATACTTATGCAGACGCCGCAATTATGAATGGAAATGAGTTGGCTTTATACAACGGACAAGTAAGATCCACCATGTTTGTGAGAGGTTTTGTTGGTAGATATTTTTCAAATAGGTTCGCATGGAGAACAGGTTTAGATTTTGGACAAACTAAATATGTAAGTCAGTTAAATCAGGTGGAGAATTTCCAGACTACTTTATCATCAGTTGGAATTCCATTTTCTGTGAAGTTTGATGCAATTCAGAAAAAGAATTTTAGATGGAGATTTGAAGGTGGTGTGATTACTGAACTACCAATCCATCAAAGTGTTTCTTTTCAATCGGATTTGGCGCAAGAAGCTACTAAATCCTCTAGTGTCGGAATTGGTTATAGAGGTGCGTTAAAGCTGGGAACTTCTTTGGATTTTAGAATAAAAAACACTCTTCATATGCATATTTCTCCTGCCTATAGATGGTATTTTTATCAAACATATCCATCTCAGGTTCCCTTGTTAGATAGAAAACACTGGGTAGGAGGAACGGTTGGATTAAGTTGGTACTTTTAGTTTCTGTAGTTACCTATCATCATAGCCATAAAGTTTACCACCTTAATCATTTCATCAAAGGTTTTTTGATTTGGTGTGGCACCGTATATAGAATAAGTCATCTTTTTTTCTTCTGCACTGTAATATATGCTGCCTTTAAGGGCTTTGTCTAAAGCGCTTAATTCAGCTTGAAGTTTATAGTCAAAGAATGACCTGAATTTATCTTCGTTTTTGCTTTTAAATAGGAACTTTTTATCCAAGGCATCATCATTAAAATGAATATCTGTCATTCCTAAAAGCTTCCCGGTTTTAGTGAAAAAATTCTCTTTGCCAATTTTAAAATCAAAATCAAATGGGCATTGTTTGAACTCTACATAAGTCACAACATGTCTGTTTTTACCGGAACCTTGCATTCGTTCGTAGATATAAAGGTCATAACCCTTAAAGTCTCCTTTAACGCCATTCAATGTGGCAAGCATTATTTTATCTTGTTTTAATTGAAGATTGTGAGCAAGAGCAAAGTCTTCAAAAAGTTTTGCTTTTCGTTTATTCACTCTGCTGGCATATCTAAATGCCCAAACAATTAAAGCTATGAATCCCCCAACAAATAGAATTAGTATTAAAACTTCCATATTACATGATTTTAGCGGCTTGAATTTTTATTTGCTTGCCATTCATAAATTTAAGTTTCTTTTGCTTACAAGCAATTTCTCCATTGACAAATACGTAATCTATTCCGTCTGAAAACTGATTAGGATTTGCCATGGTTGCTGCACCGTTAATGGTGTCTTTATCAAAAATTATAATGTCTGCGCGGTAATTGTCTTTAAGCTTTCCACGTTTCATTAATGCAGGTTTTAAAAGTTTGGTTGGTGCTTCTGTAAGTTTGTATAAAATAGTCTCCAATGGAATTCCAATGTCTTGAAAATGTCTTACTGCCGTTGCAAAACAACCTGCTCCTCTAGGATGATTGTTCGCACGGTTAGCTCTTTCAATTCCGCCATCAGAACCAATTAAACAAAAGTCTTCTTTAATAGCAATATCCACAGTTTGACTTAAAGGCATTGTTCCCTCTGGTACAGCTACTAATACTCCAGATTTGCTTCTTAGTTCATTAAATCTTGATTGACTCAATTTTTCCCCTGTTCCAACTACAGTTAAGTCCGAATATGTGAGGTTGTATCTTTTTCTCCAGCCTTCGTCAAATCTTTTTGAGTGTAAATATGTTGCCCAATAAGAGTAAGGGTAAACACATGTAGTGATTTTTAATCCTTCTTCAACTGCCGTTTTAATAAGAGAAATGGCTTTTTCCATATGAAAGGTTCCGCCTGTGCTGTTGAGGTGGTCAATATGAACAGCTGCTCCTGTGTCTCTTGCAATTTTAATGGCTTCAATAACGCCACTTAATTCTTGTTCTTTTGATGAGTATCTTAAATGCAAAAACAAGGGTCTTTGATATTTGTATGCCAGTTTTCCGTATTCTAAAAGTTCGCTATAAGGTGTGGGCTGATATTCAATACTGTGTGAAATAGCAATTGCACCATATGCCAAATTCTTTTCAATGACTTTTAATCTTGTGTTGATTGACTTTTGATTGCGCCTAATATTCATCACCTTAGTGGATACTCCCCAGTTGATATAGTGCGATTTTTTAGTAAATGTTTTGTAATAAGTGGCGGCTTTGTGATGTCCGCCATGTAGCTGTAATGCAGATGTTACGCCATCAGAAACTTTGTATGATTCAAAAGTAAGATAAGTGTCTTCAGGCGCGGAGGAGTTATCGGCTAAAATATCAATAAATCCAGGCGATACTATTTTGCCTGCAGCATTTATATATTGCTGTGCTTTTAATGGTTTTTGGCTTATTTTAAGTCGTCCGGAAGAGTTTATCCCAACATAGAGTTTTTGAAGTTTTCCTTCAAAGTAAACATCTCCATTTTCAATACTATAATCGTAAAGTTCTTCTAAATTGCCATCATCAGGCAATAAATTTCCTAGTGCCGAAGATGAAACGGCAGAAGCTGCAGCAAGAATAGCTGATTTTTTTATAAAATCTCGCCTGTTATCGGACATGGTAATCAAATGTAGCCAAGCAAGTTGAAGGTTTAAACCCTGCATTGAATTAACTATGCACAGCGCAAAGTTGATTCCATTTGTTTAACTAATAAAATAGTAAAGGATGTAGATTAAATTTTGAGTTGTATTTTTACTCACAGAAGTGACAATTAATGCTGGGTAGGTTCTATAAAATATGCATAACCTTGATGATAGGTACGGTTTCATTTGGACAATCTCCAACTGATAGCCTGCTTAATCTCCTGGAAAAAGATATAGCTGATACAGTAAGATTAGATGCCTTAATCAATTTAGGTTGGGATACTGTCACTCCTAATCCTGAACAGGCATTGGTTTATGCAGATCAGGCAGAACCGATTGCATTGAAAGTAAAAGATCCTTTTAGGTCTGATAAGGTTTATCGACTTAAGGCTTTTGCTTATGGTAACATGAATAATCGTCCAAAATGTTTAGAGAATCATTTGAAGCGTGTAGAAGTTTTGGAGGCTACAAATGAGCAGTCTATTTCATTGGCTGCGGCATATTATGAAACTGCTGCCGTTTTAAAAAGTCAAGAACAATTTGATGCGGCAATTGATTATTTTGAAAAGTGCGGACAAACTTCAAAGGAGCTTGGAAATAAGGCAATTTACGGTCAATCTTTAATGCCACTTTCTGAAGTGAAGTTGATACAGGGCGATACAGCCGGTGCAAAAGCTGATTTGTTATTAGCTAGGGATTTATGCATAGAAGATAGACCCTTTGTAGCTGCAATTGCACTAGCTGATTATGCAAGTGCTTGCATTGCTCAAGATAGTTTGGATAAAGCAGAATCTGCATTGAATGAGGCTCTTGTTTTAATTCAAGAGGCGCCTTCTGAAGAGTACAAAGGTTTTGTTTATCAAGGGATGGGATATTTGTGGGAAAGTAGAAATGAAAAACGCAAAGCATTGTTTTGGTATAATAAAGCCAGAACTTGTTGGGAAGAGGAAAACAAATATTTTTATTTACAAGGTCTTTATCTTGCTCTTGCTAAAAATTACACCGGAGTAAAGGCTGATTCTGCAAATTACTTTTACGAGAAGCATATTGAGTTAAGAGATCAGGTAAACACAGAAGATAATAATCAGCAAATTGCTGAGATGGAGGCGCGTTTTCAGAATGCTCAAAAGGAGAAGGAGATTGCCGTTTTATCAAAGGAGAAAGAGATTGCAGATTTAGAAACAAAGAGACAGTCTCAAATAAATATCATTGCATTTTCAGGATTAGGTGTAGTACTTGTTTTGCTATTGTTCATTGTAAGTAGAATGAGATTGATCAGGAAACAAAATTCCCTCATTGAAAAGCAAAAGGAGGAAGTGACCTTACAAAAGGAAATCATTGAAGAAAAGTCCAAAGAAATGATGGATTCAATTATGTATGCTAAAAGAATTCAAGGGGCAGCAATGCCTGATGAAAATCTGGTTAAAAGCGTATTTAAAGATTCATTTGTGATTTATCTACCCAAAGATCAATTGAGTGGTGATTTTTATTGGATGGCAGAGAAGGAGAATAAAGGTATTTTGTCTGTTGGTGATTGTACGGGTCATGGAGTTCCGGGAGCATTGCTGAGTATATTGGGAATTAATTATCTCAATATGGGAAGACTCGGGGGTAATATGGAATCCCCGGCTAACATGCTGAACTTTTTAAATAATGGAATACACAGTACTTTTTCTTCAAGTGAAGGAGAAATTAGAGATGGGATGGATATTGCTGTAGCTTCTGTTGATTTTTCATCCCTATTAATGACCTATAGTTGTGCTAAAAATCCTATTTATGTTTTTAGAAATGACGAGCTGATAACACTAAAAGGAGATAGACACGCAATAGGAAAAAGCACTTCAGAGACAGAGCCAATTCCATTTACCAATCAAGAATTTCAACTACAAAAAGATGATGTGCTATATTTATTTTCGGATGGATTTGCAGATCAATTTGGAGGGGATAAAGGAAAAAAGTTAGGATATAAATCCTTTAAGAAAATCTTACTGGAGTCACATCAATTACCAATGACAACTCAAAAAAATAAGCTTATCAATACACTTGAAACCTGGAAAGGTGAGTTAGAACAATTGGATGATGTATGTCTAATTGGCCTAAGAGTTTAAATTAGGATTCTGATTTTAAGTTGCTCTTTAACTTAAGAATCATTCTAGTGCCTAAAATCAATGCAACAATAATTAATAAAACTATCCCTGAATCAATTGGAATACATGTTGAATCCCAACATGGAGTTCCTGCCGAACCTGCCGGTGGAGGTGGAGGTGGAGCAGGTGGTTGACCAAAGCCCCCAGAAGCAATTAAACTGAATATAACAGTAAGTATTGATGCTGATAGGTGGTGAGTGAGTCTTTTCATATTTGTAGCTAGCGTAATTGCAATTTCAAAGTAACAGATAAAATAGGGTAAAATCACTCATTTGTCAATTCAGAATTTTAGATCGCTTTATAACTAAAGATTTTAATTAGTTATAAAAATTGTACTTCGTCGATTGATTGAGCCCTTTCACCATTTTTAAAACTTGATTAGACCAAGTTAATTATTGGAATCCTATTTAGCAAAAATGTTGGTTAATTCAGGTGTTTATACGTTTTTGGACACCTTGTAAGTAGTGATTATACAGGTTTATAATGAGAGTATTTTATCTATTTCTGCTGCCAGTTTATAATCTAGTTCTGTCACTGTTTTATGGGTATGGGTTTGAATTTTAAATTTTATTTTGTTGTAATTAAATACTTCAAAATCAGGATGGTGATCCATCTTGTCAGCAATTTTTGCAATTTCAATGAGCTTTTCAGTAATTTGCTTAAATGAATTCAGTTTAAATTCTTTTATCAAGTGATTTTTGTCCTCTTTCCATGCTGACATACCGTTGGTGTATTTATTGATAGATTGATTTTTAAATAAGGTAGTTTTATAAAAATAGTAAGATGAAGATAGTATTACTTTTTGCAGTTAGTTTACTTACTTTCTCGGTTTCAGCTCAAAAGTTTGATGTAAATAAGGCTTTTGATTTTTGGGTTGGAGAATGGGAAGCACATTGGACAGGAGCCAATGGGAAAAAGTTTGTGTCCTATAACAAAGTGGAGAAAACATTGGACGGTAAGGTAATTCAAGAAAATTTTAGAGACTCGGTCAATCATTTTTACGGAACAAGTGTTTCGGTTTTATCGGCTACAGATAGCTTATGGCACCAAACGTGGGTTGATAATAAAGGTGGTTATCTTGAGTTGGTAGGAACTGTTAATAAGGATTTACGTGTTTTTCAAACTAGAGGTGAGGTAAAAAACAATAAGATTGTCATGAAAAGAATGCTTTTTTACAACATTACTCCCAATTCATTTACCTGGGATTGGGAAATTTCAACGGATGGAGGGAAAACCTGGAAATTGAATTGGCAAATCAAATACATCCGCATCCGAAAAGAAAAATAATTACTTTTAAACCAACTAAATAACTACTCTTGGAATCGGTTTTAGAAATAAAGGATTTATCAAAGAATTATGGCGAAATCAAAGCCTTAAACAAATTGAATGTTGAGGTTAAAAAAGGTATGGTCTTCGGAATTCTTGGTCCTAACGGTAGTGGTAAAACTACTACGCTCGGTATACTTTTAGGTGTTTTAAATCAAACTTCCGGTTCCTTTTCCTGGTTCGGAAATGGTGACGCAGTTGCCAACAGAAGAAGAATAGGTGCTTTGTTGGAGACCCCTAATTTTTTTCCATACCTCACGGCAGTTCAAAATTTGAGAATTGTTGGACAAATAAAAGAAGTGGAAGATGTTGAGCCTAAGATTGATCGCGTATTAAAAGCAGTAAATCTTCATGAAAGAAGAAATTCTAAGTTTAAAACTTTCTCACTTGGAATGAAACAAAGATTGGCGATAGCTTCTGCTTTGTTAAGTGACCCTGAAGTTTTAGTGTTGGATGAACCTACAAATGGTTTGGATCCTCAGGGAATTGCTGAGATAAGATCTTTGGTAAAAGAGATTGCTGCGGATGGTAAAACAATTTTGATAGCATCTCATCAGCTAGACGAAATTGAAAAGGTTTGTACAGATGTTGTCATTCTTAAAAAAGGAGTGGTTATAGCACAAAGTGATGTTGAAAGCATTTTACATTCTGCTAAACAAATTGTTATCAAGTCTGATAAAGTTGAGGCTTGTAAAGAAATCATAAACAATAAAGAAGGAATTGATTTAGTGTCTGTAAATGACGGTGAAATGATTTTGAGTGTTGCAGAAAATATAAGTACAGCAGATGTCAATCAATTGTTTTTTGAAAAAGGTGTTGTACTTTCTGAATTAAGAATAATGAAAAAGAGCTTGGAAGCCCAGTTTTTAGAAATCACAAAGGAATGATGAAGTTATTGAAAATAGAGTGGCTGAAAGTTAAAAACTACAACACTTTTTGGTGGATTTTGGGAATTTATGCGGTGCTTGTTCCTGTTACTTTTTTGTCTTTAATTGAGTTTTTTTTAAGCATTACGCAAGGTTTCCCATTTTTTCCTTCAAAAGAAGAGATTTTAGGTTTTCCGCAAATTTGGAATTACACAACTTGGATAGCAAGTAGCTGGAATATTTTACTTGGTGTTTTGGTTGTTATATTGGTTTGCAACGATTTTGCTTTTAAAACTCAAAGGCAAAGTGTAATTGATGGCTTGAGTAGAAGAGATTTTATTTTAGGGAAGTTTTCTTTCTTAATTGTACTAGCTGTAGTTATTACGCTTTACACTTTTTTGTTCGGATTTATAATTGGTAGTATTTATTCAAACATCTCAGATTTCACTGATGAAATTTATTACCTGCTAGTATATTTTATTCAAACAGTAGGATACTTTGCTTTTGCGTTTTTATGGGCTGTGTTGATCAGAAGACCTGCACTTTCAATTATACTTTTTGTTGTAATAATACTATTTGACGGAATTTTGCTAAACATCCCTAATTTTTATGAGGTAGCACAGTTTATACCTACCATAACAATATCGCAGTTAGTTCCTTTTCCTTTTGGACAAG
Organism: Paracrocinitomix mangrovi; assembly: GCF_019740355.2. Lineage (GTDB taxonomy): Bacteria > Bacteroidota > Bacteroidia > Flavobacteriales_D > Crocinitomicaceae > Paracrocinitomix > Paracrocinitomix mangrovi. Next base: position 2,008,599 of record NZ_CP091819.1, on the reverse strand, counting down.
AGTTTATAGATGCTGCTAGAGCTCAAGGTGAAGATGTTAATCTACCATTCCAGTTAAATCAACTGGGAAGATCAGTTTTTTCTTCAATCTTTATTATTGGATTTGTTTTGATCAGTTATATCTCATTAAAAAGAAGAGATCTGTAATCTTACAATTTCACAACATACTCCATTTGTACTAAGTTGTCGTATTCGTCAACAACTCTAAGAATATATGTTCCTTCAGTAAAGTCTTGGAATTCTTTAATCACATAAGGTTGAGTATTGTCTTCCATGGTTACATGTTCTGAACTGTAAAGAATTCTACCTAACATGTCGGTTAATTCAAACTTATAATTTCCAGGCAAGTTACCCAATCCGCTCACATTTAAGGTGTTTTCTGTAGGGTTTGGATAAATTGAAAAAAGTGATTCTCCACAATTTACTGCAACAGGGTCAGAGTAAGAAATCTTACCGTTAAAGTCGGTTTGTCTTAATCTGTAATAGTTTACACCAATTTCAGGGTTTTTATCCGTAAATGTGTATTGTAAAGTGCTTGATGAAGTACCAGCTCCATCTACTTTTCCAACTGCAGTATAATTCACACCATCTGTGCTAGATTCAATGGTATAAAAATCGTTATTCTGTTCAGAGTAAGTTGTCCAGTTGATGATGGATTTACCGTTGCCACAAGTAGCGGTTAAGTTGTCTAATTCTATTGGTAGCGGAAGTACACATGGATCAATAACTGAAGTGACTAATGCATCCCATCCTGCTCTGTTTACTACGGATGTTGCCCAGAATTCAAACGTTAGGCAATTACCGGTTGAACAAAATTCCATGTTGGTTGAGCCAATTCCACAATCTCCAAATGGGTTATCTGGTCCTGAAGCACTGTTATCGTACAATACTGTTGATGCGGTATTTGGTCCATCATAAATCTTCATCCAATCCCAACCTGATGTTGTGTTCCACATGGCAAATTCATAAAACTGAGCTACTAAAAATTCTCCTGCTGCTCCACAAATAGTGACAGTAGTGAAGCAATTACAGTTACAGTAGTTTCCTGATCCCGCAACATCTGCACACGGGTCCCCTCCAGGTCCTCCGTCATCATAGAATGAAACACTTGATTGAGTAGTTAGTGTATATGAAACATTGGCGCAAGCTGTTGGAATTAATTGAGGTGGACAAACTGGGCATACACCTCCGCAGTCAATTCCTGTTTCGTTTTGATTTTGAATACCATCAACACAACTTGGTGGTGGGCAAGCAGGACAAGGTCCCCCGCAATCTACACCTGTTTCGCCTTGATTTTGAATTCCATCTGTACAAGTTGGTGTAGGATCACTTCCAATACAAATGTCAAAACTAGAGGTTTGTCCTGTTGTGGATGTCCATGAATAAACACGAACATAATAAGTGTTTCCTGGTGTTAATCCGGTAACGGTTGATGAGTTAGGATCACTACATGATCCTGTTACCAGCGTTAATGCCGGACATGTCCCTTCCCAAACTGAGTGATATAAGTCTGTAGTTCCTCCTGTAATATTTAAAAGGTCAATGTAATGTTGAGATGATGTAGCTGTAAATGAAAACCAAACATCATCATCTTCTGTTCCACCACAAGAGGCAGTATTTTGAGCTGAGGCTGTTGCACTGGCGATTGTTCCAGGAGTTACGGATCCACAATTTTGATCAGGATTTACGGTAACAGGTGTTGCGCCACTACACTCGTCATTAGCCGGTGGTGGTGGCGGTGTACCGATACAAATATCAAAATCGGTGGTTTGACCAGAGGTTGATGTCCATGAATAAACACGAACGTAATAAGTTGTTCCGGGAGTTAAGCCTGTTAATGTTGATGAATTTGGGTCACTACACGATCCTGCAACTACTGTAAGAGAAGGGCAAGTTCCTGTCCATACTGAGTGATACAAATCTGTGGTACCATTTGTGATATTAATTAAATCAATAGTGTGAGTAGTTCCGGTTGCAGTAAATGAAAACCAAACGTCATCATCTTCTGTTCCACCACAAGAGGCTGTGTTTTGAGAAGATGCAGTAGCCAGATTAATAGTTCCTGAAGCAACTGATGAACAAGAAAAATCAGGGTTTACGGGAACATTGATTGCTCCACTACATTCGTCATTTGCTGGTGGTGTCGGCGGAACCGTAACTGTTGCATCCAAACAAAACGCCGTGCTGTAAGGTGAAGACCAATTGGCAATAACAATGTAATAAGTAGCTCCATTTGTCAAAGCGGGAGTAGTAATTGAGTAGTTTGCTGTTGAACCTCCATTTGTGTGGCTGGCTACACAGTTTGGTGATGATGCCGGACAATTATCCAAAACAAAAATCCCCGACCATGTTGCAGTTAATCCTGAAACATCTAATTGTAAAGCCTGACCCGTACCCGTATATGAAAACCAATATTCACCATCATTATAAGATGAACTACATGGATTCAATGGGGCTGTACTTCCGTCTGGGAAAGATCCTGCAAAACTATTGGTTCCACATTGTGTTGATCCAGGAGTCAAAGGAGTGGCCCCTGCACAAGTTGCTTGAGAAAATGTTGTCTGAACCGAACCTAAAAGAAAAGCTAAGCTCAGGCCTAATATTTTAATAGCCTTATTCATAACTTACTACTCTTGATTCGTCAATACCAAATTTCAATAAAATCGCCATTGCCTCATTCTTCTGCATTTCCAAAACATGAACCACCTTAAGTACTTCAGTTTTTTCATTTAGTTCTACAGAATACATTTTGTCTTTGTACCCAATAAACTCATCTTTAATAGCTCCTTGGGTATCTTTATCTACACCTTCAAAATCAACTGTTAATACAAGAGATTTTTTAAGTTGAAAAACTTCTTCTTCAGCTTGTTCCTGACTTTGTGAAAAAGATAAAAAGGAAGAAGTAAGAAGTAGTATTAGTAGGACTGCTTTAAACATGGCTAGTTTTTTGGGATAAATATTGAGGTAACAGGTTTATTAAGTATGCGTTATCTACAATTTAAGTAAATATTGTCAGACTTTATACTTAGATGACGGATTTCACTGAAATACAGTTGCTTAATGATAAAAATATCACACGCACTCCAATTACTGATCAATATGTAACAGAAATTTTACAAAAATCGCTCAGCTTCCCCCAAACTATTGTAAAGTTGATCTAATGACTCAATTACAAAGTATTCTTCTTGCATTTCATCCGTTTTGAATGATTTGTTCAGAATAGCTTCAATGTCAAATTCAAGAAAAGTACATTCTCTGTTGGCAATGCGATTAGTTTCTCCAAATGATGACATGATACCTGCGCCATAAGCTTTGACGTGCTCCTCCATGATTACTCCAAATTCAATAGTGAACCAGTACAATCTTTGTAGTTTAATTAATGCCTGTTCATTGTTGATGTGTTTTAAACCCATTTGTCCAAATTCATGCGCAAAAGCAGAAAAAACATCATTACTCAATAATGGAATATGACCAAATACGTCATGAAACATGTCCGGTTCCTCCAGGTAATCTAGGTTTTTCATACTGCGTAACCAGGTTGATGAACAGAATTTTTTCTCTGCCAACAAAGTAAAAAATTCTGCTACCGGAATCAATCCCGGAACTACTGCTATTTCCCATCCTGTGTTCCCTGAAAAATGGGAATTAATCGCTCTAAAATCTGGAATAATAGACTTGTTCAATACCTCTTGCATTTCCTCCAAAGCATTCAAGTAACACTGACTCCCCTTTTGCTTTAAGTTTTCAGCCTGACGCTCAAAAAGCATCTTCCACACTACAAAATCTTCTTGAGTGTATTTGTCCATTTGTTGTTTTAATGCTACTTCCATTTTCTAAAATTTAGTAGCCTCCAAAATCACGGGAATGAATTGCAAAAAAAATCCTCCCCGAAATAGGGGAGGACCTTCATAATTAATATTTAGCGATAACACAAATTACAAGATCAACCCCTTTGGGATCATCCAATAATAATAAGTGTTATTTATAGAGATATTTCTCATAGTTATATGCAACCGCGTCAAATATAGAAATATTTGTGCCAAAAAAAACAATTGGTGGCATTAAGCCTAAATTAAGCCCTATATTTGTGGCAAATTTCTCAACAAAATGGCAACACAAGAAGATAATTTAAAAGACATTATTGGACATGCAAAAGAATACGGATTTGTATTTCCATCTTCTGAAATTTATGACGGATTAAGTGCAACCTATGATTACGGTCAACTAGGATCTGAATTGAAAAATAACATCAAAGAATATTGGTGGAAAGCAATGGTTCATATGCACGAGAATATTGTCGGAATTGATGCTGCTATTTTTATGGAACCAACTACCTGGAAGGCTTCAGGTCATGTTGACGCTTTCAATGATCCTTTAATTGACAATAAAGATTCTAAAAAAAGATACCGTGCTGATGTTTTGATTGAAGAGCACATTGAAAAGATCAAACAAAAAAATGATAAAGAAGTTGAGAAAGGAAAAAAACGATTTGGTGATTCTTTTGATGAAGAGCAGTTTAGAGCAACCAATCCCAATATTTTAAGAAGAGTTGAAGAGATCAAATCTATTGAAGCAAGGATGAAGGAATCTCTTGAAAAAGAAGATTTGGTGGCAGTGAAAGAATTGATTGAAGAGTTAGGGATTGTTTGTCCTCTTTCAGGTTCAAAAAACTGGACAGATGTTAAGCAATTTAACTTGATGTTCTCAACTGAATTAGGTTCTGTTTCCGGAGAATCTGCTAAGATTTATTTAAGACCTGAAACGGCACAGGGGATTTTTGTAAACTACTTGAACGTACAAAAATCAGGAAGAATGAAAATTCCTTTTGGAATTGCGCAAATTGGAAAAGCTTTCAGAAATGAGATTGTAGCAAGACAGTTTATTTTCAGAATGCGTGAGTTTGAGCAAATGGAAATGCAATTTTTTGTACGTCCTGGAGAAGAGATGAAGTGGTATGATTACTGGAAAGAGTTCAGAATGAATTGGCACAAATCTCTAGGTTTGGGAGATGATAAATACAGATTTCATGATCATTTAAAATTAGCTCATTATGCAAATGCTGCTGCTGATATTGAATTCAACTTTCCAATGGGATTTAAAGAGTTAGAAGGTATTCATTCAAGAACTGATTTTGACCTTAAACAACACGAAGAGTTTTCTGGTAAAAAATTGAGATATTTTGATCCTGAAATCAATGAATCATATATTCCGTTTGTGGTAGAAACGTCTATTGGATTAGATAGAATGTTCCTGGCGGTTTTAGCTTCATCATACAATGAGGAAACTTTAGAAGATGGTTCACAAAGAACAGTTTTATCTATTCCTCCTGCTTTATCTCCATACAAAGTAGCAGTAATGCCATTGACTAAAAAAGATGGTTTACCGGAAAAAGCAAGAGAGATAATTGATGGATTAAAGTTAGATTTCAATTGTCAATATGATGAGAAAGATTCGATTGGTAAGAGATATAGAAGACAAGACGCTATAGGTACTCCGTTTTCAGTAACGGTAGATCATCAAACTTTAGAAGACAATACTGTTACTATCAGAGATAGAGATACAATGGAGCAAGAACGTGTTTCTGTAGACCAATTAGAAAAGATAATTGGAGAGAAAGTAAGTATGAAGAAGTTGCTGATTAAAGACGCAGTTGCAGGGTAATTAATCCATTGGTAAGCTATACTTGGTATACCAATCTGTCACAACCTCTTTACCATAAATTTTACAAGCCTTTTTGTACTCTTTTTTGTATACAGGACAAAAATCGTTTTTCTCACATATTACACTCAACAATTCAAGGTATTTAGGATAAATGGGAGATTCTGAAGTGTAATCATCTGTCAATAACATAGCGTTTAAATAATTTACATTGATTTTGTTGTAGTAAAGTCTTTTGACATAATCATAATTGCCTTCACCATTTTCATAACCTTCTTTCATGATGTCGATAATGGTCAATAAAACCTTTTCAAATTTCTTGTCTTTCTCAATAAAATCTACATAAAAATAACTCAATAACATCAGGCAATTATCTCCATCTTCATCAATCATCCAAACATCATTCTTACGTTTTTTAATAATGTCTTCAGTAAGTTCAAGATCAGGATACATGGTCCACCAATACAAAAGGTTCCAGCTTTTTTCAATGTCTGCTCCAAATTTAACAAGTGTATTAAATGCTTCCTTGTTATCAGAGTTTGAAGCTGCATAATCTAAAGGTGTTAAACCTTCGTTATCTTTTTTATTTAAATCAAGTTTGGTTGATTGCAATACATCTTTCAAAATTGCTTGGCTTGAACCTGATGATGCAGCTGTAACAAGATTTGCCCCACTGTGATTGATGTATGATAAGTCTGATTGATCTTTTAGTTTGTTGTACCAATCCTCTCTACCATAAGTAGCGGCCACCATAATTGCATTGTTTCCATGGCAGATATCGCAAATACCTTTTGGTAAGGGATTTTGAGCATACAATACTGAGCTTATTTCATCATTTCCTACAGATAAACTATAAATAAAAGCCTCTGTCAATATCAAATCAAAATCTGTCAATTGATCTTTTCTTTCAATGAGGTAGTTTACTGCATCCAAACATTCTCCGTGAACAGCATAACTCAATAAATTGGCTTCAATTTCATCAGCTCCTTCATCAATTGGGATCATGAATTTTTCATTTATATCATATCCCGCAGCTATTGCTTTTTCTAAAGCACCAACATCACATTTGTCAATAGCAGTTAAAGTTTTTTGCCCAAATACTATGCTTGTGCTAATTATTATTGAAAAGAGAATGATATGCTTCATATTACCAAATTCTAAAGTCTAGTTCAAGGTTTTTAATTCTGGTATTAGGTACTTGTTTACCTTTTGATAATTTCGTTACGCGATCTACAACGTATTCTTGTAACTCCATTAACATTACATTTCCATCCTTGTCCAGATCAGCTTCTCCACTTTTTAATCCATCTAGTAAACAGTAGGTAAATAATCCATTTTTCCACTCGTCACTTTCCATGGCAAATTCTGCACCTCCGGCTGAAGAAATAACTGTGGAACCAGTACCTCTTCTTAAGTCATTAAACAATACACTTGCTAGCCTACTTGGTGTAGCTGCAGAAGTTTCTTCAACTGCCGGTCCTACATTTCTGAAAGAGATTTCTTCTCCATCATCTTTGTCGTCTTCTTCATCACTTTTAACGGCAAAAAATACATCATCTTTGTCAACTTCACCCGAATGGCAAGTATCCATGATCAGAATCTTTTTATTGGCTTTAATTCCATCTAAAATACCTTCTAATCTTTCGTACGATAAACCTTTGTTTGCCGGATCAGTAAAATTCATATCATAGGTTCCAAAGTAATAATCAAAGTTGCCGTCCAAAACCCCGTGTCCTGCAACAAAAACCATTATAATGTCATCTGGTTTTGAAGACATTAAAAAATGATGCAATTCGGTAATGTTAGTGGCTGTTACATCTTCATTATAAAGGGCTTTGGTTTTTACATTAGCATAAACCCCATTGCTGTTGGATTGTAATAGTGTTGCTAAATCTTGCCCATCTTTTGCAGCATACTGTAAATTATATCTATCGTCTTTGTATTTGGAAGTACCTACTGTAATCAGATAAAGATCTTTTTGCGGTGCATCACCTTCTTTTTCTACATATACCGTTTGCATTAAACTTTCATATCCGTTGGTGTTTCTGCAACTTACCTGAATTTTATTTACACCATGTACTAATGAAACTTCCTCAGTATGTTGTACGGTAGTAACACCACTTAAGGATTTACCATTTTTACCGTAGAGCGGAACATTATTTATGTAGATATTGTAGCTCATCAATCCTCTTTTATCTGACATATCAACTTTTAACGACACTTCATTTCTAACTGTAATTGCCGGAATATCGGACACGTTATTAATGGATAAATTTGGGATGTCATCCAAAGAAACTGTGTTAGTAGGTTTTAAGCCCAGCTTTTTAATTCGTTTTTCATAGGCTAATTTGTAAAGCGCCATTAACTCTTCTTCTTGACAGCCTAGCTTTTTAAGTACTAGGTCAGGCCTGTTAAATACTGCGTCAAACTGCTCAAAAGGATATGCTTGATTTCCAATTCTAAAAGTTACCAATTCAAAACCTTCTTTTGATACTTTGTAATAATTATCAGATGTTTTAAAAATGTAATTATCACCGTCTGCCACCAATAACATTTCTTTCTCTCCACTACTTGGGTCTATCAATAAAAACTGACCACTTTTTGTGGTAATACCAAATTTACCTTTAGGGCTGATTGAAATGTGCGTTACTGCTCTTTGTTCAGTTTTCAATACTTTTTGATATGATTTGTCATATACATTTTCAATGTATAAGTATCCTTCGTTATGAGTAACCGCATAGTTAGAAGGTTTGTCTAAAGGTTCAGACAAACCATCAATAGCCAATTTGTCGGCTGTCATTACATCAAAAGTTTTGGTACTGTATTTTTTTACACCAAAAGATGAGCTTACTATCATGTATTCACCATCCTCTGTGAAGTTTACAAAAGCTCCTTTTGGCAAACCTAAATGCCCCGGAAGATCATTGGCAAAAACCATATTCCAGCGCTCAGTTTCAAAAACGTAAGTTTGAGATGTATTGAAACACAAAGCCAGTAATTTCCCATCAGGTGAAAAAGCTAAGGAGTTAGCTTCAAATAAAAAGTTGATTCTGCCTTCAGGACCTGGAGTTATTAATTTACGCATGAACTCACCTGTCTGCATATCTATTATTGAACAGGCAGAATCACCTGAACCCAACACGGCCAAATACTTTTCATCAGGTGAAGTAATCATCTGATTAATGTTGGTTTGATAACTCCATAGTGGACCGATATATTCAGGTTTCTTTTTGCTTAAATCATAATATCTAATGTCGTCTTTCGGTAATTTTGTGATCAAATAACTTCCATTAGATGAGAACTTTACTATGGCTTTTTCAGTAAAGGATCTTTTAATCATTTTGGCCCCTACTTTTTGTGTAGTTTGTACAGGGTCTTTACGAACTCCAATTGTTGGAATTCTTCCATTTTTAATGCTTCCTAAAATTCCATCTGTTTTTTTGGAGATGTTATCTTTTGACCAAAATTTCATTTTAGGTGGAATTTCTCTATGCGGTTCTTGTAATTCAAACTCACCATATTTTTCGGCAAGATTAAAATCCCAAAATGTAAGGATCCTGTCTTCTCCTAGCGTCACTAGTTTATTTTCGTTTGGATGAAAATCAAAAGTGTAAATAGGGTTTACCTGTCCTTCTAAAAGCTTGTAAAGAGATCCGCGATTCATATCCCAAATTCGAATCACATTATCTCCTTTTCTCAATTTAAAACTGCGTGTTTTGCCAAATCCTGAACTGGCAACTGTTGACCCATCAGGGCTAATTTGTAATGCTCTAACAGCTTCAGTATTATTTTGATCTTCTAGTTTGTCTTTGAATTCATAAATTTCATTTCCTTCCAGATCCCAAACTCTGATTCTACGTGTACTACTAGCCGTTACAAATCTGTTTTTTTCAACGTTTGCATCAAAGGCAGTAATTCCGCTATTTGAAGCTTTTATATGTTTACTGTCTTGTAGGTCGTTTATATTCCACAAGTGCACTAAACCTCCACCTCCGGTTGTAATTAACCCTTGTCCGTCATTGTAAAAGTTGAGCCCAATTACTTTGGATGTATGAACTTTTTTAGATTTTTCAGTGGCATTACTTTCAAGATTGTAAACGGTTATTTGACCATTTTTGCCTCCAGAAGCTAGGTGTTTTCCCGAGCAAGCCAATTTTGTAATAGCGTTATCTTCTTTGTAAAGTGTTTTGTGTTCTTGAATATTGCTGATTGCCCATTCGTTAACTTCTCCATCATCCGAACCTGTGTAAAAAGTTCCTTTTTGATTTGGATTGAGGCACATATTCAAAACCGGACTCTCTGTTTTAACTGAATCTACCATCTCCCAATTGATGATGTCCCAGGTAATGAGGTATTGGTCATTAGCTGTAGAAACTATTTTAGTACCATCATCATTAAACATAATAGCAGTAGTATAGTCTGTATGGCCATCTAGTTTACCAATAATTTTACCGGAGTTGATATCCCAGATTTTTATTGAATTTTCTTTTGCTGAACCAGAGGCAAGTAATGATCCATCAGGGCTGTACGAAAGCAGCGTTATATAACCTTGAGTTTTCTCTTGGGTGATAACTTCAATTTCCTGGCTAAAACTAGAAACCGTAAAAAGTAGTAGTAGAAAAGTAAGTATTTGTTTCATAGCATGAACGTGTCTAACAAATCTATTAAATGTACAGGATTTATGCAGGTTTTATGCCAATTATTTGAAGTTCCTTAAGAAAATTTAAAAGTCCATCCTTTTAATTGGAATCATATGATCATTTTGTTTAACCAATTCAATCATATACTGGCCTCCAGTGTCGTTGTGATAGAAATATTGGGCTTTATCAAACTGAAACATGTCCATTACACCATAAATTCCAGAGGTGTCTTGCATTGGGAAAATCAAATGTTTTGATTTATAAATGAACTCAGGATTGACAAAAACATTTGAAAAAACATATTTGTCAGGATCACCATATTCCTTTATTAAACTTGCAGTCTTGTCAAGTTGATTAGGAAATACTGTTTCATCATATAATGCTTGATATCTCCTAATAGATCTATCAATTCTTGTGATTAACAAGAATAACAAGATCGCAGAAAAAGCAATGTTCAATTTCCAGTTGATAGATTCTTCAACTATTTGAATGATCACAGCAATAATGATGATCATTGCCAAAGCTGTTTTGAGATTCGCAAAATTGTGGATGGCGTTGAAGTTGAATAAAATCAAATAATGGCAAAAAACTGAGAGCACTAAGATTAATGGAATTATAATTTTCCATTTTAGGTTTTTGATTTGTTTTCTACTTTTTCTCCATATCAATACGGGAATTAAAAAGAATCCGCTTATACCTAGCAAATTGATGACCATTGAAAAATTCCTGTTTAAGAAATGATCAAGCAAAAACCATGACCTTGGATTGTTCCAATTGTACACTACAACTTGTGTATTGAATTCTTGTAGCCCACTTCTTTCTTGATATTTCATCTGACTTACATCAACCAACGTTTCAAACCCTGCTAAACTACTGTATTGAAAAACTGTTAATCCTAAACTTAAAATAGCCGTAATACCAATCACCCAGAAACTGTATAGAAATACCTTCTTCTTTTCTTTAAAATAGAAAACCAATAAAGTTATTCCGTAGAAAAACGCAAACAAAAGTCCAAGCCATTCGGTGTAAACAGAAATGAAGGTTGCCATTCCTATTAGGGCAAGGATCATTCTTTGACTTTTATATTGCCCTTTTACCAGTTTGATCAATAAATAAATGGAGATCAGCACCAATAGCTGCATCAAAGTGTCTGCAAAATAAAGAATTGAATGTCCCCATAAATAACCGACGCTAAATAAATACAGCAATACCGCAGTTGTTGCGGCTATTGAAAACGTGTCTTTCGCATTTTTTCTGAGCTTGTAGATGATTAGATAAAGCAAAAGGGCGCATAAAAAGTGGATAATTAGATTGACTGTTCTTATACTTAACAAGTCAGGGCCACCGAGCATTTTAGTGCTGTAATACGCAAAAATAAATGCAAATGGCGGATATGATGTGTAATAGTGACGACCACTTTTCTCCATCACTCCTCCAAATGGGGAATGATAGATGTTTCCTCTTCCCGGATAAGTGTAAATGGGACTAAAGTTAAATTGAGATGGTCCTCCTTCTGTATCCCATAATTCTAATGTGATTAAAGTATGCGCAGTAATCCATTCCAAATCTCCAGACATTGGAGCATTTAACTTGTCTTTTCTAATTTGAAGCGTGAAAATAAAACCAATTACCAGGATTAAAATCCCTAATAAAAAGAACTTATTTTTCTTCAGCGTTAACATGATTATTCATGACTAAGACCTGATTCAGTTATGGTAGACTTTTCTTGATAGTCTTCGTAGTCTGTGTTGATTTCCCAAAGATTGTTGCTAGCACCATCTGCAATGTTTTCAGCTGCCAATAGTCCCATGAGAATAGAGTGATCCTGATTGTTGTATTTAAAGGCTCCATATCTTCCAATTACGGATAAATTGTCGATTGAAGTTAAATGGTCTTCAACAAGTTTTAAAGGTTCCTTATATCCTCTTTCATAAACAGGATAACATTTAGGAATCTTTACTACATGTCCATCTGATATTTCAAGATCTTTTATCAAGCCCGTTTTACGCAATTCATCTTTTCCTAAGGCAATTAAATCTTCATCAGTAGCATTCCAGATTTCGTCATTGTCATATGCCCAATATTCTAAAACTACAATTGTTGAATCTTCATTGTTATTGATTTCAGGAACCCAGTTTCTAAAATTGGTAATACGTCCCATTTGTAAATCTGAGCTATGCACATATAGCCAGTTGTCCGGGAAAACATCTTGACCTTCAACCTTTAGGTAAACCAATAAAGTGTTTCTGAAAGTTAGCTTATTATTTGCCTCAATTACTTTTTCAGGAACTTCGTCCATATTGTTAACCAAATGAGTAATGGGCATTGAAGAGATTACATGATCATAATCTTTAACGGTTCCGTCAACTAGTTCAACAGCATTGACTTTTCCGTTTTTACAAATTACTCTCTTAACAGGAGATTTTAGGTGTACTTGATTCCCTTTGTTAACGATATTGTCCCTCATTCTCTCGTAAACCATACCTGTTCCTCCAAGTGGGTAAGCAAATTGATCAACAAGTGTTTTGTGTTTGGTTTTTTTACCTTTAAACATAGCACTCCAAACTGCTTTAAAAAGAGAGAGTTTTTTAATTCTCTGAGCCGCAAAATCTTCGTCTAAATCTTTGCAACTAATTCCCCACAATTTTTCACTGTAGGTTTTGAAGAAAATGGAAAACAATCTATATCCAAATCTACCTATAACCCATGTTTCAAATGAGCCGTCTTTTTTAACCGGAGCAATGCGTTCTTTCATGTAACTCATTACACAAACAAATGCAGTTCCTAGCCCAAGTTTTTTTAGTGCGTCAAAAGGTTTAAGCGGATAGTAATAAAACTTCTTTTTATAATAGATTCTGGTTAATCGATCAACCATTCTGTAGTCTTTACCTACAACCTCAAGCCATACTTGGTTGACTTTGGTGTCGTTGCTAAAAAATCTATGTGGACCTAAGTCTACTTTTTGATTCCAAAGATCAATTGTTTTTGACAATCCTCCAACATCAGGACTTGCTTCAAAAACTTCAACTTCATGTCCTTTTTTTGATAATTCATAAGCCGCAGTGATACCTGCCGGCCCTGCTCCAATTACAGCAATTTTTTTCTTTTCCAAAGGTTTTAGATTTTCATTTCAGGTACTTCAGCAGGAACTACTAAATCGCCTTCAGTAGCTGCAATAATTTCTTCCACACTAACTCCGGGCGCACGTTCAATTAAATGAAACTTATTGTCTTTTATTTCAAGAACGGCCATATCTGTTACCACTTTGGTTACACAGCCTACGCCGGTTAAAGGTAAAGTACATTGTTTAAGTAGTTTTGATTCTCCTTTTTTGTTGGTGTGCATCATGGCAACAATAATGTTTTCAGCAGATGCCACAAGATCCATTGCGCCTCCCATTCCTTTTACCATTCTGCCTGGAATCTTCCAGTTGGCAATGTCACCATTTTGAGCAACTTCCATAGCGCCTAGTACAGTTAACTGTACGTGCTGACCTCTAATCATTGCAAAAGATGTTGCAGAATCAAAAATTACAGCTCCTTTTTGTAGTGTTACAGTTTGTTTTCCTGCGTTGATTAAATCAGCATCTTCTTCACCTTCGAACGGAAATGGGCCCATTCCTAAAATTCCATTTTCAGATTGAAACTCAACTTCAATCCCTTCAGGAATATAATTAGCAACCAAAGTGGGGATTCCGATACCAAGATTGACATACCAACCATCTTCTAGTTCTTGTGCAATTCTTTTAGCGATTCCGTTTTTATCCAGTGACATATTTATTTTCTTTTCTTCAGTTCTTCCAGTAATTTGACCCTTTGTATCATCTTGTCAAATAGCAGCACGTAAAGTTAACATTTTCCTAGTGGAATGTGATTTTTAGGCATAACAATTCCTATTCACGTTTGCTTCCATAATTTATTATCTGATCTAATTTAAATTTTGAGACTCTTTTTCTATAAATGAAGTCACAGAGAAATTCCTTATAAATATCTCATGTTTTTTACCCCAAACGAATGTTCTAAACCAGACAGTAGGTGTGCGTGGGTGAGGTGAAATGTAATGATAAGTATAGTGACACCATTGTTCTGTTTTGAAATTTTCATTCTCTCCCAATACATAACTTACATAGCCATAATGCTTGTTATTGTAAGCCATATCTGCAACTAATTCTATTTGAAAGGGATCGGAATGTTCAGGTATAAATGCTTCAAAAGTAATTTCATACCAGCAATATTCGCTTTTACAAGTTTCGCGATAAGGAGTTTCTATGCCTTTTCCCCATTCATTGTCAGCTGTTAAATGTTGATCAATAATAATATTTCCTTCTTCATCTCTTGCTTTATCAGTCCAAAATGCTTCTAATTTGTTTCTATCAAAAACTTCCTCTTCCCTGTTTACAGATAAAAGTCTTCCGACATGTAGCGGCGCTTCAGTTTTACCAAATATTGCCCAATAAAAATCTTTGGTAATTCTATCAGGGGGAAGAATATATTGTATGTATTGCCAGCTTTGAAATAGGTTTAATAGGGTCACAAGAATAATTACAGGTACGAAGATTATTTTCCTTTTCAAACTTTTGCTAATCATGACCAGGAAACTAGCTAATCCTATGGCAAAAAGTGGGTAAGTTTGGACCATGGTTCGTTGAGAAAATGAACCGGCATACCACCAGACCGACCAAGATGAACTTACATATATAGCGATTATAGTTACAACCAAAAAGGGAGTGATCCAGCTGTTTTTAAAGTCACCTTTGGTAAATACTCCAATAAAAGGTAAAATCATTAAGGGTGTATAAATGAACCAGCCTTTTCTGTAAGAAAATAAAAAGTCAATGGTATGAGGGTATTCTAGATGTAATCCTTCACCATTGTTCATATAACTATTAAAAATAAAATGTCCTGTAACATGATACCAATACAGACACTGAACAAACAGTATACTTATTATTATGATTGTTATGATCAATACATGTTTGATGTTATTTTTTAGAAGGATCAATTTATTCTTGAGCGTAGCTTTATTGTGAATTCCCCAAAGAATGGGAATTAGAATTGCTATAATTTCAGTGGGTCTGATAAGTATCATCCATCCTAATAAAATTCCGATTAAAACTGCATGTTTCAATTTATTTGATTCATGCCAGCGAATAGTATAATATATAAGGGCAGCATAGAATGCAAAAAGATGAATATGTGGTAAGCCTGGACTTTGACTTTGCGTGATAAAGTAGTTTGTTCCAAAGGCAATTAGTACAACTGTTATTGCTGTGATTGATGGATTAAAAAGTTTTAATAGGAAAAGACGTAAATAAACGAGCCCTACAATTGTCATGGTGTATGATGCAATAATTAACGACCAAGAGTATGGAAGACTATATCCGTCAGTAGTATATCCAAAAATACTAGCAAATGCGTGAGCAATCAAAAAGAATGGCATATAAATAAAAGCCATTCCTGAGGAATACTGAATGACGTGATTACCGGTATCTTCTACCAAATGAACCTGATATAAAATATTTGTATTATGATACTTTATCAAAGCAGATGTTGCAGCATCTGTACTACTCATAGCCAAATCACCTTCTATAAAAGTTTGAGGAAGATAGAGGTAATACCCTAAAGTATCAGCTCCTATTATTTTAAAAGGGAAACCAAAAAGTATAGGGTACAACAGTAATAGCAAAATTACTATCAGAGTAAATTTTGCAGAGATGTCTAAGTTTAGTTTTGGGTTAAATTGCTTCAAAGTTTAGTTTTGGGTGGTTTGCTTCAAAGGCCTCTATGTTTTTTCTATTCGGTCTGTGATTCTAGGTTTGGTTATTAATTTTTCTACTTTTCATGAGTTAATTTGAGATGTTCTAAGTCATGTGGAACATATAAGAATCTTCATTTCCAAATAATCAAAAGTACTTTCATTTGTCCTATACGAAAGAATGAATGTTTTATTTTTTCTCGTAAACAAATAATTCTAGATTTTTAGCCTGAACCGCCTCACCATTTTGATGCCACAAGCTTACTGCAATGGTGTCTTTTTCTGATCTAAGATGAGGAGTTAAGTATTCAAAAGAAATGTTCCCTTTAGTATTATAGAATTCAGCCAACGATTTCTTTCTCCAGTTATATACGCCATGTTCGTTGGTGGTATATATGCAAAGATGCAAATCTGGAATAGTGCTATTACTATCTATTTGTTCTATTTCTGATGTGGCAATTAACCAAAGGTGATCTTGTTCACTGATGTCATTATATGAGAATTTAATAGCAGGAGAGTAGGGATTTTCTTGTGATAGAACTAAATTATTAAAAGGAGACTCAATTTGCTTAACTAATTTATATGCTGATTTGTTTTCAAAATTCTCAAGACTTCTGTCAATTAATAAAAGAGATTTTTGTTTTTCTGTTGGTGCTGAGGTTTGGCCAAATATTGAAAAGTAATAGGCTGAACTCATTCTTGACATATGTAAAATACCATTTTGAAATTGCCAAGTTTGAAATAAGTTGAGCAAAATGAAAATGCCAATAACTGATAAATTGAATTTCTGTATAGCAGGCTTTAATTGATAAATTGAGAAGCCAATAAGTAGTAAGCAAATTGGATAAATATGTTCTAATTGCCTTAGCGAAAAACTTCCGGCGTACCACCAGCTTGTCCAACATGAAGTGACATATAGATATAAAATCAAGAAAATTGAAAAGGAAAAATACAGTTGGTTTTTTAGTTTGTATGAACGATAAATTCCGATAAGCACAAATATCATTATTGGGGTATAAATCAACCATCCTTTTCTAAAACTAAAGAGTACTTCCAAAAGGTGTGGCTTGTCAAAATCCAAGCCTTCAGCCGGGTTTAAATAAGTGTATACAAGTGGACTACCTGTCGTTTTATACCAGAACAACATCTGAATTCCATAAATCCCAATAATTGTAAGGGATAAAGCATAATAATATGGACTTTTAAAATATTGTTTAAAACGTAATAAAAACGATTTAAAACTATTTATTCCATATAAAAGTGGTATTAAAATAGCTATAATTTCAGTTGGCCTAATCAACATCATTAAACCAAGAATTACTCCTAAAATGATACTGTATTTTATGCGTTTATTTTGATGAAATTTGATTGTGAACAAAAGTAATAAAGCATAAAGTGGAAATAGATAAACATGAACAGTTCCTATACAAGAATAATTGGTGTGTAAATAGTTTGTTCCCAGAACTAAAATAACAAGTAGAAGTGCAGTGAGTTTGTCGCTAAAAAAATGAAGTAGCACTTTTCTCATTACAATTAATCCTAGAAGTGTGTAAAACAAGCTGGACACGAACAAAGCAATTTGATATGGGTCACTGTACCCATCCTGTGCATATCCAAACCATCCTGCAAACAGATGTGCAATTAACATGAAGGGACTATTTACAATTGACCAACCAGAGGTGTATTTTGTAATAATGGCTCCATTTTCTAAAGTGATGAATTGATACAATGTGTTAGAATTATCATATGTGTCAACAATATGCTCGTAATAAGATAGGTTTTCAATGTGGATACTTCCATCAGTGAATAATTCAGTTAGATATGAATAATAACCAATTGTATCCCATGAAAGAGGTAATGGGGGTCCAACAAATATTGAGAGCAAGATGATAAACAAGCTCAAAGCTGCTAATGTAACAGCCGATAAATGTCGATATGATAATAGTCGTGAAAACATCAGTTGGTCTTCACGTCAAAGTAAGAATTATGCTCTAGGGCGTACAGTTCTTTGTTCAATTCTTTTTTCAAATTTCTCACCTTGAAAAATTCGTTGAACAAATATACCCGGCGTATGGATGAAGTTTGGATCAAGTTCTCCCGCAGGAACCAATTCTTCAACTTCTGCAATTGTAATTTTACCTGCCATTGCCATCATAGGATTGAAATTTCTGGCAGTTGCTTTAAATACCAGGTTTCCTTCAGTATCCCCTTTCCAGGCTTTTACAATGGCAAAGTCAGCAGTTAAAGCTGTTTCCAAAATATGAGGTTTTCCGTTGTAAACTTTTACCTCTTTACCTTCAGCTACTTCAGTTCCGTAACCTGCAGGTGTGTAAAATGCTGGTATTCCGGCTCCTCCTGCTCTACAACGTTCAGCTAAAGATCCTTGGGGGATAAGATCAACTTCTAATTCCCCACTTAGCATTTGTCTTTCAAACTCGTCGTTCTCTCCAACATAAGACGAAATCATTTTTTTGATTTGCCTTTTTTGAAGTAATAAACCTAAACCAAAATCATCAACTCCTGCATTATTAGAAATACACGTTAAATCTTTGACTCCCAATTTTACTAATTGAGCAATACAGTTTTCAGGAATTCCACACAACCCAAATCCTCCAAGCATTAAAGTCATTCCGTCTTCAATACCTTCGCAGGCTGCTTCAACATTGTCTACAACTTTGTTCATGTTTTAAAATTAATAAAGATTGTCTCTTTTACAGATTAATTCTTTCAAATTTATTTAGAACAAAGGATCAATACCTTGTGATTTGCTACAGTTAAATATGGTTGGATCATATTCAATGATAGGAGGTGCCTCAAAATCACCTTTACTTATATCTAATCTCGAGTCTCCATATACTTTTTGCATATAGTATCCCCAAATAGGTAAAGCCATTCTGGCACCTTGACCCCAAGGATAAGATCTAAAGTGAATGTCTCGATCATCAGCACCTACCCAAACACCTGTTACTAAATCTGGTGTAAGTCCCATAAACCAACCATCAGATGCACCATTAGTTGTTCCGGTTTTACCTGCTATAGAATATTTCAATCCTCCCCATGGTCTGCTGCTTCTCAAACTTGAACTTGTTGCATAAACTTGTCCTCCTTGATGTACATTAGAAGCTCCATTTACCGCTCCTTTCATCATTTCAAGCATTGTAAATGCTAAAACTTCAGGCATTGCTTCGTGCATTTCATATTCAAGATCAATTAAAACGTTACCATTTCTATCTTCAACACGCATAATGTAGATTGGTTTGATAAATAGACCTTTATTGGCAAATGTACTTTGAGCTCCTACCATGTCGTAAAGTGAAACATCCATTGGTCCTAAACACATAGCTGCAACAACTTCTTCTGGTTTTAAGTTTATTCCAACATTTTTAAGCAAAATGCTCATTGTTTGAGGTCCGGCTTGTGGTCCCATTTCTTTCATTACAGCGACAGTAATATTATTCAATGATCCAGCTAAACCGCATTTTGCAGGAATTAAATCTCCGGTATTTTTAGTACCTGTTGCCGGACACCAGCTTTCCATTCTTGTTGGACTTTTAGGTACATCTATACAATAATCAACATCTGCAAAAGCACTGCAAGGGTCAATTAATCCTAAATAAATAGCTGCTGCATATACAAATGGTTTAATTGTAGACCCAACTTGTCTTTTAGACTGCTTAACATGATCATATGCAAAGTGATTGAAATCCGGTCCACCAACCCAGGCTTTTACAAAACCTGTTTTTGGATCCATTGACATTAATCCTGCTTGTAGTTGACTCTTATAGTATTTGATTGAATCATAAGGAGTCATAATGGTGTCAAAATCTCCCCAATAAGAGAAAACTTTCATTTCTGTTGGAGTGTTGAAGGCTTTTTCAATTGATGCTTCTGAATGGCCTGCTGCAGACATTTCTCTATATCTGTCTGAATTTTTAATAGCAGAATTCATGATTTGATCAATTCTTTCTTCTGTTACTTCATTTCCAAAAGGAGGTCTTTTGTTACGATTATTATTCTTGTCAAACTCAATCTGCAAAGTTGTTGACATATGTTCTTGAACAGCATATTCAGCATGTGCTTGCATTCTAGAATCTATGGTGGTATAGATTCTTAATCCGTCCTTATAGATATTATATGGCGTACCGTCTTGTTTTGCTATAATGTAATTGCCATCTTCATCTTGTTCATTTAATCTTGAAGTTAACTCCTTACGCAAAACTTCTCTAAAGTGAGGAGCCAAACCTTCTTTGTGATCAACTTTTTGATAATCCACAACAATAGGTAGTTTTTTAAGTGAATCGCATTGTGCCTGAGTAATTGTAGAAGAAAGATATTCGTTGCCTTCTGAACTGTTTCTACACCATAAATCTAAAACAGTATTTCTTCTGTTATAAGCATTAGCACTGTCTTTTTCATAGGCTGATTGTCCTTCAGGACCTGCGTCATATCTACTGCGAAGTTGGAATTTTAATGGATTATATAATCCCGGATTTTTACACATTCCAACCAACATAGCAGCTTCTTCCATTTTTAAGTCAATAGGTGCTTTGTTAAAGTATACTTGTGCTGCAGAAGAGATACCTACAGCATTGTATAAAAAGTCAAAATTGTTAAGATACATGGTAAGAATCTCTTCTTTAGTGTATGCTCTTTCCAGCCTTACTGCTAAAATATTTTCACCAAATTTTTGAATCAATCGGTCTTTTTTACTTTTTGCTACACCACCGTTTACAGTATCTGTAACAGTGTAAAGTAATTTAGCTAACTGTTGAGAAATAGTACTGGCGCCTCCACCATCTTTACCCATGGCTGCTTTCCCAATCGCTCTTGCTATTCCATAAAAATCTACACCTGCATGTTCGTAGTAACGCTCATCTTCTGTTGAAATTAAAGCACTTACAACATATGGAGATATTTTATTGTAATCAACACTTTTTCTGTTGACACTCCAAAATCTACCCATTTCAACTCCATCTGCAGAATAAATAATTGAAGCTTGCTTGTCAGGTGGATTTGCTAATTCTTCGTGTGATGGAATGCTGTCATTTGCTAACCAAAGTCCAAAAATGATAGCAAAGAATGGAGAAAATGCTCCCAGCCAAACAATTACAAGAATTATTCTTCTTGTGCTCTTTTTTAGTTTGTCAGACGCTTCAGCGGTGTCTGCCTTCTTATTATCGGCCTTCTTTTTAGGTTTAAGTTTCTCAAGTAGGTTCATTGATCTGATGTCTTGGGGTAAAAATATAAAATTAAACCGCAATGGCTAGTGCTACAAACTAATAGAAGTAAAAAAGTTATTAAACATCAATACTTAACTATTATTTGAAATAAAAAAATCCGCTAGCGCAAACTAGCGGATTACAATTTGTTTCAATAACAATTATTTCTTTTTGTTGCTTTTGATGAACTGCTCAATTGCCATAGACATACTTGGTGCCTGTGGCTGAGGAGCATGGATGTCCAACCTTAAGTTGTATTTCTTCACTGCATTAGCAGTAGTTGGTCCGAAAGCTGCAATTTTTGTTGAGTTTTGTTTAAACTCAGGAAAGTTCTTTAACAAAGATTCAATTCCTGAAGGACTAAAGAATACTAATAAGTCATACTTTACATCTTCTAAATCAGATAAATCAGATGCTACTGTTCTGTATAGCACCAACTTTGTAAAGTTGATTCCGAATTCTTCAAGTGTATCTGGAATTCTTTGTCTTAAAATATCTGAACAAGGCAATAAAAACTTTTCGTCTTTGTGTTTTTTTAATACCTCGGCCAAGTCTTCAATGTTTTGCTTCCCAAAGAAAATTTTACGTTTTCTATAAACAACATATTTCTGTAAATAATAAGCAACAGCTTCTGACATACAGAAATATTTCATTGCGTCCGGCACTTTAAATCTAGTTTCCTCGGCGATTCTAAAAAAGTGGTCTACTGCAGTTTTACTGGTTAAAATAACTGCTGTATGTTTTGCTAAATCAACTTTTTGATCTCTGAATTCTCTGGTTGAGACTCCTTCAATATTGATAAATGGTCTAAAGTCTATCTTTAGTTTATATTTATCTGCTAAATCAAAATAGGGTGATTTTTCACTTTCCGGTTTCGGTTGGGAAACTAAAATTGTTTTAACGCTCATAAATCCGACTGCTTTTTTTAGTTTAATCCAGCAGAATCAGTGACGAAAACATTAATTATTAGGATTAACGGCACCAATTCGAGCGTGCAAAGATACAAAATAATATATAAAATAGAAATTCTTGCCTTTAAAGCTCGAAGGATAGACTGTGCTTCTCTAAACAAGATTAAAAACCCAGCAAAAATAAGACATGCAAGAACTATGGTCTCGTGAATATTCTCATTAAAAAAATGACTCAATATTAATATCGGTGTTAAAATGATTCCTCCAAGCTGATAAAAAATGAAATGATTCATGATATGTTCAGAAATTCCGGACCTATTTTCGGTAACAAAAATTAGAATCCACATCACCAACCATTTTATTAATGAAGCGGCTAAAAGTGTTCCTACGAAATAAAGAATTACTTCATTGTATCCAAACGCCAATTGATAACTGCTTAAAGCGGCTAAATTCAAAAAGTAAGTGATGGTCAATAAAATGGATGATGTACTATTTAATTTTAATTCTTCTTGTGTATTTTGAATTAAGTATCGATTATAAATAGCAGTGTTAAATAATAACGAAATGTACTGTTGATTTAATGTTTTGGCAATTGCAATAAATAGCAGATTAATAGCCATGCAAATCCAAAATATCACTTCATAATTTATGTGAAGTGGATCCCCTGAAAATATGTTCAATAAACTTATTGGCATCTACCTGCAAAATTAGCCTTTTATTGTTCGCATTGTCAAACATATAAAATAACATGTGAAAATATTCATGTTAAAATACATACATTTGTCGCGCTTTACAAGATGCAAAATACAATTGATATGTTTTTGTGCCTTGTAACCAAAATACTAAACCAATTAAAAATGGCAACAGATTTATACACACATCCGGATTACTACAATTTAGATGATTTATTGACCGAAGAACATAAAATGGTCAGAGAGGCTACAAGAGCCTGGATCAAACAAAATGTTTCTCCTATCATTGAAGATTATTATGAGAGAGCGGCATTTCCTCAACACCTTGTAAAAGGTTTAGGAGAGATTGGTGCATTCGGGCCATATATTCCACAAGAATATGGAGGACCTGGATTGGATCAAATTTCATACGGTTTGATTATGCAAGAATTAGAAAGATGTGACTCTGGTTTAAGATCAACATCTTCTGTTCAAAGTTCATTGGTTATGTATCCAATTTGGAGATACGGTTCTGAAGAACAAAAGCAAAAATGGTTGCCAAGATTGGCTAGTGGTGATGCTTTGGGATGTTTCGGTTTAACTGAGCCTGATCACGGATCAAATCCTGCAGGAATGATAACTAACTTCAAAGAAGATGGTGACCACGTGATATTAAATGGAGCAAAAATGTGGATTTCAAATGCTCCTCTTTCTGATGTTGCCGTAGTTTGGGCAAAAGATGAAACTGGAAGAATTCATGGATTGCTTGTGGAAAAAGGAATGGAAGGGTTTACTGCACCCGAAATGAAGGGAAAACTTTCATTAAGAGCTTCAATTACAGGTGAGTTGATTTTTGATAATGTAAGAGTTCCAAAATCAAATATCCTACCTGGTAGATCTGGATTAGGAGCTCCGCTTTCTTGTTTAGATTCGGCTCGTTTCGGAATAGCATGGGGTGCTTTAGGTGCTGCTATGGATTGTTACGATCAAGCTTTGAGATATTCTAAAGAAAGAACACAGTTTGGTGTTCCAATTGGAGCATTTCAGTTAACACAGAAAAAATTGGCTGAAATGATCACTGAAATTACAAAAGCACAATTGTTGACTTATCGTTTAGGTCAATTGAGAAATGAAGGTAAAGCAACTTCTGCTCAAATTTCAATGGCGAAAAGAAACAATGTTGAAATAGCACTGAAAATTGCTCGTGAAGCAAGACAGATCCTTGGAGGAATGGGAATTACAAGTGAATTCTCAATCATGAGACACATGGCTAATCTGGAATCAGTTGTTACTTATGAAGGAACGCATGATATCCACTTGTTGATTACAGGTATGGATGTTACCGGAATCCCTTCATTTAAGAGAGATTTACCAGAAATGTAAAATTTACATTTAAGAAAATAATAAGAAAACCGTCTACAGTAATGCAGGCGGTTTTTTTTATGGAATTTCAACCTTTAACAAAATTTCTTTTTGAAAGAAGATAAGTTGTATGCAATTTTGTACTGACTTTGAAAAGATTTTTATTGCCCATATTTATTCTGGTTTCTTTTATTCTTCGTGCTGAAGAAAAGAAACAAACAACTATCGTTCGCATTGATGAAAAGGTGGAGGTGGACGGTTCGTTGAATGAATCTTTTTGGTCCAATCTCAATGTTTCTTCAGATTTCATCCAGAATCAGCCCGTGGCCGGTGCTCCTGCTACAGAGAGAACAGAAGTAAAAATTGCTTATGATGACGCCGCTATTTTTATAGGTTTTATCAATTATGATGATAGAGACAGCATGACAATGACTTTATCTCAAAGGGATGACTTTGGTAATGCAGATTGGTGCGGTTTAGTCCTAGATCCTTATAATGCAGGGACCATTGGATTTGCTTTTTTAACCACTAGTGCAGGTGTTCAAATTGATGAGCTTCATTCTGTTGACAATGTTGATAATAATTGGAATGCAGTATGGCAAAGTGCGGTTACTATTCATGATGACAAATGGGTGGCAGAATTCCGTATTCCGTTTTCTGCAATTAGATTTTCTGATGCCATTAAAGGTAATTGGGGAGTGACTTTTGTTCGAACTATTAGAAGACACAGAGAGCAAACTTTTTGGAATTACTATGATCCCGCCGGTATAAATCTAATTTCTCAATTGGGAGAGATGTCAGGAATTGAAAATGTGGACGCTCCTTTAAGATTAGCATTAACACCATATGTCTCTGGTTATATTGAAAATTTTAATGGCACAACAGGATATACAGCCAACGGAGGAATGGATGTAAAATGGGGTATCAATGAAGCTTTTACAGTTGATGTTACTTTGGTGCCTGATTTTGGACAGGTTCAGTTTGACAATCAAGTGCTCAATACTTCACCATTTGAAGTGCGATTTAATGAAAGAAGACAGTTTTTTACTGAAGGCATTGAGCTCTTTAATAAAGCCGGTATTTTTTATTCAAGGCGAATTGGAGGGGCTCCATTGTATGGATATGCAACTTATAATGAATTAGATTCAAATGAAGTAGTTGAGGAAAATCCTAATACAACTCAATTATACAATGCCACCAAGTTGTCCGGTAGAACCAAAAAAGGGACTGGTGTAGGTGTGTTCAATGCTGTAACGGCAAATACTTTTGCTACCATAAGGGACACAATAACAGGTCAAGAAAGGTCATTCAGAACAAATCCATTGACCAATTATAATGTGTTTGTTTTAGATCAAAATTTGAAAAACAATTCATCTGTTAATTTGACAAATACCAATGTATGGAGAAGTGGTATGTCTTATGATGCCAATGTCACCTCCGCCATGTTTGATATCTATACAAAGGGACAGCAATATAATTTTTGGTCCTTAGGTTCACTTTCACAATTGTATTTTCCAGACAGTGTTCATCTAGGACATCAAGTAGCTGCGGGAATCGAAAAATCTGCCGGAGCTTTGACCTGGGCGGCCGTTTATGATGAAACCAGTAGAAAATATGATCCTAACGACCTTGGTTTTAATATATATACAAACATTAGAACCGCTAGAGGGATATTTAGATACAATTGGTATGAGCCTTTTGGTAGATTTTTTAAGGCTTGGACCTCATTGACGGTTACTCATAGTAGAATCATCTATCCGGATGCCTATGCCGAATTTACCATAACAGGAGATCTTGGTGGAGCGTTTAAAAAGAACTACTTATGGGCAGGATTAAATTTTTATGCTGAACCAACTAGATTACACGATTATTTTGAACCAAGAGTATTTGGGAGATTCTATGAAAGTGATGCATTGTTCGCTCCAGGATTCTTTTTGTCATCTGATTACAGTAAGCCATTTGCTTATGATGTAAATGCAACCTGGTATCAATTTTTTGAAGAAAAACGAAACGGATTCAACCTTGCTTTAAGTCCTAGAATTAGATTCAATGACAAGTGGTTTCTGGTGTTTACGTATACTCAAAATAATGCGTGGAATGAAGAGGGTGTTGCATTAACGCAAGATTTTAACATAGTTTTTGATCCTGATCATCCAGAAGATCCAATTTTTGCGAAAAGAGATCGTGTGACAATTACTAATGTGATGGACTTGTCATATATCATGAATAACAAAATGGGGATAACATTCAGGCTGCGTCATTATTGGTCTAAATTGGCTTATAACGAATTTTTTAGATTAAATGAAGACGGTAAAATGGTGTATACAACTTATACCGGATATGATGTCAATGACCAATCTCTACACGATAACAGCTTTAATGCATTTACAATTGACATGGTTTACAGATGGATTTTTGCTCCCGGAAGTGAGTTGAGTTTGGTATGGAAAAATTCAATATTCTCTTTTGATGATCAAGTAGAAGAAAATTATTTCCAAAATGTAGGTGGGATGTTTCAAAATCCGGCAACAAATAGTATCTCCCTTAAAGTGCTGTATTACATTGATTACTGGGAATTACATCAAAAACTATTTAAACATAGGAAGGCAGATAGGTAATAAAAGCTTATATTCGCTACAGTAATACGATATTTTGACACCCAAAACTTATTTAAATCAACTAAAGTTGTTTTGTATTGTATTTTGCTGCCATTCGATTATTTCGTTTGGGCAAGATTGTTCCTTTGATGTGGAGCACGCAAAGCTTGTTGTTGAAAATGAACTAGTTGAGTCATTGGCTCATGATGCTTACAAAAGTGAATTTGATCTTTTGGATGAAAATTACAAGGGTAAAAAACTTAAAGCGTTAAAGAAAAATCTACTTCAAAGAAAAGAGTATCTCACTAATTTGTTAGCAAATGGCGAGTTGATAATTCAAGGAACACTTCATTCATATGTACAATCTGTATTAGATAGGGTTGCAATCGCTGCAGGAATTACTGAAAAAAGGCATTTATTTATTGTTAGAAATGAGTCGCCCAACGCTTTTAATATGGGTGATAATAATGTGTTTGTCCATTTAGGACTGATCTTTAGATCAAATTCGGAAGAAGAACTTGCTTTTGTTTTGGGACATGAATTGGGGCACAATGAAATGCATCATTACAGAAATAGAATTGTAGACTATGCAGATTTAGCATTAAATGACTCTATTAATAAAAGAATTTCCCTTATAAAAAGCCAAGAGTATGGAAGGGTTTCTGCCCTAAATGAATTAATGATTCCCTGGATTTTGGCAAACAAATCTAGGTCTAGAAAAAATGAGAATGATGCAGATGATTTTGGATATGACTGCGTTTTAAAAGCCGGCTACAATCTTGATAAAGCTAGCAGAGTATTCTCCATTTTTGACCTCAGTGACCATGAGTATGATACAAGTTTATTGGATCTCAATAAACTCTTGTTTTTAGATGATATTGATCAAGATTTTACTAAAGATTTAAAACCTCATTATGAATCTAGTCTTGGAGAGTTTGTGATTGAAAAGGATACCCTGGAAGATCTGCTTCGCACACATCCATTTAGCGCTCAAAGAAAAGTTGTTTTTGAAGAAAAACTAGGCGATAAATTAGATACTAACAAAGTATACGGTGTTGATCCTGAATATACAAAGTACAAGTATATGGCTGAAAAAGAGCTTATAATTGATGCTTTGCAATCTGGAAGGTTAGACAGAGCTATTTTTTACAGCTTACATTTAATTCGAAGGGATTCAAATGATTGTTTTGCAAGGATGACAATACCCTTTAGTTTTTGTTATTTGGGATATGAAAAAATAAAGAGAAGAGCTGGAAAGAGGGTGGAAACACATAGTTCATATTATGATGATAGCTTTAATCATTTGATCTTTTTCTTAAGAGAAATTAGTCCTGAAAAATGTTTTGCAATTGCAGATAATTGGAACAAACACTTTAAAGATTTTCTAGGTACCGAAACTTCTAATCCTTCAATGGCAATTTTGGATGTCGTTAATAAGGATTATGAAAATTTCATTATTAGGTACGGGACAGAATTTGATAGGATTAACCACTATTATATCAAAACGATTTTAACATCTATTAAAACAGAAAACAACTTATGAAAAAGGTAATCAATCTGGTTCTTATAGCCCTTATAATAGGAGTGACGAGCCAAAAAGCTTTAGCCCAAAATGCTTCTATTCCAAATGTGATGGATATAAAAAACAGAAGACAATCTGGAGCTATTTTAGAAGAGAATAAACTTGTTGGATATTATGTCTTTTACTTTAAAGAAAAGCAAGACAAAAAGAACAATGCCTATGAAATAGAAATTTTTGATGACAACTATAATTCTGTCAAAAGTTTCGAAATGATTAGACCAAAAGGCTCTTACTTATTGGAAATGGTATACAATGGCAAAGTCTTTATGATGTTTTTTTACGACAGAAAAGAAGGTTATGAATTTGTAACATTTGACAAAACTGGTCAAGAGGTTGGTAAACTATTGGTGCCTGCCAAAGAAATCCCGAGATATGATGTTTCAAGATCAGCCCAGGCCTTGTCAAGTCAAACAGAAAACGTAACTATTTATCCATTTGGAGAAGAAGGATTTGTAAGACAGTCTTACTCTGAAAATAAGAAGCTGGGATATTCTCTTACTGCTTATGATAATAGCTTGAAAGAAAAATGGAAGTTGGAATCAGATCCGGCTGCAACTAAAATTCAGACTATAGAAATTAATCAGGTAAATGATCAGTTCATTACTGCTACTGTCTATAAGAAAAAGAGTTTGACTACTAGAAAAATGGATTTAGCTTTTGTAATCATTAATTCTGCCAATGGTAAATTGATTAAAGAAATCCCAATGGGAAATGAAGATGAGGGAAAAGAAACTGTGCTGAGAACCTATTTGGATAAGGAGGATAGTAAGATTATTTTAATTGGAGAGTACTACAAGCCGGGGGATGATTTCTTGAAAGATAAAAGTCAAGGTATTATTGTAAAGGAAGTTTCATATAGTGGAGACGTTTTAGGTACGCAGCAATATGGATGGGATAGCGAAGTTGCTCAATTCAAGAATGATAACTTGGATGAAGAAGATAAGAAAGAAGCAAAAGATGGTTTTTCAATTTTCTTTCATGATGTTATTAGATCAAATTCAAATGGACATTTATTTCTTGTCGGTGAGCAATTTAGAAAACAAGTAAGTGCTGGAGGAGTTGCTATGAATGTTGTGTCTGGAGCATTAGGTGGAGGACAGGCTGCGGCTAACTTCGAAATCCGAATTTCAAACATGATTATTATTGAATTAGATGATAAGAAAGAGATGGTGGATTTTAAAATTGTGAAAAAGAAAAGAACTAGTGTTTTTCTTGATCCGGGGATGGGGCTTTATGGTTCAGCTTTCTTGGGATATTACATTAACGCAAGAGGTGCTTTTGATTATTCATTTACATCACGACAAGTAGAAAAAGATGAATTTACTGTTGTGTATACAGATTATGACAGAAAAGAATCAAAAGGAGATAAAAAAAATGATGTAATGTTAGGTGTTCTTCACTTTAGTGGTGGAGAAATGGAAGCGTCTAGAGTTCCTATTAATACTGAAGCAAAAAATATGTGGATTAGTCCGGCCAAGCCAGGGCATGTTTCGATTTCAGAATATTATAAAAAGGAAAAAAGACTTGACATGCGTTTAGAAAAATTGACCTACTAATTCTGATAGTAGGAGGTTTAGTAAAAGGTCGGCCAAGTTTTTGGCTGACCTTTTTTTATTGTATCTGAGATAAATCTATTAAGATCTTTCTTCTGTATAAAATGCCTTCTGATTCAAATTGTAGATTAAATGAAGACGGTAAAATGGTGTATACAACTTATACCGGATATGATGTTAATGACCAATCTCTTCACGATAACAGCTTTAATGCATTTACAATTGACATGGTATACAGGTGGATTTTTGCTCCCGGAAGTGAGTTGAGTTTGGTATGGAAAAATTCAATATTCTCTTTTGATGATCAAGTAGAAGAAAATTATTTCCAAAATGTAGGAGGGATGTTTCAAAATCCGGCAACAAATAGTGTCTCCCTTAAAGTGTTGTATTACATTGATTACTGGGAGCTTCACCAGAAATTGTTCAAGGGAAGAAATAAAAATTAAATTTTTTGCGTCTTTTTTAGATTCATTCGTCTAAGTAAGTGAGATGAGTACAGAATTAATTTGGAAAGATTTTTCAGACAGACTGCAATTGTTTATTCTGTCTAAGGTCAATAATTTAGATATAGCTAATGATTTGCTGCAGGATGTATTTGTAAAAATCCATCAGAATCAGGATCAATTAAAGGATGGTACTAAATTGGAGTCATGGTTGTTTCAAATTTGCCGAAATGCCATTATAGATTATTATAGGAAAAAGAAGATTTCAACTGATGTTGACGTTGAACAATTAAAGTTAGTTGAAGAGGTGGAAGACAAATCTGATGTTGAAACATTATCTAATTGTTTATTACCCCTTATTAACAGTTTACCTGATAAATATGCAGACGCCCTAAAGCAAACGCATTATAAAAACATCCAGCAAAAAGATTTGGCAATTGCAGAAGGGATATCTTATTCAGCTTATAAATCAAGAGTTCAAAGAGCACGTCAAATGATCAAAGACCAAATGGTGGCTTGTTGTAATCCAACGGTTGATGTATACGGGAATGTAATTGAAAAGGAAGCTTGCAAATCAGCATGCGGTTGTGAAGATTAATTGCGTCTTTTTTTTAGTACTGCGTCTATTAAAGTGATAGTAAGTATTAATTAAATTGACAGAAATGAATAATCAAAATCAATGTAAATGTAATTGCAACTGTAATTGTTGCAATGGAGGAAATTGCAGTTGTGAAGGTAATTGCAATTGTTAACAAAACTGGGAGCCACGGCTCCCTTTTTTTATTGTATTAGAACTTTATGTCTATAAGTTGTTCCGCCTGATTTGAAAGACAAGATAAATAGTCCGTTTAAATTATCAGATATGAGATTACCATTTACTTTTTGAGCCAATTTTCCTTCCATGGTATAAATGGTAATGTCTGATACAAGTCCATCAAAATAAATTTGATGATTGACAATTTTAAATTCAACTGATGGAAGATTTTCAATAGATCCAACAACCGGATCATAAGTAAGTAAATAAGCTTTGTCTGATACAGTTTGTCCATCAGCCATCCCGCCACAAACTACCCATTCTGTTGAAGATATTTGTCCGTTTCCTCTTAAATCCATTACACCATATGGCGCGCCGGTTCCTTCGTGCCAATGATGATGAAATCCATCATACCTTGCAATATTGTAAAGCGGTTCAACTCCACCTGATCCGTTATAGGCAATGCCATTGTAATTATAAGATGTTGCTGTGCCCCCAACCCAAAAAATATTGTTGCCATGAGCCAAGCAAGCCGATCTGTAGTTTCTATTTGGTGCATCTTCTTCAATGCTCCAGCTTATTTGTGAAGGGTCGTTGGGATCTATAATTCCTTTTCGTAATTTCCATTGAGCCGGAAAATTAAAACCTGTTGAGGCTCCTCCATAATAGTAAATGGTGTCACCAATAATTTGTCCTGAACTACCAAAAACTTTGTATTCACTTGAGTTTGGAACTGGTGTGCCTGCCTGCCATTGATCCAGTGAGGGGTTGTAAATTTGAACATTTGTGACGTTTCCTGTATTGCTCCACCCACTGATCACATAAATCAAAGAATCCTTGTAAACACATTGGGTTTGATCATCAATAGGAGTTGGGATTGGTGTTCCATTTCCTTCGTATGTATTAGTTTCAGGATTGTAAATAATCACTTCATTTGATGAGGTTTCATTTCCGTTTGAATAAACATGATATCCCCCAATTATATAAATCTTGTTCTTAACGGTATTGGCAGATGAAGCTATAAGTGGAAGTGTAACAGGTAAGGTGTCAATTTCATCCCAACTGTTGGCGTTCACATTGTATCTGAAGGCTCTTTTGTGTATGCCAGACCAGATTTTTGTTGTATCAATTCCTCCAAACGAAAAGATATAAGATTCACCACTAATTTTTCCTTCACTTACTGCATTGTTTGATGTTGCAAATGGCATGTCGTTCAATGGTGTCCATGTCCAAGCAATTTGCCCATTTGCACAAAAAGTTGAAAGAAAAATCAATAGTATACTACATCTTAAAATCAACATAATATCCTTCATGTTTACGTATGTTTAATACACGGCCATCATCAAAAATAAAATACTGACCTTTTACTCCCGACAATGTTCCTTTAATTTCAGCTTGCTTATCAAAACCTACGCTAACTACTTTTTCAGGGTATTTTGAAACCGGATAATTTATTTCCCAAATTGTATCATCTTCGCTCATATATTCTGCCAGATCCATAGGTAATAGTTCTTCTATTTGCCATTTCTCATCTTCTAAATCAACATCAATGACAACGTTTTTAAGCATATTTCGCCAATTTGTTTTGTCAGTAAAAGTTCCTTTAAGGGCAACTTCAATATCTCCAGCTATTTTTCTGTAAGGTACTTCAGCAACAACAATGGCAAATGAAGCGCCTTGATCAATCCATCTTGTTGGTACTTGAGATTCTCTTGTTACGCCGATTTTTAAATCAGAAGATACCGCAAGATAAACTACATGTGGTTGAACGTGATTTGCTTTCTCCCATTCTACATCTCTACCTTTTCCTAAATGTCCTTCACAAAGTTCAGGGTTAATTATACATGGACTTGCTTCAGGTGCCTTTAAAAAGCAATTGTAACAAAATCCCTGAGCAAATAATTTTTTAAAATCTCCACAACTTTTACACTGCGTTTTGCCATGAAATGTCATGCTTATCTCTTTGCCAATTAAATCGTTAATGTCAATTGTGTCATCATTGCTAATTAGTTGATAATGCACTACTTCTTCAAGTGTAGATTTTAATTTGTTGAGTTTTACTTCCATGTATATCGGTTAGATTTTAAAGTGTATAAAATTAGATATTACTGAGCCGAATTCAAAATTATGTTAAAGGCTTAATGAATCTATTGATAGCACATCAAAATAATAGTTATTTTAGCAGATTAAATGAATCTCTTTGAACATATAGGCCGATACATTGCAATGCTTAAGTCGGTATTCATGAGACCTGAAAAACTGCGTGTTTTCAGGCAAATGTTCTTTGATGAAGTAGATGCCATTGTAATTAGTTCTATTCCATTAGTTGCATTTTTATCAGTTTTTATGGGGGGTGTAATCTCTTTGCAAACTGCTGCAAATATGGGTTCGCCTTTTTTACCTGAATATACTATTGGATATATCACAAGGTCATCTACCATTTTAGAATTTTCACCAACTATTATTTCACTTATTTTGGCTGGTAAAGTAGGTTCTAATATTGCATCTGAAATTGGAACTATGAGAGTTACTGAGCAAATTGATGCGCTTGAAATTATGGGAGTTAATTCTATAGGATACCTCATGTTACCTAAAATTCTATCAACTACTTTGTTTTTACCTTTTGTTGTAATTATTTCAATGGTTCTTTGTTTGGTAGGAGGATGGATTGCAGGTGTTCAGTCAGGACTGTATTCTACTCATACTTATTTGATAGGAATCAAAGCTTTTTGGTACACTGATTCATGGTACGTTTATTATGCTTTGGTAAAAACCACAGTGTTTGGATTTTTAATCACTTCTATTGCCTGTTATTATGGATATTATACCAAAGGAGGATCATTAGAAGTAGGTCGTTCAAGTACTAAAGCTGTTGTTGCTGCTTCAGTGGCAATTTTATTGGCAAATTATGTAATCACGCAATTGTTGTTGGTGTAATGATCGTGGTAGATAACATATCAAAGTCTTTTGGTGATACGCAAATTTTGTTTGATGTTTCCGCCACTTTTTCTGAAGGTCAGGTTAACTTGATTATTGGAGCATCTGGTCAAGGAAAATCAGTTTTAACTAAGTGTATTGTTGGTTTACACGAGGTTGATAAAGGTGCTATTCTATATGATGGTAGAGATTTTACTGCCATGAACAGAAAAGAACGAATAGAAATTAGAAAAGAAATTGGAATGCTCTTTCAGGGTTCAGCTCTTTTTGATTCATTGACAGTTGAGGAGAACGTGATGTTTCCTTTAAAGATGTTTACGAATATGTCTTTAGAAGAAAGAAGAGATAGAGCTAATTTTTGCTTGCAAAGAGTAGATATCATTAATAAAAATGATTTGTTTCCGGCTGAATGCTCAGGAGGAATGCAAAAACGTATTGCTATTGCAAGAGCAATTGCAATGAATCCAAAGTATTTGTTTTGTGATGAACCCAATTCAGGTTTAGATCCAAAAACATCCATACGTATTGATAATTTAATCAAGGAAATCACGTATGAATATAATATGACCACTGTTGTGATTACGCACGACATGAACTCTGTAATGGAAATTGGTGATCACATCATTTTTATTAACCAGGGAAGAAAGTGGTGGCAAGGAGATAGCAACGAAATTATAACTACTGATAACGAAGAGGTGGTAAAGTTCGTATACGCATCTAAATTCATGCAGAATCTGCGTCAAAAAATGATTAACAATTAAAAACAGGCTACTATGAGTGAGGAAGAAGAAAGATACCAGGAAGAAGAAGGTATGAACGAAGGAAATGAAGGAAACGGTTTAAATTACGGTGAAGAGGAAGAAGAAGGTGGTGCATTTATCGATACTTCAGCTGCACGCTCATCTGATAATCCACCACCACCACCTCCAAAGGAAAAAAAGAGGAGAGATGGTTTTTACATTATCGTGATTATCATGATGCTGTTAGCAGGAGGTTTCCTTGGATGGAAATTATCTGAGAAAAATGATATCATCAATCAATGTCAAAATGAACGTGATGAATTATTGGTAGAGTTGGATGACTTGAACAATATGATGTATGAGCAAGGGTTAGATGTTGGTGAAGATGTAA
Source organism: Paracrocinitomix mangrovi (assembly GCF_019740355.2). Taxonomy (GTDB): domain Bacteria; phylum Bacteroidota; class Bacteroidia; order Flavobacteriales_D; family Crocinitomicaceae; genus Paracrocinitomix; species Paracrocinitomix mangrovi. The sequence continues at coordinate 1,973,388 of NZ_CP091819.1, read as the reverse complement.
AACATAATCTTGAAAACATGTTAGTAATGTACGATCAAATGAAGGTTGACAATGCTGATATGAATGACAGTATCACTGCTCAAAAAGATAAAATTCAACAGTTAATGGTTGAGTTAGAAGATGCAAAAGGAGATAAATCAAGATATGCTAGTAAGGTTAGAAAGCTTGAAAAAGAAACGCAAGTGCTGAGATCAATCATGAAGGATTATATCCGAACAATTGATTCATTAAACGTTGCTAACGGTATTTTAACTGAAAGCTTGGATAAAACGTTAAAAGATCTTGAAAAAACTCAAGATAACTTAAACACAGTATCACAAGAAAGAGATCAGGCAATTGAAAAAGTAAATGCAGGATCTAAATTAGTGGCAACTGGATTTACTACTACAGGTATTAAAGAAAGAAGCAGTGGGTCTTTTAAAGAAACTACCCGTGCAAATGCTAGTACACATATCCGCTCTTGTTTTACAGTTAATGATAATGCTATCGCAAATGCCGGAAACAAGGTGCTGTATATGCGTATTATTTCACCAAGCGGAACTGTCTTAAATTCGAGTCCAAATAATACCTTCACTACAGAAGGAGGACAGAACCTTATTTATTCAGATAAGAAGACAATTAACTACCAAAACCAGTCAACTGATGTGTGTGTGTTCTATGAGTTAGTTACTGATGCTGACAAAGGAAACTACATTGCTGAAATCTGGGCTGACGGTGTAAAAATTGGACAAGATAACTTCGTATTGAAGTAAAAAAAATGAAGCTTTTTAGCTTAACAATAATATTGATATCCTCTGTTTGGGCAATTGCTCAGACAGAGGATTCTTTGTTTTTAGAGGTAAAAACTTTTCAAAAAGAGCAAAACGAGCATTATTGGGATAAAGAACAATCACCTTTAAAAAAGAAAGAAAGAAAAAAGTTTAAAGGGCATAATTTCTTTGAAATTGACCTGAATTATAGGGTCAATGCACGTGTTGAGGTTTTAGAAAATCAAGACACTATTGTAATGCCAACTTCAGCCGGAACTGAAAAAAAATATTTGAGATACGCAAAATTGCATTTTGTTATTGACAGTGCTTCTTATGTTTTAACGGCCTATATGAGTGCAAAACTGCAGTATCAAGATTATTTATTTATTCCATTTACAGATCAAACTTCGGGGAATGAAACCTATGGTGGAGGAAGATATTTAGACATTGAAGTTCCGCAAAATGATTCGGTAATTATTAATTTCAATTTGGCCTATAATCCCTATTGCGCGTACACTTCCGGATGGTTTTGCCCTTTTCCTCCTGCCGAGAATAATTTGAATGTCGCTATAAAAGCAGGACTTATGGCACCTGATTTGCATTGATTGTAATCCTAAAACCTTCTGTATTTGAATTTTAACAAAATTTTAACAGACGAAAGCTGAGTTCTTACGTCTTTCAAATACAGTCAAAAATTTGTAAGTTTACCATATGAAAAGAGCAATAGTTGTAAGTTTTTTGGCATTAGTAGGAGTTGTAACACTTTCGTTTCAGTCTAATACAGCCAAAGTTCAGGATGATAAAGAAAAAGAAAAATTAACCTGGTATACAGACTTAGGGGAGGCAGATAAAGTCTCTGATGAAACAGGGAAACCAATTTTTGGATTCTTTACCGGAAGTGATTGGTGTGGTTGGTGCATTAAATTGCAAAACAACGTATTTGCGAAAGAGGCTTTCATTAAATGGGCCAAAGAAGAGGTTGTTTTGCTGGAGCTTGATTTTCCAAGAAGAAAACAATTGCCGGCTGAACAAGCAAAGCAAAATAGAGAATTGCAACAAGCATTTAAAGTAACTGGTTATCCTACAATCTGGATGTTTTATGCAGATAAAGATGCTGTTACAAATAAGTATCAATTAACAGCTATCGGAAAATTAGGGTATCCTTCTGGTCCTGGAGTTGTTGCTGGAAAAGAGGAAGAAAAGTTTTTGAAAGATGCTAATAAGATTTTAGAAGCTGACGCTAAAACAAAAGCTAATAAAAAGTAATTAGCTCATCTTTTCACTTAGAATTCTCATTTCAATAAAAGGAGAAATTTTTTCGTAGATTATATTGTTTACTGCCTCTAAAATTGGCATTTCAACACCATATTCTTTGTTAATTTCTACAATACATTTGGTGGCGTAGTATCCTTCAGCGATCATGTCCATCTCTAATTGGGCAATTTTCACAGAGTAGCCTTTACCAATCATATAACCAAATGTTCTATTTCTAGAGAATTTAGAATATGCAGTTACCAACAAGTCACCTAAATAAGCAGATGATTTAACATCACGGTGAATTGGGTTCACTTCATCAATAAAGTTTTCAATTTCTTGAATTGCATTTGATACTAAAACTGATTGAAAGTTATCACCGTAACCTAATCCGGCACAAATTCCGCTGGCAATTGAGTATACGTTTTTCAATACAGCTGAATATTCTGTTCCAAAAATGTCATCAGAAATCGTTGTTTTAATGTATCTGCAATTCAAGCGTTCTTCCATGTATTCTGCCAGATCTTCATCCTGTGAAGCAATTGTTAGGTAGGATAAACGCTCTAATGCAACTTCTTCTGCATGACAAGGACCACAAATAATTCCAATGTTCTCGTAAGGAACTTCAAGATGCTTGTGATAATATTGACCCGGAATTTCATTTACTTCTGGGATAATACCTTTTACAGCAGAAAAAATTGACTTGTTCTTTAGTTTCTCTTTTGGAAAATCGTGAAACAAGTTGTGTAAGTAGGCAGATGGTGTTGCGATAATCAGAATTTCTGAAGGCTCTACAACTTCCATAATATCAGTACTCACATTAATTCTGTCCAAATCAAATTCAACAGATTGAAGATATTTTGGATTGTGCTTGAACTTTAAAAGATGTTCAGCCGAACTTTCATTATGCATCCACCAATTGATGACGTGTTCCTGATTGGTCAATATCTTAACCAATGCAGTAGCCCAGCTACCACCACCTATGACACCTATTGTTTTATGGATTTCTGACATAAATTGCTACTTCTTCAAGCACTTTTTTACCGTCTGGCAAAGAAGAACAAAAATATAAAAATAAACCAACAACAGATTTCAGTTTGCGTTTATATCAAAGCAGCTATCTTTGTATTAAATGATTAAGTGGCTAAATAAACCATATCCCTTTCTTTTAGAGGAGAGATCTACAAGATTGCGCGTAGCTTTATTTGTGTTTATTTTTGTGTTCACTTTTCTTGCTGTTTTTCAGCCATTTGAGTTCAAAGATGTCATTGGGACAAACTTTTACATAGCTTGTTTAGCGTATGGTTTAACCAGTGCAATTGTGTCATTTTTTTTCTGTTCAATTATTACCGGATTTTTTCCATCATTTGCCAATGAAAAAACATGGACAATTGGAAAAGAAATTCTAATGATGAATGGAATTTTATTGTCTATCAGTTTTGCTAATCTCATTGTAGGATATGCTGTTGAATTTCATTCACAACAAAATTGTCCGTTTTGGCAATGCATGTTAGATGACATTATTCATACCTATTCAATTGGCGTATTCCCGGTTATGGTGATCAATTTTACCAGTTACACTGTGATGCTTAAAAGAAATCTTTCAAAAGTAGAAGAACACAATGTGCAGCTGCATGATAGAAAGCCTGTGGTTTATGTTGAAATGCCTTCAAATCTGGTATTGACTTCTCCTGCCAATAACAATGACATAGAAATTGATTTGTCTAAACTATTATATATAATGGCGGATGGTAACTATGTCGAATTTTATTTGGAAGATGCAGGTGATGTTAAAAGAGAGATTAAAAGAAATACGCTTAATAATATTGTGGCTCAGTTAGAGGATTATGACTTTTTGTTTAGATCTCATAGAGCATATATTGTAAATTTGAATCGGGTTGTTGAAAGTACAGGGAATGCTCAAGGATATCAATTAAAACTGGACATTGGAGATTTTACTGTGCCTGTTTCAAGAACTAAATTGAGAGAATTTGACAACATTTTAAAAAGTAAACAAAATTTGCTCGAACAATATTCGGCTTAACTTGTTTATCCTGTTATGGCAAAGTATTCGATAAAGGACTTAGAGAATTTTACCAAGATCAAAGCGCACACATTGCGTATTTGGGAACAACGCTATAATTTGTTGAATCCTCAGAGAACAGATACGAATATCAGATACTATTCAGATAGAGATCTGAAGAAAATTCTCAATATTAATCTTTTGTACAGTAACGGCTTAAAGATTTCTAAGATTGCCAAGCTTACAGAGGAAGAGTTATTTCAAAAGGCCTCTGAAATTTTAATATCTGAGGATACTTCATATCCGGATGAGGTAAACAAGTTTGTTACTTATGTAATGGAATTGGATGACCTTTCTATACAACAATCTCTAAATAAGTTGGTAGATAAAATTGGCATGGAGCGCATGTATTCTGAAATATTGGTTCCATTGCTTGAGAAAATTGGAACGCTTTGGCAAGTAGATGCCATTTCAGTTTCTCATGAGCATTTTGTGTCAAATCTAATTCGGGAATTTTTAATCGTCAGAATTGATAAAGTGCCAATAGCAACTTCTGCCAGGGCAAAGGTTGTCTTGTTTTTGCATGAAGGAGAGAAACATGAATTGAGCTTATTGTTTTACTATTATATACTAAAAAGCCGAGCTTATGATTGCTTTTATCTAGGGCAATCAGTCCCAATGCGTGACCTAAAAACATTTGTGAAAGAAATCAAGCCGGATTATTTAATTACAAGCTTCATTGCTGAAACTTCTGAAGATGAAATTGCTGCCTTTTTCAATGAGGTAAGTGCATTTTTTGACCTCCGTAAAATATATGCAGGAGGATATCAATTAGTAAATCACAGCAAAGTAGTTCCCAAAGAAATAAATCAAATTCAAGGAATCAACGACATCAATCTCTAAAAGATTGATGTTTTTGTTTAGGCATGGTTCAACAAAAATACATGTTTAAACAATTTTATAAATCACTGTAAAATAAGGGTTAGAAGTATTTATTGTTTTAAAAGTGTTTAACAAAAAAATAAAAAAGTTAAACAAAAACTTGTTTTTATAAATATTTCAACTTTACTTTGTTTAACGAAAAATTAAAAAGATTAAACAAAATGACTGCATTTGAATTTAATTCGCGCGTTATTGCACTGAATGATTTTATATCTCGATTCGCTTTACAATACACAAAGGATGAAGATTTAGCCAAAGACCTGGCGCAAGAAACTATTCTGAAGGCTTTAACAAATAGAGAAAAATTCAGAACCAATACAAATCTTAAAGGATGGCTAAAGGTGATACTGAAAAATACCTTTATCAACTCTTACAGAAAAAAGTCAAATCAAATGATCTCATATAACTCTGAATACTACAGGGTGATGAATGGTAATCCTGATGAATATAAACCGGATGATATTTTAATGACTGATCACATTGAAAAATTGATCAATGATCTAGACCCGGCAATGGCCGAACCATTTAAAATGCATTTTGAAGGTTTCAAATATCATGAGATAGCAGAAGAGTTGGACTTGCCTTTAGGTACTGTTAAAAGTAGAATTCATCAGAGCAGAAAAGTATTAGCTAAAAAAGTAGAAAGATGAAAAAATCGGTTGATGTAATAGGAGCCGGTTTGTCCGGATTATATGCTGCTTGTTATTTGGCTAAAAATGGCTACCAAGTTCGCGTATTCGAAAAAAATGAAAGTGTTGGTGGAAGAAGTCGTGTTTTTGAAGCAGAAGGTTTCACTTTTGATATGGGGCCTTCATGGTATTGGATGCCTGAACTAATTGATAAAATGTTTGAAGATCTTGGTGAAAACAGACAAGATTATTATCAGCTAAAAAGATTGGATCCGGCTTATCGTATTTTTTGGAAAGATCATGAGCCTACAGATATTCCTGCTGACATGCATTCACTTAAAAAATTGTTTGATGGTTTTGAACCAAATGGAGGTGAAAAACTAGAAGCATTTTTGAGTGATGCAAAAACAAAGTATGACATTGCGGTTGACAAATTTCTTTTCAAACCTGGTCTTAAATGGAAAGAGATTGTCAACCTTGGTGTTTTCAAAAGTGCACTTAAACTTGATGTTTTTAAGTCTGTAGACAAGGATGTCTCTAAAAGATTTACATCAGCTCAAGCCAAAGCCATATTAAACTTTCCGGTGCTATTCTTGGGTGAAATGCCTAGTAGAATTCCTTCACTTTATACTTTGATGAATCATGCTGATTTGTCATTAGGAACCTGGTATCCAGAAGGTGGAATGAGCGCAACTGCCAAAGCATTAAAAGCTATTGCAGAAAAGCATGGTGTAGAATTTCATCTTAACGCACCACTAAAAAGTGTGGAGGTAGTTAATGATAAAGTGCAAAGTATGTTGGTAGGTAATGAATTGGTTAGCACTGAAAAATTGATTGTAAGTGCAGACTATCATTATGTAGAACAAAATATTTTACCTCCAAAATACCGTTCATACAACGAAAATTATTGGGATTCTCGAAAATTAGCACCTAGCTCCTTGATTTTTTACCTGGGAGTAGATAAAAAAATTGATCATCTGCAGCATCACAATTTGTTTTTTGATGAGGATTTAATGGCACATGGTGAAACAATTTACAAATCAAAGTCGTGGCCAACATCTCCTTTGTTCTACGTATGCGCTCCTTCAAAAACTGATGGAGATGTTGCGCCTGAAGGAAAAGAGAATCTTTTTGTTTTGATACCGGTTGCTCCTGATTTAGACGATAATCAAGAAATAAGAGATCGGTATCTACAAATTGTAATTAATCGAATTAAAAAACACACTGGAGTAGATATTACAGATCATATAATCTACAAAAGAGACTATTGTGTTTCTGACTTTAAACAAGATTACAATGCTTATAAGGGGAATGCTTATGGTTTGGCAAATACCCTTAAACAAACGGCTAATCTCAAACCAAAAATTAAATCAAAATTGAACAATCTCAACTATTGTGGGCAATTGACAGTTCCCGGACCTGGAGTTCCTCCAGCATTAATTTCCGGACAGTTGGCCGCCTCACAAATCATCTTAAGCAAATGAAACAGTTATATGACCAATACAGCTTTTTGGCATCAAAGTATGTGACCAAAAAGTACAGTACATCATTTTATACAGGAGTGATGTTTTTAGATCATAAAATCAGAAATGATATTCATGCCATTTATGGGTTTGTGCGTCTGGCAGATGAAATTGTAGATTCATTTCACGATTATAATAAACAAGAGTTGTTGGATGAATTTAAAGCTGATACTTACAAGGCAATTGATCAAAAAATATCCTTGAATCCTGTTTTGCATTCATTCCAATATACGGTAAATGAATATCAAATAGATCGTGATTTAATTGATCAGTTTCTACATTCAATGGAGATGGATTTAAATCCATTGGATTATGATCAAAATAAATATGAAGAGTACATTTTAGGATCTGCTGAGGTTGTTGGCTTAATGTGCCTAAAGGTTTTTGTTTATGGTGATCAAGAAAAATATGATGAATTAAAACCTTATGCCATGAAGTTGGGCTCGGCTTTTCAAAAAATCAACTTCCTAAGAGATTTAAAGGCAGATGTTGAAGGATTGGGTAGAGTGTATTTCCCAAATATTGGTGATGAAGGAATCACTCCGGAGAATAAACTTAAAATTGAAAGAGAAATTGAAGAGGAGTTCAACTTTGCCTACAAAGGGATATTAAAGCTTCCTAAATCTTCAAGATTTGGAGTTTATGTGAGTTACGTTTATTACACAAAGTTGTTGGCTAAAATCAAACGTAAAACAACGCAGGAACTTATGTCTGACAGAATTAGGGTAAGTAACAAAAGAAAGGCCTTTTTGTTTGCTAAGTCATATTTCAGAAACTCAATAAATCTGTTGTGATAATATTTACATTGATAATGGCACTAAATACAGTCAATTTGGATAATATGAGAGAGCTATTTACCAAAATTGATCAGGAAGAAGCTATCAATGACAAATTATTAAAGCTTTCATCTAATTATACTATGGACTATTCGCCTGAGGCGTATGCTTATCATGCAGCTGCCACTATGACAAAAGCAAATTACGTTTTTTGGCCGGGTACCAAGCTGTCGTATTTCAATGAAGGCAAGGCTGAGTTGGAGAAAGTGATAAAAAAGTATCCGCAGAATATTGAACTCAGGTTTATTAGATACGCAGTTCAAAAAGGATCACCTTCGTTTTTGTTTTATAGTGACAGCATGGAAGGTGATAAAAAGTTAATTCAAGAAAAACTGGACAATTCAGATTATCCTGAATCCTTTAAAAAAATAATAAGAGCTACAATAAAATGAGCAGTGCTGTAAAATATGACACAGTTGTTATTGGTGGAGGGATTTCTGGAATAGCTGCAGCTTTAAGGAGAAAGGCTAAAGGAGAATCCGTTTTATTGTTGGAGAAAAACGAAAAACTTGGAGGGAAATTAGATGAGTTGAAATGGAATGGTTACAGATGGGACAAAGGACCTTCTTTGTTTACATTGCCCCATTTAGTTGATGAATTATTTGAATTGTTCGGTAAAAATCCGGCAGACTATTTTAAATACATTACACATTATGAAAACACTAGATATATATTCGGCGACAGAACGAAGCTTACCCTTTTCACTGAAAAGGAAAAAAGGAAAGCATCTTTACAAGAGGTTTTCAGTACTCAAGAGGTGGACGCGGTTGAAAACTATCTCCAAAAGGTCTCCTCAACCTACCAAAGCATTGGAGATCTCTTCATAGATAGACCTAAACTTTCTTTTAAAGATGCCCTAAAACTTGAAGTGGTTAAGCAATATCCAAAAGTGATATCTACTCAAATGATGAGTTCACTAGATGGATACAATCGCAAAACTTTAAAACACCCAAAATTGGTACAATTGTTCAACAGGTTTGGAACATACAATGGGTCAGATCCCTATAAAATGAGTGGTTTGTACAGTATGATTCCGCACCTGGAATTAAACATTGGAACGTATTTTCCAATAGGAGGGATGAGGGCAATTATTAATGCACTTGTGAAATTGTGTCATGAAGTTGGAGTAGATGTAAAGTTGAATCAAACTGACATTGAAGTTGACCAAATTGAAGAGGGTTATTTGGTGAATTTGAAAGATGAATCTGTAAAATCAAAAAACCTGATTTGCTCCATTGATCACCTAAATTTCTACAAAAGTGTTTTAAAAGATAATGCCCTATTCGCCAAACATGCCAAAGAAGAACGTTCAAGTTCAGCAATAGTTTTTTATTGGGCAATTGACAAGCATTTTGATGAAATTGGTTTGCATAACATTCTTTTTTCTGATGATTATAAAAGTGAATTCCATCAATTATTTGATTTGGCCATCACGCCTTTAGAACCTACCATTTACATTCACAATTCATCAGCTATTGAAAAAATGGATGCACCAGAAGGTTGTCAAAATTGGTTTGTGATGATTCATACTCCTGCAGGGATTGAAGTGACAGATCAAATAATGGATAAGGCCAGAGATTTTATCAAAGCCAGAGTAAAGCATTTACTAGATATTGATATTGAAAATCACATTGCATTTGAAGATTCCTGGAACATGCAAAAGGTAGAGAGGGTGACGGGTTCTTATAAAGGTGCTTTATACGGAGGTGCTTTTAACAGTAAATTATCTTCCTTTAAACGACATGGTAATAAAAGTAAAAAGTATAAAAACCTATATTTTACAGGAGGATCAGTACATCCCGGAGGAGGGATTCCGCTTGTGCTTAAATCAGCCAAAATTGTAGATGAATTAATGGATCAAAATGGATAAAGCAATAAAATATTTTCCATTGGCTTTGCTCATATTCCATATGGTTGGAATAGGTATCTTCTTATATTTTAAGCAGGCTCCTGAACTTAGTTTTGTAAATATTTTACTCTCGGCCATTTTGGTTTTTGTCAGTGAAAAGGATCTAAAAAAAGCATTTATTCCTTTTATAATCATTTTCATTTCAGGATTTGTTATTGAGTTGATAGGGGTGCAAACCGGTTATTTATTTGGTGATTACGTATATCATTCTTCAATGGGTCCGCAATTGTTTGGAACACCCCTTATTATTGGTGCAACCTGGTATGCAGTTGTGGCAGGTGCGTCAAGCTTGGCAGTTTTAGTAAAGGGAAGCATGCTGGCCAGAAGTGTTTTAGCGGGAATGTTATCTACTTTAATGGATGTGCTGATTGAACAAGTGGCAGTTAAATATGGCTTTTGGCAATGGGATCAAGGACAAATACCGTTCTTTAATTATGTATGCTGGTTTGCTTTTGCTACTGCATTCTCCTACTTATATTTGAATGTTTCTGCGAGTGGCAACAAAATAGGGCGCTATCTGTTCTTTATTTGGATAGTATTTTTTACAACATTAACTTTCTTTTAAAATGTTAACAGCTTTAACTACAATATTAGCTTTTGGTGCAATGGAATTCATGGCCTGGTTTACTCATAAGTATGTCATGCATGGTTTTTTATGGAAAGTTCATGAAGATCATCATCAACCAAAGCCGGGACCGTTTGAGAAAAATGACCTGTTCTTTCTAATTTATGCTATCCCAAGTTGGTTGTGCATTATGTTAGGAGCAATGAATCAAAATTGGCCGGTTGTGGGGGTAGGAGCAGGAATTGCTTTGTACGGATTAACATATTTCTTGGTACATGATGTGTTAATTCACAGAAGATTTAAATGGTTTGATAATACAAACAATGCCTACTTCAAGGCAATCAGAAAGGCTCATAAAGTACACCATAAAAACAGGTTCAAAGAAGAAGGGAGTTGCTTTGGGATGTTAATTGTGCCCAAAAAATATTTTAAAGAGCAGAAAATTAAATGACCTATCTCTATCTGATTTTAATGCTCGGAACTTTGTTTTTTCCATTGATACTAAGTTTCGATAAAAAAGTAGCCTACTTTAAAAGTTGGAAGTGGTCTTTCTTGTCTTCTATTCTGATAGCAATTCCATATGTTTTGTGGGATGAGTATTTTACTATTGAAGGTATTTGGGGATTCAATCCAAAGTATTTAAGTGGTATTTATTTGGGGCATTTACCCTTGGAGGAAGTTTTGTTTTTTGTAGTAGTTCCATTTGCTTGCACCTTCATTTATGAATGTGTCAAATATTATGTTCAGGTAAAAGGGATAAGGTCCTTCAATCGATTTTTTGCTGTTCTTTTTCTTATCTATTCTATCTTTTTGTACGTCCAAAACATGCAAGGATTTTATACCTTTTCATCTGTTGGTATTGGAATTTTAGTCTTATTTATCTTCCTACGAAAAAATGAGCGCTTTCTATTCTTACCCTTATCATTTCTCATAACCTTAATCCCTTTTTTATTGGTGAATGGAGTCTTAACAGGCGCTATGATTGAAGGTGAAATTGTTTGGTATAATCCTCTTGAGTTTTCAGATTTAAGAATTTGGACCATTCCTATGGAAGACGTTATTTACTCTTGGGGACTGTTGGCATCTAATATGATGCTTTTTCAATGGTTCAAAGATAAATCTGTCAGTTCAAAAGTTTAAATTGTTTACATTTAGTTGATTAATGAACTTGTTGTGGATAGAAAAAAACGCATTCTTTATACCCTTTCCCTTATTGCTTTATTGCTCATCTTGGAGTCTTGTAGACACCGTAGTGGAAACTTGAATCATAGAATTAATCATGGTATCAATCTGTTTTTATTGTCAGCATTGCAGATGTTTAATTTAATATTTGGTATTGTTGGTTTAGTGATGAATGGGGTAGCCATAGGAGGAAAGAGTAAAACTCAAAGGCAAATTGGTGGGTGGTTTACTGCCATTTTTGGTTTATTGTCACTCATAACGTTTGCTTATTTGGCAAATGAAGGACCAGAAGGACCTTTGTTTATGATTCTTTATGGATTTAGTTTTATCATTTTAGTAGTTTCAATTTTGTTGTGGACAAGAGCCGGTAAAGATTTACCAAATGCCCCTCAAAAAGTCCAAAAAACATCAAATCAAAAAATTGAGGATACTGTTTCAGAAGAAGAAGAGATTTACTAAACAATGCCTTCTTGACTCCCAAATTCATTGACTTCTTGATGAGATGCAAACTAAGTTGCTGAATGACAATTCTTTGCATTTTATCACAAATCTTTGTCATTCACCACTTTGAAAAAATATCTTTGTACCCTCGGCGTACATTTGAGTAAAATTTTGGTCATGAACAGATTCATTTTATTCGTATTTATTTTTTCAATTTCAAACAGTTGGTCACAAGAACTTACTCAAACTATTAGAGGAAGCTTAAAAGACAAACAAACCTTTCAGCCAATAATAGGTGCTAAAGTTATTGTAGCAGATGTAGAACCAATTATTGGAGCAGTGACAGATCTAGATGGTAAATTTAGAATTGAAGATGTGCCGGTTGGTCGTCATCAAATTGCAGTTTCATTTGTTGGCTATGAACCAATAGTCTTAAACAACATTGATGTAGGATCCAAAGAAGTGATTCTAAATCTGGAGATGGTTGAATCAGTAGTGATGATGAACAAGGTTGAGGTGAGTGCCAATAAAGAAAAAGGTGAACACATTAACAAGATGGCAACTGTTTCTGTCAGACCATTTTCTATTGAAGAATCAAATAGGTTTGCCGGTTCTTTTAATGATGTTGCAAGGATGGCTCAAAACTTTGCAGGTGTTCAGGGTGCTGATGATTCTAGAAATGACATTGTTATTCGTGGTAACTCTCCAACTGGTGTTTTGTACAGAATGGAGGGGATTGATATCCCAAATCCTAATCACTTTGCGCGTTTCGGAACTACAGGAGGTCCGGTTTCAATGCTCAACAATAACGTTTTAGCTAATTCAGATTTTATGACAGGTGCCTTTCCTGCGGAGTATGGAAATGCGATTGCCGGAGTTTTTGATTTGAAGATGCGAACAGGAAACAACGAAAAACATGAGTTCATGTTCCAAATGGGATTTAATGGAGCAGAATTAATGGCAGAAGGACCAATCAGTAGAAAAACTGGAGCTTCTTATTTGGTTAATTACAGATATTCAACCCTTGCATTGTTCAAATTGATGGGGATAAATTTTGGATCAACTGCTTTACCTAATTATCAAGATGCTTCATTTAAGCTGAATTTTCCTTCTAAAAGAGGATTGACATCCGTTTTTGGAATGGGAGGGCTAAGCTCAATTAATATTTTAGCCGAAGATGCAGATAGTTCAGACCTATTTGCCTTAGACTATAGTAACACCTATTTTAATTCTCAAGTTGGTGTTGTAGGAGGTTCACACCGACAAAGAATTGGTGACAAATCCTACATAAATGCTTCTGTTGCTTTACAAGGGAATATCAATAAAATCAACAATGACACGGTGGATACAGATTACCAAAATCCATTTTTAACCTATCATTCAAATTCCTTTATTGGTAAAGTAGCTTCAGATGTTTATTACAACTACAAAATCAATGCAAAAAATGCTTTTAAAGTTGGCTTGCATACTGATGTTTGGCTTTTGAATTTGAATGATTCAGTGTACGTTAATACATTTGACGCCTTTGAAGTATTGAGATCATATAAAGGAAATACAGTATTGATTCAGCCATATGCTCAATACATGTATAGACCAACAGATAAATGGACATTTAATGCCGGATTTCATACGCAAACTTTGACATTGACAAATGAAACGGTTTTTGAACCACGTTTCGGGGCAGCTTGGGATGTTTCCAAAAAAGACAGAATTTCTGTTGGATATGGATTACACAGTCAAATGCAACCAATTGAAATTTACTACAAGCAATTAGAAGTAAATGGGCAAACCACTTATCCAACCAGAGATTTGAAATTCACTAAAAGTCATCATGCTGTTTTAGGATATCAACACAGGTTTAAATACGGAATCAGGGCAAAGGTGGAAGGGTATTATCAATATCTATATGATGTTCCGGTTACAGTTGAACCAACTACCTTTTCAATGGTAAATTTTGGAGCTGATTTCAATACTTCTTTACCTGATCATCTGGATAATGACGGAACAGCAACCAATTATGGTGTGGAGTTAACTGTAGAGAAATTTCTAGACAAAGGTTTCTACTTTTTAGTTACTTCTTCTCTTTATGAGTCAAAGTATGTTGCTTCAAACGGTTTGGAGTATAATTCGGCTTTCAATGGTAATTTTACTTTTAATGCGCTGGCAGGATACGAATTCAGATTTAAGGAAGGAAAAAGATTTAAAAGTTCCCTTACAATTGATGGGAAATTCACTTACAATGGAGGTAAAAGATTCACGCCTGTTTTGGTAGATGAAAGTATGTTGGCTGGTTATGAAATCAGAGATTGGACCATGACAAATACAGAGAGATATCCTGATTTTATCAAAGGAAATGTAAGAGTAGGGTTTAAAATGGTAGGTAAAAGAGTGACCAATGAATGGGCTTTGGATATGACCAATATTACTAACAGAAGAAACATATTTGTTCAGGAGTTTAATGCACAAACCGGACTGTGGCAAACAACTTATCAAACCGGATTTTTACCAATTTTTCAGTATAGACTTTATTTCTAATACATGAAATAGAAAACTGGTTTAACTGCTTAATTATAAGATTAAAAAATTATCGGCTACATTTGGCTAAGGCGAAATGTTTGGATGTTTTTATTAAATCTCAATATTAAATCTGCATTAAAAGTTGTATTCATCATAGTTCAATTGATGTGGTACAACTTTTCGCGTGCGCAAGACACCAATAATGATGAACTAGTAAAAAGAGCTCAACTTTTTAATGAGCTATCAACCTTTCAACAGAACAAAAATTTATCCGGAATCAATAAGGTATATCTTGATTTGGCAGCTTCTTATCAAGCGTCAGATATCTCAGATTCTGCCATTTTTTACTATCGTGAAGTAATAGATTATCCTGAAAATCCTCCCTATGAAAATCAGCTGGAAGATAAGGCAATGGCCCATAATTATTTGGGTAATCTTTATAGAGCGAAGGGAGAGTATACTACAGCAGTAGATCAGTTTGAAAAGGGAATTGCCATTGCAGTGGACAATGAGTTTTATAAGAGAGAAGGTTCACTTTTAAATTCAATGGGAGGTTTGTATGTTGAGATTGGTGATTATCAAAAAGGTGTTGAATACGTTGAGTTAGCCTTGGATATTTTTACAACTCATTTCCCTGAAAGAGAGAATGACATCTGTCTTTTACTGGCAAATATTGGAAACATCTACATTGAAATAGGAGATTATCGAAAATCAATTTCCTATTTGCAAAAGGCAGATGAAATCAACTTGAAAATCAACAATGATTATTACACCGCTCTTATTTCAAGTGGTTTGGGATTGAGCTATTTAAAACAGCAGGATTATAATAAAGCACTAACTTATTTAGAGCTTGCACTTAGCAATGCAAAATCTAGTGGGGATTTACAATCTGAATTAGCTGTGATGGCTAATATCGGCCAACTATATTTGGAGACAGATAAGTTTGAAATGGCAGAAGAAATGCTGGATGAAGCTTATCAAAAGTCAAAAGAAGTTGACGATAAATACCTTCAAAAAGAATCATTGTTGTTACTTATTTCACTCTATCAAGAAACAGCTGATTTTGAAAAGGCCTTTTATTATCAAAAAGAATATTCTTCCTTAAAAGACAGCCTTGTTTCAAAAGACCTTTTAATTGATATTGCCAATGCCGAGTTGAAATATGAGAATGCCCAAAAAGAGAAAACCATTCTTGAGCTAAAAGTTAAGAATCAAAAACAGCAATTTGATTTGAATAGAAACCGTTACCTGATTATCATTGGTTTCACACTTCTAGCTTTAGTGATAGCAACTTTTATCTTGATTATTTTAAGAAACAGATTAAAGAATACAGCCAAAATTCATGAGTTTGAAAATAAGATGTTCAGATTACAAATTAGACCTCATTTTATTTTTAATGTGCTGGGAAGTATTCAAGGATACATGAATTTAAATCAGGGTAAAAAAGCCAGTGCTTATCTTTCCAAATTCGCCCGATTAATTAGGAATATTTTAGAGCAATCACGCAAAGATTTTATTTCACTTGACAAAGAAATTCAAAACTTAAAATATTACCTGGATCTGCAGCAGATGAGGTTTGAAGACAGATTTGAATTTGAATTCGCCTTGGATGAAGAAGTAGACGATCAAATTACGTTAATACCTCCTATGCTCATCCAACCAATAATTGAAAATGCCGTGGAGCATGGTTTTTCAAATTTGGATTATAAAGGAAAGTTGATCATCTCTTTTAAAGAGGTAGGTGATGATTTAATTGTTGAAGTACTGGATAATGGAAAGGGGTATGTTGATTCAAAAACCAAATATGATGCAGATTCGCCTAAAAAATCTTCCATTTCCACCCAATTAATAAAAGAACAGCTCCAGTTTTTTAGTGAAAAATATAAACGTGAGTTTTCAATAAAATTTGAATCCTACGGTGCCGAACCCAATAATACAGGAACTAAAGTTTCCATTAAAATGCCGTATCTTTCGCAAAATGCCTAACCCATGGAAACTGCTGTTGTAGTAGAAGATGAAGTCAATGTAAGAATTGGAATTGTATCCATGATTAAAGACTATTGCCCTGATGTTGATATTGTTGGGGAGGCTGGTTCTGTGGCAGAAGGTTTTGAAAAAATCACTCAACTTAATCCGGATATTGTGTTTCTTGACATCAACCTTCCGGACGGATCAGGTTTTGATTTATTGAAAAAAATTGTCCGCGATAATCTCAAGGTAATATTCATCACAGCTTATGGTGATCATGCCCTAAAAGCAATAAAATATTCAGCAGTTGATTATCTTCTAAAGCCTTTAATTCCTGAAGAATTGATTGAGGCTGTAGACAAGGCAACTAAGTTTGTGCGACACGATAAAGAGTTTTATGAGTTATCATCTTTATCTGAAAATCAAGGTCAAAATGCGCCCAATAAAATCGTAATTAAAACCAAAACAGAATCTTATTATTTGGATATTGGTTCAATTGTCTATTGCAAAGCAGATGGAAATTATGCCCATATAATCACCACAAATCAGAAGCCAATTATGGTGGCAAAAACACTCAAATTTTACGAGGAAGTGTTGGCAGATCACGGTTTTTTAAGGGTGCATCAAAGTTATCTTGTCAACTCCAAACATATTGTTGGGTTACAAGGTAATCTATTACAATTATCAAATAATGAATCTATTGAAATTTCACGCCGAAAAAGAGGCGTAATCCTTGATCTTTTTAAGTGATCTGACCAAATACTCACTTTGGTTTACCACATGCTAACTTAACTTTAAGAATTGATTAAAGCATTGTAAATTAGATATTAGCTGATTTGTGTAACCGTGAGTCTAAAACTAGCATATAGTAAAGTTCTGAAGGTATTGATATTCGCAAGCTGTTTTTTAGGGTTCACTAATAACAGCTTTGCGGATATCATTTTACAAGAATATTTTAGTGCCGGAAGTTTACCTGCCGGTTGGACAAATACAGCTATTCAGGGAGCAGCTACCTGGAGTTTTCAAAATGCACCCGCTTTCGGATCTGGAAGCGGTACTTTCTACACGGTTTTTGATGATGCATCTTTAGGATCAGGAGTTACACCAAACGAATCAGCATTATCTACTCCTTCCCTGGATTGTAGCGGAAGAACGGCGGTTTACATGAATTATCAGCATCACTGGTATGGTGTTGAATCTACTCATGGTTACATTGAGATTTCAACGGATGGAGGTACAGTTTGGACAACCATTATGGATTACGAAAAGGTGACTAGAGGTTCATTAGCTGCTCCACAAGATACAACCTTTGATATCTCAGGTTTGGCAGCTAATCAAGCAGATGTTAGAGTAAGATTCAGATATACAGATAATAGCCTGGCAGGTCAGTTTTGGTACATAGATGATGTTACCATTTACAGTGACCCTGATGTTGGACCTACAGATCTTATTACACCTGGTTATTTGGGTTGCTCAAGTTCATACGGAACTGCCGAAACAGTGACTGTGGAGATTACTAATCACGGTTTTTTTCCAGTTTCTAATGTTCCTATTACTGTCAATGTTACAGGTGGGATAACACAGACTTTAACCGGTACACTTGCCGGTCCAATTGCTCCGGGCGCTACTGCTAACTATACCTTTGCGGCTACGGTAGATATGAGTCTTGAAGCTGTCTATAATTTTGAGATTTATACCACTCTTCCGGGAGATGAATATCTGTTTAATGATACTTTATATACTTCCAGGCAACAAGTAATCAATACTTATCCATACAATATGGATTTTAATGGAACAGATGGTGGTTGGTTTGCTACCGGACAGTCACCACCTTACAATGGAGGTAGAAATTTTGAGTTGGGAACATTGCCATATCTCAATGGTCCACAAGGTCAGGGAGATTCATGGTATGTTGAAACAGTGGCATCTAATAATGGGACTTTTATTTGGGTAGAAAGTCCAATTTTTAATTTCAGTGGTTTGTCAAATCCTCAATTGTTTATTGACCTAAAGCACTCTTTACATAACTCAGATTATTTTCATGTTGAGTATTCATTAAACGGTGGAACTACTTGGACACAGTTAGGGAATGGTACAGAGCCAAATTGGTACAATGCAGCAAATTGGTGGAGAAATTCTTATGCAAATCCTGTAGATGAATGGACCACTTTTCAAAAGAGTTTATGTGTCTTAGCGGGTCAACCTTGTGTTAAATTTAGAGTTTATGGTCGTCCTTATTACAGTGCCCCAAACTACTCAAATTATCACCTTTTTGCCTTTGATAATATCCGAATCATTGATGGCCCGGATGTTGGAATTACGGCCTATGTAGATCCAGTGAACATTGGTTGCTTGTTTGCATCTGATCAGGTAGTAACAGTTGAGGTGTTTAATTACAGTTGTGCTCCTGTTTCCAATGTGCCTGTAACTTGTGAAATCACAGGCGCTATTACGCAAACCCTTACTGGAACAGTTCCGGGGCCTATCGCTTCTGAATCTTCGGTTTTATACACTTTCCCTGCCACCTTTGATATGACCCCGGTAGGTACTTACAATTTTGTCTCCTACACAAGTTTGGCCGGTGATGTCTATCTCAATAATGATACAATGTCCACCACAATTGATGTTACCAATTTACTGGTTGATGTTTTTCCATATTCAGAAGATTTTAACTCAGGAAATGGGTACTGGTTTGCAAGCGGAACAAACCCTCCACTCAATAATGGACGGGAATTTGTCTTAGGCAATGTTCCTTATTTAAATGGACCGCAAGGAAATGGGGATTCATGGTACGTGCAAACTACTCAATCAAATCAAGCTGATTTTATTTGGGTAGAAAGTCCAGTTTTTGATTTTACTGATTTGACTAATCCAACATTGTCAATGGATATCAAACATTCATTGCACAATTCAGATTATTTTCAAGTACAGTATAGTTTGGATGGTGGTGGAACGTGGACACAATTAGGCAACGGACCTGATCCTATGTGGTATACAACGGCCAATTGGTGGCAAAATACTTATTCTTCACCTCAAGATAGTTGGCTACATGTTGAGCAAGAGTTGTGTCAATTATCTGGTGAACCTTGCGTTAAATTTAGAGTTTACGGACGCCCGTATTACAGTGAGCCAAACTATACCGGATATCACTATTTTGCTTTTGACAATTTTGCAATTGATGCTGGTGAACCGGACGATATTATGCCAATTGAAATCATCATGTCTGATGCCGGTTCTTGTGGTGCATACAGTCCTGCAGAAACCATTACTGTTGTTATTGAGAATAAGACTTGCCGTCCATTGACAGATGTGCCTGTTGATTTGCAAATTGATGGAGGAGCAATTATCAGTGAGATCATGCCGGGTGTAATTCCTGCTTTTGGATTTTACTTTTATACTTTCACTGCAACTGCTGATTTAAGTGCGCCTGGAACGCACACAATTTCAGTTACTACTAATCTGGCAACTGATGGTACGCCTGCAAACGACAATTTAACGGAAATCAGATTTAGCAATGCCCCAATAAATGCCTTTCCTTATGCAGAAGATTTCAATGCCAACAATGGTGGTTGGGTTTCTAGAACTACAAACAACACTCGAATTTTTGATTTAGATACTTTAGATTATTTAAATGGACCTGAAGGCGAAGGACAGTCTTGGTTTGTAAGAACCACAGCTTCTAATAATGGAACATTTATTTGGGTAGAAAGCCCGATTTTTGATTTTACAGGACTAACCGATCCTCAGCTTTTTGTAGATCTTAAACACTCTCTGCATAATTCAGATTATTTCCATGTTGAGTATTCATTAAATGGGGGAACTACCTGGACACAATTGGGGGATGGAAGTGAACCTAACTGGTATAACACTACTAGTTGGTGGAGAAATTCTTATGCTAATCCTGTTGATCAATGGACAAAGCACCAAAAAAGCTTATGTGCATTGGCAGGTCAACCATGTGTGAAATTGAGATTTTATGGACGTCCATATTACAGTGCTCCTAACTATTCTAACTACCATTTATTTGCCTTTGATAATGTTGAAATTAAGGATGGTCCTGATGTAGGAGTTGTTGCTTACATTGATCCTGTTAATGTCGGATGTTTGTTTGCTTCTCAGCAAATTGTAACTGTTGAGGTGTACAACTATGGATGTTCTCCTATTTCAAATGTTCCGGTTACTGTTGAGGTTTCAGGTGCTGCAACAGCTACTTTAACGGGTACTGTTCCGGGTCCTATAGCTTCTGAAAGCTCTGTTACTTATTCCTTCCCTGGAACATTTGATATGACCAATATTGGAATCTATGATTTTGTTGGCTATACTTCTTATCCCGGAGATATTTATCAATTTAATGACACTCTTGTAGAAAGTATCAATGTCAATCAGCTTTTGGTGAATACATACCCTTATTTTGAAGATTTTAACTCGGGTCCTGCCTATTGGATACCGGGCGGAACTAATCCACCATTGAATAATGGTCGTGAGTTTGTATTGGGTAATATTCCATACTTAAACGGGCCACAAGGGAATGGTGATTCATGGTATGTGCAAACAACTTCATCTAACCAGGCAGACTTTATTTGGGTGGAAAGTCCGGTATTTAATTTTACCAATCTCACCAATCCAACATTGTCAATGGATATCAAACATTCATTGCACAACTCAGATTATTTCCAGGTGCAATACAGTACAAACGGTGGAACAACCTGGGCACAATTAGGAAACGGTCCTGATCCTGCATGGTACACTACAGCCAATTGGTGGCAAAATACTTATTCAGCACCTCAAGACAGTTGGTTGACTGTATCTCAAGAATTGTGTCAATTATCAGGTGAATCTTGTGTGAAATTCAGGGTGTATGGAAGACCATATTACAGTGAGCCAAATTATACAGGCTATCATTATTTTGGGTTTGATAATTTCCAAATTAGTGCTGGAGAGCCAGATGACATCATGCCAATTGAAATTATAATGGCGGATGCCGGAAGCTGTACTGCATTTGGTCCTGCAGAAACAATAACTGTTGTTTTAGAAAATAAAACTTGTAAGCCATTGTACAATGTGCCAATTGACTTGCAAATTGATGGGGGAGCGATTATTTCAGAAGTGGTTCCTGGTCCGGTTCCTGATTTTGGATTCTATTTCTATACATTCACGGCAACTGCTGATTTAAGTGCGGTAGGAACACATACAATATCTGTTACCACAAATCTTGCAACAGACGGTGTGCCATCAAATGATAACCTTGTGGAGACAAGGTTTAGCGGTACTG
Organism: Paracrocinitomix mangrovi; assembly: GCF_019740355.2. Taxonomy (GTDB): domain Bacteria; phylum Bacteroidota; class Bacteroidia; order Flavobacteriales_D; family Crocinitomicaceae; genus Paracrocinitomix; species Paracrocinitomix mangrovi. The sequence goes on along the minus strand of NZ_CP091819.1, from coordinate 1,951,578 downwards.
CTATTGCAACTTTCCCATATGTTGAAGATTTTAATGCCGGTAATGCAGGATGGGTTTCAAGCACACCGATCAATACTAGAATTTTTGATCTGGATACCCTAGATTATCTAAATGGTCCTGAAGGTATGGGGCAATCATGGTTTGTTAGAACAACAGCTTCAAACAACGGTTCGTTTATCTGGGTAGAAAGTCCGGTATTTGATTTCAGTGGTATGATCAATCCGCAATTAGCTGTAGATCTTAAACACTCACTTCATAATTCAGATTATTTCCATGTTGAATATTCATTAAATGGTGGAACTACTTGGACGCAATTAGGAAGTGGAGCAGATTTGAACTGGTACAATGGAACCAACTGGTGGCAAAATACTTATGCCAATCCTGTAGATACATGGACTACTTATCAAAAAAGTTTGTGTGACCTGGCCGGGCAAACATGTGTGAAATTCAGATTTTATGGTCGTCCGTATTACAGTGCCCCAAACTATGCTAATTACCATCTTTTTGCATTTGACAATGTACAGATTCTTGAAGGTGGTGGAGATGTCGGAATCACTGCTTACATTGAACCGGTAGACCAAGGATGTTTGTACAACGATACCCAGTATATTACTGTTACTGTATTTAACTGGGGATGCCAGGATATTTCAAATGTTCCTGTAACATGCAATATATCTGGAGTAATGAGTGCTACTTTTAATGAAGTAGTGCCAGGGCCAATTCCTGCAGATGGATCAGTGAATTATACCTTCTCTACACCAATTGATATGACACCTGTTGGAGTGTACAATTTTGAAACATACACCAACTTAGCGGGAGATATTTCAAACACAAATGATACGCTTACAACATCTATTAATGTTGATCAGGTGGTGATAAGTACCATCCCGTATTTTGAAGATTTTAACTCAGGTCCCGGATATTGGATCCCAACAGGGCAAGCTCCTCCAACTAATAACGGAAGAAATTTTGTACTGAATCCACTTCCTTATCTAAATGGACCTGAAGGTAAAGGTGATTCGTGGTATGTTGAGACAACAGTATCTAACCAAGGAACATTTATTTGGGTAGAAAGCCCCGTGTTTGATTTTACCGGAGTCAATAATCCAAAAATGCTGTTTGACATAAAACACTCATTACATAATTCAGATTATTTCCATGTTGAGTATTCTTTGAATGGAGGAACCACATGGACTCAATTAGGTACAAGTGCAGACCCTTATTGGTATAATACGGTGAACTGGTGGAGAAATAGTACTTCAAATCCGGTTGATGAATGGACAACAGTAGAGATTCCTTTGTGTGCTATGATCAATCAACCTTGCGTAAAATTCAGAGTTTATGGGCGTCCTTACTATAGTGAACCAACTTACACAGGGTACCACTATTTTGCCTTTGATGATTTTCATATTACTGATACTCCAATTGATGCAGAACTGCTATTTGTGTCAGGCTGTTATGGAAGTGAGTACAGTTTAGATGTGACCATTTTTAACAATGATAGATTGTGTCAAACCTCTACAGACATTAACTCAATTGATATCTCTTATCAAATTGATGGCGGAGGTGTTGTAACACAGACCTATACCGGATTAAATATTCCTTTTGGAGGAACCGAAATAATTACTATTCCTAATGTTACTGTTCCTACCAACGGAAGTTCAATTACAGTTTGGTGTCAAAACCCTAATGGTTTAACTGATCAAATTTGGGAAAATGATACCTTAACAGTGACATCAGCCAACTGGCCTAATTGTAATGATTATTGTTCAAATGCTACAAATGTTGGTTTAGGATCAACAACCATTTCACAAACGACCAATGCCACTACTTCACCGGGCATTGATCCTTTGTTTCCATGTGGAAATCCAACTTTAGAAAATACAGTTTGGTATTATTTTACAACAGATTCTTTAGGAGGATTAGTTGAGGTATGGTTTGAAAATACGATATGTTCTCCATCTACAAATGGAATTCAGGTTTCAATAAATCAATTGAGTGGTGTGGCGTGTGATACTGCAAATTACACCAATGTGTTTTGTTCAAATACTGGAACTACCAATGATATTTATTGGGGACCAAATATTTTGCCGGCAAATACTACTTACTACATTACTATTGATGGGTACGCCGGAAACGATTGTATTTTTGATTTAGTGATAACAGGAGCCGTAACGGTATTGCCAATTGAGCTGCATCAATTTAATGCCAGTTGTAATGGAGATGAAGTGGTGCTTCAATGGTCAACTTTATCGGAATCAAACAATGATTATTTTGAGATTCAAAGATCCTTTAATGGTGTTGAATTTGAAACCATTGGATACATGAATGGAAGTGGAAATTCAGTGACACAGCAATCTTATATTTTTAGAGATGGTCAAACTTTCTCAAGTACAGTTTACTATAGGTTAAAACAAGTAGATACAGATGGTAAGTATGAAATTTTGGATGTTATTTCATTGCAATGTGAAGGAGCAGAAGATGAAATAAGTATCTATCCAAATCCATCTATTAACGGTTCTACTTTGTCAATTAATGTGAAGCAAAAACAATCTTCAGTTATTGAAATTTTCAATGCAGAGAATAAGATGATTTCATCAATACCTGTAGATCTTCAAGTTGGAGGAAACAACTTCCATTTAAATGCTGATGGTTTTGAAAGGGGAGTTTATTTCGTAAAGATTAAACTTGAAAACGGAACTCAAATGAAAAGATGGGTTTTGATTAATTAAAGCTACAAGTCTCCTCATCTAACTCTAATTCTAAAGTAACATGTTTAAAATGATGTGGTTCAAGAATTTTCTTGAGTGATATTTTGACGTCTAAATATTGTTCGAATGAATCAATATTTTTCAATTTGATATGAGCAGTAAAAACATGTTTTTCTCCATCTAAAGACCACACATGTACATTGTGAAGAGAATGCACATTATCTACTTCCTGCAATTTGTGTTTGATCACTGCCGGATTCAAATTAGCCGGGGTTTTTTGAAGAAAAATGATCAGTGTTTCTCGTAATCTTTTGAAAACATTGTACAATATAAATAGGGTAATAAAAAGTGATAAAGCAGGATCTAAATACGGAATGTCTTTAAACTGTAATATGATAGAAGCAATTAAAATGGCTGTCCATCCCAATACATCTTCTATTAAATGCCAACTTACTACTTTCTCATTCATTGAAGAGCCCTTACTTAATTTCCAGGCTGCATAACCATTCACCACAACTCCAATAATGGCAAAAATCAACATTCCCGTTGCATTGGAGTGTTCTGGTTCAATAATTCTGCCAATGGCCTCACTTATTACATATACAGATCCTGCAATAAGAATTACACTGTTGATTAAGGCTCCTAAAAGCGAAAATCGCGCATAACCAAATGTGTATTCATCATCTGCTTGTTGTTTAGATTTTTTCTCTAAAAACCATGAAGTTCCAAGGCTAATGGAATCACCTAAATCATGGATAGCATCAGAAATTATTGCAATACTATTGACATAAATTCCGCCTATTATTTCAAAAACAGTGAATGCTAAATTGACGAAAAAAGCAATTTTGATGTTCTTAACAGAGTGGTGATGTGTATGATGATCGTGCCCCATTTCAGGACGAATTTAACCAATATTACACTTTAGTCCACACTTTCTAGTGTGATCCCTTCCTTCATTGTCATCAGAGCAATAAGCTTTTGCTTAAACTTATTTAGACGTTGAATAACCTTGTTTCTGGGGTATTTATTGCCTTCCCATTGCACTGTTACATTGTGCTTTTTGGTTTTGAAGAATACGGTAATGATTGGACGGTTCATCAACTTACCAAATTTCTTATTGAAGTAAGGCGGAATTTTACATCTGTCTACCCATGAATCAACAGTATCTATTTCACTTTCTGTCAAAACAAATGACTTGCTGATTAAAGGTTTTTTACCCTTAATTAAGTTACCTCTTTGATAACTGTATTCCTTTTTACTATTGGAAATTCTGATTAGCTGGATATCTATGGTTTTGAACTTGTTCAGTTTTTCCACGCCTAAATAAAAGCATAAATCAACATTTTCCAGATGTGAATCGGATAGGGGACTTTCTACTTCCTGACCCTCAAGTTTATTGTGTTGAAAACACATTACAGCTAGTAAGAGCAAGCTGCTAAAGCTCAATTTTGCCATTGTCTTTTACATTAACAAAATGTTAAGGCAAATGTCGACTATTTTTTAATTGGTTGATACAATTTATTATGAAAAAATTACTCCTTAATGTATTTACTGTATTCATTTATTTTTTTCTGCAAACGTGCAGATAAATAAACGTTTGATTCATTCAATTCATGAAGGATTAATGTAGCTTCTACCTGGTATTTGGTGATTTTTTCATTGCTCCATTCATTTGGTGGGGCTTGTAAATTGGTAATTCTATCTGCGAGCTTTACCAATCCAACTTCCTTATCCAATTGTTTAATTCTATTTAAACTATCAACTAATTGTTCGGATTTGGATTCAATAGTTTGGTTTTTAGTAAGTGCCTGAACACCATCAGCAACACCTTCACCAAAAATTTCTCTAATTTCTTCCCAGCTTGCATCTGTGTCTTCAATTGTGTCATGCAATATGGCCATTTCAACGGCAAAACCCAGATCAAAACAAGGATCCATTTTGTGAGCAATTATTACCTCCATAGTGACATTTGAAATATGAAGCAGATAATTGGCTTTTGTCCCAGGAACAGTTTGATGAGCGTGCTTTTCACCGGCATATCTCATGGCTTTTTGATAGAGTTCTTGAATCATAATTAAATCCTTTGACAATTTCTTGTTCAAGATAGTTAATTATGGCTGTTTGTCCTATTGATCCTGCTTAATTAAATAGACAAAATCACATTATATCGAATAAAAAAGTCCACTTATAGAATTAGTAAAAAAGTGTTAACGGTTCTATCTAACTTTACGTTATCAATTGTGATGAACTACTACAGATGTACTTGCTAAGTCAAGTATTGAATGAAAAAAATTATTGTGATGTTAAATTGGGTTAAACTAGCAGTAGTTAGCTTTTTATTACTCTTTGTAGTGGTGGGATGTTCTTCAAGTCGTCCCATCAAAAAGGCTAACCACAAATTAATGAAAGTGGCTAATGAGTATGAACTTGATGGTCAGGAAGAGTTTGTGATTGGCGAATTCCAATCATCTACCTATAAGGTTTATTTGGGCAATTTTGAAAAAACAGATTTAAAGATTTACGTTGTAAACAAAGAATCAAAAAAGGCTGCTCAACATTTTGTTCTGTTGCCTAACCATACGGCAACTGTTTTCGTTGCAGATTTTCAAATGGTAATTATTCAAAATCCTTCAAAAGAAACTGTCAAAGTTAAAATAGGCTATAATAAAGAGGTAGAAGGGTTCAGATATCAAAAGATAAAGGAATATCAAATGGGTGAGTAGCCTATAGATTCAAATTCTGTTAAACAATTACCTTTGTCCTCATGTCAAAACTGTTTTCTAGTCATTGGAAAGATTATGAATTGTTGGACGCCGGAGGAAGTAAGAAGCTTGAGCGTTGGGGTAAAATCATTACCATTAGGCCAGATAGAAATGCCTATTTTAAATCGGTTACTCCTTATTCAGATTGGTATCAACAAGCAGATTTTGAATTTATAGAGGAGTCAAATACCAAAGGAGAGTGGAAACAATTAAATCCTAATGCCAGCAAAAGTTGGGTTGTTTCCTATAAAGACTTAAAATTTCAATTGCATCTAACCAAGTTTAAACATTTGGGTTTATTTCCTGAACAACAAGCAAACTGGGATTACATTTCACAAAACCTTCAATCAGAAGACAGGTTTTTAAATTTGTTTGGTTATACAGGAGCCGCTTCTCTAGTGGCAAGAGAAAAGGGGGCAGATGTTTTTCATTGTGATTCAGTAAAGCAGATTATTAGTTGGGGAAGAGAAAATATGGAGCTTTCCAATTTGGACAATATTCATTGGGTGTTGGAAGATGCATTAAAATTTGCAAATAGAGAAGTTAAAAGAGGAAACCAATATAAGGGGATTGTAATGGATCCACCGGCTTTTGGAATCGGAGCTAAAAAAGAACGTTGGAAACTAGAAGATAAGTTTGAAGAGTTAATGTCACTTGCCTTAAAGCTGAGAGCAAAAAATGGTTTTATTATCATTAATACTTACTCTCCACGATTATTGGATGAAGATATCTATAGACATGCAGAACAATTGCTAAACAATGAAGAGATAGTTGTAGATACGCTTTGTTTGAAAACTACCACTGACAAAGTGATAGAGTACGGGCAAAGAACATTAATCATAGCTTAGTTGACATCTTTTGCACATCTGAATCCGGTATGTGATAAACCGGTTTCACCGGTAGATTTCATCCTTCTTGATACTCTATATCCGCTACAGTAGCTATCATTACATAAAAACGAACCACCCCTCATAACGTATTTATCAGCTCCCGGTTCAGCAGGATCAAAACAATGATTGGGTCCTAAAGGATTATCAGATTTATTGGATGCTATTTGCTCATAATAGTTGTAATGGTATTTGTCATTGCACCATTCCCAAACATTTCCTGCCATGTCATACAAACCATAGCCATTAGGTTCATATTGTTTAACTGGAGCAGTAAGGTAATATCCATCCAATTCTTCATTTAAGTAAGGGAACTGACCTTGCCAAAAGTTTGCTTTATTACTGGCATTAATTGCTGGTTCATTTCCCCATGGATAAATAGCATTTTCAATACCTCCCATTGCGGCCCATTCCCATTCTGCTTCTGTTGGGAGTCGTTTTCCCGCCCATTTAGCATAGGCCAAGGCATCTTCTCTTGAAATATGAACTACAGGATGATCCATTTTTCCTTCTATGTTGCTTTCCGGTCCTTGAGGATGTTTCCAGTTGGCGCCAATTGTCCATTTCCACCATAAACTTGGGTTGTTTAAGTCCACTGATGTTGTTGGTGGAGTAAATACAAGTGATCCTGCTACTAAAAGACTGTCCACAGGTTTGGGTGTTCCTTCAGGTAGGTCCAGTTTCATTTTATCCCAGTCAATGTTTTTTTCAGCAGTAGTGATGTAATTGGTAGCTTCAACAAATGCCTGAAATTGAGCATTGGTAACTTCTGATTCATCCATGTAAAATTCATCCACATGTACTTCATGTTGAGGTAATTCATCTGCATTCGCTTGTGCTGTTTTACCTCCCATCATGTATGTTCCGGCAGGGACGTAAACCATTCCGGGAATTGAATCGTGTTGACTTTCTGGATGGGAATAGTTCTCAGTGCCTGAATTACAGCTGAAAATTGAAAGTAGAAATAGTAAAAATGATAAGTATTTCATGAAGATTAACTAGTCTTGTTCCAGACGATAAATCTCCATAATTTTTGAAAGAATATCATTAAAATCGATCTTTAAATCAATCAATTTTCCTGATTCTAGATCAAATACCCAACCGTGAACAGTGATACCTCTTGTACGGTGAGCGTTTTGAACTACAGCCGTTTTAATTACGTTGATGCATTGTTCTTGAACATTTAACTCTACAAGTCTTTTGTATCTGGCATTATCATCAATGATTTTACCAAGTTCAATTGCATGCATTCTGTATACATCTCTTATATTTCTCAACCAGGGATTAAGTAAACCCATATCTGAGGATTGCATAGCTGCTTGCACACCACCGCAACCATAATGACCACAAACTACTATATCTTTTACTTCAAGATATTTTACGGCATATTCTATTACAGATTGGCAATTTAGGTCAGTACTTACAACCATGTTTGCCACATTTCTATGTACAAATGCTTCACCTGGTTCACATCCCATTAACTCTTCTGCAGTAACTCTACTGTCAGCACATCCTATATATAGCAAATTGGGGTTTTGACCTTTAGCTAGTTCAGTAAAATAATTAGCATCTACACTTAGTTTATCCTGGATCCACTTTTCGTTGTTCTCAAATACTTTTTTAATATCCATAGCTAAGTATAATATCTGGCTTTACATTTTCCAGTTGTGAACGTCTTCCAATTTTTGGTCAACTAGTTCGATAAATTTATCATTTTCTACGGCTTCTAATACTTCTCCTATAAAAGCCTGAACTAACATTCTTTTTGCAGTAGGTTTTGAAATCCCTCTACTTTGTAGATAAAATACAGCTTGTTCATCTAATTGTCCGGTTGTAGAACCATGTGAACATTTTACGTCATCTGCATAAATTTCCAATTCAGGTTTTGAATTGATAGTAGCCTTTTCAGATAAAAGGATGTTACCATTATTTTGGTATGCATTGATTTTTTGAGCGTCTTTTCTAACAATAACTCTACCATTGAAAACTCCGGTAGATTGATCTCCTAATACATACTTATAGTTTTCATTAGAAAAACAATTTGGTACTTGATGATCAACAAATGTATGATTGTCTATGTGTTGACTATCTTTAGTTATCACCGCTCCATTCATGTGAGTTTCGCAGTTTTCGCCCGCTACTTGAATGTTGATATTGTTTCTAACCAATAATCCACTTAAAGTGATGGTATTGATTTTAAAGTTCGAATTTTGATGCTGGAATATCTGTTCAGTTGAAATATGAAAATTTGTATTTTCCTCAACTTGTAGTTTGTTGATAGTTAAATGTGCATTTTCCTCCACCATTACTTCTGTAATTTGATTGGTAAAGCAATTTTCAGCATCAAGGCTAACAAAAGTTAATATGATCTCAGATTGTGAAGATTTTCCCGCGTGAATGTAAAGTCTGTTATTGGCAATTACATCTTTACCACGACTTACATAAATAATTTGAAGAGGTCCTTCATTGATTTTATTTTCTCCAATCCTAATGTTCGTTACCTTCTCTAGATATGCCGAATTGATATTGGTGAAAACATCATTTGGAACTCTTGAGTTGAAATCAGTATAATCTGTCATTCTATCAACCCCAAGAAAATCTATGTCAAAATCTAATTTGCTAAACTGACTAAGATCTTCGCGAATAAATCCATTCACTACAACCAAATAGTCATTAGAAATAATGTATTTGGTAAGATTTAGTCGGTCTGGATCTGCATCTTTAACAAAACTATTTTTGGTGAGTTTAGCCAAACGCGTGTATTTCCAATATTCATCTTTTGTAGTAGGAAAGTCTTGATTACCTAGTCTAACAAAAGCGTCTTTATGGAATTTATCCTCAGCTAAAGTTAAGTTTTGTGTAAATGCACTTATTTTTTCTGATATCTCAGCTATCATCTCTGTATTCTCCTTTATTGATGAATGTTATTGAACTGTTTCAATTAACCAATCATATCCTTTTTCCTCTAGTTCAAGCGCCAAAGATTTATCCCCTGTTTTAATGATCTTTCCATTGTATAAAACATGAACAAAATCAGGAACAATGTAATCCAATAATCGTTGGTAATGCGTGATAACAATGGTTGCGTTGTCAGGGCTTTTTAATTTATTAACTCCGGCAGCTACTATTCTCAAAGCATCAATGTCTAAACCTGAATCAGTTTCATCTAAAATGGCAACTTTAGGTTCTAACATGGCCATTTGAAAGATCTCGTTTCTTTTCTTTTCTCCTCCAGAAAACCCTTCATTAACAGATCTAGAAGCCAATTTAGCATCAAGTTCAACGTAAGCCGAACGTTCTTTTACCATGGCCATAAAATCTTTGGCAGACATGGCTTCTTCACCTTTGTATTCTCTAATTTCGTTGATCGCAGTTCTAAGAAAGTTTATGTTAGAAACACCCGGAATTTCAACAGGGTATTGAAATGCTAAAAACAAACCTTCTTTCGCTCTTTCATCAGGATCAAGTTCTAATAAATCTTTAGAATCCATTTCAATTGAACCTTCTGTAACTTCATAACCATCTTTACCTGCAATTACTGAAGCTAAAGTTGATTTTCCCGAACCATTTGGCCCCATGATCGCATGAATCTCTCCTGCTTTTACCTCAAGGTTTAGTCCCTTTAAAATTTCTTTTCCTTCTTCTTCAATTGAAGCATGAAGATTATTTATGTTCAACAAAGTTTTACTCATTTCTTTTACTTTATCCTAATTCTTATCTCGTCTTGAATCTAAATTCTTGTCTCTAGATTCTTGTCTCTCTATTTATCCAACACTATTTTCCAATGAAATAGCAAGCAATTTTTGCGCTTCCACAGCAAATTCCATTGGTAATTTGTTAAGTACATCTTTACAATATCCATTAACAATCATACTAATTGCTTTCTCTTCTGAAAGTCCTCTTTGCTGACAATAAAAAATTTGATCTTCCCCAATTTTTGAAGTAGTTGCCTCATGTTCTAATTTGGCAGTACTGTTTTTACATTCTATGTAAGGGAAAGTATGCGCTCCGCATTCATCAGTCATCAATAAACTATCACATTGTGTAAAGTTTCTGGCGTTATCTGCTTTAGCATGTATTTGCACTAAACCTCTATATGAATTATTGGATTTACCCGCAGATATTCCTTTTGAAATCACTGTGCTCTTGGTGTTTTTTCCAAGGTGAATCATTTTTGTTCCCGTATCAGCTTGCTGATAATTATTGGTAACTGCAACTGAATAAAATTCGCCAATTGAATTGTCGCCTTTTAAAACACATGAAGGATATTTCCAGGTAACAGCTGATCCTGTTTCTACTTGTGTCCAGGATATTTTAGAGTTGGTATGACACATTCCTCTTTTGGTAACAAAGTTGAATACTCCTCCTTTTCCGTCCTTATCTCCAGGATACCAGTTCTGTACAGTTGAATATTTTATCTCTGCGTTGTCCATTGCAATTAATTCAACAACTGCAGCATGTAATTGATTTTCGTCTCTTTGAGGTGCAGTACATCCTTCTAAGTATGAACAATAACTGCCTTCATCAGCTACTACTAATGTTCTTTCAAATTGTCCTGTTCCAGATTCGTTAATTCTGAAATATGTAGATAATTCCATTGGACATCTCACTCCTTTTGGGATATAACAGAATGATCCATCTGAAAATACGGCCGAGTTGAGGGCAGCATAAAAATTATCCGTACTTGGAACTACCGTACCTAAATATTTCTTAACTAAATCAGGATGATTTTTAACGGCTTCACTAAATGAACAAAAGATAACTCCAAGTTCACCTAATTTCTCTTTAAATGAAGTTGCAACAGAAACAGAATCCATCACAAAGTCAACTGCCACTCCAGTCAATTTTTTTTGTTCATCCAATGAAATACCCAATTTGTCCATTGTCGCTTTCATTTCCGGATCAACGTCCTCCCAATTCTCGTACTTCTTTTTAGGAGCTGAGAAGTAAGAGATATTTTGAAAATTTGGTTTTTCGTAGGTAACATGAGCCCAATCCGGCTCTGTCATTTCTTTCCAAATTTTAAAGGCATTTAATCGGTATTCAAGAAGCCATTCAGGTTCTTCTTTCTTAGCCGAAATCATTCTGATCACCTCTTCGTTTAGACCAATAGGGAATTTTTCCGATTCAATATTGGAGGTAAAACCGAATTCATATTCTTTCTGCTTCAGTTCCTCTTTTAATTCGTCTTCAGTATATCCAGCCATTCTTTAAATTTCTTGTGTGTATCAAAATATTATTAAAGCGAAAAAGATTCACCACAACCGCAAGTTCTGGCAGCATTTGGATTTGAAAAAACAAAACCTTTACCATTTAATCCTCCACTGTAATCTAATGTTGTTCCTACTAGATAAAGAACACTTTTCTTGTCAACAACTACTTTGATTCCGTTATCCATAAACTCTTTATCGTCTTCATTCATTTGATCATCAAACTTCAATTGATACATCAAACCAGAGCATCCTCCTCCTTCAACACCAACGCGAATAAAGAATCCATCCTTCTGTTCCTCAGCCATCATGCGTAAGGCCGTATCTTTGGCCATATCTGTTACTTTGATCATAATATTTTATTTAGATTCTTTATAAATAACCCAACGGAAGTGCAAAAATACCCTTTTTAAGGTATTGCTTTTGACTTTCGTAATTTAATTTTCATTGTATTTGACGCAAAATCATGTCAATACTAACAAAATCAACACTTTATACAAAGATAGTTATTTAGAATGATTCTAAACAGGCTTTTTCAGAATGAATGATTGAATAATTATAGAGGCCAAAACAAAATCAAGTTTAATTTTGTTTACGTTTTTAAACCTGAATTACACAAAGTCGATATGAAATGAGCCGTTAACAGATCACGAGCTGACTTTTTGACCAGGGCGTGATATGTATTAACGTGCGAATTCCATCTGGCGATTAAAAAATTTAATTACTAACAGATGAAAACATCAATCGCGAAGAAGATCTTAATGGCCTTATCTGGCTTTTTCTTACTTCTCTTTTTACTTCAACACGTGACAATAAATTCATTGTCCATTTGTTCGAAGGATGCATTTAATTCGGTATCTCACTTTATGGGTACCAATCCAATTGTTCAATTTGTATTGCAACCAATATTAGCATTTGGGGTGATTTTTCACCTTGCAATGGGCTTATACCTTGAGGGGCAAAACAGAAAAGCAAGAGCAGTTAAGTATCAAAAGATTAATTCAGCTGCTAATGCAAGTTGGATGTCTAGAAACATGGCCATAACCGGAATCATGATCTTGTTGTTTTTAGGACTTCATTTTTATGACTTTTGGTTCCCTGAGTTGAAAGTTAAATTCATTGAGGGAGATATGACAGGATTGGCTGCAAATGGTGAGTTCAGATATTGGGAAGAATTGCATCACAAGTTTACAGACCCAATCAGAACAGGTTTGTACAGCTTGGCATTTGTATTCTTATCGCTTCACTTAATGCACGGTTTCCAATCTGCATTCCAATCGGTAGGATTTAGACACAACAGATACACACCTGTTATTAAGAAATTAGGAATTTTATATGCGGTATTGGTACCATTAGGGTTCATTGTAATCGCATTATATCATTACGGAACACAACTTTAATACTATATCAAGATGTCAGTATTAGATTCAAGAATACCAGCAGGTCCAATTAAAGATAAGTGGACCAATCACAAAAACAAAATTAATGTCGTTAACCCGGCTAATAAGCGTTTGATAGATGTTATAGTTGTGGGAACCGGTTTGGCCGGTGGATCAGCTGCAGCTTCTTTAGCTGAGCTTGGGTATAAAGTAAAAGCATTTGCTTTTCAAGATTCTCCTCGTAGAGCGCACTCTATTGCCGCACAAGGAGGTATCAACGCGGCAAAAAACTATCAAAATGATGGTGACTCAGTTTACAGATTGTTTTACGATACTGTAAAAGGAGGCGACTATCGTGCAAGAGAAGCTAACGTTTATAGATTAGCCGAAGTTTCTGCAAATATTATTGACCAATGCGTTGCTCAAGGTGTTCCTTTTGCAAGAGATTATGGTGGATTATTGGATAATAGATCATTTGGAGGTGTATTAGTTTCTAGAACATTCTATGCCAAAGGTCAAACCGGACAGCAGTTGTTGTTAGGTGCTTATTCTGCCATGAACCGTCAAATTGGTAAAGGAAAAATCCAAATGTACAACAGACATGAAATGTTGGATTTGGTAATTGTAAATGGAAAAGCAAGAGGGGTTATTGTTAGAAACTTGGTGACTGGGGCTATTGAAAGACACTCAGCACATGCAGTTGTATTGGCTACCGGAGGTTATGGAAACGTATTCTTCCTTTCAACCAACGCAATGGGTTCTAACGTGACTGCGGCTTGGAGAGCTCATAGAAGAGGTGCTTTCTTTGCGAATCCTTGCTATACTCAAATTCACCCAACTTGTATTCCACGTTCAGGTGATTATCAGTCGAAATTGACTTTGATGTCTGAGTCATTGAGAAATGACGGTAGAATTTGGGTTCCTAAGAAAATGGAAGATGTAGAGAAAATCAGATCTGGAGCTATTAAGCCAAAAGATTTGAAAGAAGAAGATAGAGATTACTATTTGGAAAGAAGATATCCTGCTTTTGGTAACCTTGTGCCAAGAGACGTTGCTTCCAGAGCAGCAAAAGAAAGATGTGATGCAGGTTTTGGTGTGAATCAAACTGGTGAAGCAGTTTTCTTAGATTTTGCTTCTGCAATTCAAAGATATGGTAAAGAAAAAGCGAATGTATTAGGTGAGCATAATGCTACTCCTGATCGTATTACTGCGCTTGGTAAAGGAGTAATCGAAGATAAGTATGGAAACTTATTCCAGATGTATCAAAAAATTACAGATGACAATCCTTACGAAACTCCAATGAAAATTTATCCTGCAGTTCACTATACAATGGGAGGTTTATGGGTTGATTACAACTTAATGACTACCATCCCGGGATGTTATGCAGCAGGTGAAGCAAATTTCTCAGATCACGGAGCAAATAGATTAGGAGCATCTGCTCTAATGCAAGGTTTGGCTGATGGTTACTTTGTATTGCCTTATACAATTGGAGATTATTTAGCTGACGAAATTAGAACAGGTCCAATTTCAACAGATTCACCTGAATTTGATGAGGCTGAAAAAGCTGTTACAGACAGATTGACTCAGTTGATGAATATTCAAGGATCACAATCTGTTGATTCATTCCACAAGCGATTAGGAAAAGTAATGTGGGATAAAGTTGGGATGTCTAGAAATGCAAAAGGATTAGAAGAAGCAATTGTAGAAATTCAACAAATTAAAGACGAGTTCTGGAAAGATGTGAAGATTCCTGGTTCAATGGATGAATACAATCCGGAATTAGAAAAAGCAGGAAGAGTAGCTGATTTCTTAGAATTAGGAATTTTGTTTGCGAAAGATGCATTGCACAGAAATGAATCATGCGGAGGTCACTTTAGAGAAGAGTCTGTTGAGGAATCAGGAGAACAACAAGGTGAAGCAAAACGTGATGACGTAAACTTCAAATATGTTGCAGCATGGGAGTGGACAGGAAATCCTGCAGATTCAAACTTGCACAAAGAAGAATTAGAATTTAATGACATTGAACTAAAACAACGTTCATACAAATAAGAGAGATATGTCTGATAAAGGAATGAATTTAACATTGAAAGTTTGGCGTCAAAAAAACGCCAGCGATAAAGGTAGAATGGAAACCTATCAATTATCTGATGTTTCTGAGCACATGTCTTTCTTAGAAATGTTGGATGTATTGAATGAGCAATTGATCAATGAAGGTAAAGAGCCTGTAGCATTTGATCATGATTGTCGTGAGGGAATTTGTGGAATGTGTTCGCTTCAAATTAATGGTGAGCCACACGGACCAGATAGAGGAGTTACTACTTGTCAGTTGCACATGAGAATGTTCAAAGATGGTGATACAATTGTTATAGAACCATTTAGAGCGAAAGCTTTCCCTGTGATTAAGGATTTAGTAGTTGACAGATCGTCTTTTGACAGAATTCAACATGCCGGAGGTTTTATTTCAGTAAACACTTCTGGTAATACACAAGATGCAAATGCAATCCCGGTAGAAAAAGATAAAGCTGATAAAGCTTTTGATGCAGCTACTTGTATTGGATGTGGTGCTTGTGTTGCCGCATGTAAAAATGCGTCTGCAATGTTGTTTGTTTCTGCAAAAGTTTCACAATTTGCTTTGTTGCCTCAAGGTAAAATTGAAGCAAAAGATCGTGTATTAAATATGGTTCATCAAATGGATTTAGAAGGGTTTGGTAACTGTTCAAATACAGGAGCATGTGAAGTGGAATGTCCTAAAGGAATTAGCTTGGAGAACATTGCAAGAATGAATAGAGAATATTTAAAAGCTTCTATTGTTAAAGAAAAATAAAAGCAATTAAAGATGATAATTGAAAGGCTCCTGCATTTGTAGGAGCCTTTTTTTATATTTATTGATATGTTGCCAGGTGAAATACATGATAAAACTGTTATAGTAGCTCCGCTCGATTGGGGGATGGGGCATGTAACAAGATGTATTCCCCTAATTCGTCAATTTATAAGTCAAAATTGTAAAGTAGTATTTGCAGCCAACCATTTGGGAATTGAATTGATTAAAAAGGATTTTTCCAATATAGAAGTTGAGCTAATTCCCGGTTATGAAGTAACATTAGATTCAGAAAGATCAACTTATCTGCAAATGTTTTCTCAATTCAGAAAGTTGGCCAATAAAGCAAAAAGAGAGGCTAGTCTTGCGCAAAATTTAGCTGATAAACATAAGGCTGATATAATAGTTTCAGACAATAGATACGGATTTCACAGTACTAAAACTTACAATATTATACTAACCCATCAGTTGAATCCAATGGTGCCGTACTTCCGAAAAACGGTGCGATCTAAAATCAGAAAATACATTTCAGCCTTTGATGAATGTTGGATTCCTGACAATGAAAAAAAATCTATTTGTGGGGATTTATTAAATGCACAAGTAGATGTACCCAAAAGTTATATTGGATGGCTTGGGAGATTTGCTTTGTCGAACAATGGTGTCATTCACCGAAAATATCTGGCAATTGTATCAGGTCCCGAACCCGAAAGAAGTAGGTTTCAAAAACTGTTATCAGAATGGTTAGAAAAATCAGGTGAAGTATATACAATTGTTTCTCCGCTTGCAAATGATTCAAATAATGTTGTAGTTAATCCTTCAACACAAGAATTGTCCAAATTGATTGAGGAAAGTGAAATTGTAATTTCAAGAGCAGGTTATACCACTATAATGGAGATGCTTATTCTAAATAAGAAAGCAATATTGATCCCTACAAATGGACAGTATGAACAGCTTTACTTGGCCTCTCATATTAATGATGCAGCACTTAACTTTCTAACTGAGAAAGAGTTAGAAACTCAACTCTGTATTAATTAATTGTTAATTTATCAACAATTATAATGTCGTGATAGTAAATGTTTTACTTTTATCGAACTACGTATAAAAACCTAAACCTCAAAAGATGAAAGATGTAGTTGATTTGCCAAAGGCTTCTGTAGAAAAAGTGGATAATGACATTTTAATCACACACTACAAGTCACATATGGCAATCTCAGAAGATGATGCAAAAGAGATTGACAATGCCTATCTTACAATGTCTCAAGGCGGAGATATGTTTGTGATTGTTGACATGACAGCAGGTGGAACTAAGATTGACAAGGAAGCCGAATATTACTTTGCAAAAAAGTGTAAAATGATGCCTTATATCAAAGCAATGGCTGTTGTAAAAGATCAAAAACCAAATTTGTTAGCTAGAATCCTTAGTAAAAAAGCAATTTTTCCTCAAAAAGAGTTCATTAGCGCAGAAGATGCTAAGGCTTGGATTTCTTCTTTGAGAAATTAATTGTCATTTATCGAATTTCTAACATTTTTTTAAAATGAATTGCCTAGATTGTATTGACTGATATTATCTAAAACTATACCCATGGAGTTAGCAAAAGCATCAATTATCAAAATAGATCCGGACATCATTTTAATCAAATACAAAGAAGGAGCAAAAATTTCAGAGACTGACGCACGTGAAATTGACGAAGCACAATTAACCATGTGTCAAGGAAATGACGTATTCATTATTGCAGATCTTTTAAATGGTAATCCGGAGATAGACAAACTGGCTGAGGATTATTATGTGAACAAAGGAAGGATGATTCCATTTACCAAAGGAATTGCCATTGTTGCCAAAACTAAAAGCTCACTGTTCTCAAGATTATTTGGAAAAACAACTCGTACACTTTATCCAACAAAAGAATTTGCTTCTGTGGATGAAGCAAAGGCTTGGTTAAGTTCAATCAGGGGTTAATTACAATTACAGGCAGTATCAAATTCAATTTGAACCCAGGGAATTAGATTAGTGATTTTTAATTGCTCGTCCTTGGTAAAATTTATTCCACTTAGGTCTAAGCTTCTTAAGTTTCTAAGTTTCGACATGGTTTCAGGTAAACCATCTAAAGGATTAAACCAAATATCAAACACTTGTAGGTCTTGTAAGTCGCCGATACAATCAGGAATACTTTCAATTTCGTTTTTACCCATAAATAAATTTCGAAGTGCTGTATTTTGACAAATAGCTGCAGGGAATTTTTCAAATTTATTACGACTTACGTCCAATATTCTTAAATCGCTAAATTTCATATCATCAGGTAAGCTGGTCAATTTGTTTTTAGACAAATTCAATTCCTGTAAATTTTTAAATCGATAAATTTCTTTGGGAACTTCTGTTAGTTTTCCTTTGCTGAGGTCTAGTCTGTAAACAGAATCAACAGGAGCTGTTAATGCTTCTTCCAAACTTCCATACATTTTGTATTTCTGTCCAAAGCTATTAAAGGCTAGAAGTAGACTGATCCAAAATACGCTTACTATTAATTTCATCTTGATGTAATTGTTTTTTTAAATCTTCAATTGAATTAAATGATTGTTCTTCTCTAATCTTTGCAATTACAAATACAACAATCTTAGTGCCGTATAAGTTACGATTGAAATTAAATATGTTGACTTCTATTCTTTTTTCATTTGAATTTGAAACTGTAGGACGATATCCGATATTCATCATTCCATCATACATTTCCCCATCAATTTTAACCTGAACAGCATATACTCCAATATTTGGCAAAATCTGAGTTTCACTAAATAACTGGATATTTGCTGTAGGGAAACCAATGGTAGTTCCAATCTTGTCTCCGTCTTTAACTGTTCCCTTAAAGCAAAAAGGAGAGCCTAAATAGGCATTGGCTTTTGTAATGTCGCCTTCTTTTATTGCACTGCGTATTTTTGTAGAGCTAATTTTTATTTCATCCTGTTCAAAAGCAGGAATTTGAACTACGTCAAAATTGTAAACAGCTCCAAGTTCTTGCAGTAAATCAATGTTACCTTCTCTGTTTTTACCAAAGTGATGATTGTAACCAATTGTCATTACACGAACGCCTAATTTGTTGACTAAAATATTTCTTACAAATTCGGTGGCAGTTTGTTTGGCGAACTCCAAAGTGAAAGGATGAAGTATCAAATGATCAACTCCTTCTTCAGCTAATCTTTCAATTCTTCGGTCAATATCCTGAATTAATTCCAAATTATGGTCCTCTGGGTGTAAAACTATTCTTGGATGTGGATGAAATGTGAATAAAACACTTTC
The DNA here is from genome assembly GCF_019740355.2 of Paracrocinitomix mangrovi. Classification (GTDB taxonomy): domain Bacteria; phylum Bacteroidota; class Bacteroidia; order Flavobacteriales_D; family Crocinitomicaceae; genus Paracrocinitomix; species Paracrocinitomix mangrovi. The sequence goes on along the minus strand of NZ_CP091819.1, from coordinate 1,932,525 downwards.
ACCCTCAACTTTTTGGGCGTTTTCCTTTAAAAATTTGATGATTTTTTGATGACCTAAGTGCACTCCATCAAACGTCCCTAGTGTGATTACAGGGTTTTTGATCTCAGGAACTTCATCTACAGAATAATAAACTTTCAATTCAACTCATTTTTAGTCGCTTGTCTTAAAAATGGCCTTTTTTACAAGCTAAAAATGTACTTCGGTCCAAAGTTATGGAAAAAACTTTCAACAAATTCGGACAGTAAATGTAAAATGCACTAAATTTGCACCCGAAAATTGAACACGCACATTAAAAGTTGTAGATAATGTCTAACATTAAAGGAAAGATTTCACAGGTTATTGGACCTGTTATCGACGTCACATTTGATAAAGGAACTGAACTTCCTAACATCATGGATGCATTGGAAGTTACAAAAACTGATGGATCAAAAGTTGTTTTAGAAGTACAGCAACACATTGGTGACGATCAAGTAAGAAGTATAGCAATGGATTCATCTGATGGATTTACCAGAGGTATGGAGGTAGTAGCAACTGGTTCTCCTATCAAAATGCCTAAAGGTGAAGCGATCAAAGGAAGATTGTTTAATGTAATTGGTGATTCAATTGATGGTTTGCCAAATGTTGATAAAGCAGATGGTATGCCTATCCACAGAGAAGCACCAAGATTTGAAGATTTATCAACTTCAACTGAGGTACTTTTTACAGGGATTAAAGTAATCGACTTGATTGAGCCTTACGCAAAAGGAGGTAAAATTGGATTGTTCGGTGGAGCCGGTGTAGGTAAAACTGTATTGATTCAAGAGTTGATCAACAATATCGCAAAAGCTTATTCAGGAATTTCAGTATTTGCCGGAGTAGGTGAGCGTACAAGAGAAGGAAACGATTTGTTGAGAGAGATGTTAGAGTCTGGAATTATCACTTACGGTGATGACTTCATGCATGATATGGAGCAAGGAGGATGGGATCTTTCAAAAATCGATCAGGAAAAACTAAAAGATTCAAAAGCAACATTCGTATTTGGTCAGATGAATGAGCCTCCAGGAGCACGTGCTCGTGTAGCGCTTTCAGGATTAACTTTGGCTGAGTACTACAGAGATGGTGATGGTGAAGGAAAAGGAAATGATATCCTTTTCTTCGTAGACAACATCTTTAGATTTACGCAAGCAGGTTCTGAGGTGTCAGCACTATTAGGACGTATGCCATCTGCGGTAGGGTACCAACCTACATTAGCAACTGAGATGGGTGCTATGCAAGAGCGTATTACTTCAACTAAAAACGGTTCAATTACTTCAGTTCAGGCGGTATACGTACCTGCGGATGACTTAACTGACCCGGCTCCGGCAACTACATTTGCCCACTTGGATGCAACTACAGTATTGTCAAGAAAAATTGCTTCATTAGGTATTTACCCAGCGGTGGATCCTCTTGATTCAACTTCAAGAATCTTGACTCCAGAAATCGTAGGTGAAGATCATTACGGATGTGCTCAAAGAGTAAAAGAAACACTTCAACGTTATAAAGAACTTCAAGATATTATCGCCATCCTTGGTATGGACGAGTTGTCTGAAGAAGATAAATTGGTTGTACATAGAGCAAGACGTGTTCAACGTTTCTTGTCTCAACCATTCCACGTTGCAGAACAGTTTACAGGATTAAAAGGTGCTTTGGTTGATATTAACGATACAATCAAAGGATTTAACATGATCTTGGACGGTGAAGTTGACAAATATCCAGAAGCTGCATTTAACTTGAAAGGTTCAATTGATGAAGTAATTGAAGCTGGAGAGAAGATGTTGGCTGAAAACTAAAAAATATCAATATGATATTAGAAGTTATAACTCCGGACGCAATGTTGTTCAAAGGGCAAATCAAACAAGTGATTTTGCCGGGACTTGATGGTTCTTTTGGTGTGTTGAGTAATCACGCTCCAATGATTTCAGGATTGGCTGAAGGAACTGTTAAAGTTGAGCAGATTGTGGACAAGAACAGAGAAGAAAAAGAAGGAAAATTCAACGTTGAACACAGCAATGACCCTGTTTTTACTTTCGATATCAAAGGTGGTGTGATAGAAGTAAAAGATAACAAGGTGATGGTGTTAGCGGAGTAACAATATCTACAATTTAATTATCAAAGGCCCAATTCCCTCAGTGAATTGGGCTTTTTTGTGAAATTAAATCCCTTTTTGAAGCTGTGTTTTACAGTTTGAATAAAGTTAAACCTTGTTAAATAAGCAATGAATAATAGTCATCTGCGTTCTATTCCCATTGCATAATAAAAAAAAACACGCATTTTTGTGCCATCAATAAAATGAGCGTAAAAGACCGTTTAGATATCAATAACATTCCTGAGCATGTGGCTATCATTATGGATGGGAATGGTCGTTGGGCAAAATCCAAAGGACAAATGAGGTTGTTTGGCCACGCTATGGGTGTTGAATCTGTGCGTGAAGCTTTAAAAGCAGCTACTGAAATAAAGGTCAAATATCTTACGCTTTATGCTTTTTCAACTGAGAACTGGAATAGACCAAAAGAAGAAGTAGATGGTTTAATGGATTTATTGGTGACAACAATTGCCAATGAAATTGAATCTTTAAATGAAAATGATGTTAGGTTAGATGCAATTGGTAATATTGATGAATTGCCTACCAAGTGTAATCAAGAATTAAAGAATGCCATTGAACGAACCAAATCAAATAAAGGAACATGTCTAATTCTTGCTTTGAATTACAGTTCAAAATTTGAAATCAAATCGGCAATAAAACAAATTGCTGAAAAATATAAACAAGGAGAAATTGAATTGTCTGATATTTCTGACCAAATGGTAAGTGATCATCTTTTTACAGCCGGAATTCCCGATCCTGAATTGATGATAAGAACCAGTGGTGAGTTGAGAATCAGCAATTTTTTATTGTGGCAGTTAGCATATAGCGAATTGCACTTTACACCAATATTTTGGCCTGAGTTTAAAAAAGAGAATTTTTATCAGGCGATTTATGATTACCAAAACAGGGAAAGAAGATTTGGAATGGTAAGTGAACAAATAAACAAAGCCAATGAAGAAGCTTAAATCTTTATTTCTCGTAATATCAATTTTAGTTGCGTCAGTATCAAATGCGCAAATTGGTCAAAATCCAACTTATTTAAGTCCTAGTAAACATACTATTGCTCAGGTTAAGGTTGAAAATGTGGATAATCTTAATCATGATGCCATCCGATTAATTGCCGGATTGGAAGTGGGTAAAGAAATTACGGTTCCGGGAGACGATATTACATCAGCTATTAAAAAATTGTGGGATCAAGGTCTATTCAGCAAGGTTGAAATAGGGTATACACACATTGATCCATTAACAGGTGATATCTTCTTGTACATTTTATTAGATGAATTACCCAAATTGAAAGACTATAGTTTTAGTGAAAATGTTTCAAATAGTGAGGCTAATAAAATTCGAGAAGCAATTGATTTAAGTGCTGGTATGACCATTACTGAATCTCTGAAAAGAAACACCGAAAATCAAGTTAGAGGTTTTTACCAGGAAAAGGGGTTTTTAAATGCAGATATTGATGTTGTTGAAGTTGTTGATACAAATGGATACAAAACAAGGTCATTAAAAATCCTGGTTGACAAAAAACAAAGAGTTAAAATTGATCACATCACTTTCCATAACAATGAAGTTGAAAAGGACGAGAAAAAGTCTTTTATAGAAAATCTTAAAGTTAGAACATCTGTTTCTGATGCTGGATTAAGAAGAGCAATGGATGATACCAAGAAAAAAGGTGTCATGCGAATTTTTAGTAGATCAAAGTTTAATGAAACAGCTTATGAAAGAGACAAAATAGCTGTTATCCAAAAGTATAATGCAATTGGGTTAAGAGATGCACAAATTATCAAAGATTCTGTTTATACAATGGAAGACGGTAATCTGGGAATTGAAATGTGGATTGATAAAGGTGATGAGTACTATTTTGGTGATATTGTTTGGGTAGGGAATACTAAATATACTGACGGGCAATTAGATACTATTCTGGGAATTAAAAAAGGTGAATTGTATGATAAGTCTTTATTAGAGCAAAGATTGTACATGTCACCTGATGGAAGAGATATCACTTCTTTATACATGGATAGAGGTTACTTGTTTTTCAATGTTCAGGCAGTAGAGATGAATATCAATGATCAAAATGAAATTAATTACGAGATCAGAATTAACGAAGGAAAACAAGCGAGAATTAAAAACATCTATATCTACGGAAACACTAAAACAAATGATCATGTAATTCTAAGAGAAATTAGAACCAAGCCGGGTGACTTGTTCAATAGAAATGATATCATTAGAACACAAAGAGAGTTGGCAAACCTTGGTTATTTTGATCCAGAGCAATTTAATGTTAACCCTATTCCTAATCCGCAAGATGGAACAGTTGATATCGAGTATTATGTTGTAGAAAAATCATCTGACCAAATTGAGTTGTCGGGTGGATATGGTGCAGGAAGGTTAATTGGAACTTTAGGATTGTCATTTACCAATTTCTCTACAAAAAATTTCTTTAAAAAAGGAGCTTGGCAACCTCTTCCGGCGGGAGATGGACAAAGGTTAAGTATCAGAGGTCAAACTTACGGTAGAGGATATCAATCTTACAACCTTTCATTTACTGAGCCTTGGTTAGGTGGAAGAAAACCAAGATCATTGACTGTTTTTGGTTCGCATTCATTATTGTCAAATTCATTAGCTAAAACAGATGCTGCTTATCAACAAACTTCAATAACTTCGGTAGGTGTTGGTTTAGGATCAAGATTAAAATGGCCGGATGATTATTTCCAGATTTATGGTGAGTTGAATTATCAGTATTATGATTTGAGAAACTCTAGTTATTTCATTTTCTCTGATGGTTATTCAAATAACATTTCACTTAAAATGGTATTGACAAGAAACTCAATTGATCAACCAATTTTCCCAAAAAGTGGATCCAAATTTACTTTAACTACAAAAGCTACATTGCCTTATTCTGTGTTTAACGGTGTTACTGATGCTGAGTACGCAACGCAAACTGATCAAGAGAGATATAAATATGCTGAATATTACAAGATCAAATTTACAGGTGAGTGGTATACGCCATTGACAAGAAATAAGAATCCTTTGGTTTTGATGACCAAGTTCGGATTTGGATTCCTGGGGGCTTATAACAATGCAAGAGGTGTTTCACCATTTGAAAGATTCTATTTAGGAGGATCAGGTTTAAATGGTACATGGCAGTTTGATGGTAGAGAAATTATCGCTTTAAGAGGATACAACGGAACCAGTCCGGTTTCTCCAACTACTGGTGGAACAGTGATTTCAAAGTATACCGTTGAGTTAAGATATCCTGTGTCATTGAATCCGAATGCAACTATTTATGCATTGTTGTTTGCTGAAGCAGGAAATACGTATAACGGATTTACAGATTTTAACCCATTCAATGTCAAGCGATCAGCAGGAGCAGGTGTTAGGGTTTTCTTACCAATGTTTGGTATGTTAGGAGTTGATTTTGCCTGGGGATTTGATCCACTGGATCCGGGAGCTGCAGGAGCGGCTCAGGCTGATGATCCTGGAACTAATCCTAAAGGATATGCTTTCGGTTTCTTCCCTATTATTGGTATGAATATTGGAGATTTATAATTGATTTTTTGGCATTAGTGGATTATTGTTAAATTCGCAGCCTCAAAACTCATTGATTTTGAAATAAAGTCAAGATTTGTGAGTTATTGGAAATATGAAAAAAGCATTAGGAATATTAATATTGTTTTTAGGCCTTTCTAATTTGGCTTCTGCTCAACGTTACGCGTATGTTGATACCCAATTTATCTTGGACAACATTCCTGAATATGCAGAGGCACAAACTGAATTGGATAGGTTAACTGAGCTTTGGTTAAAAGAAGTTGAAGATAGATTCAATTTGGTAGATCAAAAGAGAAGAGAGTTTGAGGCAGAAAAAATCCTTTTACCGGAAGAGATAAAAAACCAAAGACTAAAAGAAATTAATAAGTTGGAAGCTGAGGCTAAACAACTACAAAAACAAAGATTTGGAGTAGGTGGAGATCTTTTTATGAAGCGAGAAGAGTTGATTAAACCTATTCAGGATCAGATTTATACAGCTATTCAAACCATTGCAGAGGAAAGAAACTTTGCCTTTGTGTTTGACAAGGCAAATCAATCTAATTTGCTTTTTGCAGACCCTAAATATGACATCTCAAGACAGGTGTTAATAAAAATGGGCATCAAAGTTGATAATAGAAATTAAGAGATACATAAACAAAGAAAAATGAAGAAGATAATAATTGCATTTATTGCCATATTCACATTAGGTGCTTTCACAACTAACGCACAGGATTTAAAATTTGCTCATGTAAGAAGTGCTGAAGTTTTAGATAGTATTCAATCATACAAGGATTTGGTAAAAGAAGAGGGGAAAATTAACGCAGAGGCGCAAAAGCAATATCAAAATATCCAAAAACAAATGGAGCGTATTCAAATGGAAGCGGATACTACTGCTGATAGATTCCAACTTGATATGTTAAGTTCAGATTTTCAAAAAAAGCAAATGGATATGCAGAATTTGGAAATTTATACGCAAAATCAGTTGCAAATTTTACAAGAGCGTTTGATGAAGTTGATGGAAATGTACAGAGATGCTGTTAGTGAGATTGCAAAGAAAAATGGAATTACTTATGTTTTTGATGCAGATCAGCAATTGTTGTTTGCAGGACCTGAAGGAAAAGATATTACTAATGAAGTAAGATCAAAGCTTTTAGAAATGGATAATGCAAATCCTGTTCACAGATTTGAGTAAAAACTAATCGAATAATATTTTAAACCCTGATATTTAATTAAAATGTCAGGGTTTTTTGTTTTTTGGATTACATTTAAATCATGAACAACAAACCCATTGGAATATTTGATTCTGGAATTGGTGGATTAACCGTAGCTAAAGCCATCAAAGAAGCTTTGCCAAATGAACGTATCATCTATTTTGGAGATACGGCTCACTTGCCTTATGGTGATAAGTCCAAGGAATCAATTAGAGCCTATTCTAAGCGAATAACTGGGTTTTTACTATCAAAGGGGTGTAAAGCAATAGTTATTGCCTGTAATACGGCTTCAGCTCATGCTTATTCCGAATTGCGAAAGTTTTACCCAAAGGTTCCGATTATCAATGTGGTTAATCCAACTGTTAATTATTGCGCTGAAAAATTTGATGCCGGAAAAGTAGCTGTGATGGCTACCAAGGGAACTATTAAGTCAAGAATTTATCCCCGAAAGATTAAAAAGAAAAATCCTGCATTGGAGGTTCCTCAAGTGGCAGCTCCATTATTGGTGCCAATGATTGAAGAAGGTTATTTTAACAACAATATCTCACAAACTATTATCAATTCATATCTGTCGGCTAAAAATCTTCAGGATATTCAAGCATTGATTTTGGGTTGTACACATTATCCACTTATCAAAAGTGAAGTAGAACACTTTTTTCAAGGTGATGTTGAAGTAATTGACTCGGCATCTGTTGTCGCAGAATTCACTAAAAAAGTCCTTAAAAAAGAAGGGTTAGAAGCCGATAAACCTGAAGGTAAAGATCAATTTATCGTTTCAGATTATACTTCTTCGTTTGAAGAAACATCCAAACTATTCTTCGGAAAATCAGTGCATTTGGTAGAAGAACGCATCTGGGATTAAAGATCAATCATTTTTAATTGTTACTTTTCATCATTCATTAAATTAATATTATGTCTGAAGAAGTTTTAGATGACGGTATTGAAGCTGTCGGAGTATGGGCTGTTAAAATTGATAAAAACGAAGCCACATATCCATTTGAAAATACAACCAAAGAAGATTTGGCGCAAAAAGTACAAACCTTTTTAGGGAAAGAAAAATATATCCTCAAAGTAGGTAACAACCAAAATGGAGAGTATCACAGAGGAAGCAAAGTTCTTCGTTTTTTATTAGGTGCTTTTCACAAACATTTTGTTTGGAAAGTGACCATTTTTGATGAAGGAGATTTAGTGATTTTGCGCATTAGAAAAAATGAAAAAGGATACATGGGTGGCGTTATCGGTGTTTCTCAAGTTGGTACAGAATGGCAAAGATTAACAAGGATTTTAAAAGAATATCACCAAAGGCAACATACGCCTAAAAATGAATGAGAGGTTTCCATATCATTTATTAAATACACTAATGATAGCAGGTGGAGTTGGGTTTATGCTAAATATGCTCAACCTGCTTGATTTTTTATTGCAACTTAAAATCGTTCATTTTTTAGCCATAATTGGATCTGCCGTTATTTTGAAAGTGGTTTATGGTTTTATGAAACCAACTGCAAAAGATCCTATTTCAAATCATCCAATTGCCAAAAGACTTTTCTTTTTGAGTATGGCTGTTTTGGCAACTGCTTTGGTGATGCGTCAATATTATATTGCTCACTACAATTTGCTGTTATATGCAGATATTTTATTGCAAATAGGTACCTTGGTCATCTCATTTACTCCCTGGGCTAATAGACCGGTTGAAAATGATGAAATTCTTGACGCTTAATGCCTGACTACAAATTCTTAGTAAATGATTCTGTCCTTGATGCCGAGCTTATTTCTGTAGATGAAATTGGAAAAGTTCAGCATGTCAATAATTTTGGAGAAGCTTTAAATGCAGAAAATGCTGGAGCAGACGCCGTTATTTGGACAGGAGAGAATTTAAATGAACTGGAAGGATTGTCTCCCATAAAACCGGCTTACGGCTGGATGATAGTAAGCATCAATATTCCAATTTATTTGAAAGTAGTGGACCTGAATGTACTGTCGCAAATCTCAAATATTAGATTAAGCGGATTTTACATTGAAAATGTCGAATTGCTGAGCGAGTTAAAGAAAAAACTTGAATCTTTGCAACCGTGAAGGAAATGTTTGCAGAATTGTGGCTGAATATTTTGGCTACCACCATCTTTGAGTGGTTTGCCGTGGTAACCGGTGTTATCTACGTAATATTGGCTGCTCGCAAAAATATTTGGTGCTGGGTATTCGCTCTCTTCAGTTCCATACTTTATGTTTATTTGTGTTTTTCAGCTCAACTTTACCTGGAGTCCTTTTTACAATTGTTTTATGTGATTATGGCAATTGTTGGATGGTTTACCTGGTATCATTCACAAGAGGATGAGGGTTTCATTATTAAATGGCCCATTAAATATCATGCTATAAATATTGTTGCTAGTGCTGTTGTGGCTTTAATGTTGGGTGGATATTTCGCATGGTATACAGATCAACAAAATCCTTTTACTGATGCTTTTACGACTGTTTTTAGCTTGGCAGCAACTTTTATGGTTACCAGAAGAGTGTTGAATAACTGGTGGTATTGGGTGGTAATTGATCTGGTGTCTATTTTCTTGTATAGTGGAAGAGGCTTGTATCTTTCTTCTTTACTGTTTTTGATTTTTACAATTATTGCTGTGTTTGGATGGATATCATGGCGCAAACAATTTAATTCTCAAACTGCATGAAGCGCATTGCAATAACGGGAGCAGAATGCTCGGGCAAAACAACGTTGACAGAACAATTGGCACGTCATTATGGTGTTAAATGGGTAGCTGAGTACGCGCGCACTTTTTTAGATCAAACTGATGGCAATTATAGTCAAACAGATTTGGATAAAATAGCCGAAGGTCAATTAAGAGCAACTTGTGCTTTAAATGGAACAGACTTATTGTTATCAGATACAGAAATGCTGGTAATGAAAGTTTGGTCTGAATACAAATATGGATCCTGTAGTCCATATATTGAGCAACTTTGGGAAGAGCAGGAGTTTGATTTGTATCTACTTTGCAAACCTGATATCCCATATGAAGATGATGGTCTAAGAGAAAATCCCAATGATAGAGATGAGTTATTTGAAAAATACTTAACTGAACTAGCCGATTCAGGACGTCGTTTCATCATTATTGAGGGAGATCATAATCAAAGATTAAATCAGGCAATTAAGGCAATAGATAACCTTTAATTGAAAACATTTCCGTTTTCATTTGCAACAATTAATTTCAATAACATACCTTTGTGACGTTTTCGAAAGAAAGTCTCATAAGGGGTGTCCACTAATATCAGTGGGCTGAGATTATACCCATTGACCTGATCAGGCTCATACCTGCGTAGGAAAATGATGACATCAACTAATTATTAATTCCCAAGAATTAGCCCCTTGTCTTGTTAAATTGTTTTAAATGAAAACAAGATTAATTGCTATGATTGGGGCCTTATTATTTTCGGTCCCTCTTTCCATAGCCCAACACAGTATTTCAGGTACTGTTAAACAATCGGACGGAAGTCCACTTGCAGGAGCAAAAGTGAAATTAGAGAACACTTACAAAGGTTGCCTTGCCGAATCTGATGGTACTTTTAAACTAACCGGTCTCCAGGATGGGAAGTATCAATTGTTAATCACTTTTGTAGGATATGAATCTATTAGTGAGGAAGTTGACATTACAGGTAAAGATGTAGAGCTGAACTTTGTTATGAAAGAAGCGCAATACATGACGGATAAAGTGATTGTAACGGCTTTAAAAGCTGGAGAAAAAACTCCCACAACTTATACCAATATTGATAAAGAAGAAATAGAAAAGAAAAACTTTGGACAAGATATTCCTTTTCTTTTCAGAAGTACGCCCTCAACTGTTGTGTCATCAGATGCGGGTGCAGGAGTTGGTTATACCGGAATCAGAATCAGAGGAGTTGATCCAACAAGAACTAACGTTACTATTAACGGTATTCCTATTAATGACTCAGAATCTCATGGAGTTTACTGGGTAAATATGCCTGATTTTGCATCTTCTGTGGATAATATTCAAATTCAAAGAGGTGTGGGTACTTCATCAAACGGTGCAGCTGCTTTTGGAGCAACTATTAATATTGAAACGAACGACATCAATAAAAAAGCCTACGGTGTTTTGGATAATAGTTACGGTTCATTTAATACCCTAAAAAACTCACTAAAAGTGGGTTCAGGATTAATCAATGATAAGTTCACCTTTGACATGCGTTTGTCTAACATCCAATCTGATGGATATATTGATCGCGCTTCATCTAACTTAAAATCTTTGTATTCCTCGGTAGCATGGGTGGGTAAAAAAGCCATGCTTAAAGCCAATGTTTTTATGGGTAGAGAAAGAACCTATCAGGCATGGTGGGGTACACCTGAATCTGTGGTTTTTGGAACGCAAGAAGATGTTGTGGCATATGCTGATAGAAATTGGATTTTTGGAGATGACAGAGATAATCTTTTAAACTCAGGTCGTACTTATAACTACTATACTTATCAAAACGAAGTAGACAATTACGGGCAAGATCATTATCAATTGCATTTTATGCAGTCTATCTCACCGAATTTAAATTTGTCTATAGCAGGTCATTATACAAGAGGTAAAGGATATTATGAGCAGTACAAAGCAGATGATGATCTGGCAACTTATGGTTTAGATTCTCTATTTATAGGAGGAGATACCATCACTACAACCGATATTATCAGAAGAAGATGGTTGGATAATCATTTTTCGGGTGCTGTGTTTGCTTTGAATTACAATAATAAAAAGGGATTTGATTTTACCTGGGGTGGAGCTGGAAATGCTTATACAGGATTGCATTATGGTGAGATTATTTGGTCAGAATTTGCATCCAATTCGCAATACCAAGACAAATATTACCAAACTGATGCTTTTAAAGTAGATGTTTCATCTTATGTAAAGGCTACTTATGAGTTAAAGAAATTCACATTTTTTGGAGACGTTCAAATAAGATATATTGATTATCAATTTGAAGGTGTAGATGAATCTTATGGTGAGATTATCAGTTTAGATCAAAAGGTGAATTATTTGTTTTTAAATCCAAAAGCCGGATTGATGTATGATCTAAATGACAAGCACAATTTTTATGCTTCTTATGCAATGGCTAATAGAGAACCTACAAGAGGAGATTTCGTTGAGAGTCCTCCTTCACAACAACCAAATCCAGAGCAGTTGCATAATATTGAAACAGGTTACCGAATGAAATTAAAGAAGGCTTATTTAAATGCAAATCTTTACTACATGCACTACATTGATCAGTTGATTTTAACCGGTCAGGTAAATGATGTTGGATCTTATACCAGAACAAATGTTAGCAGAAGCTACCGTGCCGGATTGGAAATTGAAGGAGGTGTGTATTTAATGAAAAACCTAAGCTTATCAGGAAACTTTACATACAGCATGAATAAAATTCCAAACTTCACTGAGTACGTTGATGATTATGACAATGGCGGGCAAATTGAAATCCAACATACTAATACAGATCTGGCTTTTTCACCAAATATGATAGCTTCATTAGGATTAGATTATGAGCCAATTAAAAATTTACATCTTACCGTCTTAGGTAAATATGTAGATGATCAATACCTGGATAATACTTCTAATGAAAACAGAATGATTCCATCATATTTCATTTCAAATTTCAGAGTAGATTATACTATCAAAGACAAGTTTTTTAAAGAGATTGTCCTGGGTGTTGCTATCAACAACTTCACTAATACCCTTTATGCCAACAATGGATATACCTGGGGATATTATTACGGAGGCGAATATATTCAGGAGAACTTTTACTATCCTCAAGCCGGTATTAATTGGTTGGGTAGGGTAATGTTAAAATTGTAGTTGATAAAGCGGCTTTCGAGTCGCTTTTTTTATTGCACCACAATTTTCTTTCTGATAATACCTGATCCGGTATTGATTTCTGCGATATAAACACCTGATAAAGACAGGTTTATTGCAGTTGTTTTAGATACAATATTCACTTGTTGAATTAATGCTCCTTTAGTGTCATATATGTTAATTGCTCCGCTAGGATTGTCATCATTTAATTCAAAGTAAAACTGACCATTGCTCGGGTTTGGATAAATGTTTAGGTTTTGATCTAAAATTTGATTTTCTGTATTGGCAACTATCCAACTAACATAAACACAAGCAGAGGTGTCTGAGCAACCATTTTTAGATACAATCACACCATAGTTTCCTACTTCACTGGCATAAAATGTTTGGTTTGTTGCTCCACTTATTGGAAGATTTGTGTCACAATTGAACCATTGATAGGTGTCCGCATTGTCTTCATTTGCTGTAAGCATACTGATGCTTTGACTAATGCTTTTGTCAAGTGGTAGCTCAACTGTTAAGTGAGTGGTTATGGTTGAATCACAAAAGTTGGTGGCTGATACAACATCTTCATAAGTACCTGATTCAGTGTAGGTGTTCAATCCAATCGTATAACTGTCTCCATAACATATCGTAACCCATTGTTCATTTGTAATTGGTGCATCCATAGTTAAATGGGTAATCACCACACTGTCACATCCGTTTTGTGCAGTTAGCGTATAGCTGTAATTTCCTGGAACGGTAGTTGGAAATCCAAAAACGTAATATGTCCCACCATCACACATGCTGGCATTTACATGTGTTATCATTTCATCTTCAACTGTTAAATCTAAGGTTACAGTACTATCACATCCAGCTACGCTAGGAATGACATCTACAAATATCCCACTTGTGTCATGTGAATAAGGACCAACCTGATAAGAATCTCCTGAGCAAATTGTAGCTGTAATACTACTTGCCAAAATAGGGCATAGGTTATTGCTGTAAAAGTAGGCTGCGCCTGCATCTTCTAATGAATCAGCCGCAACAGTATTAAAGTCTTGGTACTGTGCTCCAACTAATATTGAATATCCCGATATTCCCACACTTATTCCCAAATCATCTCCCGTTACTCTATCTGAAGCATCTAGTTTTTGAAGTTGCGACCAAACTCCACCATTTTTTTCAAATACATAAGCTGATCCTGCGTCATCTTTAACATCTGCTCCAAATTCATCATGATCATCAGAGTGACAACCAATTATCATAAGAGTATCATCTATGTCTAATGAATATCCAAAATGATCTCCTGATGAGCGATCATTAGGAACAATTTTTTGAATAGCATTCCAACTTCCTCCTCCATCTCTTTCCCATAAATATACAGACCCCGGGTTGGTTAAAGGATTGCTGACACCATCTGTATCTTCATCTTCTGAATAAGCACAAACCGCTATCATATTTGAATCAATTGTTACGGCATAACCAAATCTATCCCACGGTTCACGGTCAAAATTTTGGATTTTTTGAACTTGAGTCCAACTTGAACCGGTTCTTTCAAAAATATAAGCTGCTCCTGAGCTCCACATAGCTCCAGTTAAAGGAGAAGTGGTGGCATAGTCATGATGATGAGCACCTACAATTAACCAATCTCCCCACAAATCCAAACTTCCTCCAAATTGATCAGCCAAATCTTCACCTGAATATCCATTGGGATAATTCATATCTACCCAGCGATCTGTCGCACAAATTTTTTGAGTTTCGGTCCAAATTCCATTGGTTCCTAATTCAAACGCATAGGCTGATCCTGAGTGGTACTTAAAGTTGTTTCCTGCCGGGTCATGATCTTCAATATGAGCGCCAACAATTGCAGTAGAATCGTAAATCGCAACCGACCATCCAAATTCATCATCTGCATCTCTGTCTGATGCAACTATTTTCTGCATTTCTGTCCAGGTTCCGTTGATGTTTTTGAAAATATAAGCCGATCCCGCTTTAGATAAATAATTAGCATCATTTTCATCTTCATCATCACCATATGCTCCAACTATTAAAAAGTCTTCATGCATATCAACAGACCAACCAAATCGGTCATAATCTCCCTGATCTGACGCAGAAAGCTTTTGCACTTGCACCCAATTGTTTAAACCTTGTTGTTCAAAAATGTAAACCGATCCCATGTTTGGGTCAACTGCGCTGTAATCATCACCGTAAGCGCCAATTGCAGCCCAATTACCATCAATCGTTACTGCATAACCTAATCTGTCATCTACATCTCTGTCAGCAGCAACTGCTTTAATTACTTCAGTGAAATTTTGACCAAAGCAAAAAGCTGGAAAGAGCCATATGAATATTATAAGATGGCGCATTACGGCTGAAGCACAATTTTAATGGTTTCACCTTTATCCGTTCTCAAAATATAAACTCCCTTGGTTTCACCTATTAGGTTGATTTGATTCGAGTTTTCTTTTGATTGAATCAATTTTCCATCAAGTGAATAGGTACTGTAGTTTACAGCTTTATTTAAATGGAAAATACCGTTGGATGGATTTGGAAAAGCTTGCAATGATGAAATTTCTTCAGGACTTTCAACTGTACTGATATTATTGTTTTCTCTTGGAGTAGGGTAAGTAAATGTTTCAAAAGTACTTGAGCCGTTTGGATATCTTCCGTAACTGTAATCAGTTGTCGTTTCAGGGTAAATTACAAGGTCCATAATGTTGTCCTGTTGATCATACAAATAGACTGTTTTAGTAGTATTGTTTAACTTAAAACTTGTGTGATCTGCACCTTGATATTCTTCATTATCGTGCCAAAACAACAAATATCCATCTGCAGCGATCACAGTTCCGTTTGGAATGATCCAATTTGAAGTGTCCTTTTTCAATCTACATCCCGATAAATCAACTGCATAACTATTAGGGTTGTACAATTCTAACCAATCATCATGTTCTCCAAAATTATCTGCAATGTTGTTACTATTTGAAGGCATTACCTCATTAATTACAACTGGTTGATAATCTGCGACTGCCTGAAAAATGGCTGTATATGAGACATCTCCATTCGGTACCCAATTGATAGTGTCATTAGTTTCTCCTGTTTCTTGCCATTCAACAAATTCATAACCCGGTTGTGGAATAGCAATTAAAGTACAGGTCACAGAATCAATGTACATACCTGTCCAAGGATATACATTGGCATCAACGCCAGGCAAAAGCGAATTGATTTGGATAGTATTTATTTTAACACTTCCATGAGCAACATTACTTACGTCAATTGTAACTTTACTTGTGTCTGGATAACCCCATTTATCCATGATGTGTTCTCTTATTTTACGTTGTCTTCTGGTACCAAATCTGTTTAAATAATAAAAAGTAGTATCCCATTGTGTCATATTAGGCACTTCATTGCTTCTGTCAGCTAATGTTGTTGCTAAAGATGGATATCTCCATTTATCAATTTCTTGTGGCATCTCTGGAGTCAACTCATCATAGAAGGCATTTATTTTCTCCACCATTACATTTTCTCTAAAATGAGAATTCATCAAATCAGAAACTCTGTTAATCCAACTTGTTTTAAATTCTTCATTTTCCAAAAGACCTCTAAAAAGTCGGGTATAAGTTGAATAGATTCCTGTTTCTACAGTAGCACTTTCTAGTGTGTTGGCCGTGTAATATGCATTGTCACAAGACCCTCCATAGGCACCATCAAAATCATAAAATATCCATCTGAACTTACCATCATATCCTGCTCCGGCACCTGGTGAATAACTTCCCGATTTTCTCCATAGCATTATGTTTGAGTACACCCAATCTTCATTACTTAAAAAGATTTCGGCAGCCATATAGTCTATGTAATTGTCTATATCTATTCTATCTGTTACCCATTCATAATTTGTAGGATCACTCATATCTCCATTGTCCACAAACGCTTCTATTCCTGACATTTCCAAGCTGTCTGCGGCCGATCCATCCTGTACATCAAATTCCTGATCTAAAATGGTCAAATCATCATCATCAATGCCATAAATATTTTGGATAAAGTATTTGTCAACTCGCTCTTTCATGGAGTGAATCCCCCAATATTCACCATTGATAAATACTATAACATGTCTAAAATGTTGTTGTTCAACATCTAGTCCTTTAGTGATGGAATTGGTTAAATTATCTCTTGGAAAACAGTCTGGTCTGTGACCTCCTGTTCTAATCAGCATTCTTTTGAATTTCTTTTGTTCGGTATCTTGAAAAAACTCATAATCGAAGTTGGAGTAGCCATCATGTTCTGCATAAATTCTAAAAGTTTTTTTGGTTGAATGTCTACTACCACCACCGTGAATCCTTGTGCGGACATTTCTTGAGAACTCTAAATTTCCTTGAGTATCAAAATAGTCGATATGAGCCTCTCTTTCCCATAGAGGTCCTTTTTGTGTGTAATTGGCATTAAATCCGTAATGATATATTCCAGTGCTATTGGAAAAAAGATCAATACTATCCATGACAAAGGAAACAACAGGAAAAGAATAAAGTGATGCACCAGCCGGGTCTATAATAAAGGTTTTTGTCACCACATTAGAAGGAACAAAGCCCGCTTTGTAAACTTTGACTCTTAAAATGTTGAATTTGTAGATTTCAGAACTGTAAGGAGGTAACCATCCTCTATTGTTGGCTCTACTTTCTGTATAATCACCAATTGGATAGGTGAGAGATGGGTTAGTAGGAATTAATGCAAAATTATCAGGTACTCCTGCTTTTGAACCCATTGTGATCGGACCACTGTAGATGGGACTTTGTGGATTAGGCTCACTTCCATTGAGTGTGTAAAAAATAGTTGCGTCAGGGTCGGGGTGAGAAATGTTTACTGTAATGTCTGAGCTATAATATCCAGATTCATAAGAAACTATGGGATCACTCAATTGTTGATTAAATCCAACAAAAGATATTGACAAGAGTAGTATACTAAGTAGTTGTTTCACAATTTCTTCTACGCATTCTCTTCATTGAAGGTTTGGATTTCTTTTTTATAAATTACTAAATCAAGTAAAAAGTTGTCGTCTTCTTCAATTTTGTTGCCGATTACAACCAAATCAGCACCTGCCTTATAAGCGTTTTCAAGATCTTCGATAGTTCTAACACCTCCCCCAATTATCAAGGGAATATTAATATTCATTTTAACGGAAGCGATCATTTGAGGAGAAATCGGTTGTATAGCTCCTGAACCTGCATCCATAAATATTACTTCAAATCCTATTGTTTCTCCTGCCACTGCAGTATCTACGGCGATACTAATTTGATCACTAGGAATAGGCGTTGTTTGACTTACATATGCTACGGAAGAATTTTTTCCACCATCTATAAGCATGTAGGCAGTTGATATTGTTTGAATCCCCATGGATTTTATTGTTCTGGCACTTTGAACCTGATGTCCAATTAAATAATCAGGATTCCTACCTGAGATTAATGACAGAAACAAAATTGCATCTGCATTTTCATCCACTTGTTGATGAGAACCAGGGAAAATAATTATTGGAATGTTTGAATTATTTTTCAAAAAGGCAATGCAGCTTTTTAATTCTTCCTTTGTAACAGTGCTACCTCCAACAAAAATGAAATCCGGCGACAGGAGATTAATCTTTTTTATAAGATCATTTTCTGAGTTTGTAAACTGTGTCTTTTCAGGATCAATTAAAATTGCCAGTTGCTTTTTGTTTTTTGATATGCTCAATTTTGGACTCATATAAAGCTGAATTTTCCAATATGCACAGATTCATCATTTTGGGTAATCTGGTAAATAAATGTTCCTGCTCCAAAATCCTTTTTATTAAAAACAACTTTGTCCGAAATGTCTGAACCACTAAACATTAATTTGCCACTTAGACTATACACTTTAATATCATTGTGATCTTTTGAAAAATTTAGTTCAATTAAATCACTAGATGGGTTTGGGAATATTTTGATAGTAACTGCTTCAGTTTCATCTACCGATAAAAGTGGATTAAACATGTAAAAATCGTTAAGGTTGGTTCCATCAGTTCCGCCTCCTGCGTACGCAACATTACCTAAGACAAATGATACCATATATCGTCTAGGCGCACCGCAAAAATCTTCTATTTGAGTCCAGGTATCCGTATTAAAATCGTATCTCCATACATCTTTGTAATCATTGTCACCCTCTACATCATTACCAGTGGCTATATATCCAAAACCATTTAAGACAAATCCAGTAGCATCCTGTCTATATATTGCTCCAACATCTGCTTTTTGAGTCCATTGATTTAAATCCGGATCATACTCATAAAAATCTTTTGTGTCGTCACCAAAAATGTGGCCGGTACCCACATAACCTTTGCCATTGTGAGAAAAACCAACTGCTGAAGATCTGGCTTCACCAAGAAAATTGGCAACAACTTCCCATGAATCTGTTCCTGGTACATATCTGTAAAAGTTGTTTTCGTATCCAAAGTCAGATTGTCCGGTTCCTACGTAGCCTTTGTTGTTAATTACAAAAGACGTAGCTGCTCTTCTCGGTGTTCCGGGAAAATTAGCGATAGGTTGCCAAATGTTCAATCCGGGTACGTATCTATAGAAATCATTGAAATAATCATTGTTTTCACCTTCTCCGCAGCCGACATATCCATAATCACCAATCGTGAATGCTACTGAATGATATCTTTTTCCTCCGGGAAAGTTTGCAATTTGAGTCCAGGTATTTGATCCGGGATCATATTCCCAAAAATCTTCATGAATTACTTCAAACAGTGAATTGATATGACCACCACCTACATAGCCTTTATTGCCAACGACAAATGCTGTTGCTCTATGTCTTGCTGCAGCAGGAAAACTAGCAATTTGAACCCATTGCTCACAAGCGAATAGCTGGGTTGGAAATAAGGGTAATATGAAAAATGTAGCAATCAGTAGCCTTTTCATAAGCCTAAAAATACAAACTATCTTCAAATAATTATTTTTTAATTGAATGTGAGTTAGTTAAGTTCGTTTTTAACCAACTGGCAATATGTGATTACAAATTCATTGAAAATCAGGTAATCAAATAGATATTCGTGTTGCATATTATTTTTGGTTACCAATACTTTTCCTCTATGACTGAGTGATTGAACTACAATATGTTCTTTAAATAATAGACCGGGAATATCCTCAAGTTTATAAATAGCTTCTTTTAAACTCCAAAGTAAAGTTAGAATCTCTTCATTTTCTGTGTCAAATCTTTCTTTCTCAAGCGTTGCAAGAAATTTGTGTTTAATGCGGTGGATTTTAGGATTATAATATTCAATATCTAACCCAATTATATGATGTTCAGAATAGCCTATTATTACGGTATTTCTTGAGTGGGAAATTCCAATGTGTCCACCTCTAATAAATGGCCTTCCTGTTTCGTGATATTCAATAAAGCAATCTACATTAAAGGATTTAAGCAGAACACGAGTAAAGTAAAATTCTCTTCGGCGTTTATCAGAAATAAATGACTGATATTTTTTTAATTCATTCTCATTAAAAATAGTAGTATCAATGGCAGATACATCAACCTCTTCGTACTCTAATTTTTTAATTAAAATTCGGTCGGTTTCAATGATATTTTTTATCTGATAGGTCAAACCCATTTGAAATAAAGGTGCAAATTAAAAAGGAGTTTTGTATTTTTGCGCCTGATTCTAAAGAAAATAATGTAAAAATGAGTGATACACAGGAAAAATTAAATTACAAGGTTAAAGACATTAGCCTTGCAGAGTGGGGAAGAAGAGAAATTACATTGGCAGAGGCAGAAATGCCGGGATTGATGTCATTAAGAGAAGAATATGGTGCTTCAAAACCTTTAAAAGGTGCTAGAATTGCCGGATGTCTTCACATGACTATTCAAACTGCAGTTTTAATTGAAACTTTGGTTGAATTAGGAGCTGATGTTACATGGTCTTCTTGTAATATATTTTCAACTCAGGATCATGCAGCAGCTGCAATTGCGGCAGCAGGTATTCCAGTATTTGCATGGAAAGGAATGAATGAAGAAGAGTTTGATTGGTGTATCGAGCAAACACTTTTTGCATTTGAAGGTGGTCAGCCATTGAATATGATCCTTGATGATGGAGGAGATTTGACAAACATGGTTTTTGATCAGTATCCAGAGTTGACAAAAGATATCAAAGGACTTTCTGAAGAAACTACTACTGGTGTACACAGATTGTACGACAGAATGAAAAATGGAACATTAGTAATGCCTGCTATCAACGTAAATGATTCAGTTACTAAGTCTAAATTTGATAACAAATACGGATGTAAAGAATCATTGGTAGATTCAATCAGAAGAGCTACTGATGTAATGATGGCCGGAAAAGTAGCAGTTGTTGCTGGTTATGGTGATGTTGGAAAAGGTTCAGCAGCTTCATTAAGAGGTGCTGGTGCAAGAGTTATTGTTACTGAAATTGATCCTATCTGTGCTTTACAAGCTGCAATGGATGGTTTTGAAGTTCAAAAAATGGAAAATGCCGTAAGTAGAGCTGACATTGTTGTGACTACAACTGGTAATAAAGATATTATCGTAGGAAAACACTTTGAGAAAATGAAGGATAAAACAATCGTATGCAATATCGGACATTTTGATAATGAAATTGATGTTGCTTGGTTGAATAATAATCATGGTTCTACTAAAGTTGAAATCAAACCTCAAGTTGATTTATACAATGTAAACGGTAATGATATTATTTTATTAGCAGAAGGAAGATTGGTAAACTTAGGTTGTGCAACTGGTCACCCATCATTTGTAATGTCTAATTCATTTACAAACCAAACTTTGGCTCAATTAGAATTGTGGAACAATTCTGACAAATATGAGAACAAAGTATACATGTTGCCTAAACATCTAGATGAGAAGGTAGCTAAATTACACTTAGCTAAAATTGGTGTTGAATTAGACGTATTGTCTGAAGATCAAGCTAAATATATTGGTGTTGAAGTTGCGGGTCCTTACAAACCTGAACACTACAGATACTAATTAGAAAATAGTTTAAAATAGTGAAAGCATCCTTGGAAATTCTGAGGATGCTTTTTTAGTTATAGATATTTACATTGTATGCTCCATCCCAGGTAGCGTTATATCTTCTCAATCCAAATTTTGCAGGACCTTCCATAACTACCCCGGACATTATACTATATCTTGATGATCCGCAAGGGCATGTTAACTCAAAATAATTCACACTGTCCACTTCAACCACTCCGCAAGCGTCTTCACTGTGATATGTGCAGTGTCGATCTAAAGCCACGAATTCATCAAAATTTCTGTAAACAACAATGCCTCTTGAACCTCCATTAACATATATCCAACCGCCCGGTGCATTTAATGATTGGTTAGATGGTAAGTCAAGATTAATGTTTATATTCACGGGAACATTTGGCACAGGATGTGTCTCACTATCGCAAGATGTTAAAAATAAAGCGAGGGTGAAAGAAGAGATAATTGCGAATCTTGAATATATTTGAGGCATGAAGAAACGATTTTCCAATATATTAACGAAGTTAAGCATATTTATTGTGTGTTTATTCTTTTCTCCGGATGATGTTATTGCACAAGATCAAGGTGCAAAAACTGTAAAAACTGGTAGAACTAGTAAAAGGAGAAAGAGAATTAAGCAAGGAAAACGTTCTCGAAAAAGAAGTTATCGAAATCAAGATAAAGCTACGCGTAAAAGAATGAAACGTGCAGCAAAAAATGCAAAAAGACGTCAAAGAGGGAAGCCTATGAGAAATAATCGCTTGACTTAGAAGCGGATATTAGACGTGTATAATTTATTGCATTTTATCAATTTTAACTATTCCTATTTTCTAATTACTCATGTAGTTTTGTATTTGAATCAATCAGATTAACATTTTGTTAATTTAATTTGGTCGGTTCACATTTTTATTACCTATATTAGCACGCTATTGTATTTTAGGAAATTTTAACAAATACACTTGAACTTATGCTTACTAACTTAAGGTTATTATTAACCACTATCCTTTTGTCGGCAGGTTTTGCCTTTGCTCAAACTGGAAACGGATCTATTAAAGGTCAGGTTTTAGATAAAGAGAACGGAGAACCATTGCCATTTGTAAAAGTTATCGTTACTCAAAACGGTCAACAAAAAGGATTTTCCAATACTGATTTTGACGGTAAATTTTTAGTTAGCTCTCTGCCTCCAGGAGAATATGATGTTGAATTGAAATTCGTAGGTTATCAACCTGTTCGTCAAGAAGGGGTTGTGGTAAACTCAGATAAATATACCATCCTTGATATGGAAATGGGTAATTCAGCAGAAATGTTGGATGTTGTTGAGGTTATTCACTATGAGGTTCCGTTGATTGATAAAGATGGTGGTGCTTCTGGTGCTACAGTAACAAGAGAAGATATCTCTAAAATGCCAACTCGTTCTGCAACAGGAATCGCGCAAACAGTTGGAGGGGTTTACTCTTCAGAAGGTTCAAGTGCTTTGAGTATTAGAGGTACAAGATCTGATGCAACGTATTATTATATAGATGGAATTAAAGTTCGTGGGTCTTCAGCATTACCTAAGTCTGCAATCCAAGAGGTTGCGGTAATTACAGGGGGTGTGCCTGCTAACTATGGTGACTTAACAGGAGGTATCGTATCAATTACTACGAGAGGTCCTTCTGCAAGATATTTTGGTTCATTTGAAGGAGTAACTTCTGGTTTCTACTTTAATGGTCAAAATCCTTTAGGTTATGATGGAAAAGTTTTTGGTTTAGATAAGTATGCATACAACTTATTAGAAGGTATGATCTCTGGTCCGCTTTGGATGAAGAAAGATTCAGCTGGAAATAAAACAAAACCAATCTTAGGATTTTTTATCTCAGCAAACTTTACTGATCAATTAGATGGAAGACCAACTGCTCACGGTGGTACTTACAGAATTAAAGAAGAGTATAGAGATTCTTTAATTGCCAATCCTTTAAGACCTACAGGTCTTGGTCAGGGTACCTATTATAATGCTGAGTTTTTCAGAAACAATATGAATGATCCTGATGATCCGAACAATGCATTTGAACAAGTTCCTTGGAGAATGAATGCTAGAAGTAGATCTGCCTCAGCTGCTGGAAAAATTGATGTAAACGCTGGTCCTAACATTAACTTAACATTTGGTGGATCAATGGCTTGGAGTAAAGGTTCTATTTATAACTACAATGGATCTCTTTTAAACTTTGAAAACTTTGGTGAAAGCTCGAGTTTAGACTGGAGAGTTTATGGTAGATTTACTCAACGTTTTAATAATACTCAAGAAGGTTCTTCTTCTAAAATTAAAAGTGCCAACTATTCAATCATGGTAGATTATACTCAGGCGCATAACAAATTTCAAGATTCAAGACATGAGGATAGAATTTTCAACTATGGTCATGTGGGTACTTTTGAAACTTTTAGAGAAACAACTTATGAATTTAATGATGATGGTGATTCATTGATTCACAATGGTTTTAATGATACTTTAGTTGCTTTTACACCATCAGCAACTAATGAGGCTTTTTCTGCAATTACTTCTCAGTATTACTCAATTTATGCGGGTCAAACAGAGGATCATTACGAGAATTTGTTCCAAGTTCAGCAAGGTGGAGCTTTGAGAAATGGAGATTTGCCGCAATCGGTTTATGGAATTTGGAATAATATAGGTACACCTTATAATGGATATGGATATTCACAAGCAGATCAGTTTCGTATTACTGGTTCAGGTTCAATTAATCTAAATGATCACGCAATTTCATTAGGTTTTGAATATGAGCAAAGATGGGATAGAGCTTGGAGTGGTTCACCTATTGGAATTTGGACTATTGCACGTCAGTACATGAATAACCATATTTTGGAGTTAGACAAGTCTGCTGCAGGTACAACATTTGACTACTACGGAACTTTCCCTCGTGTTACTTATGAAAGGTTGAATGCTTCTGAAGGTGATTACCAAGGTCAAGAAGGAAATGATGCTCAGTATTTCTTTGATTATAATGTAAGACAGAAATTAGGACTAGATCCTGATGGAACTGATTTTGTTGATATTGATGCAATTGATCCAAACTTCTTTACAGTTGACATGTTCAACGCAGATGAGTTATTGAATTCAGGTAATAACATTTTTACTTGGTATGGATATGACCATTCTGGAAATAAAGTAAAAGGTAATACAGATATCAATGATTACTTTACTGAGTTTGATGGAAATGGAAACTACAGAAGACATATTGGAGCATTCCAACCTATTTACATGGCTGGATATGTAATGGATAAATTTGCATTTGATGATATCATTTTCAACGTTGGTGTTCGTGTTGATGTATTTGATGCAAACCAACCTGTAATGAAAGATAAATACTTATTGTATAATGCAAAAACAGTTGCAGAAGTTGATGATCTAGGCGCTCACCCTGAAAATATGGGAGATGATTATGTTGTGTATGTGAATGACGTAAACAATGTAAATTCAATTTTAGGATATAGAAATGGAGATACTTGGTACAATGCGGAAGGTGTTGAAATCGCGGATGCTTCTTTGATTGAGGGTTCTAAAGGTATTGCTCCTTATTTGCAAGATCCTTCTTTAACTTCTCCTACAGCTGATGCTTTTGAAGATTATAAACCTCAGGTTAACGTAATGCCTAGAATTGCATTCTCATTCCCAATTTCGGATGAAGCATCTTTCTTTGCTCACTATGATATCTTGACTAAACGTCCTACTACAGGAAACAGGTTTAATCCAATTGATTACCAATTTATGCAAGATAGAAACGTGATTATCGGTAATCCGGATTTGAAACCAGAGAAAACTATTGACTACGAAATAGGTTTCCAACAAGTGTTGTCAAAAACGTCATCATTAAAGATTTCAGCGTTCTACAAAGAGCAAAGAGATCAAGTACAGTTGGTGAATGTTTTCCAGGCTTATCCAAATACTTACCGTTCTTACGGAAACAGAGACTTTGGTACTGTGAAAGGAATTACAGTTTCATATGATTTAAGAAGAACAGGAAATGTTAGAATGACTGCAGCTTATACATTACAGTTTGCAAACGGAACTGGTTCAGATGCAACTTCTGCATTGGGATTAGTAAACTCAGGAGAGCCTAACTTAAGAGTAATTTTCCCTTATTCATATGACCAAAGACATGGTTTCAACATTGTATTTGATTACAGATATGGTTCTGGAAGAGATTACAATGGTCCAAAAATTAAAGACTTCGAATTATTCGGAAATACTGGTGTTAACTTAGTAACTAATATTGGTTCTGGTACTCCTTACTCAGGATTGAAAATTCCAGTTGGAGATGCGTTATTGTCACCTAATAGTTCACAATTAGACGGAACTTTAAACGGTTCAAGAAAACCATGGCAGTATAGAATGGATTTCCAAATTGATAGAAATATCAACTTAGAGTTTGGTAAAGACGAAGACAAGAAGAAAGCGGCATACTTGAATGTTTACTTAAGGGTAACAAATATTTTCAACATCATCAACACATTAAATGTGTACAGAGCTACAGGTACTCCTGATGATGATGGTTATTTGGCAGCTTCTCAGTATCAAACTTCTATTCAAAGTCAATTGGATGAGCAATCATTCAGAGATTACTATCAAATGAAGGTTGTAAATCCATTCAATTTTGGTATTCCAAGAACAATTAGATTAGGTGTTAAATTTGATTTTTAAGAACCAATTTAGGTATTTAAAGTCCAAATAAAGATTATGAAAAAAGTATTAATTAACTTTTTAGTTTTAGGATTAGCAAGTACATCTTTTGCTTATAAAAACTTCAATCACCACGGACCGGACCATTTGCCGTCTGGTGATTCAAGAGCAGCCAACTGTGCTCCTGCGAATGAGAGATTGTTCATGGAGTTCAACAATGTTAGAGCATTGGTTGAAACAGGTGGTTCTTTATGGCAAGATAGAGCAAACTCAAGAGCGTCTTATGAGGTTCCAGCTGGGTCAAATAAGTTTGTCCTTTATTCAGGAGCTTTGTGGATGGGAGGTGAAGATGTTAACGGTCAGTTAAAATTAGCTGCGCACATGTTCCGTCAAGGAAATGACTTTTGGGCAGGACCCCTTGGAGATTTGATTGATGGTACAGGAAACTATGATCCTTTTACAGTTCAAAATGCTGAATTGACTTTATATAGAGATTATGGTGCTGCCGAAATTATTCCTTCTGAGTGTCTTGCTTATGACAGATTCTATACTATTCGTAAAGCTGAAGTAAGACAGTTCATTGCTTGGTGGAATTGTTCTAATGGAATTACTGATCCTGCGGATTGTGAAGATGTTGAGCAACCAAATGATGAAATAATGGAGAGAATTATTAACTGGCCGGCGCATGGAGATGTGTCTTTAGGTCAGGATTTTTACTTAGCTCCTTTTTATGATAATGGAACTGATGCTCAAGCGCCAAATGGTATTTATGATCCAATTAATGACGGGGATTATCCTTGGTATGATATGGAAGATGAGATTGACTGTAGAAATGACCGTCGTGTAACCTTATTTGGTGATGAAACTCACTGGTGGGTTTTCAACGATAAAGGAAATATTCACACTGAAACAGGTGGTGATCCAATTGGTATGGAAATTAGGGCGCAGGCTTTTGCTTTTGCAACTGATGATGCTATCAATGACATGACATTCTACAACTATGAGTTAATCAATCGTGGTACTCAAACTTTGTACAACACTTATTTTGGTCAGTGGGTAGATCCGGATATTGGAGCAGCGAATAATGACTATGTGGGATGTGATGTAAATAGAGGTTTAGGTTTCGCATATAATGGAGAGTCGGTTGATAACGGACAAAATGGTCAGGCGCCATATGGAGCGTCACCACCAGCTATTGGAGTGGATTTCTTTGAAGGACCTTATCAAGACAATGATGGTATTGATAACGCCAAAGGTATTGGAGTTAACGAGGCATTAAATGGAATAGGTTACGGTGATGGAATTGCTGATAATGAGCGTTACGGTATGAGAAGGTTTGTATATCACAATATTGGAGGTGGACCTACAGGTGACCCTAACAATGCTACAGATTACTATTTATATCTTCAAGGAATTTGGCAAAATGGACAACAAATGGTTTACGGGGGGGATGGCTTCTTATCAGGGACTACCTTGCCTACCGATTTTATGTTTCCGGGAGATACGGACAATGAATTTTGGGGAACTGGAGGGGTAGACCCTGGATTTGATTGGTCAGAGGTTTCTGAGCAAAATGCAGATGGAGATAGACGTTTCTTACAGTCTGCAGGTCCATTTACGTTGGTTCCTGGAGCAGTAAATAACATTACTGTAGGAGTTGTTTATGGTAGAAATACTGCTGAAACTGATTTAGAAGCTTCTGTTAGAACTATGAAAACAGCTGATTCTAAAGCTCAAGCATTATTCGAAAACTGTTTTGAATTAGTTGAGCCTCCAGTAGCTCCGAATCTATCTATTCAAGAAATGGAAAATGAATTAATTCTTTTCATTGAAGAGCCACCAGGATTTGATGAGCAAACTTGGTTTGAGGTTGACAGAATTAACATCATTACTCCTGATGATTTAGCACAACAAGGAATTTATTATGACGATACTTTCAGATTTGAAGGATATCAAATCTTCCAAATGGTTGATGCTGAAGCCTCAGTAGCTGATTTAGATGATATTGAAAAAGCCCGTTTAGTTGCACAGTGTGATATTTCAAACGGTGTTGCCAAATTGGTTAACTATATCTATGATGAACAATTAGATATTACAATTCCTCAAGTAATGGTTGATGGAGCAGATGAAGGTTTAAGTCATTCTTTTAGAATTACTGAAGATCAATTTGCAACTGGTGCTAGAGAATTGGTAAATCATAAGAAATACTACTATATAGCTGTGGCTTATGCGTATAACAGTTATAAAGATTACGATCCTAGTGATCCTGATGCATTGGATGGTCAAAAAATCCCTTATTTGAGATCACGTATTTCTGGATCTGGTAAAGGAATTGAAGCTGCAATTGGAATTCCTCATGATCCTTCTCCAGAAGCTGATGGAACTATCTATACAACTTCTTATGGATACCAACCAAAAATTACTCAAATTGAGGGTATAGGAAACGGAGGAACATTTACACAATTAGACTCTGCTTACAGAATGAACAATGTCGTTAATTGGACAAACATGAATGAGCAAGTGCTTTATGAAGAAGGTGCAGGTCCAATTGATGTTAAAGTAATTGACCCATTGAATTTAGCTGACGGAACGTTTACATTGAGATTTGGACAAGATTCGTCATCAGTTGATGAAGATACTTGGACGTTGACTAGAGATTATATTGATGAGAATGGAGCAGCTCAAACTGAAAGCGTTTCTTCTGATTATGTAATTGGAATTAGAAATGAGCAATTAATTCTTGATTGGGGAATCTCAGTTAGAGTAAATCAACAGTTTTACATTGGAACTGGTTTGGAAGCGAATAAATATACTGAGCCTATTGATGCTACAATTACTTATGCTGATTCATCTAAAGCTTGGTTAACAGGTGTTCAAGATGATGACCAATTCTATCCAACTAACTGGATTAGATCAGGAAGTACAGCTGAGAATGAAACTGACAATCCTGGTGGATGTGATCCACAAAACTGGATTTACAATCAATGTGCTTACAATGATAAAGCATTAGATGATGATCAGTTATATGAGAAATTATTAGACGGAACAGTTGCACCATTCAATAGAGTAGGTGCAGGAGTTTACGGAATGCCTTTTGGTTGGCCTGGTGATGATCCAAGTACAAATGACAACAATCCTCCTCAAGGATGGTTCTCTCAATGGTCAATTGCACAAACAAAATCTTCTTTTGTTCAATTACATGACGTAGATATCATAATTACAAATGATAGAAATTTATGGACGAGATGTCCAGTGATTGAAATCAATGATAATGAGAATCAAACTGAACATGGAGATGATATCTTGTACATGAGAAGTGATGAGTCTGTTGACAAATTTGGAAATCCTGATGGTACTGGAACTGGTATGGGATGGTTCCCAGGATATGCTGTGGATGTTAACACTGGTAAACGACTTAATATGGTTTTCTCTGAAAATTCATGGTTGTTAGGTGAAAACGGAGCAGATATGATTTGGAACCCTACTTCAAACTTTGCTGATCAGGTAGATAATCCTTTATTTGGTGGAATGCATTATATCTATGTTTTCGGAGAGAATATTGACAACAGTGGATGTCCAGCTTATGATGAAGGAGCGTGGTTAGCTCAAAAATTTGATGTTACTTCAGCTCAAAAAGCAACTAACTTCTTAACAGCTTGGAAAAACTGTATGTGGGTTATGGAGCCTATGGTTGAGGAGAATGCTGAATTGATGGCTACAGATGTTGAAATCAACTTAAGAATTAACAGACCTTACGAGGAAAGAGTAGTAGGTGGAGAAAATGCAGGAAGACCAATGTATCAATTCACGATCGAAAATGCTACCCTTAAAGGTCAAGCTGATAGATTAGAATCTGTATTAGATAATATCAATGTAGTACCAAATCCTTACTATGGATACAGTGAATACGAGACTTCTAAATTAGATAATAGAGTGAAGATTACTAACCTTCCTGAAAGATGTACAATTACCATCTTCAACATGCAAGGTTCGTTGATCAGAACTTTTGAAAAAGATGATGCATTGACATCTGTAGATTGGGATTTGAAGAACCACAAAAGTGTTCCTATTGCAGGAGGATTGTACCTAATACATGTGAAAATACCAATTACAGAGAATGGTACTGAAGTGAGAGAACAAGAAAGAATAATCAAGTGGTATGGTGCCTTAAGACAACCAGATCTTGATAACCTGTAAAACTTGAATTTAAGAAAGAATTTATTCGCATATGAAAATGAATAAGATAGTTAAAAGAACATTATTGGCTTCAGCAGTTTTCTTAGCAAGTGCACCCGCATTTGCTGGAAATGGGGACCGTATTGGATCAGCAGGAGCTACTGAATTGTTAATTAATCCTTGGGCTCGTTCAGCTGCTTGGGCTGATGCAAGTGTTGCTTGTGGTACTGGTCTGGATGCTGTTTATACCAATATTGCTGGATTAGCATTTACTGATAAAACTCAAATTAGATTTGATAGAACAAACTGGTTGGGTGGTTCAGGAATCGGTATCAACTCTGCGGGATTAGCTCAAAGAATTTCAGATAACTCTGTTATCTCTGTTACTGTTATGGCAATGACATTTGGTGATATTGATATTACTACAGTTGATTTGCCTGAAGGTGGTATTGGAACTTTCTCTCCTACTTATTCTAACTTTAATGTTGGGTATGCAAGAGAATTTACCAATTCAATTTACGGAGGTATCAACTTTAAAGTAGTTAACGAAGCTATTGCTAATTTAAGAGGTACTTCGGTAGCTTTGGATGCAGGTATCAGATATGTAACTGGTGAAGAAGATCAAATTAAATTTGGTATTACTTTGAAAAATATCGGGCCAACTATGACTTTTAAAGGTGATGGTATGGCAATTCAAATTATGTATCCTAATACAGGTGAATTGGCTACTTTGGAGCAAAGAGCTGCTTCATTTGAAATGCCTTCTACTTTGAATATCGGTGGTTCATATGATTTCAATTTTGGAGAAATGCACAAGCTTACTACGGCATTTGCTTTTTCTGCTAACTCGTTTTCACATGACCAATACAGATTAGGAGTTAATTATGGAATGGATGCTAATAAAATGGCATTTAACGTAATGGCTGGGTACACTTTTGAAAAAGGTCTTTTCTCTAGTGATGGTTTTGTATATGGTGGTAGAGTTACTGCTTTGAGCGGTTTATCTGCTGGTGTTTCAGTTGACGGTATCGTTGGTAAAAACAAACACAGATTAGGTGTTCAGTACAGCTACAGACATGCAAATCCATTCAATGGTATCCACACAATTGGATTATCGATTGATATGAAATAATCTTCTTTAGATTTATATAGTAATCCCCGGCTCAACAGTCGGGGATTTTTTTTGACTTGTATTTTGCAAATTCTTTTTATGCTCGTTTATACAATTAAACTGTAGGCTTGATTGAGTCATCTGTAAAAAGGCTTTGAAAATCAGCTATATAGAGTGATATAAATAACAAAATCATAGTAATTATATCCATTGTAGTCCTTATTAATTATGAGGAAATTGGGTTAAAATCTACAAACCCAATGCTATGAGATTATCTATTACACTAATTACACTTTCATTTTGTTTCACTTCGTGGTCTTATCGAAACTTCGATCATCACAGACCCGGAAACAATGATGGTGATGCAGGTTCAAGAGCAGCTGGATGTGCTCCTGCAAATGAGAGACTTTACATGGAATTTAATAATGTAAAGGCAATTATTGAAACCGGTGGTTTGCTATGGCAAGAAAGATCAACAGGAACAGCTTCATATGAAGTTCCTAAAGGATCTAATAAGTACGTTATTTATTCAGGTGCCCTTTGGATGGGTGGTGAAGATGTAAACGGACAATTAAAGATTGCTGCACAAATGTTTGGTCAGGGCCGTGATTTTTGGACAGGTCCACTCGGAAGTCTAGATCTTAACTCTGGAAATTATGATCCATCTATAGTTCAAAATGCAGAAACTACACTGTACAGAGATCATGGATCCACAGACATTAAGTCTTCACAATGCCTTAAATACGACCAATTCTACACAATTAGAAAGGCTGAAGTTTTACAATTTATAGCATGGTGGGAATGCGAGAATTTAAATCTAGACCCATCAGAATGTGAAGGCGTTGAAAAACCATCTGATGAAGTAATGGATCGAATAATTAATTGGCCGGCACATGGTGATATGTCTTTGAAGGAAGATTATTATTTGGCACCATTTTATGACAATGTTGAATATGAAAATAATACACCAGGAGTCTATGACCCTATCAATGATGGTGATTATCCATGGTATGATATTGAAGGTAAAATTGACTGCAGAGCGGACAGAAGGGTTACTTTATATGGAGATGAAACGCATTGGTGGGTTTTCAATGATAGAGGAAACATTCACACTGAAACGGGTGGAGCTTCAATTGGAATGGAAATCAGAGCACAAGCCTTTTCATTTGCAACAGATGACGCAATTAATGACATGACATTTTACAACTATGAGTTAATCAACAGAGGTTCATATAGACTTACAAATACCTATTTCGGCCAATGGGTGGATACGGACATAGGTGATTATTCAAATGATTATGTTGGTTGTGATGTTTCAAGAGGATTAGGATACGCTTACAATGGTGAATCTGTTGATAACGGAAATTCTGGTCAAGATCCTTATGGTGCTTCTCCTCCTGCAATCGGGATTGATTTTTTTGAAGGTCCATATAAAGACAATGATGGAATCGACAATCCATTAACAACTAATATTGCCGAAGCCATTGCTCAGGGTGGAATTCCTTATGAAGGATTGGGAATTGGCTATGGAGACGGAACTGTAGATAATGAAAGATTAGGAATGTCAAAGTTTGTATATTTTACTGGTGGGGCAGGAGCAGTTCAAGGAGATCCTGATGATGCTACAGATTACTATCAGTATTTAAAAGGTCTTTGGCTGAATAACGATCCATTTACTTTTGGTGGTAATGGAGCAAGTGGATCAATTCCTACAAATTATTGTTTTCCTGGAGAATCTGATCCATACAATTGGGGAACTTTGGGAGTTCCAACGGGGCAATCAAACTGGTCAGAAGTGACTGAAGGAAACCCTCCGGGAGATAGAAGGTTTTTACAATCTGCGGGTCCATTTACGTTAGAACCTGGAGCAGTTAATAATATTACTGTTGGAGTGGTTTATGGTAGAAATACGCAGGAAACAGATCTAGAAGCTTCCGTGAGAACAATGAAGGAAGCAGATTCAAAAGCACAAGCCTTATTTGACAATTGTTTTGAATTAGTTGAGCCTCCAAGAGCTCCAACTCTTACAATACAAGAAATGGAAAATGAGCTAATATTGTTCTTACAACCTGGTGAAGATGAACAAAATTGGTTCTCAGAAGATGTAATCTACATCCAAACTCCGGATTCATTAAAAGATCAAGGAATCTTTTATGATGACACTTTCAGATTTGAAGGTTATCAAATATTTCAAATGATTGGACCGGAAGCATCTGTATCTGATATTGATGATATTCAAAAAGCAAGATTAGTTGCCCAATGTGATGTTGAAAATGGAGTTTCAAAACTTGTTAACTATGAGTACAATGAACAGTTAGGGATCACTATTCCTCAGGTAATGGTTGATGGTGAAGATGCTGGGATTAGACATTCATTTCATATTACAGAAGATCAATTTGCTACAGGCGCAAGAAATTTGGTTAATCATAAAAAGTACTACTTCCTGGCTGTAGCATATGCACATAATAATTTTATGAACTATGTCCCAACTGAACCTGATTCTTTATTCGGACAAAAAAAGCCTTATTTGCGTTCCAGATTATCTGCAACCGGTGGTGGAATTGAGTCTGTTACTGGTATTCCTCATGATCCAACACCCGAAGCAGATGGAACGCTTTTTACCACTTCATATGGTTATCAACCTGCTATAGTACAAATTGAAGGAATTGGAAATGGTGGAACTTTTACTGATTTGGACTCACTTTACAGGGATAACAATGTGCTTAACTGGTCATCTCCAAACGTACATCCTAAATACAAACCGGGTTCAGGCCCTGTGGATATTAAGGTAATAGATCCATTGAACCTTGCAGGTGGGAATTATACCTTGAAATTTGGTACTGTAAACACTGATATTAATGATGAAGAATGGTCGTTAACCAGAGAATACGAAGATGAAAACGGTCAAATTCAAATCGACACATTTAATTCTAAATTTTCAGTGGGAGTTAAAAACGAGGAATTGATTTTAGATTGGGGAATTTCTGTGACCATTAATCAACAATTTTATCAAGGTAATGGAAATTGTACCTACAAGTACACTTCACCCATTGATGCTACTATGACATATCAAGATTCATCAAAAGCATGGTTAGGAGGAGTGTCTGATGACGATCAATTTTATCCAACCAATTGGATTAGATCTGGATCAACGAGTGAACTTGGAGACACATTGCCAGCTTGTGATCCAACCACATGGATTTATAATGAATGCAAATACAATGATTATCCATTGGATGTTGATCAGGAATATGAAAAATTACTTGATGGAATTGTAGCGCCTTTTAATAGAGTAGGAACAGGAGTTTACGGAATGCCTTTTGGATTCCCTGGGGATGATCCGTCTACATTTAAACCGCTAGAAAGTTGGTTTTCATCTCTCGGAACAGTTTCATTAACCAAGTCTTGCTTTCCAGTGTTGCATGATGTGGATATCGTTTTTACAAGTAATAAAGATTATTGGACCAGATGTCCTGTTATTGAAATCAATGACAATGAAGCTCAAACAGAACATGGAGATGATATATTACATATGAGAAGAGATTCATCTGTGGATAAGTTTGGTAAGCCTGATGGAACTGGAACCGGTATGGGATGGTTTCCAGGTTATGCAGTAGACGTCAATACGGGTAAAAGACTAAATATGTGTTTTGCAGAAAACTCTTGGTTAGGAGGTGAAAATGGAAATGACATGATCTGGAATCCAACTTCAAGATTTGCTGATCAAACAGGAAACCCTTTGTTTGGAGGAATGCATTATATCTATGTGTTTGGTGAAAATGTTGATGGAAGTGAATGTCCTTCGTATGATGAAGGAGCTTGGCTTGCGGATAAATTTGACTTGAATCATCCACCTGCTGATTGGGCTAATAATTTTTACAAGGCTTGGAAATCTTGCTTTTGGGTAATGGAACCTATGCTGATTCAAAATGCCACCTTATTAGAAACAGATGTTGAGATTAAATTAAGAATTAATAAACCTTATGAAGATAGATTGGTAAATGGTGAAAATACAGGAAGACCTATGTATCAGTTCTCAATTGATAATCCAACTGAGAAGATTAAGGATGACAGGTTATTGTCTGTTTTAGATAACATAAATGTGGTTCCTAATCCTTACTATGGATACAGTGAGTACGAGACATCTAAAATTGATAACAGAGTTAAAATTACCAATTTGCCGGAGAGATGTACAGTAACAATCTTTAACATGCAGGGTGCTTTGATTAGATCATTTGAAAAAGATGACCCAATCACTTCACTTGACTGGAATTTAAAGAATCATGCGGGTGTTCCAATTGCAGGTGGATTATACCTGATTCATGTAAAACTTCCAATTACTGCTGATAATGGTGATGTTTCATATGAAGAACGTATTTTAAAATGGTATGGAGCATTGCGCACACCAGACCTTGATAATCTGTAAATTATAAAGATAAATCACTTGAAATGTGCCACTTGATGGTAGTTTAAATATTTTTCATACATTTGTTTTATACAAGGGTTTCCGAGATAGTCGGAAGCTCTTGTTCTTTTTTAAATTACCTTATAATATGTCAGAAATTAGATATTATACTGAAGAAGGATTGCAGAAATTGAAGGATGAACTTAACCACATGAAATCGGTTGAGCGTCCTCATATATCGCAGCAAATTGCAGATGCACGTGACAAAGGTGATCTTTCAGAAAATGCAGAATATGATGCAGCAAAAGAAGCTCAAGGATTATTAGAAGCTAAAATTGCTCAATTAGAAAATATAGTTGCTAACGCACGTATTATTGATGAATCTCAATTGGATAATTCAAAAGTTTTGATTTTGTCAAAAGTGACCATTAAAAATGTCCAAAATGGAATGGAAATTCAGTACACTCTAGTGGCAGAAAACGAAGCAGATTTGAAGCAAAAGAAAATCTCAGTAGACTCTCCTATCGGAAAAGGATTATTAGGTAAAAAAGTTGGTGATCTAGCCAAAATTAAAGTGCCTAATGGAGAAATGGAGTTTGAAATTTTAGAAATTGCTAGATAATGTCAAGCATTTTTACCAAAATAATAAATGGGGAAATACCTTCACACAAAGTGGCAGAAAACGATAAGTTCTATGCTTTTTTGGATATTTCTCCACTTCAAAAAGGCCATACCCTTGTAGTTCCTAAAAAAGAGGTTGACTACATTTTTGATGTAGAGGATGAACTGTTAAGTGAAATGATAATCTTTGCTAAAGGAATAGCAGGTAAGATTAAAAAAACCTTTCCATGTAATAGAGTGGGGATGACTGTGATTGGATTAGAAGTTCCGCATGCGCATATACATCTAATTCCTATAAATGCAGAGAAAGACATGAATTTCAGAAGTGAAAAACTGAATCTGTCACAAGATGAATTGGCTGAGATTGCTCAGAAATTGAGAAATGCTTAGTTGTTTTTAAGCCTTTGAGGATTATCCGATAAAAATCCTTTCCAGCTACCTGATTTACTTTTATTATTTTCTCCAATACCTCCTTGAAAATGGTGGCAAACCGCTGCGGCTAAACCGTCCGTTGCATCCAAATATTTTGGTATTTCCTTTAACCCAAGTAATCTTTGAAGCATATGGGCTACTTGTTCTTTACTTGCGTTTCCGGATCCGGTAATTGACTGTTTGATTTTTTTTGGTGTGTATTCTTCAATAGGAATATTTCTATTCAATGCTGCAGCTATGGCTACACCTTGTGCTCTCCCCAATTTTAACATGGATTGAACATTTTTTCCAAAAAACGGAGCTTCAATTGCCATCTCATCAGGCTTATATTCAGCAATTAATTGATCTACTCGATCAAAAATTCTTTTCAGCTTTTCAGGTTGTGTTTTTAATTTACTTAGTTGTAAAATGCCATAGTTTAACATTACCATCTCCTTTCCCTTTACGTGGATTAGACCATAACCCATAACTACAGTTCCAGGATCAATTCCTAATATGATTTTATCCGTCTTTTTCACTATGGAATAAATACGTCTGGTATATAAATGTCTTTTACTATTCCTGAATCTTTACCAACGTGCTCCCACTTGTCAACTTCAAACGTAAAATGAACCAGCATTCCGGTGGACATGCTAATTGTTTCGCCTGAGAAGTATGAAGCTATATTTGAGATTCCAAAGTTGTGTCCCACATATAAAATCTCTTTTTTCTCGGCATTTTTAACCAGGTGGTGTAAAATCACTTCGTCCTTAGCAAGGTAGAGTTCTTTTAAAAAAGTGATGTCTCCGATTTCTAAGTAATGATTTACAGTGGCTGTGGTTTCTTCTGTTCTTTTTGCAGATGAACTGATGATTTGGTGAGGAATTAAATTATCCTGTTTTAAGCGGAATCCAATTTGATTAATTTGGGCAATTCCTTTCTTATTTAAAGGACGGTCATAATCCACATCATAACTAGCCGGGTTAGCAGCTTTTCCATGTCTCAACAAATACAAATGCAACATTTTTAAAAAAATTGATTTTTTTCCAACCCTAAGTTAACTATTCTCGTTATTATGTATGAAAAATGTTTATCATGGTTTTTTGGGTTTACTGTGATAAAGTGAATAAAACTACTTATTCAGACCGACCCTTCTCTGTATTATAGGGTCGGTCATTTTTTCAGAAAAAGAAACAAATGTTTGACGAGCAAAAAGTCATAGAAGGTTGTAGAAAAAACGACCGCCGTTCGCAAGAGAAGCTATATGAATGGGCCTACGTTAAGTTGATGCCCACGTGTATGCGTTATCACAAGAACGAGGAAGACGCTCGAAATGTTTTGAATCTGGGATTCGTTAAAATCTGTAAAAATCTAGACAAGCTTAAAGAAGGAACTCCTTTTGAAGCTTGGGTGCGAAGAATTATGATGAACACCATCATAGACGAATTCAGAAAAAATAAAAATTACATGCAATTGGTTGATCAAAAAGAAACTGATCGCGAATTGGAGATACATGGTTTGAGTGTTGATAACGGTGTATGGTCAAAACTGGAGATGGATATTTTAATGGGATTACTTAAAAGGTTGCCGGATGTATCCAGAAAAGTGTTTAACCTATACGTGATTGACGGATACTCACATAAAGAAATTGGAGATATGCTTGATATCTCAGACGGAACATCTAAATGGCATTTATCTAATGCGAGAAAGTTGTTACGTGAAATGGTTGTTAAATTGAATAAATCAGAAAATACAGAGCTTTGGGGCTACGAGAATGGCTGAGGAAAATAAACATATGGATGATGCTTTCAAGCGAATGAGTGAGGAATTTGAAGTTTCTTACAATCCTTCGTTTTGGGATGAAGCTAAAGCTAAACTGGATGATGCTAATCTGGATGACGCATTCAGAGCTGCTGCAAATAATGCAGTGGCTATTCCTGATTTTAGTCAAACAGAAGGCATTGATGATATGTTTATGGACAGTGCTTTTGTAGATGCTTCTGCCAACCAAACGGCTGATTACAATGCTTCTTTCTTTGAAGATTTCATGAAGAAAGAAGGTGACTTATTGATGGATGATGCTTTTAATGAAGCTGCTGCTGCTACAGTAGTTGATTATCTTCCTGAGTATTGGTCAGATGCAGATGTTGCCTTACAAGATGAAGGTTTGCATTACGAGTATGATAGCGCATACTGGCAAGAAGCTAAGAAGTTACTGGATAAATCTGATAGAAAAATATTCTTTACAAGATGGTCTGCGGTTGCAGCTATCTTGCTATTGTTGTCGTTTGGAGGACAATTCACTACTACTCCTTTATCTGAAGTAAATGCTATGCATGCTTCAAATAAAGTGGATTCTCCTCAAAAATTAGGTCAAATCACCTTAGAGTCTAAGGATATGGTGAATCTGGGTGATTTGAATGCTAATGATATGGCAAATCAGTTGAATAATTCAACCTTAAGCAATGAGGACTATGCTCATCAAACAGTAATTGATAATTCAACTGTTGTTGATGTGTCTGCTACAGGTGCTGTTGAAGGTAGTGTAAATCCTTCAGAGGTGAATTTTGCTTTAGGAATTGAAAATAGAGCAGAAGACTTGTCTAAAAATGAAAGTCAAAACACAACTATTCATGCTGTGCCGGGAGCAAAGACACAAATTTTACAATTGGGTTACGCAAGACCAATTCCTGAAATCGAACTTGTGCCTAAAAAACCAATGTGGAGACACAGTGTATCGGCTTTTGCCAGATCAGGTATAGGAAATAAATGGGGAGATTTTAGTTATATGCCAACCATGAGAAATGGAGCCGGAATTGAGTATACTGTTTCTCATAGTAAAGTATTACCTGATGTTGATTTTGGTGGTAATTTGATGGTGTATCATGTTCGTCAAAATGCTTTAGGAACCGTTCAAAGACAAACTGTTTCAGATGCTTACGGAACACATAAGTATTGGAGACAATGGCAGTTGAAAGATATGGTGTTTACTAATCTTAATCTAACTGTGGGTGTAAGAATTGCGCCTTATCACAAATTGAGCTTTGGAGCAGGAGTTGAATATTTAACTGCAGTAAAATCTAATATGTCTTATGTGA
This sequence comes from Paracrocinitomix mangrovi, assembly GCF_019740355.2. Lineage (GTDB taxonomy): Bacteria > Bacteroidota > Bacteroidia > Flavobacteriales_D > Crocinitomicaceae > Paracrocinitomix > Paracrocinitomix mangrovi. The sequence continues at coordinate 1,892,378 of NZ_CP091819.1, read as the reverse complement.
ATGAACCAACAGGAAAGATTAATACAATTAATAATAACTGGGGTGTTAGAGATGGTTTAAATAACTGGGATATGAAATTGGGTGTTGGATATGAATATGAAATATCAAATAGATTTACGTTGCAAGCCAACACTAGTATTGGAGTATTTGATAAAACAGTAAACAGTATTATGCTGAACAAACTGGCAGATAGAGATATCAGTTTGATGATGGGTGTAAAATATAACTTGTTTACAGTGAAGAAATAATGGGTAAAGGTAAATTGTACATATTAGGAATTGTGTTAGGGCTAGTTGCTTGTAAAAAAGAGCCATTACCTGATTTGCCACCTGCATCACCACCATACTATTCCATCAAAGGAAATATTGACGGTAATTTTGTAGAAATGAATGTTGATCAGGAAGGGATACATATTTCGCAAGGAGTAAACGTTGAAAATGGTATCAAAACTTATTATGGACAGTTGATATCTGTTAATGATGATTTATTGCTTAAAATTGAATTTACTCAACCAGAACAACTCAAATCTAGCAATGGTATTAATCTGATGAATAACGGAAACATCAGTTATATGCTTCAGCAAGAAGGCTGCCTTGCTCCATCATTTGGAGGAAATTTAACGCAAGGAAACTTTTTAATGATTCAAAATCAGCAGGGCGTTTTTGAACAAGCTAATCAGTTGGAATTTGATGAGTACGGGATTTATGATGTATCATTTAAGTTTACGGACGTAGGTCAAAATACAATTACTGTTCCTGTAAATTATGGATATCACAATAATTCATTGAATTCAGATTTTACTGCATCTGCCTTACAAGATTCAGTGGTGCTTACGGCTAATTTGAATGAGTACACACACGATTGGTATGTTGATGGAAATTATATAGGAAGTGGGTTTCAAACTATCACTACAATGCCAATCGGAATTCACAAAGTTGAGCACGTCATAAGAGATGAGTACATGAATGAATCCTCTAGTACTTCATTGATTAGAATTATTGATTTTGTCTTTGATTGGCAAATGAAACTAAATCAGTGTTCAGGTGGAACAAACAATCAATCCAATTATGGAAAAGTAAAAGTTACTGTAGTTAAAGACGGAGTTGAATTTAAATCTGAAAATACTCCATGGAATATTTACAATGGTAACTTTAACGTAAGCGATATTGAATATATTTCTTCAAATGCAGGAACTCCAACAAGGGTTGTTTTTGATTTCTATTTTGACGCATTATTAGCGACAGAAGGTGAAACAGAAACACTATCTTTGAGTTCAATGTCAGGGACATTTAATGTTGGACTGCAATAAACTAAAACCATGAATAAAATTTTACTTTGTACTGCATTGCTGATTTCAGGAATGAGTTATGCCCAAATTACTATTACTAGTGCTGATTTTGCTGCTGCTAATGACACAGTAATGGTGAGTACTTCAGATGAAACTTCTTTAGATTTTGTAACAACAGGAGCAGACGTTGTTTGGGATTTTTCTACCATTAATATTCCTACACAAACAATTGATACTTTTCATTCTGTAGCAGGTTCAGCAGCTTTGTATCAAGCAGTATTTAACAATGCTTGGTTTTATCCAGAGCATGAGTCTGACTATTATACTCCATGGTTTGGAGGTGGCTTGTCTCAATTAGGGCAATTTGGAATTGGAATTGAAAGTCCAGTTCAATTTACAGCTGTATTAAGTAATCAAGTAAAAAATACCGGAATTGGATTTTATATTCAAGGACAAGGAATCCCGGGACCGGCAGATACAATTGACATCCAATATGAACTTCCAATGAATTATAGTGATGCCTGGACATCTCCTTCATATATTGAAGTGGATTTGAATCCGGCTTTTGATGCAATTTATACCAGATATCAAATCAGAAATTCAAATGTAGATGGATGGGGTACAGTTATTACTCCTTTTGGTTCTTTTGATGCCTTAAGAGTTAGATCTCATTTAACTTCTCAAGATTCTATTTATGTTGGGTTTTTAGGCGGAACTTATGCTTTACCAACTCCGGATAGAGTAGAATATCATTGGTTTACCAATGGTCAGAAAATTCCAATTTTTTCTATCACTACAACCGATATTGCAGGAACAGAGACTATAACGGAAGTTAAATTCAAGGATAAAAAGAGGGATTTTGCTTCAGTACAGGAAAATGCTATTAATTTCAGTGTATATCCAAATCCTACAGCAGAGTTTGTAACTATTAGTACAGACAATGTGGCTGAGAAAATTGAAATATTTGATGCAAAAGGAAGTATGATTTATAATGTTGTACCCACTTCAAATCAATTAAAAATAAACACAACTAATTGGGATAAAGGAATTTATCTAATTAAAGTTGATCAGCAAAATACTGTTTCTACCAGTAAATTAGTTGTTCAATAATTGTTCTTGTCGTAAATTTGCAACGATTCCAGATCAGGAGTCGTACTTAAAGTAAATAAAAACAAACCGGCTTGTCGCGCGCTTATGTGTGAGGAAAGTCCGGGCAGCATAGAGTGTCATGCTTCCTAACTGGAAGGAGTTAAAATGGCGACGTTTTAGCTACAGATAGTGCCGCAGAAAAAATACCGCCATACTTGTTGTGGTAAGGGTGAAAAGGTGAGGTAAGAGCTCACCGTACTGATGGTGACATTAGTAGCAGGGTAAACCTCATGAGCTGAAATATCATGTAAACCGGGGTTTGAGGCTTACTCGGCCGATCTCGGAGGGTAGATAGATGGATCACGTGAGTGATTGCGTGACTAGATAAATGACAAGCATTATCCGCCTTGGCGAATAATTACAGAACCCGGCTTATAGGTTTGTTTTTATTTATTTTTTGGATTATCGTTTCAACTATAACTATCTTTGTGCCCCAATTTTATTATGGCAGAAAAAGATTCACAAAAAAATAAGAAAGTAAAGGAATTACTGTCTTTATTAGCTTCAAAAGACGAGCAAAAGCAATTGCAAGCAATCAAGTCTCTAAAAGTTCATGGAGATGAAACAGTAATTGAGCCTTTGGTACAAGTACTTGCTGCTTCATCTTTTGATTCAGTGAAATATGAGATTACTGAACTTTTAAACACAATAAAGTCTTCCAAAGTACCTGCACAAGTTGCAAAATGTCTTGAAAATCCGGATTACAAAGATGTTAGACAGATATTGCTTGCATCAATTTGGAATTCAGGATTGGATTACAGACCATACCTTGGTATTATTGCAACTGCTACAGTTGAGGGAGATTTTATGGATGCTATGGAATGCATTACTATTATTGAAAATATTGAGGAGCAATTGGAGGAAGAGCATATTTTAGATGCGATAATGGTATTTAATGCCTATTTGGTTGACAACAATGATAATGATGATTCAAAAGTGAATCTTATTAAGGAGATTGTTGTTATTCTTCAACAAATGAATGACAATTTGTAGTCATGCCTAAAAAGAAGCTCATCAGATTTGAAGATATCAAAACCATGGACTGGGTTGTTGAACCTACCATGGAGGAGATAAAGAATAAACAGTTTCCATTAAAAGGAAAATGGGCCAAAGAGATTTTTAAAAATGATTCGCCCATAGTATTGGAACTAGGTTGTGGAAAAGGTGAGTATGCTGTTGGGATGGGAAGAAAATTTCCGGATAAAAATTTTTTAGGTGTTGATATAAAAGGAGCACGAATTTGGTATGGAGCCAATACAGTAAGGGAAGAAAAAATGTCTAATGTGGCATTTTTAAGAACAAGAATTGATTTTATAGAAAGCTTTTTTGCGCCAAATGAAATCAGTGAAATATGGCTTACTTTTTCAGATCCTCAGCCAAGAAAGCCAAGAAAGAGACTTACTTCAAAATTGTTTATTGATCGTTATAGAAAGTTTTTAAAGCCTGGGGGAATTGTTCACCTCAAAACAGATAGCTCTTGGTTGTTTGCTTCTACGCTTGAACAAATTGATGAACATCAATATGAATTAATTAGCAAAAGTTGGGATTTGTATGGTGAGTTGGTTGAAAATTTAGATGTCGATACACGTGAAATTTTAGAAATAAAAACTCATTACGAACAAATTTTCTCTGAAAAAGGACATGATATTAAGTATGTTAAGTTCAGAATCAATTAATTAGGATTTTCTTAGCCTAAATTTAATCGACAAACTGTTGCTTTGTTTGCCCATTTTTCTTTAATTTACTGGCAACCGTCAATATTTTAAGACGTTTTAATATTAGAATTAAACACTTATTACTTTGAAATTAGCCAGATTTTATAGCGAGGGGGAACTTTCTTCTATTCAAATTTCGAATGAAGAAGAGGCGGTGAGTGAAATCAAAAATTTGTTTTTTGGTGAGCAATTAGAGGAAGAGCAAATCATGCTTGAAATCTATGCTCAGAACAAAGGTCTAATAAGTGATGTTGACGAATTACGCTTAGATTTTGACCGTATTTTCTCTAAAAAACAGCTAGTGAAAAAAGGTTTTTTATCTGCCAAAAAGCTAGTTGATTCATCTAATTATAATCAAGATTTTTCAATTCAAACGATTCTTTCAATCAAAAGCGAGCAAACATATTTGAACGCTAATTTTAGAGGGTTTATGATTTTGTTGCCAAGACATAAGTGGTTGGCAAAGGAAACAGAACCTATGTTGTTTGCAAAATTGAAGAATGATAACTTTTATTGGGTGAATGCTGATCAATCTAAAAGTCAACCTAATTCACTTCATAAGTTTTGGAATTGGATTCAAAAAAAGATTTCTTTCAAGACGTCTTCCAAGTAGTAGCATTAATACCTGAAGGTAGGGTCACCTCTTATGGTGCCATAGCCAAGTATTTAGGAGCAGCTCGATCTAGCAGACTTGTTGGTTGGGCTATGAATGCATCTCACAAGAATAGTATTAGTATTCCGGCGCACAGAGTGGTTAACAGAAATGGTTTGTTAAGTGGTAAAATGCATTTTGAAACACCCAATACAATGCAAGAAAGACTAGAGGCAGAAGGAATCAAAGTTGTTAATGATCAGGTCCAAGAATTTAAAAAGCTCTTCTGGAATCCTTCAGAAGAGCTTTCATTTGATTAATAATTTATAGTTACTTGATTAAGGTAACATGACCTGTCAGTTCTATCGGTAAATCTGTACTGATTTCAATTGCTGATATTTTCCAAATATACACACCGTCTTGTACTAAACTTCCTTCATGAGTACCATCCCAACCTCTATTAATATCGTTGGTTTGAAATAGTTGTTCTCCCCATCTATTGTATATGCTTAAGCTATAAGAATCAGTAGCATAACCAGAAAGTATCGGCAGAAATATTTCGTTTTTGCTGTCGCCATTTGGACTAAATGAGTTTGGAGCATAACATGTTCCATTTTGCTCTATAATTATGTGAGCACAGGTTGAATCTATACAGCCAAAAGCATTGGTTGCTATTAAACAAACTTCATAATCTCCGGCGGTAGCATTAGGAAAAGTAAAGGTTGGATTTGTTTCAGTGCTATTTCCTAATCCGGCAAAATTCCAGTTATAGTTTGTGGCACCAGAAGACAAGTTAGTAAAGTCAACTGTGGTGTTGTAAAATGAAACAGCTGAAGTACTAAATTCTGCAACAGGGCTGTCGTGTACAATTAGATAATCTATTTTTTCTGTTGTTGTAGAACATCCATTTGCATCAGTAACTGTAAGTGAAATTGAATAGGTACCAACTCCTGCATTATTTAGAGTGTAAGTTCCTCCATTATAATTGTTTCCATTTACACTCCAATCATAATTCCAAAGTTGATTTTGATTTGTTGGACTTAGTAAAAACTCACCTGGCGCACATGATTCTGTAATGTCAGATGTAAATGCTGAAGGTGGAACCGGTAATACTTCAACTGTATAAGTTCCCGGAGCAGTACAATTTGCTGGCACATCATACGAAAGGTTAAATATTCCTTCACCTGCCATGCTTGGTACAAAAATGTTACCAGGTACTACTCCTGTTCCACTCCATGTTCCGTTTCCTGCGGGATCAGGAAGAACAAGGCTATCTGCATTTAAACATACAGCAGCAAATCCATTAACGTCAACAGGGACAGGTTGTATAACTTCTACTGTTATCCATGTTGTATCTGTACAAGTTCCAGGCGGTACATATCCTATTTGATGAATTCCAATTCCAGCAACACCCGGATTAAAGTATCCGGTAGGCAACATTCCGGCTCCTATCCAATCTCCACCTGAAATTGAAGGAGCAAAATCTTGTAATCCTGCATCAACACAGATTATTGGTAAAGCATTTAAAGATGCAGTTGAAGGTTGAGTAACTTCAATAACGATAGTTTGTGGACCTACACAAGTTGAGTTTGGAGTATACAAAATTGAATGATTACCAACTCCTGCTATACTTGGATCAAAAGTCCCATTAACTGGATCTGTAATTCCAGTTCCGCTCCAGATTCCTCCTGGAATATCCGAAGTGAAGTTCAATGGAGTATCATTTAAACAAGTTTGTGAAGGCCCACTGAGATTTGGACTAGCTTGATCAGTAACTTCTACAACTACTACGTCCGTTAATGGACCACATTGGGTCATTACATCATAAATAAATGTGTGAATTCCAACTCCCGCAATTGATGGGTCAAATATTCCGTTTACTGGATCTGTAATACCAGGTCCTGTCCAAATACCTCCAGGTATGTCAGCAAAAAGTTGAGCTTGAGGATCTCCTACACATAAAGTAGAAGGACCATTTACATAAAGTTGTTGTGGTGGGGCAGGATAAAACCATGCTCCATTGTTCCATTGTCCCGGAATTCCACAGGCTCCTCCTCCCGGATCATCACATGCCTGAACTAAATCATAAGTGAAGTAAGTAGCAACAGTTGGGGCAGGATCGATTATAATACTAGGACCTCCCATTGAGTCGGCAATAAAAAAGTAAGGATTAGCATTCCATTCATAAACCGGAGTACACGTTACCGGAGTAGCCGGTGCAACCGGAACAGTATATGTTGCTGCGGCAAAAGTGTTGCAAGCGTTGTCATTAATTGGTTCCATAATAGGTCCTGAAGCATAGTTTTGAGTGACAGTATCACCACATACAGATTGTCCTGTAAAAGAAACATTTGCTTCTGTAAGGAATCCAATATCTAAACCAACACAATCAAAGATTTGTACTTGCCAACCCGGATCAGTTGCATCACATCCAAATATAGGTGACCAATCAATTGGTGCTCCGTTTCCTTGAACGCCGTATGTCCCTGATAATGGTGTTGGAGTGTTACACACATTAAATAGTGCTGTTGATAGGGAATTAAAAGTTAAGCTATCAACATTGTTCCCAGAATTGCAATTCATAGGTAACCCAATTTGATAGTTTACAGGTGATAAAGCAACTACGGGGCTTCCGCAGGATGCTGGTCCTATTAAATAGTATCCTAAATCTGATACATAAGTGTGCTGTGCTGAGAAGGATACAGTTATTTCAGTGCTGCTATCTACATAGATAGGTTCTGCTGGTGGTGCGTAATAAGGTGTTGTAACGGCAGGTGTGCCAGGAGTGAAGTTGGCATCAAGTTGGACACCTGTACAACCAAATGGAGTTGCGGTAACCGTAAGTGATGAGCCTATGGCCGGAGTTATTACTTTTACAATCCAAAGTCTGTAGCATCCTACAATTTCTCCTAATCCATCAGTAACAGTAACACGGTATCCTCCTTCTGGAACATCAATTGTTGAAACTGGAACATTTGATTCAGTAATAAGTGGAGTCCAGGAATTGGAGTTGCTACTGTATTCTTGCCAGTCAAACGTCCATCCGGCTACACCACCTTCAGGTATTACTTCTAATGAGGCTAATACAGGATCTGTACAGAAATAATATACTGAGTCTTCTACTTGACCAGTACCGTAATTTGAAAGTACACCTCCATATGGTGCATTTGTACAATACAACTGCGAAAATCCAACAGTTGATATAAAAAATGATATGATAAATATTATAGATTTCATTTTGGGGGTAGATTAAGGTTATTTTAATTTGAAATGGTTAGCGAAAACGTCAAATGGTTGTTTTATTTGATCAGTCTTGTCTCCGAAAGTGTATTGTGATATTCCGATTGTATGGAATATTTTGGCCCATACATTAGAATTACTGATATCACTCTTTAAGCTAATTTTAACTTGCAAGCCGTTTACTTCAATTTTGATTCGTTCGGCATTTTCAGAGTTTAATTCATTCATTTCTTTTTCTTCATTTGAGTTTAAAACTCTAGATAAAGTGAATTCAACTACAGTGAATTCATCAACAGATTTATTGAAATCAGCATGATCATCAAAAAATGCTTCAAGTTCAGTTTCTTCATTGATCTGAAAGATTGATGAATTGGTGTTTGAATTAGCAAATAAGCTAATTGAGAGGATATTGATTAATATGAAAGTTATATAGTTCAGTTTCATTTTTGTAAAAGTTTAGGCAATACTTTTCCAAGTCCAATTATTGGAATGTTAAATCAAATAATTAAATGAATTTGGAATTGCTTAGTTAGATAATTGAATAGCGATAATTAAATTTTATCGAAGGGTTTAGAAATTTTTCAATAAGCAAATAAATTTTTTAAATGGTTAAAAATCAAATAAATAAGTAAATATTCAATTTCTTTGCAACATCTAATAAACGATAGGAGTTCTTGAATGGTTGCTTTTCATGTTGATTTTTCAAAAAATAATTAAAATTGGAATCCTAAATAAGTGTGTTTTTATGGAGTTTATTTAAGTACTTTTGCCTTGAGTTTTGGTCCATGTTTTATACATGGTTAAAAGGGAAACAGGTGAAATTCCTGTACTGTTCCCGCAGCTGTAAGCTCCGAAACCTTGCTGATTACCACTGTTCGTTCTGTTCGAATGGGAAGGTAGCAAGGCCAGGGAGTGAGTCAGAAGACCTGCCATCATTCATATTAAACAACGCTTTCGGGATAAAAGCAAGTTTGAGTGAAGAATTGAAATTCATCACTTGATCTCTGTTTCTATTCCTTTTAAATAGTATAGTTTGAGTCTATTAGGACAGATATTTAAAAGAGAATGGTGTGTATTGTTGTTTTTTTTGCAGACGAATCAAGTTTCTGCTCAAGACACTTCACACACTTTAAATCCGGTTACCATTGAAATGGTGAGGGCAGATGCGCGTGTTTCTCAAATTGAAACAACTGCACCTTCTTACCTATTGTCCAATAAAAAAATTGAATTCCTTGGAGTTAGAGATGTTGGTGGAGCTTTAAAAGTGATTCCCGGTTCACTTATAAAAGATTATGGTGGAATAGGTGGTGTTAAAACTATTTCATATAGGAGTTTAGGTTCTTCACATACAGGAGTTTTGTTAGATGGAAATAGTCAGCAAAATACACAAGTTGGTACCATTAATCTGTCACAATTTGAGTCTTTTGGTTTGAAAGAAGTGTTGTTTACCAGTGGACAGCCTCAAGTATATTTAGCTATGGCTTCTGCTTATATCCCGGCGAATACCATTCAAATAAACTCAAAGTTGATGTCTTTTGACACCACCTTCAATGCTGAACTGTATCAAAATGTTACTTCTATTAATAGTTACGAATCAGGAGCAATAGTTAAAGTGCCGCTTGGTAATAAAGTGTTTGTTGGAACCCAATTGTTTTCAAAGTACGGTTCAGGAGAATATGACTTTAATTATGATTTGTCAGGTTCCAATGTAAAGTTGAGCAGAATCAATTCTCAAATTTTCAATTATAAAGGTAGAATTGGAATGGGGTATAAGTTTAAAAATGGGATGTTAAGAGGAAGCTTTTACTTCAATAACAATCAGCAAGAACTTCCAGGAGCAGTTATTTTATATAATCCTTCAAATGATCAAAAATTATATAATGAAGATTATAGGGGTGACATAAATGTTATGTCAATAAAGAATAGTTGGACCATTAAATCTCATGGATTTGTTCAATCCAATTATCTGAGATATTTTGATCCTACTTACTTCAATTCACAAGGTTTTTGGAGCTCTTCTTATTTAAATCAAATTTTAGGGGCCGGTATAATGTCCTCAGTAAAATTAAGTAAGCTCTCAGCCAGACTTTATTTTGGTTCGGATGTATACTATTCGCAATTAAAAAGTAGCGAATTCAACAACCAGCCTTTCAGAGCAGGAGCTAATTCTGTAGTTGCCATGAAGATTAATTTTCCAAAGTTGATTATCGAGGCAAATGTAAATCATCAATTGATTCATGATCAGGCAAGATCTGCCGATACAACAGTGCTTAAAAATTATTCCAAACTAAGTCCATTCATAGGATTGAAATTGCTTCCGTTTGATAATGTCAAATTTGGAATCAGGTCCTCTTATAAAAGAGTGTTTAGGATGCCAACATTTAATGATTTGTATTATAATTTTTTAGGGAACACAAACTTATTACCTGAAGACGCACACCTAATCAATTACGGATTGAGTCATGAATTCGATCTTAAAAATTACAACATTTTGGAGTTGAGTGTAGATGGATTTTATAATGCAGTAAAGAATAAAATCATAGCCATACCTACCAAGGATATTTTTAATTGGAGTATGCAAAATTTAGGTAAAACCAAAGCGGTTGGATTGGATTTGGCCATGTTGTACGCCCAGGAAATAAAGGATTTTAAATGGAGTGTTTCTGCATCATTGACAATCAACCATTCTGTAGATATTACAGACAGTACAAGTAGTTCTTATGGTCATCAGCTGCCTTATACTCCTTTACTTGTTTCAAATTTTGGGGCCAATTTTAGTTGGAAAGGTTGGATGATTTCTAATAATCTCATTTATACAGGCGAGAGATATTCTCTTAATGAAAACATTGCAATTAATCACCTTGATCCATTCTTTGATTGGAATGTAGGATTGTCAAAAGAATTTGAGTTTGGTACTGCTTATAAGTTGTTTGTTAGCGCCAAAGTCATGAATGTTTTAGGCAACAATTATGAAGTTGTCCGAAGTTTTCCAATGCCTGGAAGATATTATCAATGCACATTAAAATTTAAATACAAGTAAAATGAAAAAGTTAATTTTTACAACCCTTTCCGCTACTATGCTTTTGTCATGTAAAAAGGATGAACCGGTTGTAATCAAAGGGGATTACGATAACGGAATCCTTGTAATGAATGAAGGTTTGTATCAACAGAATAATGCATCAATTTCATTTTTTGATTATGAAACTCATCAGGTAACTCAACAAGTGTTTTATACGCAAAATGGAAGAGGTTTAGGTGATTTGGCGAATGATTGGGAGTATTATACAATAGGAGATTCTGCATATTTTATTATTGCGGTTGATTTGTCAAGTCAACTTGAAATTGTAAATGCCAGAACCATGAAATCTGTTAAACAAATTCCTGTTTTTGATGGGACTGTTGCTAGAGAGCCAAGAATTGTAAAGGTTCAAAATGACAAAGCATACAGTATCAATTATGACGGAACTGTTTCTGTGGTAGATTTAAAATCTAATACTATAACTAACACCATTTCTGTTGGAGCCAACCCTGATGGTGCAGCCATAGTGGGGAATTATCTTTATACTGCTAATTCGGGAGGATTAAATTGGCCTGATTATGATTCTACCATCTCAGTTGTAAATCTTACTACAGAAACTGAAGAAATGCAGTTTTATGGTAGAACAAATTGTTCAAGTATGATTACAGATTCACAAGGTGATATTTATGTTTTGTCAAATGGGAATTACGGTAGTATTGCTCCGGCTATGTTGCGAATAGATACCCAAACAAATTCGGTAAGTGAAGAATGGGATTTTTCAATAAGTAGTTGGGCTAAATACGGCGAGATGATTTATTTCCATGATGCAAATTTGAATGGGATTTACAGGTTCAATACCTTGACGGAAACTTTTGATAGTAATCCCCTAATTGATTGTAGTTCGTATACCAATATGTATTCAATTCATGTGGGAGACAACATTATTGTGACTACAGATGCTGAAGGTTGGACGACTTCATCTACCGTTAGAGTTTATGATGGTGCCGGAATTTATAAATACAGTTTTACAGGCGGATTTGTAGCCAAGGATGTTAGGTTTTAAATAAACCTGATAAAACCCATTCTATAATTCCATCCTGCTTTGCCTAAGGAGGCATCTGCTCCAAGAGTCATTGCAAGTACTTTGATTTTTGTAGGGTCTATGTCTCCAGTGGCAAATGAAAATTCATAAGCCAGTCCTTGGTTGGTGAAATTCTTTTTGAAAACAAGCTCTTTTTCGTTTCTGGCAATAAAGGTGGCTTTTTTACCAATTTGATTATCTCCACATAGGTAGGCAGAAAGATGAAGTGAGTCTGCTCTCCACCAGGCTTTTTTGGTGATTTCAATGGTGTCATTTATTGCTTGTTGACTTTGATATAAAGTAAACTGATCTAGCTTAATGGTAAAGCTATTCACATTAGCATATCCCAAGGTGGATATAAATACTATTGCTAAAAATGCAAGTTTCATCATGACAAATATCCTAAAACAAAGTTCATTCCAGAATAGTCGTGCAGTTTATTTGAAAAGATTTATGAAATTTTAGAAGTTAAACTTCAAATCTCGCTCATTCATTATGTCAAAGGAGACTTTAAATTGGACGTTTTTAGGCTTCTGATCGTCCGGTATAGCAAAAGCATTATTGGCCCAACTAAATATGACATAGGCACCTATCCGCAGTCGCCGCCTCATAAATTTAAATGTCCTTTCTATTCCCGTATATGCCTCCATGTAAAAATAGTTGTTGTGTTCGGGTAAAAACAAAGTACCTCCTCCAACTAAGGCTTGGATTCCTGTTTTCTTCATGAAAGGAATTTTATTGATAAGTGCTCCGTTAAAGTGATGTATATAATGCAATTCAAAATAAAAATCCTGAGTTTGGTAAGATGAATCAAGGTTTTGGAATGAGTATAAAGGTTGACTTAAGAAATATTTAAAGAAAGGGTCCGAATCTGATTTTCTAAAGAACTTTCTATCAATATAAAAGACACTATCCTGATTCACAAACTTACCCGATTTGACTATGTAATAGGATTTACCCATGGTTCCAATATTAAACTCCTGGTCAACCGTAAAGGATATGTAGTCAAAGTCTACTACCGATTTTAAAATATTTCGATATCCTTTTTCCCAATAAAATGAGAGGGTTGGCCAACGACTTCCTAATACTACTTTTCTGTTAGGTTCAGTCATATATTTTTGAAATGGCGTAAACTGAATACTCAAGTTTGTTCTGAATGCGTTGTATGGATTAAAGGTGTAAGGTTCAGGATCTTCTTGTTGTAGCCATTTGTCAAACCAACTGATGAATTTATAAGTTGAATCAAAAGGTTCTCTGTGCTCAAACCTGGCACTTGTAGCAACATATAAACCATTGGCAACTTCAATTCTGTGCCATGCTCCAAACTTATTGTTCATGTACCAGTTGCTCCTACTCAATGTTCCCAGGTATGAATTCCAGCTGTTGATGAGGTCTGTTTCCCGGGATCCCCAAATGGACCAGGTTCCAAATTTCTTTGGTAAATATCTATGATAAATTCTCAATCTACCTCTTGAATCCCAGTTGGTGACGCCAATTGAATAATCGCCATCTACGTCAATCCATTGCTCATCTTCCCATTTTTTGAAGTACTGAAATCCCGGTCCTATTCTTGGTCCACCTGCCGATATAGGTTCAATTAATTGAGCTACAGAAGAGATGTACCATTGTTCTTTTTTCTCTCTATTTCTGTGCTCAAAACCAAACCACAAGGCTTTCAACCAGGTAATTTTATTGAAAACAGCATCAACTGAATCAAGGTATTTTTCTGAAGTATAAATAGCGGTTAAACTATCCTGAACGAATTTTTTTCTTTGCTCTTCAGGTGTTAGCGGTACAGGTCTTATTTGATCCCAATAAGTTGAATCTCTTTCATAAGCTTCTTTGGTAGTTACACCAATTTCGCTGTTGAAAAACTTTGGAGGATAGGTAGGGTTAAAGTTCCAATTCGAATAAGAAACTGTGGTGATTCCGTGAACTTTTTCTTTAAAGTATTTGGTGTCATATTCAAAGGATTGTTTGCTTACAACCCAAAACGAATCAATTTTTTCATAGTCTTGTGTGATTCTGAAATTGTCATAAATTTTGAGGTTTCCTTTATGCATGCTCACATCAACCTTTGTAAGCACCCATTCACTTTTTAATATCCATAAAAATCCCTCCATTGTTGAGGTTCCAACACTTCTTGGTGAAATTTCAACTTTATAAATAGTGTCGTTTTCAATTTCTATTACTTCTTTGAGTTTGTATTTGTAGTTCAAAATACCTGCAGGATGTAAAGGGGAAACGATAGGGGTGCGGTGTAAATCATCTTTTCTGATTAAACTTTCATAGAAGTTAAATTCTCCGCTTGTAGTGGTTTGAAAATAAATTTGATCCGGTCTTCCTAGTTTATCATAACCATTTCTTATTTCCTTTATTTTGTTGGGATATTGAAAGTGTTTTTCAAGATTTATTTCAACGAGGTTAAGACGATTTTCACCATTCAGCTTGTTGTTGATTTCGTCTTTTTGTTTTTGAAATTTATCATTGGGCTCTTCATCAGTTTCATCTTGATTTTGATTCTTTTGTTCTTGTCTTGTTTCGTAAGTTTCAACTCCTTTGATGTATACTTCACAATTGTATGAATCAAATTGTTTGATCAAATCTTTTTTATGTGAAATAACGTTTTGAACAATTTCCCACCCAACATTTCTCTTTTTAGTTTCAACTTCAACAGTGTTTAATTCATTGTCCTTTTGTTTTAGCCAAACGTTCTGTACTGTTGGTTGAACTTTGTCTATGGTTACTTTTACTTCTTGATCTTCAAATCCAACACATTTATAGATGACATCATAAGTTCCCATATCACAACCAAAGAAGTATTTTCCTTCAGTGTCTGTAACTGCTCCTAAATTGTTGAAGTTTTTAACGTAGACTTTTGCAAAGGGAATTGGGTTGTTGCTTTCATCATATACAAATCCCTGTAAGCTTTGTGCAAATTGGGTTTTTGAACAAATCAGCAATACCAGGATTATGAGTGTGCGTAGACGCATTTCAACTATTAGACACGAATGTAATGCGCAAAGTTACAGTAAGTAACATTAATTGTCTAAAAAATGTGTTAAGTGGTGTTAATTGATCAATGAATTTCAAACACAAAATTGCGGTACTTTGAAATGAATTGTTTTACCTGACTGTAGCGTTTAGTATAGTTTCTGCTCATGTCAATGTCAATAGAATCCTTTAAGTTATCCAAGCGCTCTTCAATGTATTCAGGTCGTAAAATATATGTCACAGATTGTTTTTTAGAATTATTGGCGATTATCATTCCAACAAAATTTCCCTTTGTATTAAAAAGTGGTGCTCCGCTATTTCCCGGATTTGAAGCCATGCTTAGTTCGTAGGTCAAGGAATCTGACTTATATCCGGTTTCTGAACTAATGGTTCCTTTGGTGTAAACAATGTCTGATTTAGGATATCCTAAAGTGAAAACATCTTCCCCTAATTCAATTGATTTGGAGCTTATTTTAAATGGAACAGCTTCTAGATTAGTCGCGTATTTTTCTGAACATTTTAAGATGGCGAAATCAATTACTGAATCGACATATACAACTTCAGCATTAAATGTGATGCCTAAATCTTTTTGTTGAAGTTTGACAAGCTCACTTTTTTCTACTAGGTGCTTTGATGTTAGAAAATAGCCTCCATTTGAAATTAAAAATGCACTTCCTTTTGGTAATTTTCTTATTAAACTCAAATCTTCATCAAGTTTATTTGGTTTGTCATCAATGCTATCAAGTTCTGTTGCATTTTCTTCAACTGTATCGTAAACTTCAACCAACTCAGCTTCTTCCTCAGTATAGGCAGATTCGCCCTCTTCTTCATTGTAAAGTGGACGATAGTCTTCAGACTTTGCTAAATCTTCATTACTGGTATTTCCAAATGGATTTACAACCATTACAATGAATATAATACTGGCAGCGATTCCTAATGGAATTAAGAATTTAGGTTTGAGTAAGACATTATTTTTTTTCTTGCCAATTTCATCATTGTGAATAATGTCTAGTTTATGCAGAATCTCAGCATATTCATGTCCTTCAAATATGTCTTGAGCTAATTTTTTATGCTCTTCAAATTCAGCAGACAAATCAATATCATTAGCAATCAGTTTTTCAAAATCTGATGCCTGCTCTTGATTTAAGTCTCCATTCAAATAAGCGTCAAACAATGCTATTTTTTCCTCTTCGTTCAAAATCTCTATCCTTTTAACATCATTTTTTTAAGCCTCAAAAAACACTTGTACTTTTGGTTTTTAGCGTTATTGGCATTTGTATAATTGAGCATTTTTGCAATTTCTTGCATGCTTGTTTTAAAGTAGTAAAACTGAACAATAATTGTTTTGCAAGGCTCACCCAAAGCTTCAATACACTCTTTTACTTTCTTCTTTCTTTCTAATTGCGTAAAATCTTCCTCCGGCAAATTGTTGTCCTCTATTTCAGCTTCATAACTTTTGGGGTCTATTTTATTTTTTGTAAGCTTTTTAAGCCACAAATTTTTACCAATTCCAAATAAAAAAGTGCTGAGTTTGGACGTTAGCTCAAAGCCTTCTTGTCCTGCTTTTTTAATAAGTAGATAAATGGCATCCTGAAAAACATCTTTTGCATCATCAGATGAACCATTGTTCTTAATCACATACTTCTCTACCATTGGATAAACCTCTTTGTAGACAGCTCTTAAAATTAGGTCGTCCATTTGTCTTATTTTCTTGACTAATTCTGACGGTATTTCCTGATCAATTTGCACTGTCTAATTGTATATCCTGATAATGGTTAAAAGGTCACCCAAAATAAAAAAAAATAAAACATGGGTGACCTTTTAAATTTTCAAAGGATACATCAATAAAAACGAAATCTAAAAAATTGAAACTATGAAAACACGAAATCTTAAAATAGCAGCAGTTGCTACAATGATTGTTCAACTAACTGCATGTGGAGGTGGCGAAGGTTCGTCATATGAAGATCTAGGTCAATCTGAAAACTATAACAAGGTAGCTTATACTGAAGAGGAAGCAGGAGAAATAGTTGAAAATTACGACATGGATATGATGATGGAAGATGATATTGCACAGATAGAATTTAATACCGAAGAGTATGCTTACATGCCTGAAAATGAATTTTTATCTCCTGGATCCAATCCGCTTTCTACTTTTTCTATTGATGTAGACAATGCCAGCTATACAAATGTTAGAAGATTTATAGAAGATGGAGTTAAACCACCTGTTGATGCCGTTAGAACAGAAGAGTTTATAAATTATTTTGATTATGATTATCCGGTTCCTACAAAAGATGAAACATTTTCAGTTTATACTGAGGTGGGAGATTGTCCTTGGAATAAAAAAAATAGATTGGTGCATATCGGGCTAAAAGGATATACTGTAGATGTTGAAGATCTGCCTCCTTCAAATTTGGTTTTTTTAATTGACGTTTCGGGTTCAATGGAAGATCACAACAAATTGCCACTACTTAAAAAATCATACAAATTATTAGTGGATAAATTAAATGCAAAAGACAGAGTTTCAATTGTTACTTATGCCGGTGATGAGCGAGTTGTATTAGAGTCTACTTCATGCGAACACAAGGATGAAATTAAAGAGGCAATTGACAATTTAACTTCAGGCGGATCAACAAATGG
The DNA here is from genome assembly GCF_019740355.2 of Paracrocinitomix mangrovi. Classification (GTDB taxonomy): domain Bacteria; phylum Bacteroidota; class Bacteroidia; order Flavobacteriales_D; family Crocinitomicaceae; genus Paracrocinitomix; species Paracrocinitomix mangrovi. Next base: position 1,874,663 of record NZ_CP091819.1, on the reverse strand, counting down.
TGCTGGTGGAATCGAAAAAGCGTATGAAATTGCAGTAGACAACTTGTTGGAAGATGGAAATAACAGAGTGATTTTGGCTACTGATGGTGATTTTAATATTGGTAGATCTTCTGATGGTGAGCTTACAAGATTAATTGAAGAGAAAAGAGATCAAGGTGTTTTCTTAACCATTTTAGGATTTGGAATGGGTAACTACAAAGATTCGAAAATGGAAAGTTTAGCGGACCATGGAAATGGAAACTATTTCTACATTGATGATATCAGAGAAAGCAATAGAGTGTTGGTGACTAATTTGGCTGGTACCTTACTGACGATTGCTAAAGACGTGAAAATCCAGGTAGAATTTAACCCTGATTTAGTAAAAGAATACAGATTGATTGGTTATGAAAATCGCGTAATGAACAATGAAGATTTTGACAATGACAAGAAAGATGCAGGTGAATTGGGAGCGGGTCACACAGTTACTGCGATTTATGAGATAGTTCCAGGAAAAGCTGATAAATCAAACTTGAAGTATCAACAGTCGCAATCAAGTAAATCAGATGAATTGGTGTGGGTGAAATTGAGATATAAAAAACCAAAAGGGAGCAAGAGTAAATTAATTGAAATGCCAGTTAAAGATAAAGGTCTACAATGGGAAGAGAATTCTGAATCTTTCAAGTTTTCTGTTGCTGTTGCCGGTTTCTCATTGATATTAAGAGAGTCACAATACATCAATGATTTTGATATGGATGATGTAAGTGATATGTTAAAAGAGATTGTAAAAATTGATGATTTACAAAAAGTTGAGTTTCTACAACTGGTAGAACAAGCAAAATTGATTCCTGAAGCTTCTTAGTAATAAATGATTAAACGCCTGACTCAGGAGTCAGCAAATCGGCTTACTTCATTCGCATGATAGTAAGCCGATTTTTGTTTTATCACATCCGGCAATGAACAATTTTATATTCCAATTGAAGGGTTTTTATTCATAATCCTTCCAAATAACATTAATAAATATTAACTTTGCCATCCTTTAAATTTTAAGAAGTTTATGAAGCTATCAGCATTCAATTTTGACTTACCTGAAGATCTTATTGCCAAACACCCTAGTGATGTAAGAGATGAGGCCAGATTAATGGTTCTAAATCGCGAGAAGCAAACTATCGAGCACAAGATGTTTAAAGATGTCTTGGATTACTTTGATGAAGGTGATGTAATGATCACAAATAACACAAAAGTATTTCCTGCTAGATTGTATGGTAATAAAGAAAAAACAGGTGCTAGAATCGAAGTGTTCTTGTTGAGAGAATTGAACAGAGAAAGCTTGTTGTGGGATGTTTTGGTAGATCCTGCAAGAAAAATCAGAATCGGAAATAAACTTTATTTTACTGATGATGATTCTTTGGTTGCTGAGGTAATAGATAATACTACTTCAAGAGGTAGAACAATCAGATTTTTATTTGATGGTACCTATGAAGAATTTAAAGCTAAGATTACTGAATTAGGAGAAACTCCAATTCCTCCATACATCAAATCATTAAGAGATGTAGTTCCTGAGGATGAAGAAAGATACCAAACTATTTATGCTAAGAAAGAAGGTGCAGTTGCTGCTCCTACTGCAGGTTTGCATTTTAGTAAACAATTGATGAAACGTCTTGAGATTAAAGGTGTTGAATTTGCTGAATTGACATTGCACATTGGATTGGGGACTTTCCGTCAGGTTGAAGTAGAGGATTTAACCAAACATAAGATGGATTCAGAAGAAGCAGAAATTGATCAAACAGCTGCTGATATTGTAAACAGAGCAAAACACGATAGAAAGAAAGTGTGTGCAGTTGGAACAACTGTTATGAGAGCTGTTGAATCAAGCGTTTCAACTGAAGGTTATTTGAAGCCTTTCAAAGGTTGGACAAATAAGTTCATTTTTCCTCCTTATGATTTTTCAGTTGCTAACTGTATGATTACGAATTTCCACACACCACAATCTACATTGTTGATGATGGTGTCTGCTTTTGCCGGTCATGATTTTATCATGCAAGCTTATAATGAGGCGGTAAAAGAGAAATACAAATTCTACTCGTACGGTGACGCTATGTTGATTCTTTAAGAAGGTTTTCAGGATTTGATTATTTTGGTGTAATCAAAACTGAGGATTTGTCAACTCACGTTAAATATTCTGTAATTATTGCTGCCGGAGGTTCCGGAAGCAGAATGGGTGCGCAGATACCTAAGCAATTTTTATTGCTCAATGACAAACCCATCATTTTTCACACCATCCAAAAGTTTGTGGATGCTTTGCCGGATATTGAAATCATTGTTGTTTTACCGGAATATCAGCAAAAGCTATGGCATCAATTAGTTGATAAACATCAATTTAATCATGAGGTAAAACTGGCGATAGGAGGGGAGCAACGATATCATTCTGTAAAAGCTGGTTTGGCTTTAGCTACCGGAGATGTCATAGGTGTTCATGATGCGGTTAGACCGTTGATAGATAAAAATGTGATCAAAGCTGTTTACGAGCAGGCTGCTAATACCGGGGCGGCAGTTCCTGTTGTTGAATTAACAGACTCTATTAGAAAAATCACTTATGATGAATCTGAAGCGGTTAACAGAAAAGAATACAGATTAGTGCAAACACCACAGGTATTTAAATCTAACATCATTAAAATTGCCTATGAGCAAAAGTATCATCCAAATTTTACTGATGATGCAACTGTGGTAGAAGCTTGTGGACACGATATTGTTTTGGTTGAGGGAAATGTAGAGAATATCAAAATTACACGACCGGTGGATTTGGTTTTGGCAGCAGCATTATTAAGCGAACTTTCTTAATTAGTTTTTGGGGTCTTTTACAGCTGTTTTATAACAATTGGATTCACTATTCGCTCAAAAAGTTGAAAATCTGAAAAAATATTGCTCAAAATCACATTTGAGGTCAATGAAATCAGTAAATTTACAGGTCTTCACACGAATATTATCTTAAACTCTTTTCAAATGAGCGAAAATTACAAGATCATTTACACAAAAACGGACGAAGCTCCGGCATTAGCAACTCATTCATTTTTACCAATAGTTAAGGCATTTGCTGAACCAATTGGTGTTGCAGTAGAAACAAAAGACATTTCATTGGCTGCAAGGATTTTGGCAGTTTTTCCTGATTATTTATCGGCAGATCAACAAGTGCCAAATGCATTAGAAGAGTTAGGATCTTTGGTTAAAAAGCCTGAAGCAAATGTGATTAAATTACCAAACATTTCAGCTTCAATTCCTCAGCTTAAAGCTGCGATAAAAGAGTTGCAAGCCAAAGGATTTGCTTTGCCTGATTATCCTGAAGAGCCAAAAGATGATAAAGAAAAAGATGTAAGAGCCAGATACGATAAGGTTAAAGGTTCCGCAGTAAACCCTGTTTTAAGAGAAGGTAACTCTGATCGTAGAGCTCCTAAAGCAGTGAAAAATTTCGCTAAAAAGAATCCTCATTCAATGGGTGCCTGGTCATCAGCTTCTAAAACTCACGTGGCAACAATGTCATCAGGAGATTTTAGAGCCAATGAAAAATCGGTTACTATGCCGGCTGCTGATACAGTGACCATCACTTTTAAAGGTAATGATGGATCTTCAAAAGAATTAAAGAAATTAGATCTTTTAGAAGGAGAGGTTATTGATGGAACGTACATGAGCAAAAAAGCTTTGTTGTCATTCCTTGCTGATCAAGTAAAAGATGCTAACGATAAAGGGATTTTATTCTCAATTCACATGAAAGCTACCATGATGAAGGTTTCAGACCCTATCATTTTTGGACATGCGGTTGAGGTATTTTTTGCAGATGTATTTAACAAACACCATGATGCACTTGAAAGTGTTGGTGTAGATGTAAGAAACGGTTTTGGTGATTTAATCAGTAAAATTGAGAACCTTCCATCAGATAAAAAGAATGAAATTTTAGCAGATATTCAAGCTGTTTATGATAACGGACCTGATATCGCCATGGTGAATTCAGATAAAGGAATTACTAATTTACATGTACCTTCTGATGTGATTATTGATGCATCAATTCCGGCAATGATCAGAACTTCTGGTCAAATGTGGAACAAAGAAGGAAAACAACAAGATACTAAAGTTGTAATCCCTGATTCATCATATGCTGCTACTTACCAAACAGTAATTGATGATTGCATTGCTAACGGAGCGTATGATCCAACAACTATGGGTACTGTTCCAAATGTTGGTTTAATGGCTCAAAAAGCTGAAGAGTATGGTTCACATGATAAGACATTTGAGATATCAGGTGACGGCCAAGTTGTTGTTACCAACTCTGCTGGTGATGTTTTAATGCAACACAATGTTGAAGAAGGTGATATCTGGAGAATGTGTCAAACTAAAGATGCTCCAATTAAAGATTGGGTAAAATTAGCTGTAACAAGAGCAAATGCTACAGGATGGCCTACAGTTTTCTGGTTGGATGATACAAGAGCTCATGATGCTGAATTAATCAAAAAAGTAAAAGCTTACTTGCCTGAGTTTAATACTGCAGGAGCTGATGTGAGAATCATGTCTCAAAAAGATGCTTGTCAATTTACTTTGGACAGAATTAGAAAAGGTGAAGATACTATTGGAGTTACAGGAAATGTAATGAGAGATTATTTGACAGATTTATTCCCGATTTTAGAATTGGGTACATCTGCCAAAATGTTGTCTATCGTTCCTTTAATGAACGGAGGTGGATTGTTTGAAACAGGTGCCGGAGGTTCTGCTCCTAAGCATGTTGATCAATTTGTTGAAGAAGGTCACTTAAGATGGGATTCATTAGGAGAATTTTTAGCATTGGCTGTTTCATTGGATCATTACGGAGAAGTTACAAATAACAAAAGAGCGCAAATTTTGGGTGCTTGTTTGGATGAAGGAACTGAGAAGTTCTTGGACAATAAAAAGACTCCATCAAGAAATGTAAATGAAATTGACAACAGAGGAAGTCACTTTTATTTGGCAATGTATTGGGCAGAGGCTTTGGCTAGTCAATCAGATGATGCTGAGTTAGCTGCCATGTTTAAAGATGTAGCAGCAGCATTGGCTGAAAACGAATCAAAAATTAATGATGAGTTGTTAGCTGCACAAGGACACAAAGTTGATATCGGAGGATATTATGAACCATCAGATGAACTTTGCGGTAAAGAAATGAGACCATCTGCAACTTTCAATGAGATTTTAAGCAATATCTCACAGACTGTATAAGCGGATAAAAGAATAAAGTTAAAGGAGCAATGCGTAAAGTGTTGCTCTTTTTTTTTTTGGTTCAAATAAAATTTGTTTCTAAAAAACGTATTATTGTCAATGTATTAGCTTGATATATAGGTATACCGTGACAAAATTCATATTTGTTTTCATCTATTTTTTAGCCTTCTCTGCATATAGTCAGGATTGGGAATATTATGCAGATTGGGAAAATGAAGAAAATTCGGATTCTGTTAGAATTACCGGATTGTATCATCACACATGGAGCTATTTGTATACAAATCCGGATTCGACCATTTATTACGTAGACATACTGATTAATGAATGTTTTGAAAAAGGTGATGCTATATGGCTTTCCAATGCTTATGGAGCTAAAGGTGCTGCTTATTACATGAAATCTGATTTTCAAACTGCAATTGACGAATTACAGAATAGTATTAGAGCAGCTGATTTTATTGATACATCAAGTACAGATCCTCAGGTAAAAGAACTTTATTATTTGGCCAAATCCAATAGCATGAATACAATTGGAGCTATTTACATGAACATTGATCAAAATGTAAAGGCGAAAGAATATTTTATTAAAAGCTTGAGTTTTGATCGACTTAGAGCTGATACTTCTTCAGTATTTAGTACCTATAACAATTTGGGAGTAATTGAGCGAAGTTTAGGAAATTATGAAAAATCTAAAACTTATCTCAGGTCAGTTATTGGTCATGATTTAAATAAAGGAGATACACTGGGTGCGGCTTTTTCATATATTAATCTTGGTGGGGTTTATATGGATTTGAAAGATTATGATTCGGCGGCTTATTACTACTATTTAGCAGAGGATGTTTTTGAAAACCATGAAGACGGAAAATATGGTTTGGCTGACACTTATGTCGGAATTGGAATAGTTGAAGGATTAATGGGAAATCCTGCCAAGGGTATTACTTATTGTGAAAAGGCCTTGAATTTTTCTATGGAATCTCATGACATGCAAACTATTGTGTATTGTCATGATTGTTTACATGAAAACTACAAGAAAAAAGGGGATTTTAAAAATGCCTTGAAGCATCATGAATTGTATTTGAGCAATTTAGATAGTTTAACCAATGATGAGCAGGAAAGAGCTTTGATTCAAAAAGAAGTGTCATTTGGATTTGAGAAAAAGCAACTGCAGGATAGTTTAAATTTAATCAAACAAAAGGAAGTTTCTGAAGCACAGTTAAATGAAAAAGATGCACAATTAAAGCAAGAAAACACGATTAAAATTGCTGTTTCTTTTGGGGGATTTTTGGTAGCAATTTTTGCATTTGTCATTTATAGAAGATTAAAAGTTACCAGAGAACAAAAGGCAGAAATTGAGCATCAAAAACATATTGTGGATGAAAAAAATCAGGAGATTTTAGATTCTATCAACTATGCAAAACGATTACAACAAGCAATTTTACCACCGGATAAATTGGTGAAATCGCATATCCCCAATTCATTCATTTTGTATTTACCAAAAGATATTGTGGCAGGAGATTTTTACTGGTTTGCAAATGATGAAAATAAGCAATTGATTGCTGCAGCTGATTGTACCGGTCATGGTGTTCCGGGTGCATTGGTGAGTGTGGTTTGTCATAATGCTTTGAACCGTTCATTTAGGGAATATCAACTTAAAGAACCCGGACTGATTTTGGATAAAACCAGAGAGATAGTAATTGAGGAATTTGAAAAAAGTGAAGAAGAAGTAAAAGATGGGATGGATATTGCGCTCCTTTCAGTCGCGCGAACAAAGAGCAAAGATGAAGGAGAAAAGATTACTGTTCAATTCGCTGGGGCCAATAACCCTTTGTGGTTGGTTAGAAATGGTGAGTTGATAGAGATAAAAGCTGATAAGCAACCAATAGGGAAATATGCTGATCAAAAACCATTCACAACGCATGATGTTGAGGTTCAAAAAGGGGATTGCCTATACATGTTCTCAGATGGATTTGCAGATCAGTTTGGAGGAGACAAGGGTAAAAAGTATAAGTACAAACCTTTCAAAAGCTTTTTGGCAGGCATAGCTCATTTAGAAATGGATGAACAAAAAGCACAAATAGAAGAGGAGTTTGAGAGTTGGAAAAGTGGTTATGAGCAATTGGACGATTTGTGCGTAATTGGAGTAAAAGTTTAATTATCAGGTAAATTTTAAATTTTCATTATTAAGACAAAGGGATTGAGCGGTGCGTGGTCATTTCGTCCCGAGCTCTCGGGGCGAGAAATCTAGTGGATGGTTTGTTGAAGCTCTCCCGAAACCTCGGGAAGCGACTAGCGAAAGCCCGACAGCTGCATGCAGCTGATTGTGCCAGATACTACTTAAACAACTCTTCCATTACCACACCATCACCGGTTGGCATGCAAAAGCCCATCATTTCTGCAATAGTAGCTGGGATATCAATTTGCTCTCTTTGCGTATCCAATTTCAAATTGCGTTTAAAATCAGGTCCGTAAGCGTACAATAAAATTCTTCTGCATCCTTCACATCCGTCTCCATGCGAAACAAAACCATCTTTGTGCCCATCTAAATGACGTCCATGATCATTGGTCACAAAAAGGGTAGTTTGATCTTTGTAATTAGGATCGGTGTTGATGTATTGGAATATTCTGTAAATGTACTCGTCAGTTTTTTTCATTCCTGCCAGATACTTTTCCCAGTTGTTAGCGTGTCCCCACGAATCCGGTTGCTGAAAATTGATTAATGCTAATTCAGGTTTATCTCTCCCAAAAATTTCAATCACTTTGTCAGCTGTTTTATAATCTATTCTATATCCGGTAAATAAACCATTGTTTCCACAATCCTGATTGGGTCTAAATTTGTCTCTCCAGTCTCTGTCTTTACAGTTGGTTAAAACCGCTAGTTTATCTTTACTTGTGATTACAAAAGCTTTGTTATTTTTTTTGCCGGTTTCTTTTAACCAATACTGAAACATGGAAGGTTTCTTTGGCAATTCGTAGCCGTTATTTTTTATTTTTTGATAATTCCCTGTACAAATAGCAGTGTGCCCGGCTACTGTATAAGTAGGACCATTGTTTCTAAAGTTGGTGTATAAAACACCATGTTGAACCATGTCATTTGCCAGGTGAGGAATATGTTGATGAGTTGAGTCTCCCCAGGTTTCAGTGTATCGTGGTCCATCCATGATAACTACAATGACATTTTTGGTTTTGTACGTGGGTTTTTCTTGCGCCAATGAAAATGTGGCAACCCAAATAAATGTCAATAAAAAAATCCCCTTGCTTAATCCTCTAATCATGGTAAAATACTTTGGCCCGTGAAAATAACTGTTTTTTCGCGAATTTTAGGTCTTATACGTTACTATTGCGACAATGTTCTTGATTGTACTTCTTATTCAGATACCCAGGCTAAACCTTCAGAAAAAATCTCTGCGCGGCTGTATTTAGCCGGAATGGCAACTTTGAAATCTCTGCTTAAATAACCTTTTTTCTCATTGTGATCCAAATAAGGCATCAATTCACCACCCTTTGCCGGATAGATGTATTTAATTCCAGTTGTATCAACCGGTTTTAAATCAGGAGTGAAGTAATCTTTTGGAGTGTTCAGTAACGAAGAGGGCTTTTCAACAGGTAATACTCCCATGATGTATCCATCTTCCTTAGGATTTAGATATAAAGTTGCGTATTTGAAATCTAAAATGGTTTTCCCTGTGGTATCAATGATTCCTGTATATCCTTTCAATGTTGCTTCTGCCCATCCTTGTTCATTAAAGTCACTCAGTTTATCATAAATGGGTTTGATTTTCCACTGGTCATTAAAATCTAAATATCCCCAATCATCTCTTCTGCTACTGGTAAAAACTCTAATCCAGCCATTGCTAATACTTTGAATGTTTCCCTGTCCGGTTTTAAAAACTATTTTGCCGGTTTTGTCAATTAATACTGTTGTTCCGCCAACTCCTGCTCTTGCTAAATCATATTCTGTAAATGTGGTGACCCCGGCTTGTTTGAATTTAAGTGGAATTACAACTTCACCTTTTTCGTTAATAAAACCATATCCATCACTTTCTTCTGTTGCTACACATGCTAAGCCTTGACTAAAACTTGAAGAACCTATGTATTTACATGGGATTATTTCTTTTCCGTCATAGTCTATGAAACCTTTGTAATCACCTTGTTGGACGCATAGTAAGTTGTTGTTTCCGCTTAATATATAACCTACATTGTCATAATCACCTGTTTTGATTACGTTTCCTTTTTTGTCGATTAAGGTCCAATATTTATCATCTTTTTTCTTTACCCAGGCCCTTCCATTTACAAATCCATCACCTTTAGTTTTATCGTAAATAGCAGGAATCACCATTTGTCCTGTTTTGTCTACGAACCCTAATCTGGTTACCCAGGTATTGTTTTCAACTAAACTGATTTTTACGGCAGCATAACCATCACTAAATTGATCAACACTTTTTGCTTCAATTTTAAAAGCAATAGATCCATCCGGTTTAAGACTTAACCATGTTTTGTTTTTGGCTATTCCAACTGAAGAAATGATAATGAGTAAGAGCGTAAATAAGTGTTTCATATTGATTTATTTGTGAGGTAACTGATGTTGATTTTAATTTTTGGATTTTTATAATTGTCCAGTTTTTTCATGCTGGAAGCAATCTTTTTGTTCCATTTTTTTTGTTTTTTCTTGTTAATTGAGTGTTCGGTTTCTTTATCATATGCCAATTGCATTTCATTGGCATCTTTATAAATCTGATTAAAAATAGCACTTACTTCACTAGAAAAAGTGTTTATTCCTTTAAATCTGTGAGTTTTAATGCGTTTTCTTAGTATTCTGCTGTAATATTCTGTTATGTCAAAATGTAATTGTTCATGCTGTAAAAGATAAGTATCAGCTTCTTCTTTTTTCCATGATTTTAACTTCTCAAATACAGTTTTAATCTCAAAGGTGACATTATTTCCTTCGGCATGATATTTTAAATCTATCACTGAGTGAGTGAGTGCATGAAATTTTGAATCGGCTGGAATATCACCCTTAAAGTCGGCCCATTTCAGTTTTCTATTTGACCAGGTTAATTGATTATCAGATTGACCAAGTACTTGCGTACTGGCGATAAATAATAAAAATATGATCAATAGTCTATTCACTCTATTAAAATCTAACGGCTAGATGGGTTGATTGTCACAATTTTCATTCCTAAAATAGGAAATAAAAATTTGAGCAATATATTAACTGTTTACCATGTGGGTTGCCAACTTAGGAAAACAGTTGTATAGAGCCTCTTTAAAATCTTCTTCTATTTCCAATGTATTTATTGATTCCTTCATTAATCGCAACCATTCATCTCTACCTTCCATAGTAATTTTATGAGGCATGTGTCTCATACGCATTCTGGGATGTCCATATTTTTCAATATACCTTGGCGGACCTCCTAAAAACTGGGTTAGAAAGCAAAACTGTTTATCCTTAATTAGGTCTTTTTCGGTATGATTGAATAATGGTCCAATAATTTCAGAAGCAAAAACTCTGTCATAAAAAGCATCCAATAATTGTTTTAGCTTTTCATCACCTAGTTTTTCATAAATTGTTATTATATTATTCATATCTATTGCTTTGGCATGATATGTGAAATTACAGCAAACAAAAATACGTTATATTTGTTGTTGCCGGATGATTAAAAATTTACTCTTTTTTATATTAGCTATTGTCATTGGGAACGGTGCGTTTTCGCAAGGTTTTAAAATGCACTATTCTAACTCTTTTGCCGATTGTTTTGGGGCTTTAGAGGTTCTTGATTTTGATAATCCTGCACAAATTCAGTTTCCGGGTAATTATGGTAATAGAGATGATTTTATTACAATGAACCCTGACTTTCATGAAGTAAATTCTGTATGGATCAGAGTTGAACCGAACCTAAAAGGTAAACTTGAGTTTGAAATTTCAACAGAAAATAATGTTGATTTCAGCTTTATGTTGTTTAAAGCAGACGATAATTCTTTTTGTGAAAAGCTGGAGAATGATCAGGTAAAACCTATCATGGCTTCTACTTCTACTTTTTATCCTAAGGGTATTTCAATTGATCCAAAAGACAAAAATTTTAAACCCTCAGTGGATACTGAATTTTTAGATGTTTACTACCTAATGATTCATACCAACTCTACTTTTGAAGGGAAAGCCAAAATTAAGTGGAAGAGAGTAGGAGAGATCAGTAGAACGCAAGCGGTTATTCAAGATTTTAGAGTAAAGCCTGACGATCCAATGATTCGCGTTAGAATTAGAGATAAGGAGACACTTGAGCCTGTTGAAGCCAATATGATTATTGACGGAGTAGGTAAGGACAATGCATTGTTCATGGGGACCGATTTCATTTTTTCAGGGACAAGGGCGAGAGAATTGCATATTGAATCAAACACACCGGGATACTTTTTGTTTGTGAAGGATGTAGTATTGGATAAAAAGGCCAATGATGATGCCGATATATTGATTGAATTAGAACGACTGTCTTCTGGTAAAAAATTGCTGTTGGAGGATATCAAATTTTATCAAGATTCAGATGAGTTTTTACCGATTGCTATGCCTGCACTTAAACGATTGCTTGATTTTATGGCGCTAAATGAAGAAGTGTCAATTGAAATACAAGGGCATGTAAATGCGCCGGACATGGAGAATAGCAATAGAATTCAAAAGCTATCAGAAGATAGAGCCAAAGCAGTTAGAAAATTTTTGAAAAACAATGGTATAAATCCTGAAAGACTAATTGCTAAAGGGTTTGGGAATACTGAAATGATTTATAAAGATCCCAAAAAGCCTGAAGAGGAAGAAGCAAATAGGCGGGTTGAAATTTTGATCATTGAATAATGGCACTCATCTTACATCTTGAAACAGCTACTAAAACATGTTCAGTAGCATTATCAGAAAATGGACAATTATTGCAGCTTGCAGAGGAAACCTCTGATAAATTCTCTCATGCTGAAAAGTTGAATTTCTTCATTGAAGAAGTGATGAAAGCAGCCGGTAAGTCTATAAAAGATTTAGAAGCTGTAGCAATTAGTGCTGGTCCCGGATCTTATACCGGATTAAGAATAGGTACCAGTTCTGCAAAGGGGATTTGTTATGCTTTAGATATTCCTTTAATTAGTATCAATTCTTTAAAAGCCTTGGCCTCTTTGGTTGATACAAATGACATTGTTTGCCCAATGTTTGATGCAAGGAGAATGGAAGTTTACACGGCACTTTATCGCAATGGCGAAAATCTTCTTGAAACCCAGGCTATGATTATAGATGAGTTTTCTTTTACTTCAGAATTGTCTCAAGGCAAGATTATTTTTGTTGGACCCGGAGCTGAAAAATGTCAAGAAATTATTCAAAATGACAATGCCGTATTTGACCTTGCAACAGAAGTTTCAGCTAAAGGGATGATCCAACTGGCACTGGAGAAATTCAAAGCCAAAGACTTTGAAGATCTCGCCTATTTTGAGCCAGCATATCTTAAAGATTTTATTGCAGGAAAGCCAAAGAAATTGATTTAGCGTTCAATTTCCAGTTTTATTTGCTCTTGCTGTTCATCCTTAATTAATACCAATACATAAACACCTGTAGACAGTTCTGATGTGTTAATTTGAATCAGATTTTGATACGCTTCAATTGTTGCGCTCACTTTTTGACCAAGGGTGTTGTAGATACTTATTTCATACTGCCCGATATTTGGTTTCATTACATGAACAATGTCATTTGCCGGGTTAGGGTACAAGATGGTTTGGTCATCTTCAAAATTTACCGTTCTAGTATCTGATAATGTATAGGTGCCATTGAAATCAGTTTGACGCAGGCGATAATAATTTAATCCCAAATTTGGATTTGAGTGAATTGTACTGTAATTAATGGTTTGAGTACTATTACCTGCTCCTTTTACTGTTGTAATTATATTCCACTGATTTCCATTCAAAGAATGTTCAATTGTGAAGTAATCATTGTCTTTTTCAGAAGCAGTAACCCAACTCAGTAATACCTGATCATTGACTAATTCAGCATCAAATGAGATAATTTCAATGGGTAATGGTCCGGATAGGTTTTCCTGAACACCTTCACCATTTAATCCTCCGCCACTTCCTGCAATTGAGGTACAAGGATTTGAATTATTGTCGCAACCTCCTGAGCCATTATTGGTAATGGTTGAAGCATTAGCCATTGGTTGCATACCTGAATAAAACACAACTCCTTGGCCACCGCCGCCACCGCCGCCATGTGTAGCGCCGCTATTAACAGATCCACCATCTCCACCACTGGCTTCAATGTTCAAAGGGCATGCACCTGTAATATTCCAGGTATTCACTTCAAAAACAATTGAACCTCCGGCGCCTCCACCTCCGCCTCCATCATTTCCTGCAAATGCTATATTTTCTCCGTTTGCAGAAATAGTAACACCCGTACAAGCGTCTGTAATGATTTCATTTGCTTTGATAAGGACAATGCCTCCACCATCTCCACCATCAGTTGAAAGATTGTTGTTTCCTTCGCCGGCTCCGCCGCCGCCGCCCATGAAGATACGGTTAGCAGAAATTTGACCTTGTAAAGAAATTCCTCCAAGTCCTCCGGCAGATGGGTTACAATTGGGCCATCCTGGACCTGCGTCTCCTCCGGAAGTGTAGTTTCCTCCTCCACCGCCACCTCCATTGTGACTATTTCCTCCACCACCTCCGTTTAGGATTTTACCCATTCCGGCTGCTTGATTTCCTAATATCCTTCTAAAAATTCCTTCTCCTTTGTCCGCAAAGTTAGCTTGTGTATTAACTCTATAGCTTCCACCACCTGAACAACCTGCTGATCCACCGGCATTAGGTCCGGCACCTCTGAAACCATTATAATCTGCGCTAATATTATTGTTTAAGGTTAATGTTCCGGCCACGTTGAATGCAACCACACCACCTGTTGTACCATCCCAATCTTTAGCCGTAATGTCAAATGTGGTTGTGTAGTCAGGTGCCCCCAAGTCTCGAAAAGTGATGATCTGAACTGAGCAATTATTACAAATATTGTAAGTGTTGTTTGGAATACTAACTAAAGAAATTGAATTTGGCACACCGGCGATTTCTGTGTGTGTTTGAATTTGCCGGACTTCATACAAACCTGCACTGTTAATGCTTCCAAGATCTCCAAAATTGACTGTATTAGAAACATTGCCAATTACATCATCTTGCATTTGCATGATTACAATCCACTCACCATCTTCGAACGAATCTGCTGATTCATCCACAGTACCAAGTGTCAGCATGTTATCCACAATACCAACAACCTCGGCATAACCATTTATGTTTTGACTGTTGGCGGTGAGTGTAGTAGTAGTAAATGCCGCAACAGACAAAACTAATTTTGCCTTATTCATAGAAACGTAGTAGTTAACGCAAATATATAGTGATATCTGACGTCAATCAATTTTACGGATCACTTCTCGATAAGTTGTAAAATTTATCCGATTAAAGATGAGCCGGTCATCTCTTTTGGTTGAGAAACACCTAATAATTCAAGTATTGTTGGTGCCACATCCTGTAAAATTCCATTTTTTAATGATTGAACATCTTTGTCAATCACTATAACAGGAACAGGGTTCATTGAATGAGCGGTGTTTGGACTTCCATCAGGGTTAATTGCGAAATCTGAGTTACCATGATCTGCTATAATAATGAATGAATACCCTAAATCTTTCCCTTTTTCAACTACCTCTTTTACACAAGAATCAACGTGTTCAGCAGCTTTAATAATGGCTTCATAAACACCTGTGTGACCTACCATATCAGTGTTGGCAAAATTCAAGCAAATAAAATCAGGAGTTTCATTCTCCATGAAAGCAATAACAGCATCTTTTATTTCACTCGCACTCATCTCTGGTTGCATATCATAAGTTGCAACTTTAGGTGAAGGAATCATAATCCTTGATTCACCTTTAAATTCTTTTTCCCTCCCACCGGAAAAAAAGAAACTTACGTGAGGATATTTTTCTGTTTCAGCAATACGCAACTGTGTCATACCTGCATTGGACACTACTTCACCCAATGTATTGGGAAGATTGTCATTTTCAAAGATGACATGAACTCCTTTAAAGGTTTTGTCATAATTGGTCATGGTTAAATAATGCAGGTCTAATGTATGCATGTTTTGCTCATGAAAATGCTGTTGAGTAAGAGCCATGGTGATTTCACGACAACGATCGGTTCTAAAATTAAAACAGATGACAATGTCACCATCTTCAATTTTTGCCAATGGTTCACCGTTTTCTACAATTACATTTGCCGTAATAAATTCATCCGTCACGTTTTTACTATATGAAGCCTGTATAGCCTCAATAGATGATGTATATGCTTCACCTTCGCCATGAACTAATAAATCATAAGCTATTTTAATGCGTTCCCAGCGTTTGTCTCGATCCATGGCATAGTATCTACCAATAACTGAGGCTACTTTAACATTGCTTCCTTTAATGTGGTTTTCTAGTGCTTCTAAATGACCTAATCCGGTAGTTGGATTACAATCTCTTCCATCTGTAAAAGCATGCACAAAGGTTTGTGGAATTTCCATTTCGTTAGCTAAATCACACAATGCAAACAAATGGGCTAAAGATGAATGAACACCACCTGTTGAAACCAAACCCATTAAATGAAGTTTTCTGTTTTCCTTTTTAGCTTTATTCAAAGCATTCAATAAAACAGGATTTTTTTGAAATTCTCCTTCTTTAATGGCTTTATTAATTCTAGTTAATTCTTGATATACAATTCTTCCGGCGCCAATATTTAAATGCCCAACTTCTGAGTTACCCATTTGACCCTCAGGTAAACCTACATTTTCGCCATGAGTTAGTAATTCTGCGGCTGGCTGATTCATTTCCAAATCATCCATAAATGGTGTGTTAGCATTAAATATACCATCAGATTTGGTGTGATCACCATGACCCCATCCATCTAAAATTAATAAAGCAACTTTTTTATTCATTAAATTGAATTTCAACTGTTAAACCTTGAGGCTTATTGTCAAGTAATTTGATTTTACCTCCTTGTGTTTCTACTAAGAATTTCACTATGTAAAGACCTAATCCTGTTCCTTTTGATTTGCGGGTCATTTCATTTTCAACTCTATAAAATTTGTTGAATACCCTTTCTTTTGCAGCAGCATCAAGTCCGATACCTTCATCTGAAATTTGCAAAATAGTTTTACCTGATTTTTTTGTAAGGCTGATACTTACTTTACTACCTTTAGGAGCATATTTACTTGCGTTTTCTAGTATGTTATAAACTATACTGTCCAAAGCTTCTTTGTCTAAATCGATAGTGATTTCATCCAGGGAAAGAGAAAAAGTATAGTCTACCATTAAAGTATCCTTCAAAGAATTTACAACCTTATTGATATAGTCGTCTAAATCAATTTTTTCTTTGTGAATGAAGTAATTACTGCTATCTATATTTCTGGCTGTTAAAATATCGGAGATAAGATGGTTCAATCGTTTTACTTCACTTAGTGCCCTATCACAAGCATCTTTTTTCTTTTCTTCACTTAAATCTCTATCCCTAATAGTTTCCAGAAAAAGTCCAATTGAAGCTAAAGGTGTCTTTAATTCATGACTAACTGATTGTAAGAAATTTTGCTGCAGTTCATTTATTTCTCTCTCTCTTTTAAGTGCTCTTCTGATCATGTAAACACCACCAAGAAGGATAATAAGGAAAACCAATCCTTCACCCAAAAGCATCCAGGTTTTGCTTTTTAATTGATCAGGATGAGTGTAGATTTTTTTGTAAAGGCCAAACAATTGGAAAAGCCACCAACTAAATTGGATAATTACATATCCAACTAGTATGTAAAATAGAAAAACCGGATTTTTCAGTCTTTTCCTTACCATTTGGCAAATTTCGGGAATATTTCACAAAAAAAAGCCGGATCAATGTCCGGCTTTTAAAATTTAATGTCTTATCATGAGTTTTTTCGTGACCTGATCATGGTCTGAACTTACTCTAATAAAGTAGGTGCCACTGCTGTAATCTAATGTGTTTAGATAATGTTTGTTGCCATCTGCAACATCAGTCATTACAACTTCACCGATAATGTTTAGCAATTCTATTCTTGTGCCTGCTTTAAGTCCATTAACTGTAACTGTAGAGTTGGCAGGGTTTGGATACAATGAAAAATCTACCTTGTTGTCCTCTATACCTAAATTATCCACTGTTACTGGCAATACTAATGTGTCAGAGAAACATTCGTTATATGCAATCATGGTAACTTCATAAGTGGCAACTGAATCATATGCATGGAATGGTTCCCACATGTTAGATGAAGTTGAATCTCCAAAATCCCAATAAACTGAATCAGCATTTGTAGAATTATTTGTGAAAATCACCCAAGTATCATTATTGATAAAGCTAAAATCTGCAAACACTGAATCAATAACTGTGATAGATTGTGAAGAAACGAAAGGACAGTTTACGTTGTTATAAACGTATCTTCTAAGTGTGTCTTTTAAAGTTATGTCGTATGAACCTGGTGTTGTATAAGTATGACAAGCATTTAACAAATTACCATTTTGCAAACCATCACCCCATGTCCAAAGAATATTTGATGTGTTTCCGTCCCAGTTATATTGTGAATTACTAAAAACTGGTTTTTGAGCATATTCTACACATCCGGCACTTACAACATTTGGACAAATTTCATCATCAAGAAGATTGAAACCATCTTGCAAGTCATATTTAATTCTAGGGCTTATCAAAGCATCAAAGTCATATCCTGCACCAAATGCCAAGGCATTATATGTCCCTTCATAGGTTGGAGCAAAAGGATTGTTGTAGTAATAGAAAAAATGACCGTCACCATTTCCATCATTTACGGTTCCGTCACTCACTATAACATAAACAGAGTCATCAGTTGTATTTTGATAACCAATAATATAGTCTGAATTAACTGTAACCACAGTATCGAAAGATGATTTAACTGACATGTCAGGGATAACAATACTAAAGGCCTGATGAGTTACATAAACTGAATCTATAGCCAATTGAGCTCCTAAAGTATCATTTACTTGGTCATATTCATGTAAAGTTGTAATGAATAAAACAGAATCTACATCAGTATCTGAAACGTAAGCAAAAAACTCAATTCCTGAAATTTCCATTGGTTGTGGAGCGTAAAATCTTTGATAAGCGCCACCATAAAAAATAAATTCTGAATTGTTTCCTTGTCTACAAATGCTCTCAAACACTTGTGACGTTTTTCCTAAACCAATGTAATTATTGTAATAAGCACCGCAAGAATCGCCAACAGCTTTATATTGTGCTTGATTCCAATTAGGAGTGGAACCATGCTGCTCTGGCAAAATTGGGTTGTTTTGTGCCAGACCAATACTGCTAATTAGTAATGCGGCAAGCGTGTAGTAGAATTTAATCATATTCGTAATTGATTGTATTAGAAACAAAAATAGAATTTAATCTGTTAGTGTTAACGATTATTCGACGAAAAGAGTTGGCTACTCTATTTAATTATTGAAACATTGCCTTCAATGACAATTTTATCACCTAAAACGGTCTCGCCTTTTAACATGTAAACAAATGTTTGAGGCTCTAGCGGTTTGCCATTCATAGTACCATCCCAAAAGTCTTTTTGTTCATCTGCATAGTACACTCTTTTACCCCAACGATCATAGATTTCAATAGTAAAATTGAAAAGTCGTGGACCTTTAATTTCTAAAACATCATTCCATCCATCACCATTTGGTGAAAATATGTTTGGTACAAATACGTCCATATATCCATTGATGTCTACTAAAACACTGTCAGTATTTACACAGCCATTTTTATCGGTGGCAAAAACAACATATACTGTTGCTTGATCAGGAACATCATAAACAATACTACAATCACCTTCTACGCATTCTTCTACAGATGGAATCCAATCTAAGGTGACACTTGATGGAGAAGTGGCCCACATGGTTACCTCGCCTCCAATACCTATTAAGGTGTCATTGCCAGCATAAATTAAAGGCAAAGGATAAACTATAACCAGAATGCTGTCCTGCGAAAATCCACAAGAAGGGTTGTCAGCAGTTACAACAAACCAGCTGGTTGAATCAGGTCCCAAATAAACGGATGCTCCTAACTGGCCATCATCCCAACTTATGTCATATCCATTATTAATGGCTGTTACCAAAGTAGAGTCTCCTTTACATATCCCTACTGAATCTGGTACGTCAACAGTTGGAGCAGGTTGAACTAATATTTCTACTTCTGTTGAGTCAGATTCACAACCATTCAGTGTTTCGTAAACATAATAGATGGATGTTCCGGCAGTAAGTCCCGGAGTGTATGTTGTTCCGGTACCAAGATTTATTCCCAAAGAATTATACCAATCAATTTGTCCTCCTAAACTAGGAGTTGCTGTTAAAGCTGTAGGTGTTTCACCTTCACAGTATCCTGTTTGACCTGTAACAGTTGGAGCAGGAGGTGTAGGTTTTACGGTATATGTAATCTCTTCAGCCGGACCTTCGCATCCATTTGCCGTTTCTGTAACAAATAGGCTCCATGTTCCTGGAGTGAATGATGGATTAAAATTAGGATTAGTTGATAAAACATTAGCAGGTCCCAAAGCAGGATCAGCATCATACCAGGTAATATTTCCACCCATGGATGCCGTTGCTAATAAAGTGGTAGGAACCACTCCTTCACACCAAACGGTCTGTCCGGTCCAAGTCGGTTCGATAGGTACAGGGTTAACAGTGATAATTACAGAATCCACATCTCCGGTACATCCTAAAACTGATTCAGCTTCAATGGCGTAATAAGTATTAGTGCCAACTACAGGGCTAGGTGTGTAAGAGTTTCCTGTTGCTAATGGAGCTCCTGTTAGTCCGGGGTTATTATACCATTCAACTGTACCTCCATTTGTAGAAACTACATTTAATGGATTTATAGGGTCTCCATCACAATACGTATTGTTTGATTCAATATCCACATCCGGAGGTATTATTACAGTTATGGTTCCTGATCCGGAAGGTGCCGCGATAGGGCATCCTGCACTGGTTGCTGAACTGATTGTAAATGTTCCGGCATTTGCATTGCTGAATGTATAAGGACTTGAGGTTATCCCTGTTATATTATAAGGACCTCCTGGACCTGAGATTGTGAAATCATATGGTGTTGGACCAGTCATTGATACAGACAAGTCACCTAAGTCACCTTCACATACTGTTGGTGTTCCACTTATACTTATTGTACCAGGCGTATATGTATTAATGGTAATGTTTTCTTGAATTACACATCCGGTTCCTGGATCTGTAACATCTACTGTAAAAGTTGTTGCTGAAGAAATTGTACATGTTGGATCTGCAATATTCGCATTATCTAAAAAGCCTCCATTGTTCCAGCTATATGTGTAAGCGGGTGGTGTAATTCCGCAATCTACTGTAAATTGTGCGGTAGCACCATTATACCACGTAGTACTTCCAGATAAAAAATTACTAAGAATTTGTGCAACAGTATCTCCACTTTCATCTACCATAAAAACAGAGCTTTCTTGTGGAGATCCGGTACCATTTATTACCATGTCAATATCAGATCCATGAGGAAAACACATATTGAATACAGTTGTAGAAGGCATACCTCCACCATCTGTTGCCGTATATGTTCCTTGCGAAGTTCCATCAACAAAAATTTCTACTTCTGCTCCGTTCCAATCATCCCAAATATCATAGCAATGAAGTTCAAAGCAGCAGGTGTTACCTACAAATGGAATACCTTGAGCATGCAGTTGAGTTGAGGTACCCGGGCAAATTGTAGTTAAATCAGCAGTAACATCTACCATGAATCCAACTCCTATGTCAATAGTTACTGAGTTAGTGCATCCCTGATTATCAGTAATCGTCAATGTAACAGGATGATTACCTGCTGTAGCAAAAGTATGAGAAGGATTAGGTCCGCCATTTAGCAAAGGTGTTCCGTCAAAATCCCAATCATATTGAACAATTGGATACTGACTATTAGTTGTAGCAGTAAAGTTGATTACCTGTCCCGGACAGTTTGTTGGACTGTAGGTAAAATCAGGTTCAATCGCAATTTGAACTGTTTGTTCATTTGAAAAGGCGCTTGTTGCACCTGTCCATCCCCATGTTACGTTTGTTGCTCCACCTAAATTATTGGTGATCATGTTGCTGGTTTCAGTCAAAGTCAACATACCATCATAGTACACTTCTAAAGTTTGAGTAGCTCCTGGTGTCCATGTAATTTCAATAATATGATTTTGGCAATCTTCTACGTCATTTGCCGGTGTTGGGTCGATAGTAGAAACACCAGTTAATGCTGTATTTACTGGATCGTTGTGATTGATGATTCCGTTCCCCATTAATGCAATATGATCATAAGGTACATCCCAATTTGTTGTTTGCCCTGAAGCTTGATTATCTCTAGTGTCAAATTCAACAGCTAATGTATTGGTAAGACCTTGATATCCTAATCCAAAACCTCCAGTGCCAAGAGTCCAAGCTCCAGGTTGAAGCACAAAGGCCATTCCTTCACCTCCAAAATTGTCACATCCAAAATTTACAGAAAATTTAAGCGACCAAGCAGTAGTAAGATTTAATTGCGTTGTACCATACATTCCTCCGGTTTGGTTTGGAGTGTTTGAGGTAATAGTAAACTCATTACAACCGGGACCAGTTGTAGCATTACCACTTACGGCATACTGTCCAAAACTGTTGGACATTGCCGTTAAGAGTACGATTGTTAATACGTAGGCGTATCTAATCATCCTATTATTTTAACGCAATCTCAATGATTATCGTTTGTTATACGTGATTTTTGCTAAAAAAGTTGTCTAAATTTAAGGCTTTAATTAACAGTATAACTTGATTATGGAAATTTGGCACAATAACCGTTGTTCAAAAAGTAGACAAACATTAGCAATTATTGAGGATAGCGGAACTAAAGTAACAATAGTAAATTACCTTGAAAATCCACCAACAAAAAAGGAGTTGAAAGAAGTTTTGGTAAAGTTGGGAATGAAAGCTGCAGATATAGTTAGAAAAGGAGAGGATATTTATAAAGAAAAATTCAAAGGAAAAGAATTATCTGAAGATGAATGGATTGCTGCACTAATTGATAATCCTAAACTAATTGAAAGACCAATTGTGATTAAAGGCGATAAGGCTGTGTTAGGTAGACCACCAGAGAATGTAAATGAATTGTTATAAATAAAAAAAGCTTCTGAGAAATCAGAAGCTTTAATTTTTTTAATGGATGACTACTTAGGCTTCGCCTTCGCCGTCAGCTGTTTCAACTAATCTTTTTGGACGTAACATTTCGATACTACCTAATGTAATCCATAAAGGAAGTGCAACTCCCATAAGGAACACTAAAACCCAAAATGCCATCAGTCCGATACAAAGAAATAAAGCAAATCCTAATGCAACCATGATTATATATTGTTAATTTTGTTGTCTAATTCTGCTGTAAAGTTATAATTAATTCTCAAAAATCATACGAATGGAATATAGAATTGAAAAAGATACATTAGGTGAGGTGAAGGTACCTGCCGATAAATACTGGGGTGCACAAACAGAAAGATCTCGAAATAATTTTAAAATTGGTCCTGAAGGGTCAATGCCAATTGAGGTAATTAGGGGTTTTGCATATTTGAAAAAAGCAGCTGCTTATGCAAACTGTGAACTGGGTGTTTTAGAGGAAAAGAAAAGAGATTTAATTGCTGAGGTGTGTGATGAGATATTAGAGGGAAAACTTAACGACCAATTTCCTTTGGTGATTTGGCAAACGGGATCAGGAACACAATCTAATATGAATGTGAACGAAGTTATTGCCAACCGTGCACATGAAATTGCAGGTAAAAAAATTGGTGAAGGTGATAAAACTTTACAGCCAAATGATGATGTAAATAAATCTCAATCTTCAAATGATACTTTTCCAACAGGAATGCATATTTCATCTTACAAGATGATTATTGAAAAAACAATTCCTGGAGTTGAGGCTTTAAGAGATACTTTAAGAGCTAAGTCAAAAGCATTTAAAGACGTAGTAAAAATTGGTAGAACACATTTGATGGATGCAACTCCATTAACATTGGGTCAGGAATTTTCAGGATATGCTTCTCAGTTAGATCATGGAATTAATGCATTGAAAAATACTTTGCCTCATTTAGCTGAATTGGCACTTGGTGGTACGGCAGTTGGTACAGGTTTAAATACACCTAAAGGATATGATACTTTAGTGGCAAGATATATTGCTCAATTCACAGGTTTGCCTTTTGTTACGGCTGAAAATAAATTTGAAGCATTGGCTGCTCATGACGCAATTGTAGAATCGCATGGTGCGTTAAAGCAAATTGCCGTTTCATTGAATAAAATTGCCAACGATATTAGATTAATGGCTTCAGGTCCAAGATCAGGAATTGGAGAGATTATTATTCCGGCAAACGAGCCTGGTTCATCTATTATGCCTGGAAAAGTTAACCCTACTCAAGCAGAAGCCTTGACAATGGTTTGTGCTCAGGTTATGGGTAATGATGTAGCAGTTTCAGTAGGAGGTGCTCAAGGGCATTATGAGTTGAATGTTTTCAAGCCAATGATGGTTTACAATTTGTTACAGTCTGCTGAATTGATTGGGGACGCTTGTCTTTCATTTGATGTGAATTGTGCAAAAGGAATTGAGCCTAATCATGCTAGAATTAAAGAATTGTTGAATAATTCATTGATGTTGGTTACTGCATTAAATACCAAAATTGGTTATTACAAAGCTGCAGAGATAGCAAATGCTGCCCATGCAAATGGAACAACATTAAGAGAAGAGGCGATAAGATTAGGATACGTGCCGGAAGAAAAATATGAAGAGTGGGTTGATCCAACCAAAATGATTGGTTCATTGGATTAATCAATTTAAATAATTTGATGAGATGGTCGGTGTGAAAGAGCATAATTCAACCGGCCATCTTTTATTTTAACTATTCCATAAAATAGATTAGATGGAAAACAGAACAGAACTTGAACAGCTAGGGGAATTTGGATTGATTGACAAGTTAACAGCTGAAACTAAAAAATATCATGATTCTACCGTTAAAGGAGTTGGAGATGATGCAGCAGTGATTGATGTAGGAGATAAGTACATGTTGGTTTCAACTGATATGTTATTGGAGGGGATTCATTTTAATTTGATGTACACTCCTTTGATGCATTTAGGGTATAAAGCTGCCATTGTCAACTTTTCTGACATTTATGCAATGAATGGTGATGTTACACAAATTACCGTTTCTATTGCTGTTTCAAATAGATTTTCTGTAGAAGCAATTGAAGAAATTTACAAAGGAATTCATAAAGCATGTGAGCTTTATCAAGTTGATTTGGTAGGAGGTGATACTACCTCTTCTACTGGTGGTTTGATTATTTCAATTACGGCAATTGGTGAAGTAGCCAAAAATGAGATCGTAATGAGAGATGGCGCCAAAGAAAATGATTTGATAGTAGTAAGTGGAGATCTTGGAGGTGCATTTATGGGATTACAAGTGCTGGAAAGAGAAAAAGAAGTTTATGAAGCGAATCCAAAAATGCAACCGGAGTTAGAGGGAGTAGATTATATTTTGGAAAGACAATTAAAGCCTGAGGCTAGAAAAGACGTTATTCACTTTTTAAAAGAATTGGGGGTAAAACCTACTTCAATGATTGATGTTTCAGATGGATTGGCATCAGAATTACTGCATTTATGTAAAGCTAGTGATTTGGGCTGTGCCATTTATGATGAGAAACTGCCAATTGATCAAGAAACATATAATACAGCAAGGGACTTTGATCTAGAAGCAAGTATGTGTGCATTAAATGGAGGTGAAGATTATGAATTGTTGTTTTCTATTAGTCAAAATGACTATGAGAAGTTAAAAGATAATAAGCACCTTACTTTTATTGGTCATTTTACTGATAAAGGATCCGGTACTCATATTATTGATAGAGGAGGACAAGCAGTGCCAATTACTGCACAAGGTTGGAACCATTTTACAGATAACGAATGATACCAAATTACCTCAATAGCGTAATCAAGCAATTTGAATACTATAAATCTTTGGGTGATAAAACTTTTGCTCAATTAGATGAGAATGATATTCATTGGACAGCTGATCCAAACACTAACTCGATTGCCATTATTGTAAATCATCTTTGGGGAAACATGATGTCCAGATGGACAAATTTTTTAACTACGGATGGAGAAAAGGAATGGAGACAGAGAGATTTGGAATTTGAAAAAGTGATCAAAACTAAGGCAGATTTGATTGATAAATGGGAAGAAGGCTGGAGATGTTTATTCGGAGCACTGTACAGTATAACGCCTGATAATTTTGATAGACCTATATACATTCGCAAACAAAAGCATACAATGATAGAAGCTTTTAACAGACAGCTTTGTCATTATGCATATCACGTGGGTCAAATAGTTTTAATTGGTACTCAGGTAAAAGGAAACAATTGGCAGAGTTTATCTATTCCAAAAGGGGGGTCAAAAGCCTTTAATGAAGAAAAAATGAGTCGCGGTAAACTTGATGGTCACTTTACAGACGACATTAAATAATTGAAATAATATTTAAACTAAAAAACCCCGAAGTATTACTTCGGGGTTTTTTGATTATTTAGGGTAAGTTATTTATTGTCCTATTATGGTGACGGTTCCCTGACCTTTGAGTTCAGTTCCGTCAGTGGATATTCCTTCATACACATAGAAGTAAACTCCATCAGGGCAAGCTGACCCATTCATATCTGTTCCGTTCCATGTTTGAGTAATGTCAGTTAATTCACCAACTGTTACCCCCCATCTATTAACAATAGTACAGCTAAATGATTGTACTGCTTGAGAAGGGAAGAAGAAGAAGTCGTTATCTCCATCTCCATTTGGAGTAAATACGTTGATCGGCAAGAATTGTAATGGGTCATGTACGATTATCGTATGACAAGTTGTGTCTGAACATCCATTTTTATTCAATGCAACTAAACAAACCTCATATTCTCCGGCCGAGTTATAACAAGTATCAAACTCTTCGCTAATATCATGAGATATCGTCCAGCTGATATTGTCATAGTTAAAGTTCCAGAAGAATGTAGTATCCGAATTAGGGTTATTAGGATTTGCGAAGTATTGTGACTGATTTTCAAAATGAACACAAACTTGAGCAGTTCCTTCATATACTAATGGATCATCAAAAGCATCAGATGTAGCAGTGTACTCAGCAATTGGATTAAGTGAATCTAATGCAATTGTGTCAGTTAAGAAACAGCCTGCTCCATCAACAACTTGAATAAAGTAATCTCCAGGATTTAATCCGCCCCATGTAGTGTTATTAGATGTTTGCATTGTCTGCAAATTCGTCCATGTGTAGTTGTAAGAAGGTGTTCCTCCTCCTGCAGCTGCATAAACAACTCCATTTCCAGACTGATAATCAAATAGTCTACAATATGCAGGATCTGTTCCTAATTCTGTAAACACCAACTCCGGTGGATAAACAATGGTAAAGTCAAACACTTTAGAACATCCGTTTTCGTCATTAATGGTTAATGAATAAGCTCCAGGTCCCATATGGTTGATGAAATTTGTACCTATTCCATTTGGAATTGCAGATGGGTTAGGATTCCAGAAATAAGCAACTTGACCGTATGCACCTGTGTAGTTGTAAACTGTGTCTACTGTAGCAACCCCTGTAGGAGCACCATAACACAATGGTTGTTCTAATACTAAGTCAATTTGCATTTCTCCCGGATCTTCCAATAAAATTGAATCTTCTGCAAAACATCCTTCTGAGTCTGTGATATTAGCATAATACCATCCTTCAGGTAAGTTGTTAGCTGTCGTTGAAGCTCCATTGATTTGCGTTCCTAAATCGTCAGTGATTACAAAAGTGTTTCCACCATTTCCTCCTGAAGAAGAAATTGTCACTGATCCGTCAGAGAATTGATAACAAGTAGGATCATTAAAGATCAAATCCAGAACCAATTCGTCAGGTGATTGAATCGTAAATAATTGTGACCACGCACATCCTTCTTGATCCGTTACAGTAACAACCCACTGACCTCCAAATAGTTGATCTTGTTCTGAAGTTCCGTTTACCAAAACTTGCTCTGAGTCAAATAATCCTGATGTGTGAGTCCAAGTTACATCAAATGGAGGCAGAACACCACCGTTGATATTCATTACATAAGCACCACCATCATTATCTCCAAAGCAAGTAACGTCTCTTAGTGAATCCAGTACAAAGTTTGCTGTGACAGCATTAGTTCCTAATCCAACTGTTACTGCCGTATCAACGGTACATCCGTCATCACTAACAACATTCAAGAAATAAGTGATACCTCCATCTAAGGTGCCAAAAGTTCCGTCATTTTGAGGGCCAAATGTGTTACCTCCACCAATTAATGTATAGGTCCATGCCGGATCATCAGGCATAACTTGAATTGATCCCGGTACTCCTGATTGTCCTGGACAGTCAGTGGCGTTGGTAATGTTGATAGCAGTTAAGTCAACTGATCCCATTTCAACTTTAACAGAGTCAGTTACATTGTAACATCCATCAGTGATAGTCAAGTAATACCATGTTAAAACAGTTGGACTCACAGTAATGTCTTCAGTAGTTTGTCCTCCAGGTGTCCAGCTATAAGTTAACTGACCCGGATCATAAGGGTTGTTTACTGTTGCATCAATAAATGCATCATCCCCAGGGCAAATGTTAAATGTATTTTGGTTAAATGTGATATCAGGAACTGTTGCAGGGTTCACCGTAATAGTTACAGTGGTATCCTGAACCATTCCGCACTCATCAGTTACAGTAATAGTATAAGTTCCTGTTACGTTTCCAGGAAGAGATGCTGTTGCACCGGTTCCGTAGATACCCCAATCATATACTAAGTTTGGAATTCCACCATCAGTCCAAGCAGTAATATCAATTGAGTTTGTTGGACAATCAATTGTAGTGTCATTGGCAAAGACGTTAAATGAAGGCGGGTTATCAACAATGTCCAATGATGCAGATACGGTCATTGTATCTCCACATGGTGTCAAATAATAAGTTTCAATGAATAAATTTTCAGTAGGTTCAGTAAGTCCATCCTGCAAAGCATCAATAACAACAGTTAAAGTATCTTGTCCAGGAGGGATTGTATAGTTAGGGTTAATTGCAGTATAGTCAGTTCCGTTAGTAGCAGTACCACTAGTTGATATAGCTACAGTATAAGTAGAATCTGTGTATCCGGCAGGTTTGATGATGTTAATTGCCGCAGATGAACATCCTTCAATTAAGTAGTTTCCGTTTAATGGATCCCCATTAACGTCTACTAATTGAATATTGATATCCGGTGCATTTGAACTAAATGAGTTTGCTTCTAGAAACACTCCTGAGTCATAGTAAATGTCGCCGGCATCAGCAATACACATCTTTATGTGATAAGTTTGGCCACAAACAACAGATGCCGCCGCTTGCATAACTACAGTATATCCATCATATTGAATGTCCGGTGAACCGGGAGGATTATCGATTAAGTATGCACAATTTGTGCAAGGGCCTGTGTTTGAACCACCATTGTTTAAGTTGTTCATTGTTACCGGTAATGAAGTGCCAGGGATTATGGCAATGTTTTCACCCCCATTTTGAAATGGTCCTGTAAATCCAGGTCCTGAAATGATGAATCCAAAACCATCATTGAAAGTTGAAGTTGAAAATTCATGGTACTCATCTGAGCCAAAAACATAATTAAAAACTACAGAATCTCCTGTTGGAATAAAGTCAAATTCTAAAATCGCTTCGTTGTTTTGAACATAAGGAGATCCAATCATGGCCATGTCTGCATCATTGGGGTCTGGAGCCACACCTGTATTGTCAGAGTATGAACCGGAGCTATTTGGTCCAATAGATCCTTGAGCATTTCCTGTCGCCAATATTAAACCTTCAGTAATTGGGAAGGTAGTTCCTGATGCATCAAAATATCCAACCTGAGATTGAATTGATTGAGCTAATGGCACACTTGCATTAAATTGTACGTTTGTTACTGTAACACCTGATCCAACCAATACACTTTGTACCAATTGTTCAGGGGTTTGAGTAGTGTTGTCAACGACAATTTGAGCTTGGGTAAAATGGCTCACAGCGATCGCTGAAACTCCTAGAATTAAACTTTTTAATTTCATCATCTTTCTACTTGTAAATTAACTTCACTGTGTCTAAGACCAAGCGAAGTAATAAAAGGTTGCATGTATGGGTAGTTTTTTTTACCAAACGAATTTACTGATTAATTTATTAAAGCTTAAAATTGATAAAAAAAAGCCGCTATGTTCATAGCGGCTTTTAGTATAATTTGATTATTTCTACTCTTTAACTAATTTGATTATTTCAATACTATTTTCAATTTGGACTTTTACAATGTAAACCCCACTAGCGAAATCACTCAAATTGAAAGTTGATTTGTCAATTCCGTTGATTTTCAACACTTCCTGTCCGTTTGTGTTTAAAATAGAAGCATTAAATGATCCCATGCATTCAATTGTGAATACATCCTTCCCAGGGTTAGGGTATAGATTGATAGCATTTGTATTTAATTTCTCTTCATTTTCATGATTAGAAGCCATTTTGTTTCCATTATTTTGGGAATTGTCCCATTGATTATCACCAGGAACTACCATAGCTGTTACTTGACCCGTGTTGTCATACTTTATACCATACATAGTAGCAACCTCTCCTCCGGTAATATGCTGATTAGCATAAATCCAATTGCCTGAACTAGCTACATTTAAATCTAAATTGAAATATCCTGTCAAGAAAGTACCTAACGGAGTGTTTTTAATTCCTTTTGTCATAGTGTTGTAATACATTCCAGTACTGCTAATTGAGGAGTTGGACCAATTAACATTAAAATTACTAGTGCTATGTGACCATGACTTAATATTATATGCAGCAAACAAATTACTACTATAAGAATGATAAATGTTTTGGCCATCAATGTGCATATTAGGTCGATCACTCGCTAGTGTATATAGAGTGCTGAAATAGCCTGACCAGTCATCTGTAAATTCTTGGGTAGTGTTATTCCAGTAATCTGTTTTACAAATTGCAACTTTGGGGGTTCCGTAATAAGTTAAATTACTAACACTGCCGTCATAAACAAATTGAGTGAACCAGCCACTAGTGTTGCTATCATATTCCAATGAAGTTATTTCCGCTTGACCAGAAGTAATAATAAAACTTTCAATTGTTGTTTCCGTGTTAGGGTTGCCAATATTTGACTGCTGATCTTGAATTACTAACCATTCGCTAGAATTGGGTTGATATGCTAAAGCAATTGTAGAGGTAGAAGGTTTGAAGGAAATTTTTGATCGTTTATTACTTGGAGAGTTCCATGATTCAGCACTGATGAATGACGAATTGTAATCTGCTATTACTATAAATGTTCCAGGATCAATAGGCCAGCCCATAAATGTTTCGCCAACGACAGCATAACCAGTAATTATTACTTTTTGATTCAATTCATTTAAAGTAAAATCTGAAATATATGATCCAGGTTGTAATGTCCAATTTAAGGCCATAGGATTTCCATTTGAAGGATCTATTCTTTGAAACCTACTTTCCCCATAAAGATCACCACGTGAAGCCCAAAAAATATTTCCGCTGTCATCTACTTTAATTTGATTATCTGTTGCGTTTTCTCTTTGAACCAACCATTCCTGACAGTTGTCACTGAATTTTGCTATAAAACCATCATGATTTGGAGGGTCGTTTGAGGTTTGAAGTTGATTCCAGCCAAATCCTACATCTTCACTAAAAGTTCCTGTATAGTAAAGGTTGTTAGCGTTGTCAGCATCTACATCTTCACCGTAGGTTCTATTACCTGCTTCAGGCGTTAGAGGGTGATGAATCGGAAGTGATCCATCCGTACAACATTCTACAAATTCAATCTGGGTTGAGATACTACCACTACAGTTATTATTATTTGCAGGTGTAATTACAGTGATCGGTAAATTAGGTTGGGAATAATAAAAAGTATAATCTCCAACGAAGGGGCTTGAAATAGGACCTCCATTATAAAATTGAGAATTAGATAAAATATTTCCAAGGTCATCTTCCCAAGTATAAATACTATTTGATGAGCTGCAGTATGAAGCGTCTAGAATTAAATCTTCATTTAAACAATTCAAGGAGTATTGAGCTATAGAAGGTGTTTCCTTTTTCATAAACTCGAGGTTTTTAAATAAAAATTTGCCAATTCCAAATCCGCTAAAATTATTTACCTGTTCACAATAAAATAACAACATGTCATATTCGTCATTCGCATTAAAGCAAATAGAGATTTTTTCATTCGGATATTGATTGGTTGCAAAGTGCTCTTTGTAAACTAATTGATTATTTGTCGGGAAATTGGTGAATAGGTTGCTTGATTGGTTAACTTGACCGTTCATCATGTCGGTAGATTTAACCAAATATGCATATACTTCAATTTCAGCATTAGAGGCTGGTGTTTCATTAAAAATTCTTTCAAATGACAGAGAATACTCTTCATTAATGTCAGTATCAACCCAGAAAAACACGGAAGAATAGCAGGATGTTGATGGGGAATTTTGATCGTATTGATGATTACCAGTACACTTTATTTCAACTGGATTATCCGATCCAGTAAAAAATTGAGGGGTAGTTTTGTTGCTTCCTCTCAATAATGTATGACTATAAATATCATTAAAACAAATTTGATTGCAATTATTTGAATTATGACAAGTCAATAATTGAAGGTTGGTATCGTTACAACTGGGTACAAATATTTGGATATAAGTAGGCAAACCCTTTCTAGTGTTATTAGCAGGTATGTATCCAATAGTGTACACTCCTGGTTGGTTCGGTGTAAATTCAATTTGAGTTGAGTTATTAATTAAATTGATAGTTGCATTTCCTTGTCCAGTTTTTAATACAGCATTATCAATGTAATTCGCATTAATATCATTCGTTAAGGGACTTAAAATCAATGGCCAATTTGATGAACAAAATTCTTGTGAAATTGGAGAATAATTTAAACTGTTACAGTTAAATCCTTCATCATTAAAAAATTGAGCTAATAATCCATCATTATTACCGACAACAACAGGGAAATTGTTGTTTAAATTATAGGCTTGTCCATTAAAATTTCCTAGAAAATTGTACCCCATATCCTGAAGGGCATTTACTTCACGTTGGTGTAAAAACCTGTGCTGATCATTTCCCATATCTAAAAAAGGATTCATTACGTTTTCTCCCAGGTAGTTTGATCCACAATTATCTACAAAATGCGATAATGAACTTGCGTTGTAAGGTGATGGTGCAAAAACTTCATCATTTGTGTACTGACCTTGAAAATGTACATTATCACAACCAGATTCTCTCAAGTTAATGTAATCTGCATGTTGAGTACAATTAAACAAATCACTGTTATATAATTGTTGATTACCAGAAGCAAATAAAAACTCCTGAAAAATTGGATCAGATTCGTTAATTCCAAGTAAATGAATTACTTCATGCAATATTACTGTATATAAATCAAATTCATTTGGTGAAGTGGGATTCGGGTAATCCATAAAGAAATTATCAACTTCATGATTTAATCTGACATAACCAATCAGAACAGAGCTATTATCGCCATAAGGAAATTGATTAACAGCCCAATGAACCATTGGTAAAGAAGAGCAATTTTGACCTAAATAGTTCTGGTCAATGTTTTGATTTTGAATTTGAGCTATTCCCAGGGCATTTGAGTAGTTTCCACTTTGTGCCATTCCCTGAGTGAATGGAGTAATAGTTACAGAAAGTCTTTGGTTAATATTTCCACATGAGGGGTCAACTATATTAATTGATAAAAAATTATCAATGTCTTCTAAAACTTCAATTGCGGTGTTAATTACATCCGCGCTATTTGATTCCCATATTCCTGTTGCGTACTGAGAGCTAAAATTACTATCAAAATAATTCAATTGAAAGAAATTTCCCACATTATATGATGCCTTAGTTGATGGAACTATTGGATCGAAATAGTCAATTTGTTCCACATAACATAATTTCATTTTTTCCCCAATCCTAAATTCACAAGCTCTAGTAGAGTATAATGCTTCGTCTCCATTGAAATAAGTAACATAAACAGAAATGACATCACCAGTGTTAAATGTGATTCCCAATGAAGCTAGAACAAAATTGTTTTGCGTAATACATCCAGTTGAAGCATTTTGTCCTGTTGTAACATTTGTTACATGAAATTCGTAACAGGTGGCTATGTAATAAGGGGTACAAGAGATTGTGAAATCAGTTGTAATTTCTTGTCCGCATTCTACATTTTCAAGTGAAAAAACTTTTGGAGCTCCTTCCAAACTAAACTCACACTCTTCACTCCATTCTGTTGTAATCGGTTCACCTTCTATTGGTTGATAGGTTGCTCTAACTTTTGTGTAGTACGAAGATCCATAGGTTATTATACTAGCAAATTCGTTTAGGGAAATTGAGTTTGAGTTTGACACTATGGTCATATCATTTCCAGTATTCATGTTGTTCAAATAGAACTCATATGAAATCGCATTTTGTATTTGAGTGCACTCAATTGATCCGTTTAGGGAGATCGTTTCGCAATTTGATATTGAAAGATTAATTTTTAATTGAGAAACAAGATCAGCTTGAGTGATTTTGGCTTGCTGATCTTGGGCTGATGTAAAGAAAATAGCACAAACAGCAATTATTGAAAATAGTGCTTTCATAGTTTGGGTTTAATGAATAAAATATACTAAGCGAATATATGAAATTTAAATTATGTGGATAATCTGATTTATTAAAATTAAACTATTGTTAATTTTGACTTTCATCAAATTCACAGAATGCTTAATACATACATTGAAGAAAATAAAGAACGCTTTTTACAGGAGTTAATCGATTTACTAAAAATACCTTCCATTAGTGCTGATTCAAATTATAAGGATGATGTACTTAAAATGGCTCAAGAGCTTAGTAAAAGAATGGAAGAAGCCGGAGCAGAAAACATTGAAATTATTCCAACTGGTGGTCATCCATTAGTGTATGGTGATAAAATTATTGATCCTAGTTTACCAACAGTTTTGGTTTATGGTCATTATGATGTTCAGCCACCTGATCCAGTTGAATTGTGGGATTCTGGTCCTTTTGAACCGGTTATTAAGAAAACAGATGTTCATCCTGAAGGAGCTATTTTTGCTAGAGGTGCATGTGATGACAAAGGGCAAATGTACATGCAGGTAAAGGCATTTGAAGCCATGAATAAAACTGGTAATCTTCCATGCAATGTGAAGTTTATAATTGAAGGAGAAGAAGAAGTAGGATCTGAAAATTTGGAAGATATCATTAAAAAATATGCAGATAAATTCAGTGCTGATGTAATTTTAGTTTCAGATACCGGGATTTTATCAAATGAAACACCAAGTATTACTACAGGATTAAGAGGACTAAGCTATGTTGAAGTTGAGGTAGTAGGACCTAATAGAGATTTACATTCAGGTTTATATGGTGGAGCGGTTCCTAATCCTTTAAATGTTCTTTCATCAATGATTGCCTCTTTAAAAGATGAACACGGAAGAATAACTATTCCTGGTTTTTATGATGATGTTGAGGAAGTATCACAAGAAGAAAGAGATTTAATGGCAAATGCGCCATTTTCAAAGGCAGATTATTTAAAAGAAATTGGCTTAACTTCATCCATGGGAGAAGAAGGATATACCATTTTGGAACAAACCAGTGTAAGACCTACCTTGGATGTTAATGGAATGTGGGGCGGATATACCGGGGAAGGAGCTAAGACTGTAATTCCTTCAAAAGCAAATGCTAAAATTTCTATGCGTTTGGTTCCAAATCAAGACTATGAAAAGATTTCTGATTTGTTCCAAAAGCATTTTGAGAGTATTGCTCCGGAAGGTGTTAAAGTAAAAGTAACTCCTCATCATGGTGGTGAACCTGCTGTTACACCTGTAGATTCAATTGAATATAAAGCCGCAAGTAATGCAATGGAAGAGACTTTTGGTAAAGTACCAGTGCCTCTTCGTTCTGGAGGATCAATTCCAATAGTTGCAATGTTTGAGCGTGTGTTAGGAATTAAGACAGTTTTATTCGGATTTGGTTTGGGTTCTGATGCAATCCACTCACCAAACGAACATTACGGTTTGTTTAATTTTTATAAAGGAATAGAAACAATTCCATTATTTTTTAGAAATTACGCCGAATTAAAAAAGTAAAAGATGAAACATTTAATCCTTAACCTTCTTCTTCTCCTTTCTTTATCGGCATTTGCTAAAAGTGGACCAGAAACGGTAGAATTTTCTGAACCCGAAGTGACAGGAATGAAGAATTTTTCTGTTGAAAGAGTAAATGGAAGAATGCATCTTGGGTTTGATATCGTGATTAAAAACCCAAATAAAATAGGTTTAGTGATTAAACCATCTTCTTTGCTGCTCAATGTTGCCGGACAAAAAGTTGGCTGGGTTAGAGTAGAAGACAAAATGAAAATCAAGCGTAAGTCAGAGTTAAGTTATAAGTTTAAAATGGTTGGAGATGCCAGTGACTTTGTAAGATCAGCTTTTTCTAGTATCTGGGGATTACTTACAGGAGATGGAATTGAATTTAACATTAAAGGAACAATCAAGGCCGGAGTGTTTTTCTTCAAAAAGAAATGGAAGATTGATATTACCTATCCAATGTCCAATGATGAGTTTATGTCATTATTTTAATATCTAAATTGAACCGAATATGAAAAGAAAAGTGGCGGTAGTATATGGTGGTTATTCATCAGAAGCAAATGTTTCTCAAAAAAGTGCCGGCACTATTTTCGAGCAACTTGACAAAGAATTGTTCCAGCCATTTTTAGTGGAAATTAGTAGGTCAAGTTGGCATGTTCATTATCAAGGTGGCGTATTTCCAATTGACAAGAACAAATTTACATTTATGATGGATGATGAAGTAGTTGGATTTGATCTGGCTTACATTATCATTCATGGTACACCAGGTGAGGATGGTAAACTGCAGGCATACTTTGATATGATAGGATTGCCTTATGCAAACTCTAATTGTTTTGCTGCTGCACTTACATTTAATAAATGGGCTTGTAATGGTTTTTTAAGTGGATTTGGTATAAATACCGCTAAAGCTATTTTGCTGAGAAAAGGTGATACACCAAATCCTATAGAAATAGCTGATGAACTAGGCTTTCCATGTTTTGTAAAACCGAATGATGGCGGTTCAAGTTATGGCGTTTCTAAAGTAAAAACCTTGATGGAAATGCCAGATGCTATTGCAAAGGCTTTTAGTGAAGGTGAAGAAGTTGTAATAGAGTCATTTATTGGTGGTAGAGAAGTCACTTGTGGTGTTTATTACAACGGAAAAGATATTGTTCCACTTCCAATTACTGAGCTAATTCCTGAAGGTGAGTACTTTGATTATGATGCAAAATACGAAGGTAAATCCCAGGAAATTACACCTGCACAAATCCCTGATGATTGGGCAAAGAAAGTTCATGATACTTCTAAACGTATCTACAGAAAACTAGGATTGAGAGGAATTTCTAGAATTGATTATATCATTACTCCTGAAGGAGATGTTTTTCTTTTAGAGGTGAATACAAATCCCGGATTTTCTCCGGCAAGTATAGTTCCGCAACAAATCAGAGCAGAGGGTAAGGAAGTTAAGAATGTTTTGACCAATGTGATCAATTCAATTATTCAATAAAGAATTATAGGATTTTTCTCCTGTTTTTATTTTTCTGTCTTTTAATTGATTAGCCTTTTTTAGTTTAAAAAGTAGTGTGAGTTTAATTGTAGGTTAACTAAATCTTGCTAACTTTTATGCATGCGCTACTCCCTTTTGATCACAATGATGTTGTGTCAAGTCTTGTCCTTTGGGCAAGTATTGACTCCTGAAAGATACCAAAATAGTATTTTTTCAACTCAAGCTTCTATTGACGTACAATATGGCACGGCTCCCCAGTGGGTTTGGCCTTACTGGAATGTTGATTTAGACATGGATATTTATCAGCCTGTTGGTGATTCTAATTCACAAAGACCTTTGATTATTTTTGCACATGCAGGTGGGTTTATTAATGGAGACAAAGGAGTGGATGATATGGTGGCCATTTGTGATACCTTCACACGCAAAGGTTTTGTAACAGCATCTATTGGATATAGAAAAGGGTTTGATCCCTTGGATGCCGAAAGTGCTGAAAGAGCTGTTTATAGAGCTATTCAAGATGGAAAGGCAGCAGTTAGATACTTTAAGGAATATGCAGATATCTACGGTGTAGACACCAATAATATCTTCTTTGGAGGTATGTCAGCAGGAGGATTTATATCCTTACATGTGGCATATCTGGATAAAGAATCTGAAAGACCAGCCAGTACTTATGGTGGAGGAACAGTAAACGATTTAGGCTGCTTAGATTGTGCTGGGAATAATTTTCCGCACACTTCAAAAGTAAAAGCTATTCTTGATTTCTGGGGAGGTGTGATTGATACTACTATTGTAGAGACAGGAGATATTCCTGTGATGATGATGCATGGAACAGCTGATCCTACTGTGCCTTTTAATACGGGCCATCCTTTTGGATTGTCTACTTTACCTCAAACATATGGAGCCTTGCCTCTTAAAAATCAATGCGATTTTGTAGGTGTTGAATACCAATACTATATCAATGATATGGACATTCACATGATGGACGGATCAGATAATGGAACATGGAATCCTGCTCCTAATGCTTTTTGGGGTGATACGCTTTTGCCTTACACAAAGGATTTTATTTATGAATTAATAAAACCTAATACAACCAAATTAAGTCCTGATACAATGTATTTTGGGTTGAATGGAAGCGGCAGTTTTGAAGTAAGTAGTCAAGTAAACTCTCAATATCTATGGTATTTTGATACAACCAATGTATTGGAGTTGCAAAACAACGGTTCAGAAGTTGATTTTAAGTTCATCACTCCTGGTGTATATGAAATTAAAGCGCAAGAGTACAATAATCTGTTAGCAGCAGGAGATACCTTGACTTTTGTAGCTGTAGTTGATGATGATGCCGGAATAGCTCAACAAGAAAATGTGAATTTGATAGCCTATCCAAATCCAACCAATGGAATTGTTACCATACAATCTGATCAAACAATTGAACATTATTTTTTATATGATTTGAGTGGGAAATTAGTTCAAAATAACTCGGTTTATCAATCAATGCTTGAATTGGATTTGTCCAATTTACGGTCAGGTTTTTACTTTCTTAATTGTCGATCAGAAAAGGCACAACAAACTATCCAAATCTCTAAAGAATAGAACTTAGGCACTTTCCATCTCCTTTGTAATATTTTGGTTAATTTTATACCTCCTAATTTTTAGGAGTAGTATAGATCAAAATACGCAAAATGACCACATATCAGAATTATGTAAAAGGGGAGTGGATCAGTGGAGAAGGAGTTGAAACTGAATTATTCAACGCAATCACAGGAGAACAAATCGGAACTTGCTCGTCAGCCGGCTTAGATTATGCCGGAATGATTGATTATGCAAAAGATAAAGGCGGCAGAGCTCTAAGAAAAATGACATTTACTCAAAGAGGGTTAATGTTGAAAGAGCTGGCTATGTTTCTATTAAAAAATAAAAAGAGGTATTACGAGGTGTCTTCATGGACAGGAGCAACAAGAGTTGATTCTTGGATTGACATTGAAGGGGGAATTGGAAACTTATTTGCCAATGCTTCTTTGAGAAGACAATTTCCTGATTTACCTTATCACGTTGATGGAAGTGCAGTTCCTTTGTCAAAAGGTGGTTCATTCATTGGGCATCACATCATGGTTCCAAAACATGGAGTTGCTATACATATTAATGCATTTAACTTCCCAATTTGGGGAATGTTAGAAAAAATAGCTGTTAACTTATTAGCAGGGGTTCCTGCCATTGTTAAACCTTCTGAATTTACTTGTTATTTGACAGAGGTAATGGTAAGAGATATTATTGATTCTAAAATATTACCGGAAGGTGCCTTACAATTAGTTTGCGGATTAGGAAGAGGAGTTGTAGATCATGTAGGAACTTCTGATACTGTAACTTTTACGGGATCTGCAGCAACCGGAAGAAAATTGAAATCATTGCCTCATATTGTAGAAAATTCAGTGAGCTTTAACATGGAAGCAGACTCATTGAATGCGGCAGTTCTAGGTAAAGATGCGGTTCCGGGTACTAAGGATTTTGACATTTTCATCAAGGAAATTCAAAAAGAGATTACCATCAAAGCTGGTCAAAAATGTACAGCAGTTCGTAGAATTATTGTTCCGGAAGATTTAGTGGGAGATGTACAAAATGCATTAGCTGCTAGATTGGACAAAAATGTTGTTGGTGACCCTAATGATCCTACGGTTAGAATGGGATCTTTAGCAACTAAATTACAAGTAGAAAGAGTTAAAGCCAATATTGAAATTTTACAGCAAGAACAAAGTATTGTTTATGGTGATTTAGAAGATTTTAATGTAGTAGGAGCTGATAAAAATAAAGGAGCTTTTATGTCTCCTATTGTATTTTTAAATGATGATCCTCATAACAAAACCTCAGTTCATGATGTAGAGTGTTTTGGACCGGTTTCAACCATTATGCCTTATAAAGATTTAGAGGATGCAGTGAAATTGGCCAATATGGGTAAAGGTTCATTAGTGTCATCAATCATTACTTCTGATGATCAAATTGCGACAGAATTTGCTGTTGAGGCGGCACATATGCATGGTCGTATCCATATCTTGAATGAAAGATGTGCAGCTGAATCTACGGGACATGGTTCGCCAATGCCATTGTTAACACATGGTGGTCCGGGTAGAGCCGGTGGAGGTGAAGAAATGGGAGGTGTACGTGGTGTTAAGCATTACTTGCAAAGAACTGCAATTCAAGGACATCCGCAAACAATAACAACTATTACACAGCAATTTCAGGTTGGAGCTGATCAACCGGAGGCAATGCCACATGTATTTAGACAACATTTTGAGGAATTGAAAGTAGGTGATACAGTTTTTACGCATAAACACACGGTAACAGAAGCGGATATTGTGAACTTTGCCAATGTATCGGGTGATAACTTTTATGCTCATGTTGATGCTACCTCATTGGAGGGAACCATGTTTGAGCAAAGGGTAGCACATGGGTATTTCGTACTTTCAAAAGCAGCCGGTTTGTTTGTAGACCCTAAAAAAGGACCAGTGTTGTTGAACTACGGAATTGATGAGTGCAGATTCACAAAACCGGTTTACATTGGAACAACAATGGGTGTTCGTTTTACAGTAAAAGAGAAGATTGATCAAGAGAAAAAGAATGATGCGGATGTTGCAAAAGGTATCGTAAAGTTTTTGGTTGATATGTATGACGAAACAGGAGATACAATTGGGGTAGCAACTATCCTGACAATGGTTAAAAAATTAGATCAAAGCAAATAAACAAAGTGCAATTAACAATTGGCAA
The DNA here is from genome assembly GCF_019740355.2 of Paracrocinitomix mangrovi. GTDB lineage: Bacteria > Bacteroidota > Bacteroidia > Flavobacteriales_D > Crocinitomicaceae > Paracrocinitomix > Paracrocinitomix mangrovi. The sequence continues at coordinate 1,833,976 of NZ_CP091819.1, read as the reverse complement.
TGATCAATGAATAAAATAATTGCAAATTGATAATTGATAATTGAAAAGCGAAAGAGATGAGCGTTATAAATCAAGGACACGTAAAGTTTAACATTGACGATAAAGGAATAGCAACTATTGAGTTTGGGCATCCTTTAAGTAATTCATTACCCGGAAAAATTCTGGATAAATTGCAAAAGACAATCACAGATGTTGGCGCACAAAATGATGTAAAAGTTATTGTGCTAAAATCTGATGGAGAAAGAGCATTTTGTGGAGGAGCATCTTTTGATGAATTAGTTGCCATTAGTGATGAAAAAACAGGATTGGAATTCTTTTCTGGATTTGCCAATGTTATCAATTCAATTAGAAAGTGTCCAAAATTGGTAATTGGTCGAGTTCAAGGAAAAGCAGTTGGAGGTGGAGTAGGAATTGCATCTGCAGTTGATTATTGTTTTGCTACCAAATTTGCTGCAGTAAAGTTGTCTGAATTAGCGGTAGGAATAGGTCCCTTTGTGGTTGGACCTGCTGTAGAAAGAAAAGTAGGGTTGTCTGCATTTTCTCATATGACAATCAATGCAACTGAATTCATGTCTGCTGAATGGGCAAGAGAAAAAGGATTGTTCATGGAAGTTCACGAATCAGTAGAAGACATGGATGCTGCAATTCAAACTTTGGCCGAAAAATTAGCAAACTCAAACCCTGAGGCAATGGCCAAATTAAAAAGAGTATTCTGGGAAGGAACAGAAACCTGGGATAACCTTTTAAAAGTAAGAGCTTCCATTTCAGGTGAATTGGTTTTATCTGATTTTACAAAAAACGCTATCAACGCATTTAAAAAGAAATAACATTGGAAATAACAGTAGACGCAGTAAAAGAAGCTTTAAAAAAAGTAATTGAACCTGATTTAAAAAAGGACATTATTACTTTGGATTTAGTTGACAGCATTGAGATTGATGGAAATAAAATCAAATTCAATGTAAAGATTTATAATCCGGCAATGCACGCTAAAAAGCGAATGCAAGAAGCTTTAGAGTTTCAATTGGAGAGAGCATTTGGGAAAGATGTTGAGGCAGAAATTTCTATGCAACCCTTGCCTAAGGATAAAGAGCCTGAGGTAAGATCAGTACTGTCCAATGTTCAAAATATTATTGCCGTTGCATCCGGTAAAGGTGGAGTGGGCAAATCTACTATCACTGCAAATTTAGCGGCAGGATTAGCAAAAATGGGTTACAAAGTTGGGTTGGTAGATGCCGATATTTATGGTCCGTCTATGCCAACCATGTTTGATGTTGTGGGTGAAAGACCTCAAGGAGTTGAGAAGGATGGAAAAACTTTGATCAAACCTATAGAAGCGCATGGTGTAAAAATACTTTCAATTGGATTTTTTGCAGATCCTGAACAAGCAGTTGTTTGGAGAGGGCCTATGGCAACAAAAGCATTGAACCAAATGTTTAAAGATGCCGATTGGGGAGAATTAGATTATATGATAGTGGACTTACCTCCCGGAACAGGAGATGTGCACTTAACTTTAGTTCAAAATGTCCCTTTAACAGGTGTAGTTGTTGTTAGTACGCCACAGGAAGTTGCATTAGCAGATGCAAGAAAAGGAATCAACATGTTCAGAATGGATTCTTTAAAAGTTCCTGTTTTAGGGATTGTTGAGAACATGGCCTGGTTTACACCTGAGGAATTACCGGATAACAAATACTACATTTTTGGACAGGATGGAGCCAAAATGTTGTCTGAGACTATGAATGTTCCTTTGTTGGCTCAAATTCCCTTAATTCAATCAGTGCGTGAATCAGGAGATGTAGGTAGGCCGGCAGTTTTACAGGATAATACTTTGTCTTCTAGTGTATTTGACGATTTTGTTCGTAAATTTGTCACAACCTTGAAAGTGACTGTATGATCACAGAAGAAAAAATTCAAATTGCATTGAACTCTATTCGCCCGTTTTTACAACGTGATGGAGGAGATGTTGAGTTTGTAAGTATTGAAAACAAAATTGTGAAGGTTAGATTAGTTGGAGCCTGTGAAACATGTTCAATGCAAGCGTCAACTTTAAAAGCAGGAATTGAAGAAGCGATTAAAAACGCAATTCCCGAAATAGAAGCAGTAGAACCGGTTTAATATGTGTTTTGTCAAATACTTCCATTATCAATTCCGTCTTCTTTTACTAAAGTTTAAAGACTGATTTCCGTCTATTTTCTATTGAGAAAGTCGATTCTATTTCATGAATAGAAAGTCTTTTGAGTATTCTATTTGTTCCGTAAACACTTGATTTTCTGGCAAATATTTCGTATAATATACGTTAAGAGTATTTATTAAAACATCTGTTATGAGAACTTCAAACGAAAAGATCCAGATGAAAATCAATACAATCAAGTCAAAGTTTGAATTTCAACTGGAAGGAAGACAGATAGGATACATTAAGTTTACGCCTATAGGTAGAATTATGTATCTCACCAAAATTATAGTACCACCGACATTAATTGGTAAAGAGTATGGCAAAGAAATGGTGGATAAAGCATTAAATGCAATTGATAAGATGCGTTTTAAAGTAATTCCGAGTTCATCATTTATCAGAAACTACATCCGTAAACATCCAGAATATCAAAATTTGGTATATGATCCTGGTGGTGGTAAATTCCACGATAGATTTAGTTGGTTAAGATAAAAATTCTAAAAATCTACTAGTTTGATAGAATTTAGTTTTAACTTTGTACTAAATGCTAAAGGATAGGGCGAACATCTTTTATCATTTCACATACAGCATATGTATTATTTCTTCTGTGAAGGAGGAGAGATAATATATAAAGCTTCAAAAAAGGTCTTTCATGCGGGAGGACCTTTTTTGTTTTTCTATGAATGCTTTTAATTAATTTTACTGTTGATTAGTTAATCATGAGTAAAGATTTTTTCAGTAAAAAGGAATTAGAAAGGTACAGTAGACACCTTATTTTACCTGACTTCAATATTGAAGGTCAAACTAAACTGAAACGTTCTAAGGTACTGGTAATTGGTGCCGGCGGTTTAGGAGCACCATTGTTGCAGTATCTTTCGGCAGCAGGTGTAGGTACTATTGGTATTGTTGATTTTGATATTGTTGAAGAATCTAACCTTCAAAGACAAGTGCTTTTTACTACTGATGATATAGGGAAACCAAAAGTTGAAGTTGCCAGAGATAGGATCTTAAGTCAAAACCCTCACATAGAAGTGAAAATCTATAATACAAAATTGACGGCTGAAAATGCAATGAAAATTGCTACAGGATATGACGTGATTGCTGATGGAACAGACAATTTTCCTACTCGTTATTTGGTAAATGATTTGGCTGTTTTGTTGAAGATACCTTATGTGTATGCTTCAATTTATAGATTTCACGGGCAGTTGTCCGTTTTCAATTTTATAGACAAAGAAGGAAATCAAGGACCTAATTACCGAGATCTTTTTCCCAAACCACCATTACCAGAAGAGGTTCCGTCTTGTGCAGAAGGTGGTGTGATCGGTGTGTTGGCTGGAATAATGGGAAGTTTACAAGCCAATGAAGTAATTAAGGTTATAGCTGAAATTGGACAGCCTTTGTCAGGAAAACTATTGCATTTTGATGCGTTGAACTTTGAAACCAATATTTTGAAATTGCAAAAGCATCCTGAATCAATGGCTGTTACTGAATTGATAGATTACGAAGATTTTTGTGGTGTTAATAGTGTTTCCTCAGAGAGCTTTCAAAGTATAGATGTGTTCACTTTGAAAAAGTGGCTGGATGAAGATGATATACAGTTAATAGATGTTAGGGAAAAGTATGAAGTTGAAATTGCTAATATCAATGGTTATCATATTCCAAAAAGTGAGATTCAAAGTAGGTGGAGTGAAGTAAATAAAGATAAAAAGGTGGTGATTTATTGTAAGTCAGGAAAAAGAAGTGCGGATGTAGTGCGCTATCTGCAAGACAAACATGGATATCAAAATGTGTATAACCTAAGAGGTGGTATTTTGGCTTGGATTGATAAAATTGACAAAAGTCTTACAAAGTACTGATCTAACTAATCACTATAAGATTAATAATCTATGTAAATTTGCATGGAATTTATAAAGCAATGATTGAAACTGATATAATTATAATAGGGGCAGGACCCGTGGGATTGTTTACTGTATTTGAAGCAGGATTGGTTAAATTAAAATGTCATTTGATTGACTCGTTGCCACAGGCAGGAGGGCAATTGGCAGAAATTTATCCTAAAAAACCTATTTACGATATTCCGGGATATCCTGAAGTTTTGGCTGGGGATTTAATTGATAGATTGATGGAACAAGCTGCTCCGTTTAAGCCTGGCTTCACACTTGGTGAATCAGCTATGTCAATTGAAGAAACAAGTGACAATCAATTTATTGTTACTACAAATAAAGGGACAGAGCACAAGGCGCCGGTTGTAATGATTGCCGGAGGTTTAGGAGTGTTTCAACCTAGAAAGCCACCTGTTGAAAATCTTGAAAATTTTGAAGATAAAGGTGTTGAGTACATAATTCGTGATCCGGAAATGTACCAGGGTAAAAAAGTAGTAGTTGCCGGAGGAGGTGATTCTGCTTTAGACTGGTCGATTTATTTAATTGAAAATAACATTGCTTCAGAACTTTCATTGGTTCATAGAAGATCTTCTTTCAGAGGACATTTAGACTCAGTTCAAAAAGTAATGGATTTAGCTGATCAAGGAAAAATTAACCTGATTACTGAAGCAGAAGTTATTGGTTTAAAAGGTAACGGAACATTGGATTCAGTTCAGATTAAACACAATGACGGTTCTGAGATTTGGAAAGACACAGATCACTTTGTGCCTTTGTTTGGATTAAAGCCAGAGTTAGGACCAATTGCAGATTGGGGATTGGAAATTGAAAAGAATGCTATTAAGGTTGATACCAGAGATTATTCTACCAACCGTGAAGGTATTTATGCTATTGGTGATATCAACCAATACGAAGGAAAATTAAAGTTGATTTTGTGTGGATTTCATGAAGGTACAATTGCGGTTCAATCTGCATTTGCAAGAATCCATCCGGACAAAAAGAACGTATTAAAGTATACCACCGTTAATGGTGTAAACGGATTTGAATAATTCATGAGTAGTATGTAAAGAGTATCAAGTAGTGAGTATTTTAGTATCAAGTAAAATACTGCGATTTGTATGTTTAATTAATTACTCAATTTTATAAAAATATGGCAGATAACATGATAACCATCCATATTATTGATCGCGAAGGAGTAACCCATGATTTAGAGGCTCCAACCGACATGAATATGAACGTAATGGAAGTATGTAAATCATATGAACTACCTGTTGAGGGTAGATGCGGTGGAATGGCCATGTGTGCTACTTGTCAATGCTATTTGGAATCAGATCACGAATTACCGGAGCAATCAGATGCTGAGTTGGATATGTTGGATGAAGCCTTTTTTGTAAAAGACAATTCAAGATTAGGATGCCAAATTCACATCAATGATGAGATTGATGGAATTGTTTTAAGATTGGCTCCTGAGGGGAATTAACCATGAAATTCTGCCAAGGTATCTTCAAAAGCTGATTTACCTTCTCTGGATACATTTACTTTGTGATCGTTTTCCAATTCTACTTGTCCTTGATGACGATTGTATTTTCTGACGAAAGAAAGATTTACCAGGTGTGACCTGTGAACGCGGTAAAAGTTGCCTTTTCCTTCTAGCATTTCCTCAAAATACTTTAATTTTTTACTAACCAGCATATCGGTTCCATCTGCCAGATATATTTTAGAATAGGAACCATCTGCATTGATGTGTGAAATGTCTTCTGTTTTTACAAATACCAATCCATCAGAAACGGGAACAGCTATTTTTTGAATTTGGCTTCCTGATAAGTTAACCTTCAATGTGTCCAGCCTATCCTGCATGCTGGAAATGTTGATTTTGTCTTTTACTTTTTGAATGGCATTTTCTAATTGCTCTACCTGAACAGGTTTCAATAAATAATCTACCGCCGACACTTCAAAAGCCTGAATGGCATATTGGCTGTAAGCTGTAACAAAAACAATCTCAAAATCCACATCTCTGAAAAATCCTAGCAATTCAAATCCAGAGTAATTAGGCATTTCAATATCTAAAAAAACGACATCAGGCTTAAGATTATTGATGGCTAAAACACCATCCGGAACATTGGAGGAAGAATCAATAACCTCCACATCTTTGCAGAATTCGTTCAGCATATTTTTTAATACGCGTCTCGCTCGCTCTTCGTCGTCAATGATGATCGCCTTGATTTTAGACATGGATTAAAGTTATTTAAAAATGGACATTTATTAAAACAAGAAAGAATAATAAATTTTCAGTTGGTATGAATTTAAACTAGTTCAAAAAAAGGAGGCGTTAAAAATAACAACCTCCTCTTTTCCTAGGGTTTAATCAGTAAGTTCAAGGTTAAATACTTTGAGAAATTTCTCGATTAGATTACTTATACTTTGTTGAACCTGAACAATCAGTAGGGATTCTAATTCCTGTAGCTCCGCCGATATAAGTGTTCCCGTAGTTAGATCCGTCGTATCTCTGTCCAATTATGATATTTGAGAATTCGCATAATCCATCAGGAGTTTTAGTTACCATTACTCCGGCAATTTCTCTTCCGGTAATAACTCCTGTATTTCTATTTCTCAAAGTACTCCACTCTTTACCTGTGATATAACAATACTGTACAATTCTACTTTTCCATTTGTATTGAGCAGCCAAATCTTTAGCAGCTTGTGTAGCTTTTGATTTAATAGAACTGCTTACCATTCCTTGTCTAGGTAAAGCTTGTTTTTCAGCATTTCTTCTAGCATTGCAACTTTTAGTGATGGATTCTTGAATCACTTTTATCAATTGATCGGGATCATTTTTTAGTTCATCAATTCTTTGTTTGTTTTTTCCCATTAAGAAAACATTAGTTTTTCCATCTTTCCAGCTAACAATTTGAGAACAATCGAGACCAGAACCTTCTTGAGCATAATAGTCATATCCTTCTGCTCTAATTAAAAATAGATCCTTCTCTATCATTGTAGCGTATCTGAAAGGTAATTCAGTTTGACCGAATTCAAAATTGGCATCCATAACGGTCATTTTACCTTCTCTTACTTCATTGGTGTTATTCATATAACCTTCAATTTTTTTACCATCTCCGTAATGAACAAATAGAGTTGACTTGTATTTTTCGTTATCAGATTCCTTAAATTCTAAATTGGCTCCTTTTGCATAGTGCTCATAATCTTTAGGTCCTCCTCTTGAACCTGAAGTAGATTTTCCGTATCCAATTAGATCAGAGAAAAAATACATTCCAGAAACACCATATTTATCGGAGTATTTAGCGTCGTTTAAAGCTACAACTTTAGCCATTTTAGCTGCATTTGCAGCCTCACTCTCCTTAGAGCCTATCATGCTTGAGAATTTGTTCAGAGAAGCTTCATATGTGCTTTGACCTGCACTTGCATCAATAGTTTTTGCTGTTTTTTTATCTGTATGCGCACCTACAACAATGTTGTACTTTCCATCTTTTTCAACAACATAGTATAACGTTTCATTTTCAACAATAACTCCCTGTTTGTCTTTTTTGGAAAAAAAGGCATCTCCTTTTCCCTCTACTTTCCCAAGACTCATTGTTTCGATAGATTTATTGCAATCAATGCTTGTTAATTGAATGGTTGCATTTCCACCATCTCTTTTTAATGTTATTTTTTTTGAAAGACCAGTTATTTGTCCATTGTCACAAACATTTACCGGTTTTGCGAAGTAATAAAGTGTTTCCTGTGCTTTTAGACTAAGTGTACTCAATATTAGTCCTGCTGATAATATTAACTTGTTCATAATTAGTTTCTTTTTTCGATTGATAGCTCCAGATTTAAAATGTTTTAAAACCCGGAGGGATAATTAATTCTGAGACAAATTTGAATCGCTAGAAAGATTATTACAATACCAAATCCATGAACTGCAGACTTGAGTTCATGAACTGTATTTGCTACTTCTTAAATTATATTGGGAATTTCACAACTACTTTAGTTCCCGTACCTTCTGTATCAATGTCAGAAATTTCTAAAGTGATTTTTTGATCTTCAAATGTATTGACTAAATCCAACCTTTTTTGAATAGCCTCTGAAGCAAAAGAATTGTGTACGTAAGATTGACGATCTTTAATTTCGGATGATTTTTTTCTTCCAATTCCGTTATCTGTGATTACACAAATTAGATGCGAGTTGTTTACTGAGAAATTAATAGATAATCTTTTATCTCCCTCTTTGTGTAAAAGACCATGTTTTATTGCATTTTCAATATACGGTTGCAGTAACATTGGAGGGATCATAATTTCGTCCGCATCATTTTGACCTAAATTTTCAGATAATTCAAATATAAAATCTTCACCAAACCTCAGCTTTTCAAGGTCTAAGTAAAGTTTTAAAAGATTAATCTCTTCTCTTAATGAAATTTTATCCTTTCCTGAATAATCCAAAGTTTTGCGCATCAGATCTGCAAACTTACCTAAGTAAATATTTGATTCTCGGATGTCATTTTGCATAATTAAATCCTGCACTGAGTTTAGGGCGTTAAATACAAAGTGCGGATTCATTTGTGCTTTTATAGCTGTTACTTCTGATGCTTTTAACTGCTTTTCCAGTTGCAGACGTTTTTTTACAATTGACAATCTTATAAGAAAGTATCCTGCAATGATTAATATTACTCCTATAATACATAAGCTATAAAACCACCAGGTTGACCAAAAAGGAGCAGCAATTTTAAACTTGTATTCAACCGGATTGGAAGATATCCCATCCGTGTTTACAGATTTAACTGTAAAAGCGTACTCTCCCGGAGGAATTGAAGTATATCTAATTGAGTTGTTTAGATAGTTCGTGGTTTGCCAATTTTCATCTACACCTTCTAATCGATATTGATAAGTCATAGTGCCTCTATGTCTAAAAGCAATAGATACAAAATGAAATTCAAACTGATCTTCGTTGTAGTCAAATTCACTTTTTGACGGATCAATTTCCTCATCATTCACCTTAATAGATCTTATTTCAATCTGTGGTTTAGTGTTGTTGTTTAAAATGTCTTTTAAACCAATTATTTGAATTGTCTCTCCATTTATCAACCATAATTTATCTCCCACCAATTCCAGATCAAGAATTCTATTGGAATTTAATCCTTGCATTATTGTCATGTAACTTGTCTCATGATTCTTTAAATTCCTAATGACCAGACCCTTTTTTGTTGCAATAAGCATCAGATCATCATTTTTCTTCATGGTAATTATCTCATTTGAAAGTAATCCATTCTTATCATTCAACTCATCTACTACCCGGTAATTTTCAAAAATCAATATCCCGTTATTTGGGGTGGCTATCCAAACTTGTTTATCGCTTAATTCTATATTGATGGCTGCAATAGGTTCTTCATTTTTGTTAATAGAAATTATTGTGTCTGTTTTTATCAGCTTGACGCCACTACTTGTGCCTGCCCAAATTTCATTTTTATCCTTGTCATAAGCAACAGTAGTACATCTACCAAGATTAAATTCATATAATTTACTAGGGTCCTGGCCTAAATTTTTAAATTGGCTTATTTCTGCATTTAAAAAGGGGTTTGAAGCAATACTTAAATACTTAAGATTAACATTTGTTGCCATCAAGAATTCTGTCGGGCCAATTTGGGCACATCCTTTTACACTTGAGATTCGGTTGCTTACAATTTCATCTTTGGATAGGTCATACTTATTTTGACCAAGTAAAAGATGATCATTGGCATTGACGTATTGGAGAAATTCTACTCTAAAATTGTTAGTTACCAAAGTTTGAACTTGGTTTTCCTTAAATTGATATACATTTCCACTGAAGCCACCTACGTAAATGTTGCCATTTTCATCTGAGGTAATACTAAGCAAATCATCATCTCTCAATAAAGGGTGGTTTTTAAAATCAATGATGTTTAAGTTTGGAACTATAATCATTCCTTTACCAAGTGTACCTAACCAAATATTTCCTTCTCTATCAACAAAGCCACAAGACAATTGAAAATTTGGAAATATTAAATTCCCATCAAACAATGGATTTCCGTTCAAGTCAAATGCATTAGCTCCACCATTGAAACTTGCTCTTAGAATACAATTTTTTAAAAAAATCCATTTTAAAGTATTGTATTCGGTATTTTCTTCTTCGTTAATTATTTGTTCCCATTGGTTATTTTGGAATCTGAATAAGTTGGTAGAGCGGTGTTCATGAAAATATTCATTTCCATATTTTATATCAAGGTATATGTATAAAGAGTTGAAAATGCTTTCAAGAGGAATTTCAGATTGCGGTTTGAGCCTTATTTCTCCATTTTTTAAATAATAAATCTTCTGGTCATGACCACTGTAAATGGCAAGTTCCCCATCAGATGATTTTGGTATGTGACAGGCAAATTTGTTGTTTGATTTTAAAAATACAGGTTCATTATTTTCTACACGATAGACACCATTTGAAGCAAAAACAATATTGTTCTGATCATCAATATTGTAATATACATTCTCATATTTGAGGGAATCTGGAACAGTGTAAATTAATTTTAAAGAATCCTCAACTACTTTGAAAATTTGACCATATAAGTTATTACAATATATTGCTCCGTTTTTGTCCTCAACTATATTGAATAGCGAACGATTCTTCATTTGCGTATTCGCAAACTTTGTGAATTGATAGCCATCATAACTGTACAAACCATCATTTGAGCTTATCCATATGTAGTCATTCTTATCTTGATACAGATCATATATATCAATTCCTGAAAATTGATCTTCTCCAATGCGATAATGACTGGGCTGTTGACCAATTAGATAATAGGGAAGTAACGATATGATAAATACCCAGAAACGCATCCGACCAAATTACCAAAAACTAATGAAATTAAATTGTTAAGAAAGCCCCGTTTCACGAACAACAGTATTCAATTTGGGAATGGTAAGAAATGTATCACGAACCGTTATTTGTTTCCTTTAATTATTTCCAAATTCACCGTAAAGGTTCCAATTTTGGTTTTTATAGTGTGTTCGGTTTTATACAAAGACATCTCGTTGTATGGGATTTTGAATTTTGACCAGTATTTGTCGGGTTTGTAGTATACATCAAAGTTGATGCTTTTGTGCGGATATTTTTGAATTGTTGGTAGTCCTTCACAATTCCATTTGTAAGTTGTCAGTTTTTCGAACTTTACTATTTCACCATTAATATTTCTATTTATGGTCCAATAGATTCCATGTTTTTTAATTTTCCGAAGTATTTTTTTGTCAACAAATTCCTTGGTCGGATCAAAATTCACGGATTTCAACATTACAGTGACAGGATAGATTTTTTTAAGCCTAGCTACTTCATTTTTATAACTTGTTACATATTCGAATTTGCTTTCCTTCAAAAACTCTCCCCATATCAATGAAAAGGTTAATATATGATCGTTGAATACCATGTCGTCATCATACAAAATGAAACTGATTGTATCCGTTTCATTGAAAGTGGAATCTTGAAATTTGAAATAAAAAGTAGTAGAATTTTCATCTACGCTTGATTGAACAAAAACTTCTCCATTTCTTTTAATCACGATAAAAGGATCTGCCTTTTTTTTATTTGGGGCAAAAGGAATATCGGGGTCATAATCAGTTCCATTTAAAGAAACATATATATCACAATAAGGCTTTAATTCATATTGTGAATAGGAAGTTTTTGAGATCAGACCAAGTAAAATAGCTAGTGTTAACAGCTTGAGCATTTTACTAAAGTAGAAAATTAATAAGCTCCTCCTATAGGTCTTTTATTCAATTCAGCATTAGATGATTTTGGCAGACTTTCAGGAATTTCTAAAAATGATTCAAAATCTGTTAGTGATTGCATGAAAACTATCAATGCTGTCTTTTCTTCTTTGCTTAAGTTGAGTGAATCTGAGGGTAGAGTAGTGTTTTCAGGAGCTATTCCCCATCCATGTCCACCACCAACATCATAAAAATCTACCACTTCTTCTAGCGTTTCAAATACGCCATTGTGCATGTAAGGTCCTGTAACAGCTATGTTTCGTAAGGTGGGTGTTTTGAATGAGAATTTGTTAAAGTACGCTCTTTCTCTAGGTCGTCCATTGTTGTATCTTCCCATGTCATTATCCAATTCAGCTTTTGATTTAATATTGGAAGTTGGAATTCCCACTACTTCAGTCTCTGTGTCTACATATAATGGAGGTACATTGCCCGCAAATGTTGGAATGAAATGACAAGTTGCGCAGGCTGCTTTTCCTGAGAAAAGATTAAAACCCGCTACAATTTCGGCTTGATTTTCTACTTTTTCCAAGCGCATCATTTTATCAAAAGCTGAATCAAATGATTTTAATGATTGAACATATGCAGCCAGACTTGCAACTATAGTGTATTTGTTTACTTTTTTAATGTTGGGATACGCTTCATTGAACAATTGAATGTATTCTTCGCTAGACATTATTTTGTCAGCAATCTCTTGATAATTTGTATTGAATTCTTTTGGACTAAAGATTACATGTTCAGCTTGTTCTTCTGGAGTTGATGCTCGGGCATCCCAAAAAAATCGCGTATTGAAAACTGAATTGATAAGTGTAGGTGCATTTCTATCAACTGTACCTTCACCATCAAATGCCATAGATTTTTTAGCTCCATCAGTGAAAGCCATTTTAGGATCATGACAAGATGCACAAGCTCTTTCATTATTTTGGGATAAAATAGGATCAAAGAATAAAATCTTGCCTAATTCCTGACGTTGTTTTTCGTTCCCTGAATTTGAATAGGAAGAGTAGTATTTGTAGTTTAGGAAATCTGTATCAAAAATGCTTTTAGATAAGTAATTAACACTGAATTCATTGTCATATACTAAGTCTTTTGTTTCAATGTAAAGTTGTTTTTGCGTCTCCAATAATTTACCATATACAGGGTCTAAACAATTTGCAATGAAAGCGAATCTGTCAAAATTGTCAAAGTTTGCGTTCTCAAAATGTTGGTTTCCATTTTTAAAGATGGTGTTGTATTCATTTTGTGTATCAGAAGGTATGTAGGGATAATAAACTTCAAGCAGTTCTGAGATTGATTTCCAGGCAGTTTTGTTTTCATTGATGGTATTTTCACTGCTAGGAGTGTCAAAGCCTGTAATGCCTAAAGCGGTAATTCTAACAAGTTCTTCACGCATGGCCTCAAATACCATTCTGTCTGTTAAATTGATGGGCTGGATATATTGTTTAAATTCATGTCCATGATGATGAAGTCTATCCACCAAATGAACGATTGCTTCACGATCATTTTCAACAATAGCTTCCTCCAATGTTTGAAATCCTGTAGGTTCAATAATACTTTCAATACTGGTTGCTTTTCTCTCTAAAGATGGAAGTGGAGCTCCGTTGATGTGATCTTTCACAAATTGACGATCAAAGTATTCAAAAAGTGCTTCAGTATTTTTATAGGCAATTCGCGTTTTGAAAAACTGAGATTTCACCTTTTCCACCTGAAAATTCTCTGTTTGCACTATCGATTTTAGCAGATCTAATTCAATTAGTAATTGATCATAATGCGTGCTGAATATTTTTTTTATTTCAACGGTTGTTGAGTTATTGTTTTTAGCCTTGGCATTACATGAAATAACTATAACGAACAAAAGGAAAAGGTTTTTCATTTTTAATTGGTATTTAAATTGAAAAACCCGCCCTTGGAAAAAGGGCGGGTAAATTAGGGTTGTAAGACAATTTATTGTTTGATCAATTTTTTAGTTTGTCCCTCGGCAGTTTGTACCAAGTAAATTCCGGCAGGTAAGTTTGCAACGTGAATTTTATCTACGTTTCGGTAAACTTTGATTAAGTCTCCATTGATATCGTAAATACCAACATCAGTCTTTTTATTCATGTAAACAAAATCTGCAGTTGGGTTAGGATATAATTTCAACTCTTCAGTTGTGTAATCAATTTCAGGTGTTGAAGTAAATCCTCCGTCAAATCCTGTTAAGGCAATTGTACAAGAGTTGTTGTAAGGATAAGGATTGGCTGCATTTGGATGCTGTGAGTTAAAGAAGATAGTTTTTCCATCAGGTGTTCCTTTTACTCCGGTAATTTCAGCTCCGGTTGGTACTTCAGCAATTCTAATTAAATCTTCAAATGAAGGATCACTGATAGTCATGTCCAACATAAATAATTCGCAAGTTTTGTTAGATACTCCTTGTGGCATTCTACCGTTAGAAGTTCCATTCAAATCTTCGCAAATTAACATATAAGTTATATCACCAATTGTAATGAATCCTAAACCATCAGGGTTTGATAAGTGAGTTTCAGGATATGCAGCAGAAGGTACGTCTCCACCATAATTTGGTCCACCTTCAAAAAATGATGTGATTTCATTAGTAGTAACGTCTAATTTCAAGATTCTTCCGTAATAATCTACATAATCAGCATCATCCGGTCCTGAAGCAAACATGTTGTTTGCTCTATCAATATGGTGTTGAGCAAATACTCCACCATCAGCTAATTCGTCATTCCATTTTGATGCCGGGTTATCACGACCAGTTTCAGTGAAATATACGTTTCCGTCATGTGGGTTATAAGCTACCCATTCCAATCTGTTAAACATTGTTGCTCCGTAAGCAATAGCTGTATCTTTAAAGTTTAACATGTTATCCCAAACAGTGTTGTCAATTTCTACCCATTTTCCAGGAGCATCAGCTTTGTAGAAATAAGTAGTTCCTGAAGTGAAATCTCCTGCATTGTCTGCAACGAATTTTGTAAACATACCCGGAGTATCATCAGCTCCTAAGTAAACTGTTTTGTTGTCAGGCATTACAACTCCACCTTCAAATGGTTGTCTACCCCAGTTGTATTGTTTTCTAATAGCTACTGCTTCTTTTGGATCAATTTCAACCATGTAGTTGAAATTTTGAAATTTTTGAACAGTTTGTCCATTTGCAACTGTGATGTCAGAAGATATTGTAAAATCTGAAGTATCAGTTAAACCATTTCCTGAATCGTGCATTCCTGCATTTGAAGATTGCCACCATTCTTCGGCTGTCCAAATTCTTCCATCAGCTTCTGATTGGATTCCTCCACAGTTCATTCCTGTTTCTCCAACGTGGTTAACAAAGTCAACATTGAAAAAGTAACCTGTTCTTCCGTCCGTTAAAGTTTGTTCAACAACAATGATTGTATCTGTATTAGCATCTCTTTTAATTTTAAATACAGTCATTCCTCCACCATCACCAATGTGATCGTCAGCCAAAATCATTTCGTGATTTACAGATAACCACCCTAAATCTGAAGATCCAGCGTCAGCAGTAAAGCCAATAAAGTCATGCCATTGTTTAGCAGGGAATGATCCTGCAGCATTTCCATAAGTAGATGTGGTTTGAACTTCGTCTACACCACCAATAAAAATTACTTGCTTCTTGATAATTGAAGAAGGCACGTAAACAGTATCAACTTCCTCTACCCAATTAATATGAGGGTTGAATCCAAGTTGAGCGTTTGCTGATAACCCTGCAAACAATAGGGACAATGAGAATAAAACTCTTTTCATGTTAGAGACTTTTTTAGATTGTGATTTATGCCACAAAATTACATCTGCCTCTTCCCTAAATCGATTACGGATTTGTCATGAAAAGAATATCATTTTTTAAATCATATATTATGAAATTTAAGCAGAAATAAACTCAGGTAAATTTTCTTTTAACTAGAAATTTAATTTGCAATAAGAGAATATTAAGCCTTGTTTGAAAAGGCTGATATCTCTGGATTTAATAATTAAAGAATTATTAATTATTTCAAATTGTCAGGAATCAGACAAACGGGAATTGGCACCATTTTGTGCTTGTTTGCCATGTGAAAAGAGTCAAATATTTTAAGAACTTCTTTTTGTCTGTCAGTTAAATCAGATCCATCTCCTTTATACTCCATGGCCCACTCCAATTCAGGGTAAGTAGCTCCTAATTGGCCTTCGTCTGTGCGCTCATCTTTCCATAAACCGTCAGTTGGTTTGGCCTTTTGAATTGATTCAACTACACCCATTTCTTTGGCCAATGCGTAAACTTCAGTTTTGTATAAATCAGCAATCGGACTTAAGTCAACTCCACCATCACCGTACTTGGTATAAAATCCAACACCAAAATCTTCTACTTTATTACCGGTTCCTGCCACTAAACATCCATTTGCCTGAGCTACGGCATATAAAGTTGTCATTCTTATTCTAGCTCTGGTATTGGCCATTGAAAGATCATGGTATTTAGATTGATCATCTAATACATCACGCAAGGCTTCAAATGTTTTTGTTAGGTTGATTCTTTGATGAGTAACATTGGAAAAGTTATTTTCTAACCATTCAATGTGCTCCATTCCTCTGTTTACTTCTGCTGGATTTTGGTGAATTCCCATTTCAAGACAAATCACTTTTAATCCTGTTTTTGCACAAAGTGTAGAGGTAACAGCAGAATCAATTCCGCCACTTATTCCAATAACAAAGCCCTGGCTTCTAGCTCCAACAGCATAGTCTTTAAGCCATTTGACTATATGTTCAATTACAAGTGGATTGTTCATTAAAACAAGATCCCAACGTTAAATTCTAATAAGTGTTGAGGGTTGTTTTGAATATCTAAAGCTTCTCTGGTTACCGTTCCTGCACCATCATCAACTTGATTAACAAGATGACTTGATTCAATTTGCATTGAAGGTGTTACACCATAATTGAATCCAGCTTCAAAATATAAATATGTGCTTCCAGTAAAGTTCCATTCAGCTCCACCATAAATCCCAATTCCTAAC
Organism: Paracrocinitomix mangrovi; assembly: GCF_019740355.2. Classification (GTDB taxonomy): domain Bacteria; phylum Bacteroidota; class Bacteroidia; order Flavobacteriales_D; family Crocinitomicaceae; genus Paracrocinitomix; species Paracrocinitomix mangrovi. The sequence continues at coordinate 1,817,175 of NZ_CP091819.1, read as the reverse complement.
CTAACAGGCGTTAATCCTTTTAAAACAGTAACCGGTTTCATGTTGGTGTTTAATGTGTTAGTTGAAGCAGATGTTCTAACAAACTGATCTGTTCCTGGATCATACGCAGCTGCGTATCCTTCATCATCCATTCTTACTCCTGCAAGGAAAGATGATCTTAAACCAAATTTACCGTAGTAAATAAACTGTCCAATTTTATCAGTTTGAAACTTTAAGAAAATAGGAACTGTCACATATTTAGCACGAAATTTTCTAGTCATCAACTCTAAAACATTTGAAGTATCTGTTAGATCTTCAATCATATTTGAGTTCTTGTCGTATTTTTTAATGTCGGTATCATCAAATCCGTAAAAAACATTTCCTGAAGGAGTTGTTCCTGTAACGGCGTCACCATAATTAATTTTGAAATTTTCAATGTCAAATTGAACACCTGATGCCAATCCAACATTCTTATTGAACAAGTAGTTACCTCCTAATCCAACGGTAAAACCACCACCAATTCCATTTCTTTCTATCTCTGAAGTTTGAGTTTTAACCCATGTTACCACACCTCCGGTAACTAATCCTATTTGAAATTTTTTGTCTTGAGCATTGGAAGTAAGCGAAATACCACCGATTAACAAAAGTGAAAGTAACTTTTTCATAATTTGTTGTTTAAGTTTGTACACACAATAATAGTAAAATATCAGGAATGCTTAGTCGCAAAAACCTTCTAATAATATTAATATTTTTCATAACGGCCTGTTCGTCTGATAGGTTGGACGTGGATGTATCAGATGTTGAATTTGAAATGCAATTTGAACACTTTGAAGATGAGATGTTCAACTGTAAGTCAGTATCAGAGATGGATGCAGCCAATAAACAGTTAGTTGAAAAAGGACAAGAACTTTATGAGTTTTATGTTTTTGATGTGTTAAGAGCAGGTTCTCCTTATGATGATTCGGTAGGAACTTACTTGTATTATTTTATTACTGATACAACAATGAAAATGGCTTATCAGGATATCAGAACGGAGTTTGGCGATTTTTCAGAAGAAGAGGATCAAATTGTCGACATGTTTAAGCACTTAAAGTATCACTTGCCAAAAGCTTTGTTGCCTGAGAAGTTGATCACATATAACTCAGCCTTTAACTATGGTGTTGTTTCTACTCCTAATAAAATTGGTGTTGGATTAGAGATGTATTTAGGGCCAGAAAACAGAATTATTCAACAAGTTGGTTTTCCGGTTTATGTAAAGGACAAAATGAAAAGTGAGTATTTGATGGTAGATATTGCTCACAGTTGGTTGATCACAAATGTGATGGGAGAAAACAAAGGGGAGACATTTTTATCGCAAATGGTTTATTACGGTAAGTTAAGATACGCCATTGATGCTATGTTGCCTAATTTACCTGATCATTTAAAAATCAGATATACAGAAGCGGAGTATGATTGGTCCTTGGCAAGTGAGGATGATATTTGGTTGTATATTCTGGATATGAATTGGGTGTACAGTACGGATATGAAATTATTATTGAGATTTTTTGAAGAGGCTCCAACTACAGTTGGAATAGAAGGTTCGCCCGGAAGAATAGGTCAATTTATGGGTTGGCAAATGGTGAAGCAATACATGGAGAAAAACGAAGAAGTAAGTGTTGCTGATTTGTTATTGCAAGACAATGAAACAGTTATTTTAAAAACATATAAACCAGACAATGAGTAAGAAGTCGCAGATTAAAATAGAAGTTGAAACAAACGAGAATAATGTTCCTGAAACCATTCAATGGAGTGCAGAAGATGGGGGAGTAGATGAAGCAAAAGCAAAAGCAATGGTATTGGCTTTGTGGGATGAGAATGATCAAAACACCATGCGTATAGATTTATGGACCAAGGACATGACTGTTGATGAGATGAAACAATTTTTTCATCAAACTTTATTGACAATGGCGGACACTTTTGAAAGAGCAACCGGTGAACACAATATCACTGAAGATTTAAGAGACTACTGTCATCATTTTGCAGACAAGATGAACATCTTACCTCCTTTGAGTTAAGAAACATTTTTACGCATAAAGTATAGCGCTTTGTCATCTAAGCCTTTCCATTCGTGGTAGGTTTCAAAGCCAAATCTTTCATACACTCTTTTGTTTTTAGGAACTGAAGTTTCCAGATAGATTGGCAATTGTTTTTCTATAGATAATTGCTCTATTCCTTTTGCAATTTCTTGAGCTCCACCTTTTCCTATTCCTTCTTTTGAAGTTCCCAGGAACCAGAAGTACAGAAAATTGTCATGTGAAGGCCTGATCTTTTTCAGATATCCTTCCTTTTTAAGCATGCCTGGTACTCTTAATATTCCAATTGACTTTGCAACCAATCTGATTTGATTGAAGTAGTCTTTTAGCCCTTCTTTGCGAATGTTGTAATGGTAACAAACGGCTGCGGTGGTATCATCATCTGAAAGGTAAACACCTTCTCTTAATAATCCGGTTTTAACGGCGTAAATAGCCAGTTCACGAACTCTTTTTTCGATATTTTTTCCCGGTTTAACTGCGTTGAGCACACTGGGATTTTCCATAAACGACTGCGTGAGAATATTCACTACCTTATCTAAGTCATTGATGGACGCTTTTTTCATAAGGAGCAAAAATATAATTCTTGCCCAATTAAACGCTATCTGTTAGATGCTTCAATGTTAGTGTCACCATACTGATACATTACATTTTCTTTGTCATTGACAATATAGTATTTACCATCTTTTTTCACCTTGAAAACACCATACTGAAGAACTTCTACCGCTTCATAAGACTCTTTTAAAACGCGTCCGTATTTATTATAAATTGTCCAGCTCAGTTGTGTGCTTCCGCCTAAATCATCTCGCATTTCCTGAACTAAAAAATAAGTAAAACCATCTCTTTTATCTACAATTACCTGACCCGCTTTTGTTTTTAAAATGTTTTCTCCTTCACCGTCATAAATGAAATACCCTTTATATCTATCAGCAACAACCAAAACATCATAATCTACCTCTTCATAATGAGAACAGTTGTTATAAACTATTGGTGAACGGTGTCCAACATCCGGAAAAATTACAGATTTCCATTTTGGGTCTTGCACATAAATGATTTCATTGGTGGCCAGTCTGTCAAACTGAAATTTATTAGTGATTTTAAAATTGCATCCAAAGTTTAAATCCTCAAAATATTCTCTGAATCTGATCAAAGGCTGACCTTCTGATGTGTTTAAGTTTCCTTCAGTTAATACAGCTGTCCCAACTCCATATCTTCTCATAATAAACGGAGCGGTTTCTGTATGTAAGGCATTTTGATAGTAAAACTCATTCTCTCTGTCCATATTTATGGAAGCGTTGTAATAACTATCACTCCAGGTTGAGGTATTTCTTTCAGATGAGTAAGAGAGCATGTCATGTGATACAGCTCCACTATTTGGAGCAAATATTTGCATTGATTCCTTGATCTCCATAAAGCCATTTACTGATTGAAGTGACTCATAATGCTGCTTTTTCACATACTCAGTGTGACCATTAGAAAATACACTGCTGTACTGCGGTTCAATTGAAAAGTTGGCACTGTACTTATTGATAGAACCAATTTTGCTTGATACCTGATCCCAAAACAAATGATTGACATTACCTCCTAATCTAATCTTATTTACACCGCCTTCTCTTCCTATTCTCAATGTTTGCTTACGCGGATAAACAGTTGTGTCGATTATACCGTTTTCATCAAAATTGCAGATGTAGATATTGCCATGATGATAGAATTTCATTTTATTGTTAGTGACATCAATCTGATCACAATCAAGCGGAGTCATTAATTTTTGATCACTTACATAGCAGACCTTGTCATTTTTATAAAACTTTAATCCATTGCTGGTCCATGATGAATAATCATAGATGTTTTCTAAAATGACATTTCCTTCATAATCATAAAACCCTTCTCCTGAGTTTGTCATTTTGGTATGAAAACCTGAATTGGTGTAGGATACAAAATTAAATTCTACCGGAAGTACCACTTCACCCTTGGTATTGGCAAACCCTTTTTTAGTTCCCTTATATAATTTAAAGTACTCACCGTTGCCTTCAATATAAGTGTAGGTAGGTTCTATGATGTAGTTTCCTTTGAGGTCTATTACTCCGAATCTTCCGTTTTCCATGGCAATAAGATGTTCACCACTTACTTGTAAATGATCAAATTTTGCCTGGATAACTGTGTTTCCGTTGCTATCTAATGCGCCTATTTTATCATTTCTGTTCACTGCAAAAACAACAGGGTTTTTAGATGTTTTTCCTCTAATGTTGGTAGCATAAGAGTTATTTCTGATATAGCCAATTGCAAAAATGTCATCACCTTTATAACTCAATACTTTCTCTGCTTTTGAGTTGTATAATTCACCTTTACCGTTTTGATAGATCTTATACATGTGATATTGCTGATCATAAACCAGTACTGAATCTGACTGTGGAAAAACCTCACCTTTTGTTGTGATGTATTTAGTTTTGCCAGATTTCTGCTCTAACTCCAATACATATTCATTAAACCAAGCAATGCTGTTATATTCTGCATCAATGATTTTTTCATTTTGGTCAATAAAGCCAAACTGATCTCCTTTTCGCAAGAATATTAATCCATTATAAAAAAAGGCATTGTCATAATTAGGTTTAACAATCCATTCAAGATTATTGTCCATAACACCTGTTCCTTCATAAGTGGAAATAATCATTCTCTTACTAAAGTTGCCTGAACCTTTTTGATATCTGTTCCAGTCTCCTCTTACATTTCTATCAAATTCAATGCGTTTTATTTTGTCAATGAATTTAATGGTGTCCAGGACATTGTTTAATATCGATAGGGAACCGTAAGACTCCATAAAAATATTTTGATTTACTGCATAAATGTTTTTATTGCGAGCCGGAACAACCACTTTGAAATTTTCATCTGCCAATCCCCATGAATTTCCCTTTTTAAAGCGGTGATATTTTTCAATAATACTGTTCTCAATTAAATCAGCTTTGATCCATGCTGATGTTCTTGTACCGTTTGGATCATGTTTGGCCCAATATCCTGCAGAGTCTACAACAAAAGACGGTTTATTTAACCATTCTAGTTGTGCAAATGAAACAGAAGTCAAACAGATCAATATGATAGATAAATGCTTTTTCATTAGAATCTAGATATATGGTTTCTGAATTGATTTCTGTCTGCGGCAGGCTCTTCGTGAATCTGCATTTCTATTTCCATTTGCGGTTCGCCGTCTTTTTCTTTAGCATTATTGTATGCTTCCAAAATTTGCTCGTTGGTGATATACCCTAATTTGTTTCCAGGCAAGGCTGCTACTATTTGATTGTCAAATTCCAGGTCAAATTTGAATTCAGCGACAGTTGGATCATAATATTTAACCGCTACAGTTTTGTTTCTGGTTATGTACCACCAGCTTTTGATCTTCTCTTTACAAGAAATCACTAATCCTACAGTGGCTAGCTTTATAAAATCTAATAATCTGTCACAATTAAAGATGCCCATTCCTCTTAACTGAAATTTTCTAACTAAGTCTGCTTCACCTTCTGCTATTTCTCTACTGACAATAATGTCATTTGCCTTTTTATTGTAAGCTGTGATGTCTGCCTGATAATTGTCTTTTACCCTTTTGTATTCTTTTCCTTTCCAAACAGGTTGAACAATAAAGTTGGTTTTGCCTTTTCCCCCTTCTTGTAAATCTGTATGATTCCACATGCTCATGGCAAAGTGATTACACATAGTATCAATGGCTACTACATCTATTTCCTGATAGTTTTTCGGATCATTTCTGAATCTCTTTTTCTCTTCTTCGTCTCCGGCAACAACCCACATGGCGCCATTAAAAAATCCTAATTGGTGATAGTTGTTAAATCCAAAATCAAGGTCAAAAATTTGGTCTCCCTCTTGATATTCTCTGGGTGCAGTAATACAAACTTCTTCCATGGCTTGTTCCTGTTCTCTTAACGCTTCAAGTTTTTCAGATTTTCTTGAATTAGGAGCGGTTGTACTTTGTCCCAGGTCTTCCCATTCATAAGTTTTATCGTTGAGATAGTAATTGTTATAGTTCCCTGATTTGTATGAAGCCATTTCCATATCAATGGTTTTACCTTCCTTTAAATTGAGTTCTTCACCATCTTTTTTAGCCCTGATTTCAAACATTCCTGCAGACTCAAAATCCCCATCAGGTGTGTTCATCTTTATACCGCTTAACATGATGTCAGATATATCATGAAATTCTCTATACTCAATTTCAATGCCTTCAGCAACATCATTTCCATCCTTGTCAACAAATGCTTTTTTAGGAATTTTTATTTGTGTTCCTGAAGGAAGGTTAATGGTTGAACCATTTCTATTGCTGTAGTTGAATTTTTTGAATGGAACATCCAGATTTTCAAATGGCTTTTCAATGGCCTTTTCTTGTTTCAGCTTTTTTGTTTCAACGGTTTTATCCTGTACAATTGGTGTTACCGTTTGTTGCGATTCACTTGTAGAATTGTCGCCTTGACAAGCTGAGAATGAAACAAGAAAAATAAATAGGTATACTAACTTTCTCATAACGTGGGTTTTGTTTTTGGAAATTACTTCCTTTTAGTAAATAATGTAACAAGGTTTAAATGGTAACCAATTTTTTTTCAATCAATGATAAAATTGACTCAACAAAAGGGAAATGAAAAAGAAGATTTTTGAGAGAAATTAGAGGTTTAACCCTGGTATTCAAAATAAGGATTCACTTCATCAATGTAATTAAGTAATTCCTCAGTTCCTTCATTACTTACAGATGAAGTAACAAAATGTGGAGGCATTTCTTCCCAAATTTGAAGCATCTCTTTTTTGTAAGCGGGTAAAAATTTGCTTTTTTCACTTGTGTTTAGCTTGTCTACTTTTGTAAATACCATGCTAAACGGAATGCCATGTTCTCCTAACCACTGCATAAATTCCATGTCTATTTGCTGTGGTTTATGTCTTGAATCCAGTAAAACGAAGACATTCATTAAATTTTGGCGAGTGAGGATGTACTTTTCAATAAACTTCTGCCATTTTTCTCTTTGAGATTTTGAAATCTTGGCGTAACCGTATCCGGGTAAATCCACCAAATACCAATTGTCGTTAATTAAAAAGTGGTTGATCAATTGTGTTTTTCCAGGTCTTCCAGAAATTTTAGCCAAACCTTTAATATTGGTCATTGAATTGATCAATGAAGATTTACCCACATTACTTCTGCCAATAAAAGCATATTCAGGCATAGTAGGGTTGGGACATTTACTGACATCAGTATTACTGATTACAAATTTGGCTGTTTTGATCTCCATGGGTGCGAAGATAGGGTTTATAGCTGTTTTCAAAAAACAACTAACAGAAGAATTTAGGCTGAAATGGATTTATGAATTAGAATAATCCGTTGATCTCGGCATCAATTGAGTTGATGATTTTTCCAAGATCTTCGTCATTTTCATGGAAATTGTTGTTGTCTACATCAATTACAATCAATTTTCCTTTGTCGTAAGTAGAGATCCACGCTTCATATCTTTCGTTTAGTCTTTTTAAGTAATCTAAACGGATAGACTCTTCATATTCACGTCCTCTTTTTTGGATTTGATTGACCAAAGTAGGAACAGAAGCTTTTAAGTAGATCAAAACATCCGGAGCAGAAATAAAGTGCTCTAAAAGGTTGAACAATGAGAAGTAATTTTCAAAATCTCTTGTAGTCATCAATCCCATTGAATGTAAGTTGGGAGCAAAGATGTAAGCATCTTCATAGATGGTACGATCTTGAATTACATTGTTTTCACTGTCTTTAATTTCTTGAATTTGGGTAAATCTGCTGTTGAGATAGTACACCTGTAAATTGAAAGACCAACGTTGCATGTCTTCATAGAAATCATTCAGATAAGGGTTTTGCTCAACATCTTCAAAATGGGTGTCCCATCCGTAATGTTTCGCTAATAACTTAGTTAAGGTTGTTTTACCCGATCCAATATTTCCAGCTACAGCAATATGCATAATCAATCAATTTTGAAGGGATAAATGTAAAAATTATTGCCCATGGTTTTGGGTGAAATAAATTCTTTTTATCAACAATTCAGAAAAGTGAGTAATGAGGTTTGATTGGGAGAATTTAATTAACTGTTAAACGATAATTAAGCCGATTAAGATGAAAACAATTAATCCAACAATGCCATTCATCATAGGATCATCTTTTATAAAATCTTTTAAACTTCTCTTGGACATCCAAAATCGCGAGATGATAAATCTGAAAAAAGCACCTGGAACGGACAGCAGAAAATAGAGTATATTTTCAAATAGTATTTCTACAATTATTTCTCCTATCACTTCAAAAATCGGCATCAGTATTAACAAATTAATCAATCACTAAACCTTGCTTTGTTGAATCATTAAGAAAAGTCTCAATTGTATGGGTAACAGTTTCAAAATGACCATCTGAATTCAGTTTGTATGATTTCATTTCAATAGTCGTTGAATCCATCAATTTATTGTCTCCTTTTGAAAAATAATCAGAGGTGTCAACCAATTCAATATTAATATCTTCATTTATAATAAACCAATTTCTGCTGCTCAAAAAAGGGTCCTCGGCACATTGTCCGGGAGTCAAATTTAAAGAGTCAATTCTGTCCCCCTTTTTATCATAAGAGTATAGAATAGGACAAGAATAATCGCAAGCAAAATCAAAAATAACCAATGCGTATTCAGATGATGAGTTAAGTTTGGCGATTAATCTTCCTTGTTCAGGATAGAAATTAAGATAATCTGTAAATGCTTTATCTTCTACAAGGCGATCAAAGTTGCAAGTCATTTTAACAGGAAAATCATAAGCGGGAATTTTTGAAATAAACTCTTCAAAAGGAGTCTCATGAGTATGATTTTCTTTTACTTCTTCTTGCTGGCTTGAATTTTCGCTGCATGCAAACAGCATCAGAAAAATCAGAATGTGATAAATTTTCATTTTGGGTTAAAAGAATAATTCACTTAAAGCTAGTTAAATAAACTAATCTTCCAAAGTGTTTAGCACGGTTTGACATTGTTCCTGTGCTCTTTCATAAATGCTGTTTGTTTGAATTGAAAGTCTATATAGTAATGAAACCGTATTTATGAAATGATCTGATCCAAAATATTCCGGATCGGTGACCTCAGGAAAACCTCCTTTTATTGAATATTTGGATAGATACATAGGCGTATAATATTCTTTGCGATATTCTTCTCTTCTTTTGTCGATCATGAATATTTTTTGGAAGGAGATTTTAAGTGTTCCTAATTCTCTAACTAGCTTGAGATCACGTTTTCCGCCGTGTTCTCTAAATTGGTCAATATATGTTTCAATGTCAGTGACCGGATAAAATTCATCCGTCATTCCTAACATCAAAGCTTTTTCAGCTCTTTTAAGTAAACCATCATTATCATTAACCGGCACCACAAAAATTGACATTGCTGAGTCTAAATAAGTTTGATTTGAAACTAGCATAGAATCAATAACTGCCAAGTCAGATTGTAAATCTTCAACAAGGTACCCTTTGTACTGTTCATTTAACTCATTGGATTGTTTGTTGGCATACCAGTTTTGAAGAAAAAATGGAACGTAAATACTAATGGATAGCACTAGTCCTTGCGCAATTATCGATTTCCAGTTAACTTTTGACTTTTCGCTCATTGGTTCCAAATATAGTGGAGTAAAACTATAAAAATGCTTTTAATGAAACCGTCTTAATTCTGCTCAAAAGTGAGGTATTGATTTCCAAGATTGTTGCCGTTGAGGTCGTTCAACTCAAGTTTTGAATCTGATAATAATAGAAAAAACCAATCTTCATTTAAGTCTGCCAATTCATTGGTAAGATTAAAATCAATTATCAGGTATAAATTTTCTGCAGTAACGTTACTACTGTCTAAAATATGCCAATTGCCATTGTAATTATCCGTTCCCTTGTTGGCATTTACACTTCCAGATTCATTAAATGTAAAACTGTAGCCCGTAAATTGACTGGTAGAATCAATTCCGGTATCAGTGTATTTGCTTATGTGCCAGCTTCCGTTTTGGACAATTCCTTCAGCTTTACTTTTAGGACCATCATCTTTTTTACAAGATGCGGTTAGCGTAAATAATGCTATACATCCAATAAGTAAATTATTTAATTGTCTTGATTTCATCATTTAAGCTGAGATTTTTAAAATAGTCGATTTATTTTTTACCAAATAACTTTTTAAACCATGTGGTTTTTTCCTTCTCGGGATTTATCTTTTCCTTTTTCTGTGATCCATCAGCCATTATCTTTTCCTCTTTCCATGATCCATCAGCCATTCTGGTAGCTTTTATATTGCCAATTTCTATCACCTGACCTTCTCCATGACTTACAAATTCAACCAAGTCTTGAGTAGTCCAAATGGTTTCTTTTGTTTCATCTAATTCTACTGAAATAGCATAGTCAGATGTTGTGTCACCAATAAATTCGATATTGGAAACAGATGGAGTTGTAAAACCCAAACAAACTCCGGTTTTGGAAGCTACTCCTGCATTTTGTGTTGTTTGGTTGTCCACAAATTTCACTTCATCTCCGAATTCTATGATCATTATTATAAAAGTTTATCTAAATCTACTAATATAAGGTGTTCAGGATATTTATGGTATAGCCATGTAATAAACATCACAGTATTAAAGTATGGAATAAGTTATTATCGCGTCTAATAAAATTACTTCACTTAAGAAATGATGATTAATAGATTGACTTTAATATTATTTACAACTGTTTTTATACTCACCAATACAATTTCACAAGCACAAGATTCAACAAAAGCAGTAAACAAATCTCACAACGCAGAAAATTTTGTGACTTCTAAATGGAAAGATAAAAACGGAAGTGCTCAAAGTTTGGATGAGAAGTTCGGAGACGGAACCATGAAGGCTACACGCTTTTTGAAAAACACAAAAAAAATAAAAGTTGTGTATCAGCTCAATAAATTGTGTTCAGATTCAACTTGCGCTAAACCTTACGGAATTGGCAATATTTTTAATCATATCAATGATTTAAAAATCACGCACGGAATTAAAGCTAAAAATTATGAGTTTGTAGTGATAATACACGGTGGTGGCTGGCCGCTTGTTTTAAATAATGAACCGGAAAATGGTGTTGAAAAACATGCTACAGATAATCCTTTTCAATCACAAGTTGAAAAGCTGGTGGCTGAGCCCGGAGTAAAGATCTACTTTTGTCAAAACACAGCGCATTCCAAAAAAGTAAGTTTAAACCAAATGATTCCGGGAATTGGTTTTGTAACTGCAGGGATATCTGCCATTGTAGATTTACAAATGGAAGGGTATATTTATGTTCAACCTTAAATAAACTTGAGGAGAAAATTTGTTTTCATTTGCGTTAAAGTGTTGTAGAATGGTTTGATTAAAATTTTTTACCATTTAAATTCCATCCTTTGTTCTGATGGATTATTGTTCTCCTTTTCAGCCAAAACCCAGTTTGGTTCATTCCAGTGAAAAATATTATTCCGGCTATTGACCAAGCTCTAGAATTTGAGTATTCCGTCAGAGTTCCAGTGCAAACTATTGCTCCTGTAAGTCCAAATACTGCCAGAAAGGTATAGATCTTTCTTCCTTTTTTCTTCATATTGAATAATGTAATGGAAGATATATCATTGGACATAAATTCATGTAGCTCGCTAGCTTTATCCTTAATATAAAATGAGGAGTCTGTGCTACTTTCATAACTACCTTTAATTGAATTTTCGGGACCCTTTACTTTTACTTTATCCCCCTTAAACAATACAAAAGATCTATTTTTTAACGTGTTAACAAATACCAGTGAATCGGTTTGCGAAAATGAGTTATAAGGATTGTTAGACTCGCAGAGTGAGTAAAATGAAATGAGATTTAGAACTAAAAAAACTATGACTCTTTTCGACATTGATGATATCATTTGCTTAAGGCTAGCAATTTACTGTATCTAACACAATTGATAACATGTTTGTTATTTCATTGGAGAAACAATGATGTCAATTATTAATTTTTTCAATCAATAATTTCATGTCATTTATGAATTGTTGTGGTCTTTGAAAGTGAGCATGATGTTGTGTGTTTTCATAAATGCGGTGTTCTATTAGTTCAGGGTGCATTGCTTTTAATTTGGAATTATCAGGCGTGTAGTTTTGCCAAGTTTCACCTTCAGATACCGGGTCAATTATAATCATTGGAACCGATAGGTTTCGGTACACTATTAGTGGTTGCATAAGATAAGTTGATGAGGATAAAAGAGGTGCTAATGTTGGTGATTCTACAGCATTCAGCATTGATTCAACAGATTCATTTGCAACCGCCTGCCAAACATCTGAGGTATATCCCCATTTACCATTAAGGCCAATTTTAAGACCATCAAGTATCCAGGCCTGACTGACTTTATTTGATGTATCTGCCAAAGCACAAAAAGCTTCAAATTTTGTATTGTAGGTTACTAGTAAATCTTTTGGAATTTGCGCTTCTTTATATTTTTCACGTAAAGTGTCTCTATTCATTTTATATCTCGGATTTAGCGCATTAGCAGAACCACCATCCACAAGCATTAATCCAAGAACTGATTCGGGGTAAGTGTCATAAAATGCAGATGCGATATATCCACCACGAGACCAACCGCCAATAATTGCCTTTTTGATTTGTAGGCTATCCATTAGGAACTTTATATCATCAGCAATGTGATAAATAGATTTTTCTTCTTTAGGCATAGGAGTTTGTCCATGTCCGTAATAATCTATACTGATTATTTGTAATCCCATACTCATTAAAGAGTCTTTGAAATTTAGAATTTCCCAAGAAGAACTCCCTGTTCCGGGAATCCATATTAACGGCATATCTGTAGAATCACCAAGGCTGATATAATGCATTTTGACATTATCTGTTTGAATGTGATAACCTATCTCAGATTCAATGGCTTCATACTCCGTTAATGAAAGATCATATAATTCCTTGTAAACAGCTTTAGTTGTATCAATTTGGCAGTATCCTATGAGATGAACAAACGTTGAGACTATGAGGATTATATTTTTCATGAAGTTTTATGTAGGTTAAATCATTTGTCTAAAGTTAGGAAATTGTCCATATTGATTTCTATTTGCACGGTCCGTATTGGTCATATGCATAATAGAATATAACTTCTCCAACCTTTCCACAGTTATTTCTTACTCTCCATGTGATTCCGATTATTTTTTGGGAACCAATCTGCTTCAATACATAAGAATTATAATCTTGAGAGTTTTCAGGTTTTTTTTCAAATGTACGGTACCACGTTCAAAATAAATTTGAATTTCACAGCTATCGATATTCTCTGTAATAATACCTCTGCAAATTCCAGGAGGTTCAAAAATAGGCTTCCAATTAAAATCTAATTCTAGAATGTCAATTGCATATTTTACTTTTTTCCCTATTAAGCTGCTGTCAATTTCTATAACTGAATGGGCTTTTGGGACTTCATTTTGTCCAAATGAAAGAATTGAAGAAAAAAATAGAATTGAAAAAATGAGTCTCATGTTAGTTAAACAAGTTTGTGTTCGTTTTAGTTACATAAGTCGATTCACAGTTGATTCTAATGTTTTACTAAAGTTAGGAAATTGTCCGAAGCTTTTGAATAGTAAATTTTGATAATCCGTTTCTACCTATCTAAAATCGATCAAATTTTCACACCACTAAATGTATATTCACGCGTTCCAGCTAGACTGGTCCAGCTGATAGTGCCTTCTATATTATTACCCTGTGCCTTACCTTTGATTTGGAGCAAGGATCCATATTTGTTGTACTCTTTGTATTTGAAGAGAATAATTTGTATTGAGTCAGTCTTATAAAGTTTTGGAGAATAGCTTGAGCTGCCAAAACCTTCTCTTTCCATCATATAAATTGAGTACAAATTACCCGAATCAAATTTTAATGTATCATCTGGCCAATTACTCCCCATTTTTTTGCCTTTTACTCTTTCTACCTCTACTAAATAATCTTTTCCATCCAAATTTGGTGTTGACTGACAGAATAGCTTGTTAGGAGATAAACAAACAAAAAGAGCTGTGAGTATTAGGGTGTAAGCGTATTTCATAATCTAGATTTGTTACTTTATGTGCAGTAATTTATAAAGTAACCATGAATGTTATGCGGGGTTGCAGTTAAAACTTGAAAGAGAGGACATGAACTTTATTTATAGTGTTATGCACTGTTTTTTTAAGTGCTTCAGTAGGTTAATGAAAACATGCCTGTCGAATAGCTGATTCAATCGAGTAGAGCTCACAACATTTTCTGTCCTGTTCTCAATTACATTAATTGCATCCTCGAGGGTTTTTGTTAACTCCTCTCGGTCGCACTCCAAGTATGCTTTGGTAACATTTTCCGTTGTCCAATCAAAAGCATCAAGTCCACAACATTCTGCTACACATAAGGTTTCAAGAGAATTCCAAAACTTATTTTTTGGGTCAATTAGATAGTCGATATCATGCACTTGCACTTTGTCAAGATCCCAGTTGATCCATGAGATATACTCATCTTCTCCGATTAATATGTCTTCACCGTCAGTCCAGTTAGGCATAGTGCATAACGTTTGGCTAAAGCTAGCAATTTACTTTATTCAAAGAAAATAAAATTGTAGTTGCATTGGGTGGGATCCTTATGGCTATTAGGAGTGTAAGTAAATAAGATTAGGTCATTCGTTTTAATTATTGTGTTGTGTTTCGGTTTCTATTCCTTTTTCAATTTGTCAAACAAATCATGGGCGCCATAGTCTGGACTAAGTGTTAAAGTAATCCATCCACTTGTGAAATTATAAATGCGATCTTTAGGACCAAAACAGCCTGATACATGCTCTCGGTCGGGATTATCTGAATCAAGACTATAGTTTAAAAACTCGTTAAAAATTGAATCTTTTTCCGAAGTAAACGGAATTTTAGTTTCATACTCTTCTCCCACATAGCAAAGAATATATCGTTCTTCATCATTTCGAATAATTAGGTAATCCGATTCTGAGCCACCAGCAATTCCACCAAAGGAAGTTTCATGAATTTCAATTTTATTCGATTCCTTTAATTTGTCTACTTTCTGTTCTTTTGAACTACATGAGCAAAGGGAGAAAAGCGTAATTGTCAGAACTATATTAATAAATGTCTTCATGGCCCAATGAATCACAACGTTTGCCTAAAGCTAGCAATTTACTTTGTTCAATGAAAATGAAATTGTAGTTGAATTGCGTGCGATCCTTATGGCTATTAGGAGTGAAGGTAAAAAAGGTTGGGTCATGCGCTTTAACTATTGTGTTGCGTGTAGTTTTTTACCATGCAAACCTCATAAGTAGAAGATTTCTTCTAGTTTCCAATTTTTGTAAATAGCACAAACTATATGTCTCCTAGAGAATAGGTTCTTTTTGCAATTAAAAGCTATTTCAATTGGTTGTTCAGAATTGTTTTCATCAGGGATTATTATTGCTCCTAACTTGCATTTTTGCATGGTCAATCCATTTCCTAAACTTCCGCTAATTTCTTGTTTAATTTTTTCCCAATTGCTTTTAATATTGAGGAACGAGTCAATTTGATTTTTAGAAATGTTTCCGGTAGTTGTAGTGAATGATAGATGAAAATAACCTAAAGTTTCTGACTCTATCATTCCTTCGTAAGTAGAATCAAATTCATTCCAAGTAAACGTTCCTAATTCATTAGTTATGATTTCATTATTGCTCATCTTCTTGGTATAAGGGGCTGGACGCTTAGCTTTTCTTACTTGTGTTAGGTGCCGTTTTTCACTTCAGAAATTCTAGGTCCAGATACATTTCTTGTTTATTTTGCCGACTGACGTACAGGTACGTTTCCTTTTGAACAGCTAATTGCATAGCTAATGTTGTTGGATCTTTTTCAATATTTACGAGATATTCTATTGTCTCACCTTCAACTGGAATAGAAATTTTAACCGTGTTTAAGTTTCTGTCCACTTGAATAACATTAGAATTACGGTAACCAGCTATTTCGTCTAAGACGTCATATTTAGATACGCTAACAACTACATTGTCCGTCCATGAGTTAGATTTGACTTCAACATTTTCGAGATCTACAAGAATTTTCTTGGCATTCCGTTTAAATTCTTCAAGTTCTTGTTTCCATTTTTTCTGTGCTTTTCGGTCATTTGAGCTACTAGAGGCAAGATAAATGAGAACAATTATTCCGACAATTGCCATCAGAATAATTCCAATCATGCTAAATAGGCCATTGTCATTCTTGAGACCAGCACGTAACATTACTAAACCTAGTCCAAACAAACCGATCAGAATGTAAATCGCAAACTTCTGGAGATTCTCTTTCATATCGTTAACGGGTTATAGCGTTTGTCTAAAGCTAGCAATTTACTTTGTTCAACAAAAATGAATTTGTAGTTGAGTTGGGTGAGATCCTGATAACTATCGTGAGCGTGGCCAAAAAGTGTCGGACGTGAGCTTTGCTTACTTTGTTTTACTCAGTTTTTTTACCCCTTAAAAATTAATGAGAAGTACAGCATGTCATTGTTACGACCATAGGAGTATCGGAACCTAGGAGCTATAGTGAAATATAGGAGTTGTAGTTCCAGACCTAGAATAAAAATACCATTAATTCTGGATATTCCTTGAAGTTCAAAATTGGGTTCTAATCCTGCTCCTAGTTGAGGTCTAACCTTTCCGTTAAAAGGTTCGAATGCAGCATAAATTGGGAATTCGAGATTTGTTGATTCTATGATATTATCATTAATTCTTCTTTCAACAAAAGAAAGATTCGAATTTATACCAACTGCCAACATATTATGAGGTTCGTATTCATAGAGAAGTCCAATTGTAATTCCTGCTCTACCAAACTTCTGCGGATAATTGACACCTTCAATAAATCCGAATTGATGGTTTTTTTCAATAGGTTTGTCAGTTTGTTGACTCAAGGAAAACTGGCTAAGTAATAAGATTAGAATTGCTAAGAGTAGGGGTTTCATTGTATCATTATTGAACGACAAATAGCTGGTCTTATTATCGAATCAGATCAGATTTAATCTGTTCATTCAGTTCAATGGTATTGCCATTTTCATCCCAATATTGCCATGTCTCATTCAAAGATTCTACGAAAACGGCGTCTTCGCCACAATTGAAGTTGATCTTTTCAAAAATTCTGGTGTAAGTTCCTTTTGCTTTTACTTGACCATTATCGTAAAAGTAAGTCCATGATCCTGATTTGTAATAGTAGCCTACAATTGATGGACCTGCGAATTGACAAAAGTTAAATGCACCAAGATCAAATGACCCCTCAGATCTTAACTGACCATTTGAATAATACGATTTCCATTTTCCAATTCTTGCATCATTAAACTGATTAAAAGGATCAAGAATTATGTTACCAATCCATTGTATTCCAGATGAATCAATAATTGTGTCTTGTTCAACATAAAATGTGATGGAACTATCAATGTTATTGAATTGATTTGAATAGGTATTAATTCGGTAAGACATGGAATCTAAAGTTCCATTTAGGAAATGATTTCGAATTTTAGAAAGGGTAGAATCTTGCTGTCCGATACTTAGGAAGGGAAAGATGATTAAACATATAATCCAAGCGGTTTTCATGACAATATAAAACAACAATTTAGGTATTAAATTGGCCTGGGAGTGTTAATTAATGCTAAAGTTAGAGTAAAGCTAGCAATTTACTTTGGTAACCAGCCTTCTTTAAACTTTTGCAGATAATTGGCCAATTCATCTTCACGATTTAAACCATCCAAATCCGAACAAAGAACTTTTACATCTTGATAACTATGGTGATCTGGCAAACATGCGATATTCAATGTCTGCCAAAATGTATCGGCAACAGTTTCGTTTGTGTGCCAAGTGGTCATTACTTCAGTCCAGTCCTTTTCTTCTATTTCTAAGTTTAGGTCTACAAGATGAAAATCAAAATAATCATGAAGTTGTTCTGCATATTTACCGTTCGATTTAAAGTCAACTATTCCGAAACTGAGAGCTTTATTAATAAATTGCTCGAATTGTTTCCAGTCAGGTTCTGAATTAGCGATAAACATACATACCCACGTGTCAGAAGGAATACTTTCTTCAAATATGTTGTGGTAGTCCGACCAGTATATTTTCCAAGTATTGTTGGTTCCAATTAAATTCATATTGTAATGACACCTAACGTTTGGCTAAAGCTAGCAATTTACTTTGTTCAACGAAAATGAAATTGTAGTTGAATTGGGTGAGATCCTAATAGCAAACGGGAGTGTGGACAAAAAAGTGTCGGACGTGAGCTTTCCTATTATGTTATGCACAGTTTTTCCCCATAATACTTCCTTGCAGAATGAGATACAGCTGCAATTAAAAGCATAGGATAAGTTAGTACTGGAACAAGTATAACAGAATACCACACAAAGCTCTTTTGTTCTATTCCTAAATCATACAGAATGGCATGAGTAAAGTAAAACCCTGAAATACTAGCACTTTTTGGAGCAAAGAAGTCGGTATAAATGAATGCGCCAATTCCGATTAATGATAGTCCGATCAGGACATATCTAAATTCCTTTCGTTTTACAAAAAGAGCAACTAAACAAAGTACAGGTAATATTATCCTTAAAGGAAGATGATAGGGTCCATTATAAATGAACATGGATAAGTTGTAAATGGTAGGAATTCCGACCAAAACACAAATTATTATTCTAACCCACTTAATCATGTAATTGCCACAACGTTTGACTAAAGCTAGCAATATATTTTGTTCAATGAAAATGAAATTGTAGTTGAATTGCGTGCTAAATGTGTTAGCTTAATTTATTATGTTAAAGTGCGTTTTTAACCCTTAACGAAAGTGAATGTTTATTGGAATTGTGTATTTAACGTTTACCGCATTACCATTACATTTTCCCGGTGACCATTTAGGCATTTTTTTTATTGCCTTTACTCCTTCTTGCGCAATTGCATCATCAAAAGATTTTTCGACTTTGATATGTGTTATTGTTCCATCTTTCAAAACAAAAAATGAGATATAAATCATGCCCATGCCACACATTCCAGTTTCAGGATATTCAATATTAGAGAGGAGAAAAGAATTCATTTCTTTAATACCACCTGGATATTCTGGAACAACATCTGGTAAAATTGTATATTCTATATCAAAAATGCTGTCTGTCATTAAAATACAGTCAGTATTTTGTTGTCCGAATACACTATAACCACCCAAGAAAACAATAAATACCAAAGAAGCTAATTGATTCATAATAAGAAGTCTGCACAATTTATGCCAATGTACCCATAATGTTTGAGCAAAGCTAGCAATTTACCTTGTTCAACGAAAATGAAATTGTAGTTGAATTGCGAGCGATTCTGACAGTTATCGGGAGATGGTAAGCCGGACTATGGACACGTAATGGGAGAGAAGAGTGATGGACAAGTGTCGGACGTAAGCTTGGCTTACTATATTATGAGCAGTTTTCTACAACACTTCTGAGTATTGGGCAAGCAACTGGGAAAATTTTGCTCTAACTTCCTCTTGGTCTTTGCTTTCAAATTTAAGTAGGCATGGGGATTCATTCCAATCATGTCCATCAAATAAATAGATAACATATTGACCGTCTTCTTCACCGTACCAGCCAAGATCAAGTTTGTATTTTGAGTTTGTTACTTGAATCAAATCTTCTGAGAAATAGGTATAAAATTCGTCTTGAGCAATTGCTTCCGATAAGCTAACATTCCTCCATTCATTTTTGGCAACATTCCAGCTGTTTGGTATGTCCTTAATGCATAAAGAGTGATTCTCGTAATTGCTCATAAAGTTCGCCTAAAACTAACAATTTACTTTGTTCAACGAAAATGAAATTGTAGTTGAATTGGGTTTTAAAGGGTTATAACCAAAGGTTGGAAGTTAGCCTTGATAACTGTGTTAGGTTCAGTCTTTCACTTACTTTTAGTGAGAGGAACTTTGCACAAAGATCTGTCCGTCCCAGTTTTGTTCAGGTCCTCTTCCGACTGTAGCCTTATAAACTAGGAATAAATAAAACCCAGTAATTAGCACAGTAATAAATAGGTTCAATTTTAAATTTTTCTTCCGTTTTTGCATGAACATAAATATCAATTGGGTAATAATAGCACCGAAAATGATAACTAAAAAAGTAAGATCACCAAGTCCGTATCCGAATGATATTTTACCGATTAGAAGAAGTCCGAATAACGATATGCCCAGAATAACTAGCAGCCACTGAAAAATGAAGATATATCGGAATTTAGATAACTGACTAGGCATAACGTTTGAGTAAAACTAACAATTTACTTTGTTCAACGAAAATGAAATTGTAGTAGAATTGGGTGAGATCCTGAAAGCAAACCGGAGTGTGGACCAAAAAGTGTCGGACGTGTGCCGTACTTACTGTGTTATGCTTGGTTTTTTACCCCCTACATTTTTTCAAAACTAAGTTTCAGGTTCGCACCTAAATGACCGTGTAGATCTGCAGCTTGTTGACCAGAGAATTTTAAGTTTTCTATCAGTCTTGTCATTGAATTTTTGTCCTCACCGCGCTTAAGTTCAAGTAGTATGTTCCAAACTCTGTGATTCAATTCATTTGACCACTTAAGCATTTCAATTTTTTGTTCATTTAAGTATGAGTCATCAGACCAAATTGCTCGATTGGTTATTGCGAGTTGGTACAGGAATTTCTCGCAAAACTTTATTTTGTTTTCAAGGTTCCAGTCAGAAGCTGTTTTAATAAAAATGGTGGTGTTAAAGTCTGATTTCATTTGTCAAAATGTGATGACGCATATCATTTGCCTAAAACTAACAATTTACTTTGTTCAACGAAAATGAAATTATAGTTGAATTGCGTGCGATCCCAATAGCTATCGGGAGATGGTAACCCGGACTGTGGACACGTAATGGACGAAAGCGTGCCGTCCAAGGGTAGGACGTTGGTTTTAGTTATTATGTTTTGAACCGTTTTTTACTCTGGTTTTATGTAACTATCTCGTTGCACTGTCTTAAAATCAATGAACGCAGATCTACCTTTCCACTTCCGTTCTATGATTTTTTCTTCTTCATTAAAAACAGTAATTTCATAGATAGGTGAGTAACTAAATTGATATCCTGTGTAATATGCATACTCCGTTGAATCGATTTTTACAATGTATTCATCAGGGTTAACAGTTTTTCCGTCTCTAGCCATGGGACTTGGTATATCTTTTCCAGGTTTCAATTCTGTAAAGTTTGTGGACCATAAGGTGTCCCTTTGACAACCATAATACAAGCCTATGGTTGCTATTTGTCCAGAGTAATAGTATTTAACAATGGAATCTTTATCTTCTAAATTATATATGACATAAGATTCTTGTCCATTAGAATATTTCAAGAATATCCTGTATCCTTTAGAATCATAACAATCAAATGCCAGCCATTGAGCTTGACTGTTTAGTAATGAGTCCTGAGAATTCATTTGATTAAATGCTATTAAAGGAAATAATAGCAAGGCAGAAAGAATTAGTTTCATGATTCGTTATTTATCAGAGATGTAACAAGTCCGTTTAGGTAACTTGTAGTTTTAGACAGTCAAACCTGATAATGGTTCAACGTTTGACTATAGTTATCGAGAGCGCTCGCCAAGAGTGGGCACTTAGCTTAACCTATTGTGTTAGCAACAGTTTTCTATTCAGGAAGAAAACCTAAAAATAAGCGTAATGAAAGATAAAGCCAATTATATTCAACAATCAGTTCAGAGCTTAATTTATCACCGTAATGAGGGTGTTTAAATGTCTCATCTAAATAATAGATGCTATTGAACTGTTCCATAGAAGTTTCAATTTTAAATTGATATCCAAGATTGTTATTTTGATCTTGATTTTCTATGTAAATATCAATTTTCAAAATGTTATTTGGTTGATAATTTTTAAGGTTTAGTTTATATAATTTTTTCTTATCAGCCCCCATAAAGTTTTTCACTGAAAAAAATTTTGAAACAATTGAATCAGGTCGCACTTGATAATAAAACGCGGGACCGTATGAAGAGCTATCCGTTATAATTAAAAGTGAGTCAGGTATGTCCCTTGATTCCCAAGAAGACAGCCCCTTCATAGAAAAATACACATGTATTGAAGAGTCAGTGTTAACGGTTAACCAATTTGCTGGGAGGAAAAGGTGAATTATACTATCAATTTCTGCCACTTTTCTTTTTTTATCTTCTTGTGAGAAGGCAGTAATGCTCAAAAATGAGATCAATATAATGGCAAATATTCTTTCTTTCAAAATTCGTTTAATTGTTGCTATTGTTTGGGTAAAGTTAGGCATTTACAGTGTTCAACGAAAGCTTTGCTGTAGTTGAATGCCGTCTTCGCTTTCGCGTAGCTTCAGCGAAGCAAAGTCTGATGTGCGGTGGCCAAAACCCGTACTATTTATTGTCTTGGTGTAGCCGCTTTGACGAAGCAGGGGCTGTCCGACCTTGCGCAGCTGATCGGACTTTGGGCAAGTAATGGGCACTTTTGCGCGTGGAAAGAGTGTGGGGCTTGTGCTATGCCTACTGTGTTAAGGTACGTTTTTCAATAAGCTCTACTTTCCGTTCGTCCAAGTCCTGAATGACAGCTCTAATTCCCCAAGCACTTTCCTTTGGTGAAGAAATTACTTTCCAACCAATTTTTTCAAGCTTCGAAATGAGTTTAGAAATTTGATCAACTTCAAATCCAAGTCGAGTTGTATTGTCAGCTTCCTTTAAATTCTGTGGTAGAGGATATATTTCGAATACTATTCCGTTCAATTGTGTAGAATAATGAAATGGTCCATTGCCATGATTGTGATAGGTAAAATCAAGTCCTAAAACCTCATATTGCGATTTCAATTCTTCTAACTTATTCGTCTTTATCACAATTAGATTAATCATCAAAGGTCAAATTGTAATGTACCATAACATTCGCCTAAAACTAACAATTTACTTTGTTCAATGAAAATGAAATTGAAGTTGATTTCCGTGCGATCCTGATAGCTATTAGGAGAGTTGGCCGAGGGAGGACGTAAGCAACTGTGTTAGCATTAGTTTTTTACCCCTTTATGGCATTAATAATCAACAGTGCGTAATATCTGTTGAGGTTTTATTTTTTGATTTATTGTGCAGTCGATTGATTGGGCACTCCATACTCCACCTCCAGCTTCTTCAAATTTTTCAATAAGCCCTAATAACCCCTTTTCCGATTGGACATGAAAGGAACTTTCCATTACATACTTTTTTGAACCAATATTCTTGATTGCTTCTGACAATGAAATTTTATGAGCATATTTCACATCCTTTTGGCTCGAATTTTCCAATTTCTCAGAAAGAATAGGAGCTACTTTGTCGCGTAGATCAATGTGTACTTTTATAGGCCAATTTTCATTGTCCAAAGAGAATACAATTCCAGCTACCTTTTTATTGTGTTGTCTAAGTCCTAATGCGCCTAATTCTTGCCAAAGTTCTTCGATTGAAATTTCATTATTCAATCTGTTTTGGTCGTCAATAAACTCAGGAAATTCATTTGAGGCAGGTGCTATTGCTTGTATTCGTATCAATGGATGAAATAATACTCCCTTACCACGATAATTATCTTCGATTGCAATTCCATTTTTTAATTTGTCAGGGAGCAGCTGTTGATCAGTGAAGTAGATAAATTCCATTAAGTTCTGGGTAATTAAAGCTAACGTTTGGCTAAAGCTAGCAATTTACTTTGTTCAACGAAAATGAAATTGTAGTTGAATTGGGTGAGATCCTAATAGCTATCTGTATATCGCAGCCCTGGATGCCTACGCGTACTGGGAGGGAAAAGTGTGGTCAGGGTGTCAGACATGAACTTAAGCTATAGTTTTTACTCCTACTATGTCTAGCATAGAAGCTTGTTTATCCAAATGGGATTAACAAAAGCACAATTGTACCGATTACCAAGAAAATGTACACCCAATAGTCCATTTTGATGAAGAATAAGGAGTGTTCAATATCCATTTTTTTCTTTATTCCGTTTCTGTCTACGAAATAATCATTTTTATTTAGAAAGGTTATCAGAGCAGTAATCCAGCAAGATAATCCTATTCCAAATTGAAATAGTTCGTCTGGTGGATTTGGGTTGAACAAGGAAGTGTAAACGGCTTTTGATCCAAAGCCTACGATTAATGCGGTAACTATGAAATACACTGGAATTAATATTCCTCGGTTTTTAAAAATCAAGAACATATATCAATTATAGCTAACGTTTGGGTAAAGCTAGCAATTTACTTTGTTCAACGAAAATGAAATTGTAGTTGAATTGCGACGTGAAGTGCGTGGGCCTAGTATCGGACATTAGCTATTATGTTATGAACCGTTTTCTACAAACCAATTAGGCGTGCGATTATCTCTACAATTCTGGCTTCATAGGATATCTCAGGTTCTGTGCTGCTTACGGAGAATTCTGTTATTTTTCCGAGCCAGTCCTTTCTGAAATAGTTCTTAACAGATTTGTAAGCATTACCAGGAACATAGAGTTTTATATTTCCAGAATTAAAAGTGAAATCAATTATTGCTTCATGTCTAATCACTATTCCTTTTCGAGTGGCAATTTTCAGTTTAAATGTCTCAAATAGGACAACTTTTAGATCGTCTTTTTTTACAAGAAAGGTTTTACCTGAATTGCCATGTGTCCGACCGATTAAAGAATTTGGTCTTAGTTCGAAAGATAAATATTGAGGACTTTCAGAATTTGCAATGCACGGGTCGATATATTCTAGCCCTTCTATATGGATCATTTTCATGGAGCCTATTCCGCCTAATATTAGCTTCTTCAAAAATGAGTAATCTGGTCCGGCAGATTCCTCCAGTTTAGATGAACTTGTATGTTGGATTTGGCTTGCCATGTAATGGTTTATAACGTTTAGGTAAAGCTAGCAATTTACT
Organism: Paracrocinitomix mangrovi; assembly: GCF_019740355.2. Classification (GTDB taxonomy): domain Bacteria; phylum Bacteroidota; class Bacteroidia; order Flavobacteriales_D; family Crocinitomicaceae; genus Paracrocinitomix; species Paracrocinitomix mangrovi. Next base: position 1,792,263 of record NZ_CP091819.1, on the reverse strand, counting down.
TTGTTCAACGAAAATGAAATTGTAGTTGAATTGAATGCGATCCCGATAGCTATCGGGAGAGTTGGCAAAACCCCCGAACCCTAAACGTCCGACCGTTTTGAATCAACGTAGCCTTGGCGAAGTTGATGATGGACACCCGGATACTTGACACCTCAAAGGGAGCATTGTGTGTCGGCCAAAGGTGTCGGACGTTCGCTTTAACTATAATGGTAGGTGGCGTTTTCTACCAAACATTTCCCGGATTCTGGTTAGCAGTCCTTTTCGCTCAGGTGGCGAATAAATTGATGGATTTGCTGCTCGCATCTTAAGTAATTGAAATACTTCCTCAGTTAATTTTGGCTTCAGTCTGTCAATTACTTCTTGCATTTCCAACTCCAGTTTCTGGCTATACATTCCTGTCTGTAGAGTACATAAATTTCTTTCGAGTTCGTCAAGAATTGAAATTTCTTCGAGCGAAATTCCGTCAGCTTCCTTTGGTGGTGCTTGTCTAGAATCATCTAGACTTTTAAGCTCTCCGTATTTGATATAGAGGTCATATTTTTTTTGTCCAATTAAAGCCATATTGCAATGGAAGCTAACATTTTAGCAAAGATAGGTATTTATGCTGGCGCGAAGTGAGCTGGCTAAAAGCCCCGTACTCTGCATTGTCTTCGCGTAGCCGCTTCAGCGAAGAAAGGGCTGTCCGACCGTCCCGATAGCTATAGGGAGATGGCCGCCCGGATTATGGACACGTAATGGGCAAGAAGAGCGCGACCAGAGTCTCGGACATGAACTTTAGCTAATTATGTTAGCATTAGTTTTCTACTCCTTTTATAGGTTCAAATTGAACTGAAGTGGAATGTACTTTATGCCTGTGGCAGATTGAACCTCCATAACGCCTCCGACAACGCAGAAATCTGAATTGATGTAAGGAAAGCTCAAAGGAATACTTGCAACTGGTTCATCTTTTAATAGGTCTATTTCGTACATAAATTGGTAATTGTTGGGATCATCTTGCGCTAATTTTAAAGAATCTTGGTTTGTGAAGATGTCGGCATAAAAAGTACTTGCTAAATTTGGTCTGTTGTAAAAGAGTCCAAACAAAAATTCAATTGAGTCTCCTTCAGTTAAATTCAATCTGTAAGAGTTATTTAAAGCAATGGGTTCAAGCTTTTCATTCTCAAGAATTGAATTTAGACTATCAATTTCAGCCTTTAATATTTCATTTTCTGAACGAAGATTTTCAAGTTCTTCCGAACTTTCAGTTTGGCTGTCAGATTGACCACAACTTTGGATTAGTGTGATGCAAATAATAGGAATGATGATCTTAAACATTGTGTTCATAGGTCCAAGGAATTAGCCATTACGTTTGAGTAAATATAAGCATTTATGCTGGCGCGAGTGAGTCGGCCAGTCACGACTCTGGGCTGTCCGACCGCTCTCAATCAACATAGCTTCAGCGAAGTTGATGATGGTTGCCCGGATAGTGAACACGCATTGGGCGTAATGCTCGCGGCCAAAGGGTGGACGTTAGCTGTAGCTATTGTGTTATGGAAAGTTTTCAATCAACTTATCACAATCAGCACGAGTCTTGATTCTTTCTTACAAATCAAAGATTTAAAACTTACATCTAAATAGATTTCTCCTTTTTTGAGTTTTCTAAGACTGGTGGACATGATTTTGCATGATGTTATTTCAACAACATTTTCACTAGAATTTTTTGATTTCATTTCTGTTAGGACAAACTCGTATTTTAGGTCGGGAAATATTTTTAAGTAGCCATTATAGATGCTTGTGGTGTCAGGATAAAAAGATATGAATTGCAATAATGTATCTTTTTTCTTCCAGGCACCTGCACTTTCAATTGCTTGTATTACGTTGCAACCTTTGGATTCAGATTCAATTTTTTTCAGATTAGATCTGTCCAATATTTCAGGTTTAAATTGAATGGTATTTTTTATTAAAAAAGCTTTATTTGAATCCAAGGTCTTCTGAATCCCTGCGCGCTCTGGGGTCCATTTTTGAGAGAATAGAGTTCCTTGTACTAACAGAAAAAATATAATTGCTAAAACTCTCATTTTCAATTTACCATAACGTTTGAATAAAATTAGCAATTTACTTTGTTCAACGAAAATGAAATTGCAGTTGACTTGCGTGCGATCCCGATAGCTATCGGGATTATGGGCGAAAAATCCCGGACTCTGCATTGCCTTCGCGTAGCCGCTTCGACTAAGCAAGGTCTGTCCGACCGCTCTCAATCAACATAGCTTCAGCGAAGTTGATGATGGTTGCCCGGATAGTGAACACGCATTGGGCGTAATGCTCGCGGCCAAAGGGTGGACGTTAGCTGTAGCTATTGTGTTATGGGCAGTTTTTTACGCCGGTATTTCTGCGCCAAAACAAATAATAGCCTTCTTTATTTTCTGTTGGAGACATGACGATTGATACGCAATAAGTTCCAGAAGAAATTGAATGTAGTCCTGTTCCGCAATCCAATTTCCAATAACGTTTTTCGCCATGTTTCTTCACCTGGGCAACTACATTTCCAAATGGCGCACCATCTTGCCAATCAATTGCAGTTTTAACAATTAAGGTTTTAGTCTTTCCGGATTTTAGCAATTTGATTGATTCTCCACCTAACTGCACATTTGAAAGATCAAACTTGGTGCTATTATAAATTTCCAGACGAATTTCCTGAGCGTATGATTTTGACACTATTAGGAAAATCAATATCAGGTAGAATTTATAAATGCCCATAACGTTTGGCTAAAGCTAGCAATTTACTTTGTTCAACGAAAATGAAATTGTAGTTGATTTGCGTGCGATCCCGATAGCTAACAGGAGATTTGGCAAAAAAAAGGAGGGACATGCGCTTTACCTACTGTGTTATGCACAGTTTTCAAGCTAATATTATTCCAAAGGTTTTACTCCCCAGTAGTCTAGACGACCAAGTTTATCTGTTTGGTAGAAAATTGCTAATTGCGCTTCAAAAGTCACTTCAGTTTCTGGAACACCAAGATTTGCTTCAAAATAAAGTCTGTTAGTTCGAACAGCTTCATAATTGACACTGTACAAGTGAATGTTGTCCATCATTTCTGGATCCAAACTGTCTTCAAAGGTTTCCTTGTAAACAGTTTTTTGAAAAATTTCTTGTGATCCTTTATTTAAAATAATTGAAGCTACATTATTATGAGTGACTTTTGTAATTGTGTCATATTCTTCTGAATTTATGTAAATGGGGTTCTTGACCAAACTATCATTGAGTGAATACATTTTTATTTCTAGTTGGTAGTCCTCATTATACATAGAGAGCGTCATGTTCTGAATTGTAGTATCAAAATTTGGTTCTGAATAAATTACATTCTGTTTGTTGTCTACCTGTTGAATATAGCTCTCTGGTTCTTGATTAGAACAAGATGCAAAAACCAAAATTATTAGTTTGAGAAGAAGTAAACGTACCATTGGTAATTGTACATAACGTTTAGGTAAAGCTAGCAATTTACTTTGTTCAACGAAAATGAAATTGTAGTTGAATTGTGTGCGATCCCGATTGCTATCGAGAGTGCTGGCCAAACCTCAGGACTATGGCTGTCCGACCGTTTTGAATCAATGTAGCCTTGGCGAAGTTGATGATGGCCGCCTGGACTTTGGACAAGTAATGGGCGTATATGTGAGATGGACAAGGGTGGACGTAAGCTTTGCTTACTGTGCAATGGCTAGTTTTTCAACCTCTTTATTTTTGAAATGCTTGATGGAGAGCAAGTGCCTTCAGTAATGAATGAACCAGTGACTTCGTAAATGATAGTTGTGTCCTGTGCAATTTCCTTTGAAAAGTCTATTTCCAACTCTGTCATTTCTTCACGGTTCAAATCTACCCAAGTCTTTTTGTTAGTTGCGTCCGTCTCCCAAGCTGAACTATTTTGATTCTTCTCCACTGGTTTAAAAGTGACAAAGGTTACTTCATCATTTTCTAATTCAAAAAATGATACGTATGCATCAACAGTTTTTTCTTCATACACACATGGTCCAGGACAAGCTGTAGTAATAACCGCTAATGCTATCAGAATGACATAGTTTCGCATTGCAAGCATATTTTTGAATTAACCATAACGTTTGGGTAAAGTTAGGCATTTACCTTGTTCTACGGAAGCGAAGCTGAAGTAGAATGCCGTCTTGATGTGCGCGGGCCAAAACCCTCCCGAGTCCTAGGGATGGCTGTCCGACCGCTCTCAATCAACATAGCTTCAGCGAAGTTGTTGATGGCCGCCCGGACTGTGTACACGTAATGGGCGAAAGAGCGCTGGCCAAGGGTGGACGTATGCTTTAGCAACTGTGTTCGCATTAGTTTTTCACTCCAATATTTTTAAGCTAGCAGAACTTTTACTTGTCATTATTAGCCAGAGATATTAACCACTCCCCATCAACTTTTTTTAAGTTGTAATTTTCAGACTGAGATTGAATTGATGTTTGATATTTGACGAAACAATATGCAGTTTCACCGTCCGTTTTACAAGAACATGTTTTAATATCCATATGGAATTTATCACATTCTAATTCCGTTGAATCTTGAGGGATATCATTTTCATATTCAAGTGTTAATTCATAAGCTTTATCACATTTTCCTTCGGATAAAAGTCTTAGATAATTCTTTACCACTTTCTCTTGAGATTCTGATTCAGATTCCGAAGAACACGAAACAATAACTCCAAACAATATGACTAATAATAATCTAAAGATCATGGCGTGTAATTAATGCTAACGTTTGCCTAAAACTAGCAATTTACTTTGTTCAACGAAAATGAAATTGTAGTTGAATTGCGTGCGATCCCGATAGCTATTGGGTGAGCTAGCCAAGGGTGGACATATTCTTTAGTTATTATGTTAGATGGCGTTTTTTTTACTTTGGTAGAAGTACTGGGAAATCCTGATCTTCAATATTTTTTAGTTTGTCGTTACAGTCTTTTATAAGCTTGCATGACAATGAAGATCCTGTTTCTTCATCTGGACCAATAAAAATTCGGAAAGAACATGAGTCTGTGATGTCATTATATTCGGCCAGATAATTTTCTTCGTAGAAATTTGGAGTTAATGTCAAAATACCATTTTGAAAATAACTTGAATTACCAAATTCTACCATTTCGAAGCGATAGTTAAGAGATGTTTGGTTTATTCTTTTTAGAGACAAAGCAATTGCAACATGATCTTTCTTTCCAGTAAAAACGATATCCTCTTCTAAATTCAGATTTTGAGGAAATATGAATGTGTCAGTTTGGTCAATTATAAATAAGCTATCACTAAGAGATATAGTTTTTGCAGGTATGTCTTTAAGCTTTTCTATAAATTGAATTGAATAATCAATACTATCTAGAATGTTAAGGATTTGTTCTGTATGATCCTCAGTTGAGTCCAACTGATCTATGTTATCATGTTTGTAGTCCTCTAATACATTATTTTCAGAGCTTTCTGAATAGCAGCTTGATAAAATTGATACAAGGAAAATATTATAGATAAACTGTCTCATTGGTAATGACACCTAACGTTTAGGTAAAGCTAGCAATTTATGGTGCGCGCAGCAAACCTAAATTGCGAACGACTGCGCTGGCCAAAGGTCAGACGTATGTTTTAGCTATTATGTTAGCTGTAGTTTCCTACAATCCAATTACAAATTGATCCAAGTGAGACTGCAGTAACCTCCAGGGCAGTAAGTGTCTTTGAAAGTCTGAATTTTTTCATCAGAATGGATTAATGTATATCCTTCCGAAAAGTAAATTGATTCTAATGTTGGAGGATAAACCCAGCAGACAGTCATGGTGCCATTGTATTCCTTTTGCGAAATCACGGTCTGATTATTATAAAAGTATTTCCATTTTCCAATTCTGGCATGTTTTAAGTATTGTCCGGTTACAGCAAGGTTTCCTGATTTATAATAAAGTTCATATTTTCCATTGAGTAACCCACTTTTATAATTAATAATCTCTTTTAGATTACCATTTGGATAATAAGTCTTGACTGTCCCATTTCGGAAATAATCGTCTCCTGATAATGTCCCAACACCTTCTACAATACTATCATTATGTATGCTTGGTGTTTCGTAAATTATAATTTGCTTACTTGAGTCAGGGCTGAAGTAAGAATACTCTTCATAATTTAAATCAAATGATTGGTAAAGAGTACTATCAGAATAGATTCTTCCTATATGATGTTTGCTATTTTTCAATGTCCAAATCGTATCTAATTGACAAAATGTTCCAAGTTGGAATGAAAGAAATATGAAAACAATGACGTACTTCATAATTGTAGCTAACGTTTGGGTAAAGCTAGCAATTTACTTTGTTCAACGAAAATGAAATTGTAGTTGAATTGCGTGTGATCCCGATAGCTATCGGGAGTGTAGGCCAAAACCCCGGATACTGGCTGTCCGACCGCTCTCAATCAACATAGTTTCAGCGAAGTTGATGATGGCCGCCCGGATTATGGACACGTAATGGGTGAAAGTGAGCCGGCCAAGGGAGGACGTTAGCTTTAGCTATTATGTTATGTTCAGTTTTCTACTCTGGTTATCCAACTATGGTTGCTCTGTCAATGCCATCATTGATAGATCCGTCAACTTGAATGGAATGTCCCCAGAATAAATCGCCATCATTGTACCAGAATTCGAATGAACCATCATCATAAAAAGTGATTGTCTCCAATGAGATTTTGTCTAGAAAATCTTGTTCTGAAATTGTCGGCTCATCATCTTCTAACCAGGATGTGTTTTTTAGATTTAATAAATCCTTGATTATTCCTGAATTGATTTTCTTGCTCCATTCAGTTTGGTCTGAAACAACGGTCTTTGCGAATTCTTCGACCTTGGCAGCATTGTGTTCCTGCGAACTGTAATTAATTCCAACCTTATGCTCACACCAAGTTCCAGTTCCACTAAACCAGTCATATGCTCTTTCCAAAGTCAATTGTCCGAATAATGAACTTTCAAAATGCACAGGCTTAATTCTATCTGCAATAAAGCTTGTGAACTTCTCATTTTTCCAATTAGAATCGATAAGATCATTCATGATTAGTTTCCGTCTATTTTTTTCTTGGACTATTTCGCCCGAAAATTTGAGCAAAGACAAAGGTTCAATTTGGTTCATGAGTTTTTTCGCCTTTTCTTGAGTCGTAGTTTTATGTACTGTAATTTTTTCCTCAATTAAGTCAGAATCGTTTTCACTGTATGCAAGTACTGAAAAAAATAGAGTCCATGTATCGCCTTTGTCCAAAACTCCTCCAGTACCAGATTCATCTACTAGTCCTTCGAAAATGCTGCCTTTAGGTTTGAATAATGATTTAAATATGTTCATGGGTTGGGTATGTTTTGGGAATTGAACATAATGTTTGGCTAAAGTTAGGCATTTACCTTGTTCTACGGAAGCGAAATTGAAGTAGAATGCCGTCTTGAAGTGCGGTGGCCAATTCGTACTCTGACTGTCCGACCGTTTTGAATCAACGTAGCCTTGGCGAAGTTGATGTGAAGGCCAAACTACTTTATGGACACGCTATTGAGAGCAAGTGTGGTGGCCAAGGGTGGACGCTTAGCTTTAGCTATTGTGTTATGTGTTGTTTTTTTACAATATATTTAGTCTATGCGTATAGTATTAGTAACACTTTGTAATCTATTTTTATTTTCTTCGTGTCAAAGTGATTCTGAATACGTTGATGTAACAGCAGAATGTCAGTTTTGTATTTTGGAGGAGCATGTTCAAGATGCTGAAATTAAATACGTTGTATCAAAAGTTAAGAATAAACCATATCAGGATTCATTGAAAGCTGTTCTTGACAGTTTGTACGTAGTGAAAAATGAAAAGCTGGACAGTTTTAGTCGAGCATATAAATTGGACGATTTCAGTACAGAAGATTCAATTCGTTCATGGTGTTATGATAACAGACCATATGGAGAAGGGATTAGTCTTGAAAAAAGCAGGAGGATGATGTGGTGGTTGGGCAATGAGATTATATTGTATAATTCTGGTCAGGTTCTTAGTAACGGTGAATATATTCAGGGTGATGAGTATGTTGAAGATTTTATAAACAAGGAAAACGGAGATACGGTTACAATTATTGACGGAGAAAAAGTCAAGATCGAAAATTTCCCAAAGTGGAGAGAACAGCAGTTAGCAGAATGGGAAGAATGGATGATAAAAGTCAATTTGTATTTTGAGGAATTAACAGGTAAGTCATTTTCAGAAATGTCTGAGTCTGATGTTTTCTTTCTAAAGTTTAAGTTGAAAATGTTCATGGATGGTAAAAAATCGTATCCATGAATAAGTCAAATCGTCAATAACACATAACATTTGGCTAAAGCTAGCAATTTACTTTGTTCAACGAAAATGGAATTGTAGTTGAATTGCGTGTGATCCCGATAGCTATCGGGAGAGTTGGCAAAAAAGGGAAGGACATGTGCTTTACCTATTGTATTATGAATAGTTTTCTACTCCTATATTTTTTTGACGGTTACTTTGAGCTTGTTTAGTTTGTTTTGCAATTCTTTTGCTTTTTGAGATACGCCTTCCTCAGTGAATTTTAGTTCTGGGAAAATAGATTGATCAATTTTAATCTCGATTTTAGTGTGAGGTTTTGAGTTTGGATAATCTAAAATCTCTACTGATTGAGTTTTTCCATTTTGGAAAGTCAAAATTCCCTTTTGATTTACCCATACGGTAGAAACCTTACTTTCTTTCGAGGCAAAATTGATAGCTGCCATGCCTATTCTGCAGAATTCTGCTCCTACTTCAAGATGTTTCTTTTGATTTGAGCATGCCCCTATTTTGGTCATTATAACTTCAGCTTTAGTTAAGCCATGAATTAATTCCAAAGACATACTAGCATTATACTCTACAGAAAATGCGAAATCACTGATTTCTATGTTGATTTGATTACAATTTCCCTCAAAATATTCATCTATTGCATGACAAAGTACCTCGAAGGGCAACGAGTCTAAAGTTCCATTTTTAAAACAGTCCTCAAAATACATTTCAGGTCTTTTCCTAACGTGTTCACCTGCAGAAAGAGATTGTATATTGTCAGCTGAATATTTTTTGCTCATAAGTTATAACCGCTAATTACTCATAACGTTTGGCTAAAGCTAGTGATTTACTTTGTTCAACGAAAATGAAATTGTAGTTGAATTACGTGCGATCCCGAGGACTCGGGATGGCTGTCCGACCGTTTTGAATCAACGTAGCCTTGGCGAAGTTGATGTGAAGGCAAAAAGCACTTTATGGACGTGCCATTGGGCACAAAGTGAGATGGACTAGTGTCGGACGTGAGCTTTGCTTACTGTGTTAGCTACAGTTTTTCAATCAGGATCTTTCACCATGAAAAAAGTCATATGCTAGTGCTTCTAAGGTGCCGTCTCCCTCAGACACTGCTTGTCCGTTTTCATCTTTGATTTGAAAAGGCTGTTGCATATTATTTCCAATACTTGCACACCCGTCCAACCCAAGTAAAATTGAGTACATGCAGTCTGTCAGAGCACCGTCTAGGATAGATTTAATTTGAGATTTATCTTCAAGATGTAGTTCCGCAATTTTCTTCCCAACTTCTGTTTGTTGCGAGTTCAAGTATTCTTTGATCAAGTCATCTTTTAGGTCTTTAAACCCTTTTACAAATTCCTCTGAAGTCATGGTGGTTCCTATTGTAATTGTAGCTAACGTTTGGCTAAAGCTAGCAATTTACTTTGTTCAACGAAAATGAAATTGTAGTTGAATTGGGTTTTAATGTTTGATAAATGAAGGTTGGAAGTTAGCCTTGCTTACTTTGTTATGCTTCGTTTTTCATATAAATTGAGCCATTCCATGCGCTCTAGATTATACAGTGAATCAGTATAATTGTTGATGTAAGCACCAAATGTCCCATAACTGATTTCAAATTGCGTATGCCGATTAGTAGCCTTGTCTAAAAATCCTATTACTCTGGCAATATCCGTGTTACGCCATCCATAAGACGAGTCTGTACCAACGAGAATGGGAGTATATGGGAGTGTGTTTTTTGGATTCTTGTCGAGAAAAACAACGTCCAAGTACTCGATATATCGATAAAATAAACTGTCATTTTCAGGCAGTATTTCATTCCAAAAATGGTTGCGGTTATAAGTGCCAGGACTAGCATGATCACCTATTTCAAAATCAAAATTCACGAAGTTAATATCAGGTAGTTCAGTCAGATTAAAAGTCGCGGATACCATATATTCATATGCACCCGTGCTTCCCATCCTTTGAGTTAGAAATTTACTGTCTTGGATTTTTACAAAGATTGCGTCATTAGATTTTTTAGAGTATTCTAAGAATACTTTGTTATCATAGTTTGAATTTTGAATCTCTAATATTTGATCTAAATGAAGTGACTCAATTGGAAATTCTTCATTCAATAAAATGGTGTCTTTAACAGGATCATAAGTCCAAATTGTCAAATCTTCAGAACTATTGATATCGTTGACATTTTCATTACTAGATGTATTTTCACCATTACAAGAACAGAATATTAAAGCAACTGCTGCTGCTATTAAGATATTCGGTTGTAAAATGCTGATGACTGAATGAAGCATAACGTTTGGTTAAATCTAGCAATTTACTTTGTTCAACAAAAATGAATTTGTAGTTGAATTGCGTGCGATCCCGATAGCTATCGGGAGTGTAGGCAAAAAAAACCTCCCGAGTCCTCGGGATGGCTGTCTACCGAGTTAGGCCAAACCAGAACTTTGGACACTCAAATGGGAGCAAGTGCGGCGTCCAAGGGTGGACGCTTAGCTTTAGCTATTATGTTAACATTAGTTTTCTACACAATGGTAGCGCGATCACCCTCCTTAGCGCTCTCGACTCTTTCAGTGTAACCGGCAAAGAAGAATGGGATATTATCTTCTTTTCCATTTTCCAGTCTTCCTTTGACTTTGTCGAAAGCAATTAAAGAGATTTCAAACTTTGGTTGTCCAGTGACAAATATTGGTTGATTTCCCTGGTCATACCAAAAGTATTTTCCGCCATAATTTCTTCGAGCGACTTCAAATATGTATGAACCAAACGATTGGATCATTCCCTTTTTTTGTCCGTCCGGCATTTCTGGGTAAAAGTCAGAAGCTTCTTCAAGAAGTTCATCAATTAACTCGAGACTTTTCACCGAAAAATCCAAATTATGGCGATCCTTAAAACGGGCTACACATTGTTCAGCAGTGTCCGACATTTGTTGTGTGAATTCATCAAGCTGAGAGCTTTCTTGCTTTTTTGGCTCTTCTGAATTCGATTTCTTTTTCCTACTGAACAGTCCCATAGTTTTAAGTTTTGGTTTTAATTAATGTTAACGTTTGGCTAAAACTAACAATTTACTTTGTTCAACGAAAATGAAATTTTAGTTGAATTGGGTGCGATCCTGATGGCTTTTAGGGGTGAAGGTAAAAATGGTTAGGTCATGCGCTTTACCTATTGTGTTATGTGCAGTTTTTCATTTTTGCAAATAACTCAATATAGTTTCCATTGCTTCCGAAATGGTCAGATCAGACTTTGTTAAAACTCTATCTTGGAGATTTGGTCCTTTACAAATACCCACTTCAAGAAGTTCTGGTTGCTGAAATTTGCATTGAACGAATGCTATAGGGTTCGAATTCGATCTATGTCCATCCACAAAGACTAAAGTTTCATGTGAAGTGAATGCATAGTAATCCCTTTTTTTCAGATTATCGTTTAAAACTTTAAGACATTGAATCATGTTTTGTGAAAGTATGGGATTGTATCCTTTCAAGAATTCGTAATGTTCTTCTAAAGTTTGATTGTTACCAGAATACTGGTCAATTGCCCGTTTCAGTCCCATAATTGCACATAACGTTTGGCTAAAGCTAGCAATTTATTGCGTGCGAAGTGTGTAGGCAAAAAATCCCGGACTTTGGCTGTCCGACCGAGTGGTGGCCGCCCGGACTATGGACAAGTAATGGGCGAAAAGCGCGTGGACGAGTGTCGGACGTGAGCTTTACCTACTATGTTAGCATTAGTTTTCTACTCCTAATAACACGGTATTTTTGCTAACAAATGCGAACTTTCCTTCTTCGTTGACCTTGTAAAGCTCAGTTTCAAGAGAGGTTGAGTCTAGTCTTCTAATAGTGTCATTGAAGAAATAGTGTTGAATAGTATCATGCATTTCGATTGTTAAATCTTCTCTTACGATAGTGTGACAGCTACTCTCAAGCCAAGGGTCTCCGTTGCATGATCCATTATACAGCCATAATGAGTCAATTACTTGTCCGTTGGAATCGTATGAATATAGTATTGGATTGATGATGTCACCGGCAAATGTGTAAACAACCAGGTTGTGTCCAGCTTCCGTTATCAGTTTGCTATAAGTGGAGCCTCCTTCAGGGATATACTTTTCATAAACTTTATAACTGATATCAAACTTAAAAAATGGAGTGCTGCAATCAATTTCAAAAGGCAATTTTTCATCTGGAATTTTCGATAAGTATCCTGTGAAAGTTGGCTCGTCATTCTTATCGAGATTTGTTTCTTCTTGCTCCGCATTATTTTCTTGCTCAGTTCCAGCACATGCAAACAGCAAAAACGGTAGAATAAAGAGATGGAATTTCATGTTTTGGGTAATTAATGCTAACGTTTGGCTAAAGCTAGCAATTTATTGCGTGCGAAAGTGCGCAGGCCAAAACCCCGTACTTTGGTAGTCCACCGTGTTAGGCCAAACCAGGACTTTGTACACGCCATTGGGAGCAGGTGTGCTGGCCAAGGGTAGACGCTTTGCTTTAGCTATTGTGTTATGCTTCGTTTTTCTGCATTAAGTATTTTGATCTGAACCACTTGCCAAGATGCAATTGTTCTTCTGTTAATTCTAGTAAAGACTTTTCGACATTCTCCAAATTTCCATAAGAACCATTTTCAGCAAGAAAGTATGCATCAGACACTGACATTCCAAATAGGTCATATTCGGTTTTTGACATAATTTCATTGGCAAAATCAGCAATAGCATTGCATGCACGCGAGAGTTCGATTTGCTTTTCCCGATAAAATAGGCCTACAAGTCCGTATAAGATTTTCCATAACACTGGATTTTCCAAAGTTGACTCGTTTTCACGCAATAAGTGAACAGCTTCATTAACTCCGTAGTTGCCAGATATACTTAGTTCGAGCGCAAAGTCAGGGACATTTTCTGGATTTGAAGATATGATTTTGTCCGACCATTCAACTACAGATTTCTGTTCAATTATAGACTTCTCTAGTGCCATTCTGAAAATAGCCATTACTTCTAAGTCATTAATTTCTGGTTCGGAATGAAGCATAACGTTTGGCTAAAGCTAGTGATTTGTTGTTTGCGCAGCAAATACAAATTACGTGCGAAAGTGCGCAGGCCAAACCCCGGATACTGGGCGCGTCCTACGTGAAGTGGCCAAACCAAGATATGTACACGCAAATGGGAGCAAGTGTGATGGACAAGGGAGGACGCTTTGCTTTACCTATTGTGTTATGCACAGTTTTAACCACCTAAGTCCGTAATTCTCTTTTTTGGATATGGATCATTAGGATTAATAGCTAATGCTCTTTGAAACAACAGTAATGCTTTTTCATGGTTTCCTTCTTTAACATATTTTTCTGCTGTCTGAATAATTGCGAAATATTGCTCTTCATCTGAATCACAATGTATTACCATTTTATCAATATCATTTATTCTAGAAGTGACATGAGCGTCTTGTTTACATCCTGAATAAATTCGATATGACAAGCAATAATTTCTTTTAGTAAATAAAGAATCGGCGAACGAGACTACTGCCAGATTTGGATTCTTTGAATTTTCAATTTTGTCAACCAAAGATTCGCAAATTGAGATCATACTTTGTACATAGTTGAATTTCCATTCTTTTGAGGCTATTTTGTAATGATTGAGAGCTTTCTGGAATTTTTGATTTCTAAAATTTCTGTCGGCTTTATTTATTTCAGACTGATAAGCTTTCCAGTTTATATTAATCTCTTGGCAAAAGGTGGTCTTTGTGCAAAACAAAAAAATTAAGGTAAGTACTTTGATTATTTTTGCGTAATTGTGCATAACGTTTGGCTAAAATTAGCCATTTATGGCGACTTGATGTGCGGTGGGGAAAAACCCCGGATTCTGGTCTGTCCGACCGCGAGTTGGACGCCCGGATTATGGACACGTAATGGGCGGTAAAAGCGTGGCCAGAGTGTCGGACATGAATTTTAGCTATTATGTTGTGCGCCGTTTTTCACTATGGTAGCCAGACGGTTCTCCTCTGCAATTGAATTTTCAAGGTTGGTAGAACTGAGAGCATAGCTCCACTCTTTGCCAGAATTTGAATCAAAATTTTTCCAATTTTCATGATCTCGAATTACAGCCTGAGCTTCCGATAGAGAAATTCTATTAAACTCTGGACTTGAATTTTTCCAGTCTAATTTACCTGCACAAATAAGTCCTGTTTCAAGATATTCCAAAATTAGTTTTACAGTCCGTTCAATTAAATTTGGTTCAGAGCCAAATTCACGTTGTAAGTCAGAATTAATTTCCCACAGTTGCATGATATCATCATTAACAGAATCTATTAGCACAAACCTTATTTGATTATCTGAAACTTTCATCTAATGGCGTACAACGTTTGACTAAAAATAGCAATTTATTGCGTCGTGAAGTGCGTTGGCCAAAAAACCCGGACTTTGGCTGTCCGACCGAGTGATGGCCGCCCGGACTATGGACAAGTAATGGGAGGAAGAAGCGTGGCCAGAGTGTCGGACATGATTTTTAGTTATTATGTTAGGGGTAGTTTTTCACTCTTTTTTGGTCAGTGCTAAAACCAAATTCAGAACGAATAGCAGTTGGGCGATTAGTGTGATGATTAGAACTATCCCTAAGACATAATTCAAGTCTGTAGAGTTTGAGTAAGTATTTTCAGGATCATACACACTATAATCATAGTATCGTCTTGGTGTTTCGTTGATTATATTTTTAACTAGCAATGCACTCGTAATTAGTCCGAGTACAGTAATTGACCAATGAATTAGGCCCAAAACTTTTCGCATAGCTCTTGAATTCTTGTAAAGTAGGTAAGCGACAATAAAGTACAGTCCGAATAGAAATGAAAGCACAATGAAAATGTGCCAATTTGGTATGACTACATATGTATCATGCAATGCAATATCAAATGTTGCTCCAGTGAATAAAGACATAAACAGCAATAATAGAGCTGTCAGTCCGTAAGCGATATGAATATGCTTTGTTTTCAAGTTTTGGGTCCGTTAGGTTGGTTTTTGTCCTACAGACAATTACCCCTAACGTTTGGGTAAAGCTAGCAATTTATTGCGACGTGAAGTGCGCTGGCCAAACCCGTACTCTGGCTGTCCGACCGTGTGAAGGCAAAAACCACTTCATGGGCACGTAATGGGTGCAAGTGAGTTGGCAAAAATGGGAAGGACATGTGCTTTACCTATTGTGTTATGCACAGTTATTTAATTCTACGAAATGTCAGACTCATTCTACCTTTGCTTTCTGGCGATTTAGGTACAGAATGATGCCAAAGATCCTGAACTTCCTGTGTCATATAAATCAGTGATCCAGCTGGTAATGGGAAGTCTAATTTATTTTCTTTATTTGCAATTTCTCTGAATCTCAGTGACCGAGTGTCTCCAAGAGAAATAATTGCTACACCTGTTCCGTCATGCAAAATATCTGTCTGATCCGAATGCCAACCCATGGTTGACTTTCCGTCAAGATAAAAGTTGATTAAGCAATTATTCGGTCTGAAACCGAGATGTTTTTCAATTAAATCAAGCAGTCCAACAAGTTCAGGCGTAAATTCTTGAAAAGGATAACTGATTTGTGAATAGTTATATGCAACTCCGTAGCTTGCTGTCTTTCGAGCGTGCATGCGTTCATCCCAATTGACTGAAAGCTCTAGTTTTTCGTAGAGTTTTTCAGGATTAGGGATTACATTTTCTATGAAGGTGATTCCGTCCATACTGCAATTGTGCATAACGTTTGGCTAAAGCTAGCAATTTATTGCGTGCGAAGTGTGCGGGCAAAAAATCCCCGGACTCTGGCTGTCCGACCGAGATGGCCGCCCGGATTATGGGCAAGTAATGGGCGAAAGCGCGCCGGCCAAGTGTCGGACGTATGCTTTAGCTATTATGTTATAAGCAGTTTTTCAATCCCTTTACTGTTGATTTGGGTGTCAACTCCAAACTCTACATCTAGCACAGGCATTGCTTCGATATACTGCTTTTCCAATTTCAAGTCCGCTTTGAGCAATGGTTTTTCTGGTTTGACTTTCAATTCATAATAATCTTTTGTAGCACCGTAGTCCGTGCTTTCGTAATTATGAGCAAAAAGTCCTGTTTTGGCATATTCTTTCCAGTCATTGGTCTGCCCAGGAATTGAGTCCAGTATTTGTTCCGGTGTAAGTTCAGGTTGCAAACCAATAAAGTAGTTCAAAGTATTTCCGTAGTTTTCATAAGATTCCCAAACTTGACTTGGAACTATGCAGCCATAAAATGTTGTGAACATTCCGATTTGTCCTTTTTTATCAAATGCAAACCAGTCGAATTCCCACCCAAGTGCATTGTCCTTAATACTATTGAATAACTCTTCGTCCAAATCGTAATTGCTTATAACGTTTGGGTAAAGTTAGGCATTTATGCCGTCTTGATGTGCGCTGGCAAGAAACCCCGGACTCTGGTTTGTCCGACCGAGTGATGGCAGCCCGGATATGTACACGTGCTGGGAGGGAAAAGCGCGGCCAGAGTGTCGGGCATGAACTTTACCTATTGTGTTGTGTGTAGTTTTAAAAGTTTGGGTCGAACACTGACAAATTCAGATTATTGGAGCTACAGAACTCAGCAATAGCAGACAGCTTGTCTAAGTCTTCAGTGATTACTTCGGTGCTATGCAGAATTTGATGAGATGCCAAATAATTTTGAAGTTTGTCACAAATCAATTTCAAATCCTTTGATTTTACTTTATACCAGTCCATGTCGTGTAAAAGCAATCGGTATATTTTCTCCCCACCATAATCGAAATAACTCAGGCTCTGAATTTCATTTTCATTGAGAAATTCTTTGTAAGATACTTTTCCTTCTTGCTTTGCTGATCTGTCAAAGTCGAATGAGAATTGATTGTCCAACAGTTTAAATGTCGAATAGGATATCTCAGTGCAGAAGGTTTCTATATCACCATCCGCATGCCACATGGTAGGTTTTATGTAGGATGAAATTGACGCAAATTCAGGAGAATTCTCGTAATTTGATTTGGAACTGTTGATTACGAATACCATCTTTTGTTCGTTCATGTCTTAAAGCTTTTATAGTTTTTCATCAAATCACTTTCTGAAATGCATGGGATTTTTCGTCCTTCGAATTCCACTAATTCAGAGTTTTTGAAGATGTTAATATTTTCTAGACCGTCTAATCTAGGCATTATATCAATTGAGAATGGAAACGTATTTATTCTTGTAATTCTGTTTGATTTGAAATTATCCGTAAGATCAATTTTCTCTGACGTAATTTGATGTACGAACTTGTTCACTCTATTTAAATTATCATTGGAATTTTCCACTACAATATCCAAATCAAATGTCAAATAATCTTCGCCCCTAATTATTTTGGAAGTTCCGCCAGTTACGACATAGTCGACATTGAACTTGTTTAGGATTTCTGTAATTCTATGAATGAATTCTGAAGTCAATTGGGTTCTGGTAATTACACACAACGTTTGGGTAAAGTTAGGCATTTATGCCGTCTTGATGTGCGGTGGCCAAAACCCCGGATTCTGGTTTGTCCGACCGAGTGATGGCAGCCCGGATATGTACAAGTAATGGGAGGGAAAAGCGTTGCCAGAGTGTCGGACATGAACTTTACCTATTGTGTTATGGCTCGTTTTTCTTTTTCCTCTTGCAGTTCAGTCAATTTGCGAGACAAACTGCGCCTTGCCTTGCTGAATTTGGTGCTTTGTACATCATATTCAAATTCCTCAATCAGAAAATCGAGTTCTTCATCAGTCAACTTGTGAAGTTCTTTTTCTTTGAGTTTTTGGAAGTCTAGTTCCTCTTCCAGTGTCTCGTTTTCCAAATCTTTAAAGTACTGCTTATCCGTTGGTGCAATTTCAACTAATTCGTATTGGTTTTTGTCAAGTTCCGACCACCCGGTTATGGTCAAGTATTGGTCAACTATGTCTTTTTGGATCATAATTTTTCCTCCACCAGCCCAATGGCGGTCTGTACCGTCTTTTTTTACACCTGAGATCCAATATTCATCTAGTGATTCTAGATCATAGTAATTAGCTCCAACTCCCTGTCCGTTAAGCGACTTGAATGCTTGACCATTGAAGTAAATTGTCCTACCAGACTTTGAGAATTGCACCATACCTATCCATGCTGGTCCGTCATCAGAATAACCAGTTTTTAATTCTATGTATTTCAATTGGTCCTGCATGGAATGAGCCATAACGTTTGGGTAAAGCTAGCAATTTATTGCGTGCGAAGTGTGCAGGCCAAAACCCCGGACTCTGGCTGTCCGACCGCGTGATGGCCGCCCGGACTATGGACAAATAATGGGCGAAAAGCGCGTGGACGAGAGTCGGACGTGGGCTTTACCTATTTTGTTATGAGTAGTTTTTCTATAGCAGAAAGTAGTCAAGTAGAACTACTGCAGAAATAACAAGTACTGACAAGCCATTTTTACGAATAACAGTAAAGCGCTCTCGGATTCTGGGTAAGAACAACAGAGATGAAAATATAATGAAGAACGCCACCAGTCCGACCGAAAGCAATTTTGAAAATTCTTTTATGTCTGGATCTGGATCAAACGCAAAAATGAACCATATGAACCTTATGATTTCAATAATTCCGACTGCGAGAGCTATTGACCAACCAATGTTTTTACGAAATAGCATTAACACACCTCCAATAAACGCTAATATTCCTTGAATTAAAGTGCTGTGAAATCTCACGGATAATTTGAGATAACTAAAGTCCCCTTCGCCATATTCCGTAGTTCCATAAATGAATAATGCTTCATTTTCCTTTACGGTCAGCATAATTGAGATGGTTAGTCCGATTAATGCCAAGCCCCAGAGAGATAGCAAAACAGAAAGAATGTGTGATAAAACTATTGAGTCAGGTATGTAATCTGAATTACTCATAACGTTTGACTAAAAATAGCAATTTATTGCGTCGTGAAGTGCGTTGGCCAAAAAACCCGGACTTTGGCTGTCCGACCGAGTGATGGCCGCCCGGACTATGGACAAGTAATGGGAGGAAGAAGCGTGGCCAGAGTGTCGGACATGATTTTTAGTTATTATGTTAGGGGTAGTTTTTCACTCTTTTTTGGTCAGTGCTAAAACCAAATTCAGAACGAATAGCAGTTGGGCGATTAGTGTGATGATTAGAACTATCCCTAAGACATAATTCAAGTCTGTAGAGTTTGAGTAAGTATTTTCAGGATCATACACACTATAATCATAGTATCGTCTTGGTGTTTCGTTGATTATATTTTTAACTAGCAATGCACTCGTAATTAGTCCGAGTACAGTAATTGACCAATGAATTAGGCCCAAAACTTTTCGCATAGCTCTTGAATTCTTGTAAAGTAGGTAAGCGACAATAAAGTACAGTCCGAATAGAAATGAAAGCACAATGAAAATGTGCCAATTTGGTATGACTACATATGTATCATGCAATGCAATATCAAATGTTGCTCCAGTGAATAAAGACATAAACAGCAATAATAGAGCTGTCAGTCCGTAAGCGATATGAATATGCTTTGTTTTCAAGTTTTGGGTCCGTTAGGTTGGTTTTTGTCCTACAGACAATTACCCCTAACGTTTGAGCAAAGCTAGCAATTTATGGTGCGCGCAGCAAACCTAAATTGCGAACGAGTGCGTAGGCCAAAAACCCCGGACTCTGGCTGTCCGACCGTGTGATGGCACCCCAGGACTTTGGACACGCTAATGGGAGCTTTTTGCGCTGGACAAGGGTGGACGTAAGCTTTGCTTACTGTGTTATGTGTAGTTTTCTACCCCTGTTTTATACTTTTGATTAGAGCTTTTAACTTGTCTATTACCTCCGAAAGTGGCTCAAGTGATTCATCTTCATCAGCAAATTCTGCTACATCAATTTTATACTCTAAGTCTCTACTATTCTGAAGTGTCCTATAACTTATTCCGTCAAGAGCTTCGAACGAGTTATGTAAAAACTCAATAAAAGCATGTTTTTCAAGATCTCCTTTTAGGAATTCTTCCAGCTTAATTTCAAGTCGGTCTAGAATATTTTGGTTGGACATATGGTGAGTCAAAACGTTAATTACACATAACGTTTGGCTAAAGCTAGCAATTTATTGCGTGCGAAAGTGCGCAGGCCAAAACCCCGTACTTTGGTAGTCCACCGTGTTAGGCCAAACCAGGACTTTGTACACGCCATTGGGAGCAGGTGTGCTGGCCAAGGGTAGACGCTTTGCTTTAGCTATTGTGTTATGCTTCGTTTTTCTGCATTAAGTATTTTGATCTGAACCACTTGCCAAGATGCAATTGTTCTTCTGTTAATTCTAGTAAAGACTTTTCGACATTCTCCAAATTTCCATAAGAACCATTTTCAGCAAGAAAGTATGCATCAGACACTGACATTCCAAATAGGTCATATTCGGTTTTTGACATAATTTCATTGGCAAAATCAGCAATAGCATTGCATGCACGCGAGAGTTCGATTTGCTTTTCCCGATAAAATAGGCCTACAAGTCCGTATAAGATTTTCCATAACACTGGATTTTCCAAAGTTGACTCGTTTTCACGCAATAAGTGAACAGCTTCATTAACTCCGTAGTTGCCAGATATACTTAGTTCGAGCGCAAAGTCAGGGACATTTTCTGGATTTGAAGATATGATTTTGTCCGACCATTCAACTACAGATTTCTGTTCAATTATAGACTTCTCTAGTGCCATTCTGAAAATAGCCATTACTTCTAAGTCATTAATTTCTGGTTCGGAATGAAGCATAACGTTTGGCTAAAGCTAGCAATTTATTGCGTGCGAAGTGCGAGGGCAAAAAACCCCGGACTCTGGCTGTCCGACCGAGATGGCCGCCCGGATTATGGACACGTAATGGGCGAAAGCGCGCCGGCCAAAGGGTCGGACGTTAGCTTTAGCTATTATGTTGTGAACAGTTTTTTACTCTGGCTTGCTTGAAACATTCTTAAAAATCTCTACAATTTTATTTGGGCCTTCATTATCATTTCCGTTCATTAAGTATCCAGTTTGCTGATTCGAAAAAATTGTATGAGTTGCTTCAAGTAATACAGCATTTTTTGTTGGTTCATCTTCACCAGCAGCACTCACAAAAGTTTCAAAAGTGGATAGTGCATTTTGTCTATGCTTATTTAAAACCGCATTATGCTTATGTGCTTTGTAATTTCTTGTGCAAATTGAAAGTGCAATAAATAGAGAGGATAGAATGATGACTTTAGTAATTGTATACTGTACAATTTCGCCTGTGCTCGACTCTTCATCAGGAAATAGAAGAATTAACAAAGTTGCTGCAACTATTACAATTCCAATTAACCAAAATGATGCTTGCAACCATTTGGTTGCTTTAGTCTCATGGTCTGAAGACTCGTCTGCGAATAATTCGGCATATTTCACAACGCCTGACTCTGCGGCTGAATCTTCAACATTTTGAAGTACTTTTTCTATTTGCTGTAATTTTTCTTGGCTCTCTGTTGCATCCTTATTCAACCTTGATTTGTATTCCGAAATAAAATTGTCAAGTTGGCCTTTACGACCTTCTAAATCGTTTCCGGTTAGTAATTTATTCACCAGAACAGGAAGAGTATGCGTGTAATAGTTGCCGTAGTTAGATTCAATATTATTGATTAGCTGTGTTCTTCTTTGGGCATTGTTTTGATTTGGATCATATTCTGCTAATTCTTGTAATCGCTGAAGAGCATCATTTAGGTGGTTTGTAAACGCTCGCTGCAAATCAAACGGAAGGTCAATTACATCCTCAATATTAATACTTCCATATAAGTTAAGAATCTTGTTAATTAAACCTTCGATCTCTTTGAAATTAGATAAACTACCGAGTTCTTTTTCTCGTATGTAAGATTCTGGATTCGCCTCATGGATTCTGCTTAGAGAAGCTTCCGTCTGCTCTCTTAACTGTTTGTATTGTGCTTGATTTGCCATTTTGGGTTAATTGTTTACAACATCCGAATAAAGTAACTGGTTACTTTATTCCTTTTATAGTTATTGTTCACCTAATTTATAAAAAAGAATTGAACCCAATTCAATTTGAATTGAAGTGTACAATTGCTGTTAGATTCCTTGAAATCTTGTATAAATACTTAGTCTTGAGAGTTGTAAATACGTTCAAAGAACTTATGTGTTTAAGATACTTAAAATGGAGCTTAACCAAAAGTTTAAGCGTATAATTAAACGTATAAATATACGGCAACGTCCGCTTAAGGATTGAGCGGGTGCGTAGCAAGGTGGGTTGGTTGTGGAGCCCTCCCGGCGACAAGCGAAAGCCTGGCCGCAGCAAAGCGAAGGAAGCGCATGAAAATGATAAAAGTATACCTGCTTTGATTGCTTGTATTTACTACTTCCTCTATAAATCACTATATTACAAGAAAAACGAATTATGCGCATTGTATTTCTTATTTCATCTGTTTTGTGGTTGGTGTTTATATATGTTACCTATGATTATGGCACGCTTGAAAGATTAGGCGGATCAATGGGAAGATATATTGAGGCAGAAGAAATGGCTACTTATTCAATGATTAGCTGGGGCGTTGGTTTTATCTCCATTTTATTTACCATCATTGGTTGGATTAGAGTGAAAAGAAGAGGGGTGAAGCTGATTTCAATTCTTTCCCTAATTATTGCTCTTTTTGTTTGCTTTTGGGTGGCCATTATGGTAAGTTCAAGCGGAGTTGATTTGGATGAGATTTATCTTGGTTTAATTGGACTTGGAGCAGTAGAGCTTTTGTTCAGTTTGATTATGGCTTTGCTGGCGAAGAAAAAGAAATAGCCAATTCACATTTTTTAAGATCATTTCACGGATTACTTTGACTAAATTTGCAGCCCATTTACTAATTGGCTGTAATGAGCAATAAGGCACTCACCTGGATTCTGTTTATTTTCCTCTCTTTAACCTGGGGAAGCTCTTTTATTTTAATGAAAAAGGGTATGTATCCGGGCGAGAAAAATGACCTTGTTTTTGGTCCTTTTCAATTAGGTGCCTGGCGCATTATTTTAGCGGGAACTGCCCTTTTACCTTTGGCCATTAAATTCAGAAAATACCTTACTAAAAAGAATGTAGGCCTGCTTTTAGTATCAGGTTTGTTTGGCAATTTTATACCGGCTATGATGTTTACCCTGGCAGAAACCAATATTGATAGTTCATTGGCAGGATTACTGAACATGTCAACCACCTTTTTTGTGGTGCTGATTGGTATTTTCTTTTACAAATCCAAACCATCTAAGTGGCAATTGCTGGGGCTTGCAATAGGGTCTACCGGTTTGTATTTGGTTTTATCACAACAGTTTAATGCGGCAGAGATGAAAGATCCTCGCTATGCGTTTTTCATTTTTCCGGCTACTTTAGGATACGCCATTTCTTTGACCACCATCAAATTTAAATTGCAGCACATGCCTTCAACGGCTATTACTTCACTTTCCTTTTTATTGATTTTGGTTCCGGCTATCATTGCAGGAATAGTAACTAAGGCTTATGAACCATTTATGCAGCATGAATTGGCATGGAAAGGTTTTGGATACATTGCAATACTCAGTATTGTAGGTACAGCCATTGCGGTAATGTTGTTTACCAAATTGATTGCAATTTCAAATCACATTTTTTCATCAGCAATTGCTTATATGTTACCGGTGGTGGCAATTTTGATTGGTTTGGCAGATGGAGAAAAATTTGCATTGATTAACCTGCTGTATGTGGTGCTGATAATATTGGGTGTTTTCTTGATGAGTAAGGCCAATTCAAAAAAGCAGAAAGTCAATAAAATAGAGGAGGAGCAAGTGGTTGCTGAGGTGTAGATTTGTGTTTCTGTATGTCTAAGTATTTGCCGATTTAGGTAACTTTATCTTCCTCAAAGTGGTACAAATGCCAAAATTAATGCGCAGGTACTGTTTTATTTACAAAATAAACTACTATCTTTGCGCTCCCGTTATGAATTTTTCATGCGGATAGATACTAAAATTATTAACTAGAAGATTTGTTATGTACGCAATTGTAGAAATAGCAGGCCAACAATTTAAAGTTGAGAAAGACCAACAGATTTTCGTTCACAGATTAGAAGCTGAAGAAGGATCAAAAGTTGATTTTGATAATGTTCTTTTGACTGAAGATGGAGGAAAAGTGAACGTAGGCGCCCCAGCTATTAAAGGAGCAAAAGTCCAAGCTTCGGTGGTAAGACACTTGAAAGGCGATAAAGTGATTGTTTTCAAGAAGAAAAGAAGAAAAGGTTACAGAAAGAAAAACGGTCACAGACAGTATTTAACTGAAATTAAAATAGAAAGTATCAAAGCTTAATGGTGCACAACCATTGGCCTAACACATAAAATTATGGCACATAAGAAAGGAGTCGGTAGTTCGAAGAACGGTAGAGAATCAGAATCGAAACGATTAGGTGTTAAGATTTTTGGTGGACAAGCTGCAATTGCAGGTAACATTATTGTACGTCAAAGAGGAACTCAACACCACCCTGGAAACAATGTTGGAATAGGAAAAGACCATACTTTGTATGCTTTAACTGACGGTATTGTTGAATTCAGAAAGAAAAAGAATAACAGATCATTTGTTTCTGTAGTTCCTTTTGAGGCTGAGGTTATGGAGAAAGCAAAAGCTGCTCCTAAAAAATCAGCACCTAAAAAAGAAACGCCTAAAGCTGAAGTAGAAGCTCCGGCTAAAGAAGAAACAAAAGCAGCAGAAAAGAAAGAAGCTCCAAAAGCTGAAGCTAAGAAAGCTGATAACGACTTGAGCAGCAAAACTGTTGCTGAGTTGAAAGATATGGCAAAAGACAAAGGTATCTCAGGATACTCATCAATGAAGAAAGCAGAATTGATTGAGGCATTGAGCTAATCCTTTGAAGAATAAACATTTTTTAAAAGCCCTGGCCGATACATAATCGTCAGGGTTTTTTAATTTTATAGTAAAAAATTTTGGTATGCTTGAAATAGCCAGGATCCGAGAAGAAAAAGATAAAATTGTAGAAGCCTTAAAGGTTAGAAATTTTGATGCCCAACAAGTAGTTAATGCTGTTATTGAAACAGATGCTAAATGGCGTGATAAAAAAACGCAACTTGATGAAATAGCGGCTGAATCAAACAAATTGTCTAAAATGATTGGACAACTTTTTGCACAAGGAAAGCAAGAAGAAGCCAATGAAGCAAAGGCAAAAACGCAAGACTTAAAAGCTTCAGAAAAAACATTGAAAGATGAAGTACAACAATTGGCTGATGAGCTTCAAAAGTTGATGTACGAAATTCCAAATGTGCCGGATCCACTTGTTCCTCAGGGAAAAACGGATAAAGACAATGAAGAAGTAGACAAAGGTGGAGTGATTCCTCAATTGTCAAATGCTGTGCCTCATTGGGAATTGGCAGAAAAGTATAATTTGATTGACTTTGAAATGGGAGTGAAAGTAACCGGAGCCGGTTTTCCTTTTTACGTTGGTCAAGGTGCCAGATTGCAAAGAGCATTGATCAATTTCTTTTTGGATTCAGCAAGAGACAGTGGTTATACCGAATTTATTCCTCCATTTGTTGTGAATGAAGCTTCGGGTTACGGAACAGGACAATTGCCGGATAAAGAAGGGCAGATGTATCACGTAGGTGAAGATGATTTGTATTTGATTCCTACAGCTGAAGTGCCTTTAACCAATATGTACAGAGATGTGATTTTAAATGAATCAGATTTTCCAGTAAAAGTTACCGGATATACTCCTTGTTTTAGACGTGAAGCAGGATCATACGGTAAAGATGTTAGAGGATTGAACAGATTGCATCAATTTGATAAAGTAGAGATTGTTCGTTTAGAGCATCCGGATAATTCATATGCCGCTTTAACCGAAATGGTAGATTACGTTAAAGGATTAGTTACTGCTTTAGGTTTGCCTTTTAGAATTGTAAGATTGTGTGGAGGTGATTTAGGATTTACTTCTGCTTTGACTTATGATTTTGAGGTGTATTCTGCTGCTCAAGAAAAGTGGTTAGAGGTGAGTTCAGTTTCTAACTTTGAAACTTTCCAGGCTAACAGACTTAAGCTGAGATTTAAAGATGCAGATGGTAAAAAACAATTAGCGCATACATTGAATGGTTCTGCTTTGGCATTGCCAAGAATTATGGCTGCTTTGTTAGAGAATAATCAAACTGCAGACGGAATTAAGGTGCCTGAAGTATTGGTTCCTTACACCGGATTTGACATGATTAAATAATATAATCGTCTAAAAATTGTTATAACATTATGAAAAACCTTTTGACCTTATTAAGTGTGGGATTGTTGGTGTTGGCAACTTCTTGTAGCCCATCATCTAAATACAAAGCTGAATTATCAGAAATTGATTCGTGTATGACTGTACTTACTGACATTCAGGAAATGTATGACGGTATAGAATTTGATAGTTTACAGATGATGGTTGACCATGTATTGGCTAATGAAGCTGATATTCAGGAATATTATCATCCGGATACTGTTTCACTTGAAATTGGTACGAGAATGAATGAGTGTAAAGGAATCCGTAAGTCTTTGAAAGATTTGGAAGTGAAGCGTACTAAATATGCAGATGAAATTGCTGAATTAACTAAACAATTTTCTGATCTTAAAGACGACATTGAAAATGGAAGATTAGCTGAAGAGAAAGTAAAAGAGTATTTAGCTACAGAGAAAGATGATTTAAATGTTTTGAACCAAACAGTTTCTGACTTTTATACATTACAAGACAGACAGAAATTATATTATTATTCAGCAACACCTATTATTGATAGTTTGATTGCCAAATTAAAAAGTGAAGCTCAGCCAGCATAAAATATTGTTCTTTTTGTTACTGGTATTTTTATCAGTAAACAATAGTGTTTATGCCCAGCCAATGGATAATGACACTAAACTGGCTGATCATTATTATAACAAAGGTGAGTACGACAAGGCTGAAGAGTACTACAAAAAGGCTTACAAAAAGTACAAGCACAGTGTTTACTTTGAAAAGTACTATCTCTGTCTATTTTATCAAAAAAAGTACGAAGAGGCAGAAAAGCTTTGTGAAAAGCAAATCAAATTAGATCCTTTTGACATTGAGGTGCAATTCATGTTGGGTCAGGTTTATGAAGAAACCGATAGACAAGAAGAAGCTAACAAGCTTTACGAAAACATGATCAACGAAATGGGCGCTATTCAAAGTAGAGTACTGGCGCTTGGTAAGGCTTTTAAAGTAAGAGGGAAGAACGAATACGCCCTTGAAACTTATCTCAAAGGAAGAAAGCTCATCAAAAACGGATATCAGTTTCAATTGGAAATGGCAGAGATTTATTCGCTTTTAAAGCAGCCGGATAAAATGATTGCCGAATACCTCAATTTGCTTGAATACAGTAAAAACTACATCCGTACAGTTCAAACTTACCTTTCAAGGGTTATTGATTTTGAAGAGGACGAAGACCTGGTTGAAATGTTGAAAGTAGAATTGCTTACCCGCGTTCAAAAAAATCCGGATAAGGAGTATTACAGTGAGATGTTGATTTGGTTTTACCTGCACAAAAAGGAGTTTCCGGGAGCCATTATTCAGGCTAAGGCTTTGGATAAAAGGCTGAACATGCAAGGTAAAAGAGTTTTTGAAGTGGCAGAAGTTTGTGAGGTGAACAACAGCTATACTTCTGCGTCAAAAGGTTATCAGTATGTAATTGATTTGGGAGAAACTTCACCTTATTATGTAATGGCAACTGAGCGAAAACTCAACCTTGGTTTTATTCAAATTACACAAGAAAAATCTTATACAAAAGCAGATTTAGAAACTGTTGCGGCAGATTTTGAAGCGGCTTTGCAGAATTTAGGAAAATCCCCAAAGACATTGGGAATCATGATGCAATTAGCAGAAATTTATGCCTTTTATTTAAGTGAAACAGATAAGTCTGAAGCCTTGATTAAAGAAGGTTTGGCACTTCCTTTACCTGCCATTAGAAAAGCAGAACTGAAAATTTTATTGGGAGATGTTTACGTGGTGTCTGACAGAATTTGGGATGCAAGTTTATTGTACATGCAAGTTGAAAAAGACTTTTCAGAAGATGTAATAGGGCATGAGGCAAAGTACAAAAATGCCAAGGTGTTTTATTATGACGGAGAGTTTGAATATGCAAAAGCACAGTTGGATGTTTTAAAAGCATCTACCAGTAAATTGATTGCCAATGATGCCATGCAGTTGTCTCTTTTATTGCAGGATAATTTAGGAATTGATACTACACAGGCGCCGGTTCAAATGTTTGCCAATGCAGATTTGCTTTTACAACAAAACAAGTATCAACAAGCACTGGCAATATTAGATAGTTTAGAAAAAAAATATCCTTTCCATTCTTTAGCTGATGAAGTACTTTTTAAAAAGGCGGAGATTTATGAAGAAATGCAAAACTGGGAAAAAGCAATTGAATTGTATGATGTTGTGGTAAGTTCGTATGCACATGATATTTTAGGGGATGATGCGGCCTTTAGAATTGCTCAGATCTACGACTACAGACTAAAGAACAGGGAAAAGGCAAAAGAATATTATAAAAAGATATTGTTCGACTTTAAAGGGAGTTTGTATACTGCAGAGGCCCGAGCGCGATATAATCAAGAAGAAATCCAATGATAATATATAACGTAACAGTAAATATTGATTCAGATGTTCATCAAGATTGGTTTGATTGGATGTCAGATGTGCATATCAAAGATGTAATGGATACCGGTTTGTTTTTGGAAGCTAGATTTTCAAGAATCCTGGCGGAAGAAGAAGGCGGAATGTCTTATTCAATTCAATATTTATGCAAGGATATGGAGACGCTTGAAAAGTATCAACAAGAGCATGCTCCAAAATTGCAATTAGATCATCACAAGAGATACGAAGGTAAATTCGTGGCTTTCCGCACATTATTGCGCGTAGATAAAACATTTTAAATGTCAGTAAGACCAAAAAAACACTTAGGTCAGCACTTTTTAAAAGATGAAAGTGTATGTGTCAGAATTGCTGATAACATCTTTGTAGATAATTGTCCTAAACACATTTTGGAAATTGGTCCCGGAACAGGAGCATTGACAAAATACTTGTTAGATAAAGAAGATTTTGATGTTCATGTAATGGAGATTGATGAAGAATCTGTGGATTATCTTTATCAAAACTATACCCAATTAAATGGAAAGATTCACTTTGCTGATTTTTTAAAATCTGATCCCACTCAATTATTTGATGAACCTTTTGCTGTAGTTGGTAACTTTCCGTATAACATTTCATCCCAAATTTTATTTAAAGTAGTTGATTTCAAGGATCATATTCCTTTGGTGGTTGGCATGTTTCAAAAAGAAGTGGCTGAACGTGTTGCAGAAAAACCCGGTTCAAAAAAGTATGGAATAATCTCAGTGTTAATTCAAGCCTGGTATGATGTTGAGTATTTATTCACGGTAGATGAGCACGTATTTATTCCACCTCCAAAAGTGAAGTCCGGAGTAATCAGATTGACAAGAAATGGGGTAAATGAATTACCATGTGATGAAAAGATGTTTATCAGAGTGGTAAAAGCAGCTTTTAATCAAAGAAGAAAGACATTACGCAATAGCTTAAAGCAAATTATTTCTGAATTAAATTCTAGTATTGACACTACAGACGACTTTTTTCAAAAACGCCCTGAACATCTTTCAGTTCAGGATTTTATCTTGCTTACTCAACGATTAATGGCTTGATTTTATCGAAATTAAATATAGAGCCATCTATTCTCACCTAACTTTGCCTTAACCTTTTAACTCGATTCTCGTAGAACTTGGTTAAAATGAAAAGGCTACTATTTGTCATATTGCTTTTTTTGGCAACTTTTTCACTGAATGCTCAGCAATGGCGCTTTGTACGTCATGAGGTGAACTTTGGTGTAGGAGTTTCAAACTTCCTCGGAGATTTAGGGGGAGCAAAGGGTATTGGTACGCACTATTTCAAGGATCTTAGAGGTAGATCAACAAGACCCGCAATAGAACTTGGATACAAGTTTACCATCACACCTGCATTTTCTGTAAAAACATCTGTTGTTTGGGGATATTTAAATGGTGATGATGCAACAACTAAAAATTTGATCAGAAACAATAGAAATCTGCATTTTAGATCAATGATCGGTGATTGGTCTGTGGTTGGTCAGTGGTATCCTTGGGAAGAAAGAATTTCACACAGATATAAGATTTCAGGAATTTACGGTAATAGAACATTTACCATTATGCCTTATGTTTCATTGGGAATGGGGATGACCATGTTTAATCCAAAAGCTAAGTACAACGGAAACTGGGTGGCATTACAACCTTTGCACACTGAAGGGCAAGGAATGATGGGCAGACCTGAACCTTACAAAAGAATTACCATGAATTTCCCTATTGGAATTGGGGCTAAGTATCTTATTACCTCACAATGGTCATTAGGATTTGAATTATCTGTGAGATATACATTGTCTGATTATATTGATGATGTAAGCACTACTTATTACAAGCCGGGTTCTTTTACAGATCCTGTGGCACTTGAATTGCAAGACAGATCTCTGGATCCTAATTTAGGGTGGACCGGAGTAACTGAATTTGACAATGGTTTAGTAAATTACAAGCAAAGAGGTAATCCTAATTACAATGATGCCTACATGTTTGCAATATTCTCTGTTCATTACCGTTTTACTAAAGGACAAACGTATATTCCAAAGTTCTAGTTATTTTTGAACTTGTAATGAGAAACCTGATTGTATTATTTTCCCTTTTGGTGCTGACCAATGGTATGGCTCAGCAAAGATTCAAAGCGCGTTTTGAAATGGGCTTTATGGGTGGTGGTTCTTATTACATTGGTGATTTAAACCAATACAAACACTTTGTATACAGCAAGCCTGCTTTTGGAGCAATTGTGAGATATAACTTATCTAATAGAGCTTCATTGAGATTTACAGGTACTTATGGTAATGTTTGGGGAGATGATGCCAGATCTAATGAATCACAAGAAGTAAATAGAAACCTAAACTTTAGATCTTCCATTTTTGAATTAGCCGCCGGAGTTGAAATTCATTTATTGAATTATCGAATCAACGATATGAAGTATCCTTTTACACCTTATTTGTTTTATGAATTGGCCTACTTCAGAATGAATCCTAAAACTGATTATCAAGGGAACGAAATTGAATTACAGTCTTTAGGTACAGAAGGGCAGGGTACATCTTTATCTGACAGAAACAGATACAGTTTAAATCAAATTTCAATTCCTCTTGGGATTGGTATGAAATTCAATATCAGAGAAAGGTTAGCCATCTCAGTAGAATACGGTATACGCAAAACATTCACAGATTATTTAGATGATGTTTCAGGTAATTATGTAGACGCAGATTTACTGAGAGCAGAAAACGGTCCGATTGCCGGTGATTTATCAAATCCTAGTTTGGATGGTGTGTCAAGAACTGGGTTCAATAGAGGAACATCAACCAATAAAGATTGGTATTCATTCTATGGTATAATGATCACATTTAAGCCTTTCAAAAGAGGAATTTGTGATTTTGGAGCTCCTTTCCACTAATAATAAGGACTGATCATAAAGTAAACCACTACACCTGTTACAGCTACATACAACCAAATTGGGAAAGTAATTTTCGCCCATTTTCTATGAGATACTCTGTTGTCTGCCCATCCTTTTAAATAAGTCATCATCACCAAAGGCAACACTGCCAAACTCAATAAGATGTGTGATAATAAAATAAAGGTGTAGATATAATAAGAGAAGCCTACTGTAGCTAATTCAGCTGCAGATCTAATCCCATTATGGTCTGCATCTCCATACAAAGTACTCTCAGAAGTAATGTGATAGGCCACATACATTACTAAAAACAAAAGAGAACAAATAATGGCTGTAAACATCAATTTTTGATGACGTTGAATGTTTCCTTTTTTAACAGATACCACGGCGGCTATAAGTAAAATAGCAGTCAACCCATTGATACCAGCATAAACAGGTGGTAAAAATGATAAATCAACGCCTTCAATTGATACGTTAAATAATATGGCAACAACTGCCGGTATGACAATTGATAATACAATTACAAGTGGTTTGAATTTTTGCTCTACCGATTTAGTTGTACTCATTTTTAATTAGTTTTTTAATGTCTTCTGCTAGTTTGTCTACTTCTTCTGTTACTGTTCCTTGATACATACCTCTAATGTGTCCTTCTCTGTCAACTAAGGTAAAAAAGTCTGAGTGGATAAATCCACCATCTGCATTGTCATCTTTATTAGCACTTAGTAAATAACCTTCTCTTGCAATAAAGTGAACGTATTCTCTTTCGTTGTACAAAAAGTGCCAGTTGTGTGTATCAATTTCTTTATCAGCAATAAATTGGTTCAGTTTGCCTATACTGTCTCTGTCAGGATCAATTGTATGACTTAAAATGATTAACTCATCTACATCAGCAGTCATTTCCTGTAATCTTTTCATTTGTTCCATCATAGCAGGACAAATTGAAGGGCATGAAGTGAAAAAGAAATTAGCTACATATACATGTCCTTTTACAGTTTCATTGTTTACAGTAACGCAATCCTGGTTTATGAATTCAAATTTTGGAATTGTGTAGTAGATTGTATCCCATTTTTCTGTTCCGTTTTCAGTGGTTATAAAAGCGTCATGCTGACCTATATAAGGCAAAGGTTCGTAGGTGTTTTGTTCGCCGCTTTCATCAGATTCATTTGAACCACATGAAACGAATATCAGCAAAACAAATGCAGAAAATAAATACTTCATAGAATAAGGTTTCAATCTTTGTTTAGTGGTGCAAAATTAATGTTTTTTGAAGGGTAAATGATGGCTTCATGAAAAAGATTGGTGGATATTTATTGATGATCAGTTTGGCTGTAATACCTGCGTGTGGGGATACTGATACAGCTAACGTTCCTGAGCAACTTCCTGAAATTGCTTATGATAATCCTTCAAAAGTGAGTGAGGATGTTTTGATTGATGATGTATGTGAACTTAGGTCTGAACTGGATTTTCATTTGTTGCCTGAGCAATGGGTGATTCATCATAACATTAAGAGTGATGATTTTCAAAATTTTATGCCCGGCCATAAGATGACAAAAGAATGGTTTGATGTTTCGGATAATCTACAATATGTGGATCAGTTAAAAATGTATCAGTCTTTGTTTATTACTAACCCCAAAGGTGATAGGTTTATTGATTTAGATAGTTATTCATTGAATATTGAAAAAAGAGGAAATACATTGGTGAGTCCGGGTGGGGAAGTGGACACCCAGGTTCAGATAGTAAGCAAAGATTGGAGAGTACTGGAGGTGTTATTTTTGGGTCCTGCAGTTACAATAGAAGATGCTGTTTGGATCAATGATAGTGAATGTTGGATATTGACAATAGAGGAGTACAACAGTCAATTTTTTCCAACAGTTATCATGATTAATTTGGATGATAAGTGCATGCAATCAGTAATATCAAAAAGTGAAACTGATCAGAATAGAACAGCTTATAATCTGCAATACAGATGGAAGGAAATTGAGTTTTTAGATTAAGAATCGGGATGTTCTGCTTCCCATTTAGCGTCAAACTCTTCTTTTTTAAGGACCTTTAAAAGATCAAAAAAGTTTCTGATATCTGAATCGCGTTTGGCTCCTGTTACACCTCTAATGTGTCCTTGATCATCAATCAAAACAAGTGAATTTATAAAGGCATAAGGACCTGCTTCACCTTCTTCAGTAACAGATGGTAATGTTTTAAAGATGCTATCGTAATAAATGAAAGAGTAAAATGGAGTTGGATCACCGTACGTAAGCCACCAAAAGTCCTTGTCATACTGTTCCATTTCATCAATGATTTTTTGGCTTGGACCTTCAACAGGATTTCCTTCAACATCAGTAAGTATAGACATGACACGCACATTGCTGTAATTGTCTTTATTGCTAACTAATTTCTTAAAAAAGATGTTGTTGAATAGAAACAAGTTTATTCCGCAAGAATCCATATCAGGACATTGAGTTTGCAGTGTTGTCAACACAATAAACTTCCCTTCAATTGAATCTTTGGTAAGCGGTGTACCATCAAATCTAGTAAGGTTAAAATCAGGAATCACATATGCAGTACTGTCAACAATGTTGCTGTCAGCATCATAAACATAAGTCCATTCACCTACATAAGGCAAAGAAATAAACTTGTTCTTAAGGTGTGTAGCAAGATAGTAAATGATAGCTCCCGGCCCACAGACGATCAATAAGAGCGTCAAGACCCTTTTCCATTTCCTCATTTGCTAATAGCAGCTTAGTGTAATGTCTCCCAAACCTGGTGTACGTACCCTGCTTCAGTTAATAAGATGAAGATTAGGTAACAGATGAACAACATATATGGCCAAAGAATCATTCTTCTAAGGTTTCTGTTCTCATCTCCAAGGTGCATGAAAACCATAATGATATATCCGGCTTTAACTAATGTTAAAATGATGTATCCAAATTTAATGGCTGTCCAAGCTCCGGTTGAAACATCTGCTTTAGGGAAGAAAATACCAACTGCTACTTCTACGATCGTTACAACTGACAATAAAATGGTAACAAACCAGATTTTCTTTCTGATTGCTTTCCCCTCTTCATCAGAGTGGTGTGCATGTAATGAATATTCTACTATATCGTCTCTTTCCATTTTCTGAAAATTTTATTGATCGTAATTAAACAAGATAAAAGAAGGTAAATACAAATACCCAAACAAGGTCTACAAAGTGCCAGTAAAGACCAACTTTTTCAACCATTTCATAATGTCCTCTTTTGTGGTATACGCCGCGAATCACATTACGTAAAACAAGTGCATTAAACAATACTCCCGTGAATACGTGGAATCCGTGGAAACCTGTAATAAAGAAGAAGAAGTTTGCATATAAAGTAGGGCCATATGTGACCATTTCTTTAATTTCGTGGCCGTGGTGATTAACTAATTCATACTCTCCTCCGTATGGACTATGAAGTAAGGTGGCGTTATCATGCCACGTACTTAATATTCCATCATAACCAGCAATGAACGTTGACCACTCCCAAACCTGAGAACCTAAGAAGATCAAACCACCAACAACTGTCCATAACAACCACTTGATAACTCCCTTTTTGTCCATTCTATGACCGGCTTCTACCGCTAATACCATAGTTACTGAAGAAACAATCAAGACGAAAGTCATGAATGCAACGTAAATTAATGGTGCCGGCATGTGTGAAAAAGGAATGTGTGTAAACACTTCCTCACCCATAGGCCAATCTCCGGTGACGTTGGTAAACTTGGTATATCCCAAAGCACACAAAAGTCCTCCAAATGTCAAACCATCTGACACTAGGAAAAACCACATCATCATTTTACCATAACTTACTTTAAACGGTGATTCGTGTCCGCCTCCCCATGCCGTAGCTGAATCGATTTCTGTAGAAGCTGCTCCTGCCATAATACAATTTTAATTAGTGCAAGTTTAATGAATAAAAATTAAAAATCCGTACAAATACAACCACAAAATACCCAAAAAATGCCAGTAGTTTGCACCGAGCGTTAAACCAAGGTAATTTGAAGCAGTATAAGATTTTTTTAACCCTCTGATAAACACCACCAATAGGGCGATAATTCCTCCAAGCCAGTGCAATAAATGCATTCCTGCAAAAACATAAATAAATGAACTTGCTGTGTTATTTGCACCGTATAATTCTGTTTCTAATTTGGCAGAAAGTGGTTTGCCATCCAAGAAAAATGTTCTGTTTTTATAATCTAATTTTTTCTCATTGTAAACAATCACAAAGTCTTTTCCATATTGACCTTCCATAGTAAAATCACCTCTTTGGTTGTGTAAGTTTTCACCAAACTGGTACAATTCAAAAAGCTGATCTCTATCTAGTTCTTGATCATTTAAAAAGAACATTTTATTGCTGTAAGTAACCGGTTGATTTTTGTAATACATCATCCAACCCGCACCATAATTACCAATGTCAAAATTATTGGTTCTAGTTCTTCCTCCTTCTTCCAATATAGCACCAAGCTCAATTAAATCCTGCTCCATTTCAGGAGAGATTTTATCACCTTTCCAAAAGAATTCTTCGTTTTCAAAACTCAAAGATTTTCCTTCATAAGTTAAACTGAAGATGTTACCATATCTTCCACTGTTAGTAAGGATAGGTCCAGTTATTCTGTTTCCGTCTTCAATCATTTGATTAAATGCAGTAAACTGAAAATACCCAAATCCAATTCCGGTCAATAAAGCAACGCCTAGTGAAAAATTTAAAATTGAGTCTTTGGCATTTTTTACAGCATAAACGGCAATGAACATCATGATACTACTCAGGACAATCATGACAGTACTCATAACAAAACCTTTTGGCATTGGAAGTTGTACCCAGAAACCTGAGCCTCTAACAACTAAATACGCACTGGTAAAACCAGCAAATAACATGACTACTGTAATAATGAAAAACCAAAGAAGATTCTTTTTGGCTTTCTTATTTTGTTCGGGATCTAGTAAGTTTTTACTCACTGTAAAAGTTTATCAAAAACGTATAAAAATTGAATAAAAGGCAGGTATATAAAAGATGCGAACATCAATTTTTTAGCCCATTTATCCTCCTGTACCAAATAGAACTTGTAAGCGATCATGAAAAACCAGATCCCTGCCAATGTTCCTAATATCAAAGTTATATCACCTGCCCATTCAAAGTACCAAGGCAAAATACCAACAGGCACCATAATAGCAGTGTAGATTACAATTAAAAATAATGTCTTTTTAGATTTTCCTGATTTCAAAGGCAATAAAGAAAATCCAGCCTTGCGATAATCATCATCTTTTAACCAGGCAATGGCCCAAAAGTGAGGGAATTGCCAAATAAATTGTATAAAGAATAAGATGCCTGCTTTAAAACTGAAAAAACCATCAAATGCAACAATTCCAATCATTGGTGGAATGGCTCCGGGAAATGCTCCAACAAATACAGCCCATGGTGTAATAGGTTTCAAAGGTGTATAAACTGCTGCATATAAAAACATGGCTAAGATTCCTAATACTCCAGAAAACCAATTAATTTGAAATAATAAAAATGCGCCTGCAATACCAAAAATAGAAGAGATTACCAGTCCTTCTGTTACAGTTAATCTGCCTTGAGGCATAGGTCTGTTCATGGTTCTGGTCATCAATTTATCAATGTCTCTTTCAATAACTTGATTGTAGCCATTAGATGCTCCTGTGATTAAAAAACCACCCAACGTCATGTATAATAAGTTGATATCGAAACCTCCGCCTGCGAAGAAATAGCAAGCAATAGCAGAAATAACTACCAAGAAAGACAGACGCAATTTCATCAGCATTGCAATGTCTTTTATTTTACTCACGCTAGTCGCTTTTTCTATAGTGGATTCTTTGGCCAACATTTGATAAATCTGGGCAAATTTAATAAAAAAAGGACCAATGAATTGATAAGTTTGAATCTAGATTGATTCTATATTATCAACATTTTAAAAACAGACTTAACAATTTATCTTGTCATTCGTTGAAAACCAATGATTTTAGAACTTGATTCTTGCTAAAAATCATTATAAACATTCCATATTCTTGATCTGATTCCTATCTGGAATGAATTGTAAATTTTTGTGTTGTACTCATTATTCGCTACCCTTAAGTTGTAGGCTGCTGTTAAATACATATCTATAGATGGAATCAGGGCGTACTCATATATAAATGTCTCATTCAACACGTTGTTTCTATTTCCTTGATACATCATTTGATCAAAATCCCCTGGACGATTTGAGTATGATTTAAAAATATCCTGTCCATAACTGGTCAAAGAATCAATATCGGTTCCAAATGATGCAAACGTTATTTTATTCGTAATCCTGTGATCTCCAAAACTATAAGAAGTAATTTGTAACAACTCCATAAAATTGGCTCCTAATGGGTGGGCTGCTGCTGCATTCATATGTCCATACGCATGAGCAGATGATTTGTGAGAGTAAGTAAATGGTCTTGCGCCATTGAGTTCAATTTGGAAATACAGATTCTCCTTAAAAAATTCATCAGACTTATATCCCAATTGCCATGCATATTTATTGGCCCACCATCTGCTTTGTGCTTGTATTTCTGACAATAAAAATTCGTCCAGTATAAATTGAGTGTAAATATTATGATGTCTGTTTAGTTTGTACGAAGCGTTCATTCCCAGTAAAACATTATCTGCCGAACCTAAGCCATATTCAACAGGTCTGTAAAAAACTACCGGGTTGATGTAATTAAAATCAAACCCTCTATTTACTAAAGTGTCTTTAGTTCTGAAATTCACCGTTTCAAATACAGATAAGTTTAATCCTTGAATAATGTTCCAGGATAAATAATGTGTGGCATTGAACTTTGGAATGTCTTGTGATCGGTCAAAGGGGTCTGTGCTATTGTCTCTCCAAAAATTGTATAAGTTGACATATTTAATGCTACCAAAACTTGTTTCAATTTTGAAAAATGGATGTGCACCAATGTTATCAGACAACAACATTGATCTGTATCCTTCACCAAAAAAGTTTTTACCGTATCCTCCTAAAAAGGTAAAGAACCTATTTGGTCTGTATGCCATTAAGAATTCACCCCTGTAAAAAATGTTGTTAGCAATTGCTCTATTTGTTCCAAAATCCATGTTGTAATTGGATTGAATGGAATCACCTAACACACCGTCTATTTTGTAATAAGGCAGCATTTTAAATGTTAAGTAAAATTTACGTTTGCTATAATTCAGTCCGAAACCTGCACCGGCTGTAATTTTGGGGATTGAGTTTTGACCTAATTCAATTCCGCCATTGATATCTACCAAAGGATAAAGTCTAAAATTGTATAGTTTGCTGCTGTCAACAGTTGCGCTGCTGGTAATAATGAAAGA
This sequence comes from Paracrocinitomix mangrovi, assembly GCF_019740355.2. GTDB lineage: Bacteria > Bacteroidota > Bacteroidia > Flavobacteriales_D > Crocinitomicaceae > Paracrocinitomix > Paracrocinitomix mangrovi. The sequence goes on along the minus strand of NZ_CP091819.1, from coordinate 1,753,157 downwards.
TCTTTTAAAGGCTAAATCCTTTTTATCTGTCAAATTTAGTGGAGCACTATTAATGATTGGTTTAACTGAGCTGTGTACACTTTGATTGTCGCTCATCACATAAGGTGATTGGATCTGATTACGGTAATGTATGTCATGAACACGCAAGAGATTTTGCCCAAATGAAAATTGAGAAACGAATAGTGATATGTATAAGATCCACTTATGCATTTTTCTTTTTTCCTTTTGGATAAGCGTAGAAAACAAATAGCATGAATAAAAAACAGGTGGCAGCACTTATTCCAAAACTGATGTTGGGGTTAGGGAATTGTAAAAAGAATGCTTGCCCAATCATGATCAATGTAAAGATGTAGATTATGATGACCGTTTTTTTGTGATTGTTGTCCTGGTCTAACATTTTGTGATGCAAGTGATTTCTATCGGCACTTAATGGTGATCTTCCACTCGCTATCCTTATTGAAAAAACTCTCAAAGTATCTAATAATGGGTATGCCAATATGGTCATAGCTAATACGGGTTTAGATACGTATTGTATTTCAACAGGTAATGTTTCAATTGGTGTGTCAATTAATTTGATAGCCAATACACTTAAAATGGCTCCAATTGAAAGTGAACCCGAATCTCCCATAAATATCCTGGCAGGATTAAAGTTAAATACAAGAAATCCTAATAAAGCTCCACTTAAACTAAAAGATACAAGTGCCCAGTGAACTGCTCCCGTGTATGAAAACCACACACCAAATGCTGCAGCCGCTATTAATCCCACTCCGGAGGCTAATCCGTCTACTCCATCTACTAAATTAATGGCATTCACAATAACGATATAAGCAAAAATTGAGATCAGGATACTGCCATATTCCGGTAATTCTATGTCCATTCCTAATAATCCTTGAAAAGAGGTGATTCTAATTTCACCCATTACTACCAAAATGAATCCTACCATTAAATGAGCCAGTAGTTTTTTCATTGGGGACATGCCGATAATATCATCTTTAACTCCAACAAAAAATAGCAATATCAATGAGGCCATGAGGTAATTAAATTGGCCTAATTCAGCCTTTGCAATCATTGAATGATCTGGGAACCAAAGCAATGATGAGAATATAAAAGCAGAGAAAATGATGATTCCGCCAATAGTTGGAATACTGCGTGTGTGTAGCTTTCTGTCTTCAGACGGCTCGTCCACAAGATGCTTTAATTTAGCCACCTTTATTAAGGATGGAGTTGCCAGTAACACAACACCAAAAGCGGTTAAAAATACGAGTACTAAATGATAATCTTTCATTTTAAAAATCTCTTGTTTTATTTCTCAATCTTGTTCTTACTGCGCAATAAACGTAGTTGGTATGGGTGTCAGGACCTTGACCACTTCCATTTCTAAACATCCAACCTGCTACAGCCTGTAGATTATATCTTTTATTGAATCTATAACCTATCTCTAGTGTGTTTATAAGAGTTCTTCTACTATCGCCTAGCATGAGATTAATTGAATTAATATTATCATTGACAATATTGATGTCTCTATAGTTTGTATCAACTATATCTCGTCTGCTATATACAGTTTCATTCGTAATAAAGAATTCTTTGAATTCATATTTCAGTTGTAAAATATATTCTGTGAATCCAGAAGCTAGAGGATGAGCTAAAGATAAATTGTTGTGTGAGTAATTGTACCTTTTGTTTGATGAGAAATAGGTTCCTCTTTTTGACATGTTGTATTCAGCACGTACATCAAAATTTTCAATAAATAGATCATATGATTTGATTCCTAGCTGAAAGCCTCCAAAGCCATTATCCAAAACAACTTGTCCATATAATCGATTTTTCAAAAATGCCCACGAATAATTTATTCCCAGTACATGGTTGTAAGTGGAATCATTTTTTGACATTACAGCTGCATTGACAAATGGAACCGGATTTACAAAGAGCCAATTTGGTTGATGAGATCCCAGGCTATCTGTTCGTTGCCAAAGGGCTCCTTCAAAAAGTCCGACATTAATTTTCGGCGTAATGGCAAAGTCTAAATAATGGTAGGTTCCTATTTTTCGTTCATATGTTGATTCAACCGAATTGAAAAAAGGGAGCCTGTAAAGGTTTTGGTGTACCGCATAAATCGCATTGTATTGAATTCGACCTTTTAAAAAATTACCTTCAAATTTAGCAAAGGGGTAATTGCTTGAAAAGTCTGAAAGTAAAAGCGAGCGGTGTCCGTTTCCTATGAATTGATTTCCATTTCCGAATTGAACATTAAAATATTCGTTGGGAACAATGGATACTTGTCCTTCTGCAAAAGCAAAGTCGTAACCATTAGTTTTAAAAGTCTTGGTTCTGGCGTATCCCGGAACTACGGCGTTTTCCTGTTTGTAATTACTTCCTGATGGCCTGAATTCGCCATACTGGTCAATGTAATTGCTATAATAATTCGGTAACACTGCCTGATTTTCATAAACAGAAGTGGTAAAAGCAACTTTGTCTAAAAATTTTGCTTGTACTCTTATACCTCTGGTATTCCAGTATAAAATGTCCAGTGAGTCTGCAGAAAAATCTGTTCCGCCTTCCAAATCTAAAATTGGATCAACTGCACACCAAAAATCTTTCCCTTCAAATATCAAGAAGTTTTCTTTGAATAATTTTTGTGTAATCCAGTAATAGTGCTTGCTGTCTTTGTAAAATATTGAATCAGGATTGGTGCGTTTATCCAGAATTGGTTTTAAACTTTGATGCGAATTGTAAAAGTTTTGGTTGACAGAATCCTTCAAGAAGAATCTATCCAATTCACTGTTATAGTATTGTTCGTTAGGAAAATACAGTTGTCCATAAGCTTTAAACCAACTAAAGCTCATCAAAATAAATATGCTCAGATACGCGCGCATGCGTTTAACAATACGGGAAATAAGAGGTAAAGGTTATGTGTTATAGATCTGGTGGGAAGTAGCTGTTGAATTACTTAATCAAGCAAGCCTTTGCTTAAAGCATCTTCATAAGCCAATTTAATTCCATCCTTTAGCTCTACTCTGTAAGACCATCCTGCTTGTGCAAGTTTTGAGACATCCATTAATTTTCTTGGAGTTCCATCAGGTTTTGATGTATCAAAAGTGAGTTCACCTTCAAATCCAATGACGTCTTTTATGGTTAGCGCCAAATCTTTGATGGAGATATCTTTTCCTGCACCAACATTTACAAATTGCTTCTCATTATAGTGTAGCATTAAGTGAAGACAAGCTTCCGCTACATCATCAACATACAAAAACTCTCTTAATGGTGAGCCTGTTCCCCATATCTCAACATTGGGTGAATTCTCCACTTTTGCAGTATGGAATTTTCTGATCAAAGCTGGTAAAACATGTGATGTTTGCAAATCATAGTTGTCATTTGGACCATACAAATTTGTAGGCATGGCAGAAATAAAGTTGCATCCGTATTGATCTCTGTATGATTCGCATAATTTGATGCCTGCAATTTTCGCAATGGCATAAGGTTCATTGGTACACTCAAGTTCACCTGTTAAAAGGTACTCTTCTTTAAGTGGTTGAGGAGCCATTTTTGGATAAATACATGAAGATCCTAAAAACAGTAATTTTTCAACCTTATTGACATATGAGGCGTGAATTATATTGCTTGCGATCATCAAGTTGTCATATAAGAATTCGGCTCTGTAGGTATTGTTAGCTAAAATTCCTCCAACTTTTGCGGCTGCTAAAAAAACAAATTGAGGTTTTTCGCTTTCAAAAAATGCGTTTACTTCGGCTTGATTTCTAAGATCTACTTCTTTTGAACTTCTTGTAACAATGTTTGAATAACCTTCTTTTTGTAAAAGTCTGACAATTGCAGAACCTACCATGCCGTTGTGTCCGGCAACATAAATCTTATCTGTTTTATTCATTGTACTCGAATGTTTGATGTCCACCTTCTTTAAGGTATTTGTCACGTTCAAACAATTTGACGTCAGCCTGCACCATTTCTTTCACTAGTTCTTCAAAACTAATTTTATGGGTCCAGCCTAATTTTTCTTTTGCTTTTGTTGGATCACCAAGTAGTAATTCAACTTCAGTTGGTCTGAAATATTGTTCGTCAACTTCAACTAAAATTTCGTTAGTCGCTTCGTTGATTCCTTTTTCATTAATTCCACTTCCTTCCCATCTGATTTTAATGTCTACTTCGGCAAAAGCTTTTTCTACAAACTCTCTTACCGGATGCGTTTCACCGGATGCCAAAACAAAATCTTCTGCTTCTTCTTGTTGAAGCATTTGCCACATACCGTAAACGTAATCTCTAGCATGTCCCCAGTCTCTTTTTGCATCAAGGTTTCCAAGATAAAGTTTGTTTTGTAGTCCTAATTTTATTTTGGCTACGGCACGTGTAATTTTTCTGGTAACAAAAGTTTCTCCTCTTAATGGACTTTCATGGTTGAACAAAATACCATTACATGCATAAATTCCGTAAGCTTCACGGTAATTTTTAACAATCCAAAATCCATAAAGTTTTGCTACAGCATAAGGACTTCTTGGATAAAAAGGAGTGGTTTCAGATTGTGGGGTTTCCATTACTTTTCCGTACAATTCTGAAGTTGAGGCTTGATAGAATTTTACAGATTTCTCCATTTTTAAAATTCTGATTGCTTCTAAAAGTCTCAAGGTTCCTAAGGCATCTGCATTGGCAGTGTACTCAGGGGTGTCAAATGAAACCTTAACATGCGACATTGCTGCCAGATTATAGATTTCATCAGGTTTTATTTGCTGTACCAACCTTATAAGATTAGTTGAGTCTGTCAAATCACCATAATGAAGAAATAAGTTTACACCTTCTTCATGTTTGTCTTTGTATAAATGGTCAATTCTATCTGTATTAAACAAAGATGATCTTCTTTTAAGACCATGAACGATATAACCTTTTTCCAGAAGTAATTCAGCCAAATAGGCTCCATCTTGTCCTGTAATTCCCGTTATAAAGGCAACTTTTTTACTCATCTGTTGTAATTTGTAATTCTTTTGGTTTAGCTATGAATTGAGGATTGTGTAAATCTTCTTTATTGTATTCCAAAGGTGCAAAAGTATTAAAATCTAACACTTCACCTCCTAAAGCACTGTAGATTGCATTTCCGGCTGCAATGTCCCATTCCATTGTTGGCCATAATCTTGGATATAATTGGGCATGATCCTGGACTAGATCAAAAAACTTCAAAGCGCTTCCTTTCAATATTCTATCAATATGTCCGTATTGATGCTCCAACTTTTCAAGAAGTTTATCTATTCTAGGTGTGTAGTGAGTTCTAGAATAGATAATATGATCTATTTTATCTCCCTTTAATTTTGCTAAATGATGTTTAGAAGAAAATATGTCTTCTTCTCCATAAGAAATTAGGGCAGGTGGTATATTTTCTCCACCAAAAATAATTTGTCTATTCACCGGATCAGCAATGATTCCAAAAATTGAACGGTGCTCACTTACATAGGCTATGCAAATAGCAAACTCGTCATTTTTTTTAACAAATTCTTTGGTGCCGTCCAAAGGGTCAACCAACCAAATGTCTTCATTTTTTCTAGTTTCATAGGGAGGTTTCTCAGACTCTTCTGAAACGATTAAAACACCTGTTTTTTTTAGTGCGTTTTGAATTATTACGTTGGATTGTTTGTCAGCAATAGTAACAGGAGAATGGTCAGACTTTATTATGACTTCAAAGTTTCCTGTGTATACACCCATAATAGCTTCCGTTGCTTCGTATAAAGCATCAATTATTAACGGAACCCATTCTTTTTTCATTAGGCTTTAAGGCTGTCTATTAAATTGTCATATAATGAGCTTGCACCAATTCTCAAAAGAGAAGGATTGATCCACTCATCTCCCAAAGTGTTTTTAACTATGTTGATGTATTTATCAGCATCTTCCTTTGTTCTGATACCACCTGAAGCTTTGAATCCAATTTTTTTACCTGTTTGGGTGAAATGGTTTTGGATTACATTACACATAATTTGTGCGGCTTCCGGTGTTGCTCCGGTTTTTGATTTTCCTGTAGATGTTTTAATAAAATCAGCACCTTCAGATATCGCAATTTCACTCGCTTTTTTTATTAACTCAGCATTTAATTCGCCCGATTCTATAATTACCTTTAATGATTTATTAGTAAATATAGATCTGGCTGCTTTTACATCCTTTGCAACATTTTCAAAATCAGAAGCAATTAAGTCACCTCTATTGATAACGATATCTACTTCATCAACGTTGAGTTGTTGGATTAATTTGTACTCTGCCGCCTTAGCTTCAATCAAAGTTTGACCGCTTGGAAAACATCCTCCAACGACGGCAACCTTAGTTTTTGAAATATTGGCTGCAAAATTCCCGAAGTTTGAATAAACACAAACGGCTGCAGGATGAACATTTTCGAATCCCGTATTTGCTTTATTAACTAGTTGTTCCACTACATTTTCGGTATCATTATCGTTTAATGTAGTAAGATCAATTAGGGATAATATTGTAAGTATCTGATTTTTATGCATAAAAAAATCCCGCCATTGGCGGGATTAAATATAAGAATATCTATTGCTTTTTTATCCTAATCTAAAGTGAATTGGTAAAGTAAATTTTACCCTTACAGGTTTTCCTGCTTGTTCACCTGGTGCCCATTTAGGCATTTGCTTAACAACTCTTTTTGCTTCAGCATCAAGAGCGTCAGAAACTCCACGTAAAACTTTCACTTGCTCAATTGATCCATCTGAGTTTACAACGAACTGTACATAAACGATTCCTTGCTCACCCATTTCAATTGATAATTGAGGATACTGAATATTGTCATTTAACCATTGTGCCATTGCACCTTCTCCCCCTGGGAAAGCTGGTTCAACATCAGCAAATTCATAAATTGGTTGTTCAACAATTTCTTCGGGCTCATCATCTAGGATAGGCTCGTCAGTAACTTCCATATCAAAGCTGATGTCTTCATCAATCTCTACGTCGTCATCAACTTCCACTACTTCGTCAGGTTGAGGTGGTGGTGGAGGAGGAGTGTCCTCTTCTGGTGGAGGTTCCGGTTCATCCATTGGAATATCGAATACCAATTCATCTCGCATTCCGTCATCTTCTACTACGTCTGCAACTTCTTCAACTTCAAATGCTTCATAGGTGAATGCCATTAAAACAATTGAGGCGATAATAAGCAAACCGAGAGATCGGAACACCCAAACTTTGCGTTCTAAATCCGCTTCACTGGATTTTTTCTTCTCCATAATTCGTTTTGTTGTGATCGCTAAAGTACAAAAATTTGTCTCACTTAGCGATACGATTTATACTAATTTTTTACCTATCAAAATATAACCTAAAACACCAAAAATTGTACCAATTCCGTTAACTATGATGTCTTCTGTGTCGTAATAACGTTGATAAATAAAATTTCCCTGTATCAATTCTATCAAATAACCGTAGCTAATTCCAATTGATATCACCATTATGTACAACCAAAAATCAGAAAGGTTCAAAAATTTTGAAACTGTATTTTTTTTGGCTTTGTAAATCCCCCAAAGCATTAAAGCTGAAAGTCCAAAGTACATTGAAAAGTGGGCAAAAGTGCTTATCGTAATAAGTTGCCATTCAATTTTTGGCAATTTATCGCCCGGTGTTATACAAAGTACCGTGATCAGTATCAGCCAACCAATCCAAGGAAGGTGATAAAAAAAGCTTTTCTTAGCCAATTAAATCTTTATAAGCATCAGCTGATAAAAGATCGTCTAATTGAGAAGCATCAGTTAATTTAACTTTGATCAACCAACCTGATCCGTAAGCATCACTATTAATTACTTCAGGATTTGATTCGATTTCTTCGTTGATCTCAATTACTTCTCCACCAACAGGCATAAAAAGATCAGATACTGTTTTTACTGCTTCAATTGAACCAAAAACTTCTTCTTGGTCTAAAGTTTCTCCTTCAGTTTCAATTTCAACATAAACGATATCACCTAATTCGCTTTGAGCAAAATCAGTAATTCCAACTGTTGCAACATCACCGTCAACTTTAATCCATTCGTGATCTTTAGTGTATTTTAAATCTGCAGGTACATTCATTTTTTTCTAGATTTTAGAGAGCAACAAATTTATAATAATATTTAATTAAATCTAGCTCATTTATTAACAGTGTTGAAAATGTATAAACACTTAAAAAATGAATTGATGTTTGATGAACCGCTTTGCATTTTCAATAACAAATTATCTTTGTCACTATGATCACGCAAGACCAAGTAAAAGCATTTGAAAAAAGAGTGAATGATCTTCAAGCTTATTTGAAGATTGATGAAAAGCGAGTGGAAATTCAAGAAGATGAGTTGAAGTCACAGGATCCAACCTTTTGGGATGATCCAAAAATGGCAGAAGCACTCATGAAAAAATTGCGTGTAAAAAAAGGCTGGGTAGAAGACTTTGAAAAGGTTCAAACTGACTTAGAGGATTTAAAAGTGTTACTGGAATTTCATGAATTAGGTGAAACAACTGAAGAGGAAATAGATGAACATTATAATAAATCCATTGACTTTTTAGAAGAACTTGAATTTAAAAACATGCTTTCTGCAGAAGAAGACAATTTAAGTGCTGTTATGCAAATAACTGCGGGAGCAGGAGGAACAGAGAGTTGTGATTGGGCATCAATGTTAATGAGGATGTACATCATGTGGGGAGAAAAAAATGGATTTAAAGTAAAAGAACTTAACTACCAACCGGGAGATGTTGCAGGTGTTAAAACAGTTTCACTTCAATTTGATGGTGATTTTGCTTTTGGTTATTTAAAAGGTGAAAATGGTGTTCACAGGTTAGTGCGAATTTCCCCTTTTGACTCAAATGCTAAAAGACACACTTCTTTTGTTTCAGTATATGTGTATCCATTAGTTGATGATACAATTGAGATAGATATTAATCCAGCTGATATTACTTTTGAAACTTTCAGATCAGGAGGTGCAGGTGGTCAAAATGTTAATAAAGTGGAGACTGCAGTTCGTTTAAGACATGCGCCATCAGGGATCATTATTGAGAACTCAGAATCTAGGTCGCAGTTAACCAATAAAGAAAAAGCCATGCAGCTATTAAAATCTCAATTATACGAAATTGAGATGCGTGAAAGAATGGCAAAGCAGAATGAAATTGAAGCCAATAAAATGAAAATTGAGTGGGGTTCTCAAATCCGAAACTATGTTATGCAGCCTTATAAATTGGTGAAAGATGTAAGAACCAATTATGAAACCTCAAATGTAGATGCAGTTTTAGATGGTGAGATTGGAGGCTTTTTAAAAGCTTATTTAATGGCCTTACACAATTAAATTATAGCTGAGAATTCAATAATTTGATAGTCACTTTATAGGTGTCAGCATTAACAGAAATGAGGTCTTTCTTTTTGAGATCTTTATAGACTTCTGAATGCAAATAAAAAGTATCGTCCTGTTGTATAACAACCAAAGCATTTTTAAATCCTAGATCTATACATTCTTTTAAAAGCGCCTCGTTGCTTTTTTCATCTGTGGTTCCTCCGTATAAATAAACAGTTTTTCCTTCTGTTGTTTTTAGTTCTAAATGATCGTGTTTTTGCCCTAATCTAAAAGATAGATAAGCAGTTTGTTCATCTGGTTTAGTATCCGGTACTGTAATCAGTGTCATCACCCAATAAGTTTTTACTTTTTTGTCTTGTGCAAATAGCGTCTGACTTGTCAAAAGGAAAAATAGAAAGAAAGGTATTATTGTCTTCATCCAAGCAATTTATGGATAGTAAGGGATAATTCAAAAAATACCTGACAAAGTTAAATTGTTAAAAATTTACTAAATCTTTCAGTTGTTGGGATTGAATGAGTTTTTTGGCACACACATTGCTTTTTAATTTTTGAACTAATAAAATTATGAAGATGAAAAATGTGTTGTTGAATTTCTTATTATTTCTAGTGCTGATATTGGCATTTCTGGTTTAATCATTGATTCGTTTGTCAATGTTTAGATTAAAAATTAGCTATCTTTGCGCCCATAAAAATAAATGATGCAAAAATTGCATCTACAATTAATGTGCGGGAATGCTAAGAACATACTTTAAATCAAAGATTCACAGGGTAAAAGTAACTGAAGCGGAACTTGATTATATCGGAAGTATTACAATCGATAAAGATTTATTGGAAGCGGCAGATATGATGGATGGCGAAAAAGTTCAGGTTTTGGACCTGGAAAATGGAGAGCGTTTAGAAACATACATTATTGAAGGAGAGAGAGGTTCAGGAGTGATTTGTATGAATGGTCCTGCTGCGCATAAAATACATGTTGGTCACACAGTAATTGTGATCACTTACGCAATGATGACTGCTGAAGAGGCAAAAGATTTTAAGCCAACTGTTATCTTTCCAAACGAACACAATAAATTAGATTAACATTATTTAGATAATTTAATTCTAGATTGTTCGTTATTCGAAATAAAATTCATGAAATCAAAGCTTATAAACATCCTAAAAATTCTCCTGCCTCTTGGGTTTGGAATTTTTTTAATCTGGTTGTTTTATGATGCTTTATGTGAAGATCAAAAAGCAGATTTGTTTGATGCTTTTGGTCGTGTAGATTATTTCTGGGTTGTTTTAGCTTTAGTGTTCAGCTTTCTTTCTCATGCAAGTAGAGCGTATAGATGGAAGTATTTGCTAGATCCTCTAGGTCACAAAGTATCTTATTGGAGTGCATATCATGCTTTAATGATTGGTTATATAGTAAACCTGGTTTTTCCGAGAGCAGGAGAGCCTTTCAGAGCTGGAGTTATTTCTAAAACAGAAAATGTACCTTTTAAGAAAGGATTTGGAACCATCATTGCTGAAAGAGCTATTGATGTGGTGATGTTGGGAATTGTTACCCTGGTAATGTTAGGGCTTCAAATCAATAAAATTGACCTTTTTCAAGCAAAAATAGAAACTTTTCAAGCGGGTGAAATGGGTTGTGGAAACGCAATGGTTTTTACAGTGCTTGGACAAATTGTAAAATGGGTGATCATCCTTGGTTTCCTGGCGGTAGTGCTTGGGACTATTTTCATGAAGTCTTTGAGAAAAAAGATCAAAGATTTTGCGCTTGGTGTAATAGAAGGCTTAAAATCTGTACTCAAAACCAAGTATAAACTTCAATTTATTGGTCATACATTTTTTATCTGGATCATGTATATCCTGATGTTTAGTGTTTGCTTTTTTGCAATTGAAGAAACTTCAGATTTGGGTATAGATGCTATGTTGGCCGGTTTTGTTGCCGGTACAATTGGAATAGTCTTGGTTCAGGGTGGAATTGGAGTTTATCCTGCTTTTGTTGGATTGATAGTAACCATCTACATAGCGCCTGATTTGCCTGGAATTCATCCTGCTGCACTGGCACTTGGTTGGATAATTTGGACATCTCAAACATTGATGATGATCGTTCTTGGTTTGATTTCTCTGGCCATCAATGGGAAAAACATTAAATTTGATCGAGATGCAATGGCTCAATCAGATTCATAATAAAATCATTACTTCAGATCAGTTAAGTAAAACTGTTTCACAATTCCGTGATTCAGGTAAGAAGATTGTTTTTACTAATGGTTGTTTTGATATCCTGCACAAAGGACATGTTACCTATTTGGCAAAAGCAGCTGAATTAGGAGATGTTTTGATAGTGGGGATAAATTCAGATGCTTCTGTACAACGTCAGGGAAAGGGAGAGGATAGACCGGTTAATAAATTTGATGGTAGGTCAGTTGTGCTGGCTGCTTTGGGTTTTGTAGAAGCAGTAATTGAGTTTGATGACGATACTCCTATTGCTTTGATCGAAGAAATTAAACCGGATGTTTTAGTAAAAGGTGCTGATTATGATCCGGCTGAAACAGATCCTCAGAACAAGAAGTACATTGTAGGCAGGGAGGTAGTGATAGATAATGGAGGTGTAGTAAAAGTAATTGATCTGGTTGAAGGATTTTCAACAACTAACATCATAAATAAGTTGCAAAAATGACCATAAAAGAAGCTCAAAAGTTGGTAGATAATTGGATTAATGAATACGGGGTTCGTTATTTTAATGAGTTGACAAATATGGCTCAGCTTACAGAAGAAGTAGGCGAAGTTGCTCGAATCATTGCCAGAAGATACGGCGAACAATCAGAAAAAGAATCTGACAAAGCTAAAGACCTTGGTGATGAGATGGCGGATGTTTTATGGGTGCTGATCTGCTTGGCAAATCAAACAGGCATTGATTTAGAAGAGGCTTTGAAGAAAAATCTGGATAAGAAAACAAAGCGAGATAATACTCGCCACAAAGAAAACGAGAAGTTAAAATAATAGCTTACTTTCCGCAATGCTGACAATACATTGAGTCTGGATTGTGTTTGAATTCAAAATCAGGATCGTATAAATCCAAAATAAATTCACCCAAAGCATTCTGAAATAATTCCAGTAGTTGATTATCAATACAATTGTTTCCCTTATAAGAAACACTTTGTATCCAATCTGAAATGTTTATCATTGAAATAATACCTGCTTGTAAAGGTGAAGAATCTGGAATCTCACTTTTATAAGTTGATCTGAACATAATTCCATACATCAACAATTGACGCGCAAACTTTAAATCAGGATTATTGAACAAATTTTCCATTTTTTCAGCAGAAGATAAATCGTCTTTTAACACTAATTTATCTGCCTTAGATTTTCCGGATTTGTAATCTAAAATTCGGTACACCTCTCCTTTTTTATCTATTCTATCAGCATGACCCTGGATCTTAATTTGTTTGTTTAATCCATTTCGTGATATTGAGAAGGAGGCTTCCACGGCCTTTTCTAAATCTATTGGGGTAACTGCTTCTTCTGTGTTTTTTAATTCGTCAATTTGTTCTTTTAAAAAGGATCCAATCAAACGCATTGAAACATCAAATGATAACTTGTTTTGACCATACTGCAAGTCACTCAATTTATACTGTTTCATCCCATCTCCTTTCAAGTAGGCAGTTTCAAGTCTTTTTCTTATTTGTTCAGGCTTGTTTTCTGCAGATAATTTTGAAATATTCAAAGCTTGATAAGTATCACCATCCTTAAAATTATCTTCTATAATTCTTTCTAAAACTTCATGAATGGCTGTTCCAAATGTGGATGATTCAATGCTTTCTTCAACATTTTCATCTTCTTTAAAATCTAGTATATATCTATAGTAAAAGTCCAAGGGACAATAGATGAGTTTGTTTAAGGCTGAAGGTGAAAGTCCTTTTTGCTCAATTAATTCATCTAGTTTTTTGTGAACTTCTGGAGTTGATTTATATACTGTTTGAGAAGTAGTTGCTTTTGTGTCGTTTCCTGAATATACAGATGTCTTAAAGTGATGAAAAGATTTGTCTAATTCATTTTCTAGTTGAATAATGTACCTGGATTTTTCTCCGCTTGACATTTTGTCTGTTGTGGAGTTATAAACCATATATACGTTTTCAGCTCTATGTAATGAACGGTAAAAATGATGTGAGAAAATGGCTTGACGATCTTCTTCAGTAGGAAGGTTTAAGTACAACCTTAAATCTCTTGGAATGAAAGAGTTGTTACTATTTGTTTTCGGAAGATTTCCTTCATTCATTCCCAAAAAAATCAAGTTGTCAAAGTCAATTGTACGGGTTTCTAAAATTCCCATTACCTGTAATCCGTCAATTGGATTACCTAAAAATGAAAGTGTTTCGTTTTGCCAAAATTGATAGAACAGATTTTTGAATACATGTAGTTTGAGTTCTATGTTTTGCTGTGAGACTACTTTTACAAATTTCTGTAAACCAAGATTGAATTGATAGATAATTTCCAAATCAATCTCTCTCTCTTCTTTGTTTTTAAATGAACCATACAGTAAAGTTGTAATTCCATCAAAAACTTCCAACTTTCCTGAATTACTTTTCGGCCATTGTTTAAATATATTTTCAAACTTAGCTAATCCCGGATAGTCAATTAGTAGCGATTCTTTTTCAATAAATATTTGATTGCTTTTGGTGATTTCATTCAATATGTCGGATACGGAAAATGTTTTTCCCAAAAGTGATTTGGTATAAGGATGTTGAATTAATTCAGTGAGTGTCTTGTGATAGATTTTTGAAGATTTAAATTTTTGAAAATTAAATTGGAAATCAAAAACTATGTCTAAAAAGCTCTGTAAATGGGAGAATTTTATTGGCCAGCCCATTGTGATGTTTGCTTTTTCAAGATCCTGTGGTAGGGATTTGGTAAAAGGAATTAAAAGGGATTCATCTGCCAATACTACTGCGGTATTTCCCATTTTATAATTCTTGTCTTTTAATTCTTTTACAAGTGCTCCGCCAATTTTAGCCTGTGATACTTGTTGAGAGCATTCAATTATTTCAATACTTTTTGGTGAACTGTTAAAGTCATCTCTAACGGTAGGTTTTATTTTCCACTCTTTACAAAGTTTGCGGTAAAAATGTGCTGCTTCGTGATGTGGATTATCAAAATAGAACTTATCAATATCAAATATAACTTCTGCCTTTTCCTCTATTATGAGTTGTTTCATTATAGATTCTTCAACTTTGGATATAGCATTGAATCCTAGAAAAAATACTTTTTTAGGAATCTTAATTTGATTCAATCTTTCATAAAAATTGAGGTACGCTTTACCTGAGTAAATGGCGTTTTGCTCAGCTAACTTTTTATTTAAAAGATTGTAATAGTCGCCGAGCTGATCCCATAGTTTCTCAAAAAGTTTTTGGGCTTTACCCATTTCTGATTCCTCTATGTCCCAACTTTCTAAGGCTTTAATGTCTTTAAGGTTCTGGAAGGCAGTCTCAGGAGGAATCAGGTATCTGTCAATCTCATCAAAATCACTCAACATGATTTGTCCCCACAAAATGAATTGGTCAAAGTCTTCCTTATTTTCTCCCATCAATTCGCAGTGAATTTCATAAAGAACAAAAAGTAATTCTGTCTTGTTAAGTATGTTTTGAGGGGTGTTTTTATCAATCCATTCGTGAATTGTTAATATCTCTGGAGCATAGAATGGCTTCTGAATGATGTCAGCTAGGTACTTTTGTAAATACACGGCAGCTCTTCTGTTGGGAATGATGACAGATATTTGATCAAATTCCCCTTGATGTTGTTGGTAGATATGCTGTGCTTGTTCTTTAAGAAAGTTGGACATCAATCGCTTGTGTTTAGAGCCATTTAAAGCTAAACAAATATCCTTAATTGGAGGATGAAATATAAAATAATTGACAAAATTCTTGGAGCGTATTATTTATTTTGATTAATATTGCGTCAAGAAATGATTAAAAAATAATCAAAACCTAAAAAATAAACATGACACATTTAAAGGTAGGAGACAAAGCACCGAATTTTTCCGCTCCGGATGAAAACGGAAATATCATTTCTTTATCAGATTTTAAAGGTAAAAAATTAATTCTGTATTTCTATCCAAAAGATAATACGCCCGGTTGTACGGCAGAGTCTTGTAATTTGAGAGACAATTATAAGGCAATGCAAAAACAGGGGTATGAGATTTTGGGAGTTAGTGCAGATACTGAGCAAAAGCATCAGAATTTTATTGAAAAGTATGATTTGCCTTTTCATTTATTGGCAGATACTGATAAAAAAGTAATTAATGACTATGGAGTTTGGGGCCCTAAAAAATTTATGGGACGCACATTTGATGGTATTCACCGAACAACATTTGTAATTAATGAAAAAGGTGTAATTGATGAGGTTTTCACAAAGGTGAAAACTAAAGAACACGCCGAGCAAATAATGGAGCAAGCAAAAAAATAATAGCATTTGAATGAGAACGTAAATAGTTTACGATCTACCCCCATTCCTTTGTTATCAAATTAATAATTATGGCAGAAGTAAAAGAAGTAAACGGTGAAAAGCTAAAAGCTTTACAGTTAACATTAGACAAATTAGAAAAGACATACGGTAAAGGTACCGTAATGAAGTTAGGAGATGAAGCAATTGAGGATATAGATGTTATTCCTACTGGTTCTTTGACATTGGATATGGCTTTAGGCGTAAAAGGTTTTCCTAAAGGTAGAATTGTTGAGATATTTGGGCCTGAGTCTTCAGGTAAAACAACTGTTGCAATTCATGCAATTGCCGAGTGTCAAAAACAAGGTGGTATTGCTGCTTTCATTGATGCAGAGCATGCTTTTGATCGTTTTTATGCCGAAAAATTAGGTGTTGATACACAAAATTTATTGATTTCACAACCGGATAATGGTGAACAAGCTTTAGAAATTGCTGATAATTTGATTCGTTCAGGTGCAATTGATCTTTTAGTAGTGGATTCAGTAGCTGCTTTGACTCCAAGAGCTGAGATTGAAGGTGAAATGGGAGATTCTCAAATGGGTCTTCAGGCAAGGTTGATGTCGAAAGCCTTAAGAAAATTGACTGCTTCAATTAATAAGGCGCATACATGTTGCATATTTATTAATCAGTTGAGAGATAAAATCGGTGTAATGTTCGGAAACCCTGAAACAACTACCGGTGGTAATGCTTTGAAATTCTATTCTTCAATCAGAATGGATATCAGAAGATCTTCTCAAATTAAAGATGGTGATGAAGTAATTGGTAACAGAACAAAAATTAAAATTGTTAAAAACAAAGTTGCTCCTCCTTTCAGAAAAGCAGAGTTTGATATCATGTATGGAGAAGGTATATCTAAGGTTGGTGAAATTTTAGATTTGGGAGTTGAAATGGGAATCATCAAAAAAAGTGGTTCATGGTTCAGCTATGGAGAAACAAAACTAGGTCAGGGTAGAGATGGAGTAAAAGCTTTATTGGCTGATAATCCTGAATTACTTGATGAACTAGAAGCAAAAATATACGAGACTTTAGAGTCGAACGAGGTTAGTAGTTAAACTTTTTACTTCTACCAAAGAGAGGGAGTTCTTCATTGCATTTGTTTAAGCAACTGTAATTTGAAGACTCCTTTTTTTATACACTTTAGTCAATTGAAGTTCTTCAGAAAATAGAAAGTATTAATTTTGATGCATGCTTAAATTGGACTTCAAAATAATTATCGGTTTAATTGTTTTTTCACTTACCATACAATCGTGTGGAGGTGAAGCAGAGCAAGACGAAACCATTACAACAGAAAAAGATTCTTTGATTGTAACAGATTCCCTGACTTATTTTCAGAAAAAGCTCAATGATGATCCTGCTAATAATAATATTAGATACGCACGTGCTAAATATTATGTTGATGAAGGGGATATTGATTTAGCATTGGAAGATCTTAAAGAAGTATTGAAAAGAGATTCAACTTATCACAAAGCAAGAAAATTATATGCGGATATCAATCTTTCCATGTTGCAACTTGATACCAGTCAATATCATTACAAATATCTTATTAGAAAAGATTCTTTAAATCCCGGTCCTTATTTGGGAATGGCAAAAATTCACGCAGCTTTAAGCAATTATGCAGATGCAGATGTCTATATCAGTAAATCTTTGCAGTTGGATCCATATTCTCCCGAGCCTTATTTCACCAGGGGATTAATTTACAGATCTGATTATTACAGTAACAATCCGTATAGAAAAGATAGAAACGAGAGTTGGGATATTGCGGTGAGTTCATTTCAAACAGCAATAGAACAAGAGCCCAATTATTACGCCGCATATATTGAACTAGGTGTAATGTTCGCAGAAAAAGGTGACTCAACGGCTCTTGAATACTACAATTCTGCGCTGGATATTTATCCTGAAAGTATTGAAGCCTGGTACAATAAAGGATATTATTATCAAAGTAGAGGTGAAGTTGATAATGCCTTAGATTGTTTTTATACACTTAAAAGTATCGACTCAACCTGGTATAAACCTTATTATAATTTAGGGTATATCCATTTAATAATGACAGATGAATATGATAGTGCAATTTATTATTTTCAAGAATGCACAAAATGGGATCCAACCAACTTTGAAGCCTATAACAACTTAGGTTTATCTTGGGAGAAAAAAGGTGATGTGTTGAACGCTAAAAAGTACTATCAAAAAGCCATTGATATAAATCCAAATTTTCAGTTAGCAAAAGATAATTTGAATGCATTAATGTAATGGAGATTAAAAAGCATTTAAAGAATCCGTTTGTCCAGCAATATATCGTTGAGATTGCCCTACCATTGGTAGGTTACTTGCTGTTTGATTGGACCCTTGCAGTAATCATAGCATTTTACTACATGGATTTTTTTGGATCTGAGATTTCCAGACACCGAAGACATTATAAAATAAGAGCACACTGGAACGAGTCAATGAGTTCTTTTTACATCAGCATTGGTGTTTCTGTATTGGTCTTTTTAGCTTTGACTTTTATTGCTTGGTATTTTCTGAATCAGTCTGATCTAATTACAAATTCGACACATATTGATGAGATAATTCACTTTCTTAAAAATGAAGGTTGGATATTACTACCACTAGTATATTTGGCAAATTACATGAAAGATGTAATGACATTTTATGCGCCTAGAAGGTATACAAAGTTCAACTATAAAAACACCTTAAAAGCTTATTATATTGAATTATCCGTCCTAATAACGCTTACCATCACAGGTTTCGTAGCATGGACCACCTTGTTAATTCCAACCATTCCGGCCTTGATAGGTTTTGTTGTAGTAAAACTTGCTTTTGACCTATTATTAGTTCGAAAACTAAAAAAGTTTAGTCAAAAGTTTTAGTAAGGTCTTTCTGCAATTCCTTCAACGTAATTGATAAAAGCTTTATTTACAACTTTATTTCCTCCAGCTGTTGGATAGTTTCCGGTAAAGTACCAGTCTCCCGTGTGATTAGGGATTGCTTTGTGTAAATTTTCAATTGATTGGTATACAATTCTCACTTCAGCATTAATCCCTTCAGGAGTTAAAAGTTTGGCAATTTTAGCAGAAATTTCATCAGCTGTAAACGGAGCGTAAATTTCTTTTACGTGGTTTACGGCCTCTTCCTTTTTGATGCTTTCATTTTGCTTACACTTTTGATAAACTTCATCAATGATATGTTCTTTACCATTTTCTTTCAAAAGAGTGATGGCAGCTTCAAACGCTATAAAATCTCCCATTCTTGCCATGTCAATTCCATAGCAGTCCGGGTATCTGATTTGTGGAGCACTTGATACAACAACAATTCTCTTTGGTCCTAATCTATCCAATATTCTTAAGATTGATTTTTTCAATGTTGTCCCTCTTACAATTGAATCATCAATTACAACCAGATTGTCTTCTCCTTTTCTTACTGTTCCGTAAGTTATATCATATACATGCGCTACCAAGTCATCTCTTCCATCATCCTGTGAAATAAATGTTCTCAGTTTGGTATCCTTGATGGCAATTTTCTCAACTCTTGCCCTTTTGGCTAATATAGCTTGGAGTTCTTCATCACTGATGTTACTTCCTTTAGCTTTTATTTCCTCAAATTTTAATTGATTGTGATGTTTTTCTAATCCCTTCATCAATCCAAAAAATGATACTTCAGCCGAATTCGGTATATAAGTAAAGACTGCATCATCTATACTACCATCAATTTGTTTTAAGGTATCCTGTACAAGGTTTCTTCCTAAATTTTTTCTTTCTGCGTAGATGTCTTTGTCTCCGGGTCTTGCAAAATAAATTCTTTCAAAAGAGCATTGCTTAATTTCTCTTGTCGGATTTACTTCTTTAATGGATACATCTCCATCTTTTTTTATGATAATGGCATGTCCGGGAGTAAGTTCTTTAACATCTTCAATTGCAACATTAAAGGCTGTTTGAATCGCCGGACGTTCAGAAGTTACAACTACGATCTCATCATCTTCATAGTAAAAAGTGGGTCTAATTCCATTTGGATCTCTCAATACAAATGCATCTCCATGTCCTAATAATCCGCAAATCGCATAACCGCCATCCCATACTTCAGATGACCTTTTGAGGATTTTTTGAATGTCTAAGTTTTGAGCGATTAAATTATAGACATCTCTATTAGAATATCCTTCAGGTTTATATTGATTGTAAAGTTCACTGTTTTCTTCATCCAGGAAATGACCAATTTTCTCTAATACGGTAACAGTATCCGCTTTTTCTTTTGGATGCTGTCCTAATTTTAGCAGTACCTCAAATAACTCGTCATTATTTGTAAGATTGAAATTTCCCGCAACAATTAGGTTTCTTGTTTTCCAGTTATTTTGTCTTAAAAAAGGATGGCATGATTCAATGCTGTTTCTTCCAAAAGTCCCATATCTCAAATGTCCAAGAAATAGTTCACCAGTAAATCCGGCATTCAATTTTAAATAATTGATGTCTTTTAAAAGTTTTGGATCCTCATCCTCAATTTCATTGAACCTTTTATTGACATGTTTAAAGATGTCTTGTATAGGTTGCTGATCAATTGATCTGTATCTTGAAATATATCTTTGTCCAGGTTCAACGTCAAATTTGATGTTGGCTAATCCTGCACCATCTTGACCTCTGTTGTGCTGTTTCTCCATTAGGAGATACATTTTATTTAGGCCATAAAATGCTGTTCCGTATTTCTCCAGATAAAATTGTAGAGGTTTTTTGAGTCTTAAAAGTGCGATTCCACACTCGTGTTTGATCGGGTCGCTCATCCGTATAAATTTGAGATTGCAAAATTAATAAACACTTTTAGAATTAGCGGTGCAAAAATTAATTTGTAAGATTTTTTACCCTAGACTTTGTTAATAAATATAATACTTGTACATTTGCAGCCCCAATTTGGGGGAACTGTATACAAATTTAAAGATTAAAAATCGTGGATACACTAAGTTATAAGACGGTTTCAGCGAATAAAGAAACAGCCGACAAAAAGTGGTTGATCGTTGATGCTGAAGGACAAAAGTTGGGAAGGCTAGCGAGTAAAGTGGCGTTCCTTATTAGAGGTAAACACAAGCCTAACTTCACTCCGCATGCTGATTGTGGTGACAATGTAATTGTTATCAATGCTGAAAAAGTTGAGCTAAGTGGAAACAAATTGGAAGTAAAAGAATACATCCGTCACACTGGATATCCGGGAGGACAAAGAGTATTGACAGCTAAAGAAATTCAAGCTAAATATCCTGAGAGATTAATTGAAAAAGCTGTTAAAGGGATGCTTCCAAAAAATAAATTAGGTAGTGCTTTGTACAGAAACTTGAAAGTTTATGTTGGAACAGAACATGGACAGGAAGCACAAAAGCCTGAGACAGTTAATTTGGATTCAATTAAATAAATTATAGATGAGTGTAATCAACACATTGGGTAGAAGAAAATCTTCTGTAGCGAGAGTCTATCTTTCTAAAGGGAAGGGGAATATCACCGTCAATAAAAGAGACGTAAAAGATTATTTTGCGACTGCTGTATTGTTGGAGAAAGTGAATCAACCATTTAATGTAACTGAAACTTTAGGTCAATATGACGTAAAGATCAATGTTGCAGGTGGAGGTGTTAATGGTCAAGCTGAAGCAATTAGATTAGGAATCTCAAGAGCTTTAGTTGAAGCTAATCCTGATTTCAAACCAGCTTTGAAAGCTGAAGGGTTAATGACTAGAGATCCTAGAATGGTTGAAAGAAAGAAACCTGGACAAAAGAAAGCGAGAAAGAAATTCCAATTCTCGAAACGTTAATTTTCTACAACCTATGTCTCTCGATTTTTCGAGAGGCGCGCGTTTAGTATCTAAATCGGTGAGATTTCATTTGAACTACTTATCGATTGCTTGAAAAGTCTGAGATAGGACGGAGAAGTAAAAAAGAAAGTAAACAATTCACAAAAGCTCAATTGATACGAAGAGCATGTGATGTTAAAAATTTAAAAAAATGGCGAGAGCAACATTTGAAGAATTATTAGAAGCAGGTGTACACTTTGGACACCTTAAAAGAAAATGGAATCCTTATATGGCTCCGTATATCTTTACAGAGAAAAAAGGAATTCACATTATAGATTTGAACAAAACTGCTGCACAATTAGATCAAGCTTGTGCTGCAATGAAACAAATCGCTAAATCAGGAAAGAAAATCCTTTTCGTAGCTACTAAAAAACAAGCAAAAGATATTCTTGAAGAAAGAGTAAAACCTACAAGAATGCCTTATATTACTGAAAGATGGTCAGGTGGTATGTTGACTAACTTTGGTACTATCAGAAAAGCGATTAGAAAAATGCACTCTATCGATAAGATGGAAGAAGATGGTACAATGAGTACTTTATCTAAAAGAGAGCGTTTGCAAATGTCAAGAACAAGAGCAAAATTGGACAAAAACTACGGTTCAATCGCTGAAATGACTAGAATTCCTGCTGCAGTTTTCGTAATTGATGTATTGAAAGAGCATATCGCAGTTGCGGAAGCGAAAAAATTAGGTATCCCTACATTTGCAATGGTTGATACAAATTCTGATCCTAGAAGTATCGATTTCGTTATCCCTGCAAATGATGATGCTACAAAATCAATTGCAAAAATCTTGGATAAAGTTACTGAAGCTATTCAAGAAGGATTAGAAGAAAGAAAGAATTCAAAAGATAAAGTAAAATCTGAAAAAGAAGAGTCTGCTAAAACTGCAGAAGCTGCTGAGTCAGATAACGCTTAATAATATTTTAAAATTTAAACGAGTGGAAACAGCAATGAAAATTACAGCTTCACAAGTAAACGCTTTAAGACAAAAAACTGGTGCCGGAATGATGGATTGCAAGAAGGCATTAGTTGAAGCTAACGGAGATGAGCAAGCAGCTATCGATATCCTAAGAAAAAAAGGACAAAAAGTTGCAGCAAAAAGAGGAGAGAACGAAACTAAAGAAGGTTTAGTTATCGCTAAAGTTACTAACGGAGAAGGAGTTATCCTTTCTTTGAGCTGTGAAACTGACTTCGTAGCAAAGAATGAAGATTTCTATGCGTTGGTTGATAGCTTAGTTAATTGTGCTGCAAATTCTTCAGCTCAAACTGCAGATGATTTGTTAAACGAGAAGTTTGATGATAAATTGACAGTTGGTGAAAAGATTACAGAACAAATTGGAGTTATCGGGGAGAAATTAGAAATTTCAAACTTTGATAGAGTTAAAGCTGAGGCAGTGGTTGCTTACAATCACCCTGGAAATCAAATTGCTTCAATCGTTGGTTTAAATAAAGCTGGTGATGTTGCAGAAGATGCAGGAAGACAAGTTGCTATGCAAGTAGCTGCTATGGCTCCTTTGGCTTTGAATAAAGATGGTATCGATCAAGAAACTATCGATAGAGAAATCGAAGTAGGTAAAGAATTGGCTATCCAAGAAGGAAAACCTGCTGAAATGGCTGAAAAAATCGCAATGGGAAGATTGAACAAATTCTTCAAAGAAAATACATTGTTGAGCCAAGATTTCATTAAAGACAACAAAATGTCTGTTGAGCAATTCCTCAATCAATCTGAGAATGGCTTAACTGTTACAGAATTTAAGCGAGTAGCTTTAAAATAATTCATTTTTAATAAAATCCTGACCTTAGCGTCAGGATTTTTTTTGCCTTATTAATATGTATAAGAGAGTTTTACTAAAATTGAGCGGAGAGGCATTGATGGGACAGAAGCAGTTTGGAATAGATAATGACAGACTTGCCGAGTATGCAAAAGACATTAAAGAATTGTATGATGAGAAAATAGAAATCGCCATTGTTATTGGTGGTGGTAATATTTTTAGAGGTGTACAAGCCGCAGAAGGTGGAATGGATAGAACTCAAGGAGATTACATGGGAATGTTGGCAACCATGATCAATAGTATGGCTTTGCAAGCTGCCTTAGAAAAAGAAGGGATATATACGCGATTGCAATCTGCTATTGAAATGAAAGAAATTGCTGAACCTTTTATCAAAAGAAGGGCGGTAAGACATCTTGAAAAAAGAAGAGTAGTGATTTTTGGAGCCGGAACAGGAAGCCCATACTTTACTACTGATTCTGCAGCAGCTTTAAGAGCAATAGAAGTAGAAGCAGATGTTATTTTAAAAGGAACAAGAGTGGATGGTATCTACTCTGATGATCCTGAAAAAAATCCAAATGCAACAAAGTTTGAAAATTTAACTTTTGAGGATGCATATAGCCAGGGATTGAATGTCATGGATTTAACAGCCTTTACTCTATGTAGAGAAAACAATGTTCCGGTTATTGTTTTTGATATGAACAAAAAAGGAAATCTTAAAAAAGTAGTGATGGGTGAAAAAATTGGTACCCTCGTTACTGTCTAAGAATAATTTATTCTGTTAACTTTATCCTTAACGAAAAAAAGTAATCTACTTATTTTCGAAATTTATCTAATTCGTTAATCGTCTTATTTAATTGTAATGGAAGAAGAAATTCAAATGCTTCTGGATGAAGCAAAAGCTGGAAATAAAAAATCTTTAGAGCACTTAGCTATTGAGCTAGAAAAAATTAGAGCCGGAAGGGCAACACCTTCAATGTTGGATAGTGTTCAAGTTGAAGCTTACGGAGCTATGACTCCTATTAATCAGGTGGCTAATGTCAATACATTGGATGCAAGAACTATTACAGTTCAACCTTGGGATAAATCAATGTTGGATGAAATTAGTACCGGAATCATTAATGCCAACTTAGGATTGAATCCTCAAAACAATGGGGAAATGATCATTATTAATGTGCCGGCTTTAACTGAAGATAGAAGAAAAGAATTGGTTAAAAAAGCCAGAGCTGAAGGTGAAAATGCCAAAGTGAGTATTAGAAATAATCGTAAGGAAGCGAATGATTATGCTAAGAAGCTTAAAGATGACGGCCTATCAGAAGATAGAGTAAAAGATATCGAAGATGAAATTCAAACACTTACTGATAGCAGTGTCAAAAAAGTGGATGAGCTTATTGACAAAAAAGAGTCAGACATCATGAAAGTTTAATTGCTTTCATCAATATAAAATATTAGGGATCTTTTAGGTCCCTTTTTTTATGCGCTAAATTATTTGGAATAAAAAAAACCTGAAAAGAGTTTACTTGATAGTCGTGGTAGCATTCTCTTTTCAGGTTACCGTGCAAGGAAATTAAAACCAGAAGCAATTAAAAACCGCTTTCTGTAATCAAAGACGAAAACTTTTAAGACAGGGTTGGCTGTGAAATATTTATTTTGATACAAATTTGTATCCTACTCCTCTTAAACTTTTGAAATACTGAGGATTGCGCTGGTCTTTTTCGAAATATTTTCTGAAATTCAAAATGTAATTATCAATAGTTCTGCTAGTAGGAAAGTTGTCTTCGCCCCAAACGTGATCTAATATTTCATCCCTTGAAACAACCTCGTTTTTTCGGTCTATTAATAGTTTAAGAAGCTCCATTTCTCTCTTAGAGATGATTGCAGATCCGTTTTGTCCAACAATTTCATAGGTTTTGAAATTGATTTGGTTGTCACCAAAAGTGAAATTATCAATCTCATTGTTGGCTACCGGTCGATCTAACAGTTTGCCCATTCTAAGCAATAATTCTTCCAGATTAAATGGTTTAACCAGATAATCATCAGCACCAAGTTTCAAACCTGTAATTCTATCGGTAGAAGTGCCTTTTGCTGAAGTGATGATTATTGGCACTAAACTGCTTTCTCTAATTTTACTACAAACATCAAATCCATTCAGTTTTGGAAGCATAACATCTAAAATTACCAAGTCTATTGAGTCATTAAATAAAGACAAAGCTTCTTCACCGTCTCTAGCAATTACAACTTTGTAATTCTCTAGCTCAAGATTGAGTTCTAGTACGTTAATTAAACTTTCCTCGTCTTCGACCAATAAGATCTTTTTCATTTTTTGTTCGTTATGTGGCTGCAAAAATAGCAATTTCATTACTTTCAGCGGCTGTGAATGAATTAGAAGTATATATAAGTGTTGGATCAAATCAAGGAGATTCAATTAAAATAATGGAACAAGCCTATGATTTAATCAATGAAAGAGTAGGTGAAATTGTTCTTAAATCTTCATTTTATGAAACAGAACCATGGGGATTTGATGCAGAACAAAATTTTATTAATTCAGTGATAAAAATTAAATCCACTACAAGTCCCGAAAAAATACTTGAAAAACTACTTGAAATTGAAAGAGTTTTTGGAAGAATAAGATCTGGTAAAAATGGATATGAATCGCGTCCATTAGATTTGGATATTGTGGACGTTAAGGGGGTGGTCAAAACAACTCAATCTCTTGATATTCCGCATCCTAGAATGCACGAAAGAGGTTTTGTTTTATTGCCTCTATTGGAGATTGATCCACTTTGGAAACATCCGGTTATTGGCAAAGGTGTAAAGGAGTTAGTTAGTGAGTTGAAAGATGATTTATCCGTGTGTAAAGTTGAGACTAATTAAACGTTTAGAATTTCGAAAAAACCGAAAATCTTTGTCCTATTTTCAGATGCTCAAAAAAAATACTTATTATTGCACTGTTTTAGGTTATTTAAAATTATAGGTTTATAAAACAGATAGAATGAAAAAGCAAAATTATAAGAGTTTAGCGGCGATTGCAGTTTCGGCTGTGGCGCTAACTGGTTGTAAGTTAATCGGTGATTTAGATTACACGGTTACACCAAATCCGGTTGAAATGCACGGAGATAGTGTAGAAGTAAGTATCGCAGTGAAGATTCCTGAAAAAGGATTGAACAAAAAAGCTACTGCTGAAATTACTCCTAAACTAGGAAATACAGCATTTAAGACAATTTATATTCAAGGAGAAAAAGCAACAGGTAATGGTCAAACAATTCCTTTGAAAGCAGGAGGAACTGTTAACTATACTGATGTTGTTCCATATACAGGTGACATGGAGCATGCTGATTTAACAATCGGTGGTGTCGCTAAAAAAGGTAAAAAGGAAATCGATATCGAATCAGAGAAAATTGCTGATGGTACAATTGTTACTCCTTTGTTAGTACAACCTGATGATAAAGCTTTGGTTGGAGTAGATAACTTTGTAAGAACTACAGAGGAAACTTACCAAGCTCAAATCAATTACCTTAAAGGTAAGCATGATGTAAGATCTTCAGAATTAAAAGAAAACGATATCAAAGAATTCGTTACTTGGTTTGAAGATGCACAGGTGAATCCTAAGAAATCACCTAAATACATCACTTTTACTGCTTATGCTTCACCAGAAGGTGAAATCGACAAAAATGCAACTTTAGCAGAAGACAGAGCTAAATCTGGTAATGCTGCTACAGTTAAATTAGTTGAAAAAGCAAAATTTGAAAATACGGCTGGAGAAAGCTTCTACAAAGAAAACCCTAAAGGTGAAGATTGGGAAGGATTCAAAAAAGCTGTTAATGAGTCTGACTTAGAAGATAAAGAATTGATCTTAAGAGTTCTTCAAATGTACAGTGATCCTGCACAAAGAGAAGCTGAGATCAAGAAAATGGCTCAAACTTACCGTAAGTTAGAAAAAGACATTTTACCTCCATTGAGAAGATGTCAAATGATCGTAACTTGGGATAAAATTGGTTGGTCAGATGAAGAGTTGAAAGAACTTTCTAAAACTAAACCTGATACTTTAACTGTTGAAGAATTGTTGTTTACAGCTACTCTTTATGAAGATTTATCAGAAAAAATGAGAGTTTACAACTTGGTTGTTCAATACTATCCAGAAGATTGGAGAGGACCAAACAACGTAGGGTATGTTTACTACATGCAAAATGATCTTAACAACGCTAAATCTAACTGGGAAAAAGCTAACGGAATCAATGAGAATCCTGTTACTTTAAACAACTTAGGAATCGTTGCAAGACAAAATGGTGATAGAGACAAAGCTTCTGAATTATATAACTCAGCTGTTTCTGCTGGATCAGAAGTAAAATACAACTTAGGTATTATCGATATCCAAAATGGAGATTATGCTGAAGCAATCGGAAACATGGGAGACAACAAAACTTTCAACAAAGCGTTGGCTCAAGTGTTAAACAAAGATTACAGTGCTGCATTAGAAACTGTTGATGCTTCTGCAGATGCTGAATCAGCAATGGGATACTACTTAAAAGCTATCATTGGAGCACGTCAAGATAATCTTGATATGGTTGTAAATAACCTTAAGAGCTGCTTTGCGAAAGATTCTAGCATGAAAGCTAAAGCTGCACAAGACAGAGAATTTATTAAATTCTTTGAAAATGCATCTTTCACAAACGTAGTGAAATAGTAAAAACATTCTATCTTATAAAATGCCTCTCAGTTTTGAGAGGCATTTTTTTTGTCCTAACTTTTTTAGTTTCAATTTCGTAATTGTAGTTGGAGATATATGGTATAATGTATAAGTATTGACTGTTTGTAGTTTCATTAACTTTTTGTAATTTGCAGTAGTACTCTGGACCCTAAAAAGATTCATTCATGAAATTGAAAAAAATTGCCCTACTTGGATTATCATTAATTTCAATGTTCGCTTCTATTGCCCAAACTGTTACAAATGGTTCAGTTACAGGAGCGCCAGCAGCAAATAGTGGAATTAATGGTGGTAATGCCGCAGGTTGGTCGGGTTGTGGTTTCTCTCCGGATCTTTGTGATGTCGGGTTTCCTTCTTATTCAGGTAATAGTAATGTAGCACCTTCTCCATCTCCTGATGGTGGTACGTGGCTTGGAATGGCCTCTTTAGATGAGTGTGCACAAACTACAATAACTGGTTTAACAGCCGGAACCACATATACTTTATGCTTTTATGGAGCTTGTTTCGGTTCCGGAACTTCGATTTTTAATGGTGGTCCAGCGCAACCAACGATTACTATTGGAGGAACTTCACAATCTTTTGTAATTCCACAAGCTGCGAATACCTGGACGCTTTATACCATGACATTTACCGCTACGGCTGGAACAATGACATTACAATGTGTAGCGCCCAATGTTTCCGCCAGTGTATGGAGTTCTCCTGCTGCTTTTTATGTGGCCTTAGATGGTTTTACTATTTCAACTCCAGGTGGCTCTGCAACTTGGACTAACCCTTCTCCTCTTTGTTCGTCACAGGCACCAATAAATTTGGATGCACTTGTAACCGGAACAGCAGGAGGAGTTTGGTCAGGAACAGGTGTTTCTGGTAGTACGTTCAATCCAGGTGTTGGAACCCAAAGTGTTACTTATACGGTTAACCCTGGCTCTTGTAATGAAGTTGTGTCTACACAAACAATTACCGTTACAGCTGGTTCTAATGGATCATGGACAATTCCTACTAACTTATGTGACAATGATGCTCCTATCAACTTAAATACATTTATTACTGGTGATGCTGGTGGAACTTGGTCAGGTACCGGAGTTTCAGGCACCATGTTTGATCCGGCAGTTGGAACTCAAAGTATTACTTATTCTGTTGGTACAGCTCCATGTGATGATGTAGTAACTCAAACAATTACTGTTGGTACATTTGGTAATGCTTCTTGGACACCACCTACAGGTTTATGCACCAGTTCTGCTTTGGTTGATTTAAGCACCTTAGTTACTGGAACTGCTGGAGGAACTTGGTCTGGAACAGGGGTTTCTGGAAATATGTTTGATCCTGCAGCTGGAACACAATCGGTTACTTATTCAGCCGGAACTGCTCCTTGTAATGCTACTTCAACACAAACAATTACTGTTGGAGCCCAAGCTGATGCAAGTTGGACAATTCCAACAGGATTATGTAACTCAGGAGCACCTATTGATTTAAATACTTTTATAACCGGAACGACGGGAGGGAGCTGGTCAGGAACCGGAGTGACAGGAAGTATGTTTGATCCCGCTTCAGGAACACAGTCAATTACTTATCAGGTAGGAACAGCACCTTGTGATAACTCATTAACACAAACTATAACAGTCGGTACAACTACTACTGCTACTTGGACGCCTCCTTCTGGTTTATGTACTAGTTCTGCTTTAGTTGATTTAAGTACCTTAGTTACTGGGACAGCTGGAGGAACCTGGTCTGGAACCGGGGTTTCTGGAAGTATGTTTGACCCTTCGGTAGGTACACAAAGTGTAACTTACACCGTAGGAACGGCTCCATGTGATGCATCTTCAACTCAAACAATTACCGTTGGGGCGCAAGCAGATGCAAGTTGGACAATTCCAACCGGATTATGTAATTCGGGTACTCCAATTGATTTAAACACTTTTATTACTGGAACAACTGGTGGAACCTGGTCAGGAACTGGGATTACCGGAAGTATGTTTGACCCGTCTGTAGGAACCCAAAGTATTACTTATGCTGTTGGTAGTGCACCTTGCGATAATTCATTGACTCAAACAATAAATGTTGGTACAATCACAACTGCTACTTGGACGCCACCAGCAGGAGTTTGTACAAGTTCAGCTGCAATCAATTTGAATACCCTGGTTACTGGAACAGCTGGAGGAACCTGGTCAGGAACCGGAGTAACTGGAAATATGTTTGACCCATCTGTAGGGACACAATCAATTACTTATGCAGTTGGTACAGCCCCGTGTGACGCATCTTCAACTCAAACAATAACTGTTACAACTCAGGCAGATGCAGCTTGGACACCAGCAACTGGAGTTTGTGATGGAGACGCAGCAATTGATTTGAATACATTGATTACTGGAACTGCTGGGGGAACTTGGTCAGGAACCGGAGTAACAGGTAGTATGTTTGATCCATCTGTGGGTACACAGTCGTTGACTTATACTGTTGGTACTGCACCTTGTGATGCTTCATCAACTCAAGCTATTTCAGTTGATGTTACGGGTGATGCCACATGGACACCTCCAGCAGGAGTTTGTCAGTCTGATTCGCCAATAGATTTAAATACTTTAAGTGTTAATATGAGTGGAGGAACTTGGTCTGGAACTGGCGTTACCGGAAATATGTTTGACCCTTCATCAGGGACTCAAAGTATTACATATACAGTTGGAACAGGAGGATGTCAAGATGCAATTACTCAAAATATAGACGTAACACCTACACCTGATCCTTCATGGACAACTACAATGCTGTGTACTTCAAGTGCCCCAGTTAATTTAAATAATCAAATTACTGGAGATACTGGAGGAACTTGGAGTGGAACGGGAGTAAGCGGAAATGTTTTTGACCCGTTTTTTGGAACTCAAAGCGTAACCTACACAGTTACTGCTGGAAGTTGTTCTGCTACATCTACTCAAACAATAACAGTATATAACCCTGTAGCAACCATAACTTCAACCCAGGCATCATGTTTTGGAGCAACAGATGGTCAGGCAACAGTGAGTGTAAGTGGAGGTTCAGGAAATTACACTTATAGCTGGAATAGTACACTACCCCAAACTTCAACTACGGCATCAGGATTAGCATCAGGAACTTATATTGTTACTGTGACAGATGTTGATGGTGGATGCACTGTTCAAGAGTCTGTAACTATTATAGAACCGGCAGAAATCTTGTTAACTATGACTGCTCAAAATGCATGTTATCCTGATTTAGGTTCGGCAACAGTAGCAGCAACCGGAGGAGTAGGTGGATTTAGTTATAACTGGTCACCGGTATCAAGTACAACAGCAACGGCAACAGGTATAGATTCAGCCATGGCTACTGTAATAGTGACGGATGCTAATGGATGTACAGCAACAGATTCGATCTTTGTAAATGTATGGGATGCACCAATAATAGAAATCAGTAATGATACTACTATCCATTATGGAGATGAAGCACAACTGATAGCAAGTGGAGGAGTAAGTTATAGCTGGACACCGGATGAAGATTTAAGCTGTTCAGATTGTCCAAATCCAATAGCTAATCCAATACAAGACACATACTATTGTGTAACAGCTCAAGATGCCAATGGTTGCGTAAGTACAGAGTGTATGACCATGTTTGTAGAGATTGTATGTGGGGATGTATTTGTACCATCTGCATTTAGCCCTAATAATGATGGGGAGAATGATGTGTTGTGTGTTTACAGTGATTGTATCAAAACCATGACCTTTACCATTTACAACAGATGGGGAGAGCGTGTTTATGAAACCAATAACATGAATATCTGTTGGGATGGAACCTGGAAAGGAAAAGCATTGAATTCAGCAGTGTTTGTTTATGTTCTAGATGGTTATCTAATCAATGGAGAACCAGTTAATCAGAAAGGAAACATTTCTTTAATTAGATAATCGTACTTTTCTTTTGTTTTGGCTGTAGATTTATTTTTCGTAAATTTCACAGACTTAGAACCCTAGTATATAGAATCGTATGTCTAAAATTATACTTAGCTGCTTGCTAATTTGTAGTCTTGTGTTTACTACAAATGCTCAAAATATTGTGCCTAATCCAGATTTGGAACAGTACACTTCATGCCCTACAGGTGTTGCACAAGTTGGTAATTTAGTTGGATGGGATAAAATTCCCAATCACACCGGATCTGCAGACTGTATCAACGCCTGCAATAATACTAATGTGGATGTACCAAATAATGCTTTTGGAACTCAAAATGCACATTCAGGGGTCGGATATTTTGGATTTGCATCTTATTATCAATCAACCCCAAGTTTTAGAGAATATACCTATTGTACGTTTACTTCTGCAATGGTAGCCGGAACCACATATGATATTTCTTTCTGGGTTTCTTTATCTGATAATTCACAATATGGATCAGATAACGCTTTACAGCTTTATTTTTCTAATACTGTTGTTTCCGGAACTGGTGGTAACTGGAATCCAATTACTACAATTACTCCAGACATAGTAAATACTACAATGATCACAGATAAAACAAATTGGCAACAGTTAAATTTTCAGTATACAGCCACTGGAGGTGAATTGTATATGACCATTGGTAATTTTTATACAGATGTAAATACAAATACAGTTGCTGCAGGAGCAGGATCATATTCAACAGTGTATTACTATGTGGATGATTTTGTAGTACAACCTGCAATCACACCATGTAATGCCGGATGGACAACAACAACAGCTTGTTCAACAGATGGTCCAATTAATCTAAATGCATTAATAACAGGAGATGCCGGAGGAACATGGAGCGGAACTGGAGTGAGTGGGAATACTTTTAATCCTGCCTCAGGAACACAAAGTGTCACCTATACTTCCCCTAATGGATGTGATTCAACTCAAACTATTACTGTTACACCTACGGCAAATGGCAGCTGGACACCACCAACTGGATTATGCACCAGTTCTGCATTGGTTGATTTAAATTCTCTAGTTACTGGAACAGCCGGAGGAACATGGAGTGGGACAGGTGTAAGCGGTAATATGTTTGATCCATCTGTAGGGACTCAAAGCATTACTTATGCTGTAGGAACTGCGCCTTGTAATGCTACATCAACTCAAACAATTTCAGTGGTAGCACAGGCAGATGCCAGTTGGACCATTCCGACCGGATTGTGCAATTCAGGATCGCCAATAGACTTAAATACCTTTATCACCGGAACAACGGGAGGAAGCTGGTCAGGAACAGGTATTACGGGTAGTATGTTTGATCCATCAGTAGGAACTCAAAGTATTACTTATTCAGTAGGAACTGCTCCGTGTGATGCCTCATTGACTCAGACGATAACAGTAGGAACCGTAACAACAGCAACATGGACGCAACCAACTGGTTTGTGTACCAGTTCATCTGCAATTGATCTAAACACATTAGTTACTGGGACTGCTGGAGGAACTTGGTCTGGAACCGGAGTGAGTGGAAGTATGTTTGATCCGTCAGTAGGAACACAAAGTATAACTTATACTGTTGGTACTGCACCTTGTGATGCAACATCTACACAAACAATTACTGTAGGTATACAAGCAGATGCATCATGGACTCCTCCAACAGGATTATGCACGGCATCACCTGTTGTTGACTTATCAACTTTGATTACAGGTACTACCGGCGGGACATGGTCGGGAACAGGAGTTACGGGGACATCATTTGATCCATCAGTAGGAACTCAATCCTTAACTTATAGTGTTGGAACTGCTCCATGTGATGATGCAATTACTCAAACAATCAACATATCAAACTTGCCGGATGCATCCTGGACGATACCAACAAACCTATGCGAAGGAGATGCCCCAATAGATTTAACAGCGTTTATCACAGGTGTAGCAGGTGGTGTTTGGTCAGGAACAGGTGTTACGGGTAGTATGTTTGATCCATCAGTTGGAACCCAAAGTATAACATATACTGTAGGAACGGCGCCATGTGAAGATGTTGTAACACAAAGTATAAGTGTAGCAACAATTTTGGATGCATCCTGGACACCGGCGACTAATATCTGTACAGATAGTGGACCATTTGATTTAAATACAATTATTACAGGAGATACCGGTGGAAGCTGGAGTGGAACCGGAGTAAGTGGCAATATGTTTGATCCATCAGTAGGAACTCAATCATTAACGTATACAGTAGGTTCTGGGGGATGTCAGGCAACTTCAACGCAAACATTTACAGTAAACACACCACCAAATCCTTCATGGACGACGACCATGTTGTGTACATCAAGTGCCCCTGTTAATTTAAATAACCAGATTACAGGTGATACAGGAGGGACATGGAGTGGAACAGGAGTGAGTGGAAACGTATTTGATCCATTTTTTGGAACCCAGAATATAACATATACAGTAACAGCAAATGGTTGTACGTCAACACTTTCACAAGATATTGTAGTTGTAAATCCTGCTGCAACCATAACTTCAACCCAAGTATCATGTTTTGGAGCAACAGATGGTCAGGCAACAGTAAGTGTAAGTGGAGGTTCAGGAAATTACACTTATAGCTGGAATAGCACACCACCTCAAACTTCAACTACGGCATCAGGATTAGCATCAGGAACTTATATTGTTACTGTGACAGATGTTGATGGTGGATGTACAGTTCAAGAGTCAGTAACAATTATAGAACCAGCAGAAATCTTGTTAACTATGACTGCTCAAAATGCATGTTATCCTGATTTAGGTTCAGCAACAGTAGTAGCAACTGGAGGAGTAGGCGGATTTAGTTATAACTGGTCACCGGTATCTAGTACAACAGCAACGGCAACAGGTATAGATTCAGCCATGGCTACTGTAATAGTGACAGATGCCAACGGTTGTACAGCAACAGATTCGATCTTTGTAAATGTATGGGATGCACCAATAATAGAAATCAGCAATGATACCACAATCCATTATGGAGATGAAGCACAACTGATAGCAAGTGGAGGAGTAAGTTATAGTTGGACACCAGATGAAGATTTAAGCTGTTCAGATTGTCCAAATCCAATAGCTAATCCAATACAAGACACATACTATTGCGTGACAGCTCAAGATGCCAATGGTTGCGTAAGTACAGAGTGTATGACCATGTTTGTAGAGATTGTATGTGGGGATGTATTTGTACCATCTGCATTTAGTCCTAATAATGATGGGGAGAATGATGTGTTGTGTGTTTACAGTGATTGTATCAAAACCATGACCTTTACCATTTACAACAGATGGGGAGAGCGTGTTTATGAAACCAATAACATGAATATCTGTTGGGATGGAACCTGGAAAGGAAAAGCATTGAATTCAGCAGTATTTGTTTATGTTCTAGATGGTTATCTAATCAATGGAGAACCAGTTAATCAGAAAGGAAATATCTCTTTAATTAGATAGGTCAATCTATTGATATTACTGATATTTCAAGAAATTTAACTTGTCTTGTATCTAAGAATTTAGTTAAATTTGAAATCACAGATTCCGTTTAAGGCATCTTTTTCCCTCTATTTTCGTCTAATAGATGGAGTTACTTGATTATTCTTTAGAATAAACATTAGTTATGTATAGAACAAAGTTATTATTAACGATATTTTTAAGTCTAATATTCAGTTTTGGATATTCACAATGTGGACCTTTAGCAACGGCTTACAACCAAAACAATGGCCAAGATGGAATCATGTTTGACATTGTTGCTATTACGAGTGTTGAGATCACCAATTTTGACATCAACTGTGGTGGAACAACCCATGACTTTGAAATTTACTATAAAGCAGGTACCCATGTAGGTTTTGAAAATAATGCGGGAGCTTGGACCCTGCTAGGTTCGGCAAACGGAGTTACTGGTCCGGTTAACGTAGCAACGCCAATTCCAATTTTCTTTAGTGTAACACTTTGCCCCGGAGATGTAGCGGCATTTTATGTTACAAGTACAGGTGCTGGTAGTATTGATTACACGAACGGAACAGGTGTTGGAAATGTATTAGCTGCTGATGCCAATATTCAGATATTGGAGGGGACAGGAAAAGACTATCCTTTTAATACAAGTTTTACACCGAGATCACCAAATATTACAGTTCATTATAACTGTTTAGCATCATGTACAGGTTGTGATCCTTCATGGAATACAACAACAGCCTGTTCAACTGATGGGCCTATCAATCTGGACGCTTTAATTACTGGAGATGTTGGAGGAACATGGTCAGGAACTGGAGTAACTGGAAATACATTTGATCCATCTGTAGGAACTCAAACTATTACTTATACATCACCTAATAGCTGTGATTTGGCTCAGGCTATAACCGTCACAACAACAGCAGTAGCTTCATGGACACCACCAACAGGACTCTGTACGAGTTCAGGAGTCGTCGACTTGAACACATTGATAACCGGAACTACAGGTGGTACCTGGACAGGAACCGGTGTGACAGGTAGTTCATTTGATCCATCTGTAGGAACTCAATCAATAACATATTCGGCAGGAACGGCACCATGTGATGATGCTGTAACTCAAACAATAACTGTGACTCCGCAGGCAGATGCCAGTTGGACGCCACCAACAGGATTATGTACAGCAGCTTCGCCAATTGATTTAAGTTCAACAATTACAGGAACAACAGGTGGAACCTGGTCTGGAACCGGAATTACAGGAAGTACTTTTGATCCATCTGTAGGAACTCAATCTATTACTTATACTGTTGGTACAGCACCATGTGATGATGCTATTACACAAACGATCAACGTTGCATTAACACCGGATGCTTCATGGACTATCCCTACAGGACTTTGCGTGGGAGATGCACCTATTGATTTATCTACATTTATTACAGGATCGCCTGGAGGAACTTGGTCCGGTACAGGAGTAACAGGAACAATGTTTGATCCTTCAGGAGGATCGCAATCTGTAACATATAGTATTGGTACAGCTCCTTGTGATGATGCTGTAACACAAACTATAAACGTTGCTTCAGTATTAGATGCTTCATGGACTCCACCAATTGATATCTGTGTAGATAGTGGTCCTTTTGATTTGAATACATTGATTACAGGAGATACAGGCGGAAGCTGGAGCGGAACAGGTGTTACAGGAAATAGTTTTGATGTTTCGGTAGGAACGCAATCTTTGACTTATACCGTTGGTACAGGTGGATGTCAAGCTACATCAACACAAACTTTCACTGTAAATAACCCACCAGATGCATCATGGACAACTCTTACATTATGTAGTTCAAGTGCACCTGTTAACATGAGCGGACAAATTACAGGACTTACAGGTGGAACCTGGTCTGGAACCGGAATGAGTGGAAATGTATTTGATCCATTTTTTGGAACTCAGAACGTTACTTACACAGTAAGTGCTAACGGATGTACATCTTCAGTTTCACAAGATATTACTGTTGTAGCACCAGTTGTATCAACAACAGTAACAGGAGTAAGTTGTTTTGGTGAAGCGGATGGAACAGCTTCTGCCACAGTAACCGGAGGAACAGGAAATTATACATATAGCTGGGATAGTTCTCCGGCTCAGACAACCGCTAATGCAACAGGTTTGCCGGCTGGAACTTACACGGTAACTGTAACAGATGTAGATGCGGGTTGCACAGTACAAGAAACAGTTACAATCATTGAACCTTCTGAAATTTTGCTGACAATGACAGCTCAAAATGTTTGCTATCCTGATTTGGGATCTGCATCTGTGGCTGCAACAGGTGGAGTTGGAGGATACAGTTATAGTTGGTCTCCGGTAGCAAGTACAACTGAGTTGGCAACAGGAATTGATTCGACAATGGCAACAGTAATAGTAACTGACGCAAATGGATGTACAGCTACTGACTCAATATTTGTGACAGTTTGGAATTTACCAAATATTGAAGTGACTAGTGATACAACAATGCATTACGGAGATGAAACGCCGTTATTAGCAACCGGAGGTGTAAGTTATACCTGGTCACCTGCTACAGACTTAAGCTGCTCTGATTGTGCTGATCCAATTGCTGATCCAATTCAAGACTCATATTACTGTGTAACAGGTCAAGATGTTAATGGGTGTGTTAATACGGCTTGTATGACTTTGTTTGTAGAAATTGTATGTGGAGATATCTTTGTGCCATCTGCATTCAGTCCTAATAATGATGGAGATAATGATGTGTTGTGTGTGTATAGTGATTGTATGAAATCAATGAACTTTACCATTTATAACAGATGGGGAGAAAAAGTATACACAACAAGCAGTATGAATATTTGCTGGGACGGAACTTGGAACGGTAAAATGTTAAATTCTGCCGTATTTGTTTACGTCTTGGAAGGTTATCTAATCAACGGAGAACCAGTGAATCAGAAAGGAAATATATCTTTAATTAGATAGATTGCTTTAAATTCTTTGTGTAAATCAAAAAATTGCTAAATTTGCGCCTGCATTTCCGCAAGGAAATCCGCCTATAAAAATGCCTGAGTGGCGGAACTGGTAGACGCGCACGACTCAAACTCGTGTTCCTCACGGAGTGCCGGTTCGATTCCGGCCTCAGGTACAAAACCCTCCCAATGTCGGGGAGGGTTTTTTTATGCAAAACATTGTGCCGGTTCGTCCCGATAGCTATCGGGACCGGCCTCAGGTACAAAACCTTTTCAATGTCTGGGAAGTTTTTAATTCAATTATATTAGGGTATCAAAAGGGAAAATGTATATCGTATTGGAATACTGGCCGTTCTGCTAGGACAGTTGACTTATATATTGATTACTGTCCTGCCAATTATTAATATTTCAATTTTTGTCAAGTACGGACTTTTGTTGTATGTGATAAACATGCTAATTAGCTCTGTTTCATCCGTTATTTTAATTAAATATCTAATTGAAAAGAACTTAAGATTTATAGTTTTTTATGTGCTACTCTCATACTTGAATTTTATAGCTCAAGCGGTATATATTATTGGAGTCTCAAAAGGTAGCTTCACGTTTTATCCAGAAGGATTTGCACTTTGGAGTTTTATTTTTGTTTTATTCAGATTGGCTTTTTATATGTTGATCTTGTTGTCAAGAGCAAGAAAGAATACATATATATTCTGGTTTACCGTTATTAGTGTTGTGGTTAATTTGATTTTTGCTGGAATAAAAGGTGCAGGGATTGAAGGCTTAGATGCAATATATATCATTCAGGTTTTTCCTGCCTTAATAATTGCCGCCATGTACTATCATGAAATAAGAATGGAAATAGTAGCCAGTGATGAGATTTTAGATGATTGAAAAGTTATAATGTATTCAATATTGTTTAGTTGAATCTGCCATTTACACATTTCCAACGTCCATTTTCTTTTACAAATACATAATCATTTCTTCTATTAGGTTGGCAGCACCACATTCCTGTGCATAATTCAAATTCTTGAATCATAGCATATTTGCAGGTGTCTGGTTGATAGGGTCTAGATATTGCATAAACACATTTACAAGTGCCTTCAAAATTGGTTTCATAAAAAGATCTTAATGAATCTTTATTTAATAGTTTGAACTGTTTAAGTTTTTTCTGATCAATAGTTCCTTCATATGTTGGAGGTATACTCGAATCTAGCATATTTGATGTATAGCAGAGTTTAGGAATGTAATTCTCCTTTTCTTTGGATTTTCTGTCATAATCATATAGAATACAATTTGTTAATTCAGTATCTTCTAATTCAGCAAACTTATAATAGATGATTTTGGATTCTTGTTTTGATTCCAAGCATTCCGTGTAACCTTCTCTTATCATCCTGTATTGTTCTAATTCGCTAAGAGAGGTAGGTTCATGTTTATCATTTTTGCAACATGAACTGAATATAATAGAAAGATATATGGGTAAAATGAGTTTAACTTTCATCTATTTACTAATATACCGTAATTTGAAATTACCATGGGTTTCCCTCAATCAAAATACCTTATTTTTCTATTAGTCACAGCAACTAAAATCCCTTTGCGGTATTCGGATCTTTTGATCCAGTTTCCTTTGTTATCGTATTCGTATTCAAAGGTTGAACTGGCTGCCCAGTTTTTTTTGCCTGCACTATAAAACTCAACTCTTATGGGGTTACCGTGTTCGTTTCTACTGATGATTTGTTCAAAGCTGACCTGGTTTTTTAGAATGTTGGTTGAGTTCTTTTTAATCACTAAACCGTTGTCATCATAAAAAGAACTATCTATTTGTTCATAGTCATCTGATTTATATCTGGTCATTATAACTTGCCCACTATCATTATAGCTATGGTATCTTTCATCAATTTTGGCTACTGAATTGGTTGTGTTGCAGATATGTTTATCCCAAAAATCAATGTTTCTGATGATCAAACCCGCTTCATTTTTTTCCAGAATATTGTAAAGCTTTTTATTTTTTCCTGATCCGTGATAGCTGAATTTCAGCAGTCCCTTTTTCTTGTATTTAAAACTTTCTGTGCTCATTCCTCCTCCAAAAGCACTTGTGTCATCATACCCATATTGATATCTGATCAGCTGGTTTTTCTTATCGAAAAAAGATATGTATTTGGCGTTAGTGTCCTTTTCGTTGATGACTGAAAAGTAGGTCAGTGAATTTTGCTTTTTATCATATAAGTGAAAAGATCTTATGAATACTTTACCTGATTCAGTTTTGTGCCATTGCATTTTTAAACTGTCCCTTTCATCATATTCATGTAAAACATAAGTTTTGTGTTTGTTTTTAATGTCAGGATAATAGATGATTGAGTCAATTTGATTGTCACTTCTATATCTATTAACAAAGTGGTAAACTGTTTCTCCCAACTCATTAGTTGTTTTTTCCTCAGTTAGATACCCATTATCATTGTACGTCATGTTCCAGGTATATCTTAAATCAAGGTTTTGGGTGTAAGCTACTTCTTTTGTTTTGTAACCATTTTTATCAAATGTGTAATCAAAATTCTCTAAAACAGGAAGTTGATTGGGAACAATCCCAATTGAAGCTATTTCAAATTTATCCAGCTCATTGTCCGATCTGATTTCAACAGATTTTACTTTCCCTTTGAAATCCATTTTTGGCAAATCCGGCTCAAAGTGCTGGCCAAATCC
This sequence comes from Paracrocinitomix mangrovi, assembly GCF_019740355.2. Classification (GTDB taxonomy): domain Bacteria; phylum Bacteroidota; class Bacteroidia; order Flavobacteriales_D; family Crocinitomicaceae; genus Paracrocinitomix; species Paracrocinitomix mangrovi. Next base: position 1,712,078 of record NZ_CP091819.1, on the reverse strand, counting down.
AGCAAAAGGAAAAAGAATAAAAATGAGTATTGGGTTTTTCATAGGTATGAATATATAAGTCATTCTTCAATTTTAGTAACGAATACCCCCATTAAATAAAACCGTAATGAATATATTTATCTCAAAAAGCGGTTCATTATGAGATACTTTGGTTTTTTATTGGTCTTTTTTCTCTTGTCTTGCGGAGGTGAGCAAGATAATTCGCAATCTAATGAAGGAAATGACAATGATTCATCATCTGATACGCTATCAGAATTGAATTACGATTCATTAGAAGTTGATAACGATAATTATACGGCCGAAGCATATTTGGATGGTCCTGAAGAATGGTTTTACATTACCGAAGAAGATGTGGATTACAATGATGAAGTTGTGTATCCTGAAGGAGCAGAGTTTCATATTGTGCCTCATGTGTATGAATCAGATGGAACAAGTTCGGAGATTAATGAATATATGATGGCTATTGCAGAAACTGGATTTGAATTGAATAGTCCTTATAAGGGATTCAGTGGCCCTGTAAAAGTTTATTACAATGAAACCAAGGAGAATGTTGCAGCAAAATTTGAAGTAGAAAATGGAGAGCCCATTGGAATTTGTACTGTTTGGGATCCAGATGGAGAAATTTTTATTCAAAGACAATACGAAGTAGGAACACATGATTGGATTTCTTCTACAGTTGAACCTTTTAGTGTTGATTGGACATTTGTGCAAAGTGAATCAAAATTGACCATTAATGATTCTGAAAGAGCTTTTTCTGCTGAGGGAGATAAACAGGTGGTAAGTATTATGCCGTCTATGAATTACGACTCAAAGTCAGATAACAATCTGTACAAAATAATGGAAAAGAAAACTTTTGAAAATCAATTTCAATTGAACGGATCCATTTTTAATGGGATTTTACGTGCTTATTTTCATCCAAACAGTACCACATTTGAAATGTATTATGAATTGCCATTTACAGATGGTTATTTAGACGGTAATATTAAAATATACAATGATTGGGGTGAAATGGAATTACATGAGGTGTTTGTAATGGGTGAATTGGATACCGTGCTATACAAATTAGAGTATGAAGGAGATGTGGCTAAGCCAATCATTTATTTATATCCTTCAAAAGAAATAACAGTAGATGTTAAACTGAACTTTGACGGTAAATTGACCACAACTTATCCTGCTTATAACAATGGTTGGAAAGTAAAAGCAAAACCTGATGGTACTATAACAGATACTAATGGTAAAGAGTATTATGCACTTTATTGGGAAGGGGACAATAGAAAAGACTTTACCATTGACAAAGGTTTTGTAGTTAAAGGCGAAAATACTGCAGTGTTTTTAGAAGAATCATTGGCAATATTGGGATTGAATAGAAGAGAAGCAAATGAGTTTATTGTTTATTGGTTGCCATTGATGAAGGATAATCCGTACAATCTAATTCACTTTTCAACGAGTGAATATGAAGAAATGGCGCAACTTCAAATCAGTCCAAAACCTGAAACAATGATTAGGGTTATGATGGTTTATAAGCCGTTAAAATCACCAATTGATATTTTACCACAGGATTTGAACAAGTTGAGTAAAGAAAGAAAAGGATTTACAGTTGTAGAGTGGGGAGGAAGTCAATTTAAAGATGAATCTTCACTTTAAATAATTCCATTTTGTTGTAAAACAGCAACAATGGTAGGGACAAACATTATGGCGATTTTATACTCAATTGGATAATTTTGATCCCATTCTCCATAAACATCCCAATTGTCCCAATCTTCAGAGAATGAAGTTCGTAAATCAAGATGTGCGTTGTTGTTAAAATCGTCTGCATCCCAATTGTCAAAATCATTTGAAAAAGCAGTGCGCACATCACAATGCCAGTTGTGAGCTACATCATCTATGTTCCAATCATCAAAATCATTTGAAAAAGAGGTTTCAATTGAAATCACATAATTATTACTTGTCAAGGTCCAGTCATCCCAGTCATTTGAAAAATAGGTGTAGATCTGCCCACTAGTGGTGTCTGCTGTAAATACCCAGCTGTCCCAATCTTCGGTGAAATAAGTGTAAACATTTACGTTGGTGGAATTTGAGTCTCCAAGGATAAAATTCCAACTGTCCCAATCTTCAGTAAAATAGGTAAACATTTCACCAGTAGGAGATTGAACTGTACCTCCTTGATTATTTGGTGTTACAGGATCCGGTTGACATGAAGTCATTAATAGAATCCCCAAAATCAAGAAGTAATGAAAATGTCTCATTCCTTAAAATTATGACATTATCAGCCTAAAAACAAATTGAAATTACGGCTGAATCCAGGTAAGTTTCTTCTATGTCAGATCCCGCCGGAATAGTAATATAAGCAAAGGCTTCTTGTCCTTCTTCCAATTCTAAAGGCAAAGGAATAGTAGGAGAGAAAACTACCATTTCTGAGAATTTTGAGGTCTTTGCTTCCACTTCATAATATGGGGCTGCATTAATTCTCTTCACAACTTTGCTTGTCCAATCAATTTCTTCTAACTGATTTTGATTGATGTCTCTTCTACAAGCATTAGTCACATTTACTAACAGAAGGTCATATTTATTATCTGTCAAGAAATAGATTTCTTCAATTTCATTATCCCCTTCAGTTTGGGCTCCATGTACTTTAACTATCGTAGTTTTTCCCTGACATTTAACAGTGTATTTTCCACCTGGATATTCTAAGAAACGTGAATGTAATGGCGGAATTTCTTCATCCATAAACAAACCGTTTTCATCATCAAAAACTACAACTTGTACTGTGTCATCTTGATTATTGTGAAAATGAAGCATCTTTTCACCAAAAAAGTATTCGTCTTTTTCTTGTGAGATGGTTGTCTCTTCATCACTTCCACCTGAAAAGATTAAATAGATACTGAGTGCAGTTAATCCTACTCCCCAAATCCATACAGGAATCCAGAAAAAATCGTGTCTACTTTTGGTTGGAATTTCTCCCGGTTCCAGTGATTTGTTTTCATCATCCGGTGCTTTTGTCATTTGCCATAATGCCAAGCCAATTAAGGTCAAAGCGATTCCGGCCCACAAAAGAGTCCAACCCATAAAATGAGGATTCCCTAGTCTGGTGTCTTCAAACCTTGAACTTACTATCCATCCTGAGATAAAAACGAAAATCGGAACAATGATACCTGCTCCTCTCCATATAAATACCATAAACACAATTTAATGTGTCGAATTTATGGTTTTTAAGAATACAATTCAATGCTACTTAGCTCAAATAATATAGCATCTATTGTTTTTGTAGATTCAGAAAGCTTTTGCAACACCTTTTTTGCCTTTCTTAATTCAATTGTATAAAGTACATCTTTACTGTCCATTTCTAGTTCAGTAATCAATCTACTTTCAAATGATCTGTCGTGAAAAAAGTTGATTGCCTTCAAATATTGCGGACCTCTTTCACCTGTCTTTAGATAATGATTTAAAAGACTGGTGTAATGACCGATTAACGTTAAACGGTCAGTATAAAGTTCATTATTGGCAATGGCAATTTCACTTTTAGGTAAGTCGTAAAAAACGCCTCCATCAACAACTTGAACTTCACCTTTCCCTAATTCGTAAAGATGTGAATTATCAGTAATGCCGTCTACTGCCAAAGAAGTACCATAAATGTGCAATGAAATAACATTTTCTCCACTAAAATTGGCCATTTGGTGAATCAAGTTCTGATTTACTGCAATCACTTCATCCTTAGAAAGCTTCTCTTTAAATAAAGTTGTTAGGCAACTGTTTTTATATTCAAATGAAGTGTGTTCTAACTTACCAAAAGTTTTAACTGCTCCCCATTCGGTATATCCATGATTGTGAATGGCAGTAGCATCCAACGGTGCCCAGGACATTACCATTATTTCAAAATTTTTGCCCTTGTGCACTAAATGACGTCCGTACCCTTCTTTTTTATCATGATCAAAGTGAGCAAATTCCATCAAGTCTTTTTTCTTGATATCAGCATCTTTCACTAATCGAATAATCTCTTTTGGAGTAAATGTGGTCTGATCCCCTATAGATTCTATAAGTTTGGAAACAGATACAGGTAAAGTGAGTCTATTCATTGGTTTGTTTTTGTCTAACTAAAATAACGTATATAGGACGTATAAATTTTAATTTACTTGCAAATGTATTAACAAAATGAATGTGAAAATCTCTCAAGAATTCAATTAATGTTAAGGAAATATTAAATCAATTTTAAACCTTTTGTAAATTGCTTAGTCAAAGCTTGACACACAAAATCTACACCATGAATAAATTAGTGCTACTGTCTGCTCTTTTCATCATTTCTATCAACACAAAAGCGCAGGATCTGTATGATATCAATACCATCACAGAAATTAAAATTTATTTTGACGATCCTAATTGGGATGCCACTATGGATACCTACTATAGTAATGATCTTGATGAGTTGTTATATGGAAGTTGTACCATCAATGGCGTTTCTTATGACAGTATAGGAGTTACCTATAAAGGAAATTCTACCTACAATGCCAGTAACCTTAAAAATCCAATGAAAATAAAATTGGCTGAGGTTTATAATTTTCAAAACTATCAGGGACGGTCAACTTTAAAGTTTTCAAATGGCGACAAAGATCCTTCTTTTGTGAGAGAAGTGTTGTCCTATGAAATAGGAAGAGATTATATGGAGATGCCTTTGTCTAATTATGCCAAAATCTATGTCAATGACAATTATTATGGTTTGTTCTCCAGTTCAGAATCTATCAATGGGGATTTTATGGAGGATAGGTTTTATTGTAATGATAATAATACCAGAATTAAGTGTAATCCGGTAAGTGTGAGTGATGGTTCATCATTAACTTATTTAGGAACAGATTCTACTCAGTACTATAATTTTTATGAGCTAAAATCTGATTTTGGTTGGACTGATTTATTGAACTTATGTAATCAAATTCAAAACAATCCTTCAGGAATTGAAAGTTACTTAGATGTAGATGATGCACTGTGGATGTTGGCATTTAACAACGTTCTTGTCAATTTGGATAGTTATACGGGTCCTTTCAGACAGAACTATTATTTGATTATGGATGACAATGGCATTTTTCACACTGTTATTTGGGATTTAAACCAAAGTATTGGAAGTTTTGGAATGGTAGATTTACCTGGTGGTGGACCTCCTTCTCCGCCTTCTTTAACAGACTTAACCCAGATGGATCCATATATCAGAGAAACAGCAACAGAATTTCCACTGATTTACTATCTATTTGCCAATAGCAGATACAAAAAAATGTATTTGGCTCACTGCAGAACAATTTTGGCTGAACACTTTAGTAATGGCGATTACTACACCAGAGCCCAAGAATTGCAAACTATCATTGATGCTGAGGTGCAAGCTGAACCTAATCCAATGTATACTTATGCGCAATTTACGGGTAACATGGATTCTCAGCAAGGAAGCGGAATGGGAGGAGGTATCTATGGTTTGTCTGAAGTAATGGGACCTAGGACTACTTATCTTGAAAGTCATGCAGATTTTAATTTAACTACTCCGGTTATTACTGGAATTACTCCAACTCCAACTGCTCCCGTAGCTTATGATGTGGTGACATTTACGGCAGATATTCAAAATGCTAATTATGCGTATGTCGGATTCAGATCATACAAAGGTGATCCTTTTCAAAAAGTAGAAATGTTTGATGACGGATTGCACAGTGATGGTGCAGCAGGTGACGGAATATGGGGAACCTCAATTACCCTGGGAGCATCAGATATTCAGTATTACATATATGCAGAAAACAATGATGCAGGAATGTTTTCTCCGGTAAGGGCAGAGCATGAGTTTTATACATTGACTTTATCTTCAGGTGTTGTGATTAATGAGATAATGCCTTCTAATAACATCACAGCTTCGGATGAATTTGGTGAGTTTGATGATTGGGTTGAGTTGTATAATAATGGATCTTCAACTGTTGATTTATCTGGATATTTTTTGTCTGATGATCCATTAGATATTCTTAAATGGCAAATTCCATTAGGAACTTCAATTGGAGCTGGAGAATATTTGATTATTTGGTGTGATAATGATGGACAAACAGGATTACATACCAATTTTAAGTTGAGCTCAGGAGGTGAAACTTTGATCCTTTCTGATGATGCGGGGAACCCAATCAATGAAGTAACTTATCCTACGATTCCGGATAATGGAACTTACGGAAGATATTTTAATGGAACAGGTGGTTTTATTCCAATGTATGCCACTTATAATGCAGAAAATAGTTTTACAACTGTAGGAATAAAGGAAGTTGAAGAATCCGTATCATTCAGTATTTATCCAAATCCTTCAAATGATATTGTGAATTTTAAAATTAATACGGATGAATCTGTCCAGGTAAGTGTTTACAATTTAAGAGGTCAATTGGTGTATCAAAATTGGCATGTAAATGCAGATCAAATTAGCGTTCAGGATTGGGAAAATGGACTTTATTTATTATCAATTCCTGAGTTGAAATTGACACAGAAAATCATGGTTTCGCATTAAAGCGGCCATGATATTTCCAGTGTTCTGCTCTTGGAATCGCATCAAGGTCAACACAATCTTCAACCACAACTGAAATTTGATCTTCGATTACGCCAAATTTGGTGGTTACTTTTACAGAATAAATACCGGACTTAGTAACGGTAAAACTTTCTTTTGTGCTGCCGTCTTGCCATTTGTATTTTGCTCCGGAAAAAGAAGCATTCAAAATCAATTGTTCTCCTGTGCAAATTGTGGTGTCTTTTCCTAAATCAATAATTGGACTTTCACAGATAAACAAAGAAAAAATAGAGCCTGCAGCCATACCTGAAATCAGGGTGTCTTTAATGCGTAAAGTTTGGATGGGACCTTCAATTGTTACATCTTTCCATCCTGCAACTGAACAATTTTCACAAGCTCCAAGGTTACCGTTTTTTGTAATAATAGCTTCGGGATTACAATCCATCAAACTTCCTTTCTTAGAAAATTTATAATGATCTCCATTTACCCAAACGCTTATTTCTTCTTCTCCACCTGTAGTAGCACTAGTGCCGCTAAAATTTAATGAAGCTTTTTGTATGGCCGGCTCAAATGAAAATTCATAGTATCCATCTCCACTTTGGGTAGTTGCATAGTTGTAGCCAATAAAATAAGGAGAAGTTAAATCACAATAATCTGAGTTTTGGTCTACCATGCCGTCACTACTTACTTTTACCGTGGTATGACCTATTGTTTGAGTGCCTTTTAGATGCGTTACTTTTAAATCACATTGTCCCAACATAAGTTGTGGGAGAAACAAAACGAAGGTTGATATGAAAAGTGTTTTAAACATCAATTAAGCTAACTGCAATAATTATACAATATACTTAGCTTTTAGTTCATTTTACTTAACTTGCTGCTATGTATCCACTTGAAACCTTTTTTAAAGATTGGCTTTCTGCTATAAAAAGAGTAAAAACACCTATTAAAATCATTATTATCTTTTTTCAATTGACAATTAGTTTCATGACTTTTATGGTATTGGCTTTTGCTTTTGGTTTTGATATTTGGGGATGCTTATTTGGAGGAGTTTTTATTCCTGGGCTGTTATTTTGGGTTCCGGTATTATGGAAACATTGGGAACGAACTGATGGCAATTGATTATGTATTCATTAGAAAATTTTTTCAAGGATTTGTGGAATGCTTTTAAGCGGATTGAAGGAATTATTAAAATTGGTGCATTATTAGGAGCATTGGTTTTCGGAAGTTGGTTCGTAACTATGTTCTATTTTTTCTTTAAAATGGATGGGTTTGACAGTTTTTTCTTTGGATTAATACTTCCTGCTATTTTGATTTTTATTATCCTAATTTGGAAAAATTGGGAAAGAATTGAATAGATTATGTATCCACTAGAACACTTTTTTAAAGATTTATGGAACAGCTTTAAACAAATAGAGGTAAAGCTAAAAGTTATTGTGCTGTACATTCATTTACAAATTGCCGTAATTGTTGGGGTAATTGGAACTTGTTGCTGGGGTATGGATGCTTTTGATGTGATTTTTTACTGTGGATTAATTCCTGCAATTATCATTTGGGGATTATTGCTAAGAAAAAATTGGAAGCGATCAAAGGACTAGTTTTTCAATAAATCTTCTAAACTTTCTTTAAGAGTAGGATGCTCCAATTCAAATCCCTCTTTGACAAACTTATCTCCATTTACTCTACTGCCTTTCAAGATGATGTTGGCCATGTCACCAAAAAGTAGTTTTAAAACAAAGGCTGGAACTTTTGGTGCCCAAAGTTTTTTGTTCAACACTCTAGCAACATTCATTATTAGAGCCTTATTTGTTATATGTTCAGGAGCTGAAATGTTGTAAATGCCTTTGAGATTATCATTTTCAACTGCATACACATAAGCGGATGCAATGTCCTCAATATGAATCCAGGGAACCCACTGTTTGCCTGTTCCAAGGGCAGACCCAATCCCTATTTTTATCGGTTTAGAAATTCTGGGCAATGCCCCTTCATCTCCTAAAACGACGGGCGTTCTCATAATTACCACACGACTGGCAATTTCATTACAAGCTAAGGCAGCCTTTTCCCAGTCAATGGAAACTTCAGCTAAAAAGTCACCTGATGCAGTTGTAAGTGCATCTTCTTCCTTGAATATTTTGTCTGTAGTTACAGTGCCATAGATGCTAACGCCTGAAGCAGATATAAAAGATTGAAGTTGCTGATTACCTAGTTTAGATATTAGTAATTCAATTGCCTTGATGCGGGAGTCATAGATCAATTTTTTTCTTTTGGCATTCCACCTTCCTTCACTTACACTGTATCCTGCTAAATGGATGATGTGATCAACATTGTCTAAAGCGCCGTCCTCAATGATTCCTTTTTCGACATCCCATTTAAAAACAGCTGTATGTTCAACAGGGTTTTTACTTCTTGAAAGTACACGGATATTATAACCCTTTTCTGCCAGTTTAGGGATTAGATGTTTGCCTATTAAACCGGTTCCACCTGTAATTAAAATAGTTTGCATGACCTGAATTTATAAATGATCTGAATGCTCAGAGAGAACTTAACAGTATTTTAACCACTGAAAGTTCATCTTGTTCATTTATTCATCCAAATTTGGATTCAACCATTTTTTCATTTCATCAACCGCTTTGCCTTTTCTTTTAGCTAAACTCTCTACTTGATCCATTTTAATTTTTCCAACACCAAAATAATGTGATTCAGGGTGTGCAAAATACCAGCCACTTACAGATGCTGTAGGTAACATAGCCATAGATTCGGTTAAAGAAACGCCTGTTAATTGAGTTGCATCTAGTATTTCAAACAATCCTTCTTTCTCAGTATGGTCAGGATTTGCCGGGTAACCTGGTGCAGGTCTGATACCACGGTATTTTTCTTTAATCAAATCTTCATTTGACAATTTATCTGTTTCATATCCCCAGAATTCTTGTCTTACTCTTTCATGCATGCGTTCTGCTAAGGCTTCAGCTAATCTATCTGCCAATGCTTTTAAAAGGATTGCGTGATAATCATCATGATCTGCCTCAAATTCAGCAAGTTTTTTCTCAATTCCTATTCCGGCAGTAACCACAAATCCTCCAACATAATCTTGAATCCCGGATTCCTTGGGTGCTACAAAATCTGATACACAAACATTACTTGCTTTTTCAGATTTGTGCAATTGCTGACGCATTCCATATTGAATATGTTTTTTGCCTTCTAATTGAATTTCAATATCGTCATCATTGATGGTGTTAGCCGGCCAAATTCCAATAACTGCTCTGGCTTCTAACCATTTTTCAGCAATGATTTGATCCAACATCTTTTGGGCATCATGGAATAATTTACTGGCTTCTTGACCCAAATTTTCATCCGTTAAAATATCTGGATATTTTTTACGCATTTCCCAGGTGTAAAAGAAGGGTGTCCAATCAATGTAATCTCTTAATTCTTCAATTGAATAATTTTCAAATGATTGTGTTCCAATTAAATTTGGTTTGGCAATATCCTCAGCTTTCCAGTTAATATCAAACTTGTTCTTTCTAGCATCTTCAAGCGATAAGAACTTCTTAAAATCTTTCTTTTTAGCGTAGTTTTCTCTTACTTTCTGATAATCTTCTTTGACATTGCTAACAAAATTGTCTTTTTGTTCCCCTAATAAACTTCCTACTACAGTAACGGATCTTGATGCATCCAATACATGAACTGTTTGTCCTTTGGTATAATTCTCATCAATTTTAACGGCTGTATGAACTTTTGAAGTTGTGGCACCACCAATCAAGAGCGGGATGTTCATGCCTATTCTTTCCATCTCTTTGGCCACATGTACCATTTCATCTAATGAAGGAGTAATTAATCCTGACAATCCAATTACATCTACATTTTGCTCTTGAGCTGTAGCTAAAATCTTTTCAGCAGGAACCATGACTCCCAGATCAATGATTTCATAGTTATTACAACCTAAAACAACACCAACTATATTTTTTCCAATGTCATGCACGTCACCTTTTACAGTAGCGAGCAATACTTTTCCATTGGTTTGGCCGGATTCTTTTTCGGCTTCAATGTATGGCAGTAGGTACGCGACGGCTTTTTTCATTACCCTGGCAGATTTAACAACCTGGGGTAAAAACATTTTTCCTGATCCAAACAAATCACCTACCACATTCATTCCGTTCATTAAATGACCTTCAATTACTTGAATTGGTCTTTCAACTTCATGTCTTGCAGCTTCAACATCTTCATCAATAAAATCCGTAATTCCTTTTACAAGGGCATGTGTGATTTTATCTTGTAATGATTGATTACGCCATTCCAGGTCAACTTTCTTTTCTTTTACATCTCCTGCAACAGTTTCTGCAAAAGCCAATAACCTTTCAGTGGCATCATCTCTCCTGTCTAAAAGGACATCTTCAACATGTTCCAATAGATCTTTTGGAATGTCATCATATACTTCCAACATAGTTGGATTGACAATTCCCATATCTAATCCTTCATTAATAGCATGAAACAAGAATGCTGAGTGCATTGCTTCACGCACTACATTGTTACCTCTGAATGAAAATGAAACATTGGATATACCTCCACTTACATGTGCTCCGGGTAAATTTTCACGAATCCATCTGGTTGCCTGAAAAAAGTCCAAGGCATTTTTACGGTGTTCTTCCATTCCTGTAGCTACAGGAAAAACGTTGGGGTCAAATATGATGTCCTGTGGGGGGAATTTGACTTTGTCAACTAATATGCGATATGATCTTTCGCACATTTGAATTCTCTTTTCGTAAGTATCCGCTTGACCTTCTTCATCAAATGCCATAACAATAACGGCAGCACCGTATTGTTTTATTTTTTTTGCTTGATAAATAAAAGCTTCTTCTCCTTCTTTCAGAGAAATAGAGTTAACTACACTTTTTCCTTGTACACATTGTAATCCGGCTTCAATAATTTCCCATTTAGATGAGTCAATCATTACCGGTACACGAGCAATGTCAGGTTCTGATGCAACCAGATGCAGAAATTTAACCATGGCTTCTTTACCATCAATTAAACCATCATCCATGTTAACATCAATAATCTGAGCGCCTCCTTCAACTTGATCTCTTGCTATGGATAGGGCATCATCAAATTGTTCTTCCTTTATCAATCGCAAAAATTTACGAGACCCTGCAACATTGGTTCTTTCACCAATATTGACAAAATTTGATTCAGGAGTCACGATCAAAGGTTCTAATCCACTCAATTTTAATGGAGGTAATTCACTCCATTTATACTCGTACTTTCCTTTATAATCCGGATGTATACTCATTTTCTAAAATATTCCCTCATTGGAGGTTTGTTCCGATAGCTATCGGAAAAGGGGAGGTTAATGTTGGCAATTTTCAATTTAATCCCCGGTAGAATATTGCCTACTGATTTATTTACATTACAACTTGCCAGGTGTCTTCATTTCCTGTTGAAGCCCAGTCTTTAAATTTCTCTTCTCCTCCACGTGCGGCCCAATCAGAATCAATTGTCAATTTTGAACTGATACCACCTCTAGGATTACAAACCATTGTTATTCTCAATCTTTCCGGTTCGTAAACTTCCATCAATTGATCATAAAAAATGTTGATTAATCTTTCATAAGAAACAACTATGTCTCTTAAGTGATAAGAATACTGTTTCAAAGATTTCAATTCAATGATTTTGTCTTTCGGATAAAAAGTCAAAAATACGGTTGCGAAATCTGGTTGTTCTTGAACACCCAAAAAAGTGAATTCCGGGATTTTAACTTTGATTTCGTAAGCTTCTTTAGTTGGATTTGGTAAGGCAACTAAGATTTCTTTATCTATTTCTTTCCAAAGTTTAGGCATGCTATTATTTATTTAATTGTTTTTGATTTACTAATTCTACCATTGCTTTGATGTGTTCTGGAGTTGTTCCACAACATCCACCTACAATGTTTACTAATCCTTCATCCAAAAATGTGTTGATTTGTTCGGCCATTTTTTCGGGCGTTTCATCATATTCTCCCATTTCGTTTGGAAGTCCTGCATTTGGATGAGCAGATACATAAAAAGGAGCTTTGTTTTTTAATACCTGTAAATAAGGTCTCAAAGCATTTGCTCCTAGAGCGCAGTTTAATCCAACGCTCAAAAGATCCATGTGCTGAATGGAAATTAAAAATGCTTCAGTAGTTTGGCCGGATAATGTTCTTCCACTAGCATCTGTAATGGTTCCTGAAACCATAATTGGCAAGTTGGTTCCCAATTCTTCTTGAATTTCGCTTATCGCCATAAGAGCGGCCTTGGCATTTAATGTGTCTGTTACAGTCTCCACCAGCAATAAATCAGATCCACCCTCAATTAATCCTTTGGCTTGTTCTTTAAAAGCATCTTTTAATTCTTCAAAAGTGATGTTTCTAAAACCGGGATCATTTACATCCGGAGACATGGAAGCTAATTTTGTAGTTGGTCCCATTGACCCAGCAACAAATCTTGGTTTGTCTGGGTTTTTAGCAGTGAATTCATCACAAACTTCACGGGCTATTTTGGCTCCGTGATAGTTGATGTCATAAACAGCATCTTCTAAATGATAATCTGCCTGAGCAACACGGGTAGCACCAAATGTATTTGTTTCAACAATATCCGCTCCGGCATCTAAATAAGCTGCGTGAATTTCTTTAATGATATCAGGTCTCGTCAACACCAATACATCATTGTTGCCTTTTAATTTGGCTTCATGATCTTCAAACCATCCTTTTCTAAAATCATCTTCATCCAGTTTGTAGCGTTGAATCATGGTTCCCATGGCTCCGTCTAGCACTAGAATACGGTGTTTCAATGTTTCTCTAATATCCGCCATAAGCGTAATTATGTGTAGGACCGGTATGTTTGTGATCTCAACTTATATTACATCCGCAATAGCTTCAGTAGGAATTGGCACCTTATCCTTTTGATTCCGAGGGCTCTCGATCGGGTAGGTTGCCAAGGTTTCACAGGGCCGGTCCCTCCACCTTTCTTTATAAGTTTAACTTAGAACTGGGTACAAAGGTATAATGGATTTTTTTATTTACAAAGTCAATTGAGATATAGATAAAATATTAGCACAAAAAAACTCCTGATGAATTTCATCAGGAGTCAATACTTTATAGTTGCAAGGGTGTTTTTAATATGATTTTGGAACTTCAGGATCACTGAAAATCAAATATTCACCATTTTTCTTGTATTCTGTGATGTCAACTTTTGGGAAGTTTTCTGCACTTCCGTCTAAAGAAACAACAACAACTTTGATATTTGGATCAAACTCCTTTAGCCTTTCAACTATTCCAAAATGCTCATCTACATGAAATCTTCCAACTAAATGTAAAATCTTTGAATCTGGCTTTGCCTGCAATTTTTGGTAAATAGAATATGCCATTGTAGCATCCCACAATGATTGACCAGGAATCATATCATAAGAAGGTTTTGAATCAGGATTTGAAGGATCGTGTCCCATCAAAGCATCCAATTTTGCTTTATATGCTCCGCTTGCCAAGGTATAGGGTAGTGGAGCCAATGCTTCTTTTGCTTTTTCTGATAATTTCATTAAGCCATCTAAACCATGCTTTGTGGCAACATTTACATATCTGAAAGGAGCATTGGCACAAATAACAGCCAATCCTTTTTCCTTAGCAAACTCAACCATTGGAGCATAATCTTTGTAATTACTCCATTTTCTTGAGTCTTTTAAAAAGTAAGATTGTTTGATTAGCCCTTGAAGGTATTCATCCATGATGTATTGAACATCTCTGTCAAACATCTCCATTGATAAAACTGCTTTTTCTCCATAAGAATCAAACATCAATTTAAATAACATCAATTGTAATTGATGTCCAATTGAATCATTGTGCTCTTCTCCAAAAAAGATAACGTCAGCATCTTTTAATTCATCCACAATATCTTGAGGTTTGGCTTTTTTGCCTGTTTCACTTGAAAATATTGCATAGTCCTTTTTTGAAATAACTACTTCTGTTTCTTGTGCAAATCCAGATGAGATGACTAATAAGGTGAAAAGTAAAAAGCTTAATTTTTTCATGGTATACGTCTTTTAATTCAGCCTGAAGCTATTCTTTTTTTTCGAATTTCATCTAAGACAAATGTATAAAAGGAAAGTTTGGGTTTGTTAAATCGTTTGAGTAAGTAATAGTGTTGGATAAGTGGTTCAATTTGAATTGATTTTGGCCCTATAATTGAGTTTGATTGAAGAAAGGAAATTTAAACCTTTAAAAGTTTTAGGGGTCAAACATTCAAATCTCGAACTATGAAACCGACAATCTCACATTTATATCACTTACATGCCAGGGCAGAGTTTTTTGCTCATCACAATGATATTAAACTTACCTATAGTATCGAACAGGCGGTTGATCAAATCTTCAAAAATCAAAAGGTAGAAGATATTGATTACAACCTACCAAGATGGGATCCGGAACAAAACAAAAAACAGTCGGATAAGAAGAAAAAGGAAATGCGCAAAACCTGGAGAGGTCATGTTAGAGCGATCAATCACTTATGGTTAAAGCAAATGATGGAGAATGATAAAGGTTTGGTAGAAAAGATGACATTGTTTTGGCATGGGCACTTTGCTTGTAGAACGGTTGATAATCCTTATTTGACCTTAGAGTTAAATTCTATTTTAAGAAAGAATGCCTTAGGTAGCTTTAGAGATTTGCTATATGGTGTGTCTAAATCAGCAGCCATGATTGGATATCTCCATTTAAGACAAAACAAAAAAGATCAACCAAATGAAGATTTTGCCAGAGAACTTTGTGAATTATTCACTTTAGGTAGAGATGTTGATTACACTGAGAAGGATGTTACAGAAATTGCGAGGGCATTTTCAGGATGGACAACAGACTTAAAGGGTAATTGGCTAGTTCGTCCGCGAATTCATGATGAGGGAGAGAAAACCATTTTTGGTAAAACAGGAAATTATGGTGGTGAAGATGTGCTTGAAATGATCCTGGAAAATAAAAACACAGCAAAGCACATTGCTGCAAAAGTGTACAGGTTTTTCGTTCAAGAATTGGTGAATGAAGATCATTTGAATGAGTTGGCAGATGTGTTTTACAAATCAAATTATGACATCACTGCCATGATGAAACACCTTTTTAAATCAGAATGGTTTTATCAAAGCAAAGGCAAAATAATTAAATCTCCCATTGAATTTATGGTGAGTATGGGAAAGATGTTTGAGTTGAAATATCCTGAGCAAAAAACAACTGAGGCACTCCAGAGATATTTAGGTCATGTATTATTTGATCCTCCAAATGTGGCAGGATGGCCAGGAGGAAGACAATGGATAGACGCCAGTAGATTGGCTCTAAGATTAAGATTGGGATCTCTGATCATCAACAAAGGTTATGTGATGGATGAATTGAGTCCAGAGTTAGATGAAATGATAACATCAAAACAAAAGAAAAAGGACATTAAGTTTTTTGAAGAAGTAGATTGGAATAAATTCTTCGATAAAAATAAAGATGCCAACATCTTTGATTTACTTGTAAGAAGTGATAATCCTGATTTACATTCAAAATATAAGGTACATGAAATGAAGACGGTTTTGCACTTAGTAAGTACACCTGATTTTCAATTGACCTAAGATACTTGCTACTCAATACTAACCAACTATGAACAGAAGAGAATTTTTAAAGAGAACCGGAATAATCACAGCAGGGACTATTATGATTCCGTCGTTTTTGCGCGCCAACATGTTTTCTGCAAAGTTGATGTTGTCCAAAAAACGACTGGTGGTTATTCAACTGAGTGGAGGTAATGATGGTTTAAATACAGTTGTCCCTTATGGATTGGATGGATATTATAACAACCGCTCAGGAATAGGAATTAGTGCAGAAGAATTATTAAAAATCGGAGATCAATTTGGTTTTCATCCAAAATTAGCCGGATTACATGATCTGCATGAAAAAGGATTATTGGCCATTATCAATTCAGTTGGGTATCCAAATCCCAACCGATCACATTTCAGATCAATGGATATTTGGCATACAGCATCAGATTCAAATGAATATAAAACGACAGGTTGGTTAGGTAGATATATGGACAGTAATTGCCATAATGCCTATGAGGGAATTGAAATAGGAGGGCAGCTTTCTTTGGCTATGAAAGGTCAAGAACAATCTGGCATTGCTTTAACCAATCCAAAGGCATTTTACGACACCATTCATTCAGATTTTTTCAATGAATTGGGAGATCCGGTAACTGAGAATGGTGAATTGAATTATTTGTACAAGGTGTTTAACGATACAAAGAATTCAGCCAAGTATATTTTTGATCAATACAAATTGAAAAACAATCCTGCCTTATACCAGGGAGCACAATTTGGGCAACAGTTAAAACAAATTGCAACTTTGATTAAGTCTGATATTCAAACGCCTGTATTTTATACTTCACTGGGTGGCTTTGATACGCACGTTAATCAACCATTTGCGCAAAGCCGCTTATTTGAGCAATTAAATGGAGGAGTAACCTCATTTATTGAAGATTTGGAGAAAGATGATTTGATGAAGGATACTACGATTGTAATATTCTCGGAATTTGGAAGAAGATTAAAACAAAACGCTAGTAGGGGCACAGATCATGGAGCTGCTAATGTGATGTTTGTTATTGACAAAGATTTGGAATCATCTGCTATTAAGCAATACAATCAAATTGATTTGGAAGATTTACAGGACGGTGATCCAAAATTCAAGGTGGATTTCAGATCTGTCTACCAGGAGATGTTGGCAAAAACCTTAGAAGTAGATGCCGAAAAGGTACTGGGTAAAAAGTTTAATAATTTGGGCTTATGGGGGTGATTTACTTCCCCATCCATTTGTCTCTTAAAGCAACTGCGCCTTTGTCATCATTGTTTACTTTGAACTCGCGCTTGCTACCGTATTTTGTTTTTTCCTCTGTGTAATCTACACCGATATATTTAAAATATTTAGCGTAATCCAAAGGCTCTAAACCTTCTACATGATCAGTGAAAAACTGCCTGATTGATGGATAGGTCATTTCTGTAATTATATCAAATAATTTATCGTCTTCAAATGATTTTGTTGGTCCGAATTTTAGGCTGAGGTCATGCATTAATTTTTGGGTTCCGTAGGCTCCATTTGACAAATGTCTCAACTCTAAATCCAGGCACAGTGAAATTAATGCTCCTTTGAGGTAAACATTCTGCAATTCTCCATGATATTTATCTAACATGCCTTCTGAAATTTCAGTAAACGGAACCTTGTTGTTGTAGCCTTTTGCACCTGAAATTTTACTTTTAATGGTGCCTAAAAAATCTTTTAAGTTGACGATTCTTCCGCACAACTGTGAGTGATGAGATGCATATTCGGTCATTCCTTCATACATCCACAAATGTTTTGACATTTCAGGGTTGATGTAGTCAAATTCTCCAATTTCTTTGCTGTGAATATTCAATGGTGTGATGATGTGTAAAAACTCATGAGCAGCTATGTGATTAATATTTTCTGTTAATGAATTCCCTTTCATGAAGCTGGGTAAGTAAAAGAAAGATGATTTTGAATGTTCTAACGCGCCATAACTACTCATAAATCCACCGCCAACAAGGGTTATGATAAATGCATAATTTTTTACCGGTAAACTGTCTCCTAAATAGGCGTGTTGAGCCATCATCAGTGGTTTGATGTCTTTCATTATACTTTTAGCAAGGTTCTTTTCTTCTTTTTTGTAAACAGAAACCAGTACTTGTGTATTTCCAATCATCACTGAAATAGTATCCGGCACACAATACATCATAGGTGAATCTGCCAGCTCATGATATGAATTAGAAAAAAAGTAATCTGTAGAATCATTGGCAGTAGATCTCAATAATGAAGTAGAGCCGTACAATTTTTTAGGATGTTTAATGATTATGTCGCAAGGTGATTTTTCATATCCTTTTAGATAACCGAAAATACCAAAGGTGTTGAGTACAAAAAAGTCTTCTTCAAAATTGGTGCCTGCTGGTTCAAAAATGCTTTCCTTTATTTCTCTCGTGTTCCAGGTATCATCTACCCAATATGATATTGATTTAAGTTTTTTAGCATTGATGATTTTCCAAGAATTCTTGTCTAATCGTTCAACTTTTAATGTGTCACCTTTTTTATCCAAGGCAACAATGTCGTGGGCAAATGAACCATAATTGTGAATGGAATAGGTGCCGGGAACTACTTTTGGTAAGTGAAAAACAACTTCATCTTGTTTGATTTTAGGAATGTTGAATTTTACTTTTAACCTGTCATCTTTGTACTGCGTAAGATCCAGTTCATAATTGAAGATTACTTTGCCGGCATGGGCAAAATTCAACATCAAAGTAAAAAGTATGATAAGTTGGGTTTTCATTGCTGATTTTGATAGGGTCAACAAAGATGCATAAAAATCCATAACTTTACTGAAACTGAACTGATATGAAACAATTGCTTACCTTATTTTCTTTTGTACTCACATTGAGCATTAATGCGCAAACATTTTCAACCAATACGCCAATAAATGTAGCTACCGGGATGGGGAATTATCACCCTGAATTGGAATTGTTGAGTGACGGAACTCCGGTTGTTTTGTGGACAGATATCAATAGTTTTAATCTGTATTTTGCCAAGCATAATGGTGTAGACGCATTTG
This sequence comes from Paracrocinitomix mangrovi, assembly GCF_019740355.2. Lineage (GTDB taxonomy): Bacteria > Bacteroidota > Bacteroidia > Flavobacteriales_D > Crocinitomicaceae > Paracrocinitomix > Paracrocinitomix mangrovi. The sequence goes on along the minus strand of NZ_CP091819.1, from coordinate 1,692,947 downwards.
ATACACCAATTCAGTTGAATCCTACAGGAACAGATGTGCAAGCTTATACCTGGAGTGGGCCCGGGATGGAAATAGAGGGTAATAATATTTATGTTGCTTATCATTCATATGGTGTGCAAACAGGTCATATATATTTCACAAAGTCTACTGATAATGGTGCTAATTGGTCTGATACTGTGCGTGTAGACAATGTTGCAGACGGTTATGCTCAGTTTCCGGATATAGCTGTTTTTCAAGATACACTTTGGGTAGTTTTATTAGATCATGATGCAAGTGGTTTGAATCCTCATTACAGAGTTACCAGATCAACAGATGGAGGAGCTACCTGGGAACCGGATGTTTTAGCAAGTGAGTTATGGCCAGGAGAGTCTTGTGATTGTTGCGAGCCTGAAATAATTGTGGATGCAGAAAGAGTAATAATTGTTACACGAAATAATGATAATAATGTCCGTGAAATGAAGGCCACTGTTTCATATGATAGAGGTCAAACTTTTACCGATACTTATTCAGTTGATGATCATGGCTGGACCATTGCTTCATGCCCAAGTGTTGGAGCGGATGCAGATTTTTTAAGTGCTACGCATTCTGTAACTACTTATCGTACCATGGTAGGAACTGATCCTAAAATATTCTTGGTGGATTATGATTTAGAAGGAGACAGTATTTATTCAGAGGTAGACGTCTATGCTGCTTCAAGTGCCAATACAATTTTAAATTATCCGCAATTAGATTATGCAAATGGAGTGTTAGGAATTGCTTGGGAAAGTGTAGGAAATGGGATAGATGTTTATATCAATGCTTCATCAGTTGGTGTGGACGGAATTGATCCAAACAATGCATTTAATTTGACAGATGTTACTGGGACACAAAACAAACCTAGTATTGCTGTAGGTACAGATGTGTTTCATATTGCCTACATGGATTCAGATGGTAATAATGTGAAGTACGTTCAGGCAAGTTACCTGGCTGGTACAGCTACAGAGAATTTGGCTGCTCAAATCAGTGTTTATCCAATTCCTGCGGAAGATAAAGTCACTATTTCATTTGTGAATGAAGAGCAAAATTCATTTACTATTGACGTTTTTGACATGACAGGAAGAGTAATTGAGCAAATTACAGGGAATGGAAATCAAGTAATTCTGGATTGTCAAAACTATCAGTCGGGAACATATTTATTCAATTTAAATTTGAATAATCAACTGAATCAGGGCAGGTTTGTAATTGAATAATCAGAGACGTTTTATATGTCTTCAGGTAATTTTTATTTATTTCTTGAGCGCAATAGGTATGTAATTATCCAAGTTGTATTTATGCTGCTTTTTGCATTTATAACGCCTATGATGGCAGATGATGTGCGAGAAGTAATGAAGTATGATCAGAAGGTTATTTACTTAGGGATTTTAGGTTTTATAACCATTTTGGCTGACACCTTTGGAAGTATTTTAAAAAGTAAACAATTAAGAGAAGATTATTACCGCAGTACCAGAACAAAAGCAATTGGTAGATATTTTGTGATTTTCTGGATTTTCAGAGCGGCTGTAATGTCGTTTGGAGCTATGATTGCTGTAAGAAGTTTTATAGGTGATCAAGACCCTAAAGAAGTTCCATGGGCCATGACAATTGTAGTAATTGAAGCTTTGAGGTGGTTAGTGATGGGATTTGTGATTTTCTACTCAATGTCAGAAGGGAAAAGAGTGGATGTAAGTAACCGAAGCATCTTTATTGGTGATGTGCTGATTATGTTCAGCAGTTTGTTTTATCTGACTGCTATGTGGATTAGTATTGCTTTCAAGTACAAGCTAAGTGAGCTCAATAAATCTGAATTGGCTGAGCATTTTATTGCAGGCTTTGTTTTGTTTTTGATGATTTATGTTCCTGCTACATTTTATCAAACGTTGGAGTCATTTGTTAGATCAAATAAAAGTTCTGAAAAATGGCTTTTTTGGTTGGGGATAGTGTTTACAGGAATGGCGGCTTTGACTTTGCCGTATATTTAAATAATGAAGGGAATCACCTTAGAGATGTTCCCTTCTATCTTCAAGATGTCGATTCACTTTGTTTTGGTTAACCCCTGTGGTTAGAGGGTTGTACAAATACATCAAGGAAGATATTTATAATAGTAATATACTAATAAAAATAGATTTTCCCAAGTTTTAAGAAAAATAAATATGGCTTAGATCACTTGCTGTATCTGGCATAGCGACTTGTAGTAGCCGTTTTTATCGATCAATTCTTGATGGGTTCCTTGTTCCACAATTTGCCCTTTTTTCAATACGATTATCTGGTCGGCATCACGGATGGTACTTAAGCGGTGAGCAATGATTAAAGAAGTACGACTTTTCATCACATTGTCCAATGCAGATTGTACCAATTTTTCAGATTCAGTATCCAAAGCTGAGGTTGCCTCATCCAATATCATAATTGGTGCATTTGACAATACAGCTCGAGCAATTGAGATTCTTTGTTTTTGACCGCCGGACAATTTGTTTCCGCCATCTCCAATGTTGGTTTCGTAACCTTTTTCGGTTGCCAAAATAAATTCATGTGCATTGGCAACCTTGGCTGCAGCTTCTATTTCTTCTTGAGTAGCTTCAGGGTTTCCGAAAGCAATATTGTTGGCAATGCTGTCATTGAATAAAATTGATTCTTGCGTAACAACAGCAATCAGTTTACGCACATCTTCTTTATTCATGTCTTTTACATTGATGTCATCAATTTTTACTGCACCTGATTGCACGTCATGAAAACGCGGAATTAAGTCAGATATGGTAGATTTTCCTGATCCAGATTCACCTACTAAAGCAACAGATTGACCTTTTTTAATCTCAAATGAAATATGATTCAGTACAACATCTTCTGAATAGGAGAATACAACATCATCAAATTGAATGCTGCTATTAAAATCTTCTTTTTTAACAGGATTAGAAGGATTGACAATTTTGTCTTCTAAATCTGTGATTTCATTGATACGCTCAATTGAAGCAGAAGCTTTACTCATAAATGCCATTCCGTTAGCAAAGCCTGATACTGGACGCATTAATTGAGAAAATACAATGATATACGTGATAAATTCCTGACCGGACATTGCGTTGGTATCTCCCGGGTTACCATCTAAAATGATGCTTCCACCATAATAAACGATTGATACCAAAACACATGCTCCTAAAAACTCATTTAAAGGAGAAGATAAGTCTCTTTTTCTAAAAGCACGAGTGGCAATTTTTTGGTGGTGATTGTTTTCCTTGTCAAATCTTGTCAAAGCCAATTTCTCTGCCGTAAATGCCTTGATGATTCTAACCCCTCCCAATGATTCTTCAATTATTGAAAGTAAAACACCCATTTGTTTTTGACCTTTAGAAGAGGTTCTTTTTAAACTTTTTCCTATCCTAGAAATTACCAAGGCGGAAACGGGTAATAAGATGAGTGAGAATAAAGTAAGGTCTGTACTGAAATAAAAGAGAGCTCCAAGATTGATGGCAATTGAAATAGGTTCTCTAAAAATCATTTCAATGGCAAATACAACGGCAATTTCAATTTCATTTAAATCTGAAGTCATTCTGGACAACAAATCTCCTTTGCGCTCTTCAGAATAATATGAAAGTGGTAGGTGAATTGATTTGACAAAAAGTTGTTGTCTCAAATCTCTAACTACCGCCATTCTCATGAATGATTTAAAGTAAATGGCCGCATATCTAAAGAGGTTCTTTAAAAAGAAAGCAATTAAAACTGTAAAACACACAAATGCCAAGGCTGCAGATTCTCCTTCATTTATGATGTACTGAGCCATTTCATGATTGTACCAATCAGTAATATAAGTGATGATATTTTCTTTGGTTTCCCAGTTTGGTGCAGGTACATTGACTAATGAGGCATCATCTTTGTCAAAAATCAACTTTAAAAATGGTACAAATAGAATAAGAGATACCAAGTTAAAAATGACAAATAGTAAGTTGAAAATAATTACCAATACTGCCGTTGATCGGTGTAAAAAAGACAGTTTTAATATTTGCCAAAATGCTTTCACGAACTACAAAAGTAGAATTAATCGGCTAAAGCAATTCAAGAAAAGAGATTATCTATCCTAGTTTATAGATTCGTGCTGATCATCCAATATTGGAGATTCAATTTCAGCATCATTTATTGTTTGATCCTCAGTTGATTTTGTTTTATCTGAAGGGTTGTTGCATTTATCATAAACGCAAGCCGGTGGAAGAGCAAGTAATACTACAAATATTACACCTATTAGGATCCAAAGTTTTTTCATGTTGAGATGCTTGTTTTGTACAAAATTAGACGATTTACTTTGAATAGTATTACACCGTTCAAAAATACTTGCTACTAGTATGTTTCTGGCGAAGGGATAGAATGGGCGTGTGGGTCATTTCGTCCCGAGTGTTCGGGATGAGAAATCAGAGGGTTGGCTGTTGAAGCCTTAAAGGCGACTAATGATAGCCCGCTTTGCTCAATGAAGCATTTTGAATGCTGAGGTGTGCAAAGGCCCCAAATAATTATTAATCACAATTAACTCTACCACTTACTTTAAATATTGACAGATGATTTTTGAGTACATTTGTTTTACTAAATTCAGTACATGTCCATTAGATTAAAGAAAATTGAGTCCGTTTTACAACAAGAGTTGAGTAGTATTTTTAGAGAACGCGCCAGAGATTTGTGCAAAGGTGCCATGGTTTCTGTTACCGTTGTTAAAGTGGCTCCAGACTTGTCATTTGCCAAAGTTTACATTTCTATTTTTGGTGGTGCTGATAACAAAGAAACTTTTGAAAGCATTAATGCCGGTAAAGCCGAAGTTCGTTATGAATTAGGTAAAAGATTAGGCAAAACAATGCGAAGAATTCCTGAATTGTCATTTGAAATTGACGATTCTCTCGATTACGCAGAAGAAATAGACAGATTGTTGAAAGAATAGATGGGCTCTACTTTTTTCATAGCCAGGAGATACTTATTCTCAAAAAAGTCGCGCAATGTAATTAACATCATTTCAGGTGTTGCCGTGTTTGGAATAGCCATATCTACTGCAGCATTAATTATACTATTGTCGGCCTTTAACGGAATAGAAAATTTAGTGATTACGCTATTTAGCACATTTGAGCCTGATATAAAAATTGAGGCGGTTGAAAGTAAAACATTTGATCCTTCTTTTATTCCGGATGAGGTTTATCAGGTAGACGGAGTGGTTGATTACACACAGGTGTTGGAGGAAATTGTGATCATCAAAAATGAGGAGATGTTTGTGATTGGTTCTGTTAAAGGAGTGGAGGAATCTTTTTTGGAAATGTCTGAAATGGATGAGCACTTATTAGATGGAGAAAACACAATTTATCTAGGAGATGTGCCTGTTGGATTAGTAGGATTTGGAATACTGGAAAGTGTTGGAGGATATATTTTTCAGTCTGATTTTCCGCCGGAGAATTTTACTATTTACTCACCTAATAGAAATGAGAAAATTTCAAGGAGAAATGTAGATGCCTTTACAACTTCTACTATTCCAATAGTTGGAACTTTTAGCTTTAATAATGAAGTGGATGAAACTTATTTGGTTGTACCAATTGAATATGCACGCGAAATATTGAATTACAAAAATGAAGTAAGTGCTATTGAAATGAAGTTTGAAGAGGGGTATGATTTGGAAGAAGTAAAGGAAGAGTTGATGGCGATAATTGGTCCGAGTTTCAAAGTAAAAACCAATTATGAACAAAATGAGTTGACCTATCAAACCAGTAAAAGTGAGAAACTGATTACTACTTTGTTGTTAGCATTTATTTTCTTCCTGGCTACATTTAATATGATTGCTTCAATTACCATGTTGGTGATTGAAAAGAAAAAGGATATGCAAACATTGTTCTCTTTGGGAGCTAGAAAAAATCAGTTAGAACGTATCTTTTTTTATGAAGGATTGATGATTAACGGGCTTGGTTTGGCCATTGGATTGATATTAGGGTATGGCATTTGCTTGCTGCAACAATATGTAGGTTTAATTAGGATGGAAGGGAATGTTGTAGAGTATTTTCCGATTGTTTTTAAATTAGACGACCTATTAGTTATTTTAGGAATTACAGCCATATTTGGTGTGATGGCAGCATATTTGCCAAGTAAATTTTTAATAAAAAGAATATTGAAATGAGAAATCTGTTCACTTTACTAGCAGTGATTTTTGTATCGCTAACTTTTGCCCAGGATAGAATGACTCCTGAGTTGTTGTGGGATTTGAAACGAGTTGGAGGTCCACAAGTTTCGCCGGATGGAAAAAAGTTGATGTACAGTATCAGAAAGTACGATTTGAAAAATAACAAATCAAGTTCAGATTTATTTGTTGGTGAATTGGGATTACCAGCTAAGCAAATTACCCATTCTGCGGCTACAGAAGCTAATGCTTTATGGTCAAATGACGGACAGAAAATTTACTATTTGGCTGCTGCAGATGAAGGGATGAATGTTTTTGAGATGAGCTGGTATGGTAAAGATGTTAAGCAAGTTTCTTTTGTTAAAGGAGGAATGAATGGATTTAAAATTTCACCAGACGGAAAGCGCTTGTTGTACATTGCTGATGTTAAAATGAATAAAGTGAGCGGAAGCGAATATCATCCTGATATGGATAAATCTGATGTTCGAATTTATGACAATTTAATGTATAGACACTGGGGTTCATGGGAAGATGGGTTGAGATCGCACATTTTTGTAGCTGACATTGTAGAAGGAAAAGTAAGTGATGCCGGAATTGATATCATGGAAGGAGAAGATTTTGATTCGCCTTTAATGCCTTTTGGAGGAATGGAAGAGATTACTTTTTCACCGGATTCAAAAAAGATTGTTTATGTGTGCAAAAAGAAAGTAGGTAGGGATTATGCAGTTAGTACCAATTCTGATTTGTACCAATACGATATTATTTCAGGAAAAACTATCAATCTAACTCCTGATAATAAAGGGTATGATAATTCGCCGATTTTTTCTCCTGACGGAAGAAAGTTGGCCTGGTTGCAAATGAAGGAAGATGGATTTGAAGCTGATAAAAATGACATTATTGAAATGGATTTAGAATCAGGTGAAACAACCAACTTGACAAAAGATATGGATATAACGGTTTCTGCTTTTGCATGGGGACCAAAATCTGACTATATCTATTACAGATCATCTACAGAGGCAACCTATCAAGTATACGAGTATCACATAAAGTCAATGAAAAGCAGACAGGTGACGGATGGAATTCACAACATTACTTCATTTGAGGTGGTTGGAGATAAAATTGTTGCCGGAAAACAATCAATGAATCACCCTACAGATTTGTACATGTATGATATCAAATCAGGTAAAGAAACGCAATTGACTGATGCCAATAAGGAAATTTATGACAAATTAAAAATTGGAAAAGTTGAGAAAAGATGGGTAGCTACAACCGATAATAAGAAAGAGTTAGTTTGGGTGATATTTCCTCCTGATTTTGATGAGACAAAAAAATATCCTGCATTGCTTTATTGTCAGGGAGGGCCACAGTCTACCGTGAGTCAGTTTTTCTCATATAGATGGAATTTTCAGTTAATGGCGGCGAATGATTACATTATTATTGCGCCAAATAGAAGAGGTTTACCTGGATTTGGGCAAGAATGGAATGATGCCATTTCAGGAGATTGGGGAGGTCAACCAATGGATGACTATTTGTCTGCAGTTGATGAGATTAAAAAAGAACCTTATATAGATGAAAGTAATATTGGGGCAATTGGTGCTTCTTATGGAGGTTATTCGGTTTATTACTTAGCCGGAATTCATGAAAAAAGATTCAAAACCTTTATCTCACATTGTGGATTGTATAACCTTGAAAGTTGGTATGGAACAACAGAAGAATTGTTCTTTGCTAACAAGGATATAGGAGGTTCATATTACGGAGAAAAGATTCCTGAAAACTACATTAAAAATTCGCCGCACAGAAACGCACATAAATGGGATACGCCAATGTTGATCTTTCACGGAGAAAGAGATTACCGCGTTCCTTTGAACCAAGGAATGGAGGCGTTTCAAGTTTTACAGTTAAAAGGTATTGACTCAAAATTGATTACTTTTCCGGATGAAAACCACTGGGTTTTATCACCTCAAAATGGTGTGATATGGCACAGAGAATTTTACAGTTGGTTGGATAAACACCTGAAATAATTAATGACTCACTCACCAAAAGAAATACTTAGAGATAAAGTTTGTTCAGATATTCATGATTTAGGAGGCGTACTGGTTTATATGATAGAGCCAGGTATTTTGGTTTCTGAGTATTATGAAGATATTGAACTGAATCTTCCCTTGGCTAAAAAGATCAATGAATTAGCTGCGGAATTAACAGGAGGAAAAGCTGTGCCGCAACTATTTTTGGCATGTGTTGGACAAACTGTTACCAAAGAAGTACGAGATTGGAGTGCGGCTGAACTATCAAACAAATACACATTGTGTACGGCAGTTGTTTGCAATACCTTGGCACATAAAATTATAGGTAACTTTTTTATAAAGATTCAGAGACCTCCAAGACCATCAAGAATGTTTGCAACCATAGGGGAGGCAAAAGAGTGGGTACTTACTTTTATTCAGTGATTAAAAAACTTCCTCTACTACCTTTTCCTTGTAAGATTGACCTATCGGAATTGTCTTTTCTTCAATTACTAATCCGTTTCCTTCAAGTGCTTCTACCTTGTCCTTATTTACGATATAGGATTTATGACAACGAATAAAAATGCTGGATGGTAAACTCTCCTCCAGTTTTTTAAGAGACATTAAAGCAGTGATCCTTCCGGTAGGAATATGAAATGAAACATATTCTCTTTGACCTTCAATAAATTTGATGTCTTTGTATTGAACCTTGTATAATTTGTGATCAGCCTTAATTGTGAGATAGTCCTTTTTAAGTTTTACTTCTTTCTCAGAACTGTGGCTATCCAAATGGTCTTTTGCTTTATTTACTGCCGCTAGAAAACGGTCAAATGCAAAAGGTTTTAATAAATAATCAATCGCATTTAGCTCAAACCCCTCTACAGCATAATCTTCGTAAGCTGTGGTGAAAATCACCATGGGTGGATTTTGTAGGCTTTTTACTAAGTCTGTTCCCAATAACTCAGGCATTTGAATGTCTGTAATTAATAAATCAACTTCCTCATTTTGTAAAATTTCTCCCGCTTCAATTCCGTTTTTACAGCTAGCAACTAATTCCAAAAAAGGAACTTTCTCTACATAGCTTTCTATAAGGTTGCGGGCTAATTTTTCATCATCTGCAATTACACATTTCATCAGCTTAGATCTAATTCGAGTTTAACTTGGTAAGTGTTTGTGTCTTGTTTAATGTTCAGTTTAAATTTTCCTGAATAAATTAAAGATAGTCGTTTCTTCACGTTTTCCATTCCTACGCCTCCAATGCCGTCTTTTTTTCCTGGACTCAAAGTAGCACTGTTACTAATGTCCATAATTAATTGTGTCCCTTCTGTGTGTAGATCAATTTTAATCCATCCCTTTTGTTTGTCTTCAAAGTTGGAATGTTTAAAAGCATTCTCAATAAAAGGGAGTAAAAGCATGGGCGCTATCTGTAAGTGATCAGGATCTTTTTCAATGTGGATGTCCAGGTTAGATTGGTCATCATCTTTTAACATTTGAAGCTGAATGAAGTTGTTGATTTGTTTTAGTTCTGATGCCAGACTTACTTTGTCTTTTTCGCTTTCGTATGTAACAAATCGCAATATTTCTGAGAGCTGTAATATGGCATCCCCTGTTTTGTCAGATTTCATTTGAGACAATGAATAAATGTTATTCATTGAGTTGAATAAAAAATGGGGGTTGATTTGAGCTTTTAATGCTCTGTTTTCTGCTTCAGCCATTTTTGACTGCAGTTCAAGACTTTCTTCTTTTTGTTTCTGCAATAAGTATGATTTCCAAATAAGGGCACTAATCACAAAAGGAGGGACAGATGCCATTAATCTTCCAAAATAAATCATGTGAATGGGTCTGTCATCCAAATGAGGAAGTGTCCAGTTTTGACTTTTTACTACCAAATAATCGGCATGACCAAAGAAAACTACGTGTAAAATGACAATTGCAATAATCCAAAGCCAATACCTTCTTTTGTTGTTATTGTTGAGGAATTTGGGAGATAGCCACAACAAATTGATGTAAAACATAAAAAAAAGTGGTACTGAAAGTAACGAAACACGAACAATGGCCGTCTCAACATCAGTGCTCTCAGTAGTAAGCCAAAATAACAGCAATGTTAGGGCTAACCAAATTATTAATGAATGTTTGACATATGTTTTCACAATTCAAAGCTAGTAAGCAATTTCAGTATTCAGAAATCGCTTCAACCAAAAATGATTTTTTATCAATTAAACATCTGTGTTCATCAAACAGTAGGTAATTGAGATTGTAAAAATTGTAGTTGTAATTATTATTCACCTTTCATTGATAAATTTTAGCATTTCATAGATAGTCAATAAAGAATTAATAGATAATTATCACTTTTGTCAAACAATATGATGAGCAACTGCGTTTGTATTGTCACAAAACTTAAAAAATGAAGCCTCACAAAATTCTACTTTTCGCTCTGATTTGCACTATATCAGCTATTTCATGGTCGCAGGATGAAAAGTATACCTTAAGCGGAACCTTAAAAGATGCCTCAAGTGGAGAGGATATTATTGGTGCTAGAATTGGTGTTGTAGAGTTACCCGGAACAGGAACTATTACAAATGTCTACGGTTTTTATTCGCTTACACTCCCTAAAGGAGATTATCACATATATTATAAATCTGTTGGATTTGATGTGGACACATTTGCCATCAAATTGGATAAAGATGTTGTGAATAATCTTGAATTGAATCCTGCTGGAAGAACCTTGAAAAAGGTGGATGTGACGGCTGAAAAGTTAGATCAAAATGTAAAGTCAGCTGAAATGGGTGTAGATAAGCTTAGTATGACAGATATTGAAAATATTCCTGTTTTATTTGGTGAAAAAGATCCCTTAAAAACTATCCAGTTGTTACCTGGTGTGAAATCTGCAGGTGAAGGAAATTCAGGTTTTTACGTGAGAGGTGGGGGTGCTGATCAAAACCTTGTATTGTTAGATGGAGCTCCTGTTTATAATGCTTCACATTTATTGGGATTTTTCTCTGTTTTTAATTCAGATGCCTTAAAGGATATTAAGCTTTACAAAGGAGCTGCTCCTGCTGAGTTTGGAGGAAGACTTTCGTCCGTTCTGGATATCCACATGAAAGAAGGAAACTTGAAAAAATTCTCAATGTCAGGAGGTATTGGTTTGATCTCTTCAAAACTAACCCTTGAGGCACCTATTGTTAAAGATAAAGGTTCATTCATTGTTTCTGGTAGACGTACTTATGCCGATTTGTTTTTGGCCTTTTCAGATAATCCTGCTGCAGAGAATTCAATTTTGTATTTCTATGATTTAAATGCTAAAGCCAATTATCGATTAGGTGAAAAGGACAGGTTGTTTGTTTCAGGTTATTTTGGTAGAGATAAATTCGGATTCGCAGATCAATTTGGATTTGACTGGGGAAACTCAACTGCAACCCTACGCTGGAACCATATTTATGGGGATAAATTATTCGGAAACATGTCTTTTGTTTTCAGTAATTACAATTACAAAATCAAATTCGGAGCTGATGATGAAACATTTGAAGTTGGATCAGAAATTCAAGATTTTAACTTGAAAAAAGACTTTGATTGGTTCATTAATAATAACAATACATTAAGCTTTGGTGCTAATGTAATTCACCACACTTTTAGACCTGGAGAAATTGAAACCGGAGACGGAATAGGTTTTGAAGTATTTGATGTACAGGAAACTTATTCAATAGAAAGTGCGGCTTATGCGTCAAATGAGCATAAAATAGGAAAGAGAATTACTTTGGTTTATGGTTTGAGAGGTTCAAACTTTACGCAGGTAGGTCCTGGTGATATCATCACTTTTGACAAGCAAGGAAATGTAACAGATATCTCTAATTACGGAAAATGGGAGCAAGTTAGAACGTACTGGGGATTGGCACCTAGATTTACTTCAAGCTTTTTGTTGGATGAAAAGAGTTCAATCAAATTGGGATATTCTAGAACTTATCAATATCTGCACCTAATCTCTAATTCAACTGCATCTTCACCAACTGATATTTGGTTGCCTTCAAGTGTAAACATAAAACCGCAGATATCAGATCAAGGATCAATAGGGTATTTTAGAAACTTCTTAGATAATCAATTGGAGTTCTCTACTGAGATGTATTACAAGTACATGCAAAATGTTATTGATTACAGAGACGGTGCAGAAGTAACCTTGAATCCTGCTGTAGAAGGAGAGTTGTTGTTTGGAATTGGTAGAGCTTATGGTGTTGAGTTTTTACTGAAAAAAAGAAGAGGGAAGTTTACAGGTTGGGTGAGCTATACTTTGTCAAGAACTGAAAAGAAGTTTACTGAGATCAATTCAAACAATTGGTTTCCTGCAAGACAGGATAGAACACATGATATTTCAATTGTTGGGATGTACAACATTAATGATCAGTTCACAGTTTCTGCTACTTGGGTTTATTATACCGGAAATGCAGTTACTTTCCCTTCAGGAAAATATGAAATAGATGGGCACGTAGTAAATTATTATTCTGAACGAAATGGGTACAGAATGCCGGATTATCACAGAGCTGATATAGGTATGACTTTCTATCATAAAAAGTATAAAGAAATTGAAGATCCTGAAACAGGTGAAATTAAACAGGTGCCTAAAAAATGGTTGTCAAGTTGGAATTTCTCAATCTACAATTTGTATGCTAGAGAAAATGCATTTTCAATCACATTTGAAGAAAATGCTGAAACAGGGCAAACAGAAGCAGTGCAATTGGCTTTGTTTAAAATAGTTCCTTCAATCTCATATAATTTCAAATTCTAATGAAAAAGCTAGTATTTATAATATTACCCCTTGTTCTTTTCATTGCGAGTTGTGAAAAGGTAATTGATGTGCCGTTAAATGATGCGGACATTCAAACAATAGTTGAGGCCAATTTGAGTAATATTCCTAATGGAAGTTATATCAAATTGTCTCGTTCTGGTTCAGTTTATCAGGAATCAAATTTTGAAAAGGTTTCTGGTGCTCAAATAGTTGTTACTGATGGAATTTCAACTTGGACTTTTGATGAAGATCCAAATGAAGTGGGAACATATTTAAATAATTCATTTATGGCAGTTCCTAATTCTATGTATAATTTAACTGTCAATGAAGGAGGAAACACCTATACTGCGAGAAGTGAAACATACAATGATGTGACTATAGATTCATTAACGTATATTGAAGTGGTTGGTGGATTTGGTCAGCAGGAAAGTGATACAAGTTATTTTACATTCTTCAATTTTACTGATGATGCTAATAATGTAAATTTCTATAGAGCCATACCTTATTTGAACGGCGTTAAAAGCAGTAATTATTATTTGATAAATGATGATCTGTTTAATGGGAATAATTACAGTCAACCATTTTTTGCAGAAGGAGATATAGTGGATGGAGATACTTTGATAACAATGCTGTATTCAATGGATGAAGCCAATTACAAGTTTTATACTACATTGGCCAATAACTCAAATTCAGGTCCTTTTAGTCCTTCTCCCGGAAATCCGGTAACTAATATTGAAGGAGGTGCTATTGGTTACTTTGGAGTATATTTGGTGGATATTGATACGCTTACATTTCCATAAAATCATTTTGCTGCTTACTGCAGCTACTTTTCTTTTTTCTTGTGAAAAAGTAATTGAAGTACCTATTGATGATCAAGATCAGGCAATAGTGGTTGAGGCCGTAATGAAAGATAGGCAAGGGGCTTCTTTTGTTAAGCTCTCAAAAACTTCGGGTATTTACGAGCCTTATGGGTTTGAGAAAGTTTCTGGGGCTTCTGTTGTTGTATCGGATGATAATGCAAATCAGTTTGTTTTTGTTGAAGATATTGGGCAAGCAGGTGTATATTTTCATCCAACTTTTGTAACGCAAGAAAACACTACATACAATATTTCAATAACGGTGGGTGAGAATATAATCACAGGTTCTTCCTTTACCAAGTCAGCTCCGGTTATGGATTCAATTTATGTGAAAGTAAACACCCTTGATCCTAATACACCACCTTCAAATTGGGTTTATTATCATTCAACGGATAACGTAAATGAACAAAATTTTTACAGACTTAGAATTTGGGTCAATAGTGATGAGTCAAATCAATATTACATGGGGAATGATTTTTATATAAATGGTGAAACTTATGAGGCGCAGTTTATAGCTGATGAAGCTTATTCAGGTGATACCATTCTTGTAGAAATGGAAGAGATGGACGAGCAGGTGTATAATTACTATTATGGATTGTCCAATACATTGTTTACAGGGGCCTTTAGTCCAGCTCCGGCAAATCCGCCTTCTAATCTATCAAATAGCGGTCCCGCTAGTATTACAGGTGTCTTTGCGGCTTTTATGACAGATACTTTGGGAATGATTGTCCCGTAAGATTACCTGCTTAAATAGATTCATAATAAGAGATTTCCTCAACTTCTATTTTTAAAGGAATCATGTCAATGTTCCAAATGTAAATTGAGAAAGTGTATGTACAATTCAATTCATTAGGGCTGAAGTAAAAAGCCTTGTGAATGTGTTTTGGTTTTGAATAGTCTTTTGTAAATCGGTTCAATTCTATATGTTCATATTGATGGAAGTTTCCGTCCTCATCATCCATTGCTACAACAATCCATGCATTAACTGGTTCTTTTGGACTTTCAATTGATATTTTGAATTCAATTTGGTGTGCATTTGAAGAACTTTTGTAAAAACTGTTTGTGTCAATATTAATGTATGGTTCAGAGCTTGCAAAAGATGAATTGTTATCGAGTTCAACAGTTTTGACTTTTTTCCAGTCTATTTCTTTCTTTTTATGGTAAACCGTTACAGTAGTTTGGGGTTGAGAATATAATACTTCATATTCATTGATGGGAGGATGAATAGAAGAATCGCCTACTACAATGTCTGCTACCTTATAGTCAGGATAATTGTTTTCTTGAAAAGCCGGTATCTCAATGCCGGTTCTGTATTCATAATGGTCGTAGATTCTTCCTAAATATCCTGGGGCGGATATGGTGATGGGTTGGTCAGTTTCTTTTTGTATTGCTAATATGGCTTCGGTATGCTGATCGCTCCACATGTGATTTTTAAAACAAGGAATATAAGATAAGTTAATGTGTAGCAGCAGGTCAATTACAAATATACTGACAGGGAAATAGCTTATAATTTGCCATTTATTGTTCAATTGATCTGTTAGTATAAAAAACACCAGAAGTCCGGTGATGATGTATGCTAAAGCTGCTCTTTCTTGTGGGTAGTTAATTCCTAAGATTAAGTGTAGCGCTATGGATCCTACTATAACTCCTGAGAACATAACAATTGAGAGCGTACTGTTGGATATCAATTTTATCTGCTTATAGTTTTTAAGGTTGAAGGCTATAGCGATTATCAGTGTGGCGCAACTAGCAAAGAAAAGTATGGTGCTAAAAGCTTCAAATTGAATGATTCTTCCGGGAAGGTCATTAATTACAGTATTCCAAAAATTAGCATTACTTCCCAGATACAAGGCTTTTGCTTCTTCCAGGTGCAACAAGTATAAAGATGCTATTAACAAAGGGGTAGCACCAAGAACTAATATTATGAGCGCTTGGGTAAGAAATCCTTTTAATCTGATTTTATCAATTTTTAAAAGTGAAATTGCTAGACTGCAACCCAACAAGATAAAGACAAAAAAGAAAAATGATAGGTTTGACCAGAGTGCTAAACTGCTAAATAAGCTTATGCCAGTTGCTGTTTTCCAGCTTGGGCTTTTGATATGATTGAACAAGTAATAAATGGCTGGAATTATACATGCTAGTGAAAGTGCATATCCTCTTGCAATTGAAAAAAATGAAATAATAAATGCTCCACTTCCAAGTGTAATTACAAAAGCTCTGTGAACATTCTTAGACTTGAAGTGAATGCTGAATTTGTACAAATAAATAAAGTACAACACAAAAGCAAGGACGCTTGATGCCCTCATGAGGTGTATTGATTTGCCGAATATCAAAAAAGTAAGGTGGTTCAAACCTGTGCTAATGAGGTGATTGTTAGCGTCAGGAACCGAAAGAAAAGGTTGAAAATCACCTGTCTCTACATATAAAAAGTAATTCAATAATTCATCATAATGCAAAGGAACAATGATGGCTCTGAGAATGATGTATATGAAAACAATTACTCCAATTGAAATGAGAAGCCAATCGTGTTTTTTGGAAATATGATCGTTAAATGTTTTGGGCATTTTACTGAAAACACAAAAGTAGATTAATTATTGTAAGCTGATGAAATAATTAAAGTTTCAGTTCCCACTTTTTTCATTAAACGCCCACTTTTTTACACGGGTATTTTTTTATGCTTTTAAGTGTAGTGCGAATCACTTTTTGAGCATTTCTTTTTCCAATGTTTTCTGGATGTTGCGCTCAAGTTTTCAACAATTAGTTTTTGAATACCCACTTTTTACCACCAAGTATTATATCTGAAAAATACCAGTAAATACGGTAACTAATAAAAGTTTTTGTGTTATTAAAAGAAATTAACATGCTTGAAGTTATTAACATTCGGGATAATTGTGGTAAATTGTGGGAGGTTAATATCTATTTTAGCAAACTATTAGGAATAAAATGGCAGGTTTAGTCGGAGAATATGAATGCAAATTGGACGCGAAAGGAAGGTTTCTTTTTCCTGCGGGTCTGAGAAAGCAATTGGAGCCATCTGCACAGGAGAATTTCATGGTAAATAAGGGTTTTGAGAACTGTTTAACCCTTTATCCAATGAATGAATGGGAGAAGGTGACCGCTCGTCTGGCTAAGCTGAATCTTTTCAAAGAAAAGAACCGTCGTTTTTACCGTTTGTTTCATCAAGGAGCCAAGCAATTGACTTTGGATAATGCAGGTAGGATTTTGATTCCTACAGCTTTGATGGAGCGAATAGGATTGAAGAAAGAAGTAATGCTAACCGCCTACAATGACAGGATTGAAATTTGGGACAGAGCAGAGTATATGGCTATGATGGATGAAAATATGGCTGATTTCTCTGATTTGGCAGATGAAGTGATGGGCGATATCGGAGATGAAGATGTTGAATAGTGAGTATCATGTTCCGGTCCTGTTTAATGAGTCGATTGAGTCGCTAGATATTAAAAGTGACAGTGTCGTAGTGGATGTGACGTTCGGCGGTGGAGGGCATTCCAAAGAAATATTGAAGAGTTTAGGAAATGAAGGGGTTTTGGTTGCTTTTGATCAGGACGAGGATGCGATTCAGAATGTGGTAGATGATAGCCGTTTGATCTTTGTGGAAGCCAATTTCCGATTCCTATACAATTTTATCAAGTTCTATGATTTATTGGGTGTAGACGGAATTTTGGCTGATCTGGGAGTTTCTTCTCATCAATTTGATGTAGGTGAAAGAGGTTTTTCAATTAGAGAAAATGGAGCGCTTGATATGAGGATGAATCAGGAGTCTCGTTTAACTGCTGCTAAAGTGGTAAATGATTATCCTGAGGCTGAATTGTATCGAATTTTTAATGCTTATGCTGATCTGAAAAATGTGAAGAGGGTTGTTACAACTATTGTTTCAGAAAGAAAGAAAAATAAAGTTGAAACTACCGGTGAATTGGTGAAAATGCTAGAAAATTTGGTTCCTCCAAAAAAGAAGAATCAGTTTTTAGCACAGGTTTTTCAAGCAATCAGAATAGAGGTGAATGATGAGATGGGGGCTTTGATGGAGATGTTAGAGCAGTCTGTGAAGGTGTTGAAACCTGGAGGTAAGCTGGTGGTGATTTCTTATCACTCTATCGAAGATCGATTAGTCAAAAATTTTATTCGTGCCGGAAATTTTGAAGGAAAAGTGGAAACTGATGTGTTTGGTGTGGCAAACGTTCCTTTGAAAGCAATTACAAAAAAGCCAATTATTCCGACGGCAGAAGAGATAGAGAGAAACCCAAGATCTAGAAGTGCAAAATTAAGAGTAGCTGTTAGAACATGAGTTCAAATCAATACATAGATCAAGATACTGTAGATGAGTTAAAAGTAAATGATTCTTCTAAAAAGGTAGCCGGAAAAAAGAAAAAATCCGGAACGCCGAGAGGAAGAGTGATTGCTCAAATCATGAGTGGTGAGTTTTTGACAAAGGATTGGTTTATCAAGAATTTGCCTTTCACTTTTTATGTGGCTTTGTTGATGGTGTTGTTGATTGGCTGGGGTTATTACGGAGAGACTATGACTAAAAAAGAGGTGAGGTTGCAAGAAGAATTAGGAGAGTTGAATTCTGAGTATTACACCCTTAGTAGTGAGTATATCTCAAAAAAGGGAAGAAGGCAAATAAAGGTGAAGTTGGAGAGTAGTGGGCTGAGTGAGAGTAGAACATCTCCAAAGAAAATTAGAGTAAAAAAGTACTTGTTTGAAGAGTGAGTAAAGACAAGCAAATATTAATTAAGTCGTATGTGTTATATGTGCTGGTTGCAATCGTGATGTTGATTGTTTTGGTGCGTGTGGTAAATATACAATATGGGGATGTTGTGGAAGATGCTCCTTTGTCTGCAGATTCTACTGAGTCTCTAGATGTGATTGTGGATTCGATTCCCGCTCAACGTGGTCGAATTTTGGCAGATGATGGTAGTGATCTGGTTACTTCTGTACCCTTGTATGATCTGCATATTGATATGACTGTAATGTCGGATAATTTGTTTGAAGAGGTGGATTCGCTTGCATATAATTTGTCTAATCTTTTTAAAGAAAGAACTGAGCAGCAGTGGCAGTCATACCTGAGAAAAGGAAGGGTTGATTCAAGTAGATATCTTTTGATTCAACATAAGGTGAAATACACAACATTACAACAGTTGAGAACTTTTCCAATTCTTAGAGAATCTCAATATAAAGGTGGATTTATTGTAGAGGATGAGTTTGTGAGACAATTGCCTAATGGTGCTTTAGCTAAAAGAACCTTGGGATATACAAGAGAGGGTGCTCGTCCCGTTGGGTTAGAAGGAGCTTTTGACAAATATTTAGCCGGGGAATATGGTTTAAGAACCAAGCAATGGGTAAACGGTAGTTGGAAGCCAATAAGTGCTGATAATTTAAAAGATCCTGTTCCGGGCGCAGACATAGTTACTTCTATTGATGTTAATATTCAAGAAGTAGCAGAGAATGAGCTGAGAAACCAATTGGTAAATCAGGATGCTGCCTATGGTTCAGTGGTTTTAATGGAGGTTGAAACCGGTTACATTAAGGCAATTGCTAATCTTACTAAGGGAGATGATGGCGGTTATTATGAGTTGTACAATCATGCGGTAGGAACAAAAACAGATCCTGGGTCTACCTTTAAGTTAGCTTCATTAATGGCTTTGTTAGAGGATGGGAAAGTGACAATTGATGATGTGGTTGGTGCTTATGGAGAGTATCATTTTTACGATCATACCATTAAAGATTCGCATGAAGGTGGTTACGGAAAAATAACTGTACGTGAAGCTTTTGAAGTTTCTTCAAATGTTTTTTCAAAAATAGTTTATGATGCCTATTACAGTGATGCTCAAAAGTTTGTTGACCGTTTAAAGTCATTTGGTTTAGCAGATACCCTTGGTTTGGATATAGCTGGTGAGCCATTTCCTGTAATTAAAAATAAAGGAGAAGATGGATGGTCAGGGATTACGTTAGCTCAAATGGCAATTGGCTATGAGGTGGAGTTAACGCCGTTGCAGATTCTGGCTTTCTATAATGCAGTAGCAAATGATGGTGAGTTGATTAAACCTCAGTTTGTGAAAGAGGTAAGAATGGGTAATCGTACAGTGTTGGAGTACGATAAGGTGGTGTTGAAAGAGAAAATTTGCTCTGACAATACGCTTGAAAAGTTGAAGTTGTGCTTAAAAGGTGTGGTTAAAAATGGAACTGGTAAAATGTTGCAATCTTCAAATTTTGACATTGCCGGTAAAACAGGAACGGCTCGTTTGGTTAATACAAACCTTGGATATGGTGAAGATTATCAGGCGTCTTTTGTCGGTTATTTTCCGGCAGATGAGCCTAAGTATTCATGTATTGTTTCTATTGCTGGACCTACCAAACAGATTTATGGTGCGCAGGTTTCGGGAACTGTGTTTTCTGCAATTGCAGACAAGGTTTATTCTTCTTCAATGCAGTATCATATAGATTTCAATAAGGAAAATCAACCGCTTGCTACTGTGCCTAAGGTAAAGTATGGAAGCAATGTTGAAACCGCTACTGCGCTAGCTTTTACCAATGTAGATTTTGCTGATAATTCTCAAGGAGCAGAATGGTTGTCTGGAAATGGTACTGATAAGGTGACTTTAAAACCGAAAAAAGTCAATAGAAATAAAGTGCCGGATGTGAAAGGTATGCCTCTAAATGATGCGGTATATCTATTGGAGAATTTAGGCTTAAGAGTAAAATATCGTGGGCAGGGAAGAGTGGTTACGCAATCTGTTTTGCCTGGAACAGAATTAATTAAAGGAAATCAAATAGAGATAGGGCTAAAATAATGCAATTACTACAAGATATATTGTACAAAACTGCTTTGCTAGAAACGCATGGTTCAACACAAATTGAAGTGAACAAAATTGAGTTCGATTCAAGAAGTGTTGAAGCTGGTAACGTGTTTGTGGCTGTTGATGGCGCGCATGTAAATGGTCATGACTATATAGGTGCTGCTGTTGAAAAAGGAGCAATTGCTGTAGTGTGTGAAAAGCTTCCTGAAAATCTAATCGATACAATTACTTATTGTGTCGTTAAAGATTCTGCTGATGCATTGGGGATCATGGCGTCTAACTTTTATGACAATCCTTCTGAAGAAATTAAACTGATTGGAATTACCGGAACTAATGGTAAAACAACTACGACAACATTGTTGCATGATCTTGTTTTGGATATGGGTTATGCTGCAGGATTGCTTTCTACCGTAGTAAATAAGATTAATAAAACAGAGATTCCTTCAACTCATACAACTCCTAATCCGGTTGCTTTAAATGAACTGTTGAGAGAAATGGTGGATGCTGGATGCGAGTTCTGTTTCATGGAAGTTTCGTCACATGCGATTCATCAAAGAAGAATTGCAGGGCTTGATTTTGATATGGCCGGGTTTACCAATATCACGCATGATCATTTAGATTATCACAAGACATTTAAAGAGTATATCCAGGCTAAAAAGAGATTTTTTGATGACTTGAATAGTGATGCTAAGGCTATTGTAAATGTTGATGATGCCAATGGATTAGTAATGGTTCAGAATACAAAAGCAAAGGTGTTGACTTTCGCGGTAAAAAATGTAGCGGATTACAAAGCAAAGGTGATTGAGAATTCATTCTCCGGCTTAGTGTTGAACATCAATAATCAGGAGTTGTGGACTAAGTTGGTAGGTGGGTTCAATGCTTATAATATCGTAATGGTTTATGCTATTGCTTGTGAATTAGGTTTAGATCAAGTAGAAGTGTTGACTTCGTTGAGCAAGCTAAAAGCTGTTGAAGGAAGATTTGAATACATGCAGTCAGAAACTAATATCATAGGTATTGTGGATTATGCGCATACGCCTGATGCATTAAAAAATGTCTTGTCTACTATTCAAGATGTTAGAACAAAAAATGAACAGGTATTGACAATTGTTGGTTGTGGTGGAGATAGAGATAAGGCTAAACGTCCTTTAATGGCAGAGATTGCGGCTAATATGTCTGATAAAGTGATTTTGACATCTGACAATCCAAGATCAGAAGATCCTGAAGTAATTATTGGTGAAATGAAACAAGGTATTCCTGTTGAGAAAACAGCAAAAGCCTTGTCGATTACAAATAGAAAAGAAGCGATTAAAGTGGCCTGTTCATTGGCTATGCCTGGTGATATCGTTTTGATTGCCGGAAAAGGTCACGAAAAATATCAAGAAATCAATGGTGAGCGATTTCCATTTGATGACTTTGAAACGCTTAAAGAAACCCTTAAATCCCTTAATAAGTAATGTTATACTATCTATTTACATATCTAGATGAATTAGGTTTTCCAGGAGCCGGAGTTTTTGATTATATCTCATTCCGATCGGCAATGGCAATTATTACTTCACTATTGATTTCCATGGTATTTGGTAATCGCCTTATCAATATTTTAAGAAAACAACAAGTTGGTGAAACAGTAAGAGATCTTGGTTTAGAAGGTCAAAAAGAGAAAGAAGGAACACCTACAATGGGTGGTTTAATCATTCTTGCTTCTGTTTTGATTCCAACCTTATTATTTGCTAAACTGGATAATATCTATGTGATCACCATGTTGATTGCAACTGTTTTGTTTGGCTTGATAGGATTCATTGATGATTACATCAAGGTGTTTAAAAAGAACAAAAAAGGTTTAGCCGGAAAGTTTAAAATTGTCGGTCAAATCTTTGTTGGAAGTGTGGTTGGAGCAATCATCTATTTCCATCCTGATGTTCAGGTGCATGAAAATGTGCCAATTGACAAAGTTGTTGCTAATAGTGAGGATGTTTCTCATAAGCACCAAAATGTTCCGGAAGGGACAAAGTATGTAGTTACAAAGGATATGACTACTACTATTCCTTTTGTTAAATCAAATGAGTTTAACTACAACTGGATTATTGGAGATGATCACAAAAAATTTGGATGGTTATTATTTATTCCAATTGTAATTATCATAGTTACGGCAGTTTCTAATGGCGCCAATATGACAGATGGATTGGATGGTTTAGCTACCGGTGTATCCGCAATAATCGGTATTGCTTTGGCGATTTTTGCATACGTATCAGGTCACATTGAGTTTGCAGATTATTTGGGTGTAATGTATATCCCATACTCTTCAGAGCTTGTAATTTTTATTACGGCATTTATGGGTGCATGTATCGGGTTTTTATGGCATAACTCATACCCTGCAAAAGTATTCATGGGTGATACCGGTTCATTAGCAATCGGTGGTATCATAGCCACTTTCGCAATTATTATCAGAAAAGAATTATTGATCCCTGTTTTATGTGGTGTTTTCCTAATCGAAAATGTGTCAGTAATGATGCAGGTTGGTTGGTTTAAGTACACCAAAAAGAAATACGGAGAAGGAAAGAGAATTTTTTTGATGGCGCCTTTGCACCATCACTTTCAAAAGAAGGGAATGCATGAAGCAAAAATTGTATCCCGCTTTTGGATAATAGGAGTGATACTAGCGGTAGTGACCATAGTGACACTGAAATTAAGATAAGACTACAACAACAAACCAAAAACCTGACGATAAGGACACTGAGGCTTTCGAAGTGTCCTTATCAAGGAGGATAAATGAACAACAATTACCAAAATATCGCAATTCTAGGTGCCGGTGAAAGCGGTGTCGGAGCAGCTTTACTTGCCGTGGCAAAAGGCATGTCAGTTTTTGTTTCAGATAAGGGAGAAATCAAAGATTCTTATAAAAAAGAATTGACTGATGCGGCTATTGAGTTTGAAGAAGGTGGTCATTCAGTTGATAGAATTCTTTCAGCAGATTTAATAGTTAAGAGTCCCGGAATTCCTGAAAAAGTTCAACTAATTCAAGATGCAATTAATAAAGGAATTCCTGTTGTGTCGGAAATTGAATTTGCAGGTTATTACACTGGAAAAAAAATGATCTGCATTACTGGAAGTAATGGTAAAACAACAACTACTATGTTGACACATCATATCCTAAAAAATGCAGGATTAAATGTGGCAATGGCCGGAAATGTTGGGGAATCATTGGCAAGGCAAGTGATTGAAGATGAGGCTGACTATTATGTGGTTGAGCTCAGCTCTTTTCAATTGGATGGAATGTATGATTTTAAGGCTGATGTGGCAGTCTTATTAAACATCACTCCGGATCACCTTGATCGATACAACTATGAAATGCAGAACTATGTGAATTCAAAGTTCCGCATCATTCAAAACCTTACTTCAGAAGATTGGTTCGTGTACAACGCGGATGACCCAATCATTATGGAGGAAATAGCCAAAAGAGACATCAAAGCTCAAATGGCGCCATTCTCAATTGAGAAATCAAGTGGGATGGTTGGATACGTAAACAACAATCAAATCAATATTAACCTGTCATCTGAAAAAGAAGACGAAAAACCAGATTTTATTATGTCGATTCACGATTTATCTCTGAAGGGTAAACACAATACCCAAAATTCATTGGCGTCAGGGATTACGTCAAAAATTATCCAAATCCGTAACGAGTCAATCAAAGAAAGTTTGTCTGACTTTAAAAATGTAGAACACAGACTTGAGTTTGTAGCAAAAGTTAATGGAATTGAATTCATTAATGATTCAAAAGCTACAAATGTAAACTCTACTTGGTATGCTTTAGAGTGCATGGAAAAACCAACAGTTTGGATAGTTGGTGGTGTGGACAAAGGAAATGATTATGATACTTTGATTCCGCTTGTACAAGAAAAAGTTACTGCAATTGTTTGCCTTGGAACTGATAACGAAAAAATCAAAGAAGCATTTGCTGGTTCTGTTGATGTTATTGCTGAGTCAGGTTCGGCTGCAGAAGCTGTTGCTATGGGGTACCGTTTAGCAAAAGATAAACAAACAGTTTTGTTGTCTCCTGCTTGTGCTTCATTTGACTTATTTGAGAATTACGAAGATAGAGGAGCTCAGTTTAAAGCTGCTGTAAGAGCACTTTAATTATATGGGTTAAAATAAGATGAAAAACTTGTTTAAATATCTCGGAGGTGATAAGAATATCTGGGTACTTTCAATAGTGCTCGGTATATTGTCTGTTGTCTCGGTATTTAGTTTTATTCCAATTCTGGTTAAAACTAAAGAGATGAGTTATTCATACCTGTTTTTCAAGCATCTTATTCTGCTAGGATTGGGATTTGTGATCATGTATATCGTGCACAAGATCCCGGTACGCGTTTTTTCAAAATTGTCAAAAATCCTCTTTTACATTTCTATTGTATTACTGGTGCTTACCATGTTTATGGGAGAAAGTGTAAATGGGGCAGATCGTTGGTTAAAAATTCCGTTTTTACCTTTTTCTTTTCAAACCTCAGATTTTGCAAAACTGGCACTTGTTATTTATTTAGCCAGACAGCTCGTAAAAAGAGAAAAAGATTTCAATGATTTTAATACGGTTTTTAAGTATATCCTTTTGCCAACTGGTTTAACCATGTTCTTGATTTTACCATCAAACTTATCCACTGCTGTGTTGATTGGTTTGTTGGCATTTGTGATGATGATCATGGCCAAGTTTCCTTTTAAATGGATCTTTCTTTCAATGGGTGGAGTTACACTCATTTTTTCGCTCCTTTTGTTAGTCTCAAGTGCTTATCCAGAGGCTTTGCCAAGGGTAGATACCTGGAGAAGTAGAATTGTAAATGCTTTTGCAGATGAAGGAGAAGTGGATCCTAATAAAAATATGCAAGTAAATAATGCCCTGGCTGCCATTAAAAATGGAGCAGTTCCCAAAGGTCCGGGTAATGGTGTGTTAAAACAGTACATTCCGGAGGCTTATGCAGATTTTTACTTTGCAGCTTTAATTGAAGAAGGTGGCTTATTGATGGCCGTTGTGGTCATCATGCTATACATGTGGCTCTTTTATCGGATTATTAAAACGTCTATTGGCGCCAAATCAGAATTCGCTACTTATCTGGCGGTTGGAATTGGGGTGATGATGATGTCTCAGGTAATGGTTAATATGATGGTAAGTACCAAGTTGATGCCTGTTACCGGTCAAAATATGCCCTTGCTTTCAATGGGAGGAACATCCGCATGGTTTACTTGTATTGCTTTTGGAATTGTGCTAAGCATAAGTCGTGAGCAAATGAAGGAAAAGAAGTCAGATAAACCTGACAATGAATTAAACACTATAACTGAAACTCAAAATGCCATTGCGTAAAGTAATTATATCAGGAGGTGGAACCGGAGGGCATATCTTTCCGGCTATCGCTATTGCAAACAAAATCAAGGAAAAATATCCTGATTGTGAAATTTTGTTTGTGGGCGCAGAAGGCAAAATGGAAATGGAAAAAGTGCCAAAGGCAGGTTATAAGATTGTTGGTTTACCTATTAGAGGTATTCAAAGAAAACTGTCCTTAAAAAATTTGGCTGTTCCATTTAAGTTGATCCAAAGCTTGCGCAGGGCAAAAAAGATTATTAAAAACTTTAAGCCTGATATTGCAATTGGAGTTGGAGGATATGCCAGTGCGGCAACTTTGCGTGTGGCATCTAAAATGAAAATACCTACCCTTATTCAAGAGCAAAATGGATATCCTGGTGTGACGAATAAGATTTTGGGTAAAAGGGTGCAAACTATTTGTGTTGCCTATGATCATTTAGATAGATTTTTTCCAAAAGAAAAGATTGTAAAAACAGGAAACCCGGTAAGGGCAGAAGTTGTTCAAATTGAAGGCAAGCGTGAATCGGCTTTCAAAGGATACAACTTAAATCCTAATAAGAAAACAATCTTGGTGATTGGTGGAAGTTTGGGTGCAAGAACATTGAATGAAAGTATACAAAAGGATATTCAAAAAATACTGGACAATGATTTTCAATTGATCTGGCAATGTGGTTCGTTTTATAAGAATCAATTACAACCATTTGTGGATGAATTGAAAAGTGAAAACATATATTTCTCAGATTTCATATTTGATATGGATCATGCATATGCAGCTGCTGATTTAATTATTTCAAGAGCCGGTGCTATTTCAGTTTCAGAAGTTTGTTTGATTGGGAAGCCGGTCATTCTTGTTCCTTCTCCTAATGTGGCAGAAGATCATCAAACTAAAAACGCAATGGCTTTAGTAAAAGAGGATGCGGCTGTTTTAGTAAAAGATGTTGAGGCCAGAGAAAAGTTGGTGGATGAAGCTATCCAAATAATGAAGTCTGAAGATAAGGGTAAAGTACTGTCGCAAAATATCCTGAAAATGGGAATTGCAGATGCTACAGATAGAATATTAAATGAAATTGAAAAGCTAGTAAAGTAATGAGGGTAAAGTACAATTTGATGGTTCTGGAAAACTTGATACTGACTACTTAATACTCGATACTATATAAAATGAATTTTAATCAAATAAATAACGTCTATTTTATTGGAATTGGTGGGATTGGTATGTCTGCACTGGCTAGATATTTTCATTCTCAAGGTAAAAAGGTTGAGGGCTACGATAAAACCAGTACTGAACTTACCAGACAGTTAGAATCTGAAGGAATTAAGGTTCATTATGAAGATAAAGGACTTGAGGTCTTGGATTGGTATTCACACATTGATACTTTGATAATTTATACACCGGCCATTCCTGCAGAATTTGGTGAGTTAAAGGCTTTTCAAGAACATCATTTTAATGTGATAAAACGAGCCAAAGCTTTGGGGATTATCTCTGATGAGTTTGAAACTTTTGCTGTGGCCGGAACCCATGGGAAAACAACAACTTCTACCATTTTAGCGCATGTTCTTAATCTAACTGAAGAAAAATGTAATGCTTTTATAGGAGGGATTTCAACCAACTATCACTCAAATATTATATTAAATCCTGAGTCGCATAGAATAGTTGTGGAGGCGGATGAATTTGATCGTTCGTTTTTGAACTTAAGTCCTAATTATGCAATTATCACTTCTATTGATTCAGATCACCTGGATATTTATGGAGACGGAAGTCATTTAATAAAGTCATTCAATGATTTTATCAATTTAATGAAGTATCCCGGAACATTGATTATTAATTCTAGTATTGACCTTGATCAATTTGAATTTGAAAATGATTTAAGAATCATTACCTATGGAGTTGAGAATAGAAGTGACTACAGATTACATGCTTTAAAGTACGAAAACGGTCGTTTTTATTTTGATATTTTGGGTATGGCAGATATTTACAGAAATGTAGAGTTTGGTTTGCCTGGTCAACACAATGCTGAGAATGCAACAGCTGTTTTTGGTTTATGCATCCAATTAGGTGTACCTGAAGAAATAATTAGAAAAGCTTTTGCCGGATTTAAAGGTGTTAAAAGAAGATTTGACTTTAGAGTTAGAAAAGAAGATATAGTAGTGATTGATGATTATGCTCATCATCCAACAGAAATTGATGCTTTTTTAAGATCTGTCAAAAAGCTTTATCCAAACAAAAAAATAACTGTCATTTTCCAGCCTCATTTGTTTTCCAGAACAAGAGATTTTATGGATGGATTTGCTGATGCTTTAGGATTGGCGGACGAGTTGTTTTTATTACCAATTTATCCGGCAAGAGAACTACCTATTGAAGGCGTAACCTCTGAAGTATTGTTGGAGATGGTGAACTTAGATGATAAAGAAATGTCTTCATTAAGCACTATTGTTGATACAATAAAAGATAGAGATAATGAGGTGATTTGCATTCTTGGAGCAGGTGATATAGATACTATTGTTGAACCAATAAGTCAACTTTATTCATGATGAAACGCTGGCTCAAAAATACCTTGTGGATTGTATTCTTCATACTTGTGGGTGTAATGATGAGTTTTGTGGATAATTCTCATGATGAAAGAATTGTAGGTGTACCTTTGGTTAATATTGAGGTGTATGAGGATATGGTATTCTTGACGCAGGATGATATCGTGCAGCGATTAAAAGATAGAAACCTAGTGGGTGATGACAAAACTTATACTTTGCTTGAGCTTGAAAAAATAGAACAGGTTTTAAATGAAATGCCTGAAATTAAATCGGCCGAAGTGTATTCGTTTTTGGGAGGTGAATGGCAGATAGATGTTGTTTTAAGAAGACCTATAGCTCGGATTTTTAATCAAAATGGTTCTTCATGTTATTTAGATAATGATGGTACGTTAATGCCTTTGTCTACCAACTATACAGCACATGTTTTAACCGTTGATGGATATATTAATGAAGAGGACTATTCCAAGAATGTTAACGACATAATCAACAATGATTCATTGAAAACTATTGAAATCTTAGATGATTTGTACGCGATTTCAAATTATGTTTGTTTAGATAAGAGTCTCTCTGCTCAAATTACTCATATTCACATCAATGAGTATAAAGAGTTTGAGTTGATTCCGAGAGTAGGAGATCAACGGATCATGTTTGGAAAGGCTGAGTTAATAGCCGGGAAGTTTAAAAAGTTAGAGTATTTCTACTCAGAGGGTATTAACCGAGTTGGCTGGGAGAATTACGATACAATTAACATTATGTATAAGAGCCAGGTAGTGTGCTCTAAAAGATAAGATTAAAAAATGTTGACAGCAGGTGAGGACTGTGACCTTGATCAAAATCAAAAGTCTAATGTCCAAAATCTAGTGTCTTTTTAAAGAAAGATATGGCAGAAATTGTTGTAGGATTAGATATCGGAACCACTAAAATCGCTTGTATCGTTGGACGTAGAAACGAACACGGTAAAATAGAGATTTTATCAATGGGTAAATTCGAAAGTGTTGGAGTTACTAGAGGTGTAGTGTCTAACATTGAAAAAACTGTGCATTCAATTAAAGCAGCAGTTGAGTTGGCTCAAGAAAGAGCTAAAGGCGATTTAACTGTTCGTGTTGTCAATGTTGGTATTGCAGGTCAACACATTAGTAGTTTGCAACACAGAGGAATGTTGATGAGAGATGATTTAGATAAAGAAATCTCACAACAAGACATTGATGCCTTAGTTGAAGATATGTACAAATTGGTGATGCAGCCGGGAGAAGAAATCGTGCATGTATTGCCGCAAGAATATATTGTTGATAGCGAAAAAGGAATTAAAGATCCTATAGGTATGGCCGGAGTAAGATTGGAAGCTAATTTCCATATTATAACGGGTCAGGTTGCTGCAGCTAAAAACATTAAAAAATGTGTTGATAAAGCAGATTTAGAGGTTGATGAGTTAATCCTTGAGCCAATTGCATCTGCAGAAGCTGTTCTTTCAGAAGAAGAAAAAGAAGCAGGAGTAGTGTTGGTTGATATAGGAGGTGGTACTACAGATGTTGCCATTTTCCAGGATGGAATCATCAGACATACTGCAATTATTCCTTTTGGAGGAAACGTTATCACTGAAGATATTAAAGAAGGATGTACCATCATGAAGAGACATGCTGAGAAGTTGAAACAAAAATTTGGTTCAGCTTTAGCTTCAGAATGTCAGGATAATGAAGTGGTTTGTATTCCTGGATTGAGAGGGCGTGATCCTAAAGAAATTTCAATTCGTAATCT
This sequence comes from Paracrocinitomix mangrovi, assembly GCF_019740355.2. GTDB lineage: Bacteria > Bacteroidota > Bacteroidia > Flavobacteriales_D > Crocinitomicaceae > Paracrocinitomix > Paracrocinitomix mangrovi. The sequence continues at coordinate 1,662,719 of NZ_CP091819.1, read as the reverse complement.
GGCAGCAATTATCCAGGCAAGAATGGAAGAAATTATTGAGCACGTTTATTACGAAATCAAAAACTCTGGATACGAGAAAAAATTGATAGGAGGTATTGTTGTAACAGGTGGAGGAGCACAATTAAAGCATATCACTCAACTGTTTGAATACATTACCGGAATGGATACAAGAATTGGTTATCCTAATGAGCATTTGGCGTCATCTACTGTGGTAGATAATATTACAAGCCCAATGTATGCCACAGGTATTGGATTAGTAATCCAAGGCTTCAAACATAATAGCTATATGAATACTGAAGTGGAGGATAAATTCAATGCAGCCAAAAACCATTCAACTAAAAGAAAAGGAAGCTTCTTTGACAAGATTCTTACTAAGAGTAGAGCCTGGTTCGAAGAAGAAGATGAAGATTAATAAGAAAAAACTTAATGCACCTGCAACTTAGTTTGTAAGTGTAAACAACAACAAACCAAAAACAACAATTATGGAGTTCGATTTGCCAAAAGATTCATCCTCGATCATTAAAGTGATTGGAATAGGAGGCGGTGGAGGAAACGCAGTCAATCACATGTATAATGAAGGGATCAAAGGTGTTGATTTCGTTATTTGTAATACCGATCAACAGGCTTTAGATATTTCTCCTGTTCCGATTAAAATTCAATTGGGCCAAAGCCTTACTGAAGGTCGTGGTGCCGGTGCAATTCCTGAAATCGGAAAAAATGCAGCCATTGAAAATATTGACGATATAAAATCAATTCTTGCAAAAAACACCAAGATGGTATTTATAACTGCCGGAATGGGTGGTGGTACAGGTACTGGTGCAGCTCCTGTGATTGCTAAGGTGGCAAAAGAATTGGATATCCTAACAGTTGGTATTGTAACTGTACCTTTTGCTTTTGAAGGTAGAAAAAGAAAGTTGCAAGCTGAAGAAGGTTTGGAAGAGTTAAGACAAAATGTTGATACTTTATTGATCATCAATAATGATAGATTAAGAGAGATGTTTGGTAATCTTTCTTTAGGAAATGCTTTTGCTCAGGCTGATGGCGTTTTAGCAACTGCAGCTAAAGGAATTGCTGAAGTAATTTCTGTTACAGGTATGATCAATGTTGACTTTAATGATGTTAGTACTGTAATGAAAGATTCTGGTGTAGCGATTATGGGATCTGCTCAGGCAACTGGTGAAAACAGAGCCTTAGATGCTGTAAGAAATGCATTGTCATCACCTTTATTGAATGATAATGATATTTCAGGAGCTACTTATGTGTTGCTGAATATCACATATGGTAATAGCGAAATTTTAATGGATGAAATTGGTGATATCACTGATTACATTCAAGATGAAGCAGGAGCAACGGCTGATGTGATTTGGGGACATGGATATGATGAGTCCTTAGGTGATGCCATTTCAATTACAGTTATTGCTACAGGGTTCAATTCTTCACCAATTACAGGTTTTGAAAGAGCACCTGAGAAAAAAGTAGTTGATTTAGAAGATGATAATGTTCCTACAATGATCACTTCTCCAATTACTTCTCCTACACAATCTAATACTTTAGAAACTAAAAGTATGGATGAAGTAAATGCTGAAATGGAAGTTGAAGAAGATGAGGACGAACCGTTCTTAATCGTGAAAGATGAGGAGGAAGTTTCTAAACAAGCTGAGATTAATTGGGAACTAAATGCCATGGAAGAAACTGAAATGGCTACTGATAATAACGTTGAAGCAAATCAAGAGGATGAGGAAGTAATTAAACATTATCTAACTGATGAGTTAGAAGATGAAGAAGTTGCTTACAATGAATCTGTAGAAGCTAAAACGATATTGTCTCCAGAAGAGCAGTCTCAAAAAGCTAAAGAAAGATTAGAGAGAATCCAGTCTTACACTTCTAAGTTGAAATCAGCTGAAGGTATCACGGATCTGGAAAAAGAGCCGGCGTACAAGCGTAAAAAGATTGAATTAGAAGATACTCCTCACTCTTCAGAAGATAACATGAGTAAATTCACTTTGTCTGAAGGAGAAGAAGATGAGAATGGACAACGCAAAATTGAGTTAAAAGAAAACAATTCGTTTTTACACGATAACGTTGACTAGATATTCGAGGTAAATTTTAGCAGCATATAAATTTATCTAATCCCCGAGAAGCAGCGCTCGGGGATTTTTTATTGTAACTAACTGATCAACAATGTTTAAATGTGAGTAGGAGTTGATTGAAATAGCTGAGTTCCACGGTTTAAAAGGTTTAAACCAATAAAGTTTAATATATTTAGAGTCCTTAGAGACCTAATTATGGAAATGATTGCTTTGATCGTGGATGATGAGCAAAATGCTCGCGAATTACTGGAGAATCTTGTAAAAACGTACTGTCCGGGTATCAAAGAAGTCTACGTCGCGGATAATCCAATTAAGGGAATCGAACTCATTAATCAAATTGAACCGGATGTTTTGTTTTTAGATATCAATATGCCTGAGCTAAATGGATTTGAAATGCTTGATAAATTAGGAGGGTTTAATGGTCACCTGGTGTTTACAACAGCTTATGATGAGTATGCCATCAAGGCATTCAAGTATCACGCTATTAATTATTTGCTTAAACCAATTTCTCCTGCTTCCCTTGAAGAGTGTTATACCTATATTCTTGACAAATTCAAAACGGCTCCAAAACAAGAGTTAGACATAAAAGAACTCTTGTCTGATCTGGTTCAAAAAAAGCAATCTCAGGAAACAATAGCTATTGCAGATAAAGGCGGTATGTTATTTCTTACAATTGATGAGATAATTTATCTTGAAGGTAGTGGAAACTATACAACAGTGTTTTGTGTAGATAAAAAGTATACTACCGCCAAAACGCTTAAGTCTTTTGTTGGTTCACTGAATGAAGATCAATTCATTAGAATTCACAAGTCTTTTATTGTGAATATGAAACACGTTGAGCGTTATTCTACAGATAATGGAGGAGAGCTTATTTTAAAGAATCAAACCACTTTACCGGTATCCAGAAGAAAAAGATCTGCATTGGATAAGTTTACCATTTAATCAATTTAACTACCATTAAATAAATATAATGTCCATTAGCTTTTTACAGTTTTTGGTGCACTGTTTTAGTATTTATCTTTGCTCAAACAATAGACGATTTATAGAATCTATACGATTTAACATTATAAAAATACTATTGTAGAGATTGAAAATACCCAAAACGAAAGAAAAGTCGTCCTTAGGACGGCTTTTCTTTTTTAGATTTACCAAGTTTTGAATAATGCTTATAAATATCTGTTGTGCATTGTAATTGCAATGAACGGCTTTAGCCTGTTTGGTCAAGAGCTTGTGTTCAGAAATTACGGCGTAGATGATGGCTTGCCTACAACTGAAATTCACGATAGTTACTTGGACATTAATGGTTATCTATGGTTTGCTACAGATCGTGGTTTAGTTAGATTTGATGGGGTTGATTTTAAGGTGTTTACTAATAGTGATGGTCTTGAAAATATTGTAATCTTCAGGTTTCATCCAGAAAACAATCACAAGGTGTGGTTTAATGATACCAAGAATCACATCTACTGGTTTGATCCAACTGCCACTGATGTTGTTTTTGAACCATACCGACATAATGAGGATATAAATCATTTAATTGATTCAAAGTATTATATAAGAAGTATTTGGAGGGACTCTTTGGATAGATTTTATTTCAGTTCCAAAGAAAGACCCGGCTTATACATAATTGATGAAGATGGTAACGGGAGTATAAATTATAGAGGTGCAGCATACAATCCGGATAGAATATCAAAAGGAATTGGAGAAAACATTGATATTTTTCTCAGTGTAGAAATATTTAATAAGAAGATAGATCATTCATTTTACGCAGGATATTATGATGATTTTGAGTCTCCCGGAGAATTGTATGTGCTGGATAATCTTTACCATGAACAAAAAAAATATTCAGTAAAAATTGATAAACGCACTATTGCATATGACAGATTGGGGATTTCAGACTCATATTACGGTGAGGAAATTTCTTATATATTGTTTTGCGACTTGTTATTGGAAGTGTCTAAAAAAGGGATTAAATCAGCCAGATTACAAAGTTTGGGATATGAAGTAGAGGTCTTTGACAATTTGATTTACGTAGGAACTTCAAAAGGAGTAGAAGTTTTTTCAAGAGAACTAGAATTACAATATACATTTTTGGAAAGTGAGCAAGTTACCTCTATGATATTGGATGACAATAAAGGTTTATGGGTAACAACCGGTACTTCCGGTATTTTTTATGCACCATCTATTGACATTCATAAATTTCCACTAATCAAACCAATTGATGATGCCATTAAAAAGGTTTACGTTGATAGCAATTATGTGTTAATTACAGAAATGGGAAATTCAGCCTTTTTACTTAATAGGGAATCTGGTGAAACAATGATATTGGATCAATTTAGAACTGTTCAAGAAATTTTTTCCCGAAAAGAACTGAGTGATCTTCCGGATTTATTTCATCACTGGTCAGATACCGGTGCCTTATATTATTATACATTAAACAATTCAGCATTATATCAATCAAAAGGTGTTTGGCAAAATTGGTTTGTAGATAAAACCTATATATATAAGGTGAAAGATGATAAAATAGAGCAAGTTAGATTAGAGGTTCCTAAATTAAATGATCTTATAAAAGTAACGCCAGACAGTGCTCTTCTTGCTACAGAAAGTGGACTTTATGCATTCAAAGACGCTCAGCTATCTCATCTTGATACATTAAATCCCTTGCTTCGTTCCACAATGAATCAAATTGAAGCATTCAGAGGAGGATATTTAATAGGGACATTAGGAGAAGGCGTTGTGTTTTATGAAGAGGGGCATACAATTAATCTCGATCAAACAAAAGGATTACTTTCTTCCGCCATTAATACAATTTTTGTTGAGAACGATTCAAGTTTTTGGGTGGGTTCAAATATGGGCTTAAATCATGTTTTAGTGGATGAACATCAAAAGAATGTTGATGTATATTCTTATACTAAAACTACTGGTTTGATTGATAATGAAATTAATGCGATTTATCTTTTTAATGATACATTATATGTTGCATCAAAATTGGGAGTAAGTTATTTCCACAAAGATGCTTTGACTAAAGGTGAATTCCTAAATGATGATTTGTTAGGTATTGATTCAATTAAAGTGGATGGAGTTACTACAACTTACATTTATGATAAAATTGAATTTATTGAAAACCAACAAGTTGTTGTTTACCTCAATCAAATGTCTTATTACAATAAAAAAGGAATTAAGTATCAATATAAAATTGATAATGAGTCATCTGAATGGAAAAATTTAAATGGAAGTGAGTTAAATCTACCCAATTATGAAAGTGGTCAGTTTAGATTATTGATGCGTTCTTATTTCCAAGGAGATTATAGTAAGCCAATCTCACTTGAATTGAAAATTCTTACACCCTGGCAAAAAACCTGGTGGGCAATTGGGATTTTTGCTTTGACTACTTTGGGGGTAGTTGTTTTATTATTTATTTATTTTTTAAGAAGAATTCAAAACAGAAAACAACTTGAAATTGATAAAGTACAACTAGAGTTAAAGGCTCTAATTTCTCAAATGAATCCTCATTTTACATTCAATACTATTAATTCTATCCAAAATTACATTGCCAATAAGGATTCTAAAGAAGCCCTAAATTACCTTGCTGATTTTGCAAGTTTGATTAGAATGTCATTGGATTTTGCCAAAAAAGAATTTGTGACTTTGGCGGAGGAAATAAATTTCTTGAAACTTTACGTTAATCTTGAAAATAAGAGATTCGGGGGTAATATAGATTTTGTTGTCAATGTTAATGCAGAACATGACGTCAATAGGATTGCTTTTCCCGCATTGCTTTTACAGCCGGTAATTGAAAACGCTATAGTACATGGATTAAAGGATGTAAATTACCAGGGAGAGATTACACTCAATATTATTGATAACTCAGATCATTTTGAAGTTGTTTTAATTGATAATGGAAAAGGATATAAAGCCAATGAGCCATCAAAGTATAAAACATCCGCTTCGTATGGATTGTCTATTATCAAAGATCGAATCAGGCTATATAATGCTCAATTTTATAAGGAAGGTGATTTTGCAATAACAAATAGGGCAGATGGAGCTTCTGGAACAATGGTGAGAATTAAATTGCACAAAAAGAACCATCATTAATTTCAAAATGGTGAACTTTATAGCTTCAAATTCAAATTGAAGTCAAATGAGTTTAACAGAACAAATCAACGAAGACATCAAGACAGCAATGAAAGCCAAAGAGGCAGATAAGTTAGCTGCATTAAGAGATATTAAATCTAAACTGCTATTAGAAGCAACAAGTGGAGGAGGAGAAGTTACAGAAGATACAGAGAATAAAGTCATCATGAAATTGTACAAGCAAAGAATGGATACTTATGATTTGTATATCAAAGAAGGACGAGAAGATTTAGCTGCAGATGAAAAATTTCAAGCTGAAGTAATTGCCGCATATATGCCGGAGCAAATGTCAGAGGATGAAATTAGAAAAGTAGTGCAAGAAAAAATTGCAGCAGTTGGAGCTAGCGGACCTCAGGATATGGGTAAAGTAATGGGACCAATAATGGGGCAGTTGAACGGAAAGGCTGATGGTAAAGTAATTTCAGATATCGTTAAGCAAGAACTTAATAAGTAAAAAAACAAAAAAGGCTGCAGTTTGTCACGCAGCCCTTTTCCCTTTTGAACCTCAATCTATAAAAAGATAAATTATGTTATGTTTTAGAGTTATTTCGGTTTTCCGCACATAATCCCAAAGCGGTTAACTGATATCAATTTACTTACTCTTATTTGAATTTTTTTATGTTTTAAGATGAGTTGTAAAAAAATCTCGGTGAATGGATAAAAATGCTCTTTATCAGGTTTTAAATACTTCAAAATAAAAAAGGCTACCCAATCTGAGCAGCCTTCTTTTCCCTTTTGAACCTCAATCTATAAAAAGATTATTTTAAATATTTTTTAAAGTTTTGCCGGAAACAGCATCACTTCCCTTTCTTTCAAATAACTACTTCAAATTTAAGGATAGATCCTTCATTAAATTTTGATTTTCAGATGAGTTGTTATGATTTCTCGTTGAATGACATCTAAGAATATTTCAGTTGAAAATGCATACAAATAAAAAAGGCCGCAGTGATGTCACGCAGCCTTCTTTTCCCTTTTGAACCTCAATCTATAAAAAGATTATTTTAAATATTTTTTAAAGTTTTGCCGGAAACAGCATCACTTCCCCTTCTTTCAAATAACTACTTCAAATTTAAGGGTAGATCTTTAATTAATTTTTGATTTTCAGATGAGTTGTTATGATTTCTCGTTGAATGACATCCATGGATATTTTAGGTGAAAATTGATACAAATAAAAAAGGCTGCAGTGATGTCACGCAGCCTTCTTTTCCCTTTTGAACCTCAATCTATAAAAAGATAATCTTAAATATTTTTGTTGTATACTTTTCTATTCAAATGTCACATTGTTTCCTTGTGACAATTCAAATATAGGTAGCATCAACTTGTCTTAATATCTAATTCAGATAAGTTGCAAAATTTACTCGTTGAATGACATCTTTTGAAATAAGAATGAAATAAAAAAGGCTACCCGTTGTCTTGGTAGCCTTCTTTTCCCTTTTGAACCTCAATCTATAAATAGATTATCTTAAATATTATGATGAAAAATGTATCTCGTTTTAATGCGGCTACTCGTCCGTAGCTCTTACCCTAAGATACTAATAGTGAGTAGCTTTTGTTTGTCCATTTGGATGAGTTGTACGAAAATATCGGTGAATGAACAGCTTTTTCCGAAGAGTGGAATTGAAGCTGTTTATAAAGTCTTATTTAAAAGATTGGTTTTTGAGGCAATGGTATGCAAATGTTTATTGGTTCTCAGTCCGTCCATCATCTCTAAATGTCCCATGTGATGACAGTCTGAGCCAATAACATCAATAAGTTCCTTTTCAATAAGCTGTTCAGCCATCTTTTTAACCTGTGGACCATACTGTCCGGATAATGAATTGATGTTTAATTGTAATAAACAATCCCTTGATTTAAGCTCTTCTATAATGTCCCATTTACTATGATAAAAAGGATATCTTTCTACATGAGCCAAAATGGGTTTGTAACCTTCAGTTATTAAAGAAAAAATAGTGTCTTTTACCCTTGGAGGCTCTTCCATGAATGAAAGCTCAAATAATATATGATTATCACCAAAAGTCAATAGTTCCTTTTTGGCGATAAGCTCTTCAAAATGTGGGTCCAAATAATATTCTGCTGCAGCCTCTATTTCAATGTCTATGTTTTCGGTTTTCAAGGCTTCCCTTACCTTTTCAAGACCACCCAATATAATTTCCGGATTATTTTTATAATAATCTATCATTATATGTGGTGTGGTAATTACCTTTTGGTAACCAAGTGATTTGAATTTTCTAAGCATGGCTAAACTGTCTTCCATGCTTTTTGATCCATCATCAATCCCAGGTATAAGATGAGAGTGAAGGTCTGTTTTTATAATGCTCAAGTCTATAGGCTCAAGCTTAGTTCCACCGAATAATTTTTTAAAGAGGCTCATCTTCAAGGGAAGTTTCTACAAATATAAGATGCATTTTGGTATTACTTAGCTTATTAACTTTATGGTATGAAAAGGATTTTATTTTTTGTATTTGCTGTTGGGCTTAAAACTGTTTTTGGACAAGTAGATACTTCATATGAAAAGATGTATAAACTGGCAAAAGTTCCCATAGAATGTATCCATAAGGAGTATCCAAACAAACTCAATCAAACATTAACAGACTCTTCTCATTTGCAATCACCAAGTGAACTGCACCCAATTTTTTATGGATGTTTTGACTGGCATTCTTCTGTACACGGTCATTGGCTACTAGCGAGTTTATTGAATAAGTATCCTGGAACAACGCTTGAAAAAGAGGTGATTGATTTGTTTGATGAACAGTTTCAGATTCCTAAAGTTCAGAAAGAATTACTGTATTTTATGCCAAAACTCAATAAATCTTTTGAACGCACTTATGGTTGGGCATGGATATTAAAACTACAAGTTGAATTGAAAAAATCAAAGCACAATTCCACTCATAAATTGTCTGAAAATTTACAATCCTTGGTAGATGAAATAGTCAAAAATTATAAGACATTTTTACCAAAAATGGTTTATCCAATCAGAGTAGGTGAACACACCAATACAGCTTTTGGGTTGTCCTTCGCCCTGGATTATGCAAGAGAAATTGGTGATAAAGAATTTGAAGAATTGATAATCAAAAGGGCTAAAGATTTTTATCTCTCTGATAATGGTTGCCCAATTAGCTGGGAGCCAAGTGGGTTTGATTTTATATCTCCTTGTTTGCAAGAAGCAGAACTTATGTCAAAAGTGCTTGATGAAAAAGATTTTAAAAAATGGCTTGAATCTTTTATGCCCCAATTGTTTGATAGTGAATTTACTTTAGAACCCGGAAAAGTGTTGGATAGAACAGACGGTAAACTTGTTCATTTGGATGGATTAAATTTTTCTAGAGCATGGTGTCTTTACAATATTGCTAAAAAGCTGCCTAAAAAGTTAAATCATCTAAACAAAATAGGTGATGAGCATATCAATTCATCTAAAGAGCAGGTGTTAGGTAGTGATTATATGGGCAGTCATTGGCTGGCCAGTTTTCTGGTTTACGCATTAATTTGTCAATAAAGTAATATTGGCTTTTATTTGCCGTTCATGTTTAACACTAATTAATATTTCATATGTAACAAGGTTACCTTTTAGGATGTTTTACATTACATAATAGAGATTTCCCCGGAACTGATCTAAACAGATAAAACTGAACTAATCGGTACATTATGAAAAAAGTCGCATTCACTTTATTTGTAGTTTGCTTGGTGTCCACTTCAAAAGCAATCAAAGTAACTTCAATTGAACAAATAAAAGGTAATTCTGTAAGTGTTACTGAAATAGATTTATCCAATAAAGGAATAGTGGAATTTCCAAATGAGATTCTGGCATGTAAAAATTTACAGGTTTTGAATTTGAGTAACAATGGTTTTGTTACAATTCCTTGGCAAGTTGGTAAACTGGCAAATCTAAAAGTTCTTGATTTATCAGAAAATCAAAATATTAGTCCCAGATCGTTAGATGCATTGTTAGATAGTGCAAAATTTCAGCTCAGAGAAGTTAATCTTGAGAATTGTGCTTTGTTTTATTTGCCAGAAGGTGTGGCAAGACATGAGAAATTGGAGAGAATTAATGCTTCAAACAATTACATAAGTGTGCTGCCATATAAAATGATGCATTTAACAAAATTGGAAGAGGCTAACTTTTCTAATAATAAACTAAGAAGTATTAGTTGGTTGGTATCTAAATGGTGGTCTTTAAAGTATTTGGATGTTTCTGGAAATAAGGATTTAGAAACGGAGGGTTTAATGCTGAATATAAGCTATCTGGACAAGATTGATAAATTAATCATTTCAGATTTGTCAATGATTCCTGATGCTTTTCAATATTACATGGGTACTGAAGTGGTAATTAAAAATAGCATGATCAGTGAGTTTCCAACAAGTGGAAAATCTTCGCGTTTAAAGCGAATTACTTTTGATAATTGTGTTTTCAATAAACCTTTAGAAGTGGTAGAGGAGCTTAATTCAACTTCTCTTGAAAAAATTGCATTTAGAAGAACTGATCCGCTATTCCTGAGGTCTTTTTTAAACATTGATGTTGACTCAATTGACATAAGAGGAAATGAGTTAAGTTCAATAGATCAAATTACAGAATTGGAAAATGTTAAATGGGTAGATGTTAGAGGGAATAATGTGAGTCAAAAAAGTATTGATCATGTGCTTAGTATCAAACCTGATCTCAATCTGGTTTATTCTGAACCTATTCAAGAATCTAAAGGAATTAAACCTCCTATTCCCGGATTAGAACCAAAGCCGCAAATCGCTACAATTAAAGCAGGAGTTCCCCAAAATTTAAAAATGGGAAAAACAATTTTTGACATTCCTGAAAATGCATTTGTCACTTCAAATGGAGAGGTTTATGACGGAGAAGTGAAAATGTCATATACAGAGTATTTTGATCCTGTAGATATATTTTTATCTGGAATAACTATGACAACTTCATTTGATGATGAGCCTTTTATGTTGTCTTCTGGTGGGATGTTTAAGTTAGAGGCAGAAACAAATGATGGTGAAAAGTTGGAAGTTAATCCAAATCAGCCTATCAATGCCACTTTAATCTCTCAAAATGGAAATCAAGACATGCAAGTTTGGCAAATGGATCAGGAAGGTTCATGGCAAGCAACAGCTTCAACGGATAATGTTAAAAAGGTATTTCAATTAGATCAATCTAAGTTGGATTCAATAATGCTGATTGATTATGGTGATTTACAAAATGTTCAGGTAGAATATATTGCTGACAGGTTTGTTCCGTACGTGAAAAAAGGAGAGCGCTTCAAAGATTTTGAAATAGGTTTTACCCAGTTATATACATTTTGGGATGATAAAAGTAAGATCATTGATAATGGTGACAAACTAATGGTTTACAACAGAACTTTTCATAATGAATACATGTCAAATATGCGCTTTGTATATGATGGAGACAGTGCAGATCATTATCATGATTTTATAGAGAATTTGGGAGCTTATTGCAATGGTCAATACAGTAAATTAAAGTCTAAAAAATCTAAATCTAGAATGTATACTAAAGAAGGTCCTCATTATATAACTGAGCTTAAATTAAGCCCGGATTATGAAAATGACAATATGGATCTGACTTTTAAGTTTAAAGATTCATTGGTAAATATTCCTGTCTTATTTAAAACAAGAACTAATTCTCAATCTGCAATTCATAAGGAGATAGTATCCAAGTTTAACAGGTATCAATTGAGTTATAAAAGGTATGTGAGAGAAAAGAGAAAAAACTTTTTTAAGATCAAACCAAAATTAGAGCGATTAAAAAAAGGGATGAAAGAAAGAGCATTAGCTGCAGAAGTTGCTCGCCAAAAAAGAGTGTTTGAAATCAGACAATCAGACCCAAGAATTGTGGATTTGGGAAGTGTAAAGAGAAGTATAGAAATTAGAGGTTTTGGTTTGTGGAATTGTGATGCAAGAACTAGAATGGTAGCTCCAACAGAGATGGCTTCTGAATTTAGCTCAGTAGCCGGCGGAATGATCAATGATGAGGTGGAGAAAATTGTGTTAGTTGATAAATCGCAAAATGGAGTACTAACCTTTGATCCTGATCAGGAAAACAAACCTTATTTTGATAAGAATTCAAAAAATATCATTGTAGTATTTTTTGCCTCAGCTGGTATTGGTGTGTTTAAATCTTGGGTACAAAAAATACGTGAGGGTAGAATGGAGGTTCAAATGCTAGATCCTCAAACAGAAGACGATAATTTAAGAGAAATATTTACGAGTGAAGAATGAGATTTAGTTTAGTCTACATATCACTTTTGTTATCTGTTGTAGCTTTTCCACAGTATCGCAACTTTTTAGTTCATCTTAATCAGTCTGAAGGAATTGAGTATAAGTTGTTAGATGGAACGAATCAAAGGTTGGACCTATTCCATTTAGATAGGGAGGAAATATCCGGATTTATATTGAGTTCTTTTAAAGACAAATTGAATAAGAAGTTGATTACTGATTTTGAACAAGACACATTACTGAACAAAATTTGCAATTCGGCTGTCTTAAATTATAGCTCTTCTAAGTTTAAAAAAAGACATCAATGGAATAAAGAACAAAGGATTATTAATTATGCTTTGAAATTGCAAGAAGTAAAGTATAGGAGGTTTTATTCATATGCCTTTCAAGTAGATTTACTTGATTTTAGTCCAGGCCACAAGTATTATTTTGATCGTAAGAATGAGGATAATCCTTTACAGTTATATGAAGGTGAATATCCAAAAGTAAAAGATCCAGAACATGATGATTATGAAGAGCCTTTGCCAATTTATGCTAAAACTGAACTACAAATGGTAGACGAGTTTTTTAATCGAATTGAACGAAGCCGAGTTATGAACGAACTATATTCCAGAGAATTCTCAAGAATAGGGATCGCGGTAAAAATGGATGAAACGTCACTTTTGTGCAAGAAGCGTCCTAAAATGTCTGTAGTGCTAATTATAGCAGGTAAACAAAATATTGGAGTAAAGAAAAAAGATAGACTTGAAAGGCTTGTTCAAATGGATAAGTCTTATGAGTAGTGTTCAGAATAATACTTTTGGTAATCTCCTGAAGTCACATTGTTGATCCATTCTTCATTGTCAAGATACCAATCAACTGTTTTGTCTAATCCTTCTTCAAATTCTAATGAAGGCACCCAACCCAATTCATTCTTTATTTTAGTGGCATCTATGGCGTATCGCATATCGTGTCCGGCTCTGTCTTTTACATAAGTAATAAGTTGAGCAGATGTCCCTGATGCTCTACCTAATTTTTCATCCATAATTTCACAAAGCTTATTAACCAAGTCAATGTTGGTCCATTCATTCCATCCACCAATGTTGTATGTTTCTCCAATCTCTCCTTTGTGAAAAATTACATCAATAGCTCTTGCATGATCTTCAACCCACAACCAATCTCTTACATTTTCACCAGTACCATAAATTGGTAAGGGTTTGTTGTTTTTGATGTTGTTAATCATCAAAGGGATTAGTTTCTCAGGAAATTGATGTGAACCATAATTGTTTGAACAATTGGACAATTTAACTGGTAATTTGTAAGTGTGAAAATATGCTCTCACCAAATGGTCTGAGCTTGCTTTTGAAGCTGAATAAGGGCTTCTTGGATCGTATGATGTCTCTTCAGTGAAAAATCCTTCTTCACCTAATGAACCGTACACTTCATCTGTAGAAATATGATAAAATACATGATTGTCATCCGTCCATTTTGATCTGGCTACTTCCAACAAATTGGCTGTTCCCACAATATTGGTGATGATAAATTCCATTGGACCTGAAATTGATCTATCAACATGAGATTCTGCTGCTAAATGAATTACATCTGTAATTTGTTCCTTTTCAAAAACATCTGCTAAAAAAGCTTTGTCTTGAATATCTCCTTTGACAAACTTATAGTTAGGTTCATTCTCAATGTCAGTCAAATTTTTAAGATTCCCGGCATAAGTAAGTTTATCAAGGTTAATGATTCTGTCGTCTTTGTATTTATTCACAAATAATCTAACGACATGAGAACCTATAAATCCTGCTCCACCGGTTATTAAAATATTTCTATTTGACATTTTAAAGTGAGTTTATAATGACCAATAATCAATATTGGCTATTTTACCTTTGTATATCCCTTTAATATCGACAATTAGTCCTTTGTCATCAGCCATCATGCTTCTAAATTCAGCTTCAGTTTTATTGGCATACTCTTTATGATTTACCGCAACAATTATTGCATCATAATCATTAGTTGGATTTGCCGTTAATTCAAATCCATACTCTTCAAAAAGTTCTGTTGCATCAGCATGTGGGTCTATTACATCAACTTTACAAGCAAATGATTGTAATTCATTCACTACATCAACAATTTTAGAATTTCTAATATCAGAAACGTCTTCTTTAAAAGTTGCTCCCATGATTAAAACTCTAGCTTCCATTGGGTTTTTTCCATGACCAATCATCATTTTTACAGTTTGTTTGGCAACATAAAATCCCATTGAGTCATTTACATATCTTCCTGAATTGATGATTTTAGCATGGTAACCTAATTGCTTAGCCTTATGTGTTAAATAATAGGGGTCAACTCCAATGCAGTGTCCACCTACCAAACCTGGACGGAATGGTAAAAAGTTCCATTTAGTTCCTGCCGCCTCTAATACATCATAGGTATTAATGCCAAGTCGATTAAAGATGATAGAAAGTTCATTTATCAAAGCGATATTTACATCTCTTTGCGTGTTTTCAATAATTTTAGCAGCTTCTGCGACCTTAATTGACGGTGCTCTATGAACTCCTGCTTCAACTACTAATTCATATGTTTTTGCAATGTGTTCTGCAGATTCAGGATCACAACCAGAAGAAACTTTTACGATTGTAGCTAAGGTATTTACTTTATCTCCTGGATTAATTCTTTCCGGTGAATATCCAACTTTGAAATCCTCCATGAATTTTAAGCCAGATTCTGCTTCTAAAACCGGAATGCAATCTTCTTCTGTACAACCAGGGTAAACAGTTGATTCATAAACTACATAATCACCTTTTTTGAGTACTTGTCCTACAGTTGAACTTGCGCCTAATAATGGGGTTAAATCTGGCTCCTTACTACTGTCAATTGGAGTTGGTACAGCAACAATAAAAAATGTTGCTTCAGCCAATTCGTCAATTTTATGTGTAAAATGTATGTCACATCCTTCGAAATCAGAAGCCTCTAATTCGTCACTTGGATCAATGTTGTTACGCATCATTTCAACACGTTTAGCATTGATGTCAAAACCTATCACTTTAATTTTTCTTGCAAATTCTAATGCGATAGGTAAACCAACATAACCTAAACCAATGACCGCTAGTTTTGCTTCTTTATTCAATAATTGTTCGTAGATGTTTTTCATAGTAACTAGTTTCTTTTCAAATAAGTATCTCTTACTTTGTATATTCTCTCAATAATTTCAACAACTTTTAGTCCTTCCAAAGCATTGGTAGTTGCAGTGGTTCTATTTTTTAATGAATCAACCACGTTTTCAATTATATAATGATGGTTAGCGGCAGAGCCTTTGTACGCGCCATAATCGTTTGGTGGATTAGACGGTGGTAATTCAGGAAGTTCATAATTTTCAATGTTACAAACTTCAATTTCGTTCATATACTGACCACCAACCTTCACGCTTCCTTTTTCACCAACAATTGTTATGGAACTTTCTAAGTTTGAGTTCCAAATGGCAGTTGAATAGTTGATACTGCCCATTCCGCCATTAACAAACTCAAAATTCACAAAGCCTGAATCCTCAAAATCTGTAAGGTTTTTGTGATTAAAATCTGCAAATTTCCCCTGAATATTTTTAATGTCACCAAATAGCCAATACATGATGTCAATAAAATGTGAAAATTGAGTAAACAGGGTTCCACCGTCCAAATCCTGAGTTCCTTTCCATGTTTTACCTGTATAGTAGCGCTCGTCTCTGTTCCAATAGCAATTTATTTGAACCATGTAAATATCACCCATTAATTTCCTTTCCACTATATCTTTAAGCCATACAGAAGGAGGGGAGTATCTGTTTTGCATTACACAAAAAACTTGTTTGGAGTTTTGTAGTGCTTTAAATATTACTCCTTCACATTTGTCTTTTGATAAGCCCATAGGTTTTTCGCACACGACATGATAACCCGCGTCTAGTGCTTTGTTTGCTTGATCAGAATGAAGGCCATTTGGAGTGCAGATGCTTAAAACGTCAAATTCAATACCTGAAATTAACAGATCATCTTCACTTTTAAAAAATGGAATATCTTGAAATTCTCCAAGTCCAAGGTTTTCTTTCGGAGCAACATCTACTAAAGCAACCAATTCTGATTCTGGGTTAAGAGTAATCATGGTTGCATGTCGTTTTCCAATATGTCCACAACCTAAAACAGCGAATTTGATTTTTTTTTCTTCACTCATTGCACTTTTATTACATTATCATCTGCTAAAATATACTTCTCATCTGATTCAGTGCATTTCGCTTCACCATTTGCGTCAAAATTTAATCTCTGACCAAACTCACTCATCCAACCAATTCTTTTAGCGGGATTTCCAACCCAAAGTTCATATGGTTTAACTTCCTTAGTAATTACAGCACCTGCACCAATAAACGCAAATTTTCCAATAGGGTTTCCGCAAACTATTGTAGCGTTGGCTCCAATGGAAGCCCCTTCACCTACCAGCGTTTGTTTATATTCATCTTTTCTGGAAACTGCTGAGCGAGGGTTTATGACATTCGTGAAAACCATTGAAGGTCCTAAAAAAACATCATTTTCACATATTACACCGGTGTATATAGATACATTATTTTGAACCTTAACATTGTTTCCTAAAACTACTTCAGGGCTTACAACAACATTTTGACCAATGTTACAATTTTGACCTATATGGCAGTTTGGCATAATATGACTAAAATGCCAGATTTTTGTTCCGGATCCTATTTCACATCCTTCATCAATAATAGCCGTCTCATGTGCAAAATACGCGCTCATTACTTTACAATGTACTTGTCAAAATTATAGTGATCTTTCTCGTTTAATTCTTCAGGTGAAAGACTTTTAAAGTAGGCATAAGTTTTTTCTAAACCTTCTTTACGTCCAACCTTTGGTTCCCAACCCAAAATTTCTTTTGCTCTAGTGATGTCAGGTTGTCTTTGCTTTGGATCATTTACAGGTAAATCTTTGTAAATTATTTTTTGAGAAGTTCCTGTTAACTGAATAATCTCCTCTGCAAAATCTTTAATGCTTATTTCATCCGGGTTTCCAATATTAACAGGGTAATTGTAATCAGACATTAACAGTCTGTAAATTCCTTCAACCAAATCGTCCACATAACAGAATGATCTGGTTTGTGAACCATCACCAAATACGGTTAAATCTTCTCCTCTTAAGGCCTGTCCAATAAATGCAGGTAAAACTCTACCGTCATTTAATCTCATTCTTGGACCGTAGGTATTAAATATTCTAACGATTCTAGTATCTACATTATGATATGTATGATAAGCCATTGTCATTGCCTCCTGAAATCTCTTGGCTTCGTCATATACTCCTCTTGGCCCAATTGGATTAACATGACCCCAATAATCTTCTGTTTGAGGATGTACTTCGGGATCACCATAAACTTCCGAAGTTGATGCAATCATCAATGTAGCATTCTTTGCTTTGGCCAATCCTAAACAATTGTGAATTCCTAAAGAACCTACTTTTAAGGTTTGAATCGGAATTTTCAAATAATCAATCGGACTTGCAGGCGAAGCAAAGTGTAGAATGTAATCTAAATGTCCAGGAATGTGGATGAATTTACTTACATCATGGTGATAGAACTCAAAATTTTCAAGCGGAAAAAGATGCTCTATATTTTTAAGTCTACCGGTAATTAGATTATCCATAGCAATGACATGGAATCCTTCTTTAATAAATCTGTCACATAAGTGAGATCCCAGGAATCCTGCTGCTCCGGTTATAAGTATCTTCTTTCTCTTGTCCATTTATCCTGTGATGGTTTGTCTTCCAATACTTTCGTAGTAAAAACCTTTTCCTTCCATTTCTTCCAGATCAAATAGATTTCTACCATCAAATATTTTTGGTGACTTTAATTGTTCCTTGATTTTGTCAAAATCAGGATTTCTAAAAGCACCCCATTCTGTGGCAATCAACAATGCATCTTTGTCTTTTAAAGCTTCGTAAGCACTTGATGAAAACTCAATTTTGTCTCCAAACTGTTGTTTTACATTTTCCATTGCTTCCGGATCGTAAGCTGTAATTTTTGCTCCAGCTTGAAGTAACTCTTCAATCATGTAAAGAGCTGGTGCTTCTCTGATATCATCCGTATCTGGTTTAAAAGCTAGTCCCCATAAACCAAAGTGTAAACCATTCAAATCACCATAATGGTTGCGGATTTTATCTATTAGTTTCAACTTTTGTTGATCATTTACACTTAAAACGGCATCAATAATATTGAATTTATAATTCACTTCTTTACCTGAACGAACAAGCGCTTGAACATCTTTAGGGAAACAACTTCCTCCGAATCCAATTCCAGGGAATAAAAATCTCTTTCCGATTCTAGAATCTGAACCCATTCCAATTCTTACATCATCTACATTGGCTCCAACCTTCTCACAAAAATTGGCAATTTCATTCATGAATGTAATCTTAGTAGCAAGGAATGAATTGGCAGCATATTTAGTTAGTTCAGCTGATTTTTCATCCATAAAAATGATAGGATTTCCTTGTCTTACGAATGGCTTGTATAATTCTTTCATGATTTTTCTAGCTCTTTCAGAACTACTACCAATAACTACTCTGTCTGGTTTTAAAAAATCATCAACCGCAAACCCTTCTCTCAAAAATTCAGGATTTGAAACTATGTCAAAGTCACATTGAGCATTTTTTGCAACTGCGGCATGAACTTTTTCTGCAGTTCCTACAGGAACAGTTGATTTATCTACAATTACTTTGTATTCAGTAATAATCTTTCCTAGTTCTTCTGCCACTCCAAGTACATAGCTTAAGTCAGCAGATCCATCTTCTCCCGGAGGTGTTGGTAACGCTAAGAAAATTATTTCAGAAGCATCAACCGCAGATTTTAAATCCGTGGTAAAAGACAATCTATTTTGTTTAATATTTCTTTCAAAAATAACGTCAAGATGAGGTTCGTAAATTGGTACCTCACCATTTCTCATTTTATCAACTTTTTTCTCATCAATGTCTACGCAGATTACATTGTTACCAGTTTCGGCAAAACATGTTCCCGTTACCAATCCAACATAACCTGATCCTATTACTGCAATTTTTTTCATCTATTAATTTTGTGAAAGATATTTTTTAAGGTGATCACAAATGTAATCTAATTGTTCTTTATCTAATTCGGTATGCATTGGCAAGGAAATCACTTGTTTACAAAGGCTATTTGTAACAGCAAAATCCTCATCATTGTACCTGTCAGCTTCATAAGCTTCTTGTGAATGTAAAGGAATAGGGTAATAGATCATTGCCGGAATACCTTGTTCATTAAGGTAGTTTTGAAGTTTAAATTGATCTAAACCTTCAATTTTAAGAGTGTACTGATGGAATACGTGATCAGCTTTTGGATTTAAAGCAGGCGTAGTTACACCATCAATTTGACTAAAAAATTCATTGTAGTGTTGAGCGGCAGCTTGTCTTTTTGCAATGTATTCATCTAGCTTTCTCAATTTTATTCTCAACACAGCAGCTTGAATTGAATCCAATCTGGAATTGACACCTAAACGCTCATAGTGATATCTTTCACCCATTCCATGATTGACAATAGATCTAATTTTAACCGCTATTTCATCATTATTGGTGAAGATTGCACCTCCATCACCATAACATCCTAAATTTTTAGATGGGAAAAATGATGTTGTTCCAATAACACCCATTGTTCCATTTTTCTTGGTGACACCATTGCTGAAAGTATAACTTCCACCAATAGCTTGAGCATTGTCTTCTACCACATGGATATTGTGTTTATTGGCAAGTGCTAATATTTCTTCCATATTAGCGGCTTGACCAAACAAATGAACAGGAATTATCACCCTAGTTTTTGGAGTAATCGCAGCTTCAATTGCTTCAAGAGAAATATTAAAAGTATCTGGATCAACATCTACTAAAACATGTTTTAGTTGAAGTAAACCAACAACCTCTACAGTAGCCGCAAAAGTAAAGTCCGAAGTGATGACTTCATCTCCAGGCTTTAAATCAAGTGCCATTAGTGCAATTTGCAAAGCATCAGTTCCGTTGGCACAAGGAATTACGTGTTTAACATCTAGGTAAGATTCTAATTCAGATTGAAAAGCTTTAACATCTGGTCCGTTTACAAAAGCAGATGAGGCGATTACATCTATCACAGCTCGGTCGACTTCTGATTTGATTTCCTCATATTGAGTTTTCAAGTCGACCATTTGAATTTGCTTCATGATTTTTAACTTCTTAAAGTAGTAAAATGAATGTGCAAATATAACCAATTATCTAGTGTGTGGAGGCTAGTTTCTGTTATCATTTACTAATTTTGTACTTATGCGAATTGTAGTTTTAATTTTTCTATTATCTGGTTCTGTTGTATTTGGTCAACGTAATTTAAGAGATTCTAGTATCAGCACATTTGTAAGTGCACTTAATTACAAGTTTAATTTGACTGATGGAGATGTAGGAGATTTGTGGGGATTCAATCACGAAATCGGTTTGAGTGTGGATTATAAGTTCAAGAACAATTTAACGGTTGGTATTAACTCTGGATTTATTTTCGGAAATCAATTCAGAGACACGACAATTTTTGCAGGTATTGTGAACGATTTTGGTCAAATTACCAGTATGGGTGGCTCACCTGCTCAAATTTTATTCTTAATGAGAGGGATGACAGCAAATGCCAATGTTGGATTTGTTTGGAGTAAACTGGGGAATAATCCAAATTCCGGATTATGGATTCAATTGGGAGGTGGATTTTTGATGCATAAAATTAGAATCGAGAGTTTGTATGATGATGTCCCTCAATTAGAAGGCGAATACAGAAAAGGTTATGACCGTTTGCATATGGGGTTTGAGGCACGAGAATTTATAGGTTATTTGTTTCAGGCGGACAGGCGTTTCTTGAATTTTTATGCCGGTTTTGAATTTATTCAGGGTTTTACACAGAATCAACGCCTTTATAACTTTGATCTTGGTGGACCGGATCCGGGTATTAAACAAGATTATTTCTACGGTATTAAAGTTGGATGGTTAATTCCAATTTATAAGCGCTCAGCTAAACAGTATTATGTAGATTAGCAGAATGAAACTTTTCTATAATCTCGGTGTAAATATGTACACTTTTGCCGTTCGCTTGGCATCCTTATGGAGTCCGAAAGCGAAAAAATGGGTGAAGGGTAGAAAAGATGTTTGGGAAAAATTAGAAAAATTCAATCCTTCTCAAATGGTATATTGGTTTCATTGTGCCAGTTTAGGAGAGTTTGAACAAGGTAGGCCACTTATGGAGGCCATCAAGCAAAATCAAAATTGCCAAATTGTAGTCACATTTTTTTCTCCTTCTGGATATGAGATTAGAAAGAACTATGAAGGTGCTGATTTAGTGGTCTATTTGCCTAAAGATTCCAGTAAAAATGCAAGGAGATTTATAAAATGTGTACAGCCTAAATTTGTGTTTTTTATCAAGTATGAATTCTGGGCTAATTACATTTTAACTTGCAAGCAAGAAGGGATTCCAGTTTATTCTGTTGCAGCTTTGTTTAGAAAAAACCAATCATTTTTTACATGGTATGGTGGTTATATGAGAAAAGTTTTAGGTGCTTTCAATCATATTTTCGTGCAAAATGAACACTCACAAAAACTGCTTTCCAGTATTCAAATTGATTCAACAGTTTGTGGAGATACAAGGTATGATAGGGTAATGCAAAATGCTAGCAAGGTTCAGCAGTATCCAAAAATTGAAAAATATTTTGGAAATGAAGTTTTTATACTGGGTTCTATTTGGTCAGAAGATTTAGATGTGGTAAAATCTAGTTTATCAAATCTGACTGACCAAAAAGTGATCATTGCTCCTCATGAAATCTCTGATTCATTTATTAGAAAAATAGAAAGTGAAATTAAGCTGGACAGTGTAAGATATTCTCAATTCGTAAAAGATGATTTTCAGGGTAGCCCTCAGTTGTTGATTATTGACAATATTGGTATGTTGATGAATTTATATCAATATGGTTCAATAGCCTATGTGGGAGGGGCTTTTAAAACCGGTTTGCATAATATATTGGAGCCTGCATCATTTGGATTGCCTGTTATTTTTGGAAATAAGTTCGAAAAATTTCCTGAAGCTTTTTCTTTTATTGAAGCAGGTATAGGTTTCTCCGTGGATGATGCCGCAAGTTTTGAAAACACATTTCAAAAAGTAAAAAGCCTTAAAGAAATCAATGGCAAAGTGTTGAGTTTTATGAAAGAAAATCAGGGAGCAACTGAGAAGATTCTTAATAAAATTATTGAAGAACAATCTTAAATTTCTTACTTCCAATATTGGAATTCACTTTCACAAAATAAATACCGGCTTTTAAGTTGTTAATAGGAAGTTTTACTTGATTGTCAGCAAATGAGAAACTAATGGGTGAAATCACTTCTTGACCGCTCAGGTTATAAACAGTAATTATTCCGTTTTCATTTTCTAGATTTTTGATTTGAAATTGGCCATTTGCATGAGATATTGTTGCTTTGCTTACATCATTGAATACTGTTATGGTTTTAGAGTATTGGAATGAACCGTCCGTATCAACCGATTTTATTCGATAGATGTTTTGATGTTGATCTACGGTGTGAACGAAATTATAGTCTTTAGCGGAAGATGAATTGCCTGCAGCATTTACCGCTCCAACTTTTCTGAATTGATATCCATCTAAAGAATGCTCAATTTCAAAATGGCTTGAAGAACTTTCTGATAAAGTTGTCCAATGGAGGTAATTTATATTTCCTTCTGATTCACATGAAAAATCTTTCATTTTCACTGATAATACAACTCCATCATAAGTCAAAGTAATATCATCAATAGCCACTGATGGGTCTGATCCAAATCCATTTCCATCATTTGACCAATGAAAAGCGAATCTAACATTTGGATTTCCATCAGCTGTTGCAGGAAAACTTAAACTCACTGCAGTCCAAAATCCCTGTCCGCCACCTGCGCAAGATTGAGTTGTTTGCGGAGGACAACACAATCCAAGAAAACTACAATAAAATGCATCAAGGCAAGAACAACATTGGGTTGCAGCAACATTTCCTCCTGTAAAGGTGCTCCAGGTGCTTCCCGCATCTGTACTGTATTCTACCCAAAAACCATCATCTCCTTGTGCGGCTATGTAATTAAAATTGAGTGTAATTGTGCTATAAGATGAGCAATCAATAACTGGTGAAATGGCTCGTTGATTGGTTTGATTGAGTGCAGATGTTTCATTGTAAGCCGCTCCACAATCAGGTGTTCCACATAAACCTCCAATGGCAGAAACATGAAGGGAATTGTCTCCTCCGGGGCAAGCTGAGCCACAAGTTCCGGCCGCATTTCCACATTCTTCACCACTGACATACCAATTATTGGCGTCAGAACCATTAGTTCCTGTGTTTTGAACAGTCCAAGTTCCTAAGTCGGCATTAAAACCATTAGCAAGCGTACCTTTAGCTGCACCTGTTCCAAATGTTTCAGTTGCAAAAGTAGTTTGTGCTTGTGCATGATTTAGCACAAATAAAAGTAGTAAACTCAATATGGTCCTGTAAAATCCCACTTAAAAGACTGATTAGTAATCTACAGGATACAAAAAAGGCGACTCTAATCAAAGAATCGCCTTTTAAAGTTATTATTCGGTAAGTTGAATTACCTATTTGGTAGTGATTATACTACTCCTTGGTCAATCATTGCATCTGCTACTTTAACAAATCCAGCAATGTTTGCTCCTTTTACATAGTTAACGTAATCACCTTCTGTACCATATTTTACACAAGCAGCATGAATAGATTTCATGATGTTGTGAAGTCTTTCGTCTACTTCTTCTCTTGTCCAAGATAATCTCAATGAGTTTTGAGACATTTCAAGTCCTGAAGTAGCAACTCCTCCAGCATTTGAAGCTTTTCCAGGTGAGAAAGCAATTTTCTTCTCTAAAAATACTTCAATAGCCTCTGGTGTAGATGGCATATTAGCTCCTTCAGCAACTAGGATCAATCCTTTTCCGGCTAAAGTTTCAGCATCTTTTCCATCTAATTCATTTTGTGTTGCACAAGGCAAGGCTACTTGGATATTGCATGGAGCATTCCATACTCTTTCACCTTCAAAGAATTGGATTCCGTCAAATTTGTCGGCCATTTCTTTGATTCTACCTCTTCTTACATTCTTCAATTCCATTAAGAAATCTAAGTGCTCTGAATGAATACCGTCTTCAGCATATACATATCCTGAAGAATCAGATGCAGTAACAACTTTACCTCCTAATTGAAGAATTTTTTGAATAGCAAATTGAGCAACGTTTCCTGAACCAGAAACCGCACATACTTTTCCGTGAATAGAGTCATTTTTAGTTTTGAACATCTCTTCAGCAAAGTATACTGTACCATAACCGGTTGCTTCAGGTCTGATTAATGAACCACCCCAGTTAATACCTTTTCCAGTAAGAACTCCGGTAAATTCATTTCTCAATCTTTTGTACTGACCAAACATGTATCCAATTTCTCTTCCTCCAACTCCAATATCTCCTGCAGGTACATCTGTGTCAGGTCCAATATGTCTTGACAATTCAGTCATAAAAGACTGACAGAATCTCATTACTTCATTATCCGATTTTCCTTTTGGATCAAAATCAGATCCACCTTTACCACCTCCCATAGGAAGTGTTGTCAATGAGTTTTTAAACACTTGTTCAAATCCTAAAAACTTAAGAATTGAAAGGTTTACAGATGGGTGAAAACGCAAACCACCTTTATAAGGTCCGATAGCTGAATTGAACTCAATTCTGTAACCTCTGTTTACTTGCGTGTTTCCTTTGTCATCCAACCAAGGTACTCTGAACATGATTACACGCTCAGGTTCAACCATTCTTTCTAAAAGGTTGATTCCTTGATATTTTGGATTTTCTTCTATAAACGGAATGATGGCTTCTGCTACCTCCGTAACTGCTTGCAAAAATTCAGTTTCATGACCGTTTTTTGCTTTTACCTTTTCCATGAACTCATTAATCTGAGCTGCATATTTTTCTGACATGGTACGAATTTATTTTTCCTGTAATAGGTGGTAAAAGTAACTATTTTTAATTAAGAAATAACAGTTATAAAACAAATGTTAATCTCAGTATAGGAATGCTACCTTAAATACTATGAAAGTCAACTATTCAGCAAGCTATTTCGTCTATGCTTTAGTTGATTCAAATAATATATAATTCTTATCTTGCAGTGATGCTTAAAATTAAATCATATCTACTTTTTTTGTTTACAACCTTGTCTGTTATTTCATTTGGACAAGATGTTGATCATGATCCCGGAGTATATAAGTTTATACCTAATGGTGGTCAATGGCCGGATCATGTAAAGTACAGAGCGGATATATTTGGAGGGAAAATCTGGTTAGAGAACGGTGGTGTTTTATATCAGTTTAGAGATCATTCACAAGCGCATGTCCAACACCTTACAAAAGAGCATAAAGAACAAAAGGAAACTATTCCGCAGTATTTAGTTTTTGCTGAATTTGTTGGAGCAAATGATGTAACAACTTTTGATAATTATCATCCTACAAAAGAGTATTATAATTATTACATAGGACAAGATAAAAGCCGTTGGGCGAGTAACTTACATGCTTACAATGAAATCGTATATAATGATTTGTATCAAGGGATTAATCTAAGATTTTACGAAAAGCAACAGGATTTGAAATATGAATTTATTGTAGCGCCTAACGCAAATCCAAACCAAATTAAAATCCACTATCACGGTCAAGACAAAATTAAACTGACAAAGGATGGGAATATTGAAATAGAAACCACCCTGGGTAAAATTATTGAACAGAAACCTTATGTCTATCAAATTAAAAATGGAAAAGTACTGAATGTAGATTGCAGCTTTCAATTGACTAAAGAGGGAGAGATAAGCTATAATGTTGGTGC
Organism: Paracrocinitomix mangrovi; assembly: GCF_019740355.2. GTDB lineage: Bacteria > Bacteroidota > Bacteroidia > Flavobacteriales_D > Crocinitomicaceae > Paracrocinitomix > Paracrocinitomix mangrovi. Next base: position 1,636,382 of record NZ_CP091819.1, on the reverse strand, counting down.
TTATGATAAATCACTTGAATTAGTGATAGATCCATTGCTCATTTTTGCAACTTATAGTGGGTCAGTTACTGATAATTTTGGTATGACAGCGACATACGCTTATGATGGCAAAGCTTATTCTGGAGGTACAGTTTATGGAAATGCATATCCTACACCTGCTCCGGCTTATGATATTAATTCAAATTTTACCGGGCCAAGTAGTGCAAATTATGGAATCACAGACGTGTTTATATCAAAATATTCTGCTGATGGTACATCCATGTTGTGGACCTCTTTCCTAGGAGGAGGAAATGATGTTCAGGGAACTGAAACGGTACATAGTTTAATTTGCGACACTTTAAATAATATTTATTTATACGGAGCTACATCTAGTACAGATTTTCCTATTCAGGGAGGATTCCAAACTTCTCACGCCGGTGGGATTCCGAATTCAAATTATTATTACAACGGAGTATATTACTCTGCTCAGGGTACTGATATTTACATTGCTAAATTAAGTGAGAATGGAACCAGTTTATTAGGCTCTACTTATATAGGAGGTTCATCTAATGATGGGGTTAATTATAGAATTAATGGAGGTACCTATAATAGTGTTGCATCTTATGATTCTTTAACTTCTAACTATGGTGATCAATTTAGAGGAGAAATCATGTTGGATTCTGCCAATAATATTTTGATAGCGTCTAGTACCAGATCAACAGATTTTCCTACAGCTTCTCCTTTTCAAGCTGCAAATGCTGGACAACAAGATGGTGTGGTTTTTAAAGTTTCTGAAGACTTTTCAACTCTCTTATGGTCGAGCTATTTTGGTGGTACTCAAAATGACGCTTGTTACTCAGTGAAAATTGACTCTTCTTTCAACATTTTAGTTGCCGGTGGAACAAGTTCAAATGATCTGCCCAATACAACAGGTGCTTTGAATCCAACTTATCAAGGAGGGGAAACAGATGGGTATGTTTTTAAATTAACTCCTGATGGTTCTACTTTAACACAAACAACTTACATAGGAACTTCAGTTTATGATCAGGCTATTTTTGTTGAAATTGATCGTTGGGATAACGTTTATTTGGTAGGGCAATCTGAAGGAAGTATGCCTGTTATAAATGCCCCATATTCAAATCCAAATAGCGGTCAGTTTATTATGAAGTTGCTGCCAGACTTAAGTGCAATTGAGTATTCAACAGTTTTCGGAAATGGTAACGGTATTCCTAATATTTCACCATCAGCATTTTTAGTAGATGTTTGCGGAAATGTATACGTTTCAGGATGGGGAGCTAATATTTTACAATCAGTACCATTGAGCGGGATGCCAACTACTGTGGATGCATATCAACAAACACCACCTGACGGATTTGATTTTTACCTTTTTGTTTTAGAAAGAGATGCCCAAAGCATGTTATACGGAAGTTATATGGGAGGAGCTCAAGCCCATGAACATGTGGATGGAGGGACTTCACGATTTGATAAGTTTGGAGTAGTTTATCAATCTGTATGTGGAGGATGTGGAGGAAATAGTGATTTTCCTACTACACCTGGGGCATGGTCTTCACAAAATCTGAGTTCTAATTGTAATAATCTGGTATTTAAGTATGATTTTGAAATTGTGCCTGATGCCGAATTTCAAATATCAGACCTTGAAGGATGTGCGCCTTTTACTTTTATTCTTGACAATGAAAGTAATGATACAATTAATTCTGTTTGGACTTTTCCTACTGAAGCAATTGTGGTGCAAGGTGGAGTAAATCCGCAAATAATGTTTGAGTCACCAGGACAGTACGAAATTATTTTATCTATTACCGATACAATTTGTAATCTTCAGGATACAGCAATAAAAGTGATCAATGTGTATGATTCATTAGCGCTTGAGGTTTCACCGGATACCGCTTTATGTAATACTTCAGCTGTTAATATTTGGGCAAATTCGTTCGGAACAGGAACTACTTTTAATTGGTATGATGATCCAAATCTGACAAACCAAATAAATGGCGGAGGGTTGGATTCTTCAATTACAGTAAATCCGGTAGTTACTACCACATATTATGTAGAAGCTTCTAATGGCTGGGCATTGTGTAATAAAATTGATTCAGTTACTATAATTATGGCAGATGGAGCAATGGATGTCTCCGGTGGAGATACCTTATGTTTAGGAGATACTACTATGTTGATGGCTCATAACCTTATTCCATCAGAAACAATGACTTTTAGCTGGTCACCATCTACTGGTATTATTCAAACAGGTGACTCTACAGTTTTAGTTTCACCACCAGGGTCTATGTATTATTATGTTACAGGTGTTACTGGATCAGGATGTGTATTTGTTGATTCGGTTTGGGTAAATGTTAACTGGATTGATCCAAATTCGGTTTACGCTACTGCAACTCCTGATTCTATTCCTGAAGGAGGAACAACTATTTTAGAAGCCTTTCCAAATGTTCCGGGATATCAATATATATGGTATCCGACAATAGGGTTAAACCCTACAACAGGACAGTCTGTTACATCTTCTGGTTTGGATGATGATTTCTTATATGAAGTAACAATTTTAGGAGATGGATGTGAGCAAAAAACACAAGTTCTAATAACGGTCTTGGAATTTATTTGTGGGGATATTTACATTTTTATTCCTTCTGCTTTTACGCCTAATGGTGATGGAGAAAATGACAAAGTTTTTGTGAGAGGACAATATTTGGAGGAAGTGAATCTTAAAATTTTTGATCGTTGGGGAGAATTGGTGTTTGAAACAAATGATCAATCTATAGGATGGGATGGGACATTTAAAGGCAAACCCTTAGATCCGGATGTGTATGTTTATCATCTTACAGCTGTTTGCTATGATGGACAAGAGTCTTTGATTAAAGGAAATATCTCCTTGCTTAGATAATTATGAGGTTGAGAAAATTGTTAGTGATATTAAGCTTGTTTTCGGGTAATCAGCTGATTGCACAGGATATTCACTTTTCTCAATTCAATATGAATCCTGTTTATTTAAACCCTGCGCTTACCGGTAATCATGAATGTGATTGGCGATTTTCAGCTAATCAAAGAAGTCAATGGAAAGCAGTTTCAAGACCCTATAATACCATAGCCATTTCAGCAGAGAACAGATCGGGATGGATATTGCCCAATCTTTATCATGGGATAAATTTATTTCATGATGCGGCGGGTGATGGTAATTTTAGAACGATTGAGTTTAATATATCTACGGCATATGAAATCTACCTGGGAAAAGATTCAATTCATTCAATTACTCCAGGAATTCAGCTTGGAGTAAATCATAGAAATATAAATTTTGATTTGCTGAGTTGGGATAATCAATACAATGGTTATTACTATGATGCTGCTTTGCCCTCACTAGAAAATTTTGGAGTGAATAAACGTACCGGTTTTAATGCGAATGTTGGTGCCATATATAAGTACAAGCCAGAAAACAGAAAAGAAATAGTTGCCGGAGTGGCCTGGTTTAATATTCCTCAGGCTAAACAAAGCTTTTATGGAGATGACCTGATTAAAAGAGATATGCGCTATGTCTTTCATGCAAAAGGTACTTGGCCTTTGAATTATGAATGGGATATTCAGCCTGCCGTTTTAGCACAGTTTCAAGGTAAATACAATGAGATTATTGTTGGAGCAAATGCCAGATATATAATAATTGATAAAAAAGGAGAATACATTGCACCTTATGGTGGAGTTTGGATGAGAAATAGAGACGCAGCTTATCTAACAGCAGGAATTTATTATAACAAATGGACAGCAGGGATTTCCTATGATTTGAATTTTTCAAAGTTGGTTCCTGCAAGTAACTTAAGAGGAGGGATTGAATTTTCTCTTCAATATGTATTGTGTATATTCAAGCCAAAGGATGCGCAATACAGAGTTTGTCCTGATTATTTATGATGCAAAGGAAATTAAATCTTATCACTCAACCGCTGGTGCTGTTGCTTATGTTTGTCTTGTTGTCGCATGGCAGCAAAGCGCAGACATATTCTCAATTAGTAGAGTTGGGAGATAAGAAGATGGAAGAAAGAGATTACTACTTTGCTATCAAAATGTACAATCAAGCCATGCAGTCTGACAGTAATTCTGTAGAGATTAATTGGAAAATGGCAGAAGCTTTGCGATTGTATAAAGATTATCCAAAAGCTGAATATTACTACGACAAAGTTTACAAGAAGGAGAACGCCAAAATATATAAGTTATCCATTTTATGGCTAGCCACAATGCAACATTATAATGGAAAGTATAATGAATCATTGGAGAACTGGAAGAAAGCCAAAAAAGTCTATAAAAAAGATCGGGATAGTTATGAGTATCTAAAATCGGCACAAATGATTAAGTCATGTCTTTGGGCAAAACGTGCTGTTAATGATACTTTGGATTTTAATGTAGGTTTACTTGGAGGGGATGTTAATACAGAAAATTCAGAGTTTGCCGGAACAATTCACGGTAATAAACTTTACTATAGCTCACTTAAAGCTGATTCGATCAACTTTGATGAAGAAGTTTTTACTACTGATTATTCTATCCAGATTTACACAGCAGATCAGCAAGACAGTATTTTTAACAATGTGGCCGTACAAAAAAATGTAACCAAAAAAGGATGGAATACTGCTAATGGTTCTTTTAGTCCGGATGGCAAAAGATTTTATTTCAGTAGATGTAACACTAACTATGAATGCAAAATTTATGTTGGTAAAGTAGATGGAGATAGAATTTATGATATCGATAGTTTAGGTGATGTAATTAACGAGCCAGGATACATAAGTACAATGCCTCATTGCACAAAAATGGGTGAGTATGAAGTGTTGTTTTTTGCTTCAAATATCAAGCATAATTTTGGTGGGCTAGACATTTGGTACAGTGTGATCAAAGATGGGAATCAATATTCTTTACCTAAGTCATTAGGGCCGGACATTAATACAATGGATGATGAAATTTGTCCATATTACGATACGGTTGAGCAAGTATTATATTTTTCATCAAGTTGGCATGAAGGTTTTGGTGGGCAGGATATTTTTTATGCTAAAAATTATAACTACACATTTAAAAACCCGGTAAATGTTGGACTACCTATCAATTCAACAAAGCACGACACTTACTTTATGATTGACAAAAGAGACGGAAAAATGTATTTTTCGTCTAATAGAGAAGGGGTGCAATATTCAAAAAATCCAAATTGTTGCAGCGATATTTTTGTTGCCACTAAACCTGAAGAACCAAAAGTTGAAAACAGATTTGAATCCTTGGCAGACTTAAATAAAAAACTTCCTGTTACGCTATACTTTCATAATGATGAACCCGATCCAAAAACCAAAGATACTTTATCAACTCAGGATTATATTGAATCTTATTACAAGTATGTTGACCTTAAAACCAAGTATAAAAAAGAGTATGCAAAAGGATTGAGTGGAGATGATGCCGAATCTGCAAAAGAGGATATTGATGACTTTTTTGTGCAGTATGTAGAACAAGGCGTTTTAGATCTGAAAGAGTTTTTACGTCTTTTAATAATTGAATTGGACAAAGGTTATGAAATAGAAGTGACCATTCAAGGATTTGCTAGTCCACTTGCAAAAACAGATTACAATGTTCCATTAACCAAAAGAAGAATTAATAGTTTACTAAAGTATATGGAGATATACGACGGAGCTAAATTGTGGGATTATATGAATGGAACGGCGAGCAATGGAGGTAAATTAACTTTTGTAAAAATACCTTTTGGTGAATACACTGCAGATCAACTTATTTCAGATAATCCAAATGATGCCAAAAATTCAATTTATGCGAGAAAGGCGGCTTTGGAAAGAAAAATAGAGATTCAATCTGTTAGTTTGGTTACCAAAGATTCAGCATACGCAAAAATGTTGTTCGCAGAGCAGGCACATGATTTTGGTCCAGTATCTAAAGGAGATAATCTAAGTTGGGAATTTTCGTTTACTAATAATGGGGATGAAGTTTTAGAAATTGGAGAGATTACTACAACTTCAGATTATTTAACTTTTGACCTGTCAAAATCTGTTTTTCAGCCGGGAGAGTCAGGTAAAATTTTGGTGAGCTGGAATACTGAAAATGCTCAGGGAATTACTTATTCAAGAGTCACCATAAATTCCAATATAAAAGGCGGTAAAAAAGAACTGACCTTAACGGCTGAAGTGAAATAAAAAAGGCGAGCAAAGCCCGCCTTTCAATTTTAGATTGTAGTAATCTTAGTTTTTTACAAGAATTGATTCGCAATCAAAAGACAATTCAATTTTATCTTCAGTAATTGCATCATACTCTTCCTGGCTTACTTCTTGACCTGCTTCTTTAGCGTCATCCAAGTAATGCTTTTGCATATCAACAGAAATTGTATCAGATACTAATGCACCCATTAAAATAGCTTCTGTTCCACTTGCTGTTTCAATTGGAATAGTATAATGATCTCTGAAAACAACTCTGATTTCATTTTCACTAGGATCTTTAAAAGTAATCCAACATCCAGCTTTTTGACAAACTTGATCTATAGCAACGTTTACTTTACCATTCCATGAGCCATTTGATTCATACTCAGTCATCATGGCATCCATACCAATTGCATCTGCAGCATTCATATCTGTGTGCCCGTACAATTTGTATCCTTCTCTTTCTTCACCGTTGAAGGCGATTTCAGCACCTTCTTCTTCATGATGCTCTTCTACTGCAGTTGTGTCTTCAGTTGAATCTGCATTTTCGTTTTCACCTTCGCCACCTCCACAAGAAGTCATAAATAAAGCAGAAGCTGCAAAAGGGATTAAAAATAATTTCTTCATAACAGTTTAAATTTTTTTGGCAAAAATAGTTATTCCTTTAAATGTATTCTATAATTAATGCAACTTTCTATTTCTGTTAAATTTGGAACAATGGAATAAAAGACGTAATTTTACGCCTCTCGAATTAATCTCGAATTAATAAATAAATTATTATGAAAAAAATCTACTTTTTAGCTTCAATGCTATTAATGGGGTCTGCAGCTACAGCGCAAATTCAATCTTCGCTGGTAATGCGTGCAGCAAATGAAGAATTGACAGTAAACAATGTTCGTCCTGGTAACTCTGCTCATGATAGAGCGCCTGGAGACGTAATCGGAAGTTATACTGATGATTTCTCAACTCCTGGAAACTGGACGTTGGCTAATACAGGTTCACCTTCTACAAATTTCACTATTAGTAGTGTTGGTCCTGCTTCAGAGCCAAACAATATTTTGAATTCAACTTCAGGAGGTAATTTCGCATGGTATGATTGTGATGCTCAAGGAAGTGGTTCAACTGTTGACGCAACTTTGACATATGCTACAAGTTTTAACTTGACATCTAATCCTGCGGTAATGGTTCAATTTGAACAGTTCTACAGAGACTATTATGAAGATACTTATGTTGAAGTATCTATTGATGGTGGTACTAACTGGACGCAATATGCAGTAAATGAAAACTATTTACCAAATGCAGGTAGTCCAACTAATCCGGTTGTTGAGCAGGTAAATATCTCTTCTCTTGCTGGAGGACAATCAAATGTAATGATTAGATTCCACTACGTAGGTGGATGGGGATGGTCATGGCAAATTGACGATTTCGCTTTAGTTGAGGCTTATTCAAACGAATTGGAAACTTCATCTGCTTACTTTAGTTCAGGTACTGAGATGGCTGATTACTATGCAGTTCCTACTTCTCAAATTACAGAAATTACTTTTGGTGCTTTAGCTACTCAAAATGGTAGTGTACAGCAAACAAATGTTCAAATGACTGCAAACGTAGATGGTGGTACAACTTTTACTGCTAACTCATCTCAAGTTGTTTCTTTGAACGAAGGACAAGTTGATACTTTCTCTGTTGAGTCTCCAAATGGATGGACTCCTGCAGGATCAGGATCTTATGATCTTGATATCTATGTTTCAGCTACTGAAACAGAAGAGTATACAGCTAATGATACAGTAAGTTTTGAGCCAATCGTAGTTGGTGGTAACGTATATGCTAGAGATAATGGAATTATAAGTGGTTCTTTCTCTGGGTTTGTTTCAACTGCTGGTGATCCAATTGCTATTGGAAATACATTTGAAATTTTCCAAGCTGAATCATTTGGTAAAATCCAAATTGGTTTAAGTTCGGCAACTACTTCAGAAAACCAATTAATGTATGGAGCTATTTACATTTATAATTCTGGAACACAAGAATTTGATTATGTAATGCAAACTGCTGATTACACAGTTACTGCTGCTGACATAGGAACATTGGTAACTTTGGAATTGCCTTCTAACTACAATGCTAGTGCTGGTGAAATTTTATTAGTATTAGCTGGTAGATATACTGATGATTTAGCAATTGCTGAAGCTCAAGCTACTCAAGCAAATACTGTATTAGCTATTCACTCAAGTGGAACTATTGGTTCTTCAACTCCTTCTGCAATCATTTGTAGATTGAGCACTGAGCCAACTTCAGTTGGAATTGATGAGGTAGAAGCAGCTAACGGAATTCACATGTATCCAAATCCTGCTAACTTGTCAACTCAATTGACTTACAATGTTATTACAGAAGGAAATGTTGCATTGACTTTAACTGATTTAAGTGGTAAAGTTGTTAGCACTGAGAACTTTGGTTCACAAGTAGCTGGACAATACCAGGTAAATGTTAATACTGCAGATCTTGCTGACGGAGTTTATTTCTACACTTTGACTGTAGGAGACTTCCAACAAACAAAGAAATTTGTAGTTCAGCACTAATCTGATTAGTAAAATAAAATTGAAAAGCCCGGGTTCATCAGAATCCGGGCTTTTTATTTTTATCCTATTTTACTTCCGTTAGGAACTTGCCTTTCAGGTGCAAGTAAAATAATTTCGCTTTGTTCTCCATAAACACCTAAAACAAGGCATTCACTCATAAAAGGACCAATTTGCTTCTTGGGAAAATTAACTACTGCTATGATTTGCTTTGAAATTAAATCCTCAATTTGATATAATGCAGTAATCTGAGCGGACGACTTCCTTTGTCCCAAAGGACCGAAGTCAATAATAAGCTTGTAAGATGGGTTTCTGGCTTCAGGAAAAGGAAGCACTTCTATTATGGTTCCTACACGGATGTCTACCTTAATAAAGTCGTTCCAACTAATAATATTATTCACCAACTGTCAATTTGAATCCAACACCATGTATGTTGTTTATCTTGACAGATTCATCATCCTTAAGATACTTTCTTAGTTTGGTAATGAATACATCCAAAGATCTACCTACAAAATAATCGTCCTGTCCCCAAACGGCATTTAAAACAACGTCTCTTGGTAATACTTTGTCAATGTTTTGAACGAGCAATAAAAGAATTTTAGCTTCCTTTTTGGTTAGCTTTTTTTCTTCCCCATTTTCATAGACCAAATTGTAATTTTCTGAATCAAATTCAATTTTCCCTAATTGAAAAGTAGTTTGCATAACCTCCGATTCAACTAGATTTACTCGTTTCAGTATAGCTTTAACACGAAGCAAAAATTCTTCTGTTGAAAAGGGTTTGGTCAAATAATCATCTGCCCCAACTTTGAATCCTTCAATCTTGTCTTCAGTTTGATTTTTTGCGGTTAAAAACAAAATAGGAACATCAGTGTTTAATTTTCTAATATCCTTAGCCAGGGTAAATCCATCTTTCTTAGGCATCATGACATCCAAGATGCACATATGAATTTCATTATCATTGAATTTTTTTAATCCTTCTACACCATCTGAAGCAAAGACAACATCATACCCTTCTTCCTTAAGTTGGTCTTGTACAACAAATCCCAGGTTATAATCATCTTCAACAAGTAGTAGTTTAATTTTGTCGCTCATAATTTTAGTCTTTTAATGGAAGTGTTATGGTAAAAGCAGATCCTTTTCCTGGTTCACTTTTTACATTAATGCTTCCTCCCAATTCTTCAAGGATGGTTTTAACATAGTAAAGGCCTAGTCCAAATCCTTTAACATCATGTAAGTTGCCGGTTGGAACTCTATAAAATTTATCAAATATAAATTTGATATCGTCCTTTGAAATACCTTTTCCGTTATCGGCTACTGTGATGTATAATTTGCGTTTTTCATTTTGAGTTGATATGCTAATTTCAGGTATTTTATCACAGTATTTAATCGCATTGTCAATAAGGTTGTTGATCACATTTGTTATGTGAACTATATCGCCTGTAACAATATGATTTTCTGCATTTAAATTCAAAGATATTGAGCCTCCAATGTCCTCAAGTTGTGAAAATTCAAAATTCTCTTTAGCTTCTTCTATGATATCAACCATATCAAAGTTTTGAATTTTAAATTTCAATTCCTTCTTGTCTAATTTAGCAATATTCAATACCCTTTCAACTTGTTGTTCAAGTCTTTTATTTTCCTTGTAAATGATTCCGGCATAACGCAATCTTTTATCTAGATCTGCATTTTCATCCATATTCAATAATGTCTCACTTGAAATTCTTATTGTGGCAATAGGCGTTTTCAATTCATGAGTCATATTGTTGATGAAATCATTTTTTATTTCAGATAATCTCTTTTGTCTGAATATGATATTAACGGCAAAAATGAAAAAGGCAATCACAAACAAAATGATAGTTATCAGATAAGCCCAGGGTGTGACGGGATTAGGTATTTGCATCAAATGAGAATGTCCCCGACTGGGGAAATAAACTCCAAAATAGTGTAGGTCTGTATTCAGTTTTAAGGCAACCTCGTCTATGATAAAATTTGAAAAATCTATTGAATGATCTGCTGTGTATATTGAATCAGCCTCAAAATTCATGTAATTTCCATAAATGATGCTATCACTCCAGCAATCATATATGCCGAATTGAAAATCTTCTCTTAGGTTTTTGTCATCAAATTCCCATTTTAACAATTGTTCCAATAAAAATGGATGCACAGTGTCCTGCATTTCAACCGTGAAATAACTATTAGATCTTTGCTGGACATTCCCATAAAGATTGATGTCAGCATTGTTCAGCTTTTGAATATCATCAGCAACTTTTTTAAGAGCAATGATGACTTTGTCATTGAATTGAGCGGTATTAAGGCTGTCTTGTTGCTTTTGTATTCTAATGTTTGTTTCCTGAAACTGGATATTTTTCTCAATCCAAAAAATTTGAATAGTAAGGATAGAGATAATAGAAATTATCCCAAAAATGATTACTGTCCTAATCCTTCTGTTGCTCATGAATAGCTAATTTAATTTTAATAAGGATATGCAGCTGTTAAAAATTTGTGAAAACCTTATTTCAGAATTGATTTGTTCTGATTTTGACCTAAAAACTTGACTTTCTGCATTTTTATTATTATAATACCATGTTATGGATAATATTAAAAGACAAGTAGACGAAGCAATTATTGAAAAGACAATTGAATATTTAGAAAGCAATGGCTATTCTGAAATCAAAGCAGGTTTGGAAGGTTATGAAGATCCAAAATCCTTTATTATGAAAAGTACCGGAGATGAAATTACTCCGGATATTGTAGCCACTTCGGCAAATGGAAAAGTGCAGTATATTGAAGTTGGAGTGAAAACAGAAAATCCTGTTTATTTAAAAACCAAATGGAAGTTTTTAAAGACCTTGGCTCAAATGAAAAATAGAGGTTTTAGAGTTATTTCTCACAAAGGTCACTACGGATTTATTGATCAGATTGTTGATGATATCAATCTAGACAAGAAAGCCGTTCGTATTTAATTAATTGATTTTTTTACTAGGAATGAACTGGTTAGAAATAGCTGGTATTAGAATTTTTTTGCCCAAATTTTCCTAGTACTGAATGGTCCAGGTTTTTTCAATTTCATTGCCCTTACTGTCGCTTGCCCAGATTCTAAGTTTATTATCTCCTTTGAGCATATGTTTTTTGGTTCGTTCATCAAAGTTGATAACGTATCTCTTTTTACGTCTGTTGTATTCCATTAACACCCAATGATCATTGAAATAGGCCTTGTATTTACTTACTCCGGATAGATTGTCTTCAATAGTTAACTGAACGTTGCTGTATCTGCTCACAATCTTACCTTCATTAAAATCTAAAGGTGTTATTACCGGGGCTACTGAATCAACAGTTAAAACAAAAGTTCCAAATGATCTGGATGAAGACTCTACCCATCCATTAATATAATCTCCTCCTAAAAAGCTCATCCATCCCTTGTCAGATATAACTCCAATTCCCAATTTGCTTACCGGAAAATCGCTTCTCAATTGCGGAGTTTTGATTCTAACATCAAATCGTTTTTGTACGGGAATTTCTGATTCGCTAAATTGAAATTCATTACTCATGTACTGGCTTTCTTCATTCACTTTGAATATTTTTTGAAGCGGTTCATAAAATGTGCCCGGCTCCATTAGTACTTGAAAATCATCTTGAAGTAAAGTGTTGACAGAATCCGGGAAGTAATAATTATTAGGAGTGTCAAAAGGGTTATTGGCTTTTGTTGCATTATCAGAAATAGTAATTTCAAAATTGAGTCTGATCCAATTTCCATGAACATCTATAGCCTTAAAGCTGTACTTGCCTTTGCAATCTTTCCATTTTACTAATCCTCCTGCTTTTGGATAAATAGGCAATGGATTTACAACAGTCTTAAAGTTTTTATGAATGTTTCTTCTATTTTGATCAAATTCATAGTAGTCCTGATGAGAGTTCAAGAATCTGTTGTGATCAAAATTGATATAGTCGGTTTTTTGCTCATGTAATACGTCTTCGCCTTTGGATAAAAAAGTGTTGTGAACACCACAAACGTTTCCTGCTCCATCCAATCTGTCAGTAACATGAAAGGCAAATGCCATAAATGAATTTTCAGTAATAAACTCACTAACATCAATTGGTGCACCATCATTTACTAAATGATTACCATTGATGAACTTTACATAAAAATACTTTGATTTACCTGGAATCATATAGCCCTTTTCTGTAACAGCATAAACTTTAAGTCCTTTTAAAGTAGGTTTAGTTTTGTCATGAATTCTTTTCTGATAGCAACTAAATAATAAAGGATTAAGGGCATGTTCTGTTTTAGTTTCTCTTACTTCAAAATGGAGATGAGGTGCACTTGAACTTCCTGAATTTCCGGATAAACCAATGAGTTGTCCCCTGTTAACTTTGATTCCCTTGTCCAATACTGCTTCATCCAAAATATATGTTTCATTAGATTCTTGTAAGGCAAATACTAAGGAGTCTATTTGTTTTGAAAAAGACTGCATATGCGCATAAACTGATGTCAATCCATTAGGGTGATCAATGTACACTGCTAATCCATAGCCCCAAGGAGATACTCTAACTCTTGAAACAGTTCCTTCATCAATACTATACAATTTTTGACCTTCAACTCCTTGGGTTTTGATGTCTAAGCCTGTGTGAAAGTGATTACTTCTCATTTCACCAAAGTTTCCGGCCAATATCAAAGGAATCTTCATTGGAGGAAGCAAATCGATATTTTCAAAATCAATTTGTTTTTCGGCATAAGGTTGAGCATATCCAATGAATGCTGAAAAAAATAATAGACTAAGAATAAATTTCATTTGTATCTCCCTTTGTTGTTTGTATGGCAACTAATTTGAATAATTCATTCAAAATTGTCACTTCCCTTATTTGATAGCAAATTTAATGCCTTGAAAACCACATAAATTTATTATTCGCACATCTTATCAAAAAATTCATTGTTAATAAAACGGTTAAGAATCTTGTTATAATTTCTATAGTATGCTAATTTTGTATTACGATAACAATCGGAATAACAATTTTTGAACGACATCTTATGTCAGATACTAAACAACTTATTGAGACACTTGACCAAAAGGTAGAGCTATTGTTGAAAAATATTAAAGATCAACAAGAAAAGCTTAATACGGAAAAGGAAAAAGTGAGTAGTTTAGAAAACAAATTGTCTGAGAAGGAGGAAACGATTAATCAGTTAAAAGCTGAAAATGAAAGTTTAAAGAATCGTCCTTCAGCATCTGAAAAAGATGCAGATGAGATGAAGGGAAGAATTAATGAATTGGTAAGAGAGATAGACGAATGTATCTCGCTACTTAAGGTTTAAAAAAATGGATAAGATCCCTTTAAAAATAATTATTGCTGGAAGAACTTATCCTTTGACGATAAAAAAGGAGGAGGAAGCTATTATTAAAGCTGCCGCCGAAAGAATAAACTCTAATATAAAGAAGCTACAGGGAAGCTATGCTGTAAAAGATATGCAGGATTTGTTGGCCATGACTTCTTTACAATTAGCAGTACAGTCTAACAATAGTGGAAATACTAATGTTTCTGTACAAAGTCAACCTGACTTTAGCGAAGACATTCAGAAAATTATAGAAAAGCTAGACAAAGCTTTGTAGTTCTTGCCTGTTCATATACTCACATGTGTGAGCAAATAAAAAAATTATGGACATTACAAGTATTATTATTGGATCAGCTATTGGCCTTGCAGTGGGAGCAATAGTTGTTTTTATTCTACAAAAAACTGCTTTAAAATCTAAGTCGCAAAGCATATTGAAAGAGGCAGAGGCCGAAGGTGAAGCGATTAAAAAGGACAAAATAATTCAGGCTAAAGAAAAGTTCTTACAATTAAAAGAAGAACACGAAAGCAAGGTTAGAAAGCGTGAGAGAAATATTCAAAGTTTAGAAGATAAAACTAAGAATAAAGAGAAAAGTCTGAATCAGAAATTAGGTGATATCAATCGAAAAAATAAAGAAGTAGACAACTTAAAACAAGAGTTGGATGATCAGATGGAATTGATTGAAAACAAAAAGAAAGAGATTGAAAAGTTGCACCAAAAACAAGTAGTAGAATTATCTAATATTTCAGGTTTACAAGTTGATGAAGCTAAAACTCAGTTAATGGAAGCTTTAAAAGAAGAGGCGAGAACTGATGCTATGGCTTACATCAAAGAAATAGTTGATGAAGCGAAAATTAACGCAAACAAGGAAGCTAAGAAAATTGTAGTTCAATCTATCCAAAGAGTAGCTACCGAACAAGCAATCGAGAATTCAGTATCTGTATTCAATATTGAGTCAGATGAAATGAAAGGTAGAATTATTGGTAGAGAAGGAAGAAATATTAGAGCATTAGAAGCTGCAACCGGAGTTGAAATTATTGTTGATGATACTCCTGAAGCTATTATTCTTTCATGCTTTGATGCTGTAAGAAGAGAAGTAGCAAGATTGGCGTTACACCAGTTAGTTTCGGATGGGAGAATCCACCCGGCAAGAATTGAAGAAGTTGTTGCTAAAACTAAGAAGTCATTGAACGAAGAGATCATTGAAACAGGAAGAAGAACTTGTATTGATCTTGGAATTCATGGGTTGCATCCTGAGTTGATGAAGATGGTTGGTAGAATGAAGTATCGTTCGTCATACGGACAAAATCTATTACAACACTCTAGAGAAGTAGCTAATTTATGTGCAATAATGGCTTCTGAACTTGGTTTGAATGTTAAGCTAGCTAAAAGAGCAGGTTTACTGCATGATATAGGTAAAGTGCCTGAAGATGAGCCGGAATTGCCTCACGCTATTTTAGGTATGAAATTGGCTGAAAAAAATGGTGAAAAAGAAGAGGTTTGCAATGCAATCGGAGCTCACCATGATGAAATTGAAATGACTAATTTAATTTCTCCAATTGTTCAGGTTTGTGATGCCATTTCAGGAGCACGTCCGGGAGCGCGTAGAGAGATAGCCGAATCTTATATCAAACGTATTAAAGAATTAGAGACAACAGCTCTTGGTTTTGAGGGTGTAATTAAGTCATATGCAATTCAAGCAGGTAGAGAGCTACGTGTTATGGTTGAAGCTGAAAAAGTAAATGACCAAAGAGCTGATGAATTGTCATTCATTATTTCACAAAAAATCCAAAATGAGATGACTTATCCGGGACAAGTAAAAGTTACCGTGATAAGAGAGAAAAGAGCAGTGCATTATGCCAAGTAACCTTTCAAAAAAGGAATTACATGACATCATTCAATGGGATGTTAAAACCTGGAGTAGGGCATTGAATTTTTGGGAGCAAAACGCAGATTTATCGGCAGGTAAAACGGTATTAGCAATTGGTGAAAGAGAAGGAGGGTTGTCGCTTTGGCTTGCGCAAAAAGGACTGAAGGTAACTTGCACAGATTACAATGATTTTCCCAGTACTACAGAGAAGATGCATCAGGATTATGGTGTTTCAGATTTGATTGAATATCACAATAAAGTTGATGTAACTGATTTATCAAGATATCCCGATAACCATTTTGACTTTGTTGTTTTCAAAAGCGTAATTGGTGTATTGTCAGAAAAGGATAGGCAGCAAAAAGCGTTAGATGAAATTTATCGAGTGCTCAAGGACGGAGGTTCACTGATTTTTGCAGAAAACTTAAAGGCAACTAAATTACATGGATGGTTGCGTAAAAAATTCATTCGTTGGAATCATTACTGGAGATATTTGCATTTAAAGGATGACATGGATTTATTTTCCAAATTCCAAAAACGTATTTATAAAACAGAAGGATTTTTATCAAATTTTGGTAGAAGCGAAAAACAACGTTCTCTTTTGGCAGGTTTTGATAAAAGCGTAAAATGGATGACGCCTAAATCCTGGCGATATGTATTAATGGGAGTTCTGACTAAATAAGCCCTTTCTTTTTCCAATCTTGCATGCGGTAATAAAAGCCGTAAATCAAATCAGTGGTATGAATGAGCTCAATACTGTCTTCTAAATTGTTGATTTGAACACGTTGCTCTTTATTGATGTATTCTGTTGGAAAGCGGTTCAATTGTGCGAATAGCAATTCGTTATCATCAGAAATAATTTTATTATCCCTAAGGTATTTGTGAACAGCAGTTTTTACTTCCTCTTCTGACGAGTAATCTTTGATTTTTGAATCAAAAACACCCACCAGTAAAACTGAAATATCCTTTGATGCATCAGAAAGTTGATTGGTGATGTCACTTACTCTATGTATAAGATCATCTTTTAATACTCTTACATAAGAAACTTTCTTTTTTACTTGTCCTTTAAAAACCAAATGATAATGTGTGTAATTAAGGTTTCTATGTTTAATAGCTATGGTCGTGTCTCCATATTTAACAACATTTATGTTGGAAGTAGAAGTTAAGATCAATGATTTGGTTTGGTAGGTTTCTCCAGATGAGGTAATTAAATTCCAATTTCCTTGATCAAATTCAATTGTATTTACCTTTTCACCAAACTTGAATTGAATATTACTATTGTTAGCAACTAATGCCTGAAGTGCCTCTTGAAATTCTCTGGCCCCTCCTTTTGGATATAAATATGTTTTTGGCACCAAGGGGAATCTTGCAGCAGGATTAGTTTTTATAAATGCGGATGCTTGTTTAAACTTCCCGGTAATAATATCCTTGGTTACCCTTTTGGAAGTTAGAAGCAAATTCTTGTGATCGTAAATAAGTTTTGAATTTCCTGTCTTAAAATAGGGTTGAGGTTTTAAAGGAACCAATTCAATTTCTAAAATGTCATTTAAAAATTTGTAGACATTTTGGTTATAAGACCAAATATGACATCCTATTTCTAAATTTCCATATTCTCCGACAGGTATTGCAACCCAGGCACCTCCAATTTGTTGCTTATCATCAACAATAAGTATTTTTTGCCCCTTTTTTGCGTGTAAATGGGTATCTATAATATTTATAGGACCTGAGCCAATGTATATCCTGTCGTAAGTAGTACTCATTGTGTGCAAAAATATATGCTTTTATTCATCAAATAACTTTTAGATTATTTCTTCATGAACAATAAGTGGTGTGCATTTTTGTTATTTATCAATTTTATGGCTGCTTAATTGATCTATCTTTGTCGAGATTTCATGAGTATTTATCAAAAAATAAAGAAGTCTGATTTTTCTAAAAATGTTCTTAAGTTATTTACAGGGACATTTATTGCTCAGGCTATTCCATTTTTAGTACTGCCATTCCTGCAAAAATATTTTTACTCGCCGGCAGAGTTTGCCGCATTTGCTGCATTTAGTAGAATAGGGGATTTATTCATGACAATAGCTGTTTTCAGGCTTGAACAAGGTATCGTCTTGACAAAAGATCGATCGGAACTGATAGGAATATTTGGACTAATCAAACGCTTGTTATTGGCTATGTCGGTAATCAGCTTGTTGTTGGTTGTCTTCTTTAACAGTTACATTGAGGAGTTTTTAGATGAAGATAGGATAGGAGATTTTCTTTACCTGGTACCATTGATGGTATTTGCTTACGGAATCTATATTACTGCTTATTATTATTTGAACAAAGAAGGGAAATTTGGATTCATGGCAAGATCCAAAGTGATTCAAACAGTGTCTGCAGAAACTGTTAAGGTGTTGGGTGGAGTTTTTGGTTTGTCAGTTATAGGATTGATTTTAGGAAGAATTTTAGGGATTGTTGCTGCTTTTATCTATATCATTTTCCCATTCTTCAAGTCAAAAGATCAAGTATTTACAGTAAAATCTACAAAGGAGCAAAGAAAAGTTGCCTTTAGTAGACAAAAGGATTTTGCATATTTCTCTACTCCTTCTACTTTATCTGCTACTGTCATTTCATTTGTGACACTGGCGATAGTTATAGATAGCTTTGGCAAGGATGAGGCTGGTAACTTTGCGGTATCTCTGCAATATATTGCAGCTTTATTTGGTGTTTTAAGTGTTTCATTTTCACAAGTGTTTTTTAACCGCATTTCCAAAATTGAGATCAGATCTGAATTGAGAAGAGTTTATATAAGTTGGGCAAAAAGATTATTTATACCTGCCGGATTTGCAGTTGTAGTGATCTATTTAATACCACAAAACTGGGTAGTTCAATTTTTAGGTGATGAGTGGAGTACTTTTATGCCGGTATCCCGAATTTTAATTTGGGGCTTGAGCGTTCAATTTGTTTCTTCAGCTTTGTCATTGATTTATGCTAGATTGAATAAGCAAAGAGTAATGCTGATTTTTGACATTATACATATCATAATGGTAGTATCCGGTTTGATGTTAGGAAAGTATTTTACAGCAACGCTTGAAGGTATGCTGTGGGGATATACCATAGTTCAAATCATCTTCTATTTATTAGCTATAACTTTGGCTGTGATTTTTATTAACCGTTCAAAACTGTTGAAAGATGAAAGTGCTGTTTCTAGCTAATTTTTATCCAAATACAACGCAGCCATATAGAGGAGCTTTTTTCAGAGAGCAAGCAAAAGCAGTAGCCAATCAAGAAGTTTCGGTTGATATTATCAGTCCAATTTTATTTAGTGTAAAGGACAAAGTAGTCAAAGAAGATTTTCAATTAAAATCGTTTGAAGAAAAATCCGGAATTAATGTTCTTACTAAAGGTGCTACAAATTATGGGGGTAGATTTGAAATCTATCAAGAGAAAAAGTTTGTACAAATTGCCATTAGACTTTATAAAAAGTATGTAAAAGAGCATGGAAAGCCGGACCTTATTCATGCACATTTTGGCATATGGGCCGGATGGGCAGCCTATAAAATTGGTAAGAAATTTAATGTGCCTTATATCATTACCGAACATTCAAGTCATTTATTGAAAGACTCCTATTCATCCTCTACTAAGAAGAAATTGCAGAAATTGTATGACAATGCAGCATCTGTAATTGTTGTAGGTACAGAACTGAAAGATAAATTGGAGAAGAAATTCAACTTGAATCAAGTTAATTATATTCCAAATGTCGTAGATACTAACTTGTTTAAGCCGATTGATGTACAAAAAGAAAATCTCATTGTAGATATTGGACAATTGAGGAAATTAAAAAGATTTGATCTGTTAATTGAGGCTTTTTCAATTTTGAAGAATGACTTTCCAGATTACAAATTGGAGATAATTGGTCAGGGTCCTGAAAGAAGTAACCTAGAAAAGTTGATTCAAAAATTAGGTTTGCAAGATGCTGTAAATTTACCTGGACCCAAAACACATCAAGAAATTACGGGAATTTTAAGTAAAGCCAAACTATTTGCTCATTGTAGTGAAGTAGAGACTTTTGGTGTAGTTTACATTGAAGCAATGGCGGTTGGCTTGCCCTGTGTTGCTACTAATACCGGTGGTGCACAAATGCTTATAAATGAAAGCAACGGCTTACTTTGCGAAAAATGGGAAAGTACTGAAATAGCGAAACAAATGATAAAGGCTATTCGTCAAATAGAAAATTACAAGCCAGAGGACATAAGAAAACAAGTTGTTAGTCAATTTTCTTTTGAGGTTGTGGGAGAAAAAATAAGAAGTGTTTATAGGGATTCAATTAAAAATTAGAGTTTAATGCAAAAAGTTTGTCACATATCTACAGTTCATCACATTTCTGATACCAGAGTGTTTTACAAAGAATGTAAAACAGTGGCTAGTAGAGGATTTGATGTGTATCTGTTGATTACAAATGATAAGGCAGAAAAAATTGATGGTGTAAACATAGTTCCTTTTAAAAAGAGGAAATCTCGAATTGCACGTTTGCTTTTAAACTCGAATTTTGCCTGGATAAAGGCACTACGAACAAAATCAAAGATCTTTCATTTACACGACCCTGAATTAATCTATTCAGGACTAATTTTAAAGTGTTTTGGAAAAAAAGTTGTCTATGATATGCATGAGTTGGTGTATCATCAGATATCAGATAAAAATTGGTTAGGTGGAAAGTTTGTAAGACGAATTGTTAGAGGAATCTATAAAGGATATGAATCCTTAGCAGTTCGGTTTTTTGACTATATCGTTTTAGCAGAAGATGGTTATAAAGATTATTTTGATAAGCACTATAAAAAGCGTTTGCATAAAATAGTTTTCATCAGAAATTACCCAATGATTGATGTGATTTTATCTTATAAAAGAGATAGACAAAATCAAAATAAAATGATCCTTACTTATGCCGGGGGATTAACAAAAATCAGGGGAATTAAGGAAGTGTGTGATGCGGTAAAAGATTTGGATCTTCCGGTTGAATTTGAAGTGATGGGTAAATGGCAGGATGAAGAATATAGAAAAGCCTGTACTGAAGGAAATGATAAAGTAAAGGATTACGGTTTACTCAAATTAGAGCAGGTTTATGAGAAGATGATCAATGCAGACGTTGGGGTTTGTAATCTGTATTTTGTAGATAATTATTTAACCTCATTACCGGTAAAATCATTTGAGTACATGATTTGCAGTTTACCAATGCTGATGTCTGAGTTTCCTTATTGGAAAGAAATTTATTCAGATTGTGCAGTGTTCGTCAATCCTGTAAATGTGGATGATATCAGAGAAAAAATTAAATGGTGTTACGAAAATCAAGATAAAATAAGAGAAATGGGAGAAGAAGGAAAGAGAATAGCTGTTGAAAAGTATAGCTGGTCAGCAGAATTAGATAGGCTGGTAGGCTGCTATGAAAAGTTAAAATAATCCTTAATTCAATCTTTAAAGTTTCTTAATAAATAAGTCATTTCAAATACAAATACATAACCTTTTAATATAATTTTGCGTCTCAGACAATATATTAAGAGGAAGACAGAAATAATTTCAAGAAAGTGCCAAACGATAAACTAAAGTCGGTCATATTAACCCTGTTTTTTACACTTGGTGTTTATACTTCTGCTATAAACTTGTTTAAGCTAAAAGGGTTTTCAGTATATGGTTTTAGAGTTTTATTGGTGGCATTGGTAGCCTATTTTATTTATGTAGGTTTTAAAGAAAAAAAGCTGTTAAACTTCAACAAATTAGAAAGACTGTTCTTGCTGTTTGTCGGAAGTTATGTAGTTCTTGGTGTTTTCTATCTTCCTGTGATTACTTCAAAAGGATTTTTTGTCAAAGAAATGTTTTATTGGGCGATAGCGTTGTGTATTCTATTCGTCACGTTTAAGTTCAGAGCCTTTTTTGAAAATAAGGTAGAATTAAAAGATCTGATTTACCGCGTCCATCTGTATTTACTGGCAATCATCTTTGTTTTTGTGCTGTTTGAAATGATCACGGCATACCATTTTGGGATGCAAGTAAGATTCACGGATCGCTTATTTAAAAATGACCCTAATAGAATAATTTACTCGCCTTTTTTCACTTTTATTAATCCTAACAATCTTGCATTTTATACACTAACAACTACCAGTTTAATCTTGCTATTTTACAGAGATAAATCTTTTGCATCCAGATTGTTCATGTTCTGCAGTGCTGCTTTGTTGTTGGGAATAACTGAGTCTAGATTAAATATCATCAGCCTTGGTTTATTGACAATAATTTTGGTTCTTCCTTATTTAAGTAAAATCAAAAAAGATATTGTTGTAATAGGTTCTGTTGTGGGTGTTCTAGTTGTTTCTGTATTTACTACAGGTATTAAACAGTTAGAGCCCAGTGAGGAAATATTAGAGTATCACAGAGTGAAAGATTCTGTTGAAAATGCCTTATTGGGAGAGTTAGAACTAGATTCACTTATGCAAGATTCACTGGTAAATCCTGACAAATCAGCCAATATTAGAGTGGGTATTGTGAAAAACTCATTCAATGCAATGAAAGAATCAAATTACCTTGGACTTGGTCCTGGTCAATTTAAATCTAAATTAGTTTCAGAAGAGTTGGAGTATGACGTTGAAGGAATTCAGTCTCCGCACGGGTTCTTATGGAAAATTGTTGCCAATTATGGCATTCCCGGTTTAACATTGTTGCTCTTTTTAGTTGTTGGTTGGTTGTCAATTTTAATCAAACAATTTAAGTTTACATTAGAATTGCTTTATCACCTTACTTTCATTGCCATTTTATTTATCAACTCATTTGGACCAAGCGAGTTTCTCATGCAAGCATATGTATGGACTACTATTGGTTTATATGTATTGTTGTATGGTATAACCACCTCTCAACAAAAGAACACACAATAAAGTAGTGATGTTCCCAATTGCATTAAGTAATAGGGTTTTAATCTATGCTGCCCAAAGTAGATTATGACAGGGATTAAATCAAATAATATAGACAATATAGGCTTGAAAGGAATTCTTTTCGCATTGCTTATTGGAGTTGTTTTAATTTTTCCTCCATATCTGTTTTTTGGAACTTTAGGATATGCATTAAGCACAATTACACTAGATAGAGTAAATAAAGAGCGAATTCACTTTCCTAAGTTTTATCTGTTTTTTATTGCCCTGTATTTATTGTTTGGATTATCCCTTTTATGGACGGACAATTTAAAACTTGGTCAAAGAGATCTGGAATTTAAATTATTGTTGTTAGCGGCACCTTTGATTTTTACTTTTATCAATTGGAAAAAAAGAGATTTGGAATTTTTCTTTCTGTTTTTCAACCTGGTAATCTTTGGCATCTTTTTAAAGAATTTATTTGATTTTATTGTGATTCACGAACTTTCATGGGGTTGGTTTTCTTATGAATCAAATGCCATGAATATTCATCCAACTTATATGGGGATGTATGCTGGTTTTGCTGCCATTATTGCATTTTATCAATTTGTATTTAAGGTGGAAAATTCTGTGCTTTCAAAATGGAGTTGGACAAAATATCTGTGGCTCTTGTTTTTCATAGGTAACTCAACTTATGTGTATATGGTGAGTTCTAAAGCCGGAATTTTAGGTTTGTTATTGGGTGTTATGTTTGTTTTGGGAGCCTTGGCTTTTAAAGTACTTAAACGAAGAACATTTAATGTTTTCTTGATTTTTTTCTTCCTTACAGGATTGTTAGGTGTAAGCTATATTCTAACAACTGCCAAGTTTGCCAAAACTACTGCCTCATTAAAGGCTTACATTTCAGACTCAGATGCTTTTAGGAATGAAAATAAAGACCAAATCCAAAGTGATGTCGCAAGAGTATTAGTTTGGGATACATCTTTAAAATTGATAGCTGAAAATCCTTTTGGTGTAGGTCCGGGTGATGTACAACAAAAACTAAATCAGAAGTATGAAGAGTTTGGTTATGTCAAGCTTAGAGAAAAGGAATTAAATCCCCATTCACAGTACTTACAAACAGCTTTTGGAATCGGAATACCAGGTTTGGTTCTCTTGCTATGTATTTTTGGATATTCGCTTTTTTCAGGAATTAGGCGTAAATCTTTGTTGTCTATTGTTTTTGGCCTATTAATTTTGTTTAACGCACTTTTTGAAAGTATTCTTGAATTGCAGGTAGGGATATTCTTCGTGGTCTTCTTTACCTTAATTTTGGATAGCTATTCTAATTATAAGCTCAAACATGGATAAAAAAACAGTCTCACTTATTATACCCTGTAGAAATGAAGAAAAGTTTATCTACAAGGTTCTTGAGAATATCCTTGAGCAAGATTATCCAACTGATCTTATTGATGTTGTTATAGCGGATGGATTGAGTGATGATGACACAGTCAATGAAATTAAAAGGTTTCAATCGGATCACCCGCAACTCAATTTACAGTTAATTGAGAATCCTGATAGAATTGTGCCGCCCGCACTTAATAAAAGTATTGAACTCAGTAAAGGTGAAATTGTTATTAGATTGGATGCACATTCTGTTTATCCTGCCAATTATGTTTCAAGATTAGTGGAGGAATTAAATAAGAGAGAAGATGCATGGAATGTAGGAGGCTGTTGGGATACTCAACCAGGTGCAGATACTAAAATGGCAAAAGCAATCGTAGCGGCTACTTCACATCCTGCAGGAATCGGTAATGCTGATTACAGGTTAAAAGGAACAGATGTGAAATCGGTAGATACAGTGCCTTTTGGTTGTTTTCCTAGAGAGGTTTTTGATAAAATTGGTCTGTTTGATACAGATTTGGTTAGAAATCAAGATGATGAATTTAATGCAAGAATTATTGAAAATGGCGGTAAAATATATCTGATACCTGAACTTCAAATCAAATATTTTGCGAGACCAAATTTTAGTAAAATGGCCAAAATGTTTTTCCAATATGGCTATTTCAAACCTTTGGTAAATAAAAAGAGAAATAAACCGGCCACTGCTCGTCAATTTGCACCACCAATATTGGTATTGTCTATTCTTTGCGGCTGGATTCCGGCTTTGTTTTGGACACCATTTATCTTTATTTACCTGGCAGGCCTTGTATTGTACATATTTGGATTATTATTAGTTGCTTTAACTATGAGCAATTCAAAAGGATATAAGTTACTCGTTTGGATGGCTTTTTTCATAATTCATTTCAGCTATGGTTGGGGATATTTAAGAGGTATTCTTGATTTTACAGCACTCGGAGTTGAAAAGAAAGGGAAAACTGTCAACATTTCTCGTTAATTTTACCTTTTCTAAATTAGATTATGTTAAAATTTTCTCCACCAAGATTAGATCAAACTACTGTAGATGCAGTGTCTGAAGTTTTATTATCAGGATGGATTACCACAGGTCCTAAAACAAAGCAATTTGAAAAGGAGATTAGTGATTATGTTGGATGCAGAAAAACAATTTGTTTGAATTCTGCAACAGCTGGTCTAGAACTTGTTTGTAGGTGGTTCGGGTTGAAAGAAGGAGATGAAGTTATTGTTCCAGCATACACCTATTGTGCTTCTGCAAATATTATTCTTCATTGTGGAGCCAAACCTGTATTAGTTGATATTGACGAAAAAGATTTTAATATATCCGTAAATAATATCAGAGAGGCCATAACTGAGAATACAAAAATTATTATTCCTGTTGATATTGGAGGTTGGCCTTGTGATTATGATCTAATTAATGAATTGGTGAATGAACCTTCTATTAAGGCTGTATTTACACCAAATAATGAGGTCCAAAAAAAGCTAGGTAGATTATTGGTCATGTCTGATGCTGCTCATAGCATTGGTGCAAGCATGAATGGTAAAATGACAGGTAGTTTAGCTGATATTACTGTGTTTTCATTTCATGCAGTAAAGAATCTTACAACAGCTGAGGGAGGTGCGGTTTGCATGAACCTACCAGAGCAGTTTGATTGTGATGAGGTTTACCAAATACTCAATATAAAATCTTTACACGGGCAATCTAAGGATGCGCTTGCAAAAACCCAGGTAGGGAATTGGAGATATGATGTGCTTGAGCCTGGATATAAGTGTAACATGATGGATATTCAAGCTGCCATAGGTTTGGTTGAGTTGCATAGATATGATGAAACACTTAAGCGCCGAAAAGAAATAGTGAACTATTATGCCAATGCTTTAGGTCAATATGATTGGGCACAAATTCCTGATTTTATTAGTGAAAGTAAAGAGTCTTCTTATCATCTATTTTTGTTGCGTATTAAGGATATTACAGAGGATCAACGTGATGAGATAATATCTAAAATATTTGATAAACAGGTTTCTGTAAATGTTCATTTTCAACCATTGCCATTATTGACGGCTTACAATACAAGAGGTTATAAGATGGAGGATTACCCTGAAGCTTTTAATAAGTATCACAACGAAATAACTTTACCGGTTTATTTTGACTTAACTGATAGTGATTTGGAATTGGTGGTAAATGCAGTTGTTGAGTCTGTTTCTGAAGTTATCTAATGTACTTTATATCCAAACGAATATTTGATGTCTTGGCATCTTTTGTAGTATTAATAATACTGATGCCGATTTTGTTAATTATATCAATACTTGTTTTGGTTAGCAGTCCTGGAGGAATTTTTTACAAGCAAGTTAGAGTGGGTAAGAATGGTAAAGAGTTCGGTCTTTTAAAATTTAGGTCCATGCGAGCAGGTTCAGATGCAAAGGGTCAATTAACTGTAGGTAATGATGCTCGAGTTACAGGTGTTGGTAGGTTTATTAGAAGATTTAAATTGGATGAATTTCCACAATTACTTAACATCATTGCTGGTCAAATGAGTATTGTAGGTCCACGTCCAGAAGTTCCTAAGTATGTTGCTTTGTATAATGAAAAACAACAAAAGGTTTTGAGTGTTTTACCTGGATTAACTGATATTGCTACCATTGAATACATCAAAGAACAAGAGATTCTTGGGAAGGCTGAAAATCCTGAACAAACATATATTGATGAAGTTATGCCTGCAAAGTTGGACCTTAATTTGCAATATGTTGAAAAAGCTAACTTTTGGTTTGACATTTATCTGATTTTTAAAACCATTGGTAGAATTTTTAGATAAAAACGACAACAATTGCGCTATCAGAGTGTTAGGCGAATTAATAAATGACTATATTTGCAGTTGAGTGTCAGAAATGATGCTATAAAGGAGGAGGAATGAATTTCAAATTACAAACTTTGATAAGTAAGTCATTTTTAGTAGTGGCTACTATATTATTTAGTGCTGTTTTAGGCTTTGCACAGCCTCCAACAGTAGGACCTCCGGGTACACCCCCAACTAATCCGCCAGCCGGAGCTGCTGGTCAACCTTGTTGGGATGCTGCCTGTATTCCAATTGATGGAGGAATGGTGTTCTTATTGCTTGCTGGTGCTTTGCTTGGAGCTAGACTCATCTACACGCTTAGATTCAAAAATTCATAGATTAACAGTTTGATTAGTAACAGTTTGTTGAAAATTGGTTAGATTTTTTTCAATGTTAACTATTTCTTAAGCGTATTTCCACGCTTGCTTTCATTTATTTGTACATTTCGCTGAACCCAATTGGTTATTAACCAATAATTTGCCTATGAAAACTTTGTTGGTTGCTTTGGCGCTTTGCTTCTCATCTGTGCTATTTTCACAAACCGAGGCAGAGAACTACGATTATAGTGTTGAGTTAATCAAAAGAGATGATTGCAGAGCTATGGAATGTGGTTATGTCTTGGATACGAACTTAACGGCACTTCAGGCTGAGTTACTTGAAGAAGAGCTTTATAACTATAACAGAGGGGTGTTCAGGGTGCGTTTTTCTTCGGATCTGAAGAAGATAACAATAAGACATGTTTCTTATGTAAGGGTACCCAAATTAACACAGAAATTACAGGATCTAGGATATACAGTGAATTTGGATTATTCCACTTTCATTACGATTGATCATAAAATCAAGTAAAGATGAGTTTATTCAATAAAATATCATTCTTGATTTTGTGGCTAGGATTCTCTTCCTTAGGTTACTCCCAATGTACTAATCTATGGTCTTTTGGGTCGGCAGCTGCACCTACTGGTACAACTACAACAACTATTAGTTTCTGTACTTACCAGGAAGAGTATAATACTTTAACTAGTGTTGTGGCAGGTAATACATATCAATCAGATTATGATTTGGGTGGTTGTATTACTGTTCATAGTGGAACCCCAGGAGGTCCTGTTGTGGCATTTGGTAGTGCTCCTTTAACCTGGACAGCTACAGTTAGTGGAACGTATTACATACATTATACTTTAGATTGTGTTTTCTGTATCACTAATACAAGTTGTGGAACTTCTACAATTTCTTGTGTTTCTTGTGGTGGAGGAGGAGGCTGTTCAGTGGTAGCTCCTGTTCCAAATGATGCTTGTTATCAACAGGTAGTAACTAATGATACATATTGTTGTGATACAGATTGGGATGCACTTTGCCAATCTGATTATGATGCTTGTTATTATTCAACCAATTGTGTAGCTGCTCCAGTCCCTTATGATGCATGTTATCAGCAAGTAATTAATAATGATTCCTATTGCTGTGATACAGATTGGGATATCATTTGTCAGGGAGATTATGATGCGTGCTCAGGAGGTGGTACAGGTTGTTCAGGGCAAACTACAAATGACTTCTGCAATGATGCTGCAATTCTTACTCAGGGTTCAGGTACATGGTCAAGTACAACATCTTCTACCTTTACAGCAGATCTACCTGGTAATATAAGCTCTGAGTTTTGTGGTTCAATAGAGAATAATTCATGGTATATGTTTACTGCTTTATCCACAACTGAAACTTTTCCTATTACTTCAGTTTTTAATTGTACAAGTGGATGGGGAATTCAGGCTGAGGTTTATGAAGTTACCTATGATGTTAATGGATGCTGTACAGGATTTACATCTATGTCTAATTGTTATAACCCTGCATCTACTACCACAGGTACGGTTACTGCAACTGGTTTAACAGTAGGGCAAACTTATATGCTAATGGTAGATGGTAACGCTGGAGATGATTGTGATTTTACGGTATCTAACTGGACAGCGACCGGAATATTACCGGTAGAATTGGTAGAATTAAAAGGAGTAGCCATGCCAACTAGAAACTTTATTAGCTGGACTACTAAATCAGAGTTAAATAGCGATTATTTTACGGTTGAAAAATCTTATAACGGAATTGATTTTAATCCAATTGGAAAAGTTGATGGAGCTGGAAATTCATCATCTATTTTGTATTACAGTTTTGAAGATGAAGATATTCGAATTGGTAAAGTGTATTACAGATTAAATCAAGTTGATATTGATGGTAAATCAGAGTTAACGGAAGTAATTGTTTTAGACAGAGAAGCTGATGAATATGGTATAGTCGGAATAAAACCAAACCCTGTTGTTGATGTATTGTTTGTGGAGTTAAATCCTTTAGTGGGAGCAAATAACGGATTGCTTGAAATTGTAGATGCAAGAGGGACAACCATCTATAGGGATGAAATAAATTACGATCAATATAAGTTGTTAGAAATCGACCTGAAACATATTGAGGCTGGTGTGTATATGATTAAATATACAGACAAGTTAGGAAGAGTTCAAATGGAGAGATTCGTTAAAAAGTAACTACTTATAGGAGAATACCTTTCGTTCTAAAAGCTCATTTAACTCATTGTAAAATTTTGATTCAATAAGTAGGCCTTCATTGTCGTAATTGAGCTCCGTCCTCGTTTTGATTTGATTATTATCCTCGCCGGTTAAAATGTTTTCAATTTGGGCTATCTGATTTTGGTTATTATAAACGTAAACAACCTTTTCATTGAATCCTTCAAAATAACTGGTTTTACTGATCAGTTTATCGTCCTTAAATTCATAAATAGCATAAACTCCGGGATCACTTAAGTTGTTTTGCTTGTATTGATTATTTTCATCTAATACCTCATAAATTACTGAATCTTTTGTGACTGTAGTGTCCATGTCTATTGATCCAATTCCTGAATATTCTTTAAACCTGTTTGTTTCTTTCAATACTACATCATTTTTATAGGTGAAATAGTAGTACCATGTATACATTTTAATATTCTTGGTATTGATATCAGATCTTTCATAATGTCTGATCTTCCCTTCTGTAATATCATATTTTCCAATTGATTTCTTTCTGTCTTCAACTATGTAATGTTCCGTGTATTTAATGCTAAAGTTGATTCTATCAGGATTAATCTTTCCTTTTCTATAAGTGGCTGATGTTTCTTCTAATGTTCCTTTCGTCTTTGAATTCCTATAGGTAGTAACCTCCATTTTTGTTTTCTCACTTGTCTTAAAAAGTATCAAATTGTTTTGAGTGTTAGTGCCAAAAATGTCTGATTCCATTTCCTGTGAAAAGCAGAAAACATTGAAGCTTACAAGAGCTATTAAAAGGATATATTTCATAATGTGTTAGAAGTTATGATTTGAATTTACAAAGATTTTGCCAGTATTAAGATTAGGTGTATTTCAAAAAAAATCCCGTCGCACAAAGTACGACGGGAAATATATGTTATCGTTCCACTCTATCTCCTGATTTCTCTGGAGGAAAAGCAGATCGTGTGGAATTATTCTAATGTTTCGTTAAAAACAATTAGAATAAACTTATTACATCATTGGCATTCCACCTCCCATGCCACCGCCCATAGGCATAGCTGGTTCGTCTTCTGGTTTATCAGCAATTACAACTTCAGTTGTCAATAACATTGAAGCAATAGATGCTGCATTTTCAATAGCAATTCTAGTAACTTTTGTTGGATCAATTACTCCTGCTTTGAACATGTTTTCGTACTTCTCAGTTCTTGCATTGTATCCAAAGTCGTCTTTTCCTTCTGCTACCTTTTGAACTATAACAGCTCCTTCACTACCGGCATTAGCAACGATTTGTCTTAAAGGCTCTTCTACAGCTCTTTTGATAATCATTATTCCAGTAGTTTCGTCATCATTGCTTCCTTTTACTTTTTCTATTGCTTTAATTGATCTAATTAATGCAACACCTCCTCCGGCAACGATACCTTCTTCAACAGCAGCTCTTGTTGCAGATAATGCATCATCAACTCTGTCTTTCTTTTCTTTCATTTCAACCTCAGTAGCTGCTCCAACATATAACACAGCAACTCCCCCTGACAATTTCGCTAATCTTTCTTGTAGCTTTTCTTTGTCGTATTCTGAAGTCGTAGTGTCAATTTGAGCTTTGATTTGATTTACTCTTTGAGTAATCATTTCTTTTTCTCCTGCACCGTTTACTATTGTTGTATTGTCTTTGTCAATATCAACTTTTTCACAAGTACCTAAGTGCTCAACTGTTGCATTTTCTAAGGTAAATCCTCTTTCTTCAGAAATTACAGTTCCTCCGGTTAAAATAGCTATGTCTTCCAACATTGCTTTTCTTCTGTCTCCAAATCCTGGGGCCTTAACCGCAGCAATTTTTAATCCTCCTTTAAGCTTGTTAATTACCAAAGTCGCCAACGCTTGACCATCAACATCTTCAGCAATAATCAATAATGGTCTGTTTGATTGTGCAACCGGCTCTAAAATTGGAAGAATCTCTTGAATATTAGAGATCTTCTTGTCATAAATTAATATGAATGGATTCTCTAATTCAGCAACCATCTTTTCAGAATCAGTTACGAAATATGGTGATAAGTAACCTCTGTCAAATTGCATACCTTCAACCGTTTTAACTTCAGTTGATGTTCCTTTTGCTTCTTCTACAGTAATTACTCCTTCGTTACCTACAGCTTTCATTGCCTCAGCAATCAATGATCCAATATTTTCATCATTGTTAGCTGAAATTGTTGCAACTTGTTTGATTTTATCATTGTCAGATCCAACTTCTTTTGATTGCTTTGAAAGATTTTCAACAACAGCTGCTACAGCTTTGTCAATTCCTCTTTTCAAATCCATTGGATTTGCTCCTGCAGCCACATTTTTTAACCCAGCAGTGATAATAGCCTGAGCTAATACTGTTGCAGTAGTTGTTCCGTCTCCGGCAATATCTGCAGTTTTTGAAGCAACTTCTTTAACCATTTGAGCTCCCATGTTTTCAATAGGATCTTCTAGTTCAATTTCTTTAGCTACTGTAACTCCATCTTTAGTTACATGTGGTGCTCCAAATTTCTTATCGATAATTACGTTTCTTCCCTTTGGTCCTAACGTAGATTTAACTGCATTAGCAAGAGCGTCAACTCCTTTTTTTAATCTATCTCTAGCGTCAATGTCAAATACAATATCTTTTGCCATTTCTTTTGATTTTTTTGTTCTTTCTATTATTGAATGATTCCGTAAACGTCAGCTTCCTTCATAATCAAATAAGATTTTCCGGCTAATTTGATTTCAGTTCCTGAATACTGACCATAAAGTACTTTGTCACCTTCTTTAACAGTCATTGGTTCGTCTTTCTTTCCGGGTCCAACAGCTATTACTTTTCCTTGAAGTGGTTTTTCTTTAGCTGTATCCGGAATAATGATTCCGCTAGCTGTTTTTTCTTCTGCCGGTGCTGGCTCAATTAAAACTCTATCTGCTAATGGTTTTAACATAATGTTTATTTTTTTCTATTTTCTCCAAATAGGAGAGAGGTTATACTTTTTATCCTGCCTTACTCAGATTTTATGCCAAAGGATTTTTGAGGTTTTTTTATGTCAAAATTGCTTTGTCATAGAAAAAAAATGTCAGTATGAAGTGACATACTGACATTTTAAAATCTTCTTTTATTTCTTAGGTCTATTGTGGAGCTCCTCCACCATTTGGCATTCCGCCACCAGGTATTTGAGTAGGAGTGAAATTTTGATTATCACCTGCTCCTGAATTATCCTGAATTTCCATGTCCGGATCTCCTTGAATTCCATTGTTTTCAGTGCTGTTATTCGCCGGTTTTACCCAAACTAAACAAATCAATGCAATACCAATGGCTAATCCCCATGTACCTTTTTCTAAAATATCTGTAGCTCTTTTCGCTCCACCCAACTGCACTGCAGATCCAAACTCCGAGTTCAATCCTCCACCTTTTGGGTTTTGTATTAAAACAAAAAGGATCAAACCTACACAACCGATAATTACTAAAATTGTTAACAATGAATCCATCTCCTAATTATTTCTTTTTTCTTCTATTATTTTAATTTGATTTGCAAAGAAAGTCTTTTTTTCTGGATATAACAAACTCAATTGTTTATATGCTGCAATTGCTTTTGAATAATTTCCCTGCATTACATGAATCTTAGCTAAAGTTTCTGATACAATATCAAGTGAATCTTCTACACTTTTCTTAGCATTGGCACTAGGATTAAAGAAATCTTTGCTACCCGAAGATAGGGTTGGTTCTTCTTCAATAAACTTGTCTAAAAGATCATTAATTTCTTTTTTTGACATGTTGCCAGCCTCTTTTATTTCTTTAGAAGTAATCTCTTTTTCAATTGAATTTTGCTTTTGAGGTGCACCACCTTCAATTACAGACTTTTTATACTTCAACCATTCAATAAAAGTCATGTCCTCCCTTTTGACAGAGATTTCATTCTGGGTCGGTGTCTCTTCCTCAATGACTAACTCTTCTTCAACCTCATTCTCCTCTTCATTCTCATTCTCAATCTCTACCTCATACTCATTCTCTTCCTCATTCTCAATATCATTCTCCTCATCTAGTTCGTTGCCAATATCAAAAGCATTTGCAACTACTTCTGATAATATTGAAGCATCAAGCTTGGCCATTTCAATATCTTCCTCAATCTCTACTTCTTCTTCAGTCTCATTTTCTATCTCATTCTCAACCTCAATCTCATTCTCCACTTCATTCTCATTCTCAACCTCAATCTCATTCTCCACTTCATTCTCAATCTCAACATCATTCTCTGTTGTGTCTTCATCCAATAGAGATATTATACTGTGAAGTTTGGCTCTGTCACTTACGTTAGCTGCAGCTAGTTTAAGTTGGTCTTCATATCCTGCGTCTTTACTTTTTGCATATCCTACTAAATTTAAAATATACAGAGTGCTGCAATACGGATACTTTTCAATTAAAGTCTGGATATCCTTTAAGTGATCTGAAGAAACCAATGATGGATTCTTTATAAATTGCCCTATTTTTTCACTGCTAATTACCAATTGGATGACAGTTGCATTAAAATATCTTGTGATAGTTTATCATTGATATCTCTCAATAATTCATCTTCCACAGAACTTAAATCAAATGTAGCGTCATAATCTGAAAATTGCGAAAATCTTTTTTCAAAACTTTCCTTTTCATCTTTATTATTGATAACTGAGACTTCAACCGCGATTGTCAATCTATTATTTGCTGCCTGTTGATCAGATTGAACTGATATAGGAGCTGTATAGTAGTTTACAATCTTACCCGAAATCTCAATATCGGCTTCGTCACTCTTCAATTTAAGTTTGCTTCTTGAGACAATATAATTTCTTAAAAATTCAGTAAAGTTTATACCGTATCCTGCAGGAGCATTTGCTGCTTGTTCTTCAAAAATAGCAACTGAAAAAGTATCTGCTTTAATAGTTGTGTCAAGCATAGAGTACTGAACTTCACA
Organism: Paracrocinitomix mangrovi; assembly: GCF_019740355.2. Taxonomy (GTDB): domain Bacteria; phylum Bacteroidota; class Bacteroidia; order Flavobacteriales_D; family Crocinitomicaceae; genus Paracrocinitomix; species Paracrocinitomix mangrovi. Next base: position 1,601,912 of record NZ_CP091819.1, on the reverse strand, counting down.
AGAAGATAATGCGATAAATGTAAATATGTATAACAGCTTTTTCATGTGACTAAAACGCAGTTTTAAAACAACTATTTTAAACCGTACTCCTTTATTTTTCTGTATAAAGTTCTTTCAGATATACCTAGATCCTGAGCTGCATACTTTCGCTTGCCTCTATGCTTTTCTAGCGCTTTTTGGATTAACTCTTTTTCACGATCCTCAAGAGATAGAGACTCCTCAACTTCAATGTGGTCTTCAAAATTGTCGTGGAAAGTTGCTGTTTCTTCAATTTCCGGACTTGTTTTATTGATGCTTACAGGTAATTCAAGTTTACTCTCTCCTCCTTCAGAAATATCAGAATATAGTCTTTTGATAATGGCATTTTTATCTTCAGATGAGATGTTGCTTCCTCCTCCGGATTGAAGTATATCAATGACCAGTTTTTTAAGTTCTGTTAAATCCTTTTTCATATCAAAGAGCACCTTATAGAGTAGGTCTCTCTCGCTAAAATCATTTTTTTCTTTGGATGCTAAAACAGGTAAATTGTTCGCAGTATAATCAGGCAAGTAGTTGTGCAGAATTTCTCCTGTAATGATTCTTTCACTTTCAATTACTGAAATTTGTTCAGTAATATTTTTCAATTGTCTGATATTTCCCGGCCAATTGTAATTAACAAGCATATGTACCGCATCATCTGTTAATTTTATTGGAGGCATTCTATATTTTTCACTGAAGTCAACCACAAATTTTCTGAACAGTAAGTGGACGTCATCCTTTCTTTGTCTCAAAGGAGGTAAAGAAATTGGAACTGTACTCAATCTGTAAAATAAGTCTTCCCTAAATTTTCCTGACTGTACCGCTTTCAACATGTTTTCATTGGTGGCAGCCACAACCCTAACATCTGTTTTAATGATTTTTGAAGAACCAACACGGATAAATTCTCCGGTTTCAAGTACTCTCAGCAATCTAACCTGTGTTGGCAATGGAAGTTCTGCAACTTCATCTAAGAAGATGGTTCCTTTATCGGCTACTTCAAAATACCCTTTTCTTTGGTCATGAGCTCCTGTAAATGATCCTTTCTCATGTCCAAAAAGTTCACTATCTATTGTCCCCTCAGGTATGGCACCACAGTTAACAGCAATATATGCACCGTGTTTTCTACTACTTAATTGATGGATTATTTTTGGCATAACCTCTTTACCGGTTCCACTTTCACCAGTAATTAAAACACTAATGTCTGTAGGAGCTACTTGTGCGGCTACATTCAACGCTCTGTTGAGTGCAGGAGAATCTCCAATTATACCAAAACGTTGTTTTATTTGTTGTACGTCCATCTTTTAATCATTTACCACAACTCCAGTTGCTGTTGCACTTGTACAGTCTTCAATTAAAACATTCACATAATCACCAGGTTTGTGATTCTCTCTTGGTAATATGACCGTTAAATTTTGAGAATTACGTCCAACTAAAAAGTCTTCAGATCTTTTAGATAAACCTTCAATTAAAACTTCACATACTTTTCCAATTGTTCTTTTATGTGCGTCAAATGACAATTCTACCTGTAGTTCCTGTACCTCATTTAAGCGACGTTTTTTAATGTCTTCCGGTATATCGTCTTCGAATTTTCTTTCTGCCAAAGTTTTTGGTCTTTCTGAATAAAAGAACATATATGCAAATTCATATTTGGCATACTTCATCAGTTCCATTGTATCTTGATGTTGTTCTTCTGTTTCTCCACAAAATCCCGTAATTATATCTGTTGATATAAAAGCTTCAGGAATTATTCTCCTGATTGCATCTAATCGATCCTTGTACCACTCAACTGAATAACCTCTGTTCATTCTTTTAAGTACCTCATTGTTTCCTGATTGAACCGGCAAATGAATGTAATCACAAATATTGCGGTGTTTTGCCATTGTGATCAAAACATCATCTGTCATATCTTTTGGATGAGAAGTAGAGAATCTCACACGTAATAAAGGATTGACCAATGCTACTTTTTCCAAAAGCATAGCAAAGTTTACTACTTCTTTCTCAGGATCTATTATCTCTCCCTTTTTTGTAATGTTCCATCTGTAGCTGTCTACATTTTGACCTAGCAAGGTTACCTCTCTGTATCCTCTTTCAAACAAATCTTTTGCTTCTTGTACTATAGATTCAGGATCTCTGCTTCTTTCTCTTCCCCTTGTAAATGGCACAACACAAAAAGAGCACATATTATCGCATCCTCTCATAATTGAAATGAAAGCGGTAACTCCTCCTTTATCAAGTCTTACAGGAGAAATGTCTGCATATGTCTCCTCTCTTGATAGAAGCACATTTACGGCTTTTTGTCCTCCTCCAACATCTGAGATTAAATTGGGTAAATCTCTGTATGCATCAGGTCCTGCTACCAGATCAACTAACTTCTCTTGTTCTAAAAGATCTTTTTTTAATCTTTCTGCCATGCAGCCTAATATCCCAATGACTAATCCTGGATTTTGTTTTTTTCTTTTATTGTGTTGAGATAATTTATTTCTAACTCTTTGCTCGGCGTTTTCCCTAATAGAGCAGGTATTCATAAGAATTACATCTGCTTCGTCTACATTTCTTGTAGTGGCGTATCCATTTTCTGAAAGGATGGATGCGATAATCTCACTGTCTGAAAAATTCATTTGACAACCATAACTCTCTAAGTAGAGCTTTTTTCCTGATCCGCTCTTATTCTCTACCATGGTTGCTTGTCCTTGTATGCTCTCGTCTATTACTTTTTCCTCTATTGACATTTATTGATTACTTTAAAAAGTCATGCAAAATTAGTTAATTCAATAAACTAATCTGTCAATTTGACAGTAAAAAATCGTTATTATTTGATTGAGGAAATTAGATCTCAAAAAAAAATCAAAAAATTTATTATTATAAATAATAAGGGAATTAAATAGATCTTCATTCGAAACTTTACAGTCGTTTATTCGTTTCTTATATCGATATTTGACAAATTTTTTCTCAAATCGTACATTCAAATTATGGCGAAAAACCTAGTAATCGTTGAGTCACCGGCAAAAGCAAAAACCATTGAAAAATATTTAGGTAAAGACTTTGTTGTAAAGTCTAGTATGGGGCATGTCAGAGATCTGGCAAAAGGTGATAAATCTATTGATGTTGAGCAGGATTTTGCTCCAAAGTATATAGTTTCAACAGATAAGAAAAAAGTAATTACTGAGCTTAAAAAGTTAGCCAAGGATGCAGAAATGGTTTGGTTAGCATCTGATGAGGACCGTGAGGGTGAGGCCATATCTTGGCATTTAAAAGAGGCGCTAGGGTTGAAACCTGAAAAGTATAAGAGAATTACGTTCAATGAAATTACTAAAACAGCTGTATTAAATGCGATTGAGAATCCTAGAGAAATTGATGCTGACTTAGTAAATGCTCAACAAGCAAGAAGAATATTAGATAGGTTAGTTGGTTTTGAATTGTCTCCGGTTTTGTGGAGAAAAGTAAAACCATCATTGTCTGCCGGTCGTGTTCAATCTGTAGCGGTAAGATTAATTGTTGAAAGAGAATTGGAGATTGAAGGTTTTACATCTAAGCCTTTCTACAGAACAGATGCGATTTTTAAAGCAGGATCATCAAAAGTTAAGGCCAAATTGGGTGTTAATTTTAATACTAAAAAAGAAGCGAAATCATTTGTAGATGATTGTAATGGATTTGATTTCAAAGTGAATTCAGTTACTAAAAAGCCTGCAAAAAAGTCTCCAACTGCTCCTTTTACTACATCTACTTTGCAGCAAGAGGCCAGTTTAAAACTTGGTTATTCTGTTTCTAGAACTATGTCTGTTGCTCAAAAGTTATATGAAGCTGGACATATTACTTATATGAGAACTGACTCTGTTAACTTATCTAAACAAGCAACGGATGCAGCTCAAGCTGAGATTACCAAAGCATATGGGGCAGAGTTTCATCAGTTTAGAACTTTTAAAACCAAAAGTGCAGGTGCACAAGAGGCTCACGAAGCAATAAGACCAACAGATTTTTCGGCCCATACAGTTTCAGCAGGTTCGGATGAAGAGAAATTGTACCAATTAATTTGGAAAAGGGCAATTGCATCTCAAATGAGTGAGGCGCAATTAGAAAGAACTGCAATTAAAATCCAAGCTCCTCAAAATCTTGAGTTCACAGCTAATGGCGAGGTGATCAAGTTTGAAGGGTTTTTGAAAGTATATCTTGAATCTAATCTTGATGAAGACGAAGAAGAAATGGAAGGTTTATTACCGGATATCAAAGAAGGAGAGTCTTTGCAAGAAGATTTGATTACGTCTACTGAAAGATTTACCAGACCACCTGCAAGATATGTAGAAGCTAGTTTGGTTAAGAAATTAGAGGAGTTAGGAATTGGAAGACCTTCTACTTATGCGCCTACTATTTCAACGATTCAAAAACGTGGATATGTTGAAAAAGGTGAAAAAGAAGGTGTAGAAAGAGAGTATATCCAGATAAAACTGGAAAAAGGAAATGTTGATTCATCAACTTTGACTGAGAAAACCGGATCTGACAAAGGAAAGTTGATTCCTACAGATATTGGAAGAATTGTAACTGAATTCTTGATTGAGCATTTCGGAAAAATCATGGATTATGGCTTTACAGCTTCAGTAGAAAAAGAATTTGATGACATTGCACAAGGAATGATGAAGTGGACCGAAATGATAAAGGAATTTTATGGTCCTTTTCATGAAAATGTAGAACATACCATTGAGCATTCTGAGCGCGCTACGGGAGAAAGAATGTTAGGGGTTGACCCTAAAACTGGTAGAAATGTTTACGCTAGAATCGGAAGATTTGGTCCAATGATTCAAATAGGGGAGCAAGATGATGAGGAAAAACCTGTTTTTGCTTCTTTACAAAAAGATCAAAGTATTCAAACAATTCAATTGGATGAAGCTTTAGAGTTGTTCAAGTATCCAAAAGTGATTGGTGAATACGAAGGGAAACCAGTGAAAGTTAACAAAGGTAGATTTGGTCCTTATGTCCAAATTGACAAAACATTTGTTTCTATAAAAGAGGCAAATGGTGACACCTTAGAAGGAATGACCATTGATAGAGCAATAGAGTTGATAGAGGAAAAAAGAGAAGAGGATAAAAACAAGGTCATTAAGATTTTTGAAGAAGATGAGAATGTACAGTTGTTGAACGGTAGATATGGGGCCTATCTTAAAATCGGTAAAAATAATTTCAGATTACCGAAAGATGTTGAGCCTTCAGAATTGACATACGAACAGTGTATTGAAATTTCTCAGAACCAAGCAAAAGGTAAAAAGAAGAAAAAATAATATCTTTAATTCCGAATGAAAGATTTGGGAATTTATTTTAGCAATTATGGAGATAATTCTGTAAATGCTTCAGACCAGCTAGGTAAATACATTAAAGTTAATTCAGAAGATGATTTTAATCTTCCCGGCAAGTTCGAAATAGCACTTTTATTTGTTCCGGAATACCGAAATGGTGATGTGACGGCCTCAAATGATTTGATGAACGAAGTCCGTCACCAATTATATAGGCTTTTCCCAGGTAAATGGAAAGTTGCTATTACAGATTTAGGAATCATTAGTCCGGGAAATACGGTAGAAGATACATATGCTGCGGTAAAGGATGTAGTTACGGAGTTAATTAAAAATCAGGTTTTCCCAGTCGTAGTTGGTGGTTCTCAAGATTTAACATATCCTATATTTCAAGCTTATCAAACATTGGAACAAACTGTTAATATTTTGGATGTAGATCCGGGAATTGACATGGGTGATCCTGATGAAAGTATTAATGCTAGAGGATGGCTGAGCAAGGTGCTAATGATGCGTCCAAATTACCTTTTCAATTATTCACTTTTGGGATATCAATCTTACTTGATTAGACACAGAGAATTGGATTTGGTGAACAAATTATTTTTTGATGCGTATAGGTTAGGAGACTTCTATTCGAATCCTAGAATGGTTGAGCCATTAGTAAGGAATGCAGATATTCTAAGTTTTGATATGGATGCGATTAGAGGTTCGGATTACAGCGGTAATTCAAGAGATTTGCCTCATGGGTTGTATGGAGAGGATGCGTGTAGAATAATGAGATATGCAGGATTGAGTGATAAGTTAACTTCATTGGGGATATTCAATCTAAATGGAGTTGGAAATACTGAAATGAACGCCAATTTAGTGGCGCAGATGATTTGGTATTTTATTGAGGGATATGAAAACAGAAAAAGAGATTATCCAATTGGAAGCAAATCAAATTATACTAAGTATTTAGTTAGTATAGATAATTTTAAGGACGAAATTGTATTTTACAAGAGTGACAAAAGTGGAAGATGGTGGATGGAAGTTCCTTATCCAAAGGTGAAAGGAGCTAAATTCCAAAGACACTTATTAGTGCCTTGTGATTACGAAGATTATAAAAATGCGTTGACAAATGAGATGCCTAACTTATGGTGGCGAACTTTTGAGAAGCTGTCGTAGCGTTTATGCTGCTTAGAGATATTTTTTATATGATTTGTGAAAAAAATTCACATTTAAATAAATTTTACTTATTTTAGCGGCTTGTTGGGTATAGTCTGACGATAAATGGTATTGAAAAAAACAAACCTTATGAAGAAAGTTTTATCTCTGACGTTGTGTTATTTAGCAGTGAATCTGTCATTTGCACAGCAAGATAAACAGTACACTCATTACATGTTTGACAAGATCTCTTTTAATCCTGCAGCGACAGGGGCAAAAGGATATTGTGGAACGGTTATTTACAGAAATCAATGGGATAGAGTACAAGATGCTCCTAACACCACACTTTTGAACTTGCAAGGAAATATTCAAAAGTATAATTTGGGTGTAGGCTTGTCTTTTACAAATGATGCTATTGGATTTCAAAGAAACAATACAGTAACATTAAATGCAGCTTATCACTATCCAACTGCTTACGGTATTTTATCTGGTGGTTTAGGATTGGGAATTGTAAATGTTGGATTTAGTCCTACATGGATTCCTCCTCAAACTTATTCAGATGCATTATTGCCAACAGCTACTGCTGGAACTGGTTTCGATATGAACTTAGGTTTGTATTGGCACGGAACATCTCATCCTTACTATGTTGGTTTGTCAATGACGCATTTATTGCCTCCAACATTGTCTTCTATTAACTTTTCTGTAGCTAGACATTATTATGTTATTGCTGGTTATGATTTAGATTTAGGAGAATTAGGATGGATTAATCCAAGAAACCCTATTGTTGTTAAACCAAGTACTTTGATTAAAGCTGATGGAGCTACAATGGTGTTTGATTTAAATGTAATGGGAGATTTTTGGTTGAATAACTATTCTTATTTATGGGGAGGTTTTACTTACAGATTGGCTGATGCTGTTGCATTGCAATTAGGGTATGCTTTCTCTCCTGTAAATAACAAGAATGTGAATATGTTGAAATTTGGATATTCATTTGATATAATGACTAACCCACTGAATACATATGGAAAAGGAACGCATGAGTTAATGCTTAACTTCTGCATGTTCCCGCCACCTCCGGCGATTCCTAGACACGGTAATCCATTTATATTACAGTAGGAAAAAATTTTTTGTAACCAATTAAATAAAGTAACGTTAAATTATAGACCCAACCCTTAAAGAGTCCTGATAGTCGGAATAATTTGATTGGTAGAAAAACAAGGTAGCATGAAAAAATTATTGGTTTTTGTAGTAGTAGCAGTTGCAGGTTTGTTATCAAGCTGTAACCAGGGTACTGGTCATTTGACCGGTGTGCAAGGTAGAAAGACGTTTTACCCGGAAATTCCATTGGGAATGGTTTACATCCCTTCTGGTTCTTACACAATGGGTAGTGGTGATCAGGATGTTCCATTCCTGCATCAAAATAGAACTAAAGTAGTTTCGATCCACGCTTTATATATGGATCAAACTGAAATCACTAATAATGAATGGAGAGAGTTTGTTTATTGGGTACGTGACTCTATTATTTTAGAGAAGGTATACATGAATACAGACCCTACAGGAAATAACGCAATTGATGATGAGTTGATTGGGGACATGTTAAATCACCCGGATGTATTCTATGATGAGGTGAACTTAACTTGGGCTGAGTTTGATCCTTCGCAACCATTTATCAATAGAGGTTTATTCCCGTTATCTTGGAGAATGAAAGGAATTAAGGATGAGCAAATCATTCCTTTAATTTCTGACATGTATTTAAGACCTAACGAAAGATGGTATAAAAGAAGAGAGTTTGATACGCGTAAGTTAAACTTCAAATATTATTGGATCGATCTACCAGAAGCTGCCAAAAGAGGTCGTAACAATATTGTTAGAAATGGATATACGCCATCAGGTAACTACACAAATCCTTCATTAAATCCTCAACACCGTGATTTGAAAAACCCGGATCATCCATTTACTGGAGAACCTGTAGGTTTGGATAAAGACATGGGTTGGTTCAATAAAAAAGGACAAAACAATGCCTTGAGAGGACATGAGGACAGAAGTAGATTTATTATTGAAGAGCAAATCAACGTTTATCCTGATACATTATGTTGGGTACGTGACTTTACTTACTCTTTCAATGATCCAATGACAAATATGTATTTCTGGCACCCTGCATACGACAACTATCCGGTTGTTGGTGTTACTTGGGTTCAGGCTAGAGCATTCTGCGTTTGGAGAACACAAAAATTAAACAACTGGTTAATTTCAGTTGGACAGTTATGGGTGCAAGATTTCAGATTACCTACAGAAGGTGAGTGGGAGTATTGTGCTAGAGGTGATTTAAAACATTCACCATATCCTTGGGGAGGTCCTTACATTAGAAACTCTGCAGGATGTATGTTAGGAAACTTTAAACCAATGAGAGGTAGATACTTTGATGATGGAGGTTTCTATCCAGTGAAAGCTTTCTCTTACAACCCTAACGGATACGGATTATATTGTATGGCTGGTAACGTTTGTGAGTGGACAGAAACTGCTTTTGATGAGTCAGTTTACGAATTCTCACATGACCTTATGCCTGAATACAGATATTATGCAATGGACTGGGATCCACCTTCAATGAAACGTAAAGTTGTTCGTGGAGGATCGTGGAAGGATATCGGATTCTATATGCAAACATCTGCAAGAACTTATGAATACCAAGATACTGCTAAATCATACTTAGGATTTAGATGTGTTCAAACTCATATCGGTCGTGGTGGTAGAGACTTCTCTAAAGAAGGTGGAGAAGAGCTTAAATCAGATATTGAGTTAAGATAAAAGAGTATATAATAACCAAATAAATAAATGTTAAACTTAAAGCAAGGAAACTATGAGACCAGGAACTAAAAAATGGAAATTATTTATGGCGAAGTTGTACGGTATTGGTGCAGCAGTCGTAATTATGGGAGCCCTATTTAAAATCATGCACTGGCCGTTCGCGGGATTGATGTTGGTTGTAGGACTTTCTACGGAAGCCGTAATTTTCTTCTTCTCGGCATTTGAGCCGTTACATGAGGATCCAAAGTGGGAATTAGTATACCCAGAATTGGCATTAGCTCATGATGAAGATTTTGATTTACACGCTTATATCGACGAAAAAGGTGAATCTAACTTCGGCGGTGGCGGAGGAGGTGGTTCTGCAACAGGAATTACTGAAAAATTTGATAGCCTTTTAGAAGAAGCAAAAATTGATGCTGATTTATTAAATAGATTAGGAGATGGAATTAGAACTTTAAGTGATAACGCTGAAGGTTTAAAAGCTGTTTCTGGTGCAGCTGCTGCAACTGATAGTTACGTAGCAAGCTTAGAAAGTGCTTCAGAGCAAGTTAAATCTTTGTCTGATACTTATGAAAAAGCATCTTCTTCTTTATTAGGATTAACTTCTTCTGCAGAAGATGGAGCTTCGTTTGGTGAGCAATTACAAAAAGTATCAACAAACTTAGCTGCTTTAAATAATGTTTACGAATTACAATTAAAAGGTTCTTCTGCTCACTTGGAAGCTACTGAGAAATTCCAAGGTCAAGTTAGCGAAATGATGCAAAACTTGAGTGATTCAGTTGAAGACACAAGATTGTACAAAGAAAATATGGCAATGTTAACTAAAAACTTGACTGACTTAAATCAAGTTTATGGTAATATGCTAAAAGCCATGACAATAACTAGAGATTAAATTATTTAGTTACTATTCAAGTAATATGAATTGATGTAACAATTGTTTAATTAAAAAATAGATTATAAGACATGGCAGGAGGAAAAGAAACCCCAAGACAGAAGATGATCGGTATGATGTACTTAGTACTTACCGCTCTACTTGCCCTTAACGTTTCTAAACAAGTGATTGCAGCCTTCATTACGCTTAATAATAAGTTAGATGCAAGTGCTGAAATTATAAACAACAAAATCGAAGGTACATACTACGGTTTTGATGCTAAACGTGCAGCACTTGTTGCAACGAAAGGGGATATGAAATTACTCGACCAATGGGAGGGTGCAGCCAACGAATTGAAAGCGCAAACTTATATAGTTATCGACTATTTGTTGAGAGAAGCAAATGAAATGATTGTTGAAGCTGATGGAATCGATTGGGTTGAAAAAGAAATCGACGTTACAACAGCTGACGGTCAAAGTCATAAAGTTGTTACCAATTTAAAAGGATTAGAAGAAATTTCTTCCTTTGATAACTATGACGTTCCAACCAATTTATTTGTGGGGGGAGATCCTCATAATCCAGTAGAAAAAGGATTAAATATTCCGAAGAAAATTCATGAATATAGAGATCTTGTATGTGGATTAATGGGAACCTATACTTCAGGTAAAAACGAATGGAAATTTGATCCTGCTGCAGGAAGTTTAGAGGCGTCTTTACAAGGGTGTAATCCAAAGGATACATCAAAAATTAGACAAGTTTACTCAGCTTTAACGTTGCCGGAGAAATTGGAAATGCACGGTGAAGGTGAAATGCCTTGGCCATCTGTTACTTTTGACCATGCGCCAATTGTTGCAGCTGCTGCAATGTTTACTTCATTAAAACTTGACATCAAAAATGCCGAAGCAATGGCATCTGATTTCATGTTGAGTAAAGTAGACGCTCCAACATTTAATTTTAATAAGATCGAACCATTAGCGTTTGCTCGTTCTAGTTACATTAATCAGGGTGATTCTTTGGCATTAAGTGTAAAAATTGCCGCATATGATAGTAACGAAGTTTCGAAGATACGTTATGGTATGGACGCTGACACTGCAAACTCGGATGCGTGGAAGACTGTTACTGGAGATATTGGGCTTCCTGGAGATAAACCAGGTCCGCACAAAATCAAAGGTCAAATCGGAGTTAAAGAAAAAGGTGAATTATCTTGGAAAAACTTTGAGTATAACTATACAGTTGGACAGCCAATGGGTGTTGTAGCACAACCTGAGATGAGAGTATTATACTGGGGATATGACAATAAAGTAGAAGGAACCGCTTCAGGTTTCCCTGCAGATAAAGTTTCACTTTCTGGTAGCGGATGTTCATTATCTTCTGCTGGTGGTGGTACATATATCGCCAAAGTATCAAGAGGAACTCGTACAGCTAGTATTAGTGTAAGTGGTAAGAAAGAAGATGGAGGTTCAGTAAGCTTAGGTAAATTTGATTTCAAATGTAAGCCTATGCCACCAGCTTTAATTAAGTTCGGTAGTATTGAATCTGGAGGAAATGCATCTTATACTGAAGCTAAGAACGTAGGTAGAGTTACAGTAATGTTAGACCCTTCATCTCCTTTACAAGGTGTAAACTACACCGTAATGGGAGGTACTGTTATCGTTGCAGGTGTTCCTGGTGCTGGTAATATTGAAAGAGGTGGAGCCTTAGATGGTAAAGCTAAATCAATGATGAACCAGTCAAAAGGTAAAAACGTTGCAATGGAGGTAAAATACAAAGGTCCTGATGGGATCACACGTATTGGAGCCCTTGCGTTTAAAGTAAAATAGTATTTAAACAAAAGTTGAATTATGAAAAGGTTGATTTTTTCTTTCGTGTTGTTGTGTGCAGCTATGATAGCAAATGCCCAGGGAGATATCCGTGGACCGATTGCTAATCCTGCGCCGGGTGTTTTGGATGGAGTGTATGTTAGAGAACATATTCCTACTAAAAAAGTAGTTCCTTACGAGTTTGTAAGAGAGGCTGATGTCGCTTGGAGTAAAAGAGTATGGAGAGCTATTGATTTGAGAGAGAAATTTAATCACCCACTTCACTATCCATTAGATGATATGGCACCAAAGCCAGGATGGTACAGAGATAATGATTGGAAAAGAAATCCAACTAGATGGAGTCTTTGGACAATCATCAAGTATCACGTACTTTCTGGTGATTTAACTGCTTATTCGCCAATGGATCCTGAATGGGTAGATTGGAAAGATGGTGACCTTTTTAAATATCCACTGACATCTGAGAAGTTCGGTTTAGGACAACCTGGAGGAACTTTCTATACAGATACAGTGTTTAGAGATTTCTTAAAAGAAGGATACTTTGGAGCAACAGATTATTCTTCAGGATTAGTAGCCGTACAATCGATTCTTTATCCTGGTGAGGATTCGATCAATGACTTGGGAGAGGTAGTTTACTACCCAAGAGAGTACACATGGTTAAATTCTGAGGATATCGTTCAGTACAGAGTAAAAGAAGATTGGTTCTTTGACAATGAAAGATCAGTATTAGATGTAAGAATTATCGGAATTTGCCCGGTAACTTATGAGAAAGATGCTGATGGAAACATTGTTGGATTGAAAGAACTGTTCTGGTTATATTTCCCAGAGTGCAGATACATCTTCCAAAACTTCTATGTACAAAGTAGACACAACGACTCTCAAAGAATGTCATTTGATGACTTGTTCTGGAAGAGAATGTTTACCAGCTACATCATTAAAGAGTCAAATCTTTATGATAGAGAGTTACAAAACTATAGAGCTGGTGTTGAAGCTTTGTTAGAGTCTGAAAGAATAAAAGATAAAATCTTTAAGTTCGAACACGACTTGTGGAGTTTCTAATGTTCAACTTGATAATATTGAAAGCCTCTCGAATTTCGGGAGGCTTTTTTTATGCCTAGGTGTTTTGTAAATTAGAACTGTTCCTTATTAGGAATATTGAGAAATAGGAAAAAAATGGAACTGACTACCGCTACTTCTTCAATGGATTGGAAATCTATTGATCCGCTAGCAGGGGGCAAGTTGTTGAATAACATGAAATTAGAGTATGTTAAAAAAAGCGTTTATAACAATGATTGGGATTTTTCTACTATCTTGTAACAACAGTTCTGAGAAAGATCAAAATGTTTCGGAACAACAAAGCGAAGTTAATTGTAAGCCAATTTTGAACGATTATATAAAAAGTATTAAAGACAGTCTTTTATTTTCTGAGATTGTTGATCAGTTATTTTTTAAACCACAAGAGCTCAAATCAGATACTAGTGATGGATCAGCCTATTTCATAAACAAAATAAATCATATGATTTTATCATATGATTTAACAGCAGCTGGTCAAGAAATAAACTATTACTGGGATGAAGAGATAATAAAAACTCCATACAGCCTTTATTATGATAAGTTATGTGATTGTTCTTTAGTTGTGGAATCTGTCACTAGGGATTCTTATACTCCTGTATGCTTTTATTCTGGGAAGATTTATTCTATCGGTGGTGATGGAAGAACTGTGGGTAGGCGCAAATGGGTTCCTGTTCCTCATTCAAAGGAGAAAAAAAGTGATAACAAAGAATTAGCAGATGTAATGTTATTGTACCCCTCTCCGTAGTAGCTCTATTGAAGCCGCTATTCAACTGCAGAACAATGATTTTACAATGGCCATTTACAACCGGAATGATTTATAGCCCGCAACAAATAGGAAATAGCGCCATTTATAAATTTACTTACCCTTCAGTGTTTAATATTTAAGTCCTTTAATTTTCACTAAATGACCATTTTTATAAAGTTCAATTTTGTCTATGGAACCATCCCTATTATAAAAATAACTAAATCCATGTTTTATAATTCTTGATTTTTCTGGCTTTTTATAATTTATTTTCATCTTATAATTAATAATTTGACGAATATTACTTGTATTCAAGTAATATTCCCTCTCAATAAGATAAATACCCATTTTGAGAGATTCACGATAAAAATTCCCATTGGTATCCCTAAATGCACTATACTTATAGTTTAATTTTTTTGATACCCACCATTCATTTTTAATTACACCATTTTCATAAAAATATTTGTGTCCTACTTTTGATAAAAACGAACTATCAAATTCTGTATAATCATAATAATTTATATGATCTATTTTTCCTCCTTTCATTACAGTGTCTATCGTATGAAATTGGTCTTCATACACTAGTTCAAATTTCTGATTAAATGAATAAAAAGATATTAGCACGAAGTAGATTATTAAAGAATGTTTCATATTATATTTTATTAAGGTGATACCCATTACTTATAGAAATTGCACTGCTACTAAAAAATGTTATTTCTCCTGAATTATCATCTTAGCATAACGAAATTCACCCTTAATATTTTTTGAGTTTTTTGTTTCAAGTATTAACTCATTATCATTTTTCCATGAAAATGCATATGGACTCCAATTAGTTGTTCTAAACCTACCTAATCGTTTATAGTTTGGTGAATATTTTTTGAAAATTTCAAACCCATTAAAAATTAAACTGTCATTCGGACTATAACTTAAAGACAGTAAGTATTTCCCTGATGGTGATTTAAAAGTAGATCCAATGGCATTTAAAGTGTCTCCTGTCTCACTGTTCAAAAGAATCGAATAAGAGCAGCAATTATACTGACCGTAAAGAATCTCCCAATATTTTGAATCTCCTATCTGACCTTTAAAAATGAAATCTTCCCAATATATTTTCGGTTCTGTACGATTCACATTAATATATATTTGATTTCTCTTATTACTAAAATCAAATATCAAGGAATCTCCTAATCTTGTAACTCTATTTTCATTAGTTAATTTTTGATTTTCAAAAATCTGCTCATTAACTTTTTTTACTTCAATAGCAGTCTTTTCTTTAAGAAATTTTATTTGAACTCTTAAATTCTGGTTTTCGTATAACTCATCAACTATATTATTTTCAGTCTGCTTTGATTTCATCTTACTTTCAGAGCATGAATTAAATAAAAGAACTAGTATTAAATAAATTAAACCGAATATGTGATTTTTCATGATTTTTAAAAATAGAAATACGGAATACCTTTATAGTTTTTTATTCTAAATTATTTTTAGATAGCCTTCCAAAACATTTCTGGATTAAATGCAAAACGTTATCGTTATAAAAAACTCTTGCGCTCGTCTGTGACAAGTATGTAATTAATTTACAGCCAGCAAAGCAATTAGAATTTAAACACCTTTGTTCTTCATCTAAATCTATTCCTACATTTAAGTTTTCGCAATATACGCATCAATAAGCCAAAAGAAATACCCATTATCTTCATCAGACATTTTGAAAATAGACTTTACCTTTTTAAAGTGGCATCATCAGGCTCTATTGCATCTATATTCAACTTTAATCTACTTGAAATTCCCAAATTTTTGAATCACTTGAATATATAGTTTTTAGTTTTCCTTCTTCAAATTCGATTTTGTTGATATATAATTGACCCCTATTTTCATTAGGAATGTTAAACGTGACATTTGCTTCATTAAGATTGTAAACTTCTTTTTTCAAATCATAACAACCTGCAATAAAAAATTGAAAAAAATATGTTGAATCATTATCATTATTTCCCCAAAACTCAATACTAAAAGATTCTTCCTTATTGTTAGGAGTGATTAAGTAATAATCATATCTAAAACCAACTTGACAGCTTCTGCCTCCAAAGAAATTGGTGCTATCGATATCATACGTGTTTATGATTGGATTATGCATGCTATAAATGATTAATGTATCATTTTCATGTTTACCAATAAAATCTTTCTCAAAATAAGAGGAGTCAAAATTATGAAATCCAAAATCAAACTTGTGAGGACAATACTCACTAGGTCTAGCACAGCAAAAAAGGACTGTTAATGTAAGATAAAGCGGAATATATTTTATTTTCATAATTATTTAATTATCATGAACTGTAATGCTGCTAATGTCGAGCAAAGAAGTATGAATAAAGTTTGTGAGATTTTCTCAGATTATTCACATCCAAATCCTTCTGAGCCATAATAATCTAAATTCCTATCATTCAAGTGATCTCTATAATAAAAAGGTTTAATTTCTTTTTGGATGGTACTTTTTGATAGAATTCTCTTGTCAATACTCAATTTGATCCAGTGTACAATGTTTTTTTCTTTATAACTAAATATTAAAATCATTGTTTTATATGGAATTTTACAATTAAACTTTATTTTCCAGGTATTTGATTTTTGACCTGGGGATAATTTATTAAATTTCCACATTCCATCCATTTTTCTATTCTCAAAATTTGGATTACTGCCAGGTATCGAATCCCAAAAGTCAAAATGATGTAAATAAAATTGTAACGTATCACTAAAGAGAATAGCTCTGTCGTTAAAAATATGGACTATTTTGGATTTTTGTTTAGTTGTTCTATAAAACCCATAAAAATAAACATCAGGGTTAAAATAATATATATCCTCTTTCTTTTGATTAACAAATGAAAAAGTCACATGTCTTGAACTGATTGTTTCAATCTTTAATACTTCTTGGCTATAAGAGATTGAATTACAAATAACTAATGCTATTAAAACAACAAAATAACTATTCTTCATTATTTATTTTTTCAATTTTTATTTAAATTGTTTTTAGATCGCTCGCGCTCATCTTTGACGAGTGAGTATTTAATTCTTAAACCACGTGGAATACTAATCACTTTAAAGATAAAAAGAACATGAAAAATATGTTGGTATTGTTAATAGTAGGAACTTTAAATTTTGGTGCATTCTCCCAAGAAAACCTCAAGTCATGGAAATTTGATAAAGAATTTTACGATTTAACTTTTGAATTAGAAATTGATACTTTTTTTGTAGACACTTTGACGTATCATGAAGGAGAGCTTTTTTTGATTTCGTTTTTAGACGATACTTCTTACATTAGAATCAACTTTATTTTTGCAAATGCTTTATTTTCTTGTTGTTCTGACAACAATAAGTATATCGAACTTGATAAATCTGTTGAAGAAGGGATAACAGATCAAAAAGGTATCATATCAGGGACTGATCTTTATTGGAGAAAACTTAAAGATCATAATATAGAAATTGTATATAATAATTGTACGGTTGAGCGAAAGTTAAAAATTGATGATTTATTTGAATCTTTGAAAACGCATTTGAAAAACTTTTAATCGAAATATTAGGAATTTTACTCCTCGCTCCGTAGTAGCTGTGCTGCTGCGGAGCGGGTGAATATTTAAAACTCAACATGAAAATCGAAATGAAGATGAAGATGGAACAAATGAAAAAGAAACGATTAAATCTGGCAATTAAACTAATTCCAGTTCTTATAATAATAATTATTCCATTTGAATCATTTTCAAAAGAAGTAAACATTGTCATCTCAGGAAAATTAAAGAATACAATTTGTTCATTACTAATACAACATAACCAAGGAAATAACAGAGATATTGATACTCTACTTTATAATTCTGAGTTAACAACTGAATACTCAACTGGTATTGCCTTTAATATGACATACGAATTAAACAGGAAAAGAAATTATTGGTTTAAAATTTATATAGGCAAAAAAGACTTTTCTTTTTATCCTGCATACCTAAAGAATAAAATGACTATTGAGTTTCACATTTCTAGAAATGGTCTCGATTTAATAATTAAAAAGAAAAAAAGCGGACTCTATTATTAATAAAAATAGTCTTAGATTTTAGCTTTTTACCGCTTTACGACCACCCGCTCCGCAGTAGCTGTGCTGCTGCGGTAACATCTCTGCACTTGTTCTATATTAGCCCACTTTAATCAAGTATTGGTCTACAATTGTGATGCTTTGAAAAAACCATGATTAATACATTTTACCTAAATTAACCCAGCTTCGTATCGTTGATGAAATAAATGGAGCATATGATGATTATTTGCAACAAGAAGATAAAAGCTTTTAAATGAAATTAATAATGGTTCTGAAATGTTTGATAGGCAGTAAGAAACATTAAAATTTGTTATGAAAAAACTAAAATTATTATTGTTGCTTTTAATTTCATTTACGGGTTATACTCAAAACATGATTGATTCCAATCGTTGCGTCACAGGAGATGTAGAGTATGAAAAAGATTTTGAGTTAGATTTCAGTTTTGAGCAGCTTAGAACTGGATTTTTAGGATTAGAAGGAATACTAGCTGTTGACATTATTGATGGCATGGGCTTTTATGAGCAATCTGTCAATCTTGGAGTATCGCCTTTTAAAAACTCAATGATCATTGAGACAAGACAAAATTTGTATGTTGGTTTTTTATCTTTTGGATTCATTACGGGAATTTCTTATGGTTACCAGATTTCTGAAATAATGTATTACATCAAACCTAATGTTTTTCTTGATTTACGTTTTGCCAAAATAACATATTCATACTCTTTTTCTAGTAACAAGGATGCCAGTTTTTATAATAGTGGTCATAATATGGGGCTAAGAATTCCCGTTTTTTCAACTTGTGGATTTTCTAATATATTTGGAGAAAAAAAAAGGTTGCATTGGGGACATGCTCATCATGGTCCTGAATGGTAAGGAAGCAATGTTCACCAGCTCCTGTGCTGCTGCGGTCAATATTAAACATTTTACTTAAATTAACTCTATCAAGCAGGGAGTTAAACATACTATTAAAAAGAATGGCTCTTATTACCTTACTTTAACAATTGTTGAATGGATAGATGTATTTACAAGAAAAAATCATAAAGACGCAATCATTCAATCACTACGATATTGTATTGAACACAAAGGATTGAACGTTTATGCCTATTGTTTGATGACAAACCATTTACATTTGGTTGTCAATTGCAATGAACCTTTCGAGTTGAAGAATACTATTCGGGATTTTAAAAGACACACAGTAAAGCAAATATTGTTTCAAATACAAAATGAACCCGAATCGAGACGTGAATGGATGATGGAACTTTTTAAGAGGAACGGAACAAATTATTCTCAAAATGAGAAAATTAAATTTTGGAAATCGGGAAATCATGCAATCGAATTGTATTCGGAAAAATTTGTTTGGGAGAAGATTAACTATATACATAATAATCCTGTTGAAGAAGGATTTGTGACCAAAGCTGAGCATTGGGTATATTCATCAGCTTCAAACTATTGGGATGGTAATGGGATTCTTGAGAAAGTATTTTGTTTACCCGGGATGTTGATTGAAACAAAGTAAGCGCAGCAGCTTTTGATTGACGAAATAGACGCAGCAGCATAGCTACTGCGGAGTGGGGAGGATCATTGAATTAATAAGAGAGTAACCTTTAATTATGAAGCTTAAATTATTATTACTATTTCAAGTGATTTGCTTAGTGACATTTTGTCAAATTGACTCGTCATTTAATGTTTTCAATGATTCATCAGGCTTTTATAAAATTGCAATTCCTAGAAAATGGAAAGTGATCCCATACAGCAATGGCGGGGTTTCAGCTATTCCAAATAAAACTATTTGTCCAAATAATTTTCCAGCGAATATGTTCATTAAACTTTATAAAAAAAAGAAAACAATCTCAAATTATGCCAATGAGTATTTTGAATCTCAAATAAAAATGAATATTAATTCAGAAGTGAAGATTTTATTTATAGAAGATATAGAAATCTCTGGATTGAATGCAAAACGTTATCGATATAAAAAAATGTGGCTTGATGTTCCCGTTCTTGGAAATTTAATTCTCTTCAAATACCAAAATAAAGTAATTCAAATTAGGCAATTTTGGGAAGATTGTGATGATAGCAATTATGAAAATATTTTTGAAATAATCATGAATTCTATCTCCTTCAACTAGTAATTTTGATGTTCAAGATTAATGTAAATGAACTATTAACCAAAAAAGCCAATATTTATTCACCCAGCTCCGCAGTAGCTATGCTGCTGCGGTCAATATTAAACATTTTACTTAAATTAACTCTATCAAACAGGGAGTTAAACATACTATTAAAAAGAATGGTTCTTATTACCTTACTTTAACAATTGTTGAATGGATAGATGTATTTACAAGAAAAAATCATAAAGACGCAATCATTCAATCACTACGATATTGTATTGAACACAAAGGATTGAACGTTTATGCCTATTGTTTGATGACAAACCATTTACATTTGATAGTTAATTGCAATGAACCTTTCGAGTTGAAAAATACAATTCGGGATTTTAAAAGACACACTGTAAAGCAAATATTGTTTCAAATACAAAATGAACCCGAATCGAGGCGTGAATGGATGATGGAACTTTTTTTTTAAGAGGAACGGAACAAATTATTCTCAAAATGAGAAAATTAAATTTTGGAAATCGGGAAATCATGCAATCGAATTGTATTCGGAAAAATTTGTTTGGGAGAAGATTAACTATATACATAATAACCCTGTTGAAGAAGGATTTGTGACCAAAGCTGAGCATTGGGTGTATTCATCAGCTTCAAACTATTGGGACGGTAATGGGATTCTTGAGAAAGTATTTTGTTTACCCGGGATGTTGATTGAAACAAAGTAAGTGCAGCAGCTTTTGATTGACGAAATAGACGCAGCAGCACAGCTACTGCGGAGCGGGGGGCGTATTAATTATTAGTATACTCTAATAATTTAGGGCAGTATGTACATTGAATTTTATTGCGCAGCTCAGTGTCATATATTAACATGTCCTCATAACTATAAATACCATCATATCCTTTAGAAATTAAAACTATGCTATCTATAGTTATTTTATAGTTAAGCCGATAAAATTCCAAAATAGGTATTAATGAGTCTATTTCAGCCGAGTTCAAGCTACTGTCAATTGGTAAAAATATTGACTCCTCAGTTTTAGTGTCAACAATAGTTTTTATATGCTTAAATTCCCAAAATAATTTAATTGTGTCATTTTGTTCAGTTGAAAAAAAAGAAGAATTTTTCTCAGGACCGCAACCAAATATTGTAAATAGAAACAATAAGTATATTTTTTGTCTTTTCATCATTAATGAATTATTGAATAAAAATCTATTGATGTAAAGCCCCTGCTTCTAAGGCAAATAACCACCTAAAATTATCGTTTTCCCTGAAATTTAGACATTTTCCCTCAACTTTAAGGAGATTCTCTTTTATAATTACTATTCCTCAAAACACTCTAAATCAACCAATTACAAAGCTTTGTTACTTTTTCTTTTAACTGTCATTTAAGGTTTAGAAACCAGATTGTGATGGCCGTCGCAGCAATTAAAACCTAAAATTATGGCAGGAGGAAAAGAAACCCCTAGACAAAAGATGATTGGTATGATGTACCTCGTCTTAACTGCTCTGCTTGCATTAAATGTAGCAAAGCAAATAGTTGCGGCATTTGTAACACTAAATAATAAACTGGATAACAGTGCCGAAATCATTGATATCAAAGCCAAAGATGCTTATAGTCAAATAGGACAAAAAAAAGCTGCAGTTCAAGCCCTTGAAGGTGATCTAACTGAAGTGTTGTTCTGGGAGCAGAAGGCGTATGAAATGAGAGATCAAACAGCTGAATTAATTGGATTTTTATTAGGAGAATGCAATGACATGATCTACACCGCAGAAGGTGAAGATTGGGTTGAAAACAGAGATGAAAATGGAAACATTACCCAATTAAGACCATTAGATGATATCCAATCAATGGATAATTATGATATCCCCACTAATATGTTTGTTGGAGGTAATCCTAATGAACCTAATGATAGAGGTTTGGATTTAATCAATAGGATCCATGCATACAGAAATGCAGTCACTTCTTCAATGGGAACATATAAATACGGAGGTAAGGATTATAGCTTTACAGCTCCAGAAAATTCAAGTGGTTTAGCAGATGCTTTTAAAACAGCAAATCCAGTGGATACATCTAAAATATCTCAGATGTATAAAACACTAACCATTCCTGAAAAATTGTATTCGCATGGAGAGGAGGAGTTGATGCCATGGGTATCTGTAATGTTTGATCACGCGCCAATAGTTGCTGCTGCAGCAATGTTTACATCCTTAAAATTAGATGTTAAAAATGCTGAGTCAATGGCAGCTGCTTATTTTGTTTCCAAGATTGATGCACCAATGTTTGATTTTAATAAAATTGAACCAATGCCAATTGCACAAACGGCATATATTAATCAAGGTGATTCATTGGGTTTAAGAGTGATGATCGCAGCCTATGATACCAATGACATTGCAGTAATCAAATACGGTATTGATGGAGACACAATTCCTGAAAGATGGAAAGAAACAAAAGGAGGCTTAAGTTTATCGGGTCAATCTCCGGGTGAACATAGAGTGAAGGGTGTTATTGGTGTAAATGAAAGAGGTGACAGAACCTGGAGGCCATGGGAATTTAATTATACCGTAGGTCAACCAATGGGAGTTGTTGCTCAGCCTGAAATGCGTGTGCTTTATTGGGGATATGACAACGTTATCGAAGCTACCGGTTCCGGTTTTCCATCTGAAAACATTTCAGTTTCTACATCCGGATGCAGAATTGAGCGCAAAAATGGAAAAATGCTTGCTAAGGTAGAAAGAGGAACCAGAAGAGCAACCATTGGAGTAGTGGGTAGAAATGAGGATGGTACAACCACCAGTTTAGGTTCATTTGAATTTAAATGTGTTCCGTTACCCGGACCTGAACTAACCATTGATGGTGCAATTAATGGTTCAGATATTCAATACGTTCAAGGAAAGAATTTTTCACAAGTCCGATTGGCTTATGACGAATCCATTACCCTTACCGGTGTTAAGTTTGATATTACTGGAGGTGAGATACGAGTTGAAGGAGTAGGTGGAGCTAAAAAGATCTTACCTGGTGGAAGAATTAGTTCAGATGCAGGTAGCATATTAAATCAATGTAGAGGAAAAACCATTTCAGGAGAAGTATCATATAGAGATCCTTCTGGAATAACCAAAAGAGAGTCTTTTAGCTTTAAAGTAAAACGTTAATAGTAACCACAGTCAGTCTTCTCGTTATTTGTTTTGAAAAGTAATACGAACACTGCCTCATGGCAGACCCAAAACGAATTTTATGAGAAGACTGATTTTTTCAGCTCTTTTGGCGACATCTTGTCAATTGAGCCTAGCACAAAGCAATGACATTAACGGACCCATCAATACTCCTGCACCCGGAGTTCTGGATGGAGTTTATATTCAAGAACATATTCCTACTAAGAAACCCCTGGTTTATGAAAGTGTAAGTGAAAGGGATGTGATGTGGAGCAAAAGAGTATGGAGAGCCATTGATTTAAGGCAAAAAATGAATCATACTTTATACTATCCTTTAGATGATATTCAACCTGGAGATGAAATGGTGGGTGAATGGAACTGGAAAAAAAATAGCACGCGTTGGAGCCTTTGGACAGTGTTGTTACATTTTATTCTCAAAGGAGACATCACTATGTACTCTCCCTATAATCCGGATTGGGTTGATTGGAAAGATGGAGATCAATTCAAATATCCAATTACAGCAGAGCAATATGGTTCATCTATCAAAGGGAATTTTTACACAGATTCTGTTTACAGAGACTTTATTAAAGAAGGGTATTTTGGATACACAGACTTTTTCTCGCCAAGAGTTGTTGTAAAGTGTGTGCTCGATCCAACCATAGATTCAATGAATACTAGAGGAGAAGTGGTTTACTATCCCAGAGAATATTTTTGGTATAAATCTGAAGATATCGTCCAATATCACATCAAGGAAGATTGGTTTTTTGATAAGGAAAGATCAATTGTTGAGCCGAGAATTATAGGAATTGCACCTTGTGTTTATGAAAAAGATCCTGATGGAAATATTATAGGAATGAAAGAGCTGTTTTGGGTGTATTATCCACAAGCAAAGTATAAACTTCAGAACTTTTTTGTTCAAAATCGTCACAATGATGCTCAAAGAATGTCATTTGATGATTTGTTTCAAAAAAGAATGTTCCAGAGCTATGTAATTAAGGAGTCTAACATTTATGATAGATTCATTAATGAATACAATGCAGGGCAAGAAGCATTGCTTGAATCTGAAAGAATTGAGGAGAAAATTTCCAATATGGAACATAACTTATGGAGTTTTTAATCAGATGACATATTTAGTTCTTAACTTTGCGCCGATTTATGGTTACAATCGGCGCTTTATCATATCATTTACCTCAGGGGTATTTATACAAAGACATCTCATTATTTATTGATAGAGGTGATAAAATTGGATTAACCGGAAAAAATGGGGTTGGTAAATCAACCTTGTTGGGGATTATTTCCAAAAGAATTCAACCCTCAGCAGGTACTGTGGCTCATGAAAAAGGTATCACATTAGGATATCTGACACAGGATATTGAAATTCCAAAGGACATAAGTGTTCGTGCCTATATTCAAAAATCCAATGAAGAAGTAGCCAAATTACAAGACAGATTGGATTTTGTAAACAGTGAGTTAACCACTCGTACAGACTACGAATCTGATGAGTATGCATCATTGATTGAAGAGGTTACAGAATTGAATGATCGCTTAACTGTTTTGGATGCTTTTTCTTTAGATGAAAAGATTGAGCAGGTGTTGAAAGGGTTAGGTTTTAAGAGAGATGAAATTGATAATGCCATAGGAAGTTTTAGTGGAGGTTGGCAGATGAGAGTGGAGTTAGCAAAACTTTTGGTGAACAATCCGGATGTTTTACTAATAGATGAGCCTACAAACCACTTGGATATTGTGTCTATTCAATGGCTGGAGAATTATTTAAAAAACTTCAAAGGAGGATTGGTGTTAATTTCTCACGACAGACGTTTTTTAGATAATGTTACCAATCGTACAATTGAAATTGCGAATCAAAGATTGTATGATTATAAGTGTAATTACTCTAAGTATTTAGTATTGCATGCAGAGGAGATGGAGCGAGTAATGCAGGCTAAAAAGAATCAAGACAGAGAGATTAAAAGAACAGAACAATTAATTGATAAATACAGAGCAAAAGCTAGTAAAGCCTCGTTTGCTCAGAGTTTGATCAAGAAATTAGAAAAAGTTGATCGCATTGAAATTGACAATATTGAAAGAGCCGCTTTTAATGTGAAATTTACACTCTCCAACCCTTCAGGAAAGAGAGTTTTGGATATTAAAAAATTATCAAAAACATACGGAGACAAAAAGATCTTTTCCAATTTGGATGTATTGTTGAGTAGGGGAGAAAAGATTGCTTTGTTGGGGCCAAATGGAGTAGGTAAATCAACCTTGATTAAGTGTATTACTAAATCAATTGATTTTGACGGAGAGGTTGAATACGGTCACAATGTTTCTATCGGTTACTTTGCTCAGGATTCAGCCGAAACACTTGATCCTGAAAAAACTGTATTTGAAACAATTGACGCCATTGCCAAGGGAGAAAAACGTAAGGACATCAGATCTATTTTAGGTGCTTTTCTTTTCAGTGGTGAGGATGTAGATAAGTATGTAAAAGTATTATCGGGGGGAGAACGTACAAGGTTAGCGATTTGTAAATTGTTGTTTGCAGATTTTAATCTACTCATCATGGATGAGCCTACCAATCACCTAGATATTCAAAGTAAAGAGATATTAAAGGATGCTTTGAAGCAATATGAAGGAACTTTGTTGCTGGTTTCTCACGACCGTGATTTTTTAGATGGTTTGAGTAATATGATTTGGGAGATTCATCCAACAAGCATCAAAACACATTATTTCGGAGTCAACGAATTCTTGAAAAGGTTTGACGGAGAAGAAATAAAAAACAGTAATCCTGCAAAGGAAATTGTAACTGAGAAATCTGAAACAAAACAAGATTACCAGGCGACAAAAGAAGAAAAGGCTCAGTTGAGAAAATTAGAAAGTGCCATCAAAAGTGCAGAAATTGAAATTGAGATTTTAGAAGCTGAAATAGCTTTAAAAACAGCTGAATTAGAAGCTGCCGGTTACAGTGAAGATACTAGTTACAGAGAAACTGCTAATACGCTAAAAGAATTGCAGGAAAAACTGAATGAACAAATGTCAATTTGGGAAAATTCTGCTGATGAATTAGAGCAGCTTAAATCCTCTTAAAATCTGATTTAATACTCAAAATTGGGCGCTCAAAATAATTGTAGCTGATATCCGCCATTAGCCACGCAATTAAAAAACTAACAGCCCCAATGATTAATTGTATTGGAAGTGAGTTTAATTCTACACTCAAGGACAAGACAGAAATCACGCAAAGTACAATACAGATCGAGCTATAAACAATTAATCCATAGCTTATTTTTCCAAGTCTACTGAGCAATTTATTCCTTCTGAATTTTATGTAGGAGTGCTTACAATAGGTTTGTTCCAATACAACAAAACCAAAGAAAAATGAAGTGATAATCGGTACGATCACTGAAAAATACGTGTTCGCAAGAAACAAATAACCTACTAGAATACTTACAATTCCAATACCGTATACGATTAAAAGGGTGCTTTTTTCAACTTGCTTGATAATATCCACCAATCTTGGTTCTTTTCGGGCAGTGTTTGCTATTAAAGCACCAATTCCTATGGGAATCCCCATGCTTAAAGTGTCAAAAACATAAGGTTCATTTAAAAGTATGTGATACAATCTTGCTGCAATTCCTATCCCTATCAAACCATAAGCGATATATTTAATTTGCTGTGAAAAGAATTTTAAAACAAGTCCCCATACCAGGTAGAATTGCATAAACATATACAGTGTTATCAAGACTCCCAGATATATAAAATGCTCTGAAATTTCCACTCCTCCATAATTGGGAGTCATCAGCAAAAAGTATTTTATAGAAGGGAAATTAATCGGTGTTAATTTCAATGTAGTGTGAATCCAAGGATGAATGATAAAACCAAAAATAATAAGTAGTCCCATTAAAGGAAGCATCCTAATTAATCTTCGAATAAAAAAGTACTTTACTGAAAATCTTTTGGTGTACTTGTATTCTCTGAGTCCTTGCGCGGTAATCAAAAATGAAGAAAGGAAAAAGAAAAAATCTATACTATTTTGAGCGATATAACCACTGATTCCTGCTATGTCAGAGATAAAAGTATTTTCTTTTGTATCAACGGCAAAGAGTACACATGAAATATATATCGGTACAAATGCAAAGAATCTCAATGCATCTAAATCTTTGTATAGTAAGCGTTTATTTGTACTCATTAGCTGGATGATTATACTGATTTTGTTGAGTTCTGGTTACATAAATATCTAATTTGGTAACACTTTTAATTGAATTAACAAAAAATCAATCCTGCTGCCATTCTATTCATTAAATTTGGGGTCATGAAACTAAAAATCATTCACCTTTTAATCTTGTCAATCCTTTCGGGTTTGATGTTAGGTGTTGGTTTTCCTTTTACCGGAGGTGTTTTTCCTTTGATGTTTATAGCTTTTGTTCCATTGTTGATTATCAATCATCAACTGAATGAAAACAAGCGAAAAGGAAGAATTTTAATTCGTTTTGGATTAAACTATTTAACCTTTTTGATATTCAATGCAATCACTGTCTGGTGGATTTATTATGCATCTGAAGAGGGTATGTATATGGCCGTTTTTGCCAATGCTTTACTTATGGCATTTGTAATGGGATTGTTTGGTTTTTTAAGTCGCCAATTAGAAGATAATAGAGGATTGTTTTCATTTTTTGTGCTTTGGCTAGGCTTTGAACACGTTCATTATTATTGGGAATTATCTTGGCCATGGTTGAATATTGGACATGTTTTTGGCACATCTCCTAAACTAATTCAATGGTATGAATATTCCGGTGTAGCAGGTGGAAGCATGTGGATTTTAATCGTAAATATTGTTGTTTACATTATTATCAGAAATGTCTTTTTCAAGAAGGAGAGCTTGAAAATACAAACGCCAAATATCTTGTTCCTTGGGTTAAGCATTGTCATTCCAATTGTAAGTAGTTTAATCATTTATTATAACTATGAAGAAGAGGAAAATCCGGTAAACATTGTAATTGTTCAACCAAATGTAGAAGCGCATACAGAGAAATTTTACACTCCGGTTGAAACACAATTGGCTAAAATGTTCAGTGCTGCAGAAAGTGCCATTAATGATCAAACAGATATTGTGGTGCTGCCTGAAACGGCTATTCCATGGTCAAAAAATGAAGAAAATTTAGAATTTCATCCACATATTTTAGCGGTAAAAGAATTTATAAAAACACATGGAGATATTCCATGGATAATAGGGGCAGATACCTATAAATTGTTTGAAGGAGAAAGAGGTATAGCTTGTAGGGATTTAGGAAATGGTAATTGTCAGGAAAATTATAATACTGCTTTGCTGGTACAGTCAGATATGCCATTGCAGATTTACCATAAATCGGAATTGGTACTTGGAGGTGAAAAGCTTCCATTTTTAGATATGTTTCCATTTTTAGCTGAGTACTCAGTGGAATTAGGAGGAACAAGCGGTTTGCTTGGAATAGGTGAGGAGCCAATTAATTTTGAAGCTAAAGGAGTAGATTTTGCACCGCTTATTTGTTACGAATCCGTTTATGGTGACCTAACTAGTCGTTTTGTTAGAAAAGGTGCGGGAATTATTTGTGTGATTACCAATGATGGTTGGTGGAGAGATACTCCGGGATACAAGCAACACAGAATGTTTTCACAAATTAGAGCAATAGAAAACAGAAGGTCTGTTGCTAGATCTGCTAACACAGGAATTTCATGTTTTATTGATCAAAGAGGAGAGATAATTTCAGAATTGGGATGGAATGAATACGGAACTTTGTCTGAATCAATCAATAAAAATGAAGAGTTTACTTTTTTTACAAAATACGAGAGTGTAATTGGTAGATTATCATCTTTCTTGTCTATTGCCATGGTTTTATTTGGGTTAATGACAAGACTCAAAAAAGTGGAATTCGTAGATAAATATTTCACAAGAAAGTAGCTTACTCCCTTTATTATTGACAAATTTGCAGGCCTAAATTTGGTGAATTATGACATTTTGTGACACAATGTCCTAATACCTTAATTGGCAACCTTTTTGACAATGTGTAATTAAAATATTTTTGGAATGGCTAGAAAGAAAGATAAAACAGACGAAATAGACGAACAAGAGAATGTAAATGCTCAAGAAGAGCACACGCAAAATTCAGATGAAAATTCTGAGCAATCCGAAAATAAATCAGACAATTCATTGGAAGCACAATACAAAGAGTTAAACGATAAGTATTTGAGATTGTATTCGGATTTTGACAATTTCAGAAAGAGAACTATAAAAGAAAAAGCTGATATCATTGGCAGTGCCAGTGGTGATGTAATTAAAGAATTGTTGGAAGTGTTAGATGATTTTGAAAGAGCAATTGCCAACAATGAGAATATTTCAGATCCTGAAGCTTTAAGAGAAGGTTTTAAACTGATTCAACATAAGTTAAAGCATAAGTTAGAAGCGAAAGGATTGGAGCCAATGGAGGCTAAGGGAGATGTGTTTGATGCAGATAAGCATGAGGCAATTACTCAAATTCCGGTCTCTGATGATATGAAGGGTAAAGTTGTTGACGTAATTGAAAGAGGATACAACTTGAAAGGGCATGTTTTAAGATATGCTAAAGTAGTAGTAGGACAATAAGCGTATACTAGAAGATGAGTAACAAAAGAGATTATTATGATGTTTTGGGCGTAAGCAAATCTTCTGATGAAAAGGAGATCAAAAAAGCTTACCGTAAAATTGCATTAAAGTATCACCCGGATAGAAATCCTGACGATAAAGAAGCTGAAGAAAAGTTCAAAGAAGCTGCTGAAGCCTATGAAATTTTGTCTGATCCTGATAAAAGATCAAGATATGATCAGTTTGGTCATCAGGGTGTGAGCGGTGCTGCCGGTGGCGGAGGTGGATTCGGAGGAATGAATATGGATGATATCTTCGATCAGTTTGGTGATATTTTTGGTGGCGCTTTTGGTGGTGGGAGCAGAGGTGGCTTTGGAGGCGGAAGAGGTCAAAGAGTTGCCAGAGGTTCAGATCTTAGAATCAAGATCAAATTGACTTTGAAAGAAGTTGCTACCGGAGTTAAAAAGAAGATTAAGGTTAATAAGCTGGTCAATGCAGAAGGTGTAACCTATAATACTTGTAGCACTTGTAAAGGGCAAGGAAGAGTAATTAGAGTAACTCAAACCATGCTTGGTGCAATGCAAACGCAAAGCACTTGTCAAACTTGTAGAGGTACCGGTAAAATTATTAGCAAACGCCCTTCAGGGGTAGATGCTCAAGGTCTTAAAAGACAAGAAGAAACTGTAGAGATTAACATCCCTGCAGGTGTTGAAGATGGAATGCAATTGAAAGTAGGTGGAAAAGGTAATGCCGGTCCTTTTGACGGTGTTCCGGGAGACTTACTTGTAGTGATTGAGGAAGAAAAAAATGATACACTTCAAAGAGATGGATCAAACCTGCATTTTGAGGCATATGTGTCTTTTGTGGATGCGGCTTTAGGAAACAGTATGGAAGTTCCACTGGTTGAAGGAAGAGCAAAAATTAAAATTGAACCGGGTACGCAAAGTGGTAAAATGTTGCGATTAAAAGGTAAAGGATTACCAAGTGTTCATGGTTATGGAACGGGAGATTTATTTGTTCATATCAATGTGTGGACACCTAAAAAACTTAGTTCAGATGAAAAAGATATTCTGGAAAAACTCGGAGAATCTGACAACTTCAAGCCTAAACCTGGCAAGAAGGAACAAGGATTCTTTAGTAAAATGAAGGATTTCTTTGCAGGATAAAATTAAAAAAGGAGCATGTTAAAATGCTCCTTTTTTGTTTCATTATTTTGATGCCTCTTAATATCTAGGCATTGCATTTTCAGGTTTATTTTCCTTACTGTAAATGTCAAATATCAACATGATTTCATGACTTCCGCTTGAATAGTTTTTCAAAGCGCTAAAACTGTAATCATATGAATATCCCATTTCTAACATTGGATTAATTCTGAATCTCAACATTGCAGCCAGGTCATTTGAAGTTCGATAGTTTAATCCAAATCCAAATCGTTTTTTCACAACGAACATAGTGCTTAAATCCAGTTGGAAAGGAGCACCTGATACATGTTTGAATAACAAAGATGAGTTCAGGTCAAACTTGTCACTAATCTCCCAAGAATATCCACTGTGCAAGTAAAAATGCCAGTCAGAGAAATCAAATGATGTAGAGCCCGAGAATTCATTGTCATATTCAATGGTGTTCTTCAACAGATTTGGCAAGGCAAATCCAACATAAAACTTCTTGGTTCTGAAATATGAACCAAACTTAAAGTTAGGCATTGCCAGGGTTGGTGTATTTGCTTGAAATTCAGGATCAGTAATGATGGTTTCTACTTCTGCATAATCACTTTGTGATAATCTCAATGTAGCCGATACACCAAAAGATAGATTTGCCTTGTTACTTAGCTTTAGCGTATATGCATAAGCTGCAGATAATTCTGTGTTGTTATTGACGCCAATTCTATCGTTGATTACTGTAAATCCTAATCTATTGTTTAAACCTCCAACAGGAGAGTTGAAATTGAACCCAATCAATTGTGGAGCACCGTCAAATCCTGTCCACTGATTTTTGTAGAATACAGATCCATTCATGTTATCATACATCCCCATGCTAGAAGGGTTAATGAACGGTTGATGCATCATGTATTGAGTCATGTGAAATCTACTTTGTCCAAAGCCAAATGAAGCCATGAACAATGCTGTAATTACGCTTAAATTTTTCATCATTTTCATAAGGCTAATTATTTTTTAATTTCAATTGATCCGTGTAAAGGCTCCATGGTGTCATCCAATTTCAAAATATAGAAATAGGTACCTGTTACCACTTCATCTCCGGAAATTGTTCTTTTTCCTTCGGCCTGTCCACTCCAATTGTTGTTGTATGGAGCTGCTGTGTAGATAATGTCTCCCCAACGATTGAAGATGGTGAGCTCATTGTTTGGATATGCTTCTAGTCCTTCAATGATGAATATTTCATTTGTTCCGTCTCCGTTAGGTGAAAAACCACCCGGAACAGTTAGTTCAACTTCATCTGATATGCTGATACGAACTACTGCTGTATCGCAAATTGAAGAGCAGAAAACATCACAAATGGCATATACTATTGAATCTTCACCTACATAGCCGCCAAATGGTAAGTAGTCAATTGTTCCATCATTTTGAACCGAACCAACACCGTTCGAAGCATTTTGTATTATTACTACAGTATTTGGATCACCATTATCATTTGCAGTAACATCAATGTTGACTAAAGCTCCAACTGCAGTTGATGCAACGTCATCTTGTGCATCTACAGTAGAAGAACTTTGTACATTCACAGTAATAGATCCTGAAGTTGTACATCCATTTCCATCAGTTAAATCAACAGTATATGTTGTTGTTGCAGTTGGCGAAACATCTATGCTGTTTGTTGTGGCAGTTGTAGACCACAATAAGGTTCCTGAACCGGTTGCCGTTAAAGTAACTGATTCACCTGCACAAATGTTTTCATCTGCCGATACTGCCAATGAAGGAAGTGCATTAACATTGATAGTTAAAGCTTGTGCTCCACCAATGTTGGCACATCCGTTAGCACCTTCTGAAATCAAATAATATGTGGTGGTTGTTCCAGGCGTTACATCTAAAGGAGAACTTCCTAATAAATTTCCGCCAGTTGCTGCATCATATACATTGTATGCTGCTGCTCCACCTCCAGAACCTGTAAGAGTTACCGTTGTTCCGGCACAAACTGTACTGTCATTGGCTTCAAAAGTAGGAACTGTAGGAGCTGTCAATACTTCAATGTCTTGCGTTAACATGTCTGAACAGCTACCACTTCCTACAGAATATGTAACAGAAATCATTCCTGATAATCCACTTGGATCAAAAGTGTTTCCGCTTACACCTGTACCACTCCAGTTTCCACCAGTACTTCCTGTAATCAAAGTAGTTAAATCCAATGGCACATCACTTTCACAAAGTGCAGAAGGTTGTGTCCAGGTAGCTGTAACAGATGATTCAACTGTAATGTCCTGAGAAACTGAAGCCGGACAAGTAGATCCAACATCATAAGTAATTGAAACTGTAGATCCTGTTAATCCACTTGGATCAAAAGTTGTACCTGTTACTCCTGTTCCACTCCAACTTCCTCCAGTATCACCTGTGATTAAAGTGTTTAGGTCAATTGTTCCTCCACCTTCACAAACTGTTCCAGGAGAGGTCCATGAACCATCTGATGAAGCATTTACTGTGATCGATTGAGTGTCTGTACCTGTACATCCCGATTGCGTAACAGCATATTCAAGATTAATGGTTCCTGCTCCGGTTGCTGTTAGTACATCCGTTGCAATTGTTCCAGGACCACTGGTTACAGACCAGGTTCCTCCGGCTGGAGTACCAGTTAAATTTAAAGTAGCGCCTTCGCAGATGGCTGCTGAACTACTGGTAATTGATGCAGACGGAATGGCGTTAACAGTTACGGTAACAGAGACACATGTAGTTGTGTTACAAGTTCCTTCTGCACGAACGTAATATGTTGTAGTAGAAGTTGGACTAACACTTACACTGTTTCCTGATCCTACAGATGTTCCTCCACATGATCCTGAATACCATTCCCAGTTAGCTCCTGTTCCCAAAGAACCACCACTCACTGTTAAGTTGGTACTGCTTCCTTCACAGATGGTAGATTGTGAAGCATTAATGCTGGTAGGAGCAGTTGAATTTGAGTTTACGTTAATCGTGATTGATTGACACGAAGTAGTGTTACAAGTTCCTTCTGCTCTCACATAATAAGTGGTTGTCGTAGTTGGACTGACAGCAACACTGGTTCCTGAGCCAACAGATGTGCCACCGCATGACCCTGAGTACCATTGCCAGTTGGCGCCTGTTCCTAAAGATCCACCTGAAACTGATAGAGTAGTACTGCTTCCTGAACAAATTGGATTGTTGGTAGCATTGATACCTGTAGCTGCTGTTGAATTTGAATTAACAGTTACTGAAGTACTAACACAAGAAGTTATTCCACAAGGTCCTTCTACTCTTACATAATATGTTGTATTTGATGTTGGAGAAACAGAAACTGAAGGTCCTGTACCTACAGGTGTTCCTCCACAGCTTCCACTGTACCAGTAATAATTGTCTCCAGTTCCCAATGAACCACCAACCTGTGTTAAAATGGTTGAACTTCCGCTACATACTGTTGTTGTTCCTGAAATAGAACTAGGAGCAGTAGCAGAAGATCCTGCAGATTCTTCAATTAGT
Organism: Paracrocinitomix mangrovi; assembly: GCF_019740355.2. Lineage (GTDB taxonomy): Bacteria > Bacteroidota > Bacteroidia > Flavobacteriales_D > Crocinitomicaceae > Paracrocinitomix > Paracrocinitomix mangrovi. Next base: position 1,567,603 of record NZ_CP091819.1, on the reverse strand, counting down.
AATATTGTGTTTGATGAAGATCCGGTTAAAGTACTTTCATAAAGTGCTCCACCTCCGGGATTTGTAGTTGGGAAGTTGATACTTGTAGTAGTAGGTGAAAAGAACTGTTGGTAACCACAAGAATTGGCAATGGTTGCCGGTTCAATTTTTCTACCATAACAAGATTCATTGTTAGATCCACCGTAATAAGTTGACCATTCGTTAACGCCTCCAGATGTAAATCTCATCAAAACAAGATCACCTGATCCTGCATTGGTTCCTTGATTATAAGAACCTGATAAAGTTTGAGTAGGGAAGTCAGTTGCAGATGTGTATCCTATGGCATAAATATTTCCACTGTTATCAGCTGCGATACCGGTAATTGAAGCATCTGCTGTTGTACCTGCAACGTATGTTCCCCAAGTGTAGACACCTGTCGAACTGAATTTTTTAATGAATCCATCTGTACCTCCGGATTGCAAGGCTCCTAAGAAAAATGCTCCTCCTCCGGGATTGGCAGTTGGCCAACCAGCTCTTGCCATTCTACTAGCCACTAGAATATTTCCTGAAGGGTCTGTTGAAACTTCAGAAACTCTGTCTAAATCTGTTCCACCAATAATAGTGGCCCATGTAGGCTGCATTGAAGTATTGAATTTGGCAATATATTCATCAATTCCTCCTGAGATCGTATTGCTAAAATATGCTCCTCCACCAGGGTTTAACAAATATGGAGATGCCGGGTCACTTGATGCTTGACCAACTAGAATCATGTTTCCGGATGCGTCAAAGGTAAGGTCAGATCCTTGTCTGTATCCACCGGCTGAAGTATTACCACTATTAAAATAAGTACTCCATTCCAAGACACAGTTTGAATTGAATCTTCCTAAAAAGATATCCTGACTTCCAACAAATGTTGAGTTGTTATAAGCTCCTGAAAGGGTAACTAGCGGAATGTCATATCCACTGAACTGATATGTTTGCCCAGTGAAATAAACTTTAGTTCCGTTACATTTGATTCCGTTTATTCTAATACCTGCACCACCTGTTGCTGCATTGGTATGTTGATACAAGGTTCCCCATTGTCTAACACCATTTTGATTGAACTTAATGATAAATGAATTATCTCCACCTTTTAGATTGGAATCATCTTGGTACCAAGCTCCACCAACTCCGGATGACTGTGTAGGGAATGATGTAGGGTTGCTGTTAGCATATCCTCCCAGATAAATTCCATCATTGTCATCAACATCAATAGTTTTACCGTAGTCACCTCCTGTTCCGCACAAATAATCTCCTTGATCGCCACCATAATAAGTAGCCCATTGTAATGAGTGATCACTGTTAAATCTTAATATAACAAGGTCAGATATTCCGTCTTTTGTTCCGTCAAAGTATTGACCGCTTCCTGCATTAACTACTGGCCATGCAGCTGAGTAAGTTGAATAAGCGATATACATATTCTCTGCAGAATCATAAGCCCCGTTACAGTGAAAATCTGAACCTCCACCATTAGCAAAATACGTTGCCCAAGTAACAGTAGGGTCAATCACAAGTGTTTTAGTTTGATCGTAATCATCAATTTTAAAGTTGACAGCTTTTTCTGTCAATTCAAATTCACTTTTGACAATCGTTTCTTCACCTTGATAAAAAGTAACCGGTTCGTTGTCTTTAAAGGGACCAAAATCATTGGCGACATTCAAAGCACCTTCATTAAGTGATAAATCATTTGCACCGCCATAAGTGAATTGGATGTCTGAGACATTTCCACCGGGATGAACAATGAATTCATATTTCAATTGACCATCAATGAACTTGTAGGTTAAATCAATATTTGGGTAAACTTCTTTGTAAGTGATTACATCATAAGATGGAACGTTGATTATTCCATCAGGGCAATGAGGCAAGTAATAGTTTGAAAAAGATCTTAGAGGGGTTCCGCTTTCAGCTTTTGCTTCCGCATTGGAATTAATCAATCTAAAATCTAATCTGTAGAAATAGATGTTTTTACCAATTTCATTAAAATCACCTCTGTCATATGCAGCTTGTTCTTCTTTTGTGTAAGAAGACTTGTCTTTGTCAAATGATCTATAAAAGTGATAAACAATTCCGGATGGAGTAAAATAAGCATTTGCTCCAGGGGTTTCTAGCTTGAAATCTATGCTATCCAGTACTTCGTATTTTTCATTGGCAATTTGTCCCAGGTTTGGTGTAAAACCATTTGTGGAATTAAAATTGATTTGACCAAATACTGCAAAAGAAAATAGAGATAAGCAGAGTGTAGAGAGTATTCTCATAGAAAGTCAATTTTGAGTTAAAAAAACAAATAGTTGTATTACAGCCTAATAGATAATTAAAAGGTGTAAAAACGTGTGTAATCCTGCTTTAATTTAGCAAGAAATTTTAAAAAAATGACTTTCTGTTAAAAATTTAGAAGAAGTAATTACCTGCTTCTTTTGAGTTCACAACAAGAACAGGAACACCTTGTTTATTGGTGATAATGTTCTGAGCAAATGAATCAAATTGTGGCAATAAGCTGTCACTGTGATATGCGAAAGCAATTAAATTTGCTCCTGCTTTAGTTGCATAAGTAACAATGTCAGATGAGTACCCTTTGTCCTTAGGTAAGACTTCTGTATGATAAGCGATACCTGCTTCTTTTAACTGTTTAGATATAAGACCACTATGGACAGCTACTTTTAGTTTAAGGTTGGCATCAACTTTCTTTTCTGTCAATACATGAACTTCAGACTTAAACATTTCAGCTAAACCTGCAGTAACTTGCTCAATTTGCAAGCTCTCTTGAGTTTCATCCAAGGGAACTACAATTTTGCTTAAATCCATTCCTGTGAATTGATCCTGAACCACCAAGAAAGGAACATGTGTTGAAGTAATTACTTTAAGCGCGAAACTACCAAACATTTTTTGCTGTAAACCTTTGGAACCGTGAGTTCCCATGATAATAAGAGATGCTTTCAATTCAGAAGCAGTACTGGCAATATCTGTAAATATTGAACCTGATTTGATGTGATAGCTTAATTCAACACCAGCAGGTTTATCTTTTACTCCACTAATAATTTTTTCAAATTCTGCTTTAGCTTTTGATTCTGCTTTTGCATCTTTTACAACGTGCAAAAGAGCAACATTTGCGTCCATACCGGCAGCTAAATTCATGGCATATTTTAACGCATTATCCGCAACTGTAGTAAAATCATGCGGTACAAGCAAACATCTCTTTTCCATAGTAGGTGGTTTTGTGGTAAATATATAAATTCTGGAAAATGAACGGGTAAATCTATTAAAGACTTATTAACGATAATTTGGTTAAAGGTATTGTCTCATAATTTACAAAACATTTTAAAGCAACGCAAATATTAGTTTAACCAGCCGTCTCTATCTAAACTTCTGAAACTTATAGCTTCAGCAATATGATTGGCTTTAATTTTATCACTTCTATCCAAATCTGCTATTGTTCTTGAAACTTTTAAAATTCTGGCATAGGATCTTGCGGAAAACCCAAGTTTTTCCATTGCAGTTTTGATCAGTTGTTTACCCTGCGTGTCTATCTTACAATATTTTTCAATCATTTTAGCTGATAGTTGGGCGTTGTAGTGGATGCCTTTCATTTCTTTTAGTCTCAATGCTTGTAGTTCTCTGGCAGCCACTACTCTTTTTCTTATTACAACACTATTTTCACCTTTTCTTTCATCAGACAATTCATCAAATTTTACTGCAGGAACTTCTATGTGTAAATCAATTCTGTCCATCAAGGGACCCGAGACTTTGTTTAAGTATCTTTTTACGATAAATTCCGGATCTGAATTGGGATCATTAGGATCATAAAAATTACCGGAAGGAGAAGGATTCATTGAAGCAACTAACATAAATCCGGAAGGATATTCTACGGTCATTTTAGCTCTTGAAATTGTGACAATTCTATCCTCCAAAGGTTGTCTCATCACCTCTAAAACTTGTCTTTTATATTCAGGAAGTTCATCTAGAAAGAGAATCCCATTATGTGCCAATGATATTTCTCCCGGTTTCGGATTTGATCCTCCTCCTACTAATGCTACATCACTTACGGTATGATGAGGTGATCTAAATGGTCTATTTTGCATTAAACCTGCGTTAGAAGAAATTAAACCTGCAACTGAATGAATTTTGGTAGTTTCCAATGCCTCATCAATTGTTAATGGAGGTAGGATAGAGGGTAATCTTTTAGCTAACATAGTTTTACCTGATCCTGGAGGTCCTACTAATAAAATATTATGACCACCTGCCGCAGCAATTTCCAATGCCCGTTTGACATTTTCCTGTCCTTTTACATCTGAAAAATCTAATTGTTGGGTGTTAAAATCTTCTTCATTTAAGGAGGGTTTATAAACTGCAGGAGTAAGTTTTGTATCGCCATTGAAATAATCTACCAGCTCTTTGATATGATCAATTCCAAATACGTCAATCCCTTCAACAATGCTTACTTCATTTTCATTTTGTTTGGGTAAAATAAATCCCTTAAAACCCAATTCTTTGGCTTTAATGGCTATGGGTAAAGCTCCTTTTATTGGCCTTAAACTCCCTTCCAGTGATAATTCACCCATGATGAGATAATTCTCAACCTCTTCAGAATTGATTTGATCTGAAGCTGCCAATATTCCCACGGCAATTGTTAGGTCATAGGCAGAACCTTCTTTTCTAATATCAGCCGGAGCAAGATTTACTGTAATTTCTTTTCCTGGGTATTTGAATTCTGCATTAGAAAAAGCAGCTTTAATTCTTTTGTGACTTTCCTTTACCGCACTATCAGGTAATCCTACCATGTGAAAATTGATGCCTCTACCAATATTGGTTTCTACAGTAATTGGAATCGCCTCAATGCCGTATACAGCACATCCATACGTTTTAATTAACATAAATAAAATTTTAATGAATTAATGCGCAGGCGAGTTACTGCAGAAACAAATCTATGAAAAGATTATAAATTAATCAATAAAAAGACTAAAAAATAATCAAAATTATATTTTAACACCCATTACACAAACGTCATCTATTTGTTCCATACCTTGTTTCCACTCAAAAAACTCGGTAGATAGGAGTGATTTTTGCTGCTTCATATTGTGTTGGCTATTGGCTAATAATAGATCTTTAAATCTTTGATATTTATATTTTTTACCTCTCGGTCCACCAAACTGGTCAGGATATCCATCTGAGGTCATAAAAATCATGTCGCCTTTTTGAACTTTTAATGAATGAGTAGTAAAAGAATCGGTAGTAACATAGCCCCCAATAGGCTGTTTGTTAGGTTTGATTTCTTCCATTTGATCAGAACCATTTCTAACATAAAGCAAATCATTGTTGGCGCCGGCCCATTTAATTTCCATGTTCTTTTTGTCAAATCTGCAAAATGAAATATCCATTCCGTCATTAACTGTGTGGCCTTTTCTTTCAAATTGATTGATTACAATATCTCTGGTGTGATTTAAAACTTCTCCCGGATCAGTAATGTTTAATTCGTGCAAAACTTTTCTTATTGCATTAGAGCATACAATAGAAACCATTGCTCCGGGTACTCCATGACCAGTACAGTCTGCAACAGAGAAAAATACATAATCACCTACTTCTTCCAGGATATAGAAATCTCCAGCTACAATGTCTTTAGGTTCATACATTAAAAATGATTCACTGAAGTGTTCATCAAAGTCTTTTTCTGCCGGTAAAAATGAGGCTTGAATCCTTTTGGCGTAAGTGATGCTGTCTGTAATTTCCTTTTTTTGCTCAATAATCTCATCTCTTTGCAAGGCTAATTGCTTATTTGTTCTGGTTTTGAGTCTATTTCTGTTGATCATGAAAAACAAACTCACCAACAAAGTGAATCCGATACCTCCACCTATTAAAAATTGTCTTTCTTTTTCGCTTTTAGTTTCAATTCTTTCTTGTTCAATTTGAATATCTTTTAATTCTGCTTGTTTTTGCAACAAGGCATTTTCAGCCTCTTTTTTATCTGCCTCGTATTTTGTAATGGCATCTTCAAATGCAGCGTCCGATTCAATTTTATTTAAGCTGTCATTGTATTGTTTTGCAAGAGAAATGAAAGAATATGCCAATTGATAATTCCCATTTTTACTATAACATTTAGCTATCATTTCAGACCTTTTCGTTTGTTCATATAAGTCACCCAAACTGTCTGAAATTTCAAGTGATTTCATAAATGAATTAGCTGCTTTACTATACAAATTTTGGGCATATGCAATTTCACCAAGTACGAAAAATGAATTTCCAATACCCTCTGGATATTCAACTTCTTGACAAATATCTAATCCATCTTTAGCATGTATTTCTGCTAAATCATATTCACCGGCCTCAACATATAAGGAAGCCAAATTAGCTCTTGCATTTCCTGATGAAGGTGAATAATAATTGTATTTTGTGTGGATATCAACCGCTCTTTTTAATTGTTGAATAGCTGTTGTTAGGTCTCCCATATAATAGTTGCACCAACCAATATTTGCCTCTGTTACTGCCCAATCAGAATAGTGTTCTTCCTGGGCCAAATGGTTAATCAGCAGATCTTTTGCTTTTAAATAATAAGACAAGGCTTCTTCATTTTTATCACGATAATAGTAGAATGAAGCTAAGTTGTTGTATGCACCTGTTAAGGAAACATAATCTTCAGATTTTTCTAGAATATCAATGGCTTCTAAAGTGTGTTCAAGGGATAATTTATCTTTTCCTAAGGCATCTTCAATTTGACCTAAATCCGTCAATAACATTGCTAAGCTCTTGGTGAGATTATTTTTCTGAGCTACATCAATGGCTTCATAAAGCATTGCTTCGCACTGATCATATTGTCCTTGATAATAAAGTTCAATACTCAACAAATTTGCAGTAGAAACTAATTGTCTTGGATGTTTGCCCGCTTTGGATTGATCATATGCATCCTTTAAAAGCTCTTTATATTGATCTGGCGCATCAAATTCTAAAGCTTTAGCTAAATGCAGAATGTTATTGATTTTATTGGTGTCATTCTCAGGATAGGCATTGATTAGTTCTCTTAAACTGTCTTTGTCTAAATCTTGTCCAAGACAAATGCTTGACGCAAAAAGGAATATATAACACCAAAGAGATTTCATGGGAACGAAAATATATAAATTTTGATGGGGTAAACAGCAGTAATAATAATTGAAAAAAGTGTTTTTTCGACGAACGACTTAATTTAACCGAGTATTTCCACTGATTTTATCAAACTATTATTCTAAACAGTTTGATGCTCATCTGATTATTCATAATAATTTTTATTTTAGAGCTGAACTAATCAAATTAAATTATGTCAGTAGTAAGAGAATACAAAGAAGGTAGAGTATCGGATATTTATGATGCAGACACAGGAGCTGTTGTAGAATCAGTAACTGGTCCAATTGAACCTACAGATCCAAGACATCCTTTTGAACAAAGGGGAGCTCAAATTGAATTTAGAGTAGGAGATGTGGTAACTTTTTTAAAAATTGGTTTGCCAAACGGAAGAGTAATCGTAAAAGAAGTTGGTAAAAAGAAATAATGTTATGGGCCACTTTCATGTTAAAGTGGCCTGTTAATTTTTTATTATGGCAAATTTCAAATTTAAATATGGTGTAGTTACCGGTATTTCCAGAGATGGAATTGAAATAACAGAACAAAACACTAAAAATTTCAAAATCAAGAATAAAAGCTGGTGGGTTGAATGGGTAGATCCATATAACACCATGCCAATGGGTACAAGAGTTTCATATATTGAACCCAAAATTGCCGGTGGAAAAGCATTTATCAGAAATATTGAGAAGAGATTTGAGTAATCTACTTCTCTTTAGGAATTCCAATTACATTAATCTCTTTTGATCTGATTAACGCATTATACGCAGGAATTTCTTCATTCAATATTTTATACCATTCTTTTAGCAGTAAGTCAATTTGATCAGTTAACTCTTTGGCAACAGCATACATTTGTTCCGTAGGTCTGTCATTGCTCATTTTGGCCAGTGAAGCAATGTGCGCCAATTTATTATTCAGCATAATTGGATAATTCAACATATCCTGATTACTCTTTAGCTTAGTTTGATACAATTGCCCTTCAATTTCTGTTAAAATATTTTCCAGGTCATTGCCTTTTTGAATTACATCTTCTTTTGACTTGTCATCACCAACCAACTCATTCATTTTAGCAATTTGCTGTTTGATCAAACGCATATGCTTAATGACTTTGTGAGTTTCATCAAGTTTGTTTCTTATGCCTAGTAAAAACTTGAATTTATCTCTCAAATCTTGATCGGTTCCTTCACTTCTTGGATCCCTGATGATGTCAAACTTTTGTGTAAATCCGTAAGCTTTCCCGTTTTTCTTTATTTGAACACCATAGGTTCCCGGAGGTGCCATAGGACCTTCTAAAGTTCCCCACCAAAGCAGTAATCCTTCAAAATCATCTGCTTTTGGATATTTCATATCCCAAACAAATAAATTAGTTCCCTTTTTTACTTCAAGTTTGCCTTCATCACTATTTGGATAATTTGAAAAAGATCGAATCACTTTATTTTCAGGATCAAGAAATTCAAGTTGAATGGTATCTTCTTTTTCAACTTCTTTTTCCAAATAATAATGAACCCTCACTCCTCCGCTATGATTTGTTCCGGCAGTATTACTTGTTTTAGAAGATCCTCTTAAAGCATAAGCGTTTTCAGGTTTGTACAAATGCAAATCCCATGGCTTTTTATCCAGGTATTGATGGATTAAGTGCAGATCGTCTAAAATCCAAAAACTTCTCCCCTGCGTTGCAACAATTAAATCATTGTCTTTTATATGTAAATCGGTGATTGGAACTATCGGTAAATTTTGCTGGAATTTTTCCCATTTTTTACCGTCATCAATTGAAATGTATAATCCACTCTCAGTTCCTGCGTATAATAACCCTTGTCTTTTTGGGTCGGCTCTAATTACTCTTGTAAAGTGTTCTTCTTCAATTCCGTTTACAATTTTTTCCCAGCTTTTACCATAATCTTTGGTGTGGTACAAGTATGGTTTGTAATCTCCCATTTTATAACTGGTTGCTGCCACGTACAATCCTCCTTTGTTAAAAGGGTCAACTTCAATACTGTTTATCATTGACCATTCAGGTAAATCAGAAGGTGTTACATTTACCCATCCATTACCTCCGTCAGTTGAACGTTGAATCAGTCCGTCGTCTGATCCTGTCCACAATAAGTCTTTTTCATAAGGAGATTCAACTGCAGCAAAAATTGTACAGTAATATTCAACACCCGTATTGTCTTTAGTAATTGGTCCGCCAGAAGGTCCTAATTTGCTTGTGTCATTTCTAGTTAAATCAGGGCTGATTACTTTCCAGCTTTCTCCTCCATTTGTTGAGACATGCAGATGATTTGATGCCGCATATAATTTTTTAGAATCATGAGGTGAAAAGAATACAGGGAAATTCCACTGAAAACGATATTTCATTCCTTCAGCTCCATAACCGATTGGGTTGTCCGGCCATACATTGATTGATCTGTTTTGATCATTGTCATGATTTTTTCTGGTTAAAAATCCTCCATAACTTCCTCCATAAACTATGTCATCATTTTCTGGATCTACGGCTATATGTGCGCTTTCTCCTCCGGCAGTTGCTTCCCATGCTCCTCTTCCTATTTGTCCTCCTGATACTCTGTGTCTAATTCTAATTGTTGAATTGTCTTGTTGAGCCCCATAAACTCTATAGGGAAAAGAATTGTCTGTGGTAACTCTGTAAAACTGAGCTGTAGGTTGATTGTGATAGGTGCTCCAATTATTACCTCCATCAAAAGTAATCTGTGCTCCTCCGTCATCTCCGATAATCATTCTTTGAGGATCTTCAGGAGCAATCCATAAATCGTGATGATCGCCATGTGGAGCATAGTGTTGATTAAATGTTTTACCACCATCTGATGAAACATGATAAGCTACGTTCATAACATATACCTTGTCTTCATCTTTTGTGTCTGCATATATTCTGGAATAATACCATGCTCTTTGTCTTAAATTACGATCATCATTTGTTTTGGTCCAGGTTTTTGCTCCGTCATCAGATTTGTAAACACCACCTTCTTTGGCTTCAACAATTGACCATACTCTTTCAGGGTTTACAGGAGAAACGCTAATTCCAATAATCCCCAATGTGCCTTCAGGAAATCCTTCATTTTTTGATATTTCGGTCCAGTTTTCACCTCCATCAGTTGTTTTCCAAAGGGCTGAACCTTCACCACCACTAGAAAAATCGTAAGGACTTCTTCTGACATTCCATGTTGAAGCGTATAAGATATTTGGATCTTCAGGGTCCATTACCAAATCCACAGCACCTGCATCTTTATTGCTAAAAAGTACTTTGTTCCAATTTTTTCCGCCATCAACAGATTTGTATACACCCCTTTCTTCAGTTGATTTGTATAAGTCTCCTAAAACAGCAGCATAAACAATTTCAGGGTTAAAAGGATCAATACAAATTCTAGGAATATGTCTTGATTTTTCTAATCCAATGTGTGTCCAACTTCTTCCTCCATTCACAGATTTATACATTCCATAACCGTAAGAAACATTTCCTCTCACTGTTACTTCACCACCTCCTACATACAATACACTGTTGTTTGATTTGCTTACCGCTATTGATCCAATAGATCCGCCAAAGTATCCGTCTGAAATATTTTTCCAGCTATTGCCTCCGTTTTCGGTTTTCCAAACTCCTCCACCTGTACTTCCCATGTAAAATGTCATAGGTTTTCCCGGTACACCGGTAACTGCTGCTGATCTTCCTCCTCTGAAAGGACCTATGCATCTAAATTCTAATGCATTTGAAATTTGTGAGTAAGACGTTTCTTGTGCAATCGAAAGAATCGTAGAAAAAAAGATCAATGCAAAGCTCAAATATCTCATGTGTTGATTTTTATAAGAAGACTAAAAATAGTAATTTGATATAATTCAATGCGGAAAATGATCTAAGTCATTAAAAGTCAGGTCCCCATTTTCTTACATTTGCCATTATGTTAGTGAGATCAGCATTCATATTATGTGTATTCTTGACTTCTTCTTTTCTAGGATTTGGACAAGTTGAAAGAGACACGTCAAAGGTTTATAAAGTCGTTAAACAAAACGGGATGGAGTATGTGGGTAAAATCCTAAAGGATGATGGCCGAGAAGTGCTGATTGTAACTGATGATCTGGGTATGATTTATCTACCTAAATCGGATATTAGATCAATTAGAACTGTAGAAGAAGAAGAGATTGCATCAGGAAACTTCAGGGAGGTGGGGCCTTTTACTACCAGGTATTATTTTACAAATAATGCTTTACCTATTACAAAAAAGGAGCATTATGCAATGGTTCATTTATACGGCCCGGAGGTTCATTTTGCACTTACAGATAATTTTTCACTTGGAGTAATGTCAACTTGGGCGGCCTCTCCACTTGGTTTGGCTATGAAGTACTCATTTCAGGCAGGAGACAAAGTTCATTTTTCATTGGGAACGATCATGCTAAGTTCTGGGTATTTATTTCAGGCTAAAGGTTGGGGAGGATTACATTGGGCATCTATGACGTATGGTCAACCAGGTAAGAATATTAATATTTCAGCCGGATATGGATATGTTGACCTGGGTTTCAATGATCAGCATGAATACGAAACGGGATGGAATAGAATGGATCATGGTCCGGTTTTTTCAGTAGGCGGACTTGCTCCGGTTGGTAAAAAAGGGAGTTTTATTTTTGATTCCATGTTTGGGATCGCGGAAAACAGAAACTATGAAGTTATTGGAACTATTCCTGGGACAAATACTACTGGAGAAGAAATTATTTTAGAAAATTCGGGTACAGTTTTTTCAACGCTATTTATGCCGGGAATGAGATTTCAAAACAAAGAGAACAGGGCTTTTCAAATTGCTTTAGCCGGAATTGTTCAATATAGCACAAACGGTTATAGCATTGCAGATCCAGATAAGAAGTTGCGTACTATACCGTTTCCAATGTGTTCATGGTTCTTTAAATTTTAATAGATGAGGTTGATAGGTATTTTCATATTGATGTTTGCATTTATAGCTTGTGAAAAAGAATATAAAACCTACGAAACAAGTTTTGTAACTGATGTAGTGGTTGATTCATGTACAAGTGTTGACGTGAATGTTCAGGCAACGGTGGAGACGGGCGCGGAAATACAGCAAATAGGAATCTTATGGAGTATGTGTAGTAATCTTAAGATTACCGATCCTGAAGATAATAATGGCTGTTATGAGCAACCCAATATCTTTTTAGCTAAAAATGATTCTTTGAATTACTCTATCCATTTAAATGGTGACTTCGATTATTATGGCGAACCGGGGTTTGATCCGGGAAACCTTTATTTCGTTCGTCCATTCATGGTTATTGAAAGACATGTTTATTATGGTGCTGTTGACACCATACTTTGTCAATAATCAATTACTTTCAAGAATTTAATACACAACAGACAAGCAGATAATAGGAATGTACTTCCGAGTATGATAAGAAAGATTGTTAGTGGCAGCATTTGTTTTGGTTTTTGAGGTGAAATTTTCCAACCAAAACATCTTCTTAGGTATTAGCAATACTAATGAAAAGCTAGTAGCATCAAAAGAATTGTAGTTCAATTTTTTCATGGACGATTTGGATTGGGGTTCTTTGTTAACGTTACCCAAATCGGTTTAGTATGTAGATTGTAATTTAAATTGAAGATTCAATAAAATCAATTAAAGAATGTATTACTTTGATGTGAATTTCCTGAACTCTATCAGCATATTCACTTTTAGGCGCTCTTATTTCAATATCTGCTAGACTGCTAAGTTTCCCTCCATCTTTACCGGTTAAGGCAATGACTTTTATGTTTTTCTTTTTAGCTTCTTCTGCAGCTTTAAGCACATTGGATGAATTGCCGGATGTGGATATAGCTAGGAGTACGTCACCTGATTTTCCAACACTTTCAACATATCTTGAAAAAATAAAGTCAAATCCATAGTCGTTACCAACACATGTAATATGAGAAGGATCTGAAATAGAAACCGCGGCAATGGGAGGACGATTATCTCTAAATCTTCCTGTCAATTCTTCTGCAAAGTGCATGGCATCACACATAGAACCTCCGTTTCCACATGAGATAAGTTTACCTCCACTTTGTATTGAATTTACCATCAATTCACCAGCCTTTTTTATGGCTTCAATATTTGCCTTGTTTTCAGTGAATTCGGCTAATACACGTTGGGCTTCTAAAAAATGGCTCGCTATTTGATTAGTACTCATTAGAAAGTTGAATTTATCAAAAGTAACAAATTTGTATTCCGCATTGGTGATCAAAGTTAGAAAGTTCTATTATATTTGAGAGATCCAATTTGGGTACCATAAATTTAAATGTATGAAAAAATTATTTTTACTTCTGTTGTTCTCAAGTGTCGTGACTGGGGCTTTTTCGCAGGGATGCCTACAAGCTTGGAAAGATGCTTTTAAGAAAAGAGGTGCCTACACTGTAGCAGATGATATGCACAGAAAAGTTTACATCCATTTTGCTGATGGAGAAGACTCTTATTGCGTGGAAGGTAAGGCAAGAGTTGAAAATGGTAAAATCCAATCTGTATTTTTACAGTTTGAGGATGGAACCTATGAACTAATGGATATGAAGATTACAAATCTTGCTGGTAATCAGGCGGGAATTGAAAACGGAATATCTGAAGAAATGATCAATGAAAAAGGAGAGCATTTCTTTGTGATTTTTGTTGAAAAACTAAAACCGAAAAAGAAGGAATATAAAACTGTTGGTGGTCCAGGAGATTTATAATTCTATAAACATATTTTAAAGCCCCTCAATTTTTTACTTGAGGGGTTTTTTATTGTACATTTATTTCAACCAAATTTTGAACCTATGAAATTAATAGTGACAGCATTACTTGTTTTATTCTCAGTGCAATTGATCGCTCAACAACCTTATCGTGACGATAAAAAAAGATGGGGTATAAGTAGAGATGGAGATGGTGGTGAAAAAGATAGCATCATTGTTCGCGCTCAATATGACGAGATTAAATCGCTAGATGAATATGAATTTGCCAAAGTTTTTTGCGGAATGCAAAATGATGAGTGGGCGTTAATTACAACAAACAAAATTGTAGCTCAACAGAAATATTCAAGCATTATTGTTCCAGATTTTATGCCTGATTTTGCTGTAGCATATAGAGATGGTTACATTGATTTAATCAAAGTTGATACCGTTGGAAATACAGAGTTTATAATTAGAGGAGTACAGGCAGATGCTGTTTATGATGGTGCTGATTATTTATCTGGTTATTCTGATTTTGTAATGACAATTAAAGGCGAAACCTATGGTTTGATTAATTGGATGGAAGGAAAAGAAGTTTTGAAGGCTAATTACACCGGAATTCAATCAAATCTGAATGAAGAAGTAGGTAAAATTGCTTTTATTGGTAGCAAAGAAACTGCTCATACATTTCATAATAATAAAGGAGAAAAAATATTTGAAATCAATTCTGAAAATGCAGTTCAGGATGTAAAAGAAATTGTTGATGGAGGATTTCAATTAACCAGTAAAGGGAAAAAAGGAACACTTCATGGTTTTTATTACATGCCTAAAAAATGGTTCATTCCGGTTGAGTATGATGAGTTTGCTCTTATTGATAACTTACCTGAAGCAGCCATTGTCAAAGGAAAAAAAGGTTACGGACTTTACTTTGAAGGTAAGTTGATATTGCCTTGTGAGTATCTCGCCATGGAGAAAGGTGATAAGCGCGGTTATATAGCAATTGCAACTGATAAAAAAGGCCGTCATTACGTAACACCTGAAGGTAAATTGGTAGACCTTTGATTTTAGGCACAAATCTTGTGGCATAGCGTCAAATGCCACGAATTACATTGACGATATTATTTTTAATCGTCCTGTCTGTTGTATACGGACAAGAGAAGTTTAAAAATGGAGAAAAGTACGGTTTAAAGTACAATGGAATTGTCATGTATAATGCCGAGTATGATCAAATTGTGATCCATGAATATTTTGTTGCAGGTAAAAAAGAGCATCTGTGGTACAACCTATCACCAGTCGAAAAAAACGCAATCACTCCGTATAAAAAATTCGATTTTTCATTATCTGAATCCTTAATTGTTGTTGGATTGAGAAAAGGAGGGGGATTAGATGTGATGGATGAAACCGGCTCAAATATTTATCTTGAAAATGGTGATTTTGATAAGCTGAGCATATTCGGAGCTGAAGGTTCATATCAAAATGATGATCTGCTACTGGTAAAAAAGAATGGGAAGTTTGGCGTAATTGATTGGACCAAGCAAAAAACGGTATTGCCGCCGATTTATTCAAAAATCAAGATTCACAAGCATTGTCATCCTGATTCTTATATTTTTTTCACCCAAAAAGGACATGAGTTAGCAATTGTTGATCACAATGGTGATGAAGTAATGTCATTCAATTCCAGATTGGTACAAGACATGTATCCTGCATTGAATTGTAATGGATTTTATTTGAAGAAAGGAATTTACTATGGCTTTTGTCAAAAACAATCAAATGGAAAATATTTTCTAATCCCTCCAAAATATGATGACATCTCTTTTCCCACAGGTTCTACAGATTTTATAGTACTTACCAAAAATGATAAAAAAGGTCTTTATTTCAGAAAGCAATTGGTTTTGAAATGTAGGTATGAAGAAATTTGGGAAGCTGATAGCCCTTATTTTGTTGCCAATGTGAGGGTAAACGGAATTTTAAAAAGATTGCATCCCAATGGGATGTTGTTACTGCCTAACGAACAATACATCTATGAAGATAGGTAAGTGGTCTGAATAACCTCCATGGTATTTAAATCCTATGTATGTTCTGTTGGTGATTTTTCCAACACCGTCTTTTTCTTCTTCTAATAAAAAGTCTGCATCAAAAATATGACTGTTTTCAAGTCCTGATTTAAGACCGTTTTTTCCTTTCAACAAGGCTTGTGTTATTACAAATTGGTCCAGAATTCCCCACTCGTGATCATACTTATGGGTTCCTTTTTTGAACTCATATTGCCAAACCGTATTAATTAGGTCTTCCTTGGATAAAGTTGTAGTGTCTTTTTGAGCTTTTAGAACTTCATGCATACTTATATCATCTGGATGATCGTTAAAATCTCCCATAGCGATAATTGAAGCATTTGGATTAACAGTCATGATTGAATCATACTTTGAACGCAGTACTCTTGCGGCTTCTTCTCTTTTGGGAGCAGTAGCTAGTTGCCCTCCATATCTTGAAGGCCAGTGATTAACAAATAAGTGCAAAGTGTCTTTATGATGTGTTGTACCCTTAACATATAAGATGTCTCTTGTTGGTCTGCTATCTTCTCCAAATTTCAAAACAAATGGGTGAAATGAAACAGGTTTAAAGTAGTCTTCTCTGTATAACATGGCAACATCAATTCCTCTTCGGTCACCGCTTTCTTGATGAATGATCTTATATCCAAATTTCTTCAAAGGAGAATTGTAAACCAGATCATTTAGACATTGAATGTTTTCTATTTCACAAAGTCCTATCACGGCAGGTGGTTCCCATTCACCAACTGCTAAAACGGTTTTGCCTATTTTGTTTAGTTTGTCCTTGTATCGTTTGTACGACCAAAATCTTGTTCCTTCCGGTGTAAATTCTTCATCATTTTTTAAACTGTCATCAGAGGGATGAAAAAGGTTCTCAACATTGTAGAACATTATTCTCAATCCGGATTTGGTTTCTTGTGGATTTTGTCCCCACGAGAAGTTTTGCCAAAAGGCAACAGCCAAAAGCAATATTATTTTTGAATTTTTAATGACAGTAACCATAAAAGTGAGAATACAATTGTAGCAAAAAACAAAACAAGCGCAATTTTTATAAATATTGGATTTGTTATCAAATGATCAATTTCTTTCCCCTGAACAATTCCGTTGATAGGAGTAAATCCAACTGCCAGCCAAACCGATATGTATGAGAGTGTGATGCCTGTTTCCTGAACTGTTTTTGCCAGTGCATGTCTTTGAACATCTTTAAAATATGCCTTGAACGGAAGCATTAAAATATACTTCAAGCTTTTTTCAACCAGATAAGCTAAAAATATAATCCCCGTCCATGAAAAAATTTCTGAACGGGGAATATCTGTTAATGAACTTGCCAATTCTAATCCTAAGTAGACTAGAACAATTGTCAAGCTCAATAAAAAAGCTGTTTTTAGCATTGTTTATCCAATGTCTTTTCCTTTAGCGTCTTCAATAGACTCTTTTAAAGAGTTACCAACCAACGTTCCTTTGATAATTTGTTGTTGGAAATCTGCCATTGCCGAAGGGGTATGAGGAATCAATACAGCAGAATTTTTACCATTTGATCCAATGCTGTTTAAAGTATCAAAGTACTGCGTCATCAATACAAACTGCATAACTTCCTCATGTGTAATGTTTTTAAGTGATTTTTGAAAATCTTCAACAGACTCTTTAAAACCTCTAACGATTTCAAGTCTTTGTTGAGCGATACCTTCACCGGATAATCTTTTAGATTCAGCATCTGCTTCTGCAGCTTTTACAATTCTAATTTTAGCTGCTTCAGCTTCTTCCATAGTCGCTTCTTTATCTCTTTTAGCCGCATTAATTCTGTTCATTGATTCTTTTACATGTGAATCAGGGTCAATATCAGTTACAAGTGCCTTGATAATTAAGTATCCATAATCATCCATTGACTCACCAAGGTTATGTCTTACAGCTACCGCGATATCTTCTTTCTTAGCAAATACGTCATCCAATTCCATTTTAGGTACCTCTGCTCTTACATCATCATATACATATGAAGCAATTTGATGTTTTGCATTGTCCAATGCATAAAAGGCTTCGTGCAATTTGCTTGACATTACCTGGTATTGTACTGAAACTCTAACATGTACGAATACGTCATCATGTGTTTTTGTTTCAACATCTACATCTAATTGCTGAATTCTAAGATTTAAAACACCTGCTTTTCGATCGATAAATGGTATGATCAATCCAAAACCGGCATTGGCCATTCGTTTGAATTTTCCTAAACGTTGAATTACATAAACTGTTTTCTCATCTACTAGAATAATAGATTTAATAATCAATAATAACAGTATAGCACCTGCGATACTATAAATTACTATCATGCTTTGGTCGTTCATAAATTGAAAGATTTGATCCGAGCAGAATCTTATATCAGAAGCGGTTCGGAAAGGTTATTGTTTGAGTTAAATATAAGAATTTTTTAAAGGCGTAATTGACAATCTTACAAAGGATGCAATAATTCCGTCTAAATGGTTTAACATGCTATGATTCAATTTTTTTACGTACATTGAAAAATCAAATTATCTCGTAACTATGATTGAATTTTTGCAAGGAATATCAACCGGAATCTACATAGGATTAGCTTTTTTGGCAGTTATTGGTTTGTTATCTCAGATGTCATTATATGCCAAAGCAGGTCAACCTGCAATATCAGCTTTAGTTCCGGTATGGAACGTTGTAGTTTTTATAAAAGTAGTTGGTCGTCCGGCAAAACATGCTTTGTTTTTAATTATTCCGGGATTAATAATGTTAGGAGCAGCTATTGCATTTTGGCCTTCACTTGATGCCCTTTTTCCTCATCATGATCCGGATGCTGGATGGATAGCAGGTCCCGGTTCATTAAAAGATGCCATGGTTCCCTTGGCTATTATGGGGGTAGCTGCTTTACCTTTGCTTTTTTTCATGATCATTATGTTTATTGAGGTTTGTGATAGTTTTGGAAAGCATTCAACGGTAGATAAAATACTTTGCGTCATTTTTAATGGTATCTATATATTGATAGTTTTAGGGGTTTCACCAACTCCTTATGAATCTGCCTGGTGGTCAAGAAAGCGTGGAAAGCCTTATTATATGCCTGATTTTAATCACAAGGGTAAAAAGTATCTTATTACGCCAACAGAGCCAATTCAAGACGATTATAAAAATCAAAAACTCAAGGTTAAATCTATCTCTAAGGATTGGGATCCACTAGGAGGGAAAAATCTAAAAGAAACGGAAGAATCTGATGAAGTAATCATTGCCGGAGATATGAAGGTGAGTATGCTTGCTGCCGACCTTAAAGGAAGTACTGATGGTGACAGTAATGAAGTTAAAAAGTCTTGGCAAGAAGAAATGAAAGAAAAATTCAAAAAGGATTAATTCAACCCTTTAATGCTTTATTCCAGTATGGTTAAAGTTTATTTGACCCTATCAATTTTAATTATCTCAAAACTCTCATTTGCTTGTACATGTGAGTATTTTCAGACTTTTAGTTTGGCATTGTATGATTCATATAAAGACATAGTAGAAGTAAAAATTGAAAAGGTGCATCAACCGATTCAGAAATCTTACGATTCAACAGAAATTCCACCTCCGCCCATTGTTTCTTTAAATGCAGAATATAAGGTAACAATTCTTGAGGTTTATAAAGGTGATCTTACAGCAAAGGATAGTGTTTTTAGTTTTGAGATAAGATCCTCCTGTGGCTGGGAACCTAAACTAGGTTCAACTTTTATTTTTTACTTATATAATGACCAAAGCAGGTATAATATAGATATGTGTACTCATACGATATCTAAAGAATCAAATCATTATGAAAGTGAGAGACAAATCCTAAGACAATTGTCAGATAAAAAAGGAGCCTTTTCTGTTAAACAATCTAATCACAATGTTCTGGAAGGTCAGTTTAAAAATTCTAAAAGAGAGGGAATTTGGAAAATTTACATTCCGGATTTATTTAAAAGTGAAAAGCAAAATGAATCAGTTGAACCCGATTTGGTTTTGACCTATAAAAAAGGGGAGTTAACTAATGTTCAACCGGCTAAAGATTTTAATCGGAAAGATTGGGTGCATATGTTTACTTTGGATTATTTCTATGATTTATGGAAAGGAATAGATGGCGAATAACACTACACTTCAACCATTAACTGAAAGCCCATCTGATGAAAAGTTTCAATTTTAATACTGGAATCATGGACGAGATATTTTCTCAATTTACCAATGTAAACATCCATTGATCTTTTAGTGAAGTAATCATTTTGTTTCCAAATAGTATCTAAAGCTATGTCTCTAGGCATAATTTTTCCCTGATATCTACAAAGCAATTCAAGCAATAAGGCTTCTTTTGGTGATAGCTTCTTATCCCCATTGACATGTTGCAGCATCCTGCTGCTTGGATTAAATATGTAAGTTCCAAATTGATAACTCTCCTTAGTTTCCGGCATCAAATTATCCGTATTGGTTCGATTAATTAATGCTTTGATTTTTAACAGAAGTACTTCGGTATCAAAAGGTTTTGTCAAATAATCATCTGCACCTATTTGATAACCCTTCACCAAATCTTCCTTTTGATTTTTAGCGGTTAGATAAAAAAATGGAACATCTTTTTTTGCAGCAATTTTTTCACCCAAAGTAAATCCATCCATATGCGGCATCATCACATCCAAAATGCATAAGTCAAAGTCATTTTGCATAAAAATAGAGTAGGCCTCTGTTCCATTTTTCGCCCATGTAACATCATATTGACTAAGCTCCAAATAGTTCTTTAAAAGAGAACCAAAATTTTCTTCGTCTTCTGCTAATAGAATTCTCTTTTTCATGAAGGGTTAAATTTTAATGATGCCTTGGTTCCACTTCCAACTTTACTGCTTAGTTCAATGGTTCCGCCCATTTTTTCAATAACCAGCTTTGCATAGCTCAATCCAAGTCCAAATCCTTTAGTATTGTGCAAGTCACCTGTTTGGGCTCTATAAAAGTTGTCAAATACCTTAGACAATTGTTTCTGGTCCATTCCTATACCCTGATCACTAATAGATACTGAAAGATTTTTTGGATCTGAAATAATTGCAATTTTTGCTTTTCCTTCAGAATATTTGATGGCATTTTCAATCAGATTGACAAAGACTTTTTCTAGATGAAATGCATTTGCTTTTACTGTAAAATCAGTTAGTTTGGAAGTGTCTATTTCTACTTTGTTGCCTTCAATCTGTAAATCAAATTGTTTGATTGCTTTGGTCATAATATCCATAATGTTGACCAGTTCTAAAGGTATGTCAAGGGCATCTTTGCTTAATGCGGCTACTTCCAAAATTCTTTCAACTTGATTGTTTAGTTTGTGCTTTTCACTTTGGATGATGGCTACATATTTTTCAAGGTTTTCTTTTGTAAGCTCCGTGTTTGGATGAATGAGTGAATCAGCAGCCAAAGAAATAGACGCCAATGGTGTTTTAAATTCATGCGTCATATTATTGATGAAGTCTGACTTAATCTGCGAAATCTTTTTGTGTTTGATTACTAATCTGATACTGTACGCAAAAACAATTGTAATGATGGCAATGAATAATATGGAAAGTAAAATCATTGGCCAAATTTCTTTCCAAATAAGATCAGATTTATTTAAAGTGATTTGTAGATCATATCTCCCCGGTTCTAAGACATCTGTAGTGAACATTGGAATGTCATAATCTGTTGTATGCGCATTTTTAGGATAAATAACATACTCCGCCTTTTCATTGTCCCAAATTCCCCAATTGTTAACCTCACCAAGACCTTTTAATTCAAATTCCTCTATCAATAATTCCTGAACATGTGCGCTATCAAGCCTCACATCATGTTCAGAAAGAAATTCTAATTTAATCCTGCTCAATAAAGACTCTACCTGAACCAGTCCTTCTTCAATACCTTCCAATTCTAAACTATCATCTTCAGATATAAAATGACTTTCAAACCTGTGTTGAAAAACTTGTTCATCTTTATCCCATTTATCTGAATCACTAGATGACATTACTTTCACTTCAATGTTTACAGCAGTGTCAGATTGAGATCTGTAAATTATTTGCTCCATTTCAGAGCCGGCTGAACTATGAATAAATGGAGAACCAATGTCATTAAAAATAGTGTCGCCAATAAAAGCCATAGCTCTATAATCCGTTAGCTGCTGTTCAATGTTGTTAACTGCCTGGTAAACATTGTTGTCAATTAATGCTTGTTTTTCAGTTACAGCTTTGTCAATCCAACGATATTGTACGTAAACAATCCCCGCAAGGGCAAGGCACATCAACAAAATCAATATGGGAATAATCCTTTTTTGCATTGATTCAAAAGTACAGTGAGGAAAAGACTGCGCCAAAACTTTAACCTTTTTTAACCTGCCTTTTACTTTCCTTTAACCTCAAAGCCTATGCAATCACCATAATTTTGACTCAAAATCAAATGTGAAATACAAACTAAAAAATAGAAAGATGAAAAATTTAAAAACAACATTATTAGCCGGAGTAGGAGTGCTAGGTATCACTGCAATGGTTTATTCTTTTACAGCTGATGAGGATCCTAAATCACCTAAAATGAAAAAATATGAGGTAGTAAGAATGGTTGATGGAGAAATGATGCAATATGACACTTTAATTGCTGCAAATTCAACTTATGCTCCACAAGATTATTTAAACGATCTTGGATTTTCAAATGATGCCAATGTGAGTATTATTGATATGAGCAATTTTAAACCTAATGAATTTACAATGTTTCATGATGAATTAGGGGAAGATCATATTCACATGGAAGAGATAAATGAAGGTGATGGTAAAATGATATTTGTTGAAATCAATGAAGAATCTACTGAAGGTGAACAAATTGAATTCAAAGAAGGGGAACCACACGAGATTAAAATTGAAAAGCGAATAGTGAGAACTCAAAATGGTGATGAAATTGAAGAAGACGTGCAAATTGAAGTACAGACTGTATTGGAATCTATCAATATTGACAGTTTAATTCAGGCGGCAATGGAAATGACAGAAGGTGATTCGGCACATCCACATATGATGCATAAAATGATTGTTTTAGATAAAGAGTTTGAAGAAATGGATGGAGAAATGGAGTGGAAAGAGATAGATGCAGATGGAGCCACTTACTTTAAGGAAATTGAAGGACCAAATCATCACATGGAAGTAGCTGTTTGGGGAGATGAATCTGAAGATTTTACTTTGTTAATTGTAAGTGTGGCAGATGAAAATGGAAATAAAACTGCCAATGCTCTAGAAAATGAGGAGATAGGAACATTTAAAATGTATCCAAATCCCGCAAATACAACAACCAAACTTCAATTCAATTTTGAAGACAAAGCACCTACCACAATTATGATCTCAGATATAAAAGGAACGGTAATAATGGAAATGGATTTGGGAAATTTCTCTGGTCATTTTAATAAGGATATAAACGTAGAAGACTGGTCAAAAGGAGTTTATATTGTTCAATTAGAACATGGATCAAATAAGATTTTAGAGAAACTAATTGTAGAATAAGCTTGTAAGCAAAATAACTAAATAGTAGTTATATTTTTTCATAGCAACCTCCTGTCAATTTGATGGGAGGTTTTGTTTTTAGCGTTGTCAGATAATTACTTAAATTTGACCCATTAATCTGAAATTCATTATAAATAAAGTAGTGTGATTTTACACTGCGATATAAATTTGAAATATGAGTAAAGCATATGTTTTTCCCGGACAGGGAGCTCAGTTTGTAGGAATGGGAAAAGATTTGTACGACAATTCTCCATTGGCGAAAGATCTTTTTGAAAAAGCTAACGATATTCTAGGTTTTAGAATTACTGATGTAATGTTTAATGGAACTGATGAAGATTTGAAGCAAACCAAAGTAACTCAACCGGCTATCTTTTTACACTCGGTAATTTTAGCCAAAGTTTTGGGAGATGATTTTAAGCCAGATATGGTTGCAGGACATTCTTTAGGGGAGTTGTCTGCATTAGTTGCGAATGGTACTTTGAATTTTGAAGATGGTTTAAAATTGGTTTCACAACGAGCATTAGCTATGCAAAAAGCTTGTGAAGCTGAGCCGTCAACTATGGCTGCAATTTTAGGTTTAGAAGATAATGTTGTAGAAGAAGTTTGCGCTTCAATTGACGGAATTGTGGTTGCAGCAAATTACAACTGTCCTGGTCAGTTAGTGATTTCAGGAGCAGTTCCTGCAGTTGATGCAGCTTGTGAAAAATTAACAGAGGCAGGGGCAAAACGAGCTCTAAAATTGCCTGTTGGTGGAGCATTTCACTCACCTTTAATGGAGCCTGCCAGAGCTGAATTGGCTGCCGCAATTGAAGCAACAACTTTCAATCAACCAGCTTGTCCGGTTTATCAAAATGTTACTGCTTCAGCGGTTACAGATCCGAATGAAATTAAAAAGAATCTAGTAGCCCAATTAACAGCTCCTGTTAGATGGACTCAAACCATGAATCAAATGATTGCTGATGGAGCCTCTTCTGTTACAGAAGTTGGACCTGGTAAAGTGCTTCAAGGATTGTTTAAAAAAGTAGACCGTGCTTTCCCTACAGAAAGCGCAGCTTTAGAAACTGCTTAATTAAGTATTTGATAATATTACAAGGGCTGGAGAAAACTTCAGCCCTTTTTTTGTGGTTACATTTTTACAAAAAGAACATCAATAAGTGAATTTTAAAAAACTTATGATGAAGAATTTAGCAGGACTACTGATGGTACTATTTGTAATGCCATTACCATTACAAGCTCAGGAAAAATTTGACGCCCAAATTTTTGTATCTAATTTTAATGATGAGGGATTGGCAAATGCTGAGGTTAAATTATATGATACCACTGGAGTATTTATGTTTGGCGGAACAACCAATCAAGAAGGCAGGTTTGTGTTAAACATGCATCCGGGAAAGTATCAAATTAAATTATTTCAAAGTGGGGAATTAAAAAAAGAGCGTCTCATTGATATTCCTGAATTAAGCGGACGAAAAATCTACAATAGGGTCAGAATTCATGTGCTATTTGAAGAAAGGAAAGTATTTACCTTAGAAGATCTTCACTTTGAATACAATTCGGCTGAAATTCAAGCAAGCTCTTATGATATACTTGATAGGTTGGTGGATTTTCTCAATTATGAAACGGATGGTAAATATGAAATTGGTGGCCATACGGATGCAATTGGATCAGATAAAGACAATTACACTCTGAGTGAAAATAGGGCTCAAGCAGTAAGGCAATATTTAATTGATCACGGTATTACAGCAGATAGATTAGTGGCGAAAGGATATGGAGAGAGTAAACCAATTGCTGATAATGAAACGGATGAAGGAAGAGCTCAAAACAGGAGGACTGAAGTCAGAAAACTGGAATAATTTCGCTAACTTTATATAGATGAAGCGATTGATTTTTTTAATGTTTCCTTTGTTTTTATTCTCATGTTCTACAACCATGAGTGTGTCTGATAAACCTGTCAGGTTAAGAGTAAAAACCATGAATGCAGGGGTTTGTCATCTATTGGAAACTAACAGGAAAAAATCTTCGAAATCACCTTCAGGTTATAAATTCAATGCAGATTTTATCAGATTGAATGAAAGTACAGATACTATTAAAGCAGCAATTGGAACCAGATTTGGTGTGGAGTATGTTGCATTTAGTTCAGTTTACACAGAGGTGCCATTCAAAGCAATTTGGACTTTTCCTAAGCCAATAGTAAATGAAAAAGGAAAAGAGTTTTCTTCTGTTAAAACCAAAATTTGGCTAGAAACGCACACCAGATATTTCAGTACATATTCAATTGAAAAGGAGTATGAAATTGTAAAAGGTGACTGGAAATTCGAACTTTTTTATGGAAAGAAATTGGTGCTTACCAAAGTCTTTCATCTAATTTGATTGTTAAAAAAACTAAAAATCAGATTTGTCCTCATTTCAGGTCTTGACAAAAATTATTTCTTGTTTTAATTTTATATCGTCTCTTTGAGATATTCAAAATTGTATTGAGTTGAGCTTTATAGCGATTTGTATTGTCAAACGATAAAACAATTTGTTATGAAAAAGAAGTTTAGTAGAATTTGGAAAAATCTAAAAGGAAAGTTGAGTCAATTTCTGAACTCAAATAATTCGAATAGCAGAGAACCAATTGCTGTGCCAATTGCAGGAATCAAAGAGGATCAAATTATTTGTGATCCGGATGAAGGAATTTTAGTTATTGAGGCTGAACGGCGAATTTATATTGAAGAAGCTGACAGGTTTGAGTCATGGAAAATGCACAATACCTATGGCTTCGACAGGTATTTGTTTCTTCCAAACGGCGTTTCTGTTAAAAGAGTGAAGACAAAAATTGAACCCGATCAAGTAAAAATTTACTGGTAGTAATTATTAATCCTATAAAATCTGATGTTATGAATAAAGTTACGGTTTTATTAGCATTTGTAGGAGCAGTCTCTTTTGCAAATGCCCAGTTTCAAAAAAATGAATACATCAACAAAAAAGTAGAAAAAGCAAATCAAGTTGAGCAGATTGAACTGTCTAAAGAAGTTTTAAAAAGGCAGCAACTTACTCCCCAAGTAAGGCAAATAAAAGAGCAAGAATTGGTTGATGAAATGTCAAGGGCAAGATCTATTTTAGATGTTTATGAAGTAGTTCAAAAAAATCCTAAATTAAAGAGTAACATAATGAGTAATAACGAGCTACTTTATCAGTTTGGAATAGATAAGCAAGCAGTTAAAAAGCTTGAGAAAGATATAAATAAGGAGTAATTAATTAAAATTAACTTTTTATGGAGATCAAGAAAAGCTATCTTAATTTTTACAAAGAAATATTATCAAAGGTCAAATTTGATCAGCAGTTGTTTTGGAAAGAATATCAGAAGGCTGTAAAATTGTTGACAGATAAGGAAAGAGTAGATCTAAATCACTGGATATTTCAAAGGTATGGCTCAAATTTAAATTAATTATAATGAAAATAGTATTGCTGTTTGTGTTGCTGGTATTTGGAGTAGAGACAATAGCTCAAAACACAATTGTAGAAAGAAAACAAACAACTGAAAATGGTATAACCAAAGGTTGGACAATCACCAAGGAGTTGGATGATAACGGTAATGTTATAAACTATGACTCAACATATTTTCAAAGGGATTCATCACAAGATAATGAAGTGATGGATTTCAATTTTGATGGTTTTGGTGATTCTCACATGCAGTTTTTCAACTTTGGAACAGATTCTTTGGATATAAGTAGCTTGTTTCAACAGTTTGGATTAACGGATAGTTTGTTCCAACCGCAGTTTTTTAATTTTGATGAATTGCTTGAACAATATAAGCAACAAATGGAGCAGTTATATACGCCTACTCAAATTGAGCCATCCGATACGACACAATTTAAATATCCCGAAAATGGGAAAGTTAAAAAGATCTAAAAAAAAGCTCCTTGTATCAAGGAGCTTTTTTTAATTTTTAAACCAGCATTCTAACTGGGTTTTCAAGCAATTCTTTTAATGTTCTTAAGAATTCTGAACCAACCGCACCGTCAACAACTCTATGGTCACATGATAAGCTTAGTTTCATTACATTACCAGGAACAATCTCTCCATTTTTTACAACCGGAGTTGATTTGATTTGTCCTACTGATAAGATACATCCGTTTGGTGGATTGATAATTGACGTAAAATCCTCAATACCATACATTCCAAGGTTTGAAACTGCAAAAGTTCCTCCTTGCATTTCTTCTGGTTGAATCTTTTTCTCTCTTGCTCTACCTGCTAAGTCTTTAATCTCGGCTCCAATTTGAGCAATACCTTTAGTGTCTGTGAACTTAACAACAGGTACAACTAAACCATCTTCAACTGCTACTGCTACACCAACATGAATGTGATCATTATAACGGATATAATCTCCCATCCAGTCTGCATTTACTTTAGGGTGTCTTCTTAGCGCAGCTGCAACTGCTTTAACAACCATATCGTTGAATGAGATTTTAACTCCTTCTTGCTCATTGATTGCTTTTCTTGCTGCAATTGCATTGTCCATATCAACTTCCATTTTCAAGTAGAAGTGAGGCGCAGAGAATTTAGAAGCAGAAAGTGCTTTTGCAATCGCTTTTCTCATTTGAGAATTAGGAACATCAGTGTAAGATTCAGTTCCTACAGCTGCAGCAGGAATATAAGTTGCTGCTGCACCACCTGCTGATGGCTGATAGTTTTCAATATCTCTTTTTACAATTCTTTGATTTTCTCCAGAACCAACAACGTTTGCCAGATTAATTCCTTTTTCTTCAGCCATTTTTTTAGCTAAAGGTGAAGCAAATATTCTTCCTCCATTTGCACTTCCGTTAGTGCTTGTAGCAACAGCTGCAACTTGAACAGGTGCTACTTCTGTTTGAACTGGAGTTGGGTCTGGTTTACTTTCAACTACAGGAGCTTCTTCTTTTACTTCTTCAGCTTTTTCTTGAGCCGGAGCAGCATTTCCTGCATCTTTCAACAAGGCATCAATGTTTTCTCCTTTTTCTCCGATCACCGCTAAAATGGCATTTACAGGGGCAGTACCTCCTTTATCAACACCAATGT
Source organism: Paracrocinitomix mangrovi (assembly GCF_019740355.2). Lineage (GTDB taxonomy): Bacteria > Bacteroidota > Bacteroidia > Flavobacteriales_D > Crocinitomicaceae > Paracrocinitomix > Paracrocinitomix mangrovi. The sequence goes on along the minus strand of NZ_CP091819.1, from coordinate 1,539,245 downwards.
GTAAAAGCACACCTTCGTAAAACGACTCAAATTCCATGGTCGCTTTGTCGGTTTCAATGTCAGCTAATAAATCTCCTTCAGAAACTTTATCTCCTACTTTTTTATGCCACTCAGCAACAACACCTTCTGTCATTGTATCTGATAATTTGGGCATTCTTACGATTTCAGCCATATTATTTTTCTTTGTTGATGGTTTTTACCAATCTTTTTTAATCAATTAATTTTTTCTTAAGCCAAGAATTCTTTGATGTACGGATAATCTTCTTGTTTATAAACGTCTTTGTACAATTCTTCTGCATCCGGAAGCGGAGACTCCTCAGCAAATTTGATTGACTCTGCTACTTCATTCTTAACCCACTCTTCAATCTCTTCTAATTTTTTATCAGTCAACCATTTGTTGTCCTTGATCATTCTTAAGCAATGTTCAATTGGATCTTTTTCTTGCCACTCTGCAACCTCTTCTTTTGTTCTATACTTTTGAGGATCTGACATTGAGTGACCTTTATATCTATAAGTTCTAATATCTAACAATGTTGGTCCATCACCTCTTCTTGCTCGCGCAGCTGCTTCCTCAATTGCTTCATGAACTGATTCAGGACTCATTCCATCAACTATCATTGATGGCATTTCGTAAGACAGACCCATTTTAGACATGTCAGTTACGTTTGTTGTACGTTCAACTGATGTACCCATGGCATAATTGTTATTCTCAATGATGAAAATTACTGGTAACTTCCAAGTCATTGCCATGTTAAATGTTTCATGCAAAGCTCCTTGTCTGGCAGCTCCGTCACCAAAAGAACAGAAACAAACATTGTCTGTCCCTTTATATTTTTCTGCAAATGCGAGTCCGGCACCCATAGGAATTTGTGCTCCAACGATTCCGTGACCTCCCATAAATCCTTTTTCAACATCAAAAAAGTGCATTGATCCACCTTTACCTTTAGAGCATCCGGTAACTTTACCATAAAGCTCAGCAGCTAAAATTCTTGGGTCTGTTCCCATGGCGATTGGATGACCGTGATCTCTGTAAGCAGTGATGTGTTTGTCTCCTTCTTTACAAGCAGATACTGTTCCTACTGCGATAGCTTCCTGGCCAATGTATAAGTGCAAGAATCCACCAAACTTTTGCTGAATGTATAATTGAGAAATTTTTTCCTCAAATTTTCTAATCAGCAACATATCAGTGTACCACTTGATGTATGTCTCTTTTGAGAATTTAGCACCAGTAGTTTTTCTTGTGCTCTTAGTAACTTTAGTTGTTTTTTTAGCTTTACTGCTAGTTGAAGATTTAGTCGCCATAGTTTCCTCTACTTATTTTCAATGGACAAATATATTTATAATTCAATTAAAAGGAGTGCTAATTATACTTGAGTTCTCATGTTTTTGTTCCCAATATTTTACTCCTGTTTTTTTACTTGATAATTAAGGTGTTAAAGAACACTGTGCAATATCTTGTTACCAAATTATAAATCATCCTTATATAATCGTACCTTGTGTACCACCAAAACTAACCAAAACAAAGATGCGCGCAAACAAGACCTTACTTGTATGCTGTATGTTATTGCTATCTACCGGCCTTTGGGCTCAGTCTGTATCAAAAGTTAATTTTGATATAGTAAAAGATAACATTACAGATTCTACGTCAGATTATTATTATCCAAAGTTGATTAACCGCCTAAGGGAGGGTGATACTACTTTTTCACATCAAGATTATTATCATTTGTATTATGGTACAGTTTTTCAAGAATACTATTATCCTTATGGAACTAGTAATACAAAAAAGGAATTTCTTGAGGAGTACAAAGAACATCACTACGATAATGCCATTAAATTAGGTAAGCAAATAATTAAGTATTATCCGGTAGATTTAGAAGTACTTTTTAAATTATCTGTCTCATGTTTAAAGACAGGTAGAGATGAAGAAAAGAGGTTCTATGCCAAACATTACTACTCATTTTTAGATGTTATTTATTACAGTGGTGACGGCGAAAGTTTAGAATCTGCCTTGGTTGTTACCTCGGTGGATCATGAATATTATATAGCCGGTGATTTGGGATTGAGAGTAAAAGGACATGATTTAATTGATGATTGTGATGTACTTTATTTCTCAAAAAAAGACCAGAAGAAATTAAAAGGAACGAAAAAAATCAAAAGACTTTATTTTAATGTCCGAATGCCTTTGTTGAGTTTATCAAAGTCGTACAAAGATGTTGATTTACCTGAACCGGATGAAGAATAATTAAAGTGCTTCTCCGTCAAAATAAACCGGAAGTAAATCTTTTGCACTGTCAAAAATCCAATACACTCCCTCTTTACTGACTAGAATTAGCTGAATAGGACTTTTTTGTTTCAATTCTATTTCCAATAATGTCTGTCTGCAAACACCACAAGGTGAAACAGGTGATCCAATGGCTTTATCTACATACACAGCCATGGTTTTGATGACATTGTTTGGGTAGTTACTAACTGCGTGTGAAAGTAAGGTTCGTTCTGCACAAATGGATACAGGATAAGAAGCATTTTCAACGTTGGTTCCTTTAATAATTTCACCGTTATCTAATACTAATCCTGCACTAACTTTGAAGTTAGAATAAGGAGCATAGGCATTGGCAGAAAAAGCTTTGGTTTGAGAAATTAACGTTTGTATTTCTTCATTAAATTGATCTATCTGATTTGTTTCTTGAAAACGAACGACAATCTTTTTTTCTTGCATCTTAAAGTAAGTAGTGAATCTTTAATGCTCAAACCTACGTATTTATTGTCAATATTGAAACAATTAATCATTTAATCACGGCAAACAAAAAATGCTTACCACACTTTCACGTTTTGTACCTAATTGTCGTATATATTTGTGTTAAGGCATTGTTAACTACTTGTCGTTTTGAATATGAGTGAAGAAAAGCTGTACAAAGAAAAGGAGCTACTCCAACTGTTTGATCCAATTTACCTGGACCAAATGGCAGACTTTGAACTCATGAACAGGGTGGATACTAAATTTGTTTTAAGCAGAAGTACGTTAAACGAAATTTTACCTGAACTGGCTAAAGCTTATTGGGCGCTTGAAGTAGAAGGAACCAAATTGAGCGCGTATAAAACGCAATATTTTGATACTTCAGATTTTAATTTTTACCTGGATCACCATAACGGAAGAGGAAATAGGTTTAAAGTGAGAATCAGAAAATACGTTGAATCCGGTATATACTATTTGGAAATCAAAAGAAAATTTAAAGGGAGAACCGTTAAAAAGCGTATTAAAATTGGTGATTTTGAGGATGAATTGTCTGCAGGATCAAAGGAATTTATCCAGGCAGTTTTGGAAAAGGAAGTAGGCTTGGAGCATAAGTTGTTTAACACCTTTGACCGAATGACACTGGTGAGTAAAACAGATAAAGAACGGCTGACAATAGATTTAAATTTGAGCTACGAAACTAAAGATGAAGTAGTGAAATTTGAAAATGTTGTAATAGCTGAATTGAAGCAAGAACGTTTTAGCACAGATAGTTTGTTTTACAAATTGATGAAGAAAAACATTATTCGTCCTAATGGATTTAGTAAATATTGTTTTGGAGCTATAACTTTGAATGATCAATTGAAGTATAACAACTTCAAAGAGAAGAAACTTTTAATAGATAAACTTGATTAAATATGGAAGAAACGCAAATGTTATATGAGATTAAATTGATGGATGACGACTTTTATAAGTTGATCATCAAATTTGCAATCAATTTAGTTTTTGCAACCTTATTAATTAGATATATCTATTATCGTAAAACGCAACGTAAAGATCATTTATTTACTTATTACATGATCTCAATCATTGCTTTTATGATCTGTTTTGGATTAAAAAAGTTGGAGATTGGAACAGGAATGGGGCTAGGATTGTTTGCCATTTTTGGGATAATCAGGTATCGTACTACAACGGTGCGGATTAAGGAGATGACTTATCTCTTTGTAGTAATTGGTTTATCTGTAGTAAATGCCTTAGCCGGTAAACAAATTAGTTATGCAGAGTTGTTCTTTATTAATGGTGCAACCGTGCTATTTGTTTATTTATTGGAGTATGTCTTTCTGCAAAGTCACGAAAATACTCGCACAGTAATTTATGAGAAGATAGATTTAATCCGTCCAGAGAAAAGGGAGGAATTAAAGGCTGATTTGGAAGAAAGAACAGGATTACAGATCAATAAAATATCAATTGGTAAAATTGACTTCTTGAGAGATACTGCTCAGGTTAAAATATATTACCATTCTGAAGATCCGGATGAATTTTTTCCGGATGAATAAAATTGAAAAGCCTCTCCATTTGGAGAGGCTTTTTTTATTGTATTAATTAAAATTTAATTAGGTGGTGGAGCAAATTGATTGTTTTCTTTTTGCTCTGTGCCTTGAACAGTGTTAATTTGAACAGAACCTCTATGGAATTTTGGCCATTGATATCCTTGCTCAAATTTCAACTCTTGCATGATGATATTTTTTGCACGCATCATTACACCTGTTTTCTTAATGGTACTTTTTGACTCATCAAGTACGCAGGATGTTATTTTACCGTCAATGTCAACTGCAATGTCAAATACTAATTTTCCTGGAGTAGAATAGGGGACAGTATAACTAATATCCTTTTCTATTTTTCTTTTATCCATGAAAATGTCGCCATAAACCTGACCATATAGAAGGCAAGAGGTTAAAAAGCTAAACGCAATTAAAGCAGTTTTTATCATTGTGTCGTATTTATTTCTACATAACCGTGATGATTCGGCGGATAATTCCCGGCTTCAAATTTTAAACCGTTTTTAATCATATCCCTTGACTTTAGCATAATAGGGCCTTGTCGTATGGTGCTTTTATGCTCATCTATTAAACAAGTGATTACATTTCCGTTTCGGTCAACAACTATGCTGAAGATCATCTTTCCCGGTTTGCTGTAAGATACAGTATATTTTATATTCTTCGTTACTTTTCTATTGTCTCTTTTTAAATCTCCTGAGACTTGTCCAAAAGTTGTTGAAGTAATGAAAAATAGGGAAATTGCTAGTACTCTGTTTGTGATTCCTTTCATAACTTATAGATTTGGTTCATCTATAATTTACAAAATTTCAACTCCCAATAAAAATTTAGTTTTCAACACTTGCAAAGTATTGTGTTTTATGAAATACGGCTCCAGTTTGGTTTTTCTTTCAATACTTTTCGCAAAACCTGAGCAATTTTTTGATGCCCTTTTTCACTGAGGTTGGGATCTCTTTCTATCAATTCTTCTGCTTTGATTCGGGCTAATTTAACTATTTGAGCGTCTCTGGACAGGTCAGATAATTTAAGATTTAACAAGCCACTTTGCTGGGTACCCATAATATCTCCCGGACCTCTCAATTTTAAATCTACCTCTGAAATTTTAAAACCATCATTTGTTTCAACCATGGTCATTAGTCGCTTTTTTGCATCTTCTCCCAATTTATGATTGGTCATTAAAATGCAGTATGATTGATCTGCACCTCTTCCAACTCGGCCTCTCAACTGATGCAGCTGGGACAATCCAAATTTTTGCGCACTTTCAATTACCATAACAGATGCGTTAGGAACATTCACACCAACCTCAATTACTGTTGTCGCCACCATTATATTGGTTTTTCCTTCTGAAAACATCTTCATCTCGTAATCCTTGTCTTCAGGTTTCATTTTGCCGTGAACTATGCTCACTTTGTATTTTGGCAAAGGAAAACGCTTAGTAATAGCTTCATATCCATCCATTAAGTTTTCATAGTCCAACTTTTCAGATTCTTGAATTAATGGATATACGATATAAACCTGTCTGCCTTTAGTTATTTCATTTTCTAAAAATTGGAAAACATTTAGTCTGGCAGATTCAAATCTGTGAGATGTTTGTATTTCTTTTCTACCTGGAGGCATTTCATCAATCACTGAAATGTCCAAATCCCCATAAAAAGTTAAAGCTAAAGTTCTTGGGATAGGAGTGGCGGTCATCACCAAAATGTGAGGAGGTAATAAGTTTTTCTTCCAAAGCTTTGACCTTTGCGCTACACCAAATCTATGCTGCTCATCAATAATTGCAATGCCTAAATCTTTGTACATCACAACATCTTCTAATAATGCATGAGTTCCCACTAGAATATTGATCTCACCGGCTCGCAATTGTTCATGTAATATTTTACGATCTGCTTTTTTGGTTGATCCGGTAAGCAAAGCAACTTTTAAATCCATTTTTGCGAGGAATTCACAAATGGTATTATAATGTTGATTGGCCAAAATTTCAGTCGGAGCCATCATGCAAGCCTGGTAACCGTTATCTATAGCTATCAGCATTACCATTAATGCAACCAATGTTTTTCCACTACCAACATCTCCTTGCAATAATCTGTTCATGTGAATTCCGGAACCAATATCTGATCTTATTTCTTTGATCACCCTTTTTTGAGCTCCGGTTAAATCAAATGGTAAATGTTCTTTGTAAAATTCATTGAAATGGGCACCAACTGTTTCCAATTTCAATCCCTTAATTTTTTTCTTGGTGATTTCCTTTCTAAACAGCAATTCCATTTGAAGTATGAAAAGTTCCTCAAACTTAAGACGAACCTGTGCTTTTTGAGCCATTTCATAGGAGCTGGGTTGATGAATTTCAAAGTAAGCTTGCTCTCTGCTCATTAAATTCAAATCAGCCATTAACCAGTCAGGTAAAAACTCGTGGATTTGGTTTTTTAAGGCAGGTAATAATTGGGCTACTATTCTTTCAAAACCTTTTGACGTAAATCCCAGATTTTGTAATTTTTCTCCTGAATGATAAACAGCTTGCAAACCAAGACTGTCTTCGTTTGGACCATTTAAAAATTCAATTTCTGGATGCGCAATATTGAATTTTGCACCATACTTTTTTGCCTTTCCATAAACCTTTGCCCATCCTCCTTTTTCAAGTTTGGGAATGATCCACTTTCCACCTTTAAACCAGATAAGTTCTATAATGCCCGTTTCATCTTCAAATCTAACTTCTAACCTTTTTGTTCTTCCTTGTTTTACTTCTTTGTATCCAATAATTTGTCCTTTTAATTGAACAGCACCTTCTTGAAAAGGAATATCAGATACTTTATGATAAGCCGACTTATCTATATATCTAAAAGGAAAATAATTCAGTAGATCTCTGTAGGTGTGAATGTTTGCTTCTTTCTGTAAAATCTCACCCCTTTTAGGGCCAACACCTTTTAGGTAGACAATGGGAGTGGATAATACATTTTTCATTCGAACAAATAATTCCTATCTTTCTTCTTTCAAAGTTAAAAATGCTAAAGAGATTATTACTACTTGTCGTGCTTTTAAGTGTAGGGGTAGGTGTTTTATCCTTTGTTAATGCCTCATCCGGAGAATATTCGGCTTACTCGCACAGCAAAAATTTACAACAGGAAGATTTCAGTAATTGGACAGTTCAAAAAGCCTTAATTGAACTCGGTGATCAAAAACCTGTACATTATTTAGAAAAAATTGATCCTGATTCTGCAAAAATTGGAGAACGTCTAATCAAGTATGGTGAGTTGGAAGATGGTTCAATTGATCGCATTTCAAAATATTTTGTTTGCACTGATTGTCATAATATCGTACTTGAGACGGATGATCCTGCGGATGAATCTCCCGACAGAGTATTAAAATATAGCATGAAAAATAAGGTGCCTTTTTTACCAGGTTCTACATTTTATAGTATGTATAACAAAGAACATTGGTACAATGGGGATTATGATAAAAAGTATGGCGATTTGGTGAAGAATACCAGAGATACACTTTACAATGCCATTCAATTGTGTGCCACTCAGTGTTCGCAAGGGAGAGAGCTTGAGTTTTGGGAAATAAGATGCATAATTCACTATTATAAAACACTAGAGTTAAAAATCTCTGATTTGGTTTTTACTTCTCAAGAATTAAATCAACTATCTGCTTTAAATGAAAAGAATAAAAAGGATGGTGTCAAGTTGCTGAAATCAAAGTATAACACATACAATGATGCACATTTTGGAACTTCAAAAATTCCTGTTATTCCGGATTATCAACCCAATTTTGAAAGTGGTAAGTATATATATGAGGGAGGTTGTTTACATTGTCACGCTTATGGCAAAGGAATTACCAATTTTGATTTAGGGATGGATAAACTATCTTTTAAATTTTTAGCGGCGAAAAAAGAGAAGTATAACAGTTTTTCAATTTCTCACATAACTAGATACGGAACTTATTCAATTAGTGGTAGAAAGCAATACATGCCACAATATACTTTTGAAAATATGAGCGATAAACAGATGTTGGATTTGATCTATTTTATCGAAACAAAAGCTAAAGAATGAAAAAAATACTACTACTCCTTATTGCTTTTTCTGCAGTAAAATCTTTTGGTCAGGATAAAGTTTATGAATCATTTGCCGGAACCAGGGTAATCAATAATCACAGTACTGAATGTATTGAACGAAATAATTTAGAATTTATCGTTGCACATAAATTTGGTGATCTTGCAGGGGAATCTGGTGGAATCAGCAACTTTTTTGGATTTGATAATTTGGCTGATGTTCGGTTAGCTTTTGAATACGGAATATTAGGTAATCTGGATGTTGGTTTAGGTAGATCAAAAGGTGTTGGGATTAGAACGCAAGTGGTAGATGGTTATGTGAAGTATAAAATTTTAGAACAAAAAACGTCTAAGATGCCTATTTCAATGGCTTTTGTAAGTTCAATTGCTTTGCCGTATGCAAAAAAAGCACCTGATTCTACATCTGTAACATCTTATCCAAGATTTATCAATCGTTTCATTTTTACAAATCAGCTATTAATTACCAGAAAGTTTGGTGACAGATTTACCTGGCAAATTAATTTGGGATATAATCATAGAAATTTAGTGGCTTTTGGAGATGTGAATGGTTTATATTTTGCCGGAACTTCGGCTAGATTTAGATTTACTAAAACGCTAGCGGTTTTATGCGAATACAGTCATGTATTTAATCGTCCATCATCAATCCCTGCTCAAGATCCATTGAGTTTTGGTTTTGAAATTTTAACGGGAGGACATACCTTTTCATTACATTTTTCAAATGCTAAAGCAATGAATGAGAATTTGTTCATTCCGCTTACAACTTCCAATTGGTTGGACGGCCAATTTAGGTTTGGATTCTTCTTTAATAGAAGATTCCAGTTGTGATTCAATATTGCTTTGTTAGGAATCTGTTAAAGTTTAATTTAAGCTGCATCTAGTTTTTAACTTGGCGAAATGCGCTGGGTGATATTTCTATTTTTTGGTATTAGTTTAAAAGCTTCTGCTCAATTAAAAGTTTGGGCATATCCGGATACTTTACATTTTGAATTGGTAGAACCTAATCAAATGATTGAGATTAATATGGATACTATTAGTTTCAAGGCCGGTAAAATGCCTGGAAGATTAACAATTTACTTCACAGTTGATGTAGTTGATTCATTGACTATAGTTACGCGTTCCTTTACCAATGATCCGCATATAATATGTTCCTATCCTTATCAACCTCTAAAGTCTGATACTGTTTACAGTTGTGCAATTTGTTTTGCTAGAAAAATCGGGCTGGATAGAAGAAACTTGGGTTTGATTTTTAATGGTGATAAAAGAGTGACTTTTCGGTGGAGGGCATATTGGAAACAATTAGCCGAAAATGAAGAATAATTGACAGATGTCATATCCAGAATCTGAAACTGGATTATATTTGCGGGCTCAAATTTTAAGTAACGACATGAAAAACATTTCTTCTTACAACTTTGCTGGAAAAAGAGCTTTAATTAGAGTAGATTTTAATGTTCCATTGAACAAAGAAACGCTTGAAGTAACTGACGATACAAGAATCAAGGCTGCTATCCCTACTATAAAAAAGGTGTTGGAGTCAGGAGGAAGTGTTGTCTTGATGTCTCATTTAGGGCGTCCAAAAAACATTCCTGAAGACAAGTTTTCATTGAAAAATATCATTTCAAAAGTGGAAGAGAATCTGGGGCAGTCAATTCAGTTTGCAACTGACTGTATTAGTGCTAAGGCTTTTGAAATGTCAGCTAATTTAAAACCTGGAGAAGTATTGTTGCTTGAAAATTTGAGATTCCATGAAGGAGAAAAGAAAGGTGATGTTGAAATGGCTAAAAAATTAGCTCAACACGGAGATGTGTATATCAATGATGCATTTGGAACTGCACATAGAGCACACGCATCAACTGCAGTAATTGCTCAGTTTTTTCCAAACGACAAAATGTTTGGATATCTAATTGAGAAAGAAATTGAGAGTGTAGATAAAGTGTTGAAATCAAATCAAAAACCTTTAACCGCAATTGTAGGTGGTGCAAAAGTTTCATCCAAAATATCAATTATCACTGAGTTGATGAATAAAGTAGATAACTTGATTGTTGGTGGAGGAATGGCTTATACTTTTATCAAGGCACAAGGAGGTCAAATTGGTAATTCTTTGGTAGAAGAAGACTTCTTGGAAACGGCAAGAGAAATCATGTCAGCAGCAAAGGAGAAAGGAGTTAATTTGTTGATTCCAACTGATACTATTATAGCAGATGAGTTTTCCAATGAGGCCAATACTAAATCTGTAAAAATTGATCAAATACCTGATGGTTGGATGGGATTAGATATTGCTGAAGATTCAATTAAAGCTTTCAAACAGTGTGTACTTGATTCTAAATTGATATTGTGGAATGGACCAATGGGAGTTTTTGAATTAGAAAAATTTCAAAACGGAACCAAGGAGATAGCCTTAGCTGTGGCAAAAGCTACTAAAAATGGTGCCTTTTCTTTAGTTGGTGGAGGTGATTCTGTTGCCGCAGTAAATCAATTTCATTTGGCAGATCAGGTAAGTCATGTATCAACTGGTGGTGGTGCTATGTTAGAGTATCTTGAAGGCGTTACATTACCTGGTATTGCAGCTATTATAAACGATTGATTCAAACAAAGTTTTCAACTTTTAACATTGTAAATATCTCTTTTCAAAGGTGATGATTTAACCTCATATTGTCCTATTTTTGGCAACATGAATATCAGTCATCTGCATGAATTGTTTGTAACCTCCAAGGGTGTCTGCACCGATACAAGAAATCTGGAGCCTAATACTATTTTCTTCGCACTAAAAGGTGCTAATTTTAATGGTAATGAATATGCTCAAAAAGCAATTGATGAAGGTTGTAGTTATGCAATAGTAGATGAAGCTGAGTACAAAACTTCGGATCAAATATTTTTGGTGGATGATGTTCTTGAAACACTACAAAAACTAGCTAATTTTCATAGGAAACAGTTCGATATTCCTATACTTGGAATAACTGGTAGTAATGGTAAAACTACAAGCAAGGAGTTGATTGGAGCTGTTTTGAAAAAGAAATACAATGTTTTAATTACAGAAGGTAATCTAAACAACCATTTAGGTGTGCCTTTTACTTTGTTAAAACTTAATAGTCAACATGACTTTGCTGTTATTGAAATGGGTGCAAATAAACCCGGGGATATTCAAGAACTTGTTGAAATTGCAGAACCTAATCATGGAATAATTACAAATGTCGGTGCTGCTCATATTGAAGGTTTTGGTTCGCTTGAAGGCGTAATCCAAACAAAAACTGCCATGTACCGTTGGATGGAAAAAGTACAAGGCGTTATTTTCTGTAATGCAGATGATGAAACCTTAAAATCACATTTGCCCAAGGCCCCTCTTGTTACTTATGGTGAAGAATCGGCTAATATTCAAGGTGAATTAGTTGAAATGAATCCATTTGTTTCATTTAAATGGAACAACTCAACTTATCATTCTGAGATAATAGAAACAAAGCTGACAGGGAGATATAATTTCACTAATTTTTTAGCAGCTGTTTGTATAGGTGATTACTTTGGTGTACAACCTGCTGCAATAAATGAGGCATTGTCAAATTATCAGCCTTCAAATAATCGATCACAAATTCAAAAATCTGATAGAAATACTTTAATAGTTGATTGTTACAATGCTAATGCTACTTCAATGAAAGCCGCAATCCAAAGTTTTGCTGAGATTACAGCAGAAAGTAAATTGGCCATTGTTGGAGATATGTTGGAACTAGGTGAAATTAGCAATGTAGAGCATCAAAAAATAGTTGATTTATTGAATGACCTTGGTTTGAAAGCGATTCTTGTTGGCAAAGAATTTCAAAAAACAAATTCCAACTTTCCTAAGTATTCCAATTTCATTGATTTATTAGATAATGAAGATTTATCGTCAATAAACAATTTCTCCATCCTATTAAAAGGTTCAAGAGGCATTAAATTAGAGAATCTTATTCAGTATTTGTAGGCTTAAAAAAATAGACGAAAGCTTAACAGAATCAGATAACTTTGTTAAATTCGTCGTCTAAAATTTTAATTAAGATAAACCCTATGAAGAAAAATTATTTCATCCTTGGTATAGGATTATTCCTTTTCTCTTGTGGAGGAAACGAAGAAGCAACAGAGGAAACTACAAATGATGATAACACTACAGAAGAAACTACTGAAGAAGTAGTAGAAAGTGGAGCTATCGACCCTTTTCCTGATTTTCCAAAAGATAAATTGAATGCTGCGGCAGGAGATATCGTTTTATCACCTTCAAAAAACTGGCAAGAAGATGCTACAAAAGATGGTGCTGAAAACACAACATTTATTTTTTACAAACAAACTTTAGCTGAGCCTGGTGACCAGTACAGTAAAGTTGATTTTATGGGAGATAAAGGAGTGGAGATTCCTAACTATATGATCGTTCCGATTAAACCTAATCAAACTGCTAAAAAAGGAGACATCTTGTTGACTTGGTGGCAATCAGGTTCAGGAATGAAAAGAGCAATTGTAACTGATGATTCAGATCCTGCTGCTCCGGTTGTAAACTATATTGATATTGATTGGGATAATCCTGCTCAAAACTCTGAAGGAGTTGGTTTTGGTCAAATGACTGAGCAAATTGAAGCTGGAACTTTCCACGTTCTTACATCTACTTGGGCTCCTGGAACTACAGTTGCTGCTAAAGCTGATGGTAAAGTTAAGGCTGCAACAGTTATTGCTGTTAGCGGAGATAAAGTTTTAACAATTGGATTTGCTGGAAAAATGGCTGTATATCCTAAAGCTGATTGTACACCGGTTCCAGTTAAACCAAACGTAAAAGCAGGTGATGCTGTTCAAGCTCCTTGGGTAGGATCATTCGTTAACACTAAAGTGGTTAAGGTTGATGCTGCAATGGGAAGAGTTTGGTGTGAAGATCCATATAGTGATGACCCAATGGTTATTCCTTTTGGAGATGTTGCTACTGGATTATCTGTAGAATAAAATTAAACCGTGTATTTACTTGCGCCTCTGTTCTTTTGAGCAGGGGCGTTTTTATTTTTGAACGATAAATTTTCCTTTTGCCACTTCCTTGTCTTCATCTCTTATTACGAAAATGAATGTTCCATTGACAAATTCTGAAGTATCAATTGGGATTTCACTTGAGGATGTATTTAAACTGTACACTAACTTTCCACTTAAATCATATACGTTAAAAGCAATTTCTTTTTGGAGATCATTGTTAAAGTATATTGTGGCTGTGTCAGAAATTGGATTTGGCCAAATCTTAAAGTTTTTCCCTTCTAAATCAATTACCTTGATGGATTTGATTTCTGAAGATTCTAGTCCCATCAATTCAAATCTGTAATAACTCACCTGGTTAACAATTGGGTTTTCATCAGTAAAGTTATAGGTGATAGATTCTGTAAGACTTCCACAATAACCATCAATAACACCAATTGATTCAAAATTCAGACTGTCTTTTGAACGATAAATAGTCAAGCCATTACAGGTATTCCCAGAATGTATGGTTAAACTCAAATGAACTTCACCATTTAATTGATTGATTTTAAAAGTAGATTTTAATGACTGTGAATATGAAATTCCGGTCAATAGCAAAAAAGATATGAATACGACAATTCGCATATCACAATCTAAGACGTTAAAAAAGGCAATTTATTACAATTACACTATTCTATCCAGATTGGTGATTCTGTATTTCCATGACAACTATTACAAGCGCCGGTAACTGTGGGGGTTGTCATGTGTTTTTTTATTCCGCTTGGTCCTACAATAGTAGGGTAGATTCCGTTAGTGTATTTTATCCGTTCATTGGAATAAAAATTTCCAAGTGCATCAACTTCTATGGTTCCCTTAAGTTTTCCTCCTTCTGCGGGTTCTGTATAGAGTTTTATGACACTATTTAACATTGGATTTGTAAATGATGAGTCATAAACAGATCCTGCAGTGTAAAATTTTTCTTCTCCGCTAGAGTGACATGTCATGCAATCCATACCGGTATTATGGCTTTCTGATTTAGAAAACTTGCTATATTCTTTTTCGCATGAAAAGAATAGGGTTAAAATCCCTAAAACTACTCCGTGCAAAAAAGGAAGTTTCACTTTTAGTCTTTTAAAATCTCTCTTGAGATAACAATCTTCTGGATTTCTGATGTACCCTCGTAAATCTGAGTAATCTTAGCATCTCTCATTAGTCTTTCAACATGGTATTCTCTAACATAACCATATCCACCGTGAATTTGAACGGCTTCAGTAGTTACAGATTGAGCAATTTGAGAAGCAAATAATTTTGCCATTGAAGCTTGTGCTGTAAACTCAAGACCTTGATCTTTCATGTGAGCAGCCTTCAATGTCATTAATCTTGCAGCCTCTACTTGAGTAGCCATGTCTGCTAATTTAAACGCTATAGCTTGATGCTTGTGAATTTCTTTTCCGAAAGTTTGACGCTCTTTTGAATATTGAATAGCCAATTCTAAAGCGCCAGATGCTATTCCTAAGGCTTGAGAAGCAATTCCAATTCTTCCTCCTCCTAAAACTTGCATAGCAAATTTAAATCCGAAACCTTCTTCTCCAATTCTATTTTTCTTGGGAACTTTTACATCATTAAAGATCAAAGTATGTGTGTCAGATCCTCTGATACCCATTTTATCTTCTTTCTCTCCAACAATGAATCCTTCCATTCCTTTTTCAACTATCAAACAGTTGATTCCTCTATGACCTTTTTCTTTATCTGTTTGACACATTACTAAATAGAATGAAGCTGAACTACCATTAGTGATCCAGTTTTTCGTTCCGTTTAATAAATAGTAATCTCCTTTATCTTCAGCAGTGGTTCTTTGCGAAGTAGCATCAGACCCTGCTTCTGGCTCTGATAAACAAAAAGCTCCAATTGCTTGTCCTTCTGCAACAGGTCTTAAGTAACTTTCTTTTTGTTCTTCAGTTCCAAATCTTTCTATTCCCCAATTGTACAATGAATTGTTTACTGACATACAAACTGAAGTAGAGGCATCAACTTTAGAAATTTCTTCCATAGCTAAAACGTAAGAAACAGTATCCATACCGCCTCCTCCATATTTAGGATCAACCATCATTCCGAAAAAACCTAATTGACCTAATTGCTTGATTTCTTCAGCCGGAAATTTGGCGTGAATATCTCTTTCAATTACACCAGGTTTTAATACGTTTTGCGCAAAGTCTCTTGCGGCGTCTTTTACAGCTAATTGTTCTTCAGTAAACTTAAAATCCATTTCTAATATTTTCAGGGTTTAGGTACCGTGACCAAATTTTCAGGTCGAGCAAATTTAACCATTTATTGCTATAGTTCAGCCAATAAAATTTATAAATTGCTACTTCAAATTCCAATCTTTAAAACTACTTAAATATAGATGCAAGATTCCAGCATTGCAATTGGTTTGATGTCAGGTACTTCTCTGGATGGTCTTGATGTCTGTTGCGTAGAATTTAAAAAATCTAAACAACAATATGAATTTGAAATTCTTGCAACTAAAACCTATCCTTACAATGATGTTTGGTACAAAAAATTGAAGTCGGCTTTTCAGATGAGTGAAACTGAGCTGACAATTCTAGATCAAGAGTTTGGGAAATTTTCAGGGCATTCAGTAAATGATTTTATACTTGAAAATAGATTGTCAGGAAAAGTGGATTTAATTGCTTCACATGGCCAAACAATTTTTCATGAGCCGGAGAAAGGTATCACTACTCAAATTGGAGAGGGGCAGTTAATTGCTGATATAACTGGTCTGCTAACAATAAACAATTTTAGAATTAAAGATGTGCAATTAGGTGGACAAGGAGCTCCGCTTGTTCCAATAGGAGATAGATTGCTTTTTGGGGAATATGAGTCATGTCTCAACCTGGGAGGGATTGCTAATATTTCATTTGAAAAAAATAATGAGAGAATAGCTTTTGACATATGCCCGGCAAATTTGCCACTGAATCAATTGATGGTAGAGTATTTCAATACTGCCTATGATAAAGATGGTGAAATGGCTGCTCAAGGAGTTATTATTGAAGATTTATTGAATGAACTTAATGATTTGAAGTTTTATCGTAAAGCTCCTCCTAAATCACTAGGGTATGAATGGATGAATCAGTTTTTTTATCCCATTCTTCAAAAATATGCGCAAAGTGATCCAAAAAGTTTATTGAAAACAGTCATAGAGCATGAAGCTTATCAGATTGCTGCATTACTCAATAAAGAAAATATATCAAATTGCTTGATTAGTGGAGGTGGAGCGTTAAATAAAACATTGGTTGAGGCTATTCAGTTAAAAACCACTTCAAAAATTATTATTGCTGAAAAGGAAATTTTGGACTTTAAAGAGGCTTTGATTTTTGCCTTTTTAGGTTTTTTAAATATTAATAATCAAATCAATACGCTTAGTTCGGTAACCGGAGCTGAAAAAGATTCAATAGGGGGATTTCGTTTTTATCCGTCGAATAAATCATAGTGGAATTCATAGAAGGTTTCAGAAGTTAAAATCTTTACTATTTTTGCCCAATTAATTTTGGATGCAAAATGATCAAACTTCTTGAAAAATTTGAGAACAAACGTCCCGAAATAGTTTTCGAATGGAAAGATGCGGAAACTGAGGCAGAGGGATGGGTAGTTATTAATTCATTAAGAGGAGGTGCTGCTGGTGGTGGTACCAGAATGAGAGTAGGCTTAGACAAGAGAGAGGTTGAGTCTTTAGCAAAAACCATGGAGGTAAAGTTTACTGTTGCGGGTCCTCAAATTGGTGGTGCTAAATCCGGAATTAATTTCGATCCAAGTGATCCAAGAAAAAAAGGTGTGTTACAAAGATGGTACGCCGCAGTAACTCCACTTTTAAAACATTACTACGGAACTGGTGGTGATTTAAATGTAGATGAAATTCACGAAGTAATTCCTATAACTGAAGATTGTGGTGTTTGGCATCCTCAAGAAGGAGTGTTTAATGGACATTTTCAGCCAAGAGAAGCGCAAAAAATTCACCGAATTGGTCAGTTAAGACAAGGAGTACTAAAGGTGATAGAAGATGAGAGTTTCTCACCTTCGGTTTCAAGAAAGTATGTTGTAGCTGATATGATTACAGGATACGGTGTTGCTGAGTCAGTGAAACATTATTATGATATCTGGGGAGGAAGTGTTGAAGGAAAAAGAGTGATCGTTCAAGGATGGGGAAATGTTGGTTCAGCCGGAGCTTATTACCTGGCGCAACAAGGAGCTAAAATTGTTGGAATCATTGATAGAGTTGGAGGGTTGATCAAAGAAGAAGGATTTACTTTAGAAGAGATCAGAGAATTATTCTTGAATAAAGATGGAAACGCATTAAATGCGCCTGACATGATGTCTTTTGATGAAGTAAACGCCAAAATTTGGGATATCAAAGCAGAGATTTTTATTCCTTGTGCTGCCTCAAGATTAATTACAAAAGATCAAGTAGATAGAATGATTGCAAACGGTATGGAAGTAATTTCTGCAGGGGCTAATGTTCCGTTTGCGGATAAAGAAATTTTCTTTGGACCTATTGCTGATTATACAGATGAGCACATTGCTGTAATTCCTGATTTTATTTCAAATTGCGGAATGGCTAGAGTTTTTGCTTATTTAATGAGCAACGACTTGGAAGAATTGTCAGACAAAGGAATCTTTAATGATACATCAGAAACCATTAAAAAAGCAATGGTTGATACACATCAAAAAAATAACAATAAAACTAAAATTGCTAAGACAGCTTTTGAAATAGCACTTAACAAACTGGTTTAAACTCAATAAAACTATGGGATTGGAATTTGTAATGGTTATAATTTTTGTCGTAGGATATGCGGCAATTGCCCTTGAACATAATATTAAAGTAGATAAAGCAGCTTCAGCCTTGTTGATAGGAATGATTTGCTGGGGGATGTATGCATTGTGGCCTGAACAACATTTAGGTGTTCAAGAAGGACAATCTATTGTTGATGTATCTAGAGATACAACAATCCAAGCACACAATCCAAGCTTTGCTGAGTTTGCAAATCATGAAGTAATTAAAGAAAGAGATGAGATTTTGAACCATGGTAACTATGACATGGAGATGACTACTAAAGATCCTCATCATACTTCTCATCATGTGCATGAGTATGTAGAGCATGGTTTAACGCATCACTTGTTTGAGATTGCCGGAATTCTATTCTTCTTATTGGGAGCAATGACCATTGTTGAGTTAATTGATGCTCATGAAGGGTTCTCCGTCATCACTGACAGAATTTCAACAACATCTAAGGTGAAATTACTTTGGGTGATTTGTTTATTGACATTCTTTATGTCTGCTGCATTGGATAACTTAACAACATCCATTGTAATGATTTCCGTAATTCGAAAATTAATTGACTCAAAAGAGACTCGTTGGTTGTTTGGAGGGTTCATTATTATTGCAGCAAATGCCGGAGGTGCCTGGTCACCAATTGGAGACGTAACAACAACAATGTTATGGAATAATGGTCAGTTGCCTCATACAGATGTGATTATTACTAACTTAATTATTCCATCTTTAACTGCTTTAATTGTTCCTTTGATTCTGGCTTCAATTTTTGTTAAAGGACAGGTTCAACGTCCAGACAAATCTAATCCTGTTTCTGCACACGGACATGCTGAAGTAGAAGTAACGAATTTTGAAAAAACATTTGTGTTTTTCTTAGGATTGGCCGGATTACTATTTGTGCCTGTATTCAAAACCATGACTCATTTACCTCCATTTACTGGGATGATGTTGAGTTTAGGGGTTTTATGGGCTGTAACAGAAGTGATGCACGGTCGTAAATCTTCTGAGTTAAAAAGAAATTTATCAGTAATCTCTGTTTTACAAAAGGTAGATACAGCTTCAGTATTATTTTTCTTGGGGATTTTGATGGCTGTTGCAGCTTTACAAGAAGTAGGTCACTTAAATGAAGTTGCCGGTTTCTTGAACGATAAAATGGATGGAAACATCTATACTATTAACGTGTCAATAGGATTGTTGTCTGCAATAGTTGATAACGTTCCATTGGTAGCTGCAGCTCAGGGTATGTACCCGATTGCAGATGTTGGAGATTTTGCTATTGACGGTAAATTCTGGCAATTCTTGGCGTACTGTGCTGGTACAGGAGGATCTGCATTAATTATTGGTTCTGCTGCCGGTGTAGCCGTTATGGGATTAGAGAAAATCAGCTTTGGTTGGTATCTTAAAAAGATCAGTCTTTACGCTATAATAGGATACGCTTCAGGTGCTGCTGTATACTGGTTGATGTTTCACTAGTATTTAGCGCAATACAAAAATCATAGTTAATAACTTCTTGTTGAGAGCAGTTCAAGCTTTCAATTAATGTGTAATTTTCGCTTTAATATTACCATTGCTGTGCATTTGGTGATATTTGTGAAAGAATTGTTAACGTGTGTAACAATTGAATTTAAAGGACGTTAATAAAATTAAGAAGTGAAATTACCCAGGTGGTAACATTCTAAAAAACAATAAACAACAACCAAATTATGACTTTTTTGCCCCTTTTATTGCAAACAACCGGATTAGATAGCTTAAATACTGCTCAAGAAACCGGTGGAGTTACTGAAATGACTAAGACGGTTAAGGTTTGGGATTTGATCGTAGGTGTTGATCCTATAACCGGAGAGGTGAGTATTACTAACCTTATTGTGATGATCGCCTTGTTGGCGCTTTCAATTGTTAGTGTTTACATTTTTGTTGAGCGATTTTTATCAATTAATAAATCTTTGAAAGAAGAAAAAGATTTCATGGTAAGAGTGAAAGACTACTTGTTAGATGGTAAAATTGATCAGGCTAGAGATTTATGTGCGCAAACTGATAATCCTGCTGCCAGAATGGTAGAAAAAGGAATTTCCAGAATTGGTAAACCAATGAGAGATATCGTAAGCTCCATAGAAAATGTGGGCAAACTGGAAATCTATCATTTGGAAAAAAGAATGAGTTTCTTAGCCACAGCATCTGGTGCAGCTCCAATGATTGGGTTCTTAGGAACTACATTGGGTATGATTAGAGTGTTCCAGGCAATGAAGTTTCAGCAAAATTTTGATTTATCTACTATCTCTGGAGGTATTATGGAAGCCATGGTAACTACAGTTGCCGGTTTGGTAGTTGGAATTATGGCGTACATGACGTACAATTATTTGGTGGCTAAAATCGATAAAGTAATCCATAGCATGGAAAATGCGTCTATTGAATTTTTGGATTTATTGAACGAACCAGGAAAGTAGTTGTATGGATTTAGGAAGAAGAAATAAAGTAAAAGCAGAGGGGGGAATGTCATCCATGACTGACCTTGTGTTCCTGTTGTTGATATTTTTCATCATCATGGCCACTAAGGTTCAGCCAAATGTACCGGTTGACTTACCTAAAAAAAGTGATCTGCCTCCAAGTTCTTTAAATCCTTCCGTAGTTGTAGGGGTTACTCCAAATAGCCTATACTACATAGAAGGGTCTGAAGAAGAATATACTTTTGAAGAAATTGTTCCGATTTTGGATTCCAAAATGGACGAACAAACAGATAAAACTTTAAAAGTGTCAGGTGACAGGATAGCTAATTACGAAGCAGTCTTTAATATTATCGCTCTGGCGAAACAAAGAGATTGGAAACCCGTATTAGCATATGAGCCCGGAGGTTAGTAATTGACTTTTTGCCTCAGGCTTATTAAATGGCATATATATTGAGGTAAATTACATACTAACCATAAAACACAAACAGATGAATACGATCAAACAAGCGAAGGAAGCGTTAAGAGAAGAGGATCACAGAAGAGCCTTGTATGCTGCTTTGGTCTTCATAATGTTACTAATACTATTTTTTCTATTAGTGGGATTTGAACAACCGGATCCGCCATTACAAGAAAAGAAAGTAGAAATATTAATGGAAGATATCGACCTGGATTTAGGTTCACAACCTGAAGGAGGAAGTTCAAGCAATGACATGAATCCTAATCCGGTACCTGTTCCTGAAAATGTTGAAGAGCCATCTATGGATCACGAAACTCAGGATGAATCTCCTGTTCAAGTGACAAGTAGCAATGGAAACAATAATAACTCAAATGCTACTCAAGAGCAAACACCACAAGTAGACAATACATTTACATTTAATTCTGGTAATGGAAGTAATAGTGGAAATGGAAGTGGTAATTCTTTTGGAGATGGAGATGGTGTAGGGGGTGATGGACAAGGTAATACTCCTGGAGGAGGGACAGCTAATCCTAACAGAAAAAGAATTAAGAATCCTATCTATGATACAAACGTTCAGGAAGAAGGAACCATTGCTTTGAGAATTTATGTTGATTCTAATGGAAATGTGGTAAGAACTGAATACGTTCAAAGTAAGTCAACTACAGGTTCTGAATACTTAAAGCGTTTGGCAGAAAATGCAGCCAAAACATCTAAGTATGAAAAGAAACCTGGTGCTGCTATTGAAATGGTAGGAATCATGACATTTACTTTCATTAAATCATAGTGAATTGAGTAAGTATGATCAAGCCATTGAATGGCTTTTTACACAGATTCCAAATTATCAAAAACAAGGTGGATCAGCTTATAAACCTGGTCTTGACAATATTTTAAAACTCTTGCGGTCAATGCAAAATCCGCAAGAGTTTTTTCGTTCTATCCATATTGCCGGTTCAAACGGAAAAGGTTCTGTATCTCATGTTTTAGCGGCTATCTATCAAGCTAATGGTTACAAAGTGGGAATCTTTACTTCTCCGCATATTCTTGATTTTAGAGAGCGAATAAAAATTAATGGTGTCCCTGTTTCAGAGCAATTTGTACTAGATTTTTTAGATGCTTATAAAACGGATATTCAAAAACTGGATAGCTCTTTTTTTGAAATAACCACGGCTATGGCTTTTGAGGCTTTTAAACAATATGAAGTAGATGTTGCCATAGTAGAAACCGGTTTGGGAGGAAGATTGGATGCTACAAATGTATTGGTTCCTGAATTATCTGTTATAACCAATATAAGTTTGGAGCATACTCAATTCTTAGGGGATACTTTAGAGAAAATCGCCTATGAAAAAGCCGGCATAATAAAAGAAAATAGACCGGTAGTAATTGGTGAAAAGCAGCTTGAAACTACCTTAGTTTTTGAAGAAATAGCAAAACAACGAAAATCTACTTTGTTTTACGCTTCAGATGTTCTGCTGAAAAGTGACTTGATTGCTTCCTATCAAAAAAAGAATCTTGCAACTGCATGGAAAGCTGTTGAAGTTTTGAATGATGTATTTCCGGTGGATGACGAAATTTCCAAAAATTCGTTATTAAATGTTAGTGAGTTAACAGCTTTTACTGGGAGGTTTCAATTGATTAGTTCAAATCCTCGAATCATAATAGATGCCGCGCATAATGCAGATGGCATTAAAAATTTAATTGGAGAATTGGAAAATCTGAATTTCGAAAAATTGATAATTGTTTATGGTACTTCTTCGGATAAAGATTTATCAGCAATATTTCCTCTGCTTCCCAAAAACGCTACTTATTTTTTTACCGAGTTTAATTCACTTAGATCAGCAAAAATTGAAAAATTAGAACAAGAAGCTTTAAAGTTTGGATTGAAACATACTTGTTTTAAAAAAGTAAAATTGGCTATGTCAACCGCAAAAAGGGATGCCGATTCTAAAGATGTAATCCTGATTTTTGGTAGCTTCTTCTTATTGGCTGATGTGCTTGAAAATCAAAACTAAAGCATCTTTTTTAATCTACCCAACGTATAGTGTATGGTGTTCGTTTTGAAATACATACCTAAAATGATTAAATTCGCACTATTCAGGTGAAAAAGCTATTGTTCATATTGCCTTTTATTGCATTGCTTTTTAATGAAGTTTATGCGCAATGTCCATCATACATGGATGATAGTTATTGGAACCATACTAACGGGACCTCTGATTCAGATCACCAACAATCATTCAGTTGTGGTACAAGTGGAATTTTAACCAATTTAAATATCAAGGGAAATGGTGGTTTTTCAGGAACATACACCTTAAGTATTTATCAAGGCGTTGGAGTAGGAGGTGCACTTTTGTACTCTGCAAATCATGATGTGAGCGGAACAGGTACTGCACCAACTTATGAATTTATCTTAAACTGTGGGCAAGAACCAAATCTAACTGCTGGTTTTCAATATACTTTCAGAATTCAAGGCTCAATGCCAATTTTATACGATTTTAACAGCATTTATCCAGGAGGATCATATACCAACAGCGGTGGTTCAGTAAATGGAGGAAATGCAGATATGAACTATGAGATTTGGATTTCATCTGCTACAACCCCTACAGCAACCATTTCTGTTGTTAGTCCCATTTCTTGTGCTGGAGGATCTGATGGATCTTTGACTGCTACGGTTGGGAGTGCAACTCCTCCATATACATTTCAATGGATGCCTTCAGGAACAACACAAACAATTTCAGGTTTAAGTGCAGGAACTTATTATGTTCAGATGTATGATGCTAATAACTGTTTTACCTGCCCTGATACATTTATCTTGGCTGATCCACCGGCAATTACAGTAGAAGCAACTCCGGATGTTACAATATGTGAGGGAGCTAGTCACACAATTAATGCTACAGTTTCTAATGCCTCTACTTATTTGTGGACGCCTTCAACAGGATTGTCTTCTTCAACAGCTTTGAATATTACTGCCTCTCCAACTGTGACAACTGAGTATTTTTTAACTGCAACAAGTGGAGTTTGTTCGGCATCTGATTCAATTACAATTACTGTGGATCCGGCACCAATTGTTAGTGCAGGAGCAGACCAGTCTTTGTGTGATGGAGATCAGGTTACATTAACGGGAACCGGTAATGCGGTTTCTTATACGTGGGATTCCGGTTTTGGAGATGGAGTTCCATTTACTTCTTTACCCGGTGTTTATACTTATACGGTTACAGGAACCAGTGGTACTGGATGTACAGCTACAGATAATGTTGTAGTTACATGGTATAATTTACCAACCATTTATGCCGGAGCAGATGATACTATCTGTGACGGAAATTCATATACTTTAAATGGAACAGGCGGAGTATCTTACGTTTGGACAGGTGGAGTAACAGATGGTACGCCTTTTACACCTACTTTAGGTTCAAATAGTTATACAGTTACCGGAACTGATGCAAATGGATGTGTAAATACGGATGATATTAATATTGAAGTCTTACCTGTTGTAACGGTTGATGGCGGTGCTGATCAAGCAGTATGTGATGGTCAAATGGTAACACTAACAGCTTCAGGTTCTGCATCAGCTTATACATGGAATTTAGGTGTAATAGATGGAGTAGCCTTTACTCCACCTTTAGGAACAAATTATTATGTAGTTACTGGTGCAGGTGCGGGATTTTGTCCTGCCAATGATACAGTAATTGTTTTGGTAGATTCTATTCCAAATACCAGTGCAGGGGTTGATCAATCTGTTTGCGAAGGAGTTGCAGTAACTCTAAATGGTGCAGGTGCCAACACTTATACTTGGGATACAGGTATAACAGATGGTGTGCCTTTTGTGCCACCTGTCGGAACAAACGTATACACTGTAACAGGAACAAGTTTAGCAGGTTGTACTAGCACTGATCAAATGATCGTTACAGTTTCACCTGCGCCACCATTAACTGCATCCCCAGATCAAACTTTTTGTAATGGAGATGCAGTAACATTAACAGCTTCTGGCTGTTCAGCTTATAACTGGGATGCAGGTGGATCATTTACTAATTCTTATACAATCACGCCTGCAGCAGATGTTGTTGTGGAAGTAATAGGTTTTTCTAGTGTCGGATGCAAGGATACACTATATATAAATCTAACCTTGGATGATGGTTCTTCGGTTGATGCAGGAAGTGATGCAACGCAATGTCAAGGGTTTTCAGTAACACTAAATGCAACCGGCGGAGTTGATTATGTTTGGAATGGTCCAGGAATTACAAATCAAAATTCAGCTGATATTACTTTTCCTGTTGATACTACAGCTTATTACTTTGTAGACATTACTACTTCTGGTGGTTGCCAGTTTACAGATTCTGTTTTAGTTTCGGTAAGTAATGATCCAAATTGTACAATTGAAGCGATCAACACTTTTACTCCTAATAATGATGGTTTAAATGAGTTCTGGAAAATTATAGGAATTGAGTCTTTCCCTGATAATCAAGTGGTGATTTATAATCGTTGGGGCGATATTGTATTTGATGAATTAGGCTATGACAACGATTTGGTTCGTTGGCAAGGCACATTATTGAATGGTTCAGAAGCGCCTTCAGGAACATATTTTTATACAATAACATTTACTGATGGACCAACTGAAACAGGTTGGCTTCAACTAATGAAATGATGAAACTCAAGAACATAACGTTGTTAGGGATGTTGATGCTTTCAACTCACTTGAGTTTTGGACAGCAAGATGCTTTGTTCAGTCAGTATATGTTTAATCCATTTGCTGTTAATCCGGCGTATGCTGGTTCTAGAAGATCGATATCCTCTGTGTTGGTTCATAGATCACAATGGCTCGGAATGCAAGGAGCACCTAATACACAAACCTTATCTGTTCATTCAAAAGCAGGTGCAACAAAACTAGCTTGGGGAGTGAATATGGCTCATGATGTGATTGGGCCAAGTAGGAATTTTTGGGGAGCATTAACGGCAGGTTATCACCTTCAATTATCTACAGGACAGCTTTCTTTTGCCTTGAGAGGAGGTGTTTTTAATTCAACTTTAGACAGAAGCAAATTGGATTTTGACAACCAGGCTGATATTTATAATGTAAGCGGAAAAGAAAGTGCTTTGGTTCCATCTTTTGATTTTGGAGCCTATTATTATACCAATAGGTTTTATGCGGGTTTGTCTGTAAATCATCTAACCAAACATACTTTTAATTATGACGGATATCCAACTAATACAGAACTTTATCTGGATAGACATTACATGTTAATGGGTGGAGGTGTGTTCGAAATTAAAAGCGGGTTTGTGCTTAAGCCTTCTGTAATGTTAAGATATGCCGAAGGTGCTCCTTTTTCATTTGATGCCAATATTTCAGCCTTGATCAAAAAGATTTGGTGGATAGGAGCATCCTTAAGAAAATTAAACAGTATTGTATTGGTGACAGAGTTTAACGTTACAGATTATTTGAGGTTAGGTTATTCATTTGACCTTTCATTAACTGAATTAAGAAAGTATAACGCAGGTTCACATGAATTCTTTATAGGATTTGATTTTGCACCTAAAAAAGACAATAACTTATCTCCAAGATATCTATAAGATGACATCTTTTCCCCCCCTACATAAAGCTGGATTCAAAAAGATGATTGCTCTTTTTCTTTTGTTTGCTTTCAATCAATCTTTCGCCCAAACATATAAAGTAGAAGAGGTGTCTTACAGCTTTGAAATTTTTGAAGTAAAAGGCCTGAACTCTAAGTTTGCAGACTTTTGTCCTGTTATTTATAATGATCAATTGGTATTTACTTCAGGACGTGAATCAGACTTGGTATTATTAGGTGAAAATAACTGGAAATCTACCGGTTATTTGAATTTATTCAAGGCGGATATCAAACATGGATTTGGTGATACAGCGGTTTATAAAGATGTAAAATTGTTTTCTTCAGATTTGTCCAATAACAATCACACAGGTCCTTTGTGTTTTACGATAACTGGTGATACAGTGTTCTTTACCCAAACAATTGCTTTTATTAAGAAGAAAAAGGAGATTCGAAAGCCCCAACTGCACATGGCAGTGATGAAGGATGGTAAATGGACTGATCAAAAATTGCTTCCTTTCTGTGATCCTAATTTTTCATTTGGCCACCCATCTTGGGATCCAACAACTAATACCCTTTATTATGCTTCAGACGTGTCTGGTGGAAAAGGAGGGAAAGATATTTATAAGGTTAAATTAATAAATGGATCATGGGGAACTCCGGAAAATATTGAGGTAGTAAATACTGAATCAAATGAAATGTTTCCGTTCATTAGTCATCATGATCTTTTCTTTTCATCAGATAGAGAAGGAGGAAAAGGAGGGCTGGATTTGTACTGGAAGATTTTAAATTATAATAAGGAAGTTGAGAATTTAGAAGCACTTAATACTTCAGGTGATGATTTAGGGCTTTTTGTTTCTCCAGATCAAACACAAGGAATGTACAGTGTTGCTGCTACAGCCGGAAATGATGATATCAAATACCTTAAAGTTGAACGAATAGTTACTGTTTCTAATGAATTTGCAGGTAAGTTCAGATACAGAAAATTAAATCTTGATGCCAACGATTTAAAGGTGCAATTATACAAAGATGATGACTTAATTATTGAACAATTAACAGATGATAAAGGAGAATTTAAATTTAGAAATTTACCTTATGAGCATTATACGGTCAAAATCCTATCAGAAGAAGATTTAGAACTAATAGTTTATGATAAAGATGGTAACCCTGTAGCCGAGTTGATAAGAGATAGAGAAGGATCTTTCCAATACAAAAAAATAGATATGGAAAAAGCAGGAACCTTAAGTCTTATCCCTGAGGACATGTCAGATTTTGAATTAAACCGAGGGAACGTTTCAGGACAGTTTGTTTATGAAAACATTCCGGGTGAATATCCCGATAGTATGCAAGTGATGTTAATGACAGAAGATGGCGATTTAGCATTTGAACAGTATACAGATAAGAGAGGGAATTTTGAATTCAGAAATTTGTCTTTGGATTCCAATTACGTACTTACCGTACGAGATCAGAATGAAGATTTAATATTGTTGATTTTTGATAAAGAAGGAAATGTTGTTGCTCAACTCAAGAACAATGAAAATGGTCAGTTTGTATATAAAAAGATTCGCCCTGAATATCAAAATAACTTGGAATTATTAGCAGAAAATGAAGATGTATTTGATTTAAAAACAATGACTGTAACGGGTAATTTTCAGTACAAAAAATTGGAAGGAGAGTTTGGTGAAGGGTTAAAGGTTTATATCTATTCAGAAGATGGGATTTTGTTAGATAGTACTTATACAAACGCTAAAGGTCAGTTTATATTCACTCAATTAGATCCTGATCAATCTTATTTGTATAAAATAGATGAAAGCGACAACAGATTTGATTTGGATGAGTTTAACCTTTTGGTAGAAGACAGGTATGGAAATGTATTGGCAAGTATGTATAGGGGAAAAGGAGGATTTTTTGAATATAGACAGCTTGATAATGTAGCAGGAAATAACCTGAATCAATTGGAAGAAAATGATGGCAATTTTGAATTAGATCCGGTAGAAAACCATGTCAATAATAATCACAATAATGTTTCTGTTGTTTCAATAACAGGAGATGCTACAATTTTCTTTGATTTAAACTCATCTTATCCTAAATCTGAAGATTATCGTTCATTAGATGGAATTATTGCCAACCTGAAATCCAATTCAGGAAAATCAGTAAAAATATATGCCTATGCAGATGCGCGTTCAACAGAAATCTACAATCAATGGTTGTCTGAACGTAGAGGAAATAGAATAAAAGAATACCTCATTAAAAACGGGATATCAGCAGACCGCATAGCTGTCACATCTTACGGAGAAAGTAAGCTATTTAATGCTTGTGGTGAAAACTGCTCTGAAGAGGATCACGCTCAAAACAGAAGAGTAATAATTGATGTTGAATAATATCAATTAATAATCATGTAAAATCAGCAATGGCAGATTAGCCAATTTTGACATTTTTTGTGTTACAGATTGTTGTGTTAACCTTTGAAACAAGTTTTGTTTTCTGGCCAATAACACCAATAAGCTATTTCCGTGCGATTCCACAAACTTATTGATGCCGTTTAAAACATCTGCATCTTCAAGCTTGTGCATTTCATGTTTGGTAGATCCAAAAATATGTGAAAGCTGTGTGTCAGCTTTTTCTTCTTCTGCACTTGCTGCTGTTTCGGGTTTCTTGATATTAATCACCATAACAGGAACCTGATGCTGGTTTGCAATTCTTACCAAAGGTTCTAAATGATCAGGCTTTTTGATTGTCTGTAAATCACTGGCAAAAATAAGTCCACCTTCACCCGGAAACCATGGTCTGTTTTCAGGTACGGCCAAAACTGGACATTCAATCTTACCAATCATTTCATATGTCTTTGCGCGCAACATTCCAGCATCAAAATCATATTTACTCTTGTTTCCAATCACAACATATTGTGCTGCAATTTCTTTTACAAGGCTGTTGATTGCCGGTACCAATTGTCCGTAAACTGATTTTGATTTAACAACAATATTCTGATTTGGAAATTGATTCTTTAAAAATTCAACTTCTTCTTTCAGTCTTTTATTTTCTCTTCTATCACTGATTTGCTCAACAGATAATAATCCGTCATTTCTGGTAGGCATATCAATGAAAGTATTCATGATATAATATTGTGTGTTTTCCACTCCGAATAGATTAGCTGCATAAACCATAGCGTTTCTTGCACTTTCGGTGAAATTTGTAGTAATAATAACTTTGATCATATCAATAGGTTGATTGGTTTGAAAATAGCAACAATTTGTTAAACTTCAACCAAAGAAGAAAAATAAAAAATGAAATTGATAATTGGTTCTTAAGTCCACCTTAGGAGCATGAAATATTAAATAGAAGTTGGTTTTTTAAAACTCAACATCCAATACTAGGTTAAAATGATGAAGATTGGTACGGTAATATTGATGATCATATCCCATTGATAAAGGTAAATCTGAATACCTGTTTACATAAAGAAAGTTTAGGTGTACACCTTTAAATTTACCGGTAAAATTATATTTTGCCATTAGATTAAACTGTGCAAAATCTGGCATTTCATATTTGTTCACGTGATAATCTTCATGATGGGCATTATTAGCAATTTGAACCTGACCAACTAATGTCAAAGATTTTGGATGTTTTTTAATTGGTTGATAAGTCACTTCCAACAAACTTACATTTGCTTCACCATGTCCATCAAATCTGGATCTGGAAATAGACGTATAAAAATCGTCTCTTGATAACTCGCGAGGGTAAGAGAATCTTCCAGATCCTAATGAAGTTAAGTGAGCCAGTTTAATTCTAAAACGATCATTAATGTTGTAATATATCTGAGCGGCAAGTGTGTTTGACTTATGTTCAGGGTCAAAATATCTTTCAAAATCTGCCAAAGTGTTTTGATGGGGATCACTTACCTGAAATACATATTGTAAACCGGCTCCAAACTTTTTAAATCGCACATCAGCTTGCAGCCAGGTTGTGTTATAAACTTTATGTAAATAGTAGTTCCATGCCTGTAGCTTTAACTTCTCATGAATTGTGGTGCAAAATCCATTTACCAAAAGTCCTTTGGTTCCTGACTTTTCATGATATTCGTAGTGAACAGTATCATTGAGCTGACCATTATAACTTAAACCAATTGCTTCATTAAGTGAATACCATTCCGTCATTCCTCTGGGTGATACTCCGGTAATAAATCCATTGTAAAGGTGAAATGTTTTCTTTGGTTCAAAATGTGCATCATGAACATTCTTATTTCTTTTATTGAGGTGAATGGCTGACCAAAATCCTTTATAAACATATGGTTTCATTCTGGTATCCCTTCTTTTCAAAAGAGGACCCTGATCAATATCTATTTTACCTAGTTTTAATCCTAGATGCTTGTTGTCATAAGCAATATAAAGTTCTTCTAATCTATCAAGGTCATTTTTTTTAGAGGGTCTGGTAACATCAAATAATTCTTGCTCCCAGCCTGCTACTTGAATAGTAGAATCTGAACCATCCAAAACTGATGAAAATAGATTGTAAGTAAATATTCCTTTTACACCAAAGTGAATTCCTTTCCATGAGGCGGTTGAATAACCAATTGACCCACCAATAGCATTTGCGTAATGATCAGATAAACTTCCTTTGTTGATAGTAGACATAAAGTAGTTTCTGATGTGCCCGTTGACATGTCCATGCAGGAAATATTCTTTTACATTGGTAACAGTAGTGTCCACAACTTTACGTTCCGGATCATGTTCGGCTTTACATTCCTGCCCTAAGACACCAAATGGAAGTACAAAGATGAGTGTTATAAGTACCTTGTTCATCAAGGATTAAATTGGTCAACCCGAAAGGTAAAACATTATAGTTTCAAGGTTTGTGATACATGTCACAAAGAGTGGGCAAGGAGTTGAATGTCAGATAAAATGTAGGATAAAAAAATTGGCAGTATTTATGAAAGCAAAAAAGCCAGATACAAATGTATCCGGCTTTTCATTCGTGGGCGATACTGGATTCGAACCAGTGACCCCCTGCTTGTAAGGCAGGTGCTCTGAACCAGCTGAGCTAATCGCCCTCATTTCAAATGCGGGGTGCAAATATAAATCACTTTTTCATTATAACAAAAAGAAAAATGCAAATATTTTTCAAATAATTGCAACTGGTTAAAAATCAACCCAAATCGAACCTAAAAAAAAGTAATATTTAGCAAATGTTTATTTAATCTCCATTTTTAACAACCTTTTAAGTGTATTTGTATCTCCTTTAAGAAAGGATAAATTTTGTTTTAATATTATCCATTGATTGTTGGGTCACTGATTTTTACCTAAATTAAATGTCTCAATTGCAGAGTTTTCATGACACTGTTTTGATTGCCTTACTTCAATTTATATAGATGAAAAAAAAATACATATATAATTTTCTACTATTTCTTGTCTTTAGTATTAGCACTAATGTTAATGCGCAATGCATTCCATGCGACTTGGGTACCACTAGTTTTACTGTCGATTTATCTTCAAATCCTGATACAACTTGGACCGTTTCAAGTGCCAGAAATGGATATTGTTGTGGAGCGTCAGGTGCTGATGCTTGTATCAAATTTGAAGTAATAACTCACCCAAATGCAAATCAACTGGTTTTTGATGTGCAAAGTCCAGCACCTCCAGGCGGAACAACTTATCAAATTAATTGTGGTACTCCAATTTTACTCGGTGCTACAGAGTGTATAAATGGAATGAATTCTTTTTGTATTTCGTTTTGTAAAACAGGTGGAGATTCACCAACATATTCAATTACTACTTCTGAAGCAGTGTCCGCTTCACCTGATGTTAGTCTAAACCTCAATTGTTCCAAAGACATTTCAATAAGTGGATTAACGGAATCTTCTATTAATTGGACCTCTATTTCTCCTGGATTACCTGGAGATTTTGATTCATATTTAAATTGTACAAATGCTTGTGATACGGTAACTATTACACCTCAAGTTGGATTTCCTGATTCTGTTGTATATGTTGCCTCTGGTATCCCTTCTGCTTGTACAGTAGGTGTTGGTTCTGATACCGTTGTCGTATATCTTAATGACAGTATTACTGCTAGTATTATTCCTGATCCTTCATATACCTGTCAGGGAGGATCTACTAATATTGTTGTGAATGCAAGTGGTGGAGCTCCGCCTTATAATTTCTTATGGAGTACTACTGCAACAAGTTCTACTATAAATGTCTCTGCTGGTACTTACTCCATAATTGTAACAGATTCTACTGGATGTCCCGGAGGTTTAGATACAATTCAAGTGACAGATGTGCCTGCTTTTGTTGTAGATGCAGGTGTTGATCAAACAATTTGTGAAGGAGCAGATGTAAATCTTTCCGGATCGGTGAGTGGAGGTACATCAACAGGAGTCTGGAGTAGCAGTGGAACAGGTGCTTTTTCGCCTTCAGCTTCAGATTTGAATGCAGTATATACACCAAGTGCTGCTGATATTACAGCAGGTACAGTTACTTTAACACTTACATCATCAAATACTTTTGGATGTACAGATGTTACTGATCAAATGATTGTAACAATTGAGTTGTTACCTGTAGTGGATGCCGGTCCAGATCAATCTGTTTGTGTTGGTACACCTGCTAATTTGGTTGGTTCAATTACAGGTGGAACAACAACTGGTTATTGGTCTTCTGCTGGAACAGGATTTTTTACTCCTGATTCGTCAGATCTTACTGGAACGTATTCACCTGGAACTGCTGATTTTTTGGCAGGAACAGTTACGTTGACACTTACTTCAACCAATGGATGTCAAACTGTAAGTGAAGATATGATTATAACCATTATTCCGGCTCCTACAGTAAATGCAGGACCTGATCAGTTGGTTTGCGTTGATAATGCTACAACCTCATTAAGTGGCTCAGTTACAGATGGTGGTTCCACCGGAATCTGGTCAACTTCTGGATCGGGAACTTTTTCACCTTCTGATACTGATCTTAATGCGGATTACATTCCGTCAAATGCGGATACAACAGCAGGGTCAGTTACGCTTACATTGACATCTACAAATGGTTGTATAATTATGAATGATCAAATGGTGATCACTTATGTACCAGCCCCAAATGCCAATGCAGGATCAGATTTTTCATCATGTGCAAACAATGTTGTACAATTAAATGGATCTGTTTTAGGAGGTTCGGGAACTGGTGTCTGGACTACTTCTGGGAGTGGAACTTTTTCTCCTAATGATTCAACATTAAATGCCATTTACACTCCAACTTCAGCCGATACAACGGCGGGTACACTTACGTTTACTTTGACTTCTACATTTAATAATGGTTGTACTGCTGATGCAGATGATGTTGTGCTAACTTTTTCTCCAATTCCTTATGTGCTGGCAGGTAATGATACTTCAATATGTGCAACAGATGGGTCAATTTTATTGTCAGGAAGTGTTACTGGAGGATCTACAACAGGAATTTGGTCAACATCTGGTGATGGTATGTTTTTACCATCTAATACTAATCTCAATGCAACTTACAATTTAGGAACAAATGACCTAAATAATGGTACAGTAATACTAACGTTGACTTCAACTGCAAATGGGTCTTGCTTTCCTGAGTTCGACCAAAAAACTGTCACAATTACTCCGGCAGCTTTTGCAAATGCAGGTACTGATCAAATTGTATGTCAGTCAAATCCGGATGTGGTTTTAAGCGGAAATGTAACAGGAGGTTCTTCAACTGGGATCTGGTCATCCTCAGGATCGGGAACATTTTTACCTTCAAATACAGATCTTAATGCTACATATACCCCAAGTGCTGCAGATGTAACTGCGGGAAATGTATTTTTAATTTTGACTTCAACTAATAATGGAAGTTGTCAGGCAGATATAGATTCTATGAGTGTATTGATAACAACTGAACCAATTGTGAATGCTGGAGTTGATACGACAATCTGCGCCAATTTAGAAGTTCCTTTAAATGGATCTGTAATAGGATTTACAACTTCTGGAATTTGGAGTTCTAGTGGTTCAGGTTCTTTTAGCCCAACGAGTACAAATTTGTCTGCAAATTATTTGCCAAGTGCAGCTGACACAGCAAATGGTTCAGTTATTTTGACATTGTCCTCTACAAATAATGGAAATTGTCCGGTGGTGACTGACAATTTATTGGTGAGTTTTACGCCTGCTCCGCAAGTTAGTGCAGGTGTTGTTCAAAATATTTGCGCTAACAATGGAGTTGTAAACTTAAATGGAACTATTTCGGCTGGAGCGTCGCAAGGTATCTG
This sequence comes from Paracrocinitomix mangrovi, assembly GCF_019740355.2. Classification (GTDB taxonomy): domain Bacteria; phylum Bacteroidota; class Bacteroidia; order Flavobacteriales_D; family Crocinitomicaceae; genus Paracrocinitomix; species Paracrocinitomix mangrovi. Next base: position 1,504,423 of record NZ_CP091819.1, on the reverse strand, counting down.
GTCCACTTTCGGTAGTGGAAGTTTTTCTCCATCTGACACAGATTTGAATACCACGTATACTTTGTCTGGAGCTGATACATTATTGAGTTCAATTGTAATTTTATTGACTTCTACTGATAATGGAACATGTAATAGTGAACAAGATACTTTAATCATAAATCTTACGCCTTCACCTACTTCAAATGCAGGATTGGATACTACAATATGTATTGGAGAAACTTTGCCTTTGGATGGTATTGTTGGCGGAGGAAGTTCAACAGGGCAATGGACATCATCTGGAACTGGTAATTTTAATCCTAACAACACAGATTTAAATGCAATATATACTCCTAGTGCAGCAGATGAGACTGCAGGTTTTGTAACACTATATTTAACTACTACGGCTAATGGAAATTGTAATGCGGTAGTTGATTCAATTTTATTGTCAATTACTTCGCAACCTACAGTAAATGCCGGATTGGATTTTTCTATTTGTAGTAGTGATTCAGCAAATTTATCAGGTGTTATTTCAGGTTCTACTACCACGGGTATTTGGACTTCAAGTGGTGATGGAATCTTTATACCAAACAATACTGATTTAAATGCATTATATGTACCTGGATCTAATGATATAGTAAATGGAACCGTATCCCTTGATTTATCTGCAACGGGGTCATGCAGTAATTCTGATCAGATAATAATTACCATTGACCCAGGTCCGGTTGTGGATGCAGGCATAGATCAAATTTTATGTTTAACTGATAATCAAGTGAATTTGTCAGGAAATGTCAGTGGAGTTACAACAACTGGTGTTTGGAGTACTTCAGGTACAGGAAACTTTACTCCTAATAACACAGATTTAAATGCTGTTTACAATATTTCTGTTCAAGACAGTACGAATGGTCAGTTTTTCTTGTATTTGACTTCTACAGGAAATGGAGGTTGTTCGCCAGACATTGATACCATTATGATAACTCTAACAGATATTCCTGTCGTAACTGCAGGATCAGACTTGTCTTACTGTGCAAATAATCCCGTTCCATTAGGAGGAAATGTAACCGGAGGTGCAGGAACAGGAATTTGGTCTACCTCTGGTAGTGGACAATTTTTTGGTAGTAATACTCAGCTAAATGCAATCTATGTTCCTTCTGCTGCAGATACAATTGCAGGTTCAGTTACTTTAACTTTGACTTCAACTAACGCATGTGTAACAGTTTCAGATGATGCTGTTGTAAGTTTTAGTGTAGGACCAATTGTTGACGCTGGAAGTGATACAACAATTTGCGATCAATTAACCCTTCAATTAAATGGATCAATTAGCGGTGCAACTTCTACTGGAGTATGGTCTACTTCAGGAGATGGAATCTTTTCACCGTCGGTAAACGATTTAAATGCAATATATACTCCAGGGCCCAATGATATAGTGAGTGGAGTATTCAATTTAACATTAACTCCAACCAATGTAGGGAGTTGTTTGCCATTTGGAGAAGTAATTACTATAAATCTCGAAACAACTCCTCAAGCGGATGCAGGTGGAAATAAAATTATTTGTGCCGGAAATGCAGTTTCATTGAATGGAATTATTACTGGAAATGTTGATGGTGACTGGACTAGTTTGGGTACTGGGATTTTTGTAGATACGAATTTGGTGACTACATATGTGGCTAGTAGTGCAGACATAACCGCAGGTAATGTGGATTTGATTTTGACATCAGATACAGGACCTTGTGGAGGAGATGCTGATACTATTACGGTATTTTTTACTCCAAATCCAAATGTCAATGCAGGAGCTGATGTTGTGGTATGTGCTAATAATGATTCTATAAACCTGGTTGGAACTGTTACAAGTGGAGCAGGAATATGGACAACAGCTGGAGATGGATTGTTTCTACCGGATACAAACGATTTGAATGCAATTTATATTCCGGGAAATACTGATGAAACTAACGGAAATGTTGAGCTGTATTTAAATGCAGCAAATATGCAATCCTGTCCTTTTATTGAAGATACTTTACTAATAACTATAACACCAGCACCTAGTGTTAATGCTGGACCTGACTTAAATATTTGCTTAAGCGATAATTTCTTTTCTCTGAGTGGTACAGTATCAGGTGGTGGTTCAGGAGGATTTTGGACAACGAATGGAACCGGTACTTTTATCCCTGACAACCTTTCACCTTCTACAAACTATCAGCCTAGTATTGCAGATACATCCGGAGGGCAGTTATTATTTATATTGACATCTTCAAATAATGGCTCATGTTTGGCTGAATCTGATTCAATCAACGTTTATTTTCTTGACTTACCAACTGTAGATGCAGGAAATGACGCAACCGCTTGCGCCGGAGGATTAGTTTTGTTATTTGGAAATGTTTCTACAGGAGGAATAAGTTGGACAACTAATGGTGCTGGAACAATTGGAAGTTCAACCGGAAACCCTACATCATATTCGCCTGCCTTAAGTGATACATTAGGACCAATTTATGTTTATTTAAATCTGACAACTTCTTGTGGTGTTTCAACGGATTCACTACTGGTGTCTGTCTTGCCTAATATAGATTTAAGCGTTGATTATAATTTTTACTGTGATCAATCATTGTTAACGTTTAATGCAACATCTACTGGTTCTGCAATTGATCAGATATATTGGGATTTAGGTGATGGTACTTTTGATTCAACTAATGCTACTACAGTTTTCAATAACTATTTACCTGATAGCACATATACATTGACCGTGGATGTAGTTAATTCAGATGGATGTACTGATCAATCAGTATTTGATATTGTTCTAGATCCTTTACCGGTTGCCGACTTTACTGTGGACAATACTTCTCCTTTTATGGATAGTGTAGTAACTTTTACAGATTCATCTTTAAATGCAGATAGTTGGGATTGGGATTTTGGAGACATGACTGGAACATATAACGGTCAGGATACAATTTACACATATCCGGATCCTGGTAGTTATACTGTTATATTGACCGTCTCCGATACCTCTGGTTGTACGGATACAGCTCAAATGATAATTGAGGTAATTGATCCTAATGCCAACTCAAATGAACCCGCAATACCAAATGCCTTTACTCCAAATAATGATGGACATAATGATGTGTTATATGTAAGAGGTGGGCCATTTGATCAATTTGAACTTAGAATTTACAATGAATGGGGTAACGAACTTTTTAGGACAACTGATCCTTCAGACGGCTGGGATGGATATTATAAAGGACAATTGCAACCAGTTGGGGTGTATATATATGTTTTTGAAGGTGTAACAACAGACGGTTTTGAGTATTCAGTAACCGGTGATTTTTCAATTATTAAATAAGGAAAGAAAATGAAAAAATTAACGGTAATTATAAGCACAATAGTACTGTCTGTAAATGTTTCAGCTCAGGATTTTCATAACAGCCAATTTGAACAATCTTCGCTTTATTTAAATCCGGCTTTAACGGGTCAGGATATTACGGAGGATGCAGATTGGAGAGCAGCCACACTCTATAGATCACAATGGGGACAAATTTCAACAAAACCTTTCTCGTCAATTTATGCGTCTTATGATGCAAGATTAAAAGAAAGATGGGGGATAGGAGGTTATATAATAAATAACCAGGCTGGAGCTCCAACATTCAGGACTTTTAATTTTATGGTCTCTACCTCGTATAATGTTATTGATCCAAAATCTGATCACAAGTTAACAACAGGACTACAGCTGGGATTTTTCAATAAGAGTTTTCAGGTAAACAACTTATTTTTTGATGAGCAGTATTCATCTACTAGCGGAGGATTTGATAATTCTTTAAGTAATGGGGAAAATATAGGCTCAAGTAGTATTTATAGATTAGATGGAGCCTGGGGTGTTTATTATCAATTTTTAGGAAAACAACTACGTCCATACATTGGATTTTCATTGGGGCATATTACTTTACCAAATCAAACATTCATAGGTGAAACAGAACCAATGCCAATGATTTGGAAAGCTAATTTTGGATCTGAAATAGCATTTAATGATGAATTCTCATTGAAACCTGCGTTTTTGTACATGTACCAAAAGGCTGCATCTGAGTTTTTATTGATGACCACTACCAAATATAATTTTGATGATGATTTTGATTTGAGATTGTTGTTAGGAATAAGGGTAGGTGATGCTGCAGTTACCGGTATTGGAATGAGGTATCATGGATGGCATTTAAACATGACATACGACATTAATATTTCAACACTAAACACATACACAAGTGGTAGAGGAGGGTTTGAAATAAGTTTGGCTTATCAAGGAGCTTTTGCCAATGATAAGATTAAAAAAATGATGGGTAGAATGTAGTTCTACTCTTGAATATTCTCAATGATGTAATCAATCAAAGGATTATCATTGAGGTTGTGTTGATATGCCGGATTACTATATCTAGGAGGAATAATCAATTTTCTATCAATCATTTCATTGATTAATCCCAAATAGTTGTGATGTGTTTTACCAACCATTAAATCCTCATATCCCTCATCAGATTTCATTAAAGTAGAAACTTCTTTTAATCCGCTTAAATAAAGGTAATCTTTGGTAAATCCACCTCCTCTAAATATTCTTGTTGTTAAATAAAAGGCTGATTCTAAACTCATACCATATTCATTTACCAACATATTGGCCGTAGCATTAAAATCATGTTCATGAATCATTGATGATATACCTACAACTCTTAGTGAAAGCTCTTTTAATCTCTTTACCGTGAGCGTATTTGAATAATATTCACTCATGATAGCCAAGCCCTCTTGAGTTTTAGTGTTTACAGGCATTCCCATTGAAAATAATTTAATGGGTTGACTATCTGCATTCATGGTGGTTACCATGTGAACACCAATTTCATGATGAACTAAAGAGTGTATTTCTTTTTCAGTAAACCTTCCTCCTTTTTTCAAATAAAGCGTCTTCTCAGAGTTTACCACCATTGCTTTGGCAGCCAGTTTATCTGATAGCTTTATTTTACATTCAAACTCGTAAGATTTAAGTTCTTTTTTAAGCACCGATAAAGCTTCAGTGTCATTCATCATGGGTTGATTAAGCTCTGCGTTATGATTAAAATGCAGAATGAATTGTGCGTTGGCTATATCTTTCTTTGTGGGCTCACCAAAATATCTAAGTGAATTATAAAGGAAATTTTCAGTTCCAATTGATGCGATTAACTCAATTTTATCACAGTAAGCATTTATAACTCCTTTGTAGAGGTTTTGAATATTGACATCCTGGATTTGCTCAACCGGTAAGTTCATCAACTTACGCTTCATTAAAAACGGGTTTAGGTTGAGGTGCTTGTATTTAAATTGTGGTTTGTAAAGCCCTTTGCTTTTAATGAATTTTTTCTTTTCAGCTTCAATGTTGATTGGGTTGACGAATTTTAAAACCTCAAAATTCCTTACCAATTTGTACAACATTTTATCCACTTTTAAAATGGCTTCATCCAATTCAGAAGAAAGTAAAAGATTAGAGTTTTTTACCTTCAAATTAGAATGTTTTTTAGTGAACAAAAGTGCGTTTTCAAGAATTACTCTTTTAAACCCTTCACGTATTGAGTCTATTACTTGCGAAAAATATTCTCCTGTTTCCTCATCACAATACACTTTGCTTACCTCAGTCGCTAAAACTAAAGTGTTGTCAAAATGTTCAGTTACGTATTTAAGCAGATATCCATTTCCCTGAAATACATCATTTTCTGCAGTGATGTTTTTAACATGAGGAATCTCAATTGAAGCTAATCCTTTAAGAAAATCATTTTTAACAACAGCATATTTTCTTCTATTAATATTTGCTGTTCCTATATTGAAAACAGGTACTTGTCTTTTATGTCTTTTGTAGTTGTAAGAATGAATGTCGTAAACTACACTGGCTTTGAATAACTTTTCAAGTTTAGTGACAAGTGCGTGAATTACACGATAAAAATTAGTGTGTTTAGAAAGGCTTGTCTCTCTTTCTCTTTCTGTCAAAGGTTTTTTCCAGACTGGTTTTCCCCAAGCATCTTTGTATACTGCAGTTTCAGGGGGTCTGTTCAAATCATATTCAAATCTTGAATCTTTCCCTGCAATAACAATAGGAAAAGACGATATAAAATCTAGTGTCTTGGGATCTTCTTCATACCAGCGTTCATAATCTGAGTGGATAATATTGTCAAGTAATTCACTTCTAAAGTTATGTCCGTCATGAATAGCTGTACAAACATAAGGCACGTACTCTGTAATCTTTATGTAAAGTGATCCATCTGTGTCTTCAGCTTCAAAAGAATGTCCCTTTTCAATCTTTTGAATAATTTGTTCAATAGAATACTTATGCATTTTGAACTGTTTCTCTAAACTCTGATTTTCTTTGTTGTGCTATTGATTTGTATTTGACTACGTTTTCTAAGAAGTCTACTACTTTTGATTGTAGTTTTACTTTGTGTAGTTTGTTGATATTTACAATTCCACCGGGACTGCAAACATTTACCTCAATTAGTTTTCCGTTGATAATGTCAAGACCAACAAAATAAAGTCCATCTTCAACAAGTTTAGGTCCGATATACTTACATAAATCTTTTTCTCTTTTTGTCAAAGCATGTCTTTTAACACTTCCTCCTGCTGAGAAATTTGATCTATGATCATCAGCTGCAGGAATTCTTTTCATGGCACCAATTGGTTCACCATTAAGCATCAAGACACGAACGTCTCCATTTTCTGCTCCTTCAATATATTCTTGTAAAATCACATAGTTTGAGTTTCCATCACCAGTTGAAATGTAAAAATCTAATAGTGAATTTATATTCTGAACAGCATCTTTTTCAATAACAATAACTCCACGTCCGCCCATACCATCTAAAGGCTTCATGATCATTTTGTCTTGTTTTGATTCTAAAATGGTCTTTTTAAGAAACTCTTTGTTTTTAGAAACATGTGTGATAGGAATTATGTCATTTGTTGGGTCGTACAAACTTGCCGTATATAATTTGTTGTTGGCTTCCCTTAGTCCTTGGATGTCATTTAGGATGAAAACATCTTGTCTAACAGAGTCAAGAAAATTTAGCATCATGATGTCCAAAGGTGGGTTAGCACGCATAAACACAACATCAAATCCTGCCAAAGGCAACATTCTGTCTTTTAGTTTTACTTTTTTATAAAATGCAGGAATAGTTCCCGGAAATGGTGAGGGAGCTGTCAAAACTTTTCCAAATACGTTTGTCACACTATTACGCATGGTTAAACCAGCAGGCGTTGCTACTACAACCCTGTGTTTTCGCTTTATACACTCATGAATAATTCTTAATGTTGAGTCTTTATCGGGATCAACATTCTCCCACGGGTACATGATAAAACAAATGTTCATTTCCTATTTCTATTTTAATAATTCCGAAAATTACGCAAAGATGAGAATATCAACCTAATTTTTAAATCAAATAATTGTTACAATCCAAATTCTAAAACGGCTGAATATCCTTTTTAGAATTGACATTTTTAAATACAATCTCGTCAAATTCATCTGTATCAACTACATTGGTCTTGCAATATTTAAATACATCAGCTACTTTATATTTTTCCTCATCCAAATTGTATTTAATTTTTTCAATGCATGATTTTTTGTAGAATCCGATTAAGGGATGAATTCTATCGTTGTACATGGGCACAGTTACTTCAAAATCTTCTGTTTGATAATACAAAAATTTGATGAGCCCACTTTTAACATAAGGAATGTCACAACTTACAATCAAATTGAGGTCATGTTCTGATTTCATTAAACCAGTGTAAATACCTCCTAAGGGACCACAATTTTTAATTAAATCTTTGTAAATGGGATAACCAAATTGAGAATAATTTGAGTTTTCAGTAATAATGATAACATTGTTCGTTAACTCATTTACTTTTTCAAGTACATATTCAGCCATGGGTTTTCCAAACAAGCTCATTAAACCCTTGTCTTCTCCCATTCTGCTGCTTTTACCTCCGGCAAGTAAGATGACACCAAAATCATTCATTCTCATTAAAAATAAAGAGTAAATCTGGTTTTAAGGTCTTTAAATTAATTTTTATTCAAGGTGATAATGTAATATATTTGTAATCACAATTTGGTAGTTGTAAAGATCAATGCGGTAGAAGTGCATTATAGATCTTATGAATCAAAAGAAACAACTAAAATTAAAGGGTAGAGGAGCTCAGTCTACTGTTCAAAACAAGTTTAATAAGTTCCATTATGAAGCTGATCATGATTTAAGTGATTTTAGCCTGGAAGAACTTGAACAAGGTGTCAAGACAAAATATTTGGAGGTATTTCCAAAGTCGTTAGTAAATAAGGTGCCCAGCAAAGATATTTATTTGAATTGGTCAATGAATCCGTATCAAGGATGTGAGCATGGATGTGCCTATTGTTATGCCAGAACAACACATGAATTTTGGGGTTATGAACCGGCCCTGGATTTTGAACGTGTAATAATGTATAAACCCAATGCTGAACAATTATTAAGAAAGTTTTTGGATAAAAAAAGTTGGCAAGTAGAAGGAATCATGCTGTCAGGAAACACAGATTGTTATCAGCCGGCTGAGCGAAAGTTTGAATTGACAAGAAAATTATTGAAGGTCCTCAACGAGTATAAAAATCCTGTTGGTATTATTACAAAAAATAGTCTGATTGAAAGAGATATTGATATACTAAGTGAATTGGCAAAAGATGATTTGGTTTTAGTGAATATCAGTATCACATCAATTGATGAATCATTGAGAGCTAAGTTAGAACCTAGAACTTCGTCTAATAAGAATAAGTTCAAAACAATAGAGGCGTTAGTGAAGAATGGAATTCCAACACAAGTTATGATAGGGCCTGTTATTCCCGGTTTAAATGATCATGAGATTCCTGAAATATTGAAAAAAGCAGCTGATGCAGGCGCTCAATGGGCAAATTATATTATGGTAAGATTAAATGGATCAGTTGGTGATATTTTTACCGATTGGATAGAAAAGACTTATCCGGAAAGAGCTAATAAGGTATTGAATCATATTAAAAGTTCTAATGGAGGAGTTTTGTCAAATACAATAGACGGAGGTAGGATGAGAGGAAAAGGGAGTATGGCTAAAATGATCCAGGACTTATTTGAAATAAACAGGTCCAAATTAATGGTAAAACCGGAATTTACTTTTAATACTGATTTGTTTGTGAGACCAGGACAGCAGTTAAATCTATTTTAACCTCCTATAGAAACCATGCTTCTATTTTCTGAGGAAAAATCATCTGCATCAAATGATTTTAATCCTGCTCTTTCGGCATGTTTACTTTTAACTGATTTAAGAATGAGGTCTTCTAAATTTTGTCCATTTCTATGAGCATTTAGTAGATCAATTTCTTCAGAAGAAAAAAGACAATTTTTTATTTTACCGTCAGCTGTAAGTCTAAGTCTATTGCACGAATCACAAAAAGGATTTGTCACAGATGAGATGATTCCGAAACTACCTTTGAAATCTTTTATTTTATAATTCCTTGCAGTGGCATTTTCACCATCTTCTAGTTTTTGCAAAGCAGAACCGTATTTTTCTGAAACTGTATCAATGATGTATTTAAAACTTACTGTTTTACTCCAATCCCATTGATTGCCATCAAAAGGCATAAATTCTATGAATCTTACTGATACATTTCTGTTTTTGGTAAATTCAATAAAATCTAAGATTTCATCTTCGTTAGTACCTTTAATCAATACCACATTTACTTTTACATCAAAACCTCTAGCTATTGCTTCCTCAATGTTATTTAAAACACGCTCAAAATATGATCGTCTGGTTATAGCATTGAAGCGTTCTTCAATTAAGGTGTCTAGACTAATGTTAAGGGTATCCAAACCAGAGTCTTTTAATTCATTCCAGTATTTGTCCAATAAAATTCCATTGGTAGTAATGGCTAAATTGACATTAAGTGTAGCTAGGTGAGCTAAGATTTGAGCAAAGTTTTTCTTGATAAGTGGTTCTCCCCCTGTTAATCTGATCTTGTTGACACCCAGAGAAACAAATGTGTCTACTATATCAAACAACTCTTCCTGACTCATAAACAATTGTTTATCTCGGAGAGGAATCCCTTCTTCAGGCATACAATAGGTGCATCTCAGATTACATCTTTCCAATAATGAAATACGTAGGTAATCATGCGATCGACCAAAATTATCTATGAGTTGTTTGTTCTTCACCTTACAAAAAAAGCCCTCCATCATAAAGACGGAAGGCTTCGTTTAATGCTTACAATGTTTATTTACTTAAGTAAATTTTATCAGACATTTTAGTATTAGCTCCTTCTAAAGCAACGATATAAATACCAGAAGCTGAGTTAGGAACGTCAAATGTTTGCTGTCCTGTAGTTGCGTCAACATCAATTTCTTTTGCAATTACTTTCCCTGACATGTCATATAAGGTGATATCAATTTTATCATCTTTTAAATTCTTCCACATTACATTTACATGGTATGGGTCAGGTTGGTAAGAATTAAAATAAGGAGTTTTAAATTCCTCTTCTTCCATTCCGGTAACTTCCCACATTGCAAATGAGAAAATTTGTGTTCTATGGCTACCTGTAGCGTCAATAAATTCTCCAGTAAACCAGAACGTAGCATCATCAGTTGGGTCAACTGTTATTTGAGAATAATCTCCATATCTATTTCCTCCTGAAGTTTTAGATGCGCCACCTTCAACTGCAATTTGTTCCTCTACGGTCATTGTATTAATAGGATCATCAATAAATCTACCAGTATATCTTAGACCTGGATAATCAGTTGGACCAACAAAACTATAAGCCATACCTATGTTTCCATTTAAATCCATCCCAATGTTACCCATCCAACGACTGGCTCCATCATTTGGATCATATGTACTTTCTTGATGTACATACCATTGATCTGATCCGTCATCTTTTCTTAACTCGTACCATCTTACTCCTGCTCGGTTAGCATTGTTAACGTCAACTGTATGACATAACATAATTACATCATAGCCAGGAAATCTTCTATACTGTGCTCTGTACATAAAGATACCTGTAACAGCATCCAATTTTTGTGATGTACCTGGTTGAGTAATGTCATCCCAATTGTTAGTAAATACTGTGTTGAATGCCGCAGTATTTAATTCTTGATGAATAACAACATCTGAGTTAGCCGGTGTTACCCAATCAAGCGTAATTTTTAAAATTTTAATGTGATCCGCAGAAATTCCTGACCATGAATCATCCTGTACTGCAAATGCCCATCCTGGCTCGTCTCCTTCTGGTGCCCATAATCCTTCGGCGTAGGCTGGTGCTACTGAGTTAAAGAACTGATACATTGATGGAAAATACATGGAGATCATTTGTGCATTAGGGTCACCTGTTAACATCTTGTCTCTTTCTAAAGCAATACAGTCAGCTCCTGTAGTATTTAAAGTCAAAAAATAAGCGTTAGACCAAACTGAATATTTTGGATAATCTGGAAATGTAGAAGTCTGCCAGCTATAAGCATAGTAACTTCCTAAAGGGTCTGATGTTTCAGATACAGCCACTAAAACATGATAAGGGGCTTGAGGTGTAATAGTTCCTGAGTAGTGAAATTGAGAAATAAACCATCTGTCGGCATATCTATCATACATCACAATTGGGTCTCCTTTACTACTAAATCCTGACCACAATGAACTCAAAGGATAACTTCCACTTGCAGCCGATCCATCTTTGTTATAAACTCTATAACTTGAGTTAACCGCTTGAACATAATGATCAATCCCTGCTGCACCAGTTGGGTCAGGAGGATTGGCACCAGATAATGCCTGCCAATTTGCTTTCAAAGTGTTAGATCCATCTTTAGTCCCTTGTACACTTTGTAAAGCAGGATCTTGTCCACCATTACTAGGTATACCATGATCCGAGATGTCATTCCAATCTACTTGTTCGTGCTTCCTGTCCTTAACTTCCCAATTTGCATAGTAAGTGTCTGGATCTTTAATAGGTGATACTTTCTTAAAAATCTCTCTTAAAGGAGGTGTTTTAACAAAGAAAGTTGGTGCAGTTACTTCAGTTTTAACTTCTTCTTTTTCAACAGAGTTTTCTTGGTTCTGCGCTATCGCTGAGGTAAAAAGGAATGCCGTTGCGGCGGATAACGTAAATAATTTTTTCATGGTAATCTCATTAATGATACTATAAAGTTAAGCAATAAAGCTGAATTTTATTAATTCACTCAATTAAAAACTTTACACATTATTTAACGGCTAAATGCGATATTCGTTGGGTAGAAACCAAACGCTTTCGTTAAATTCGCAAAATAAAATTCAATTAAAAGTTGTTTAAGAAAAACATATTTGGACAAAGGATATTTGTTAAAAAGTTCATTATCAGATTTTTTGGTCTGTTAATTTATGGACGTTTTAATCTAAGATATAAAACAGATATTAAAGGTGCTGAAAAGTTTAGGGATCTTCCAGAATCTAATGTTTTGATAATTTCAAATCATCAAACTTACTTTGCGGATGTTTCTTTTTTCTTTCATGTAATTTATGCTTCTTTATTAGGATCACCTAATAAAGTACGTAGACCGGGCTTTTTATGGCCTAAAAAGCACAACATTTATTACATAGCTGCTGAAGAGACAATGCGTAGTGGAATTATTCCGAAACTTCTGGCCTTATCCGGTGCGATAACTATACAAAGAACGTGGCGTTCAAATGGCGAGAATGTTCGAAGAAAAGGAAACAAGCAAGATGCCAAAAACATTGATATGGCATTAAAAGATGGGTGGGTAATCACTTTTCCTCAAGGAACTACTTCACCATATGCTAAGGGTAGAGTAGGTACTGCAATTATTGCAAAAAACAATAAACCCATTGTTGTTCCTGTTGTTATAGACGGTTTTAGAAGGGCATTTGATAAAAAAGGATTAAAAATGCGTAAAAAAGGAAGCGTTCTGAAAATGCGTGTTAAAGATCCTTTATACATTGATTATGATCAGCCGGTAGAGCAAATTCTCGAACAAATGATGGATGCGATTGAACAGTCCAAGAAATTTGATTCCTTTCCTGAAAAAACAAAAGAGAGCACATCCGAATAAGAATGGCTCTCTATTTTATTTGTTTTGATTAATGCTAGTTGATAGCTAGGTTTACATATTCTGTCTTATCATATTTGACAGTAAATTTTAAATCAATTTCTTTAGTAGAAGCGTTTTTGATTCTTGTATTCCAATTGATGATTCCGGTTATCTCATTTAATTCTCCACGACTTAATTCATCAATGCTAACTTCAATTTCTTTCTTTCTAGAAATCGGAACTTGATCCTGTACAATAAGTTTCACAGATGAGTTCTTGTGATTTCTAATCTGAATTTTGTAAGCCAAGGTTTTTACAACTTTGTCTCCAACTACTCTTTCTTTAGAATCGTTTTTTAGTAATGTTCTTTTTACAACTAAATTTGGATCTTTACCTAAACTTAAATCTAGTGTGTCAGCCATAATTCCTGGATCAATCCATGTGTTTCCTAAATATGCTCCATCATGGAAAAGATTAGCTGTCCCCGGAATTAGATTTAAATCTCCTAAATCTGAAATTCTAGCAACCATATACACTGAAAGATCTAATTTAGGTACAGCATAATACATGTATTCTGTGTTGAGGGATTTAGTATTTACCAAAACCATATTTTTTTCATTGTCTGACATAATATCATAAGGCAAATCAATGTCGTATTCAACAGAAAGCAATTGTTCTACCATTGTGGTGAAATTTTGTGCTGTTTTAGCATCATAATCATCATATGCCAATTCCATTTCGTTGCTTTCAGCCATCTTGTTTTCCATTGAAGGAACTTGTCCTAAGCCATTTCCGGCTCTAGTATCTGATTTTTTCGCTTGATATTGATCCCTTCTGTAATTGTTGTAATCCAAATACCAAGGTGTTAGCAATGGTTTCGTTTTATTCGCATACGGATTGTTGGTTGAAAGGCTTAGTTTAACACCTTCCCAATCAACTCCTGTGTTTTGATATACATGTGCTTTATAGGTTAGGTCAACTTTGTCTGCAGCAGCTGAACTACGCAAATCGTACATTGGTACCCATCCGGCTTGACTCACTAAATATGACAGTTTTATTCTTCCGGTTTGAGATGATTCAGAAGAAACTGTTACTTTAATTTGATGGATTGGTGGTGCTGGTTGATTTGGTTTGAAATTGTTATTTTGATTATAATTTTTTAAATCTGCAAGTCTTGAATTCATTCTGTTTTGCTCCTTCGTCAATATGAATTTAGCTCTATCTAATTTGAGCAATTGGGTGTTAATTTGCATCATTTGTTCGTGATAGAATTTTACGGCATCTTTCAATAGCGGGATAGAATCATTTACTTTTCCTACACCTTTAATTGTTCCATTATTCTCAATAATTTTCTTTTCTGAATTCAATACACCTATTTTGTATTGTAGATCAGAAATATCATATCCTAAATTAAAAAGTGAATCTTCTAATGCTGCAATTTCCTTCAGTATTTTTTCGGGTATCGCATTTTTAGCGTTTAATACCGGATCTGGTTGTGGATAGAATATGTGGTATTTGGAATCTAATATTACGATTTCACCGGTTGCTTGTACTTGCAAACTGTTTGGATCAATATTAGGGCTTACACCTTCAATGATTAAAGTTGTGATTCCTTTATCAACTGCATATGATGCTTTTCTTTGTACTTGTGCACCTTGTGTGTATACAGTAACTTTTTGAATATTGGAGGTAATATTCTTTTCTTTTTTGGCATTCACAGGATTAGTAAATAATCCTAAAGCGAATATGGCAATTACTATTTTTTTCATCAGTTTAATTTTTATTAGTCGTTTTATTGACCAATTGAAATTTGGATTTCATAACTGACTACACCTGTTATTTTATTAGGTTCATTTTTTACTTTAATTGCTCATATAGTTGATTGATTCAAATTGATGTAAAGTATTGTTAAAATGGAAGATTCGACATTGTTAGTGAATCAAAATTATTTTTTAGTTTTTCGACAATTATAACGGTGTATTAGGAGTAATTGGAAACAAAAAAGCCCCGAAATAATTCGAGGCTTTTTTAAAGTTATCATTTATAATGACTATCTGTATCTTCCTAATCCTTTAGGAGATCCAAGTCTATCCATGGCACATCTGAAACCAATAGTAGACATGTTTTGATCTTCATCTAAAAATCTTCTGTTAGAACCAACGATCCAGAATGCTCTATCTCTCCATGAACCACCTTTATATACTCTAGACTTATCAGATAAAAGAGTAGTTGGCCATGCAGCTTGTGCATCTTGGTTAATTTGGTTACCAGTTAAGTCATATAATTCATGATCATTTTGATACATAACTAACGACTCATCTCTGATTCCTTCGTTGATCTTATTCTTTCTGTCATCATGTCTTTCTAGTGAAGAAGCAGTAGTACCTCCGTAGTAAATAGATGACTCAAAATCACCATCATTGTAATCTCTGTAGTCAGAGTTTTGATAGTTCAATCTGTTAATGTTCTCTTCAGCTGTAACTTGTCTCCATTTTAATTTACCAGGAGTGTTAACAACAAACTGAGACATTCCAGTTCTCAATTCTGAGATAATTTCCAATGGATAAACATTACCTAAGTTATCTTGAATGTCAAATCTAGGGTCAACTCCATCAAACAATCCATCAAAAATATTTGTTTGGACAATCTCAGAAGCCTCCATATACCATTGGTTGTTGGCAGCATCCACAGCTTGATTTACAACTCTGTTTAGTTCCCATAATAGTAACATTTCAATAGAGTCTTTCTTTTTGTTTTTCACCAAGTAAACTTGCTCAGGTGGAGCATTGTAATAGTTAATGTCGTTTCTTGATTTAACATTCATTGTCATACCTTTGTACTGATCAGTAGAATCAGATGGTTTAGGCATGTGATCTCCAGCAGAAACTCTTTGGAATCTTTTTCTTTCATACTCGTGTAAGTACTCTCTCATTCCGTAAACATCATACAATACTTGGTTAGTTTTCTCATCAATGTTTCCGTCATTACCAAGAACTTTAGTTTTGAATACGTTACCTCTAAATGGTCTGAATTCATCAAAATCCTCATGTGATAAAGGTCTATAAACGTCCATTACCCACTCAGAAACGTTACCAGCCATGTGGTAAAGACCGTAATCATTTGGCCAGTATGAATCAACTGGAGCAGTAACATCTGCAGCATCATTTAAAGCACCGGCAACTCCCATGTAATCACCTCTACCTCTTACGAAGTTAGCTCTAATATCACCTTGGAATTCTGCATCATCAGCTCTAACCCAGTGACCAGTCCAAGGATAAGTTCTTCTATTTTCAATAACTCCAGGGTCAGCAGGATTTGTCATAGCACCTACTAATCCATAGTATGCAAACTCCCACTCAGCCTCAGTTGGTAGACGGTACTTTGGCAATAGGATACCATCTTCCATTCTTACAATACGAGTTCCTAAATCTTTTCTTTTACCACTCCAACCTTGCATAGGGCTTAGGTTGATTAATTGATGTTCTTTCTCATCTTGTGGTTGCGGGTGATATTGATTGGCTAAATATGCATCCGTTGTAAATGGTTCACCAGCTTGATCAGGGTTCATAGTTAATACACCCTCTCTAATCAAAATGAATTCGTTTACACGATCACTTCTCCATTTACAAAACTCATTGGCTTGATTCCAGCTAACTCCTACAACAGGATAATTTTGATAAGCTGGGTGACGTAAGTAGTACTCTACATACGGCTCATTAAACGCCAATGGATTTCTCCAACAGTTTGTATCAGGTAAAGCATTGTGATAAATCATTGGGAACTCTTCATAAGTTCTTTTGATCCAATACAAATATTCTAACCAGTTGAAGTTAGTTACCTCAAATTGATCCATATAGAACGAAGACACAGTTACACGTCTTGGAATGTTATTCCATTCGTAAGTAACATCTTGTTCAGATCTACCCATGGTAAATGTACCACCTTCTACTAAGATCAGACCTGGGCCTGTTTCTTGGTCAAAATAAGGTACTTTCTGGAAACCTCCGTTTTTAGGGTTGTTAAATTCCCAACCCGTTACATTCGATCGCTCTCGACCACATCCAATCACCATCAGACCGGCAGCAACTAACACGAATAATTTTCTCCCTTGCATTTTCATGATTTAGCCAAATTTAATTTTCATTTACACAGCTATAACAATATCCTGGTTAAAGGTTACATTCTTTTTAAAAAGATGGACACGAAATAGTTCTAAACTTTTTAGGCTTATCTCTACAATTAAATAAGAAAGCCATTGAAAGCTCATGTGATCCACCAGATGCATTTGTCAATTTAGAGATGGTTACATCATAACTGTATCCAAATCTAAATGATCCTGCATCAATACCAATAGTTAAAATAAATGCGTCTCTTGCTCTCCACCAAGCACCTGCAGTAAATACTCCATACTTAACATAAGTACCAATGTTTAACTGCATAAAACCATCCTGGTAGGTATAAATGATGTTTGGTGACAAAGAAGTTTGATTTCTGTATTGAGATTGTTTTCCGAATACAATGTTTGCTCCCATGTGACCGGTAAATCTCATTGGTAATCTTGAAGTACCAATAATTAAACTTTCATCCGGTTTATTAAGGTGCTTTGCAGCAAATCCAAAATAAAAGTTTTTAGAGAAACCAACAATTCCGGCAGAAACATCAAAGTATCCTCTAGTACCCCAACCGTTATCTAAAATATTACCTCTTGGTAAATCACCTGTTTGGTAGATAAAACCTCTTCTTGGGTCAATTTGATCTCCGAATGATAATTTACCCCAATCTAAGAACTTTTGGTTCCATGTTGCCTGTGCTCCAAAAAGAAAAGAGAATTCTCTTGTTACAGCAAGGTGGTAAGAGTAGGCTAAATTAATCGTTGACCAGTTCAAAGTGTTTTTTCCGGCCATATCATTGGTAACCTGTACCGCAATTCCTCCATGAAGAATGTTTGAGTACTGATCATATGAAATCGTATTGGTGATAAATGCACCAGATAACGAAGGCCATTGATTTCTATGGTTCAAAGCAATCCTAGGACAACCATGCGTTCCAGCCATGGCAGGATTTAAATAGATTGGGTTGGCATAAAACTGCGTAAACTCGGGATCTTGCCCGAAAGCTGAGCCTCCAACTAAAAACGTCAGGATTAATGTCAATCCTGTATTTTTAAGATGTTTCTTCATTCAAAAAATACTTTCTCGAAAGGATTTAACGCCAACTTCGTTCAAAAGGTTACAATTGTTAAATACTTTTCTAAGATTTGCAATAATAATTATTTTACTTCGTTTTTGAAAGTAATTTTATGACAACCTTATTCCATAACATGAAATTCGATTTTCGATTTACTCTCCTTGCCTTAATGTTTCTGACATTGGGGACCAAAAATAACCTTTTTTCTCAAACGGAAATTTTTTCTTTTAAAAATGTATGGAGTACAGATCAAAATAAGTGTTTCCCATGTGAATTTGATGAGCAACATCAGAAGGTGTATTCTACTGTTACAAAGGAACTTGGGGTAAGAGGAGAATTTTCACATAATTTTCAAATTTTATCAGTTTCGTATAAAAATGTTGAAATTCCGTATCAATATCAACAAAGTGATATTCCTGTAGACCCGGAAATTAAGGTTGATTTCGGAACAGCTAGAACACAAAATTATTTTTCCATTTACTATTATCCAATTGTTAAAGTAAATGGTGTCATTAAAATGGTGGATGAAATAAAAATTCAGACAACTTCAACGCCTAAATCCGCTAGCTTAGATCGCGCGGCTACTTTTGCATCAAATTCAGTATTAGCATCAGGAGAATGGTATAAAATTGGTGTTTACAGCACAGGTGTCTATAAGTTAGATTATAGTTATTTAAGTTCAATTGGTGTAAATGTTGCCAATTTAAATCCTAATCATCTGAATGTTTATGGGAATCACGTTGCTAAATACCCAACTAACAATAATAAGTACCGTCCTGATGATCTGCTGAAAAATGCCATTTATTTTGAGGGTAACGGAAATAATGTTTTTGAAGCTAACGAGTATTTTTTGTTTTATGCTACCGGTCCGGATGAAGTGATCTATAACACGGCAGACATTAATCTTTCTACCAATAAAATAGATTCTTTAAATACTTATTTTATAAAAATTGATGCAGCAGAAAGTCCAAAAAGAGTAGGGAATCAAAGTTCATCTGTTGACCCGGTGACTCATAATACATCTACCTTCAATGATGTTGTTTTGCACGAAAAAAATGACATTAATTTGATTAAGTCTGGGAACAATTGGTTGGGTGAAGTTTTTGACATTCAATTAGAGTATAATATTTCCATTGCACTTACTGATATTGATGTTTCATCACCAGTTAAAATGAAAACAGCCATTGCTTCTAAAGTTCCGAGTGGAACTGGAGCTATGGAAGTTTATATCAACGGAAGTATGCAAGAAAATCTGTCTTGTACTCCATTTGTTGGCTCGTATAATGAAGCAATGAGAAACTCAAATACAGTTACTTATAATGTTAATACTTCAAATTTGTCAGTTGATGTCATTTTTAATAGGACGAGTCCTGGAAGTAAAGCTTGGTTAGATTATTTAATGTTTAACTACAGACGGAATGCAACCTTGGCTTCTGAACAGATCTTAATTAGAGATTTGGCTACAGTTGGTGGCGGCAATGTTACTCAGTTTTCCGTTGCAGGATCTAACAGTAGTTCGTTTTTTTGGGAAGTAACGGATCCTTCAAATGCCACTGCAATTCAAGGAAACCTAGCAGGATCAACTTTTACATTTACATTAAATACAGATTCTTTAAGGAGTGTAGCTGCCTTTAATGCTGGACAGGCATTGGCTCCTATATTTATGTACAAGGTGGAGAATCAAGATTTGCATGCATTACCTCAATGCGATTATGTTATTGTTACTCATAGTTCTTTGTGGTCTCAGGCAGAAAGATTGCAAAATCTTCATCAAAATCTGGGAGAAGTAGTTCACCTTGTGGATATTCAAGATGTTTACAATGAATTTTCTGGGGGTGTTTCTGATCCAGTTGCTGTTAGATGGTTGATGAAAATGTTTTATGATCGAGCAGCCGGAGATCCAAATTTAATGCCTGATCATTTATGCTTGTTTGGAGATGGGACTTATGATCCTCTCAATAGATTGCCGGGTAATAATTATTTAATTCCTACATATAATAATGATGACAATGATATAGATATTGATTATGTAGATTCATATACATCTGATGACTTCTTCGGAATTTTAGACGATTTAGAAGCAATGTCTCCTGCTGATTTGATGGATATTGGCGTTGGTAGAATTCCGGTAGATAATATTGTGGCGGCAGAGCAGGTAATTGATAAAATTGATCATTACATGAATTATGGATCTTATTTGTACGGTAATGCAGAAGGTATTCAGTGTGATCAGTCGGGGTATTCTTCTTCTTTTGGTGATTGGAGAAATCGTCTTGTATTAATGGCGGATGATCAGGATAATGGCCAGTTTGTTCAAGATTGTGAAATTCTGAGTGATAGCACAGAAAATCTTTATCCCGAAATGAATATTGTAAAGATTTATCTTGATGCTTATCAACAAGTAGTTACTTCAGGAGGTCAAAGATATCCGGATGTAGAAGAAGCGATAAATCAAAACATTAATCAAGGTGCATTGGTCTTTAATTATGTAGGTCATGGAGGCGAAACAGGATTGACTTTAGAAAGAGCGGTAACTATCAATATGATAGAAAATTGGACCAACGTGAACAATCTCTGTATTTTCATTTCGGCAACTTGTGAATTTAGTCGATTTGATGATCCTGAAAGAGTTTCTGCGGGTGAACGAACTTTGACTACTCCTTATGGAGGTGCGGTTGGTTTACTTACCACTACAAGACTTGTTTATATCACCGTTAACTCAGCTCTTGTAAAGAATCTATATTCTGAGCTATTTAAAGAAGAAAATGGACAACCGCTAACTTTGGGAGAAATCACAAGAAGAACTAAAAATGCTACCGGATCTTCTGAGAATAAAAGAAATTTTACGGTCTTGGGTGATCCTGCATTAAAGATTGGGAAACCACAACCACTAGTTGTTACTGATAGTATTAACGGTGTAAATGTTACAATGACTTCAATAGATACCTTAAAGGCATTGTCTAAAATTACTGTAAGTGGTCACATTGAAAATGAATCTGGAAGTTTGTTGAGTAATTATAATGGCATAGTTTATCCAACTGTATATGATAAATGGAAAAATAAAAGTACGCTAGGAAATGATCCGGATTCACCAATTAAAACTTTTGATATCCAAAACAATATTATTTACAAAGGAAAGGCAACAGTAGCTAATGGTTATTTTACATTCTCTTTTGTAGTTCCCAAGGATATTGATTATTCGTTTGGAAAAGGGAAAATATCCTATTATGCAAATGACAACAGTTCAAATCAATTTGGTTATGATACTACAATAGTTGTTGGAGGAGTAGATCCAAATGGAGTAGTGGATAATGATGGACCGGAAGTTTCGCTTTACATGAATGACCAGAATTTCGCTAATGGAGGAACAACTGATGAAAGTCCATTATTTATAGCTGAAATTACAGATGAGAACGGTATTAATACCACAGGAAATGGAATAGGTCATGATATTACATTGATCTTAGATGGAAATACAGCTGATCCAATTATCTTAAATAACTTTTATGAGGCTGATTTAGATACTTATCAAAGTGGAAAGGTAAGTTACCAATTGAGTGATCTTACTCCAGGAAATCATACGCTAACATTTAAAGTCTGGGATGTGAACAATAATTCATCTGAATCTGTTTTAGAGTTTGTAGTTATTGAAGAAGCTGATTTAGGTATCTCACATTTATTGAATTATCCGAATCCATTTACAACCAATACAGATTTTTATTTTGAACATAATCAATGCTGTACTCCATTGGATGTTAAGATTGAGATTTTCACTGTTTCAGGTAAGTTGGTGAAAACATTAATTGAAAATGTGAATACCATTGCTTATCGTAGTGAAGGCATCAATTGGGATGGTAGAGATGAGTACGGAGATAAGCTAGGAAGAGGGGTGTATGTGTACAGACTAACAGTTGAAACTCCTGAAGGAGAAAAAGCAGAAATATTAGAAAAGTTGGTCATTTTATAAACTTCACACAATATACTTTTTTGGATTACGTATATTTGTGGAATCTTTTATAACCAAAATGAAGAAAATTGTAGGGATGATTTTGAGTTTGACGCTTGCTATTACAGCAGGAGCTCAAAATTTAGGTAACCAAGAAGAAAAGGCACAACAGGTGCAATTGAACACAATTACAACAGCTGTTCCTTTTTTAATAATTTCTCCTGATTCAAGATCTGGAGCCATGGGAGATGCTGGTGTTGCCATTTCTCCTGATGCCAATTCATTCCATTGGAATACTTCAAAATTGGTTTTTTCAAAAGAAAAAGCTGAGTTTTCTGCTTCTTATTCACCTTGGTTAAGACAATTAGTAGATGATATTCATTTATCTTACATCAGTGGTTACACTAAATTAAGTGATCGTCATGCTGTTGGTGGATCGTTGAGATATTTTTCTCTGGGACAAATCATCTTCACAGATAATCTTGGAACAGAAATCAGACCATTTACTCCAAATGAGTTTGAAATTTTAGGTGGATATGCATTCAAATTATCAGACAGAAGTGCTTTGGGTATGAATGCAAAATTTGTTTATTCAAATTTAACTGGTGGTTCAACTGTTGGAAATGTTGGTTCTAAACCTGGGATAGCAGGAGCAGTTGATGTATCTTATTCTTGGTTTAATGATGAGATTGCTTTAGGTGATAAAGATGCAACTGTTTCAATTGGTGCTGCTATTTCTAATATCGGTAATAAAGTAGCCTATACTGTTGAAGCTGAAAGAGATTTTTTACCTACAAATTTAAGATTAGGAACAGCGTTAAATGTTGAGTTTGACAAATACAACTCTTTAACTGGAACTGTAGACTTTAACAAACTTTTGGTTCCTACACAGCCTGAATATAATGGTGATGGAGATTTAGTTTCTGGTTTAAATCCTGAAGTAGGTGTTGTTAAAGGGATGTTACAATCATTTTATGATGCACCAGGAATCGTTACTTATGATGAGGCTGGAAATCCTGTTGTAAAAAATAACAGTCGTTTTGGCGAAGAAATGAGAGAAATCAACTTGGCTTTTGGAGTTGAATACTGGTACAGCACAATTTTAGCAGTTAGAACTGGATATTTTCATGAGCATTATTCAAAAGGTGCCAGAAGATTCTTGACATTTGGAGCTGGAATTTATTTCGGAGTATTTGGATTAGATATCTCATACTTGGCTTCAGTGTATAGAAATAATCCACTTGCCAATACACTTAGATTTTCTTTGAAATTTAAGTTCGGTAACAAAAAAGCTTCAGACGCTGGTGTCTCAGATTAATCTGCCACTTTTCAGAATTGGTTTTGGAGTAGATGTCCATCAATTAGCTGACGGATATTCACTTGTAATAGGAGGGGTTAAAATTCCTTCAGAGTTTGGTGCTGTCGGACATTCAGACGCAGATGTATTGTTACACGCTATTTGTGATGCATTACTTGGGGCGGCCGGTTTGAAAGATATTGGACATCAATTTCCCGACACAGACCCACAATATAAAGGGATAGATTCTAAAATTTTATTGCAAAAAACATTTGACTTGGTTGAAGATAAAGGTTTTCAATTGGGTAATATTGATGCAACTGTTATGTTAGAATCTCCAAAATTAAGTCCTTATACGGATGAAATGAGATCAATAATTGCTGAAATTCTTAAATCTGAAGTAGATCAAATTTCAATTAAAGCAACCAGAGGAGAAAAACTCGGTTTTGTCGGAAAAGGTGAAGGTATAAAAGCGTATTGCAATTGCCTGTTGTTTCCTGCAAATATTAAATGAAACAATTCAAATAATAATTCCAATTGATCTTCTAAATCTCCATTCAATTGCATTCATTAAATTAGGATGCGTGTTTTCATTTAGAAATCATATTAAAACAATTCTACTCGCATTTATTCTAATATGCGGATGTGATGGTTATGGTCAAGCCTATAACTTTCAAAAACTTTCTATTCAAGAAGGTTTGCCTCAGTCACAGGCATATGCAATTTTATTTGATTCAACACAACATGTTTGGATAGGTACTCAAGGTGGCGGACTATGCAGGTATGATGGTGAGGAATTTGAATATTTCACAAAGAATGATTCACTTATTTCAAATAGAGTTTACTGCCTAAGTCAAATAAAAGATCAGATTTGGGTTGGACAGAAAGGTGGTGTTACAGTTTTTAGCCTGAAAGGTGAGTTTATTGATGCTTATAGGTTTGATGATCCTTTATTAGTGGCTCAAGATGTTATTAGTTGGAATAATGAGATTTATGTCGGAACAGATAAGGGAGTATTTCAACAAACCAATAATCTGTTGAGTAGGTATGATGATAATGTGTCATTGAAAGATCAGTCTGTAAATCAATTTTTTCAATATGAAGATGATTTGTGGTGTGCAACAAACAATGGCCTAATGCATTTTTCTGATCCAATGAGGAAAATTAATCGGGCAAAAGGTCTTTCAGTTAATCAAATTAATTGCGTAGCCATATTTGATAATTATTGGGTAATCGGAACATATGGTGGGGGAGTGGAAATCTATGATCCCAAAGAAGGAAAATTAAAAGCTAGTCCTTTCAAAGAAATTGAAGACATGATCATTCTTACTTTGTTTAATTCAAAGGATAATGAATTGTGGATTGGGACTTTAAATAATGGTGTTTTTCTTTATTCAGTAAAGGAGGGATTTTTGAGAAATTATCAAACTTCTAATGGTTTATCAAATAACCACATCAGAACCATCAAGGCAGATTTGTGGGATAATATTTGGATAGGCACCTCGGGAGGTGGGATTTCGATATATCAAAACAGTCCTTTCATTGCATATAATACAAGCACAGGATTAAATGCAAATTATGTCTACGCAGTCAAAAGCACAAAGAAAAATGATTTATGGGTATCAACAGAAGGTGGATCGGTTGTTCGAATCAATGATACTTCTTCAGTGATTTTTGACGAAGAATTTGGATTCTATAATGAAAAAGTTAAAGCCCTTTTTGAAGATTCTAATGGAGACATTTGGATTGGTACAGAGGGAAGTGGTTTGGGAATTTTTTCTCAATATGACGGAAAGGATACAATTTATACTTACGTAAATAGAGCCGGATTGTCTTCTTCTTGGATTAAAACATTTGCTCAAGATCCATTAGACAAAACTATGTATATAGGTACCAGTGGTGGAGGAGTATATATGTTAAAGAAGAATTACGAATTTCCATTGAATCAAAAGTTTTTAAAAGTTCGTCCAGAAAATGGTGATTTTCCAATGCGTATCAATTCACTAAACTTCATCAAAAATCAAATGTGGTTTACAGGTGATGACGGTAGTTACGGTTATTTTAGAAAAGGTAAATTGCTGGTTTCTCAAGAAAATGGTTCTGTATTTAGAAACTGTGTTGGGGATTATAATAAAAGATGGCTGGGAAGTTCTGATAATGGTGTTTTGGAATTGTCTTTAGAGGGAGATAGTTTAGGGACAAGAAAATGGATTAATACAGAGAATGGTTTGCGCTCTAATAACATCTATCAATTGGTGTTAAATGGTTATGATCTGTGGGTTGGAACTGAAAAAGGATTAGATAAAATAGTTTTAGACTCTTCATACCAAATCAGGAAAATTGAACATTTTGGATTTGAAGAGGGGTTTGAAGGAGTTGAGGCAAATATAAATGCAGTAGACTTGGATCAAAATGGAAATTTGTGGTTTGGTTCAGTGAACGGCTTGTATTTGTATCAGGGAGGTGAAGTTAATTATGAACAAAGAAAGCCCCCTGTTTTAAGTTTAAATGATTTTAGCATCTTTTACGAGTCAATTGAAAAAACGGAATATGCAGATTATTTTCAAGATGGTAAGATGGTTAAATCATTGACTTTGCCGTACGATATGAATCACATTGGTTTTATGTTTAAGGCAATTCATTATACATATTCAAATAATATAAGATATAGATGGAGATTAATTGGCGCAGATCCTGATTGGACTCCACCTTCAAAAATAACAACGGCAACATATAGTAATCTTCAACCAGGGTCGTATGAATTTCAAGTACAAGCTTCAATAGACGAAAACTGGGATACTGAACCAATAAAATTGTCTTTTAAGATTGATCAGCCATACTATGAAAAGTTTTGGTTCAAAGCGACATATTATAGTATAATAGGTTTTATACTTCTTTTGGTTGCGTTTTTTGTTTGGATGAGAATAAGAAGAAAAAACAGAGCATTATTAGAGAAATTTGAAATGGAGAAAAATTTGATTGAGTTAGAGCAGAAAGCACTTCGTTTACAAATGAATCCACACTTCATTTTTAATGTGCTGACATCCATTCATAATCAGATTATCTTAAATGATACAGATAAGGCGCGTTATGCATTATCTAAATTCTCAAAGTTGATGCGAAGAGTGTTGGAAAATTCAAGAGAAAAATTTATTTCAATTGATGATGAGGTAGAAACACTTGAAAATTACGTTCAATTGGAGAAACTAACGTCAAATCATGATTTTGATCTTCTTGTAGAGATAGATGAAGATTTAGATGCTGCCGAAGAAATTCTACCTCCATTGATGATTCAGCCATTTGTTGAGAATGCTATAATTCATGGACTTAAAGAAATAGATTATCCTGGAGTTATTAAGGTTGGGTTTAAGTTATTGAATGAACACCTGCTTGAATGTTTTGTGGAGGACAATGGTAGAGGAAGAAAAAAAGCTGAGGAGTACAATATGCAAAAAGAAAATTATCATAAATCCACTGCATTAAAAGTAACGCAAGAGAGGCTTTCAAATCTTAATCAGGAAGTTGATTTTGTTCCTTTTGAAATAATTGATCTACAAGATGCATCTGGTAGTCCAAAAGGTACAAAAGTGGTTTTCAGATTATCGATATAAATAATATGACAAAAAGGATTATTACTCTTTCAATACTATCTTTTTTGCTTTGTGCTTGTTCAGGTAATATCCAAAATGAAATTCCAGAAGGAGGAATTTTAAGTTACAAGGTAAATCTTCAAGAACAGGATTTGAATTTCTATTGGAAAGATGAACAAGGTAAATTCTATAAAAACTTTGATAATCTAAAAGACAAGTTAAATTCTGAAGGTAAAGAATTGGTATTTGCCATGAATGGTGGTTTGTATCACAGTAGTCTTACTCCAACAGGTTTATATATTGAAAATGGAGAAGTGTTAAATAATATTGAACGCTTTAAGAATGGAGCAGGTAATTTTTACATGCAACCTAATGGTGTTTTTTATATTACAAATGCAAATCAGCCATTCATTGCAGTAACTGATTCGTTTAAATTGACTGATGATATTAAGTACGCCACTCAATCTGGCCCAATGTTATTAATAGATGGAGATTATAATTCTCAATTTACGGCTGAATCTGAAAATGTAAATAGAAGAAATGGAGTAGGGATTTTACCTAATGGTGATTTATTGTTTGCCATGTCTACGTACAACATAAACTTTTTTGACTTTGCCACCTATTTTAAAAATGAGGGTTGTAAGAATGCACTTTATTTGGATGGATTTGTGTCGAAGACGTATTTACCATCTAAAAATTGGGTAGAACATGGTGGCGAATTCGCTATTATAATTGCTGAAACAAAAGATTTGGATTAGTTAATCCAGGATTTCTAGTTTAGCAAACTTCAACAATAATTGCTTGTTTCCAACTTTAGGAAAAAATACCGTGGCCTTTGTCGGAGGACTTCCGTCTAAGCCAACCACTTTTCCTTTGCCGAATTTCTCATGCATCACATTGTATCCAACTTTCAAATCTAAATCACTTGCCTTGGTACCGGACTTAGACTGAACTTCTGAACTACTAATCTTCTTAAGTTTTCTTTCCTTATCTGAAAACAATTTTTTACCTGGGATACCAACCTTTCTTTCAAAGTTCATTTGGTTTAAAGATCTTCCAGTACCTCTTGACGGATTATTAATTTCTAAGAACTCAGTATCGATTTCTTCAATAAATCTACTTGGCTCAGAAGTGATAAGATTTCCCCATCTATATCTGCTGGTAGCGTAAGATAGTACCGCTTTTTTCTCTGCTCTGGTCAAGGCTACATAAAACAAACGTCTTTCTTCTTCTAAATCTGATCTTGAATTCAAAGACATTTGAGAAGGGAATAAATTTTCTTCCATTCCTACAATAAATACATAAGGAAATTCTAGTCCTTTGGATGCATGTATTGTCATCAATGTGATTTTATCTTTATCCTCTTCTTTCTCTTCATCTGCATCTGTTAGTAAAGCAACATCAATCATGAAGTCACTTAAATATGCAGTTTCATTTTCACTTACAGATTCTGTAAATTCCTTTATACCTGCTAGAAGTGCCTGTATATTTTCATATCTGGCCACACCTTCAGGAGTTTTGTCATCATAAAGCTCCTTTGTGATCCCCGAACTTTTGGCAATATTTTGTGCCAATTCATAAGCGTCTACTTTTTCAAGTTCTACTTGATAGCTTTTAATAGCCGTTACAAATGAGCTGATTTTATTTTGGGCAGCACCTGGAATACCAGTTGGGTATTTGGCTGGATTAGTAATTACATCCCACAATCCAACTTCATAATGATCAGCTGCTACTATTATTTTTTCAATTGTAGTTTTACCTATTCCTCTTTTTGGATAATTAATTACTCTTTTTAAAGCTTCCTCATCATTAGGATTGGCTGTTAATCTAAAGTATGCCAATAAGTCTTTGATTTCCTTTCTCTGATAAAATGAAAGTCCACCATAAATTTTATAAGGCAGGTTTAACTTTCTTAGGGCTTCCTCAAAAGATCTTGATTGTGCATTTGTTCTATATAGAATAGCGAAGTCTTCGTTTGCAGCTTGTTCATTGTATTTAACTTCATGAATCATGTTGCTGATCACTTTACCTTCTTCATTGTCGGTTAAGGTTCTAATGACTTTTATCTTGTTGCCATCATCATTGTCGGTCCAAACTGTTTTTTCAATTTGATCTTTGTTTTTTTGGATGATGCTGTTGGCTGCATTTACAATTGTCTTTGTACTTCGGTAATTTTGCTCCAATTTGAAAGTCACACAATCCGGGTAATCGTTTCTAAAATTTAGGATGTTTTCAATATTGGCTCCTCTAAAAGAATAGATACTTTGCGCATCATCTCCAACTACACAAATGTTTTGATATACATCAGCTAATTTTTTAACTATTAAGTACTGAGCATAATTGGTGTCTTGATACTCATCAACTAATATGTACCTAAACCTTTGCTGATAAAAATGAAGAACATCAGGATGATCTCTTAATAATACGTTGGTTTTATATAGTAAATCATCAAAATCCATTGCTCCTGCCATAAAGCATCTTTTTTCATACGCTTTATATATTTCAAATAGTCTTGGCTTTCCGCTCATTCTGTCTTCAGCAACTATGTCAGTATTGGCTTCATAAGCTGCGGCAGATATTAAGTTGTTTTTGGCAGAAGAGATTCTTCCATGTACTAAAGATGGCTTATATGTTTTATCATCTAATTTTAATTCTTTGATGATGGTCTTTAATAGTGATCTGGAATCTTGTGTATCGTAAATAGTAAAGTTAGATGGGTAACCTAATTTGTCAGAATGATGCCTTAATATTCTGGCAAAAACAGAGTGAAAGGTTCCCATTGAAATATTTTTGGCTTCTGATGCACCAACGATACTTGCAATTCTTGATTTCATTTCTCTTGCCGCTTTGTTGGTAAACGTTAGGGCCAAAATGTTAAATGGGTCAACACCGTTTTCAATTAGATAGGCAATTCTAAAAGTTAATACCCTGGTTTTACCGGAACCTGCTCCGGCGATAACCATAGAAGGGCCTTCGGTGTGTTTGACGGCTTCAAGTTGTTGGGGGTTAAGAGTCTCCAAATATCGCATAACACAAAAATAATATAATGCAGCTTTGAGAGGGGTTAGAAAATGAATGAAAAATAAAAACGCACTAAAAATCAAGGGTTTAAATATTCAAATTTTTAATAAAACTGATTGATTTTTAATTGGGTAGTAAACTATTTCCACAGTCAATTGTGAAAAATGTTAGAATTAATATACCTAAATGTTGTTTTATAAAAAAAACTTAATACCTTTGCACTCCGAATTTTTGCGAATTTGGGTGTAAAATATTGCGAAACATTAGATAAAATATAGTATTTAGAATATGCCAACTATTCAACAACTAGTAAGAAAAGGGAGAACTGCACAGAAGGCTACATCAAAGTCTGCTGCTTTAGATTCTTGCCCACAAAGAAGAGGGGTTTGTGTGAGAGTTTACACAACTACGCCTAAAAAACCTAACTCGGCAATGAGAAAAGTTGCAAGGGTTAGATTAACTAACGGTAAAGAGGTGAATGCTTATATCGGAGGTGAAGGACATAATTTACAAGAGCACTCTATTGTACTTGTAAGAGGTGGAAGAGTAAAAGATTTACCTGGTGTAAGATATCACATTGTAAGAGGAGCTTTGGATACTGCTGGTGTTGAAGGTAGATTACAAAGAAGATCTAAATATGGTGCTAAAAGACCAAAGCAAAAATAATTAAGGAATCATGAGAAGAAGACAAGCTAAAAAACACACTATTTTACCTGATCCGAAATTTAAGGATGTAATGGTAACTAAATTCGTGAACAACTTAATGTTGCACGGTAAAAAAAGTGTTTCATACAAGATCTTTTATGATGCGATCGAGATCGTTCAGGATAAAGTTCAGGACGAAAATCCTCTTGACGTATTTAAAAAAGCATTGTCAAATGTTACACCTGGTGTTGAGGTAAGAAGTAGAAGAGTTGGTGGTGCAACTTTCCAGATTCCTACACCGGTTAGAGACAGCAGAAAACAGTCTTTAGCTATGAAGTGGTTGATTGGTTATTCTAGAAAGCGTAACGAAAAAACAATGGCTCAAAAGTTGGCTGCTGAGATCATTGCCGCTTCTAAAGAAGAAGGTGCGGCTTTCAAAAAGAAAGAAGATATGCACAGAATGGCAGAAGCAAACAAAGCATTTTCACACTTCAGATTCTAATATAAAATGGCAAAAAGAGATTTAACATATACTAGAAATATCGGAATTATGGCTCACGTTGATGCCGGTAAAACGACAACGACTGAGCGTATTCTTTATTATACAGGTATCTCTCACAAAATTGGAGAGGTGCATGATGGTGCTGCTACTATGGACTGGATGGAGCAAGAGCAAGAAAGAGGTATTACAATTACTTCTGCTGCTACAACTTGTTTCTGGAAATATCCAACTGATAAAGGTGAGCAAACTGCAAATTCAAAAGAATACAGAATTAACATCATTGATACTCCGGGCCACGTTGACTTTACTGTTGAGGTAGAGCGATCATTGCGTGTGTTGGATGGTGCTGTTGCATTAATTTGTGCAGCTTCTGGTGTTGAGCCACAATCTGAAACTGTGTGGAGACAAGCAAATAAGTATGGTGTTCCAAGATTGATCTTCGTGAACAAAATGGACCGTGCTGGTGCTGACTTTTTTAGAGCTTATAAAGAAGTTAAAGATAGATTAAACGGTAACCCTGTTCCTCTTCAAATTCCAATTGGAGCTGAAGATGATTTTAAAGGTGTTGTTGATTTGATCAAAATGAAAGCGATCGACTGGAATGAGGAAGATATGGGTATGACTTACCGTGAGTATGATATTCCAGAAGATTTGATTGATGAGGCTAATGAGTGGAGAGAGAAATTAGTAGAATCAGTTGCTGAGTCTGATGAGGCTTTGATGGAGAAATTCTTCGAAGATCCAGATTCAATTACAACTGAAGAGATGATGGCGGCTATTAGAACTTCTACTTTGAACATGGAGATTCAACCAATGTTGTGCGGATCTGCATTTAAAAACAAAGGAGTTCAAACAATGTTGGATGCTGTGATGGCTTATATGCCTTCGCCATACGATATTGGAGCTGTTGAAGGGCATGATATTGATGATGAAGAGAAGACTATCAAGAGAGAACCTTCTCCAGATGAGCCTACTGCAGCATTAGCATTTAAAATTGCTACTGATCCATTCGTAGGAAGACTTTGTTTCTTCAGAATGTACTCTGGTAAAATTGATGCTGGTTCTTACGTTTTTGTTCCAAGAACAGGTAAGAAAGAAAGAATTTCAAGAATCTTCCAAATGCACTCTAATAAACAAAACCCAATCGATTTTATTGAAGCTGGAGATATAGGTGCAGGTGTTGGATTTAAAGATATTAGAACAGGGGATACACTTTGTGATGAAAAGAACCAAATCGTTCTTGAGTCAATGACTTTCCCTGATCCGGTAATTGGTATTGCAATTGAGCCTAAGACGCAAGCTGACTTAGATAAGTTAGGAGTTGGTCTTTCTAAATTGGCTGAAGAGGATCCAACTTTCCAGGTGAATACAGATGAAGACTCAGGTCAAACTGTAATCCGTGGAATGGGTGAGCTTCACTTAGAGGTTTTGATCGATAGATTGAAAAGAGAATTTAAAGTAGAAGTAAACGAAGGTGCTCCTCAAGTTGCTTACAAAGAAAAAATTAACATTCCTGTTGATCACAGAGAGGTTTATAAAAAGCAATCAGGTGGTCGTGGTAAATTCGCTGACATTGTTGTTAAAATTATGCCTCAAGATGATGAGGAGAAAACAGGTCTTGAGTTTATCAACAGTATCAAAGGTGGTAACATTCCAAAAGAATACATTCCATCTGTTGAAAAAGGTTTCAGAGAGTCAATGAAAAATGGTGTATTAGCTGGTTATCCGGTTGATTCATTAAAAGTTGAATTACTGGATGGTTCTTACCATGATGTGGATTCTGATTCATTGTCTTTCGAAGTGTGTGCTAAAATGGCATACAAGTCTGCAATGAAACAAGCGCAGCCTGAATTATTAGAGCCTGTTATGAAAGTTGAAGTGGTAACTCCAGAAGAAAATATGGGTGATATCGTGGCTGACTTGAACAGAAGAAGAGGTCAAATGGCTGGTATGGATGACAGAGCTGGAGCTAAAGTTATTAAAGCTGATGTTCCTCTTTCAGAAATGTTTGGATATGTGACAACTTTAAGAACGTTGTCATCAGGTAGAGCAACTTCTACAATGGAATTCTCACACTATTCAGGAGTTCCAAGAAATATCGCTGACGAGGTGATTAAGAAGGCGCAAGGTAAAGTTGAAGCATAATATTTAAAGATCGAAAGAAAATGAATCAAAAGATCAGAATAAAATTGAAATCATACGATCACAACTTGGTTGACAAATCAGCTGAGAAAATCGTAAAGGCGGTAAAAGCTACAGGTGCTGTTGTAAGTGGACCAATTCCTCTACCAACTCACAAAAGAATTTACACTGTGTTGAAATCGCCACACGTAAACAAAAAAGCTAGAGAGCAATTCCAATTGTGCGCTTACAAAAGATTGATTGACATTTATAGTTCATCATCTAAAACAGTAGACGCTTTGATGAAATTGGAATTACCTAGTGGAGTTAATGTAGAAATCAAAGTTTAATTAAAGGTTAATTAAACAATTAATAAATAAAGTATGCCAGGGATAATTGGAAAGAAAATCGGAATGACTAGCATCTACAGTGCCGAGGGCAAGGCAACGCCATGCACAGTGATAGAAGCTGGTCCTTGTGTTGTAACGCAAGTTAAAACCGAAGAAAAAGATGGCTATGAGGCAATTCAATTAGCGTTTGGAGACAAACGTGAAAAGAATACACCTAAAGCTATGCAAGGTCATTTCAAAAAGGCGAAAACTACACCAAAAAGAAAATTGGTTGAGTTTGCTGGAATGAACGACCTTAATTTGGGAGATGTTGTCAATGTTGAAATGTTTAGTGAAGGAGAGTATGTTGATGTAGTCGGAACTTCTAAAGGAAAAGGTTTCCAGGGAGTTGTTAAAAGACACGGATTTGGTGGAGTTGGACAATCTACTCACGGACAGCACAACAGGTTAAGAGCGCCAGGATCTATCGGTGCTGCCTCTTACCCAGCAAGAGTATTCAAGGGAATGAGAATGGCTGGTCAAACCGGAAATGCTCGCGTTAAGCAAGAAAACTTGCAAGTAATGAAAGTATTAACTGACAAGAACTTGATCGTTGTAAAAGGTTCAATACCTGGACACAAAGGTTCTTTCGTAATTATTGAGAAGTAATGGATATTAAAGTAGTTGATACGAAAGGAAAAGAGACTTCTAAAAAAGTGAAGTTAAATGATGCTATTTATGGTATCGAACCAAATGATCACGCGATTTACCTTGATGTGAAACAATACTTGGCTGCTCAAAGACAAGGAACTCACAAATCAAAAGAAAGAGCTGAAATTAAAGGTTCTACTAGAAAAATTAAAAAGCAAAAAGGAACTGGTACTGCCAGAGCCGGTAGCATCAAATCACCTGTTTTCAGAGGTGGAGGAAGAGTTTTTGGACCGAGACCTAGAAACTATGACTTCAAATTGAATACTAAGGTGAAGAGATTGGCAAGAAAATCTGCATTGTCATACAAAGCAAAATCAGGTGATATTATTGTACTTGATAGCGTTGAGTTTGCTGCGCCTAAAACTAAAGATTTCATGACGTTGATGAATAACATTAGTTTGGCTTATGATAAGGTGTTGTTTGTTTTGCCTGAGGATAACAAAAATTTCTACTTGTCTTCAAGAAACGTACAAGGAGCAAATGTTGTAACAGCAGATAGCTTAAACACGTACGAGATCGTGAACGCAAACAAAGTTGTGATCACTGAAGGAGCTGTAGAGAAAATTGAAAACATTTTGAAATAATTGTAGTCATGAACAACATTATTAAAAAACCGATCCTTACAGAAAAAGCAACATTTGATAGCGAAGCAAATGACAGATTTGCCTTTGTAGTTGACGTAAACGCTAATAAGATCCAAATCAAAAATGAGATCGAAAGAATTTACGGAGTTACTGTTGGTAAAGTAAGGACAATGAGATACGGTGGTGGTAAAGCCAAGAGAAAATATACTGCTAAAGGAATCGCTGAACAAAGAATTCCTTTATGGAAAAAAGCGGTGGTAACTGTTGCCGAAGGAGAAATCAATTTATACGAGAACATTTAAGAAATTGAGAAATGGGAATTAGAAAGTTAAAACCGATAACTCCGGGTCAAAGACACAAGATCGTTAGTGATTTCTCTGAAATTACTAAATCGAATCCTGAAAAATCTTTGATTGGCTCGAAGAAGAAGTCTGGTGGTAGAAATAACCAGGGTAGAATGACAATGCGCCAATTGGGTGGAGGTCATAAGAGAAAATACAGAATTGTTGATTTTAAAAGAGACAAATTCGGTATCCCTGCAACAGTTAAAGCTATTGAGTACGATCCAAATAGAACAGCAAGAATTGCTTTATTGTTCTATGCTGATGGAGAGAAAAGATACATCATTGCTCCGGAAGGATTGCAAGTAGGAACTGAAGTGAATTCTGGTAGAAATGTACAACCTGAAGTTGGTAATACTCTTTATTTGGAAGATATTCCTTTGGGAACAATCATCCACAACATTGAGTTAAAACCAGGTAAAGGTGCTGCAATCGCAAGAAGCGCAGGTTCATACGGACAATTAACTTCGAAAGAAGGTAAGTATGCAATCGTAAAAATGCCTTCTGGTGAGGTAAGAAGAATCTTATTGTCTTGTTTAGCTACAATTGGTTCTGTATCTAACGGTGAGCACATGTTAGTTGTTTCTGGTAAAGCTGGTAGATCTAGATGGTTAGGAAGAAGACCTCGAGTAAGAGGTGTTGTTATGAACCCTGTTGATCACCCAATGGGTGGTGGTGAAGGAAGATCTTCTGGAGGACACCCTAGAAACAGAAACGGTAAACCGGCGAAAGGATTTAAGACAAGAGCTAAGAAGAAATATTCTTCGAAGTATATTATTGAAAAAAGAAAAAAATAAATAGGACATGAGTAGATCATTAAAAAAACCTCCTTTTGTACATTATAAGTTAATGCAAAGGGTAGATGCTGCGCAAGAGTCAGGAAAAAAAGAAGTGATTAAGACTTGGTCAAGATCATCAACTATTACTCCTGAGTTTGTTGGATTAACAATCGCAGTACACAATGGTAATAAATTCATTCCTGTTTATGTGACTGAAAACATGGTAGGGCACAAACTTGGAGAGTTTGCACCAACTAGAACTTTTAGAGGTCACTCAAAAGGAAAGAAATAATATAGTTAACACGGAATAAGATGGGAGCTAGAAAAAGATTAGCAGCAGAAAAAAGAAAAGAACACAAAAGCAATGTAGCAATAGCTGTATTGAGAAACTGTCCTATTTCTGCTAGAAAAATGAGATTGGTTGCTGATATCGTAAGAGGAGAAGAGGTAAATAAAGCCTTGAACATCCTTTCACACAACTCTAAAGAAGCTGCGGCAAGATTAGAGAAGTTATTGAGATCGGCTATTGCCAACTGGGAGCAAAAAAATGAGGGTAAAAACTTAGAAGACGAAACTTTAATTGTTTCTGAAATCAGAGTTGATCACGCAGGAATGTTGAAGAGAATTCAACCTGCACCTCAAGGAAGAGCTCACAGAATTAGAAAAAGATCAAACCACACTACTATCATTGTTGATAGTGTAAAAAGTTAATAACTGATGGGACAAAAGACAAATCCAATAGGAAACAGATTAGGATTCATCAAAGGATGGGATTCTAACTGGTATGGTGGAAATGACTACTCTGAGAAAATCGTAGAGGATGATAAAATCAGAAATTACTTACATGCAAGATTGCAGAAAGCAAGTATTTCTAAAATCATTATCGAGAGAACTATCAAGTTAGTAACTGTTACTATTAACACTGCACGTCCGGGAGTAATTATCGGAAAAGGTGGTAAAGAGGTTGATAAGTTGAAAGAGGAGTTAAAGAAAGTAACTGGAAAAGAAGTACAAATCAACATTTTCGAAATTAAACGTCCTGAGTTGGATGCTAAATTAGTAGCTGATTCAGTAGCGAGACAAATCGAAGGTAGAATTTCTTTTAGAAGAGCTATTAAAATGGCGATTGCTTCTACAATGAGAATGGGTGCTGAAGGAATCAAGATTAAGATTTCTGGAAGATTGAACGGAGCTGAGATGGCAAGATCTGAAATGTACAAAGAAGGAAGAACTCCTTTGCATACTTTCAGAGCTGATATCGATTACGCTCTTTCAGAAGCACACACTACTTATGGTAGAATCGGAATCAAAGTGTGGATTTGTAAAGGTGAAGTTTACGGAAAAAGAGATTTGTCTCCTAACGTAGGTTTACAACAAAAGAAGAGCGGAGGAGGAAAGAGAAATCCAAAGTTCCAAAATAGAAGAAAATAATTCATTTAAAGCAGTACGATCATGTTACAGCCGAAAAGAACGAAATTTAGAAAGGCCATGAAAGGCCGAAACAGAGGGAAAGCTTATAGAGGAAGTACTATCGCTTTTGGATCCTTTGGACTAAAAACATTAGAACCGGGGTGGATAACTTCACGCCAAATTGAGGCCGCTCGTATCGCCGTTACAAGGTTTATGAAAAGAGAAGGTCAGGTTTGGATTAGAATTTTCCCTGATAAACCAGTAACAGCTAAACCAGCAGAGGTACGTATGGGTAAAGGTAAAGGTGCCCCGTCTCACTGGGTAGCAGTTATCAGACCAGGAAGAATCTTGTTTGAAGCTGAAGGTGTGCCTTTGGAAACAGCAAAAGAAGCAATGAGACTTGCAGCTCAAAAGCTTCCGGTTAAATGTAAATTTATTGTACGTAAAGATTACGTTGAAAAATAAGTCGAGCCATGAAAATGAATGAGATTAAAGAATTATCGATCAAAGATCTTCAAGAGAAGATTGAAGATATGGAGGAGCAGCAAGGAAAGTTGCTTTTGGCTCACTCGGTATCAACCTTGGAAAATCCTCTTGTTATTAGACATAACAGAAGAACAATTGCAAGATTGAAAACGGAATTGAATAGTAGACAGTTGAACGAAGCTGATAAAGCTTAATCAACTTTACATTTAAAGCCCATAGGCAATGGAGAATAAAAGAAACTTGAGAAAGGAAAGAATTGGGGTCGTTACCAGCGACAAGATGGAGAAATCTATCGTTGTTTCTGTTGAGCGTAAAGTAAAACACCCAATGTACGGAAAGTTCGTTAAGAAAACGACTAAATTCGTAGCGCATGACGAGAACAACGATAGCAAAATCGGTGATACTGTTCGAATCATGGAGACCAGAAAATTGTCAAAGAACAAGAACTGGAGATTAGTAGAAATCGTTGAAAGAGCTAAATAATTTGAGCCATGATTCAGCAGGAAAGTAGATTATCAGTAGCAGACAACAGTGGAGCAAAAGAAGTATTATGTATCCGTGTTTTGGGTGGAACCAAAAGAAGATACGCTTCTGTAGGCGATAAAATCGTTGTTACTGTGAAGAACGCAATGCCACAAGGTAACGTTAAAAAAGGACAAGTAACCAAAGCGGTTGTTGTTAGAACTAAGAAAGAAATAAGAAGACCGGATGGGTCATACATTAGATTTGATGACAATGCGGTTGTTTTGTTGAACGAAGCAGGTGAGATGAGAGGTACCCGTATTTTTGGGCCTGTAGCGAGAGAGCTTAGAGATAAACAATATATGAAAGTTGTTTCTCTAGCGCCGGAAGTGCTTTAAAGAAGATTGAGAGATGTCAAAGAAATTACACTTAAAAATTGGAGATACTGTTAAAGTGATTAGCGGTGAGTCCAAAGGAAACGAAGGAAAGATCCTTGTGATCGACCGTAAGAAAAACCGTGTGGTTGTAGAAGGTGTAAATGTGGTTAAAAAACACATTAAACCATCTGCAGCAAATCCACAAGGTGGAATCGAAGAAGCAGAAGCTGGAATCCACATTTCTAATGTAATGTTGGTGCACGGTGGTGTTGCTTCAAAAGTTGGTCGTAAAGAAGGCGAGGACGGAAAATTAGTTAGGTATTTAAAAAAGAATGGGGAGGTAGTTAAGTAATGAGCTATACACCAAGACTTAAAGAGAGATACGCTGGCGAAATCGCAAAAAACTTACAAGATAAGTTTGGTTTCAAGTCAAATATGAAAGTTCCTAAATTGGAAAAAATCATTTTGAGCCAGGGAATCGGAGAAGCAGTTGCTGACAAGAAGATCATTGATGCGGCTATCAAAGACATGGCCTTAATCGCTGGTCAACAACCAGTTGCAACATTGTCTAAAAAAGACATCTCAAACTTCAAATTAAGAAAAGGGATGCCTGTTGGAGTAAAAGTTACTTTAAGAGGTGACAAAATGTATGAATTCCTTGATCGTTTGATTAATATTGCACTTCCAAGAACAAGAGACTTTAGAGGAGTATCTCCAAAAGGGTTCGACGGAAGAGGTAATTTTAACATGGGAATCAAAGAACACATCATTTTCCCAGAGATTGATATTGACAAAGTGAACAAAATTTTAGGAATGGATATCACTTTTGTTACTTCAACAGATTCTGATGAAGAAGCAAAAGCGTTGATGGAAGCTTTCAAATTTCCATTCACAAAAAATTAAGATATGGCAAAAGAATCAATGAAAGCCAAACAGCGCAAGAAAATTAAACTTGCTGCTAAGTATGGTGAAAAAAGAGCTGATTTGAGAAAGAAAGCTGCTCAAGGTGATTGGGATGCAATGATGGCATTACAAAAATTACCTAAGAACTCTATGTACATCCGTGTTCACAATAGATGTGGATTAACTGGTAGACCAAGAGGATATATGAGACAGTTTGGTATTTCACGTGTTACTTTCAGAGAAATGGCACTTGAAGGAAAAATACCGGGTGTAACTAAATCAAGCTGGTAAAAGAATATTAATTAGAAACTAAGACCGCGGTGGTCTTAAGTCTAAAACTTAAATAAATGAATACAGATCCAATAGCAGATTATTTGACAAGGATTCGTAACGCTCAAATGGCTCGCCATAAAGTAGTGGAAATTCCTGCGTCAAACATTAAGAAAGAGATCACTAAGATCTTAGAAGATAAGGGATATATCCTTTCTCACAAATTTGAAGATGACGGAAAACAAGGTGTCATCAAAATTGCATTGAAATACAACAAAAATGTACCTGCAATTAAAAAAATTGAGAGAATTAGTAAACCTGGATTAAGAAAATATTGTGGTGCAGATAGCCTACCTAGAGTTTTAAATGGTTTGGGTATCGCAGTATTGTCTACATCTAAAGGTGTAATTACGGATAAAGAAGCAAGAAATGAAAACGTTGGAGGAGAAATCCTTTGCTACGTTTACTAATAAAATTAAGAAATTAGTTATGTCTAGAATAGGAAAAAATCCGATCGAAGTAACTCAAGGTGTCGAAGTAAAAATCGACTCAAACTTGATTACTGTGAAAGGAAAAAACGGAGAGCTTACTCAAGACTATGACTCATCTGCTGTTACGATTAAGTTAGAAGATGGTGTTATAACACTTGAAAGAGCATCTGATCATAAAGATCATAGATCAAAACACGGATTATATCGTGCTTTGA
The DNA here is from genome assembly GCF_019740355.2 of Paracrocinitomix mangrovi. Taxonomy (GTDB): domain Bacteria; phylum Bacteroidota; class Bacteroidia; order Flavobacteriales_D; family Crocinitomicaceae; genus Paracrocinitomix; species Paracrocinitomix mangrovi. The sequence goes on along the minus strand of NZ_CP091819.1, from coordinate 1,463,747 downwards.
TAGCTAACATGATTGAAGGTGTTTCTCAAGGATTCACTAAAAAATTGGAGTTTCACGGAGTTGGTTACAGAGCCACTGCAAAAGGAAACTTATTAGAAATGGTAATTGGTTTTTCACACCCGGTTGTAATTGAACTTCCTACTGAAGTTAAATTCACTGCTGAAACTGAAAAAGGTCAGGCGCCTGTTGTTACTTTAACTTCTCATGACAAACAATTGTTAGGACAAGTTGCTGCTAAAATCAGATCGTTAAGAAAACCTGAACCATATAAAGGAAAAGGAATTAGATACACTGGCGAGTACATCAGAAGAAAAGCTGGTAAATCTGCTTCATCATAATATTAAGTAGTTATGGCATCTAGAAAAGTAGAACAAAGAGCTAAGATTAAAAGAAGAGTTCGAAAAAATATTTTCGGAACTGCTGAGAGACCAAGATTGAGCGTTTTTAGATCAAACAAAGCGATCTATGCTCAGATCATCAATGATGTTGATGGTAAAACAGTGGCCTCTGCTTCATCAGTTGGATTAAAAGCAGCTGAAGGAAAATCTAAATCAGAAGCAGCAGCATTAGTTGGTAAAGAATTAGCAGCTAAAGCTTCAAAAGCTGGAGTAGAACAAGTTGTGTTTGACAGAAACGGATACCAATATCACGGAAGAGTAAAATCTCTTGCTGACGGTGCACGTGAAGGAGGATTAAATTTTTAATAAGATTAATCATGAATGATAAACAAGTAAGAGCTACGGATATTGAGTTGAAAGACAAATTAGTTGCATTAAATCGTGTAACTAAAGTAACCAAAGGTGGTCGTACTTTCAGCTTTTCAGCAATAGTTGTTGTTGGGGATGAAAACGGTATCGTTGGACACGGATTAGGTAAGGCAAAAGAAGTTGTTGAAGCTATCTCTAAAGGAGTAGATGATGCAAAGAAAAACCTTATTAAAGTTCCAGTAATTAATGGTACAGTGCCTCACCTTCAAAAAGGTAAATATGCAGGAGCAAGCGTTTTATTAAAGCCTGCTGCTCATGGTACAGGAGTTATTGCCGGTGGTGCAATGCGTGCGGTATTAGAAAGTGCTGGTGTAACTGACATTTTAGCAAAATCTCAAGGATCGTCTAACCCACACAACGTGGTTAAAGCAACATTCAATGCTTTAGGACAATTAAGAGATGCTTATACAGTTGCTCAGGACAGAGGAGTATCGTTAGAAAAAGTATTTAACGGATAATTTTGAAAGGTCATGGCAAAAATCAAGATCAAACAAGTAAGAAGCACGATCAATAGACCAAAAGATCAAAAGAGAACTATCGAAGCTTTAGGGTTTAAAAAATTAAACCAGGTTATCGAGAAAGAAAACACTCCGCAGATCCAAGGAATGATCGACAAAGTATCTCATTTAATTGAGATCGTAAAATAAATTAAGTTTAATTAAGCGAAAGCGAGTAATATCATCAATATGAAATTGCAAAACATTAAACCGGCAGCAGGTTCGGTTAAAAACAAAAAGAGAATTGCCAGAGGGCAAGGATCTGGTGCAGCTGGTACAGCTGGTAGAGGTCATAAAGGAGCGAAATCTCGTTCTGGATATTCAAAAAAGCTTGGATTTGAAGGTGGACAAATGCCTCTTCAAAGACGTGTTCCTAAATTCGGATTTAAAAATCCTAATAGAGTTGAATATAAAGGAGTCAATCTTGACACTATCCAAAATTTAGTAGACAACAAAAAAGTTACTGAAATCACTCCAGAAGTTCTTTACAACAATGGATTGGTAGGAAAGAAAGATTTGGTAAAAATCTTAGGAAGAGGAGAGTTGAAAGCTAAGTTGAAATTTACAGTACATGGTTACTCTGCATCTGCAAAGTCTGCTATTGAAGCAGCTGGAGGTTCAGCAGAGATTTTATAACACACAGATTTATCGCCTGAATGAAGAAATTTATTGACACATTAAAAAACATTTGGAAGGTTGAAGAGCTAAGAAACCGTATCCTTTTAACATTGGGATTAATCCTGGTTTATAGGTTAGGTTCTTTTATCGTACTTCCTGGAGTAGACCAAGGACAATTAGCTGCTGGTAGCTCAGGAGGTGGACTAGTAGCACTTCTAGACTTATTTGCTGGAGGAGCTTTCTCTAAAGCTTCTGTTATGGCATTAGGTATCATGCCTTATATTTCTGCATCTATTATTATGCAGTTATTAGGTATGGCGGTTCCTGTGGTTCAAAAATTGCAAAAAGAGGGTGAGAGTGGAAGAAGAAAGATCAATGGTTACACTAGAATTTTAACAATTCTAATTTGTGCTTTCCAAGGTCCATCTTATTTACAGATGTACGTTATTAGCGCAAACGGTGTAGTAGATCCGGATATGATGTGGTGGATCAGTTCAATTATGTTACTAGTCGCTGGAACAATGTTCGCAATGTGGTTGGGTGAACGTATTACTGATAAAGGAGTTGGAAACGGTATCTCATTATTGATCACTGTAGGTATTTTAGCAAGATTCCCACAATCTGTGTTTACTGAGTTCCTAGCTAGAAACTCTGGTTCTGGTGGAATTTTCATGTTCATTGTAGAAATGCTGGTATTCTTTGCCATTATTATTGTTACAGTACTTATTGTGCAAGGTGTTCGTAGAGTACCTATTAATTATGCAAAAAGAGTAGCTGGACAAGGTAACGTAGCAGAGGCTAGCCAAAGATCTTACATTCCTTTAAAAGTGAATGCAGCTGGTGTAATGCCAATTATCTTTGCGCAGGCAATTATGACAGTTCCTACAATGATTCAGTCTGACAGTGTTATACTTCAAGAACTTCAAAATTATAGAGGTTTTTGGTATAACTTTGTGTTTGCTTTGATGATTATAATATTCACGTATTTCTATACGGCGATTACTATTAATCCTAAGCAAATTGCAGATGATTTGAAAAGAAGCGGTGGTTTTGTGCCAGGCATTAAACCCGGAACAGAAACTGCAGATTTCATTGATACCATTTTGTCGAGAATTACATTCCCGGGATCTTTCTTCCTGGCGCTTATTGCGATAATTCCGGCATTTGCAATGTTGTTTGGAATAAACGACGGTTTTGCAATGTTTATGGGAGGTACTTCAATGTTGATTATGGTAGGTGTTGTATTAGACACACTTCAGCAAATTGAAACGTACTTGTTGAATAGACATTATGATGGATTGATGGAAGGTGGAAGAATTAGAGGACGAAGAGGAGCTAACGAATTTTCAGGAATATAATTTATGGCAAAACAAGCATCAATAGAACAAGACGGAACAATTGTAGAAGCGTTAGGTAATGCAATGTTCAGAGTCGAGTTGGAAAATGGACATATTATTACTGCTCATATTTCAGGTAAGATGCGTATGCACTACATAAAAATATTACCTGGTGATAAGGTTAAATTGGAGATGTCTCCATATGATTTAACAAAAGGAAGAATTACGTATAGATACAAATAAGAAATTAAACTAATAGAGATGAAAGTAAGAGCATCAGTGAAGAAGAGATCTGCAGACTGCAAGATCGTGAAGCGTAAAGGAAGGGTTTACGTTATTAATAAGAAGAACCCTAAGTTTAAACAAAGACAAGGATAAATTAGACAACTGACATTAGACAACGGACGTTGGACAGGTTCTGAAGAATCAAAAGATTAAAAAGAAACAGTCTATAGTCTAGCATCTACAGTCTAAAGTCTAAAATTAATAAATGTTATGGCAAGGATTGCTGGAATAGATTTACCTAAAAACAAAAGAGGAGTTATTGGTTTAACTTACATCTACGGTGTTGGAAAAAGTACTGCATCTAAAATTTTAAGTGATGCAGGTGTTAGTGAAGACACTAAAGTTCAGGATTGGACAGATGACGAAATCGCTAAGATTCGTACTGCCATGGGAGAGATGAAAGTTGAAGGTGCTTTGAGATCTGAAGTTCAATTGAACATCAAACGTTTGATGGATATTGGATGTTACAGAGGAATCAGACATAGAGCTGGTTTACCGTTAAGAGGTCAAAGAACTAAAAACAACTCTAGAACAAGAAAAGGTAAGAGAAAAACAGTTGCTAACAAGAAAAAAGCAACTAAATAGTAATTGATCAGGCTGTAAGTCCTATTTAATTGAAAATCCCATTTGCTGCTGAGTCTTACACAGTACATTAGAGGACAACTTCATTATAAATAGAATAGACGACAAAGTCAAAATCTTAGAAAGATGGCAAAAACAGGAAGAGTAAAAAAGAAGAATGTAAAAATTGATGCAGTTGGTGAAGCACATATCCAAGCGTCATTTAACAACATTATCATCTCTTTAACCAACAAATCAGGACAGGTGATCTCATGGTCTTCTGCTGGTAAAATGGGATTTAGAGGATCTAAAAAGAATACTCCTTATGCTGCACAAGTTGCTGCTGAAGAGTGCTCTAAAGAAGCGTATGACTTAGGACTTAGAAAAGTTAAAGTTTACGTAAAAGGACCTGGTTCAGGTAGAGAATCTGCAATCAGATCTATCCACAACACTGGAATTGAAGTAACAGAAATCGTTGATGTTACTCCATTACCACACAATGGATGTAGACCTCCTAAAAGAAGAAGAGTATAATTAAATAAAGACAAAAGACATAAGATTGAAGACAAAAGACTTTTAGTCTATCTTCTTTGTGAAGCAGTCTTTAATCTTTTGTCTAATTAATAAATAAGACCATTGACACCAATCTGCGGATTGAATGTCTGGAATCAAAAAAAAGAGAAATGGCAAGATACAGAGGACCAAAATCGAAAATCGCAAGAAGATTTAGAGATCCAATTTTTGGTGCTGACAAAGCATTAGAAAGAAAAAACTACCCTCCGGGACAACACGGACCTAACAAAAGAAGAGGGAAACAATCAGAGTATGCAATCCAGTTGCAAGAGAAACAAAAAGCTAAATACACTTACGGTATTCTAGAAAGACAATTCTCGAACTTATTTAAAAAAGCTTCGAGAATGAAAGGAATTACTGGTGAAAACTTATTGGCTCTTTGTGAATCAAGATTAGATAACACAGTATTCAGATTAGGTATGTCTAACTCCAGAAGAGGAGCAAGACAGTTGGTTACTCACAGACACATTACAGTTAACGGAAATATCGTTAACATCCCTTCATACACTTTGAAAGTTGGGGATATTATTAGTGTTAGAGAGAAATCAAAATCTTTAGAAGTAATTTCTGAATCATTAGCTGCAAAAGAGAACTCGTTTGATTGGTTAGACTGGAATACTCAAGCTATGGAAGGTAAATTTATGAGCGTTCCTAGCAGAGAGATGATCCCAGAAAATATCAAAGAACAGTTGATCGTCGAGCTATACTCGAAATAATGCATTATCTTTGCGCCGCTTAATAGTCGAAATAGATCGATTAAAGTGGCGCAATTTTTTTATTTATAAACCATTGGTCTTGCGGCCAAAGGATCTTTAAGAATTTCTTCACTCTTTTAGATCGCGCAACCGGAAGCCAATTAAAAAAGAAGAAAACAAAATGGCAATTTTAGATTTTCAAAAACCTGACAAGGTTATTATGATTGAATCGGATGACTTTAGAGGTACATTCGAATTTAGACCACTTGAACCAGGTTATGGTATTACAGTAGGAAACGCTTTGAGAAGAATCTTACTTTCTTCATTAGAAGGTTTCGCTATCGCTTCAGTTAAAATTGAAGGTGTAGACCACGAGTTCTCAACTATTAAAGGAGTTGTTGATGATGTTACAGAAATCATCTTGAACTTGAAACAAGTAAGATTTAAACAACAAATTGACGGTACAGATTCTGAAAAAGTAATCGTTTCTGTTACTGGACAAGATACATTAACAGCTGGTGATATTGGAAAATACACTACTGCTTTCCAAGTGTTGAATCCTGATTTGGAGATTTGTAAAATGGAACCTTCAGTAAAAATCAACATGGAGTTGGAAATCATTAAAGGTAGAGGATATGTACCTGCTGAAGAAAATAAAGGAGCAAATACACCAATTGGTACAATTGCTACGGATTCAATCTTTACACCAATTAAAAACGTAAAATACAACGTTGAAAATTACCGTGTAGAGCAAAAAACTGACTACGAGAAATTAGTTTTTGATATTCAAACTGATGGATCAATTTCTCCTAAAGATGCTTTACAAGAAGCTGCTAAGATTTTGATTCACCACTTTATGTTGTTCTCGGATGAGAGAATTACTTTGGATACTGAAATTAAATCAGAAACTGAAGAGTTTGATGAAACTTCATTACACATGCGTCAGTTGTTAAAATCTAAATTAGTAGATCTTGACTTGTCTGTTAGAGCATTGAACTGTTTAAAAGCTGCTGATGTTGAAACATTAGGAGACTTGGTTTCTTACAACAAAAATGATCTATTGAAATTCAGAAACTTCGGTAAAAAATCATTGACTGAGCTTGAAGATTTAGTTGAATCTAAAGGTTTGGCTTTTGGAATGAATGTTTCTAAATACAAATTAGATAAAGAGTAAAACTTTATAGGAAAGGATACTGAGGTTCTCGAAGTATCCTTTCTTTATTTAATCGAGAACCACTCCTAAATCCTTGTGATGGAGTATAAATATGATTAAGGTAAAGCAAATAGTAAACAGTATTCAAATGCTATAGCAGGTTTGAATACGAAATTTAAAAGAAAATGAGACACGGTAAAAAATTCAACCACTTAGGTAGAAAGTCTGCTCACAGAAAAGCAATGTTAGCTAACATGGCTTGTTCTTTAATCGAGCACAAAAGAATCAACACAACTGTAGCTAAAGCAAAAGCTTTAAGAGGTTTTGTTGAGCCTTTGATCACTAAATCTAAAACTGATTCTACACACTCAAGAAGAGTTGTTTTCAGCAAATTGAGAAACAAATATGCTGTAACTGAACTATTCAGAGAAGTAGCGCCAAAAGTTGCGGAAAGAGAAGGTGGTTATACAAGAATCATTAGAACTGGATCACGTTTAGGTGATAACGCTGAAATGTGTATGATCGAATTAGTTGACTTCAACGAAATCTACGGAAATGATACTGCGAAGAAAACTACTAGAAGATCTAGAAGAGGTGGAAAAGGTAAAGCTGAAGATAACAAAGGAGCAGCAGCTACTGAATCTAAAGCTAAAACTGAAGAAAAAGAAGCTAAAAACGAAGAGGAATAGTCTATTCGTTTACAACTTTAAAAAAAGGGACTTCATTATGAAGTCCCTTTTTTGTTTTTATATTGGTACTTAAATTACCCAAAACAATGAAATTTCTAAAGGTTTTAGATTGGATCTTATTTTTTTCTGTGCTATTATTCTTTGGATTGATTCTGTTGAATGAATTTTACCGAATTAGGCAAGAAGAAATAATTATAATTCCTTTTTGTTTAATGCTATTTGCAGCCGCCTTTAGATTTGGAGTAATGACTTTTAAAAAGTTAAAGAATCCCTGGTTGTCAAATAAGTTGTCAAATTTCTTTTTTTCAATTTTTATAGTTGGTGTAATTCTATTTAGCTATTGGCGTACTTCACAAATGCTGTTTGATTTTTATTTTAATTTTCAATACTTGTTGTACGTTATGCTGATAACTGCTGGTGTATTCGCAATTACAATCTTAATAAGTGTATTGGGTCCAACTGTTCATTATAATCAACCTTTTCTAGTAATTCCTAAAAACAGGAAAAATCTCATTTTTACAACCACATTGCATGGAACCATGTTTTTGGGGCTACTTTACTATTTTATTGAGTTCATAAATAAACCACCTTCCTATTATTATTTCAATTATGGATTGAGTTATAGAGAACAATCTTTTTATCTCAAACACTTTGTGTGGTTTGTACTGATTTGGTTAACGATAAGGTTGATTGCAAGAAAATTTTTTAATACTTATGATTTATTTCAAGCTAATAAAGTATCCAGGTTTCTTTTTGGGTTTACGCTCATTATGATTGGCATAGGTGTGTTTTGGAAAAATTTCACAATGGAGCTTTCTCCTATTGCTTTTGTAGGGGCTATGGTATTTTATATAATCACCACGTTAGGGTATGTCCTTTTCAAAGAAAGAAGTAAAACCAATGATGATATTTTAGATGATGACGAAATGTTGAAGGTTGAAATAGATAACGAGCATTTTGAATAAAAAAAGGGAACCTATTAAAGATTCCCTTTCAATTATTTTAATCAGATAATTAAGTATCAATACTTCCTGTTACCCGCTTCATAAATTCATTTAAAGCTTCTTTTTTAGGAGTACCTTCTTTTATCATATTGTGTACCTCAATTGCTCCATACATATTGGATAGCAATTCTCCTATTACGTCCATCTCCTCATCTTTAATTCCGGGAGCTTCGGTTAAAAACTCCAAGGTTTCAATCGTCTCATTTACGTAATCTTCATCATTCTCCTCAATAAACTCGTTGAGTTTTTTAATTATCGGTAATCTCATGAATAAAAGTATTTAAGTTATCTGCTTTGTTAGTTTGAATCTGATT